>CADCEV010000007.1 GCA_902800525.1 uncultured Bacteroidales bacterium
AAATTACTGCTTTTTTTTGAAATATGCAAACATTAGAGCAAAAAAATGATTTTTTACTTCATTTTTCTCATTTTTCTATAAGTACACACTATGTCAAAGGTCATTTCACTCCATTTAACGTGCGGAGTGAGCACGGGTATATATTGGTTTCGTTTTTGGTAATTGGAGTATGGGCTCTTGGTGCTTCAAGGCTACAACAAAAAAGCACGAAGATTATCTTCATGCTCCCAAACTATTTCGCAAGGTTCTAATCGAAAAGATACAGCAGGCATCCTTTTGCACGCACATACGCGAAAATAACGCGCGCACGCGATATAAATCCAAAAGGACATTTATTGGCTGTTCTTTGGCTGGTTAATAGAAATTTGCGAAGTTTCCGGGAGCCGCCAATAACGTTAATAAACGTCAAAATATGTATATTTTTATCTTCCGTCTCCGTGGACGCTTCCTGCGGAATAACAGAAGAGTTTTGATCTTTTCATCAAAAAGTGTGCAAAGTTACGACTTTTTTTTCAATAATGCAAGTAATATGTCATAAAACATAGTTTTTTTTCAATTTTGTATCGGATAACGGTGGTTTATGAGGATTTAAAGGGTGTTTCGGGGTGCAGGAGACTAATCAATCTCCGGCATGCACAAAAAAGCGGTAATTCTGCAAAAAAACTTTCTTTTTGCGGGAAAAGTGTGGCGTCGAGAAAAGCAAGGGCATAAAAAAAGCGTGAAGATCACTTGTTCTTCACGCTCCCATAGGCCTTCGCAATGCCTGTAACCAGTAGAAAAACAACCGAAGTCCACGCTGAATATGTAAACATTGCATTCGCCAAAAAGCGATACATTACACTTACCTGATTGTAAGTGTTGGTATTTACATACCCCGAGGACATTCATTGGTTATTGTCCGGACTGATTACAAGAAAGTTGCGAAGTTTCCGGGAGTCACAAACAACGTTCAATAAACGCCTTTAAAAATGTCATTATTCCACCCAACAAGAGACACTTCCCTCCAGCGTGGAAGACCATCGTCCACACATGCGCAAAGCACGCATAAATACATAGTCACTGCAAAGTTACTACAAATATTTTACATACGCAAATTTTTTGTCTAAATTCGTCAATATTTCTTCATTTTTTGCTCAAAATGTCTCAAAATACGACATTTCTGAAGGTGAAGATTTGATTTTTGCGATTAAATTTGGTCAATTCAAAAAAAAAGAGTAACTTTGCAGCGGATTTATGAAAAGACGCGTATTGATAGTATTACTCACCATTCTTGCCGGCTCGGTTTCCGCATGGGCGAAAGAGGGAGACAAGCCCAATAAGTTAGCTTATTGGTATTGTATCGGCATGAACTGGCTTGACAATTTCTGCCTCAATGAGGTGGACACTGCGTATATCGGCCTGCCGGACAACGAATGGAGAATCGCCTTCACCAACAGCGAGATAGGAATACACTCCACATACGCCGTCAATATTGCTAACGATCCGATATTAGGAAACGTAAGCCTTCGTTCCACCACGACACCGAGTTTGGATCTGGGTTTTCAGGTAGGTATAAGGTCCGTGAACTTCGGCTATTCGTGGGATGCGTTGCACGCGTATTCACAAAAACTCAATTTCTCTTTGGGAGGCAAGAGTTGGGGCGTGGAACTGCTTCGCCAGAAAAGTTCCAATATCCGGACCGAATTTGAGATCAAAGGTGAAGTCGCTTTTAAAGAAACATTGGAGGATAACATCATGCGTATCACGAATACCAATTTAAATGCCTGGTACGCACTGAACAGTCCGCACTATTCACACAATGCCGCTATCAAACAATCGTATATTCAGAAGAAAACCGCCGGTTCGTTGCTCCTAAGTTTATCGTATTTGAATACGGAGATGACCCTTGATAACGACACTTTACTATCGGTCATATTTTTGGACAGAGTGCAACAAGTGGTAACCCACCAAGTGGCAGTAGGTTTGGGTTATGGCATCAACTACACGCCTAATAACGGCAAAGTGCTTTTGCACTTGTCCGCCTCTGCGCAAGCCGTTTTCTACTCGATCAACTATGTATCTTACATAGATTCACTACATCATAGCAACCGATCATTCCCGAGTTATACCATCAAGCCGAGTACACCTGTTCATTTTACGGGCAACATGCGTGCGGCGGTCAGTTGGGAGATCAATAAATGGGTACACCTCAACGCACGCGCGCAGGTGGATAACATCCGTTTTAACGCAAAGACGGATAATGGAAAAGTAAACCTTTCCAACTGGAATTGGCAGGTCTATCTCACTATCGCCGCACGAATCGGCGTAGGCGAGAAAAAGCGGCATCAGATCATCGAGGAGTGCAACGACGGAAACTTTATTCCGTTCGAGCACAAGGCGCCGTCGAAGACGCGTATGCCACAATGGATCACCGGTTACTTCTTCTCACCGACATAGTGGAGGGTTTGAAATGGTTTGAGATAGTTTGAAATGGTTTGACACCTATAAAAACATACGCGCTCGTGTGAGCGCGTATGTGCGTATTATAAGGAGAGGTATCTTAAAGACTTGCCTGATAAGCGTTTGCATCCATCAAGTTATCCAACTCCGCTGCGTCCTTCACGCTGATCTTGATGATCCAACCCTCACCGTACGGATCGTTGTTCACCAATTCCGGCTGAGCGTCCAGCGCGCCGTTGATCTCCAACACCTCGCCGGTAACCGGCATATTGAGGTCGCTGACGGTCTTCACTGCCTCGATAGAACCAAACACTTCGCCCTGACCTACCGTCTCACCGAGAGTCGGTACATCCACAAAGACGATTTCACCTAATTCTGACTGTGCATAGTCTGTGATGCCTACATAAGCCTCATCACCCTCTACGCGAATCCATTCATGTTCGCTGGTATAGCGAATATCTCCGGGAAAATTCATGATACTGTATATTTAAGTTTTAAATTATTTAACAAGCGGTGTGCTCGGGATCTGGTCACCCAGTGTGGACATAGCGCAACGGAAACCGATCTTCGAGGAAGCCTTATCTTGATCCAGGTAACGACGGTTGGAGGGGTTGAGCCAATAGATACGATCAGCCCACGAACCACCTTTGTAAACGCGGCTTCTCTTGGAAACACGCGGAGCGAGCACGTCGGTCGGATCCAGTTTGGGGTCTGTACCTTTTACCTCTGCAAAACCGGTGGTATCCAAAGGATAGTCGGTATCGATCATGCTGGCGAAATCGCCATCCAATACATCACGTTTATCTTCCGGTTTACCCCACTCGATCTTCACAAAGCCCATGGAATCCACCTGGTAAGCACCGTTCTCACCCAAAACAGGGTGGCTATAGATGTTACCACGGAAGGTGTTGTACTCGGTAGCGTCTTGGAACGTAGTCTCGCGATATACATCGAGCACCCATTCGTTGACGTTACCCGCCATGTTATAAAGTCCGAAATCGTTCGGAGCGAAGGCATCAACCGGCGCGGTGATAACATACGCATCGTTGAGGGCACCGCTGACACCCATCATGTCGCCTCGTCCACGAACAAAGTTAGCTTGCATCTGACCCACATTGCGCACCATGTCACGCGGGTGATAACCCGACCACGGATATACCTTGCCCTCGACGGTCAGACCATCAGGACCGGCCACCGGCGCATATGCGGCAAACTCCCACTCCGCTTCGGTAGGCAGACGATAACCGGTTACGAAGATACCATCGGCTGTTTTCACCTTGCGCTCCTCACCATAACTGTCACGGAACGGACGACGACCCTTCTCCGGGTCATAGGTCGGATCCAAGAGGTATTTCTCGGTATTGAAGACAAACTTGTCACGAATCCACTCGTAGCTCGGGCGGTACATCGTAATAGTCTGCTCCGGATCCTCGGGACTTACTTCCTCATAGGAGAACATCTCATAACCGGTTTGTTGCTCCCATTCCTCTTTAGCAGCCTCGTCATCAGTCGGTTGCAGTTCACCAAAAGCAGGAATAGCCAATGCGCCGGCATTGATCAATGCCATCTCGTTCACACGGTCGGTACGCCACTGGCAATAGGTCATCGCCTGCTCCCAGGAGATACCCACAATAGGATAGAAGGAGAAAGCCGGGTGCTCGAAATAGTTGTCCTCGTACGGGTCGTTGTACGCCAGATCCTCACGCCAAACGGTGTGATCCGGTTTAGCTTTCTCAACCAGCTCCGGTGCTACTGCGCCAAATACCACATCGAGCCAATGGAGGTACTCATTCCAGTTGAGGTTATTGACCTCGTACTTATCCATAAAGAACGAACTAACGGTGATAGTACGGGTCTCGTTGTTACGCGGGGCGGTCACAAACTCATCTTTTTCGCCAACGGTAAAAGAACCACCCTGAATAGGAAGCATACCCACGGGATAGACGTTTCCGACACCTTCGTTCGCTTGGAAATTGGTCGTTTTCCGGTCAAAATAATTCCATCCGGTGGTGTTGCTGACACGCGTATTCAACTCGCGCTTCGGTTGACAGCCGAAAGCAGCCAACACAACCGTCATCACTACTACTAACTTTAATACGTTTTTCATATTTTTTTTGTTATTATTATATACGTTTTATGCACATGTAGGCGCACCTTACACGTAGGCGCACACGTTTCAGCCTGCAAAGATACACTTTTTTTCTCAAATAAACGAACAATTTTCATAAAAAATGCAAAAAAAATGCATTTTTACACTAAAAATGTCAATTATTTGCGGTAATATGGAATTTTTGTAGTAACTTTGCAGCGTGAAAGCGCAAATTATGGCGATAGGTAACGTGACGCCGGACAGCTTTTATGCCGGTTCACGATTAAGCAATGAAGAAGAGATAGTGTCCTGGGCAAAGGGTGCTCTTTTGGACGGTGCAGATATCTTGGATATAGGCGGTTGTTCGACCCGGCCGGGCAGTGTTCCTGTATGCGAAGAAGAGGAATGGAGACGCGTTGAGGCGGCGTTGGGGACTATCAAACGGGAACTGCCCGATGCACGGTTATCGCTCGACACCTTTCGGGCAGAGATAGCCCGCCGCGCGGTAGATCAGTTCGGAGAGATGATTATCAACGACATCTCCGGCGGCAACGAGGACATGTACGCGCTCGCGCGCAAATACCATATACCGTATATATGGACGCTATGCGGAGACTTGGAACTGCCGGCGAAGCATCCGGAGATGAGGGATATGAACCTGATCTTAGACCCCGGTTTCGGGTTCATCGGAAGTACGGAGAAAGATTTCGAGTGCATGCGGAACTTGGACCGCCTGAGCGAATACGGTCTCCCCGTATTAGTCGGAGTGAGCCGCAAGTCCATGGTTTATAAGCCTTTAGGACTGACGCCGGAGACCTGTTTGGTGCCCACACAGGCGTTGCAACTTTATGCCTTGGAACACGGCGCCACTATTCTGCGCACACATGACGTCAAAGAGACGGCACAGACTATAAAATTGTTTGAATTGGTTTGAAAGTTTATGAGTTTATTGGCTTTTTCATTTGGATTCAAGGATGTCATTGATATCCTGTTGGTAGCCGGAATACTATACGAGACCTACCGGCTTCTTCGCAGAACAGGCGCCACGAACCTCTTCTGGGGTATATTGGCGTTTATCGTGGTGTGGTTTCTGGTCAGTTTCGTCTTCCAACTGGAGCTGACAGGCGCCCTCTTCGACCGCATTATCTCGGTCGGTGCGATTGCTTTGATCGTTATTTTCCAGGAAGAGATACGCATGTTCTTCTACCGCGTCGGTTCCCGTTTCTCGTCATGGCAGCTTTTCCGCCGCCGGATGGAGATAGACGGCACGGTGGAACGCCAGGAGATACCGGAGATCACACGGGCATGCCGCCATATGGCAGCAACGAAAACGGGCGCACTCATCGTCATCGCGGGCGCCGGAAGTCTCAAAGAGATAGCCGACACGGGAGAACGGTTGGATGCGACTGTCTCGGCGCGGTTGATAGAGAATATCTTCTTCAAGAACTCCCCTTTACACGACGGTGCCCTCATCATCCGCGATAACCGTCTGGTAGCAGCGGCTTGTATCCTGCCGGTGAGCAAAGACCAGACGATCCCGCAGCACTACGGTCTGCGTCACCGCGCTGCGTTGGGCCTTTCAGAAAAAACGGACGCAACGTGTATCGTTGTGTCCGAAGAGACAGGTCACATCTCCGTGACCGAAAACGGATCCATCCGCGAGATCAGCAAGGAGGACTTATTCCTCATACTGAACTCCACCTTTGCGGCCTCGGGCAGGGACTAAACTCTTATACGAGTCGCCGCAGAGCACACATTTCTCGGGCTGATGGATCTGGAAGAGAATCGTGAATTTGATACCTATCGTAGCATCCTTCACGGCATTGGCGAAACCGGAGGTGGTGAACACATCGTTCAGTTTTATGCCTTGTATCATGGACATGTTCGTTCCGTCGGGGTTATACGCCGAAGCGGCATCATAGCTTGTAGGAGCTTCCGCCAAGGGGTTATTGCCCTTTATATGCAAATCCAGCAGTCCGTAGTCCACAAACGCCGCCAGACGGTATTCCACATCGCGACGCGGTACTTCGAAACCTGTTCCTTCCGGCAGGAAACCCAAACGACCGCCAAACTCCAAGTGCAAATCCACATCCAAGTTCCATTTCGTGGGCAGAAGCGCCGTTGTAAGCGGCATATTCTCAAAGAACTGCTGCTCCGGCATGTTACGGAACTCCGCGAAATTGGGATTTTCGGTAAAGCGGTAATAGTCGCCGTACGTATTGAGCGTAGCCGTCGATTTGAAGCGCGTGAAGACATTGACGTTGGCTTTCACACCGGCTAACATGTAGAAACGGCGGTGCTGTACACCGATCAAAAGGGGCACTTGCGCCGCAACATTGAGATAGGCATCCTTACGGCTTGTGATCTCATAGACATAGTCAAACGAATCGCCGTCCATATCGGTTGCGTTCTCTATCGCCATCTTCGACGCCAAGTTCGCATCAAAGCGCGTCCAGCCGCCATGAACTCCCAAGCCCACATCAAAGAGGAACTTCGTCTCGGACACTTTGTTACCCGCCTGCAACTCATATAGAGCGCCAAGCGAACCCGCGGCACCTAAACTCGGACCATACTTACTACCGGAGGGCATCAATGCCCATCCTCCGCCTTCCAAATAAGCACCGACATAATTCGTATTCCTTGCCTGAAGGGTGCCACTAATCAGCAGCACAAGGAACAAAAGCCGGTATGTTTGATGTTTTTTCACCGAATAATTTGTATTTTTCATTTTTTTTTCGTAACTTTGCACCGATTTTCGATAACAGAGGTTTGTTGCGAAATTCTTTTGCGGCTGCAAAAGTAACAAAAAATTTTGATATACGCAAATATTTTTCGTTTTTGATACAAAAATTCTACAAAATATGGCATTTAATCGCACATTAATTACCGCCGCACTCCCGTATGCCAACGGAGCAGTCCATATCGGACACCTGGCAGGAGTCTATGTTCCGGCGGACATTTATGCCCGGTATCTCAGATTAAAGGGCAAAGAAGTGCTTTTCGTTTGCGGTAGTGACGAACATGGTGTTCCGGTCACTATTCGCGCCCGGAAAGAGGGTATTACTACCCAGGAAGTAGTGGATCGCTATCACGCGCTCATCAAACGCTCGTTCGCGGATTTCGGTATCAGTTTTGATATCTATTCGCGTACCACCTCACCGACCCATCATCAGTTCGCGTCGGATTATTTCCGCGCCATGTATGAGGCTGGTCAGTTCGTGGAAGAGACATCCGAGCAGTTCTACGACCCAGAGACAGGTCATTTCCTGACCGACCGCAACATCCGCGGCGAATGTCCGCGCTGTCACTCCCTCGGCGCGTACGGAGACCAGTGTGAGAAATGCGGCGCTACACTTTCGCCGGACGAGCTCATCAATCCTTATAACGCGGAGACAGGAAACCCCCTCGCCAAGAAAGCTACCAAACACTGGTATCTGCCCTTGGATCAATATCAGTCCTGGCTCGAGGATTGGATCCTCAACCGCCACAAAGAATGGAGACCGAACGTCTATGGCCAATGCAAGTCATGGCTCGACAGCGGACTCAAACCGCGCGCCGTGACCCGAGACCTCGACTGGGGTATTCCCGTGCCGGTGGAAGGCGCGGAAGGCAAAGTGCTCTATGTATGGTTTGATGCACCGATCGGGTATATTTCCAACACGCAGGAACTATGCGCCGCACAGCCTGAGAAATACGGCTCTTGGGAGAAATGGTGGAAACAGGAAGATACAAGAATGATCCATTTCATCGGAAAAGACAACATCGTTTTCCACTGTATCGTCTTCCCCGCTATGCTCAAAGCGCAGGGCTATAACCTACCGGACAATGTGCCTTCGAACGAGTTCCTGAACTTGGAGGGTGACAAAATTTCCACATCGCGCAACTGGGCGGTTTGGCTCAATGAGTACATCGATGATTTCCCCGGCAAACAGGACGTGTTGCGTTACGTACTGACCGCCAATGCCCCGGAGACCAAGGACAACGACTTCACTTGGGCGGACTTCCAAGCGCGCAACAACAATGAGCTCGTTGCTATTTACGGCAACTTCATCAATCGCGCGCTCGTGCTCACGGGTAAATATTTTGAAGGACGCGTGCCCGCGTGCGGCGAACTGACCGACTACGACAAAGCTACCATCGAGGAGTTCAAAAACGTCAAAGCTACCTTGGAGAACCTCTTGGAGAACTTCCGTTTCCGCGAGGCGCAGAAAGAGGCGATGAACCTTGCCCGCATCGGAAACAAGTACCTCGCAGACACCGAGCCTTGGAAACTCGCCAAGACCGACATGGACCGCACCGCTACCATCCTGCATATCGCACTTCAGATCGCAGCGAACTTGTCCCTCGCTTTCGAACCCTTCCTGCCGTTCAGTTCAGCCAAACTGAAGGAAATGCTCCAACTCGACGCTTCATTCGGATGGGAAGACCTCGGACGTATCGATATGCTCCAAGAAGGACAAACGCTCGGCGAAGTGTCGCTGCTCTTTGAGAAGATCGAAGATGCCGCTATTCAGGCGCAACTCGACCGCTTGGCGCGCATCAAAGCCGAGAACGAAGAAGCCGCAAAAGCGGAAGCGCTCAAAAACTGGCGTCCGGAACCCGTCAAAGAGGCTACCAACATCGATGAATTCGACAAAAATGACATCCGCGTAGCTACCGTTTTAGAGTGTTCGAACGTCAAGAAATCCGATCGTCTCCTGCAATTCAAATTGGATGACGGCATGGGCGGACGCACGATCCTCTCGGGTATCGCGCAGAGTTATCCCGACCCGTCCGTATTAGTCGGCAAACAGGTGCTCTTTATCGCGAACTTCCCGCCGCGCAAGATGATGGGTATTGAGTCGCAAGGCATGATCCTCTCTGCCGTCAACGCCGATGGCAAACTCGTTGTCACTACCGTCTCTGCACCCGTCAAGAACGGCGCACAAGTCGGGTAAGGGATAGTTGATAGTTGAGAGTTGATAGTTGAGAGAAGTCGTTTAGTTGAAAGTCTTCTAGTTGAAAGTTAAAAAGTAATAGTAGCAAAAAAGTCCACTCGGAATGAGTGGACTTTTTTGTAGCGGGACCCAGGATTGAACTGGGGACCTCATGATTATGAATCATGCGCTCTAACCAGCTGAGCTATCCCGCCAACACTTCGTTTTGAACGAAAGCGGATGCAAAGGTACTGCTTTTTTTTGACATACGCAAATAATTTTGCATTTTTTTGCAATTTTTATCAAAAAAAGTGCATTTTTACCCCACATTGAACTGACTTCCGCCTATAAACTCGCGCAAAATGGAGGTTCGGGGGATGAAAGAAGAGGCCAATGGTTCAAAGAAACTGAGGTAGTACAACAGTCTCTCCGCGGCTTTGTATTCATCCGCCTCAAGCGGGATGGATTGAAACGCCCTTTCCATCACATAACGGATCGCCGGCAGTTCATAAATCATAGAGGTATCGAACTCCGCATTCGCCTCCTTGCGGAACGGCTCGATCCATTTGACTTCTCCTTCCCGGACAGACTCCCATCCGGCGAGGGTTTGCTGGAGGGACTTACCACGCGTTCGGCAGTCACGGCACATGCGCCGCAGCAAACGATGTACGTACGTCGGGATCCAAGTCTCGCCGTCCAGCGATACAGGACTCATAGGCGCCGCAAAAATCTTATATTTATGCTCGTCGCTCAAATGGCGCGTCAAGATAGGGTTCAAGGCATGAATTCCTTCCATCACCAACACCGCCTCTTTCTCCAGACTCAACGTCTCGCCCGGATATTCGCGCTTCTCTTCTGCAAAATTATAAGTCGGCAACGCAATCTCCTTTCCGTCCACCAACGCATTCAGATCCGCTTCCAACTGATTGAGATCGATCGCATAGGCGGACTCATAGTCTTTCGTACCATCTACCTGCAAGGGAATCAACGTTCCGTTGAGATACCAGTTATCCAAGGATAGCGCCACCGGCTGTTTGCCTTGCGCCAGAAGTTCCAGACATAGTTTATGACTCGTGGAGGTCTTACCGCTGGAACTGGGACCGGCGATAAGGATCACGCGCACGTTCTCGCGCGAACATATATCCCGCGCGATACGCGTGAGTTGGTCGGCGTGGTATTGTTCTCCTTCGCGCACAATGTCTGCCGCCTTTCCGGCTTCAATCATCTCATTGATGTACGCCACACGGCGTTTGGATTCTTCGATCATGATATGTACGATTTAATTATTACCGGTTTATTGAGGATCCACATCCGCAATGATCTTCACGTTTTTATTCGATGGAATCGACCAAATATGCGCTATCGCCTCTTTCACACGTCGTTTGGCTTCCTGTATGCTCGCGCCGGACTCGATCTTGAGTGTCAGTTCGCGAAGCGTATAAGCCTGCACACGTTCAACAGAGGGCACGATAACCGCCGAAACGCGGTTCCCGAAGATCTGTTTGAGGTATCCTTGTAACTGCGTAGCGCAAGTATGTACCCGTACACCGTTATGATCCTTCATCTGGAGCCGGATAAGCCGATGAAATGGAGGATATTGAAACATTTCCCGCTCGGCTATCTGCTGGCGATAGAGGGCTTGGTAGTCATGTTTTTGTACCATACCCAGCACCGCATTGGAGGGGTCAAAAGTCTGAATCCACACTTCTCCCTTGGTACCTTTTCGTCCGGCGCGTCCGGCCACCTGCTCCAACATCTGATAAGCCCGCTCATACGCGCGGAAGTCCGGCTGGTTAAAGAGCGGATCGGCATTCAGTACCGCCACCAACCGCACATCATCGAAATGCAGACCCTTGGTGATCATCTGCGTACCCACCAGGATGTCGCATTCGTGGTTTGAGAACGCATTGATAATATCCTGATAGGCGGACTTGTTGCGAGTAGTGTCCAGATCCATACGCAACACGCGCGCGGCAGGGAAAAGGTGGCTGATCTCGTCTTCTATGCGCTCGGTACCGAAACCGATCATCTTGTATTCGCCGCCGCAATGCGGACAGACAGCCGGTACCGGGCTGTGATAACCGCAGTAATGGCACCGCAGTTCATTCTCCTTTTTATGATAAGTCATCGCCACATCGCATTGCACACAGCGGGGCGGTTGACCGCAAGCGGTACATTGGATCTGCGGGGCATACCCTCGCCGGTTCTGGAAGAGAATAACCTGTTTCCCTTCCGCCAAGGTCTGACGGATCCGTTCCACCAACGGATCAGAGAAATGACCGTACATCTCCTTGCGGGTGTATTGCCGCTTGAGGTCGATAAGCCGTATTTCCGGTAACTCTACCCCGCCGAAACGCTCGGTCAGCGAAACCAATCCATATACCCCTTTGGTTGCTAAAAAGTACGATTCCATCGAGGGTGTAGCCGTTCCGAGCAAGACGTTTGCGCCGTGTTCTTTTGCCAAGACGATAGCTGCCGCACGCGCATGGTAACGGGGAGCCGGCTCAGCCTGTTTGTAACTCGGCTCATGTTCCTCATCCATGATCACCAAGCCTATATCCGGTATCGGCAGAAAGAGAGCACTTCGGGGACCCAATACCACATGGTGATTGGTGTCTCCTTGTACTTCGCGGTACCGTGCTTCGCGTTCCGCATCGGTGAAACGGCTGTGATAGACAATCAGTTGGTCGCCAAAGACGAGCTGAAGCCGCGTGGTGAGTTGCGTAGTCAGGGCTATCTCCGGTACTAAATAAAGCACATTCTTACTGGCTTTCAGTTGCTCCCGGATCAGATGAATATAGACGTCCGTCTTGCCGGAGGAAGTGACCCCGTGAAGAAGTACGATAGACTTGCCGGAATGCCATAAATGCTCGATTTCATCGACACTTTTCGCCTGTGCAGGCGATAAGTCATGCAGGGGTTCTATCGGTCCGGTATAGGGAGCAATATGGTTTCTGCGCCGTTGAGGCGGATCAATCAGCCTTTTATCCAATCCTCCCGGTAAAGCCGCAGACATCACTTCGCCTAACGAGCACATATAATAGGAACTCATCCATTGCCAGAGAGCGAGTTGCTCTTTGGGTACCACCGGAGCACCTTCCACCACCGATGAAATCGGGCGGATCTTCGCTTTCAGTGCCTCGTCAATCGGTTCGGTATGCTCCCGGAGCACGACCCCGCTGAGCTCTTTTTTCATCAGCGGCACAAGGACTCTTGTCCCCGGCTGAGGGATATTCCAACCTTCCGGGACGCTATACGTATAGCAATCCGAGATTGCAAGGGGCAATATGATGTCGAGGTAATTCACAATGCACAATGCACAATGCACAATGCACAATTAGTAATTGGCATCCGCTAATCCGCTACCCTTCTAATTCCATGGCTTTGTTATAGCAGGCGCGGCAGAGGGGTTCGTAACTGTCTGTTTCACCGAGAAGAACACGTTTCTCAGAGTTGACCAGACGATGGGAGACATATGCCAAGTCACCGCACTGGACACAGATGGCATGCGTCTTATAGACATCATCGGCTATCGCCATCAGCGCGGGAATAGGACCGAACGGTACACCCTTATAGTCCATATCGAGACCCGCCACGATCACACGAATACCGCGATCCGCCAGCTGTTTGCATACATCCACAATACCCATATCGAAGAACTGCGCCTCGTCAATACCCACCACATCAATATCATCCACCATCAGCAGGATATTCTGACTGCTATCCACGGGGGTGGACTGAATGACGTTGCGGTCATGCGAAACCACATCTTCCTCGCTATACCGCACGTCGATAGCGGGTTTATAGATTTCCACGCGCAGTTTGGCAAACTTGGCGCGTTTCATACGACGGATCAGTTCCTCGGTCTTGCCGGAAAACATCGATCCGCAAACTACTTCAATGGAGCCCCTTCTGAGACTTGGACCTTTGGTGTCACGTTCTGAAAACATAATGTTATTTACGATTTGACGATTTACGATTAAACAATTCGGGTGCAAAGGTACGACTTTTTTTTGAGATATGCAAAAAAAAACGCTCCAACGGGCGTTTTTTTTAATTGAGAGCTTGGAAGTTATTTGCTTTCCGCAAGCCTTTTTCTCTTCCACCACACATATCCCAACGCGGTGAGTGTAATGAAGAGCCAGGGTACGTCTCCTACAGGGGGCTTTGAAATAACACCGACAGTATCATACTTTTCCATATCTTCGTCCCAACTCCACGCTTTTGCTGCTCTCCTCGGACCTGAAAGTGTACCTGTCTCTTCCACGGAATAGACAGATGTGCTGACCGTCGGCTGGTAGGCAGAGGTGGACTTGAACGAATAGGACGGTGTCGCCGCTCCATAATTGGTCTGAGCGCCGGTGCTATGAATCCCGGAGGTGGAGCGGAACTGATAGGACGGATAGTTCGTTGCCGAACCTGTTATCGGAACAAGCAACAGACATACCGCCAGAATACAACTATATAAATTCAATCTTCTTGGCATGGTTATCGTATTTTTTGTCCGAATATGGAATATACATGACCGTTACGGATGATCAGTACATGTCCGTTCTTAATTATTTTCACCGCGTTCTCGCCGTCGGTATCAAAGAGCGGCAGATCCGTAGCGATGTCTGATCCGCTACCGGGCTTGAAACCTTTGCGGCGGATGTAATAGCGTATCTCGTGACTGATGTCCGGTGTCTCTATATCGAGGCAACATCCGTCGATGATGTCTCTTTCACTATCGGTAATGATGTCGTAGAGCACGAGTGCACCGTCGATGGCATTGACGCCGGTGAACCACAGATGGGTCACAGGCTCAAACGGCAGTTCACCCATATAGAACGAGATCGGTACGTTCACCAGCGAGTCGCGCAGATCGATACTCAGTCCGTAATTACCCTCTACGGCGTAGATATTGAACGGCGTAGCAGGCGCGGCAGTAGCGGTATAGCGGTTGATGTTGACCGTCGTCAGGATGGCATCCTCTCCTTCGCGCAGCGCATCGTGGTAGCCTTGTCCCAATAGCAGACGCGAGGTGCAACGGGACGATGCGGGGTTGATGGCGGTAATGGTCATGATTCCTTTGCCACGCACGGAAGAGATGCTGCGACGCGGGGACGGCGAAGGAGGCGGAACGACCGGCGAAGTGACCACACGGTTCGTATTCAGCGTTACCGTCAAAGAGGTAGCCGGGGTTGTCTTCACTACGATAGCTCCCATCGGCGGCAGGTAACGTTGGCGATTGGTGATCTCGTTGGTGGTCGCTACCGCTGCACTCTTGCTCACCGTAGTATATTTACTGCTTTTGCCGCTTTCGTCCATATAGTCGATCTCTTCGTTGAGTCCGTTATCGGCGATGAAGCCCCAGATATCGATATACGCCATGGTGGGGTTACCGAGGACAAAGAGGTTCGATTTCGCCTCCTGCGTGATGGTGTAACTCTGCGAAGTACCGGCAGGATGGAAAGCCAACTCCCCTGCTCCGCTGCCACCGGCATTCGCCGTACGGATGGATTGCAAGTTATGCTCATAGATATCCAGCAACTTTTTACCTTCGTTGTCAAAGTAATAATAGATATCGTCGTTCTTGGGCAGACGCACAGCCGCATCTTTGCCGCTCTTGGTGCGGGTGAAGACCGCAAATCCTTTCGCAGGCGGCAAGGAGAGGGTCATACCGTTGGTCACCCGCGACCAATCGGCATCCGCTGCTACCGTATCGCTCTTCACATCGCCGCCATTACCGCGATGGATAGACGAGATACTGTACATAGAGAGCCAGAACGATGCGTTTCCGGTCTCTTTGTTACGTCCGGTGGCATCAAACGCTCCTACCTCCCAAGGCGTGTTTCCGGCGTTGATGTCGGCATTGGAGAGGAATATATCTCCGCTGATCATACCTTTGACCGGCGCGGAACGGAATGCCCATTTATCATGCGGCAGTTCCATATCCACGATTGCTTTGGTATAGTTCAGCCATCGTTGCTGACCCAAAGCGGTACCCGGCATGAAGCGTATCGCCTCGCAGGTGTTGTAGCGGAAACCCACTTGTTTGACAGAGTCCGCAGAAGGAATAGCCGTTGTATCCATCAACTCCGGATAAGGCATACCGTTCGTCATAGCGGGTATCAACACTTTCGTACTCGGCAGCGGAGCGAAATGCGCATCCGCATGGATCGGTTGATTGGAGGACGTAATACCTATCCAGTTGTCGGGGTTGTTCCATTGGTTGCTTTCCTCCGTTTGGGGGTTCCAACGCAGCAGATGAGGTACCACAGAGACTGTGAAGGGCACGGAGCCGATACGACATCCGTCTCTCACTTTCTCTTGCGCAGGGGTCTGGAAGGTAATAATGAAATTATACCTGTATCCCGGGCGCATGCGATAGGTATTGGCATTCTCGGGGCGCAGAATGAGGTCATCGCCGTTCTTGTAATAGCCCGAGTTGTCACTGCCGCTGGTAAAGTCATACGTGCGGTCCGGCACCAAGCGCAATGAATGCACGCCGGCATGAAAATCCGGGTCGTTGGTAGTGAGCAGATAAATCGAATCGAGCACGACGTTGATGGACAGCGAGTCGAGGTGGAGGGTCACAGCATCGTTCGCCAACATCTCGTCGGAGAGCACCACCAAGGGCTGTTTAGCTTGCGCCGAATTGCGGTACATGCCGCCGATGATCATCGGTAACTCACCTCCTTCTCCGGGTTTGAGTTTGACATAAATCGGCTTCGGGCATACCTCCATCGGGGTGTTATAGGTATCATCTCTACCGGTACCGATAATAGGGAAGATGACATACTGCACAGAGTCTTCCGAAGGCAGCATCGCCGTCATTTCTTGCCGATAGAGCGTCAGGAAGCCTTTCGAAACCAAGGTAGAAAGCAAGGTGTATGCATCTACTCCGTCGGAGAGCGTCACGCCTTGTATTCCTTTAATACGATCCAACTCCGCTTTGCTCACAGCCGACAGGTTCGCGGCAAATTGGTTTGCATTGTGGGTTGTACCCGGCTCGCAGCGGAGAATACCCTTCACCACTTTGACGATGTCGCTGTATTTGTATCCATAGCGCGTTTCGCTGGAGGCATCGGCTGTATCGCCATAGAGTAACCAATCGCTTACGCAGGTACCGTTGAGGCTGATTGGCGCCACACTGTCGAGGAAGAGCGAACCTTTGACGCGCAGACTGAGGTCGTAGGTCGAGTTCGGGCACAAGTTGTTAATCACCTTGTCGGCATACTCCTCGTCGTTCAAAGCAATCAACATACGGCTGTTCACTTTCAGACCGCTGGTCATTGCGCAGATACTATTATCCAGTTCGCCAAAGGCAATTGCCATACGCACCGTGAACGTATCCACCGGTACCAATTTGGCTTTATGCACCACATACATCACCGGACGGATGATATTATCCACTTCCTCATAGATATATCCTTGGCGGAAGAGGGTGCTGTCTTTGTGCTCCGTGCGCTCAAAACGATGAATGAGATCAGATACATTCGCAAAGATCGAATCCGGGCTCAAAGGTTCATACGTATGTCCCGGCATGCGGATCACACCATAGACCGTATCGGGTTTGGAGGATGCGCCCGGTTTTGTGTCTTGATTGAGATAGTGGTCCATCGGGGTTACGAAACTCTCTACTCCCTCACGGGTCTTTTGCTCGATGGTGTAGAACATAATCGTATCGTTAAACTCGGGATCACTGAAGCCCTGATAGTCCACACGCAGAATAACATGGGTGATCGAATCGTTCTCTCCGTTCTCGGCGCAGGTGGTGTTCGCTTGATAAGAGATCAACTGCGGTTTGGTAGCGAAAAGACACATATCGTCGATGATAAAGTCGTTTCCGTCGAAATCTGCCGCCACATTATAGATACGCACACGGAAGTGCTGATAGTCCACGTTCTTTTCGTATTCGATAGGGAAGAATATCTGGCTCCATTGGTCGGAAGGCTGTATTTCACCGGTCATGTAAGAGGTGATATCATTCCAATCCCTACCGTTCACCGATCCTTGTACGGAGAAGGTGAAGTTCGGGTTGGACTTGCCGGTCTGGTTTCCGGGGTTGCCCACGTACGCAGAGAAGAACATATGCTGTCCTTCGCACAGTTTGGTATTGAGCGAGAGGGCTGCTACTTGTCCGGCAGAGGACATACCGTCGCAATAGATCATATATCCGTTTTCCGCCCCGCCGTGCTGCTCCATCTGATGCCAGTATTTGGAATAAGGGATGCGGTTGATGAGTCCGTACTCACCGGTACCGGGGAAGTTCGGCGCAAAATCATTGTGGTAGCGGTTATCGGGCACGCCTAAGGAGACCGGATAACTGTATCCGTAGGAAGCATCCGTCCACGGTAGTGGATGCGGATAGACTTGATAGTTGCTTCCGGGTTTGTTATAGTCGAAATTCAAACGCTCCAACACTTCGTAGTGCTGGTCGATCTCGTCATTGGTAATGAGCGCTTTGCCGCTGGTCTCCTGCATCGGACCGTAAAGCGATGTACGGTGATAAATCACCTTATACCGGCAGATATTGAACCAATAATTACCCGGTACGGTCAAATCCTTAGCAGGCTCCCCGGCGAGCGTAGTGGACATACTGCGCGAACGCAGACAGTAATAGACCGTATCAAAATCCTGTCCCGCGGGCATGCTGGATTTAGCCGGCACCTCCAAGAAGTCATCACCCGCCGTGACGCGATAGTTACAAGGACCATAAGTACTGTCTTTCGGATTATAGATAAACCACATGCACATAGCGTCCCATCCGGCGCACCAGATCATCGTGTCCTGACGCGCAGTATTGCCTTCCCACGAATCCCAGTTATCGTCGCGCATGTAATATCCCAAAAGTGACTCGGAGTGACCTGTTTTGCTGAGGTTGTCGTAGTTATAGCGTTGTTCCGTTTGCAGGAGCAGTTTGTTGCCCAAGGGCGCCATCACTACGTGATCCTCCAGATAGCGATCATTGCCGGACTTCGTTCCATAATCGCTCTTATAGTCCTCCAACGTTTCTGCCATCTCGGTCCACGGACGCAGTTCGAACACCTCTCTCAGCGAAAGGGTCGGTTCGATGATCTTCTGCATCGTATCCAGCACCGCCGTATCGATCTGGTTCGTATGCGACATGGAGAGGGGCAGGTTGTCGTAATAGTTACTGATATCCACGGCATACGTAGCCCGCGTTTTATTATGCGGAGGCGCTACCATAGGTGATTTGGCAGGAGGATCGGCTTTGCCGCCATATTGTACTGCCGGGAAATGGAACACCGTGTAGCGACCCATCGTCACTAATTTCCGTTCCGTAGTATCTTTACCTTCAATAGTATATACCGAGTCACCGATGATACGGTACGGATAGTCATAACGTCCCACGTTGCGCGGCGCGGCGATCCATACCGAATCGGGAATATCGGTATCGCTCACATCAACATCTCTTTGGTCTTTTCCCTCGCGGTACCAACGCCACCAGCCGTAGAAAGCGCGCTCGCGGATAGGCAGTTCCACATCCTGGTCGGGCTCGTTATACGGAGCCGGGTTGTAGTAATAGAGGATGCGTTTGTGCTCATGTACCTGTTGCTTGCCATCTACCAATTCGTCGCCCGAAGCACCCTTCGTATGAACGAGCACTTGGTTATTGGCGTATTGGAAGAGACTTGGTTGCGAAACCGTCAGACGGAAATTGACGTACCGTTTTTGGCTGTTTACCTCCACGATATACGCCAGATAAAGGTATGCGGTACGCGGCGAACGGATACCGTTCTCCGTACATTTGACCGTCACAGTGTGGCTTCCGAGCGCGTTGATCTTGCACCATGAAGGGGTGTTTCCGTATTCATCTACCAGACGCACTTCCGCCAGAGCAGCGTTGTTGAGATGCATATCGCCGGTGATATTCGTATCCCGTGCCGTGGAAGAAACGGCGTTGTTGGCGATATCCAACACGTGTGTACCCCGGCGGCGTTTGGTGGCAAAGGAGAAAGTATGGGTCGAGTCATCCAAGGCGGCGATACTGGACGGGAAGGTGTAGTTGTACTCATCGTCCTCCACCTGACATACCAAGGAGTCGAAAGTAGCCTCGTGAAAGGTCTTACGCACCAGAGGTATCTTCACTTGTGCATCCCGTATCGATGTGAACGAAGTCCAATCGCCTTTGAAACGATACTCGGGGGCACCGTCTTGCAACGAAAGGGTCACACGCAAGGTATCTACTATATCGACATAGGGTCCTGTTCCTGCCGGATAGCGAATATCGGTCGGGCTGACAGGAGAAGGCGTGATCTTCGTAGTGAGCGTAGTGGTATTCACCGATGGTTCGCTCAGACCGCTCGTACCCGCTGCAAAACGGCTGTCCCGTACCAGATCGATGGCATAATTGGTTTTCCAATCCCCGCTTCCGTTGGTGAGGTTGGAGATATTCTCCTCATCTTCGCGGCAGACATAGGTGATGGTATTATCCAGCAGCATCGAGTACTCGCGGTAAGCCTTGTAGCGCGTCTGGATAGATACCGCGGAAGCACTGCTGTTGTAGTCAAACACCGCCATGTCGAGCGATGGGTAAGCACCTTTGTTGTAGAGGTTATATTCCTGCGAAAGATAGCTCCAGGAGAATACCGTCGCCGAAGCGGAGTCTTCCTGCAAAGTCAAAGTGTTTGGAGCTGTAAATTTCATCCATTGGTCCGCACCGTATTTGATACGAACCAACTCTTCATAGTTCGCATTGTCATTGGTGTTAATACCCGCATAACGGTATGTGAACTCAGAAGAATATTCTGTATCTACGTCCGGTGTCCCGCTCTTAATTACAAAATTCACATCATCTGCATCCGGCAGTTCCGTGGTCAACGTTAATTTCGGTTGACCGGCTAAGAGCGTATATTTCCACGGCGTGATGTATTTGGGGTCGCTGTTTGCCGCGTTGGCTGTACCTTTGACCAACTTGGTGTTGGTACTCAGCTGATAGAGCGTAGCACTACGCCGTGTGAACTGACGATAAATCAGACCTTCCGAACCCGCCATGATGAAATAGCGTTCACCGCCGTCCACTACCGACCAAATCAGCTCTTGATTTGTCAGTGAACTCTGCATCAACGGTACACGAACGGTAGCGGGATAACTCTTTCCGGCTATCGTGACAGAAGTCGATACGATCAGGGTATCATGATCCGTAGCATCCTTGTTATCGGCTTTGGTAGTAAGCGTGACGTGTTGGGTCGCGGCTTCGTTAAGGGTGAAATACGTACTGCTTGCGCCTGCTGAACTGAACGTACAAGAGCCGGGACCCAAAGCGAGCTGAGGAGTAATGGTGTCGATCGCCAAGATATCTTCACGGATAACCGTGTTCTCCGTGTCATAGAGCGTCTTGTAGGTCACTTGGATCAACGCGAAGTCGATCTGCTTGCTTTGACCTTGCAGCGGACCGAAACTATAAGTTTTGTACTGAGGAATAATTTCCACACGGGTCTCCGCATCGCCGTAATGGTAGGTCTTGGTGCGTACGAGAATATCGCGGTAACGGGACTTGCCGTTTACATGCAAGCCGGCGGCACCGTTCTTCCAACGACCGTAGTACGCTTTGATACGGCTGAAATTACCTTCATTGAGGCGCACACGTATCGTATCAACGATGTCAATCGGTCTATCTTCATAGTACAGGTCGATCGGGCTGTTCTCACCACCGGTAAGGACAGAGACGAAATCATTCTCCGTGGGCTCCATGACGGGTTTATCCGCCAAAGCAACCGTTCCTAACTCCTCCACACGTGCATCGCGGATATAGGTCATTTGTTGCGTCAAACGGAAATCGAGAGACATACGCAACTCATTGGCGGTGGTGTAGGTCTTGTCGCGGTTCGGGTGGAAATAGGTAGTATCCTTACCCACCATCATACATGCCATGAGCTGTTTACCAATCAGTTTGGACCAAACCGGCTGTCGGGTCGTTTGGTCTCGATGGTAATCAAAGACGATTTCGTCATTCCATTCCTCGGTCGTGTCCGGCAGTACCACATAATGGGCATCGGCTACTACGATATTGGATATCTGGAAAGTCGTACCTTCCGTCTCTACGCCTACTCCGTCGAACTGGTTCAGTCCCTCTTTGAATTGGATATAGGGCTGAGCGCTATTCCCGCGAACAGTACGGGTAATCTTGCCTTCTCCGTCTCTTGTCAGATAGTAGGTGGAAAAGAGCTTCGTGCTGTCTATCGCCGGGATCTTATAGTCAGGCCAGCCTACCGTGGACTGAAACAGACCTGCCCATGTGTTATTGGCAAGGATAGTGTTCGGATCTGTGTAATAGAGACCCAAGTACTCTTCCCTTTCCGGCGAGAAGTACTCGTACAGGACGAGCGAATCTTCTGTTCCGCGCAGGGTATCACGTTTGGGGTCCAATACAAACTCGGTAGGTTCGCATTCCGCGCAAGTGATCGGTTTGGAAGTCTTTCCGATTGCTTTGAAAGTGCTGACATATTCGGAGTCGATATTCTCTGCACTTCCCATACCTTGCCACACGTTGGTCCAATCGTCGTAGTGACGCGCACGTGCAAAACGCGGCGCCGCCGTTCCCGGGTGGTTGAGGAAATAGCGCTTTCCGTCGCTATGCACGAACGACAGCGCTACGTCATACGTGGTCGCAAATTCCGCAATCGCGTACAAGGTCGTCGTGCCTACCGGCAAATCTGCTATTACATACCCCGGAGCATAGGAAGTACCCTTTCCGTCCGCCTGTGTATTCCATTCCCGAAAGGCAAAGCCTTGCTTAAGACGTGGGCGCTGCACCGTGACGCTTGTCGCGCCTTCCTTCGGATATTGGTCGGGCAGATCGGCACCGAGAAAACCATTGTTGTCATAATGAATATGGCGGGTTGTGTTCGCCAAGACGAACTCCATTTTGCCGTTCGTTTTCGCGCTGTCCGCATAGATACGCGGCCATCCGTATTGGCCTTCTGCGGTCATACCGACGTGACCTGCTACCGGAACTAAATGGCCGTCCACCATTTGGCTCCAATTTTGGATATCCGCTCCCGGATCCGTCTCGCTAAATTCAGGACCTGTAAACAGAGTGGCTTTCACTTGGAGGTCGATTCTTTCCGAATCAATATACCACATCTCCTCGCTCGTCCAGATAGTACGGTCGCTATTCGGCACCAAACGCACATTCTTACCTGAGCTTACTTTCAGGAAATAACCGGCAGGCTCGAAAGCCGCACCGAGGTTGTTTTCCGAAAGGGTGGTATCAATCGCAATATATCCGAAAGCATCGCGTGGAGGGATATACGTTCCCTTGCCTTTCAATGCCCGCACACGGAGCGTCTGGATAGGGGTGAAGAGCGATGCCGCTTTCGGGCTACCGCTACCCATATCCGCCGCGGTGTGATATGCGTTGTCATACCCCACATAGTAATACGTGCTGTCGGATTTAGGGATGCGCATTCCTTGCGTCTGATGATACTGTTTGGCCTCCACACGCGCCATAGGGTACCAGTGGTCGGTGGTGTAGATCTTGCGGGCAGAAGTACTATCCGTCATCGCGTTCGACTGACGGTATTTCAAGTAGTTCTGCTCGTTCCACGCGAAGAAATACTTTTTGGGCGCGGTCACAAACGGATCATTGAGGATATACAGACGGAAAATAGTACGCTGTGTGTATGAGTGCTTGGCATCCCTATATGCGTAGGTCGTGCGACCTTTGGGCACCGAATTACCTGCATTGGTGGTGACCGCATTGGTGGTCGTGTTGAAACATACCAAGGCAGCGTTGTTATATGCGTTCGGGTCGTTCGTACGCGGTATATCGAACATATACACTTCGCGATAGGTCATTCCCGCAAAGCCCGTACCGGTCTTGCCGTCAAACGCCCAAGACTTATCTCCTGTGCCTCTGTTACGGCCTTCTGCGGTATGGCTCGCATTCAATGTTCCGTTCGGGTCCATGTTCGTCAATGCCTCCACGGTAGGCACGCAGAAAACCACATCACAAAGGTTATTGTTTTTGACGTCGTTGGATAAATTTCCTTCTAACTTAAAGGAACTGTTTCCCGTAAATAAAGTGTAGTGGGTAGAACTCCACATAGTGTAACTGATACCTCCCAAGGCATAGTTCGTACCGCCTTTGATACGCGTTAACGCAGTATCAATCTGCCAGACGGAAGTCTCCGCCGGCTTTGTAGCCCCCGGATCTTGCGGAATGAGTTTCAAGAAGTTACCTTTGTTGTTGTAACCGAACCGGCCGCCTGTATAGCCGTCATAGTGACATACGAAATACTCCGTGCCGTCTATCATCACAGACAGCATGATCTCATCACCCTTCTTCAAATCAGCCACCAAACCTGCATCGGTCGGAATCCAGCCCACAGCCCACAGCCGTGTAGAAGCGAATAGTAAAAAAGCAAATAAATATGCTCGTATCTTCCTCATAGTTAATACTGTAAGTAAAATGGTACAAAAAACTCAAACAGATGGCAAACAGAGTCTATCTCTTCGTCTTTTTGTGACCGTAAACGTTATTCAAAAAAACACAAAGAAGCCCTAAATATCCTTGATTTTGTGTGATATTAGTGCTTCTCATTTGTAAAAAGGGTCACAAAGGTACTGCTTTTTTTTGAAATATGCAACTTTTGGAGCAGAAAAATACATATTTTCTTGATTTTAGTAAATCTATTTAGCATTTTGACAATTAACGACCATCCTTGGAAATAACTGTAAAATTAACAAAACCCGCATACAATGCGGGGGGAATGAACATACGAAACGCCGGATGCTATTTGGCAAAATGGACGAAGCGGAGATGTCCGAATACGATTCGGACGCAATAGACAAAGTTGTACCCCTCTTTCCCTATGAGCAGGGAAGAGGGGAGTGGATCGGGGTGTTTTCGGGACAGGGGATGTCCTTAGTGATTGAGGGCTTTGTGGGCGGTGTCGTTCACTTGGACGATGTAACCGATATGGTCATCGACGGGCATGTTGAACTCATAGCCCGAAGAAGTGAAGGACTTGATGAGCTGACCGGAAACGGTATGGATTGCCACATGGTCTCCCGGGATGATACCGCGTACATAGAGCGTGCCCTGCGAAGCATAAACGATATACTGGCGTTTGCCCTCCTTGTTTGCCTTGGGGAACGCACCGATACGGATTGCAAAACGATGGTTGTTCTCCCCCGGGTTCAACTCGACCTCATAGTCCTCCTCCATGAGGTTGATGAAGCGGTTATAGGCGTAGTCGATGAGCCAGATGACACCTTCCGCCGCCCTCTCAGAGGGGGTGAAGGGATCAGAGGACAACCTATTGAGATACGGCACAAAAGCTTCTTTCTCGGGGAGACGGAAGAGGTATCTGTTGGTCGTTTGGGATGCGGGGATATACGCGCCTAACGGTATATCCACATCGGTCGGAGCAGCGCCGAGGTAAGAGATACGGGAAAGGCGTTTGCTATCCATCAGATAAACCTGCGGCGTCTCCATCGACGCAATCCACTTGACACCATCACGTCCATAGGTATATTGTACGGACTTATCCGCCTCGGGATCCGGGAGGAAAGTGAGGAGGTCATTTGAGAATTGATAATTGAGAATTGATAATTGAGAATTCTCTCTTGCCGGGGCACGTGTTACGACGGGCGCGGGTGCGAGTTCGAGGAGAGGACGGGCTATGCGTTCGTTGCGACCGGAGAGCGGCAGGTGGAAAATCACCTCTTCGCGGTCGGAAGTAGTAGCGGTCTGCGTGAGGAACGCCGAACCCATGGAGAGCGTAGCTCCCCTATCCCACGAACGAACCGTATAAACGCGGTCGCCGTCGATCGGATAATTCGCCGAACCGTCCATCATATAGAGCACATGCGGGATGTACATCTGACGCAAGAAATTGCCCGCCCAGAGGATCGTGTCGGTACGATAGTTCGAAACAAGCCACGGGAGACCCTTCATATTCCAACCCATATCTTCCTGTCTCGTAAAATTGAGGTTCGATCCCAAACCGGCGGTGTTATGGTCATACTGGGTGAGGAAGACGGACTTGTCGTCTCCAGTCTCGGTATAGACATAGTGTCCCTGGTCGGGAGAGAAGGCGGTGAAACGGAGTACCGTATCAACCACCGAACCGAAATCCATGAGGTAACCGTCGTTTGCCGTTCTGTTGAGCGTATCGACGGGTCTCCAGAGCGCGGAACTGTCGGTCTTAAAGACATAGTCTTTCACGGACCTTGCGGCTCCGGCGTACTGATAGGTGTCAAAACGGACGCCGGAGAGCTGATAGGTGAAGGAATCCTTCTCCGCATCATAACTCGTCGTGGTTATATCCGCTGTGGAATAGCGGAAGGGGAAGGCGGTCATGGAATAGCGCTGGTTCGTAAAGCGCTTCTCCGCTGCTACATAGCCGAACTGCACCTTGTGTCCGTTGCCATAGAACGACGCTCCCGAACGGAGGAGCACATAGCCAGGACGAAGGATGATCGAGTCATTATTGAAGTTCCTGAAGTCCACATCCTCATACTGCATAGCCATGATCGCACTATCCAAGATATAGACAACCGATCCGGCGTGCGGATAGACGTTACCGCCGTAGTTGTTGAGGAACGCCCGCGGTTTCTCCGCCTCGACTCCGCCTGAACCCTCCCGATTGGTGATGGCGGTGAGGATCTGCGTCGTGTTAGGCGCAATACGCCATGTCTCGAACGCACCTTTATCCACCGCCGCCCCGATGACACGCGGGTTACCGAGTATATCTCGGTCGCAGTTGAAGACGATCGTGCTGTCGGCTTTATAGGTATTGAAGATAGCGGGCAGGGCTGCGTCGGAAACGCCGGAATTGATGAGAGGCGAATGCTCGTGTAGCTGGTACGCCAATGCCTCGTCATCGGTCATATAATCCGGCAGGTCATGCGGCGCGGCGCTTGATAAATACGGAGCAAAATAGTTGATAGTTGATAGTTGAGAGTTGAAAGTTATATTATTCTGCGCCGCTCCTTCTCGCGCCGAAGAGAGATCCATCGGCGTGATATCCGCGCTGTCCGCCACAATGGTGTTATTGAGGGCGAGACCGTTTGCTCCAACGCGTACCACCGCATCGGCGGAGTCGTTGAAGAAGAGGCAGTTATAGAGCAGACCACGGTTCACCTCCGCGATGGCGGTATTCGTCGATTTCTTATCCCGTATGACGCAGTTACGGACAGCCGACAGTTCGTTATCCAGGATAATTGCCGGAGATTCAGCAGTCATGTTGGGGCTTGAGATCTCAAATCCGTCGAGGAGGAAGCCCGTTTCGAATTCATCACCTGCTATATGCACGGAGTGTATGCGTGTAGGCGTTGCGTTCGGGGAAGCGACACCGGTAGAAGCCGCTCGGACATAGTTGACAAAACGGCGGCATTCGGCATTGGTAAACTCTTTCGTTTCCTCGTTGAGGGCGACGGTGTCATTGAAGCCGCTCGGTAGCGAGCCATAGACAAAGACGCCGTCACGTGCGACAAGATGGATATGTTCCTGCGATTCGTACGAACCTTTGACGAAGACATAGGCTTTTCTTGTCTCACGGGAGGGGTTAGCGGATCGCAAATAGGTATAAACCGCAGCGGCATCGATTGCGTTTTGCAGCTGTCCTTGTCCGAATGGATGCGCCCAGGAAGAGCCGTCACCGGCGGAGAAAGCCGGCATGTCCGGTTGCACATAGAGGACACGCTGCAGTTGCGCGAGACACTCATATGCACCGCGGTCCATACCGTCGCCCGAATAACGGGGCTTGGACGCCAAGTCGGAGTCGTTCATCACCGAGGGGATCGTGTATGCCTTGAAGCCGTTCGACCGGCGCCAGTAATGTTCCGTCGCCGTTTCATCGGGGTATTGGCGGAAGAAGACGCGGTTGCGGTAAACCGACGAGTCGGCTTTGTTGATCGTGATCAAACTCGGGTTAAGACGGAAACTGCGTTCGCGCCGTTGCTCCGAGGTGGTAGCTGTGACGATAGGCATGACGAATCCCGGACCGCCGTAGATATCGTTATTCGAAGTAACGAGGCTGTCGTTGCCGTACGGGTCTTTTTCGTCCTGCATAAAGCACCCCCAGATAGCGTTATGGGTGACACGTCCGGCTATACCGGGCTTCTCGCGGTTCGTGGTCTTGTCCCATTGGTCGGTGGTGTCCAGTTGGAGTTGTACCAGGGTATCGTGGGCGAGGTCATCGAGCCAGATGATCGAGTTATGGATCTCGCTGTTCTCGGATTCGAGGCGTATATGTCCGTCGTTGAGGGCGAAGGTGGAATTGACGATGACTACATCGTTCGGCACCTTAGCCAAGTCGTTCGCGCCTTCCACTTTATCGTAGGTCTTGGCATAGATAGCCGCTCCGGCGTTGGAGTGAAAGAGCGAGTTGACGATAAGGCTCGAACCGCCGCCGTGGTCAATACGGACAGCCGGCGAACGCTCCTCCAAAATCGGCGTACGCGCGCCGTTATCCATAAAGATACAGTTGGAGATAGTGAGCTTAGGCAAAGTCACTTTGCGTCCGTTGACCAGCGCCGAGTCCGGATAGAGCACCTGATTGAAGTTAGGCGAATAAGCGCCATCTTCACCCTCATAACGGCGTTGCCAGCGATAATAAATCGCCACTCCTCCTTTCTTGGACATCAGACCTCCTAAGTTATTCAGACCCGTCTCAACTGCACCTTTTGTCGAATAGGGATTGATAAACGTAATGCCATCAAAAGAAACAGGTATAACGACACTATCGTGCGTAGTGTACTCGCCCTGCCAGTTGACCTGAACCAATTGGCGGGTCATATCCTCGACTACGAAGAGCTGGTTTCGCTGGCTCTCTGTGCCGGCGTTCGGCATCTCGATGATCACGGGGTGCGCCTGCGGGTCACGAGGAGCACCTTTGACATCATAGCTGTATCCGCCTAAGAAGTTGAGACTGTTGACACCGTAGTCAAAGTCCGACTCGGCGCTATCCGGCAGGATCGGCGCCAGCGTATTGGAGGTGATGATAAACGCACGGCGGTTATCGATCACGTTCTGCGGCAAGAACGTACCTTCGTCATCGCCCATGAAACAGATATACTTGTCGTGGTTGTTATGGGAAGCCATGAGCATATCGATCGCCGTCTGGAGATCGGTGGTCGGTGTTTCCCAGGTCAGTCCGTCGTGACGGATCGGGTCTTTCGCTTTCGTGGCTACCCACATCGTGTCGATCTCCTGACCCTTGATATCGAGTTGGACGTACTGGTATTCGTACACACCTATGTCGATATAGACATCGGTCTCGCCGAACTTGGGATGACGTGAGATACGCTCCATGTTTCCTGTCGCATCCTCGTCGCTGATGGAGCGGGTATAGGACATGTAATACTGGTCCATGATAGGCAACGGGGGATTGACGCCGGACATGAAAGCGCCGTATCGCCGTGCGTAGAAGTTATACATGGCTCCTACGGCAGGTTGCAAGTGTGCGCTGTCGAACTGAGCAACCGGCAGACCGCGCACCGGATAGACACTCCATTTGGTCAATGTGTCCTTGTCATACCCATATGTGTCCTTCAAATACTGCTTCGCTTCATCCTCCGTTTCGAATCGGGTATTACCCGTATAACGGGTGATGTAATACGATATACCGCGCTCTACCGTTTGCTTGAGGTGACCCCAGCCTTGGTCGGTGGTATGGTTCATACGTGCCAACAACCAGTCGGCATTCTGCATATACCCATCGATACCCGCCACATAGGTAGGCTGCTTGAAGTTCGGTCCGTCCGTTGCCGTATTGACGCGGTTGATGAGGACGTTGTTGTTACCGTGCACATAGGAGAAGAGGTTGTCATAAGCCTCCACATAGCTACCGTCTTTGGGTCTCCGTTGGACGTCCTTTTTACGCGGATCGACGAAAGCGCGTTGCTCATCACGGGTGAGCAGATAGCCGTCGGCGGAAGGTTTCATGGAGGACGGACCATACCCCTTGCGGTACGAGCAGAAATAGAGTCCCTCTATACTATCGCCCAATGCACGCAGTTCGGTTAACTTGTCCGTCACCTTCACATTGAAGGTATCTCCTGCGGCGGCATACTCGGTATAGAGATTGTCATACTCCTGGAACAGACGTTCGTACCTATCCATATCAGCCGGGTCATAGTGGAAGACATTCTTGCGCGAGCCTTTATAATTATTATTAAAGGCATTGATCGTTTCCTCTGTGGGCGATACCTCGTGCTCCAATTCATCCAAACGATCTACCTCAAACACCTCGTTACCCCAGAAGATGCAGTTGAACGCGTACTGCATGGAATCGGGGTCGTTGTAGCGGTCGTTAGCCCAGAAATTATAGATGGAGGGGTATGCCACGGATTTATTCTTCATAAAGTGGCAGTTCACGGCGCGCAAACGGCTTTGCACAGCTACGGAGAGCACGCCGCCGAAGCCCTGACGCGCGTCGGCATTCGGGATATACTCATCGCCGGTGACCGTAATGGGGTACAAACCGCGGCGCGCTTCGTTGTTGTCGAACAGCGTGTTGGATACGTCGCATACTGCATTCGTGGCAATACAGCCGCCTGCCGTCCAGGGGATAAACTCCTGATCCAGCGGGGTCATTGGTCCCTGACTATAATTCTGCGTGAAGTGGCAACCATACATATAGATACCGCCGTTGGAGTAGAGTCCGCCGCCGTTACCCGCCATGTTATTGGTAAAGAGGCAGTTCTCCACCACGATCGGGATATTATACGCCGCCGGCTCGGTTACGTTCGGCACCACCGCATCCGGCGCATCGAAGGACTCCGTCCAGTTACCATCGACAAAGATACCTCCGCCGCGGAAATAGGTCTTTTTCACATAGTGGTGGCGCACCGTGTCCTGACGATCCAGGTGGTTCGCATAACCACCGGTGATCTGAATACCGTCAAACTCCGTCGTTCGGCCGAGGATAGAGAGGTCGCACTCGTCCTTGAACAGCTCCGGTTGGTCAAACGGTATCGGATCAATGAGCATCGGTACTCCCGGAACAGGGTTCGCCTTATTATAAGATGGGTTGACATGTCGGTACTTGCGCGGCTGAGGACCTACGAAATTGGAGTCCGCATGCATCGTGATCACGTGATACACGTGGGTAAAGTCCTCGCCGGAAACGGCGTTACCGGAGAAGATCGTCTGCCGCTCCAGCTCCCACGGCTCGATGACCGAGTTGAGGTTGTTATCGCGCATCGGGCGGTGACGGTCGTCGCGCAGACGGATCGAGTCTATCGGCGCAGAGTTGATCGTATAGACGGTATTTCTGTCGGCTAACTTAACCCGTACATCCACATCACTTGCGGTACCATACCGCTCTCCGGTGAAGATATCGTAATATCCCTCCTGACCGTAATGGTGGTCCTCCGGACGCGAATCCACACCACCGATAACGTAGATGCCCTCGGGGATAAGGAAGGTGTTGTTACGCACCTGGCCTTGCTCGCCATACGCATTATGGTAGGGGTAATACGTTCCGGCTTCGATATAGACCTCAAAGACCATGTTACGGTATTTCTCGGGGTCGGCTTTACGCGCCGCGATGATATAGTCGAACGCATCGCCGGGACGGTGGAACGGATTCAGAATACACGATCCCATCTGGCGGTACATATTCGCCGTATCGTTATTGAGCTGGTTGTCCTGCAAGGCACGCGCCGCCTCGGAGTTGATGAGGTCGGTGTGCATCACGTACAGACGGCGCATCACGTATTTCTCGTCCACGTTGATAGCATAGTTCTTATTGATCGCACGCGCGCCTATCTCGATCATGTCGTTATTCTTGGTGACCAGCGTATCCGTCGTCCACGCGAAACCGCGCTGCGAACCGTCGGAGTTCCATTTGGTTCGGCTCACGCCGGCTATATCGATCGAATCCAAGGTCGGATATTTCTCCATCGCCTTGTACCACTCCGTATAGGTCATACCGGCGCGCGCCAAGGTAGAAGACATCTCGATCGGGTAATAGAGGATCGCGTTGAAAGGATCATCCCTGTCCCACCGTACACCCTCGGTCTCACTCGGCGACAACTCCAAGTTGCCCTGACCTTCCAGACGACGGCTCTCCACCGCGCAGAAGTTGAACGGATATTCGGTATTGGCGTCCGAACGGGTGAACAGACCCGATACGTTCGCGTTATCGCTGGCGGAGTTATGCCATAGCACGGATGAGTTCACACGCACATAGGTATTGTCGAACCACATACCTCCGGCGGAAGCCGTGGCGGTGTTATGGCAGATCGTGGAGATATAGATACGCGCTAAGGAATCCACATTGAGCGACGCCGGTTTCTCCACATAGATACCGCCGCCGGTGTTCGCGGAGTTGCGTTTGACGATCGTACCGGAGACAAGGGCAAAAGGTTTGAGGTACAAACCGCCGCCCTTGCCCATGGCTTGGTTATCCTGAACCACACAGTTACGGATATGCGCATATTCCGGTACTACCGCACCGCCGCCGATCTGATCCTCCGGGTCCGGCGAGTTGGCATAACCGTCCTCGATGAAGAGTCCGTCCAGCACCGCGCGGTCTTTCTCCTCCGTAAGCACTGATAACTGGTCCCTATAAGGCTTCACGTCGCCGCCATCGATGTAGGTGAACAGCATCTCGTCGGCATCGTAGAGGTTATTCGTGAAGGTCACGACGTGGAACGTCTGACCGGAAGCACCGGTGGAGGAAATGACAAATCCCGAGAGCACCGTACGATAGGTCAACGGATCGCGGTCGTCCACGATCTGTGCGCCATCGGTACCTGCGGGTACCTCTTCGCCGTTTTTCTCATAGTGGAAATAGCCCGGCTTGTAACCTCCCTTGACCTGAATACCGTGCGGAATGATGAACGAATAGTCCAAGGTGTTATCCTGATAGCCCGGCACATTGTGCTTAGTAGAACGCGTCGGAGTATAGGGGTCGGAATAGGAATCGCTCTCGGTGGACATAGCGCTATCGCCCTGCATCCATACCTCTACCGTCCAATGCTTGTTGGGCTGATCGGCGGCATAGACACCTTCCGTTCCTTTGTTGTAGTACGTAGAGGTCATGAGGGTATATTTATACCGCCCGGCGGCGTCGAGCACCTGTTGCAGTTTCTGGTGACAGGCAGCGTTCTCCGGCGCAGAAGCCGAAGCATCACCTCCCGGCGAGTCATACGCGATATAGAAAATCGCATGTCCCGGGTGTGTGGTGGTGTCCGGTTTGATCGAATACGCCGCGTTGAACTCATACGCACCGATATCCACCTGGCAGTCCTGCACACGTTTAGCATACACCACATCGTTCGCCGGCAGTTCGACACCCGCTACCGCTGCGCGGTATTCAGCGCGTTTTGCTTCAGGAATCGCTTTTATAGTGGCTTTCTCCAAAGCCTCCTCTAATGCGCCGGCGAAATCCTCCGTTCCACTATTCACACAATGCACACCGGACACTTGGCGCAACGCAAAGTCATTCATTATCCTTGCGCTGTCGGTATAAACGCCACTGCGGTTCACATCCGCACCGAAAGGCGTGGTAGCCGCGCCGGCTGCTTGCCCATTATGGAAGGTATTGCCTACTCCGTAGTTACCCGAACCGGTAGTATTGATAGCATGCGTAATAGCGCCTTTGGTAATAGCATCCGCAGACTGAATATAGCAGTTCAGGAATGGCGCATAGTCGGAAGTCTCCGTCATATCGATTGCTAAGCCGTTGTTACCATATAGGATAGAGTTGGCAAACAAGATGGATGAAGCGGCACCGGATGCGATACGCAAACCACCTACTTGCTTATTACCCGAATTTTTATTAACGAACTCACCGTGGTTATACGCTACTGTGTTATTATAGAATTTGCCTACACAAAGACCCAAACCGCCACCGAAACCATGGGCATAGTTATTGGCAATCAGGGTATTGAAACAGGTACCTTCATAAAGGAACAGACCGCCTGCAAACTCCTGATCTTGTGCAAAATCTGTACCTGATTTGTTTCCTGATCCTTTGGTGGAGGTGTTATTAAGTATAAAGCAGTTCTCGATAGTAGAGTTAGAGCCATCACAGAATACTCCGCCTCCTTTCATACACATCGCGCCTGCCCAGTTATCGGTGACGATACAATTGACCAAATGACAGCCCTCGTACATATTTACTCCGGCACCACCGCCGTGCGCCAAACATTGGTCATATATAAAGCCGTGACGAATCGTAAAGCCGTCCCAATACACCTCGTTATACTCCTTATAGTTAGGGTCGTTAATTTTTGCGTATTTATTATTGGATTTACGACTTTCTTTAATAACACGCTCTGCGTGTGCCAAATCATCTCCTAACTTATTTACTCCGCGATTTTTCGGAATTCCCAAACCCGCTCCATATACTGGATTTGTCACATCCGGCATCGTCAGTACACGCTTACGCAATATGGTACGGGTAACATCTCTCCAAGGATTTGTTTTTGTGGCTTTTATATTTATGCTCTTACCCGATGACACATCATACGTATTGGTGTAGTCCAGCACATATTCTCCTGCCGTAGGATCAATAATGGAAAAAAGATTAACATTCGCCATCATCACCTCGCGTCGGTTAGGGTTATCCGATATGGTGAGCATTGGAGTATTAAGACCTTCAGGATCGGTCGTTTTGGTACCGGGCGCAGACTTCAACTGAATGGTCAAATCACCGGTCACTTCCTGAACAAAACTGAATTCGTACCTTCGTAATTTATACGGAGTAGAAGTATTCTTGACAAAAATAGGACGTTCAGCTAATGTATCGCCGTTAGCACCTATGATATAGAATGTCACGCCAGTGTTTTCATCTTCCACGTCGTAGCCGTTACCATTCCCTGTTTGGCGATAAAAAGCCGCTAAATCAATCTCCAATTGGTAGTAACCTGCCGGTACATTCTTCATGGTCTGCCATACTGTCATTTTGCTCATAGCTCCAGTCAACTCCATGCCACGAGGCACCGTTCCTAAAACAACTCCTTCGGCACTCAATACATCTCGATCACCATTAAACATAAAACTATTCCAGTCCACATTGTTGGTTCGGTTAGCATAGACCATTTCCCAACTATTGTTTCCTCCACCTTGGTCGCCCCAATATTGATATACATACTTTTCAGAGGATGCCCAAACCCAACCGCCCGCAGGCGAACCATTAGCACCTGTTTTATCCGTCTTATGCCGATTGGTGTTCTTGTCAAACACATTAGTAGCGCCTTTTAACATATCCGGATAACGGATATAGGTAGTAGAGACATCGCTCTTGCCCGTTGCCTCCCAACGATAATAGGTATCCGTAAAGTGCGTCAAGGTATCGTCAATATTTTTCGTAAACTGCCATTTGATAGATGGACCATTATCGTAGAACTTAATGGCTGCTGTGTTAATGGCAGTATTACTGGATTTCGGATTTATATCCGATATTTGCAGGATACTCTCATAGTCTTTGGGATCCAAATCCCTATTCTCTCTTGATTTAGGGATAGCTACCACATCGGACATCAAGGCGCGACGCTCGTTCATACCCGGCGCTTGGAACTTTCCTGCCGGGAAACCTCCTAATACCCTCACGGAGTCACGCATCACGAATCCCTTATAATCCGTATATTTACCGGCACCTACCCATACCTGTACAGAGTCTTCATGGATCGTTTTATTGAGTATAGAGGCTTGCTCCACCGCATATTGCAGACCGCTGACGTAGTTTTCTTTGCGCTCGTTGCGGATAATGATTTGCCCACTATTTATAGCATTTCTGGCATTATTCCGATCTACTGTTATGATATCCGTGTTATTATCATCAATAGGACTAAAATTATCGGAAGCGCGAAAAACGGCACGGGATGCACCGGACATCTCGCCATACGGGTAATCTACGTTGACCGCTAAGGAGGGGTCATACCCGTCCCAGAAAAGACCATCTGTGTACAAAGAACCCTTTGTTTGTGCGGTACTTGGTGTACCGGTGCTGATGGTATCAATACGGTCACTATCGCCGCCCACGTAGATATGGCGTTCCATGGTGGTAGTAGTGCTACGCGTTACATCTTGACTCATCGTATATTCATACTTGCGCGCATAACCGCCGCAGTACCGATTATCGGTAGTGAGCACCGGTTCGCCGGTGGATTGATTAATGAGTCGCGCATTGGAAGCGATATCTACGGAGTCACCGTCCGCTGCCGGCGCATTATAGAGCCTATACACGGTGTTACCCGCGATGGCGTTATCCCAACTGGAACCATCGCGTTTACCGGCTCCTTCCGGCGTGACATAAATAACCGATCCCGCCGCCGGCAGGTCGCTGTTCTCGATAGCACCTATATCCGGCGCACCACCACGGTCACGGGGCAGGTTGTCCGAACGGTCGTAGTTGTCCGCCTCTGTATAGTCGTCCGGGTGCGCCGCGTTCACACAGGGGTTAGTCGTCAACGGGGCATACGCTACCACACCGCCGTAGAGCGGCTTGTCGCCCGTAGGCGAGTGACCTACGTTACGCGATGGGTTCACGAAAGTAGGATAATTAGGGTCGGTGCTCACGCGCGTAAAAACACACCGGTTTGCACGACTCAAACTATCTGCCGGCACATCAAAGATATCTGCCGCAAAATGAGAACTCACTCCATTGGGCATGAAGTGTGTCGTGTCGGGTACTGCAAAATCGTTCGCAAAGAATCCTCGCGGCTGATGGTGATCATCCAATTTATGCAGACGCAGGTCAGCGTCGAACATATTCCATTTACCGAACACATAGTCCTGACCGTCTGCATTGACGGACATCACTTGGGCTAGCTCACCCAAGTCGCCACGGTTATCCAGCACACGGTCGCCGTTACAGAAAATGAGCGAGTTATCCACACGGATATAGCCGTGGAAAGGCGCATAAGAGGAGTGCTCCGGGTGACCGCAATGGATCGGCAGGTCGCCGTCTGTGGTCTTACTATCCGCCTTAAAGGGGAAACCAACGTTGTTCACCACCGTACAGTGCTCAATATGGATATACGCGCGGCCGTTGGCGGTAATGATACCGTGGTCCTCCACCACATCGTCGTGCATATCATAGTCGGCGGTGTTATTACGGATCACGCAGTTCTGCATCATCAACTCGGCAAAACACAATTCGCCGTCCGCCTTATTCCATTCTCCGTTCACATAAACCGCCGCGCCTTTCGGAGAGGTACAGTTGCTGATCACGCAGTTTCGGAGTTCGTTGCCCACCATGTGAATACGTTTCTCCGCAGGAGTGTTTGCGTTATTGAGCAGCAGACCACCGCCGGCAGCCACCAAGTTGGATTCATACACATCATGGGTGTTCGCGCCGGTAAGCGTAAAACCATCTACGATCGCGTGCTCCACGTTCACCATGGCGATGACGTGCGCAGAGTTATTCTGATAACCCGCCTCGCCTTCGATACCGGTGATGTTCGCCGTAATGATGGATTTATACTTACGCGGGTCACGCTCGGAGGTATCGGTGCTATCGAGGTGACTTGGATAACCGCCGTAAATACGCATGTGACTATCAATACGGAGCGCCGCCGTACGGATGTTCTTATCCAGGTAGTTACCCGGACCTACGGTAGTGACCGTTCCTTCTTTGACGAGGTACTGCACATAGTCGTACCGCGTCAGCTCGCCGGTAGGCATACCTTTATCATCCAATGCCGGGATCATATAGTGGTGGTTACCTCCTTCGTCATCGACCAGGTATTGACGAAAGAAAGAGATGGCTTCACCTAAGTCCTTGATAGGCACGCGCCAGGAGTCACCCTCCTTCGGTTGTTCCACGAAATTACCGTCTTCGTCATATACACCCTGACGGTTCGGGTCAATAAAGAGCGTAGGAATCCGATCTACTTCCGTACGTCCCTCATAGCCCTGCGGAGCAATCAGTTCATAGGTCAAAGCATCCGGTTTACGCACCAACGCACCGAGCGTGGACACCGGCTCAAACGGGTTCGATACAACGCCATAGTCCGTATGCGAATGACGCAACCATGGCGAAGCGTCATGCACCGTCTCGTTCGCTTGAACACCTTTCTGGTCCAAAGCGGAATAGGTGGTCAAGTGCCAGATACGCGGACCCGGAAGATCCACAGGACGGACCTCCGTGATCACACCCGCTCCATAGAGATTAAGGCTATCCACCCGGCGATACCAGTTAAGCGGATCCACGGTCGGCTGGAAGAAACACGGGAAATGAATCGTAGCGTCCTTCACCGGCAGGTTGTTCCTGTCCAGAGAGAATACCACCTCTTTGCGAACACCCGTCCAATCGGTGATATCGTGGTTCATAAAGGCGGTGTGGAACACAAAGGTCTCGTAACCCTCTATTCCTGATTTCTGGCGCACCGAAGCAAACTGGATATCGTTATTCACATCGCACCGGTTGCCCCAGAACACGGAGTTGAAGATCATACCGCAGTTTCGCACATAGATACCGCCGGTACGGCCGTGACGGCGACCATAATAAGTTACATCCGGACCGATACACTCGTTTCCGGTCACGGTACAGTGGTTGATCGTACCGCCTTCCGCCAGATAGATACCGCCACCTTCGGCGTTCGCCGTGTTATTATTGATCACGCAAGCCGTAGCAAAAGGCGAATAGTTCGCTATCGTATCGATTGCCGGAACGCCGGTCTCGGGGTATTCCTCCGGCTCATGGCTGATTACCAGACCACCGCCGCAACGAGCCGCACAACTCTGGATATGGCTGTGACCGATCGAACCTTCATGGTCGATACATACACCGCCGCCATAGCCTTGATATACACCTACACCTACCGCCTGACAGGTGTGGATATAACAGAAATCAATATCGCCGCCGCCATCGACATACACACCGCCACCGCGCATCGTTGCATTGCATCGCTCGATGATACAGTTCTTCAGCAGCGAATTGCCTACCATATACACACCGCCGCCGTATGCCGTGTGCTCGCGGAGGTTCGTGTTGTGCGATGAAGCATTTCCGCTCGATATAACGCATCCGTCCAAAGAGGCGGGATAAGTCAAAGGACGGTAGTGATCCTTGAGGAGATCGTCGCTTGCATCAAATTTGCCGTTCGTGGCGAACCATACCACGTGGAACGAATTGGCAGGGAAAGCCGTGTTGAATTTACCGCGAATGCTGTCGAAAGTAAAGGTAGGAGGTGCCGTCGAGTGGTTTCCCGACAAAACGGTCTTATATCGGAAATCCCACTGCGAGGCGATAGAGTCGCCGGAAACGGTACCGATACCCGATTGGTTCGCCCAGTTTTCGCTGCATTTCTTGCCGTTCGCCATGATGCGGTCACCCGGCTTAGCCTCCGGAGCTGCTGCATTAAAACCGCCATACACATGAATACCCGCGTAGATCTTGAACGCGGTATTCAACATCGAACCACCCGACGACTCTGTGGATTCGGTAGGAATATAGTTTCCGGAAGCGATATAAACCGAACCGGAACGGACACCGGGATTGGATTCCAAATAGTCTCGCAAACTGTTGATAGCGTCCTGGACACGGTTAAACGCCTTCTCCCAGGACCTACCGTCGTTATTATACGCTCCGTTCGGGTGAACGTAACGTATCGTATCCGACTGCGCGTACGTGCATACGCACGCACACACGTACATTATTAATAATATATAGCGTTTGATTCTCAATTTTCTGTCCTCAATTATCAATTTTTTCGCCCCTCTTTCGCGGGTCCGCCGCGGGTATTTCGCGGGTCTTTCGGGATCCCGATTGTCAATTATCAATTGTCAATTATCAACTATCAATTGTCAACTGTTATTTCCTCCCCTGTTCCCGGATCCAATGCATCATTCAAATTAAATGTTGCCCGTAGCCAGGGTACGAAGGGCGAAGATGTATCTACTTGCAAATATATGGTGCGGTTGTGGTATCCGCTGCCATTGGTTGCCATCTGCATTTGTAGCGGGTAATACCCCGGTTTAGCGGTCGTAGTATAGGGGATGGTGTAGAAGTACGACCGGCCTTCCCACCATAGTCCTTCGTTCGAAGGCGTTACAATATGCCGGGTCGTGGACGGGGTGCTTTTGTCGGCTAACACGTTCTCCATCGGCTTAAAGCAATACGCCATACCGTTAAACAAATGACACGCGTCCATATAGGTCAGCCGTACCGCCGCAGATGGATCCTCCTTGTTGATGCGTTTGTTCTCCGCCACGCGCCATTTCAAATCCACTTTCGCGGCTACGTGGTAAAGGATAAGATCCAAACGGTATATATGCCCCGTAGAACAATCGAATACGCAATAATAGTCGCCGCCACGCTCGAAATTATACGGGGTGGAATAGATATCTTGCAGGCTCTCCTGAATACTATCCGCCGTGTTAAATTGCCAATTTAATAGTTTCTCCATAGTGTCGATACTGCCTATGGGGGAACTAAAGGTCAGTTTTTTTCTGCTACAGATAGCGTACACCCGACCTTGCGGTGTTTCTCCCTCTAATAAAAATTGTACCGGTTCGGTATATCGGTATATACTGTCCGCGCGCGTAGGATTAAAACCGAAATAGTTGGTCTTCTTCCATGCCTCCTCGTTGAGCGATATCTCTGCTCTTCTCCATACAGACCATTCGCCTCCCTCTTGTTTCATCACCACGATATAGGCATACTTGGGCAGTTCGAAATTCTCCGTCATTCCCGGGTCGCCGATGATCCGATTAGTGGAAGGGGAAAAATTCTCCGGCATTGGCAGACAGAGATTGATCTGCAAAGTGCCCTGCCGCACCGGCTCATTAGGCTGACAGCTCACCAAAAGAAACAAGCCTAAAATAATATATAACGCTTTCTTATAACTCCACATCATGCGATCCTCCGTCTTTCCAATCCAGCGTTACCGTAGCGCCTACTTCTGACGAACCCTCGTCGGGTTCCAATTCGCCTTTAGGTCCCATCTTCAGCTTGATGATCCGCAGCGTACCCGCCTCCAACGCGTCTTTTATCGTGAGCGTGGTATTGGTATGCCGGTTTTCCGTCAGCGTGGAGACGAAATCCAAAGTCCAAGGTATATCGTCGCGCGTCGGCATGCCTACCGTAGCGTAACAGGCATAACGCGCATCAATAACCGTATCTCCTTCTTGAATGCCCTTGCGCACAGGAGCCGCACTCGGTACCTTGACCTGTACTTCCTCTAAACCAAACGAACGAGAGGAGGTATGGTCAAAAATACTGTCATATACCGAGAGGCCGCAGGCGCCTCCGTTCATCTTGCCGCGAATAGATACTAACTCATCGCAATAAGTCGTATCGATCACGAGCGCCACCACAGCGGTTGCCATATAGAGGTGTACATCGAATCTCCGTACGCTGTCGCTGACCTGCATCGGGAGACGGGCGGTGAACACACCCGTATTTAGACTTGGTATCTCCGCGCCTTCGTTCACGCGGACCTGAGCTGTGGCAGAATGATCGTCGCCCCGGAGATACATCCCGTGGTTGTCATCTATATTGGCCACCGCGAGATGCATATAGTTCTCCTGGGGAAGCACGATCGTGTAACTCTTCTGGTTCGCATTGATTACCTCGCTCACGCTGTAGCGGAGTTGGTCTGTACCCCATGAGTAAAAACGGAGGTCGATATCCTTTGCTTTATCCGAGAAGATTGGCGACAGCCATTGTCCCAGCGCGTTACGCACCGGGACCTCTACCTCGGTCGTTAACTCCGCCTGAAGCTGCAACGATAATTCCGTATGCAACTCCACTTGGTAGGTAATGACCAATTCTTCGCCGCACACGCTCAGATCATCATCGATCAGAGCGCATGCCGCGAAGAAAAGAGGAATTAGTATGACTGTCAGCCGTTTCAAGTGATTTTGTGTGTGCTATTTTTATTCAATGTTAATGTCATAAGTATGACCGGCTTGCCATGTCAGGTCAACCGACATACCGATCTCCAATTGCGGAGCTTTCAGATCAGGAATTGTGCTGTATGCTTTCTTGAGCGAGTTGATATTGAAACGCGCTGTAGTAGTATAGTCCTGTTTGAAGACTTTGTGCTCGAGACCCTCTTCAGTAGCATTCACTGCTTCGAGGGTACCTACGATATAGAAACGTGCGCCGGTAGGAATCAGTTGGTTATTAACGCCGTAGAAATCTTCACCGGTATTGATAAACTCAAGAGCTACATTCACATCGCATCCATGGGCTCCGTCGTCCGTTTTGGTCTCTAATACCAAAGTAGAGTTAGCGGCACTATATGAGGATGCGTGTTGTACTGCGTTAATAGCAGGATCCATTACCGTATCGTAAATGGTATATACAGCCGATCCATCAAGCGGAGTGAAGTCGAAACCTACGTTTCTCTGACCGCCTACCAACACTGCCTTCATAGGATAACCGACTCCGGGGAAAGCAACGGCCAATCCATGTTCAGGGTCAGCAGTAGAAGGATCAGCGGGATCATTACCCTTAATAGTACCTGTTTTGAACTTTACTTGAACATCCAAACGAGCTACTGCATACTGAATCGTATCAATCAAAGCGATGGATTTGGTCGTGGAAGTAACAGAACCGTCTGCTAAGCCGTAGCTGTCTATCACGGATTTCCAGTTAGGTTTGCTGGCCAACGCTTCCAATTTTTTGGTATTGGCAGTTCTGATCTTCGTGTTGGAGAAATACCACAATTGTGCCGGATATACGTACCTCTGCAAGTCTGCCGGATCCAAAGCACCATAAGCGTGAGCGCCGCTTCCGCCGAATGCACCTTCTGTGTACGCGGTAGATACAGCTCCTACAGGGATGTTATATACCTGCGGGAAGTTCTGCAATTCGGAAACAAGTTTCACCTTCGCGCTTGCACCCGTTCCGTCCAATGTAGCATAAGTATCATCAAGAATAGCTTTGCGGATAGCTTTCGCCAAAGAGTCAGTACTGATATCCAACGTGTGATACAAATCAGTCAACATGCGCTCAACGCCATACGTGCTGAGGGTGGTCAGCTGCGAATAGGCAACGAACATGTTGTAATAACCTTCGTTTTGCAATGCAGTGATGTTTTTCCATGCAGCTTCACCATACAAAGTATCATGTGCATTGGCGATACCAGTCAGATAGGTATTGAATTTTCCGGCTTTAGTTAATACTTCCGATGCATTGGTGCAACACGGTTGCAGCGAGAATTCAAACGACGATGGCTCACCGGTCAGTGTTCCGGCTGCTAAAGAACCAATTTCGAAAAGATCAGAGGAGGTCTTTCCCGATACACCATAGAACAAGAATGAACCGGTACCCATCGGCACTTGTTTATCTGCATATACTTTACCACGGTTTCCACCTACTCCCACGTCGCCTGAAAAATCACCGAGATCAATGTTTGCACCATGACGTTTGGATGCAGAGGTAGCTTTTGCTTTCTCAGCAAACGGGATCAGTACAATACTGTTCATTCCGTTAGCAGCAAACTGAGTTGCAACAGGAGTTGAAGCTCCATTCTCAACACCCGATTGAACGGTACGACCCGGCATCTTGTTAACACCGCCTACTTGAGTAGGAAGAGAAATGGCAATATCGGTAGTTACTTTCGGTACTACCTTGTTCGGCTCATTCTGACCTTCTTTCTTACAGCCGGTCAGAGCCACTAAGCTTGCCAGCATCGCTGTGCAAGCCAAAAACGAAATCTTTTTCATACGATTTTTCATTTTTTAATTAATAATTCAGTTAATTTTGTTTGGTTTTTGTTTGTTAATATGTTTGTTTATTCTAAATTTTCGCAATAATAAATCGTTATACAACCTAAGTTTCGAAGTTGCTCCTTCAACTCATCGCGCATATACCGGTAGGTCTTGCCCCCATGAAGCTGCTTGATCAGTTTCTCGCGCAGGTCTGCGTCGCGTACCGTATCTATAATAGTGAGCACCTCATCCCTACCCTCAAACTCCACACTCGATAACCGGTATCGCAACTCCGCCCAGCTTTCGCCGCCGTTACAGAGTTCAAACTGATCATCCCGCAGCGGGTAGATACTCTGCATGTATTCCTTCAGAGAGACTGCACGGGATGCCGCCAAACGATCGTTATAAGCACGTTTGCCGTCAAACGACGCAAAACCTACTATCCGCACCTTCGTAATACGCATCGTCGAGTCCTCTATCGCTTCTCCTAAAATCCGCATGATACTATCCATCTGCATGTTGTTCGCCAGATAGTCGCGGTCCATTTTCGTGGCATTCACCTCAAAGAACATAAACACATTCCGTGGGTCCGCACTGAGCGCTTGATTCGGATCATACGCCTCGTACGACTCTTCATTGCGGAAAAGACGGCTACGGAGACGATGCATCGCTTCTGCCTGCACCTCAAACAACGGTACACTCGGCTCCAATGGTGCAATGTCCTCAAAGACAATCGTGGTGTCCAACGGCGCTATCTCCTCATAAACAGGCCTGTTATCCAACAGTTCGCAATCACAGCGCCTTGCCATCGACTCTTCATTTCCTCCTAAAGGCACGGACAAGTTAACTCCCAACTTAGGCAATACGAACCACCTTCCGCCGCGCGCCGTCTTATTTCCACAATGTTTACACTCAAACTGATCATACCAGCTGTAACCGGCATCCACTCCGCCTTCCAACTCCACACTGAAATGCGGAGAAATAGCGAAATGCCATCCGTAGCTGATTCCCGCCATTACCGCATCACCCTGATAGCGGCTGTCCTTCACCTGCTTATACATCCAGCTTACCGGCCATGCCGCACCCGCTACATTATAGTGGGCATACGCCGCATTGAACGATATGAAATCGCGATGAAACACATTGCAAAACCAATACCTCGGAGCTATCCATGCCGATACATGGCGCCATTTCGGGAACTTCTTGTCATCCAGCGGGAACGGATTAAAACCGGCTCCTATCTCCAAACTCCATCGTTTGGCTAACTTTACCTCCACCTCCAGGTTCGGAGTCAGAGCGGCATCATACACAAGGTTATTCTTCAGTGCAACCACTTCGGTAGCCTCCGCCATACCCTTCATCGGAAACAGCGAAAACATACTGACGAATACACCAAAAATAATCTTTTTTACTTCCATAATGATACCTTTTGAAGGATTTTGTGTTCCAAAAACGTTATCTTTTGCGGTTTTTATATAAAAAACGATGCAAAAGTACTAAAACTTTGCCATTTATGCAATAGCAAAGTGAAAATATTGCATTAGAGTTGAATGAAAACCGAAAATATTGATTTAAAGTCGAATGACTCAGTAAATATGAGACATAAAAAACCAATATTCGACATTCAATTTCCTCAATTGGACACTTCTCAAAATTGCTTTATTTTGATTTAGAGTCCAGAAGTGCCCTTTAATTTCCACTCGGTCGGACTAATACCTGTTTCGCGTGCAAATACACGGCCGAACATCGTCTGGGAGGTGAAACCGCATTGCTCCGCTATCTCCTGGAACATCATGTCCGGATTTTCACGCATCATTTGTTTCGCTTCCTCTATGCGATAGCGCATCACGTATTGATAGAAATTACACCCGAACTCCGCTTTGAGGAACTGAGACATATAGGTACGGTTCAACGGAACCACCTCGCGCAAATCCTGTGCCTTGAAATCCGCATTCAGATACGGCTTCTCTCGCCGCATCCATTCCTCCAATGCGGCACGATATTCCGCATAACTCTCATTCGTCACCTCGTTCATCTCATTCATATCATCTTCTATAATACTTTCCTCAATTTGGTTTCCGGCTTTCGGTGTCGGACTTTGCGTTATCGCGCCTTCGTTTTCCGCCTTTGCCGTGGATATAGCTTCTGTGACATTTGCCTCTTTTACCTTTGGGCTGTCCGTAGATGCGGTTTCCTGCGGTTTGGATAGTAACGGCTTTTCTACCGGCCTAACCGCCACTTTGAGCTTTCTTCTTTGCGAGGCACGGACGTTCACCGCTTCCCACGGATCAGGACGGAATAATACCTTCTCCGTGCTGCAAAAGAGTACAAAGAACAGCAACCATTCTTGCGTGAACGTGCGGGTAAGCGTATTGTTGAAACACATGTATGTGAAAGATACACCCACTACCAATACCATCACTAAATACTGCACAATCCATTGTGTATCAATATTCTCCATGGACGAGTAGTTATCCTCGCACCACTGCCTGTAAGCACGGATATGGCGGAACAACATGATCACATAAATCACCGGATAGAATGCCAATATCAATCGCAAATCCGTGTCTGTCACCTCGTCTATGGCGCCGATAATCAATACCGGCAGTAATTGCAATAGGGCTCTCTTCCAGTTCAGCCAACGGGGACGAAGCAACTCCGTCGGATAAGCTAACAGCAACCACGCAAAGATGTTTCCGAACACCATTTCCCAGCCGCTTATGCTCATCAACCCCTCGGCTACACCGAAAGCATGGTAATACATCCTGATCCACAAACCTATTGTCAGCAGCGCCGTCCATATGACATAACAAAGAGATACTAACTTGCGCACCCGTATCCCGTCGTTATGTTTATAGATGATCCATGCGCCGCATCCGCAGAAACTGATCAGAAAACAATTCATCGCCGGACTTACTATCCCGATGAAAATGTCTTCCGGGATAAGCGGGGCTAACATATTGCTTGCTACTACTACGATGGAAAGCACTAAACCAAAAAGAAACTCCGAACCGTATTCGGAGAAATAATAGCGAAGATCCATTTTACCCCCCCCCCATTTACGTAATTCGCAGATTTTGTGCACTCTAACTCACTTTCTTCTTCAATCATTGCTTTTCCCTTTCGTTCCTCTAACTTTCTCATTTTAGCCCTCATCAGACAAAAAACATATACAAAAATTTGTATAATATTCATTTCCGACTGCAAAGTTACTAATTTTTGGCGAAAAAAACAATAGTTTTGTGCAAAAATTGTTTTAAAGTCGAATAAAACCCCGATTTTTTGTATTAAAGTCGAATGAAAAACCGTTTTTCCTTTATAAAAATAGAACGAGAGCGACCATTCAGCCACTCTCGCGCCACTCTCGCGACATCCTGGCATTTTGTACTTCGTTCATCAAAAATACGCTGAGCGTAATTTTTTTTTATCAAAAATACACACTGAGCGTAAAATTCAAAAGTCACAAATACACACTGAGCGTAAAATTCAAAAGTCACAAATACACACTGAGCGTAAAATTTAAAACCTCAAAATAGTCTCTGAGCGTAAAATTCACCTCATTTCTTTCCCTCATGTTCAGGGTGATCTTCGTGCTTGAGGTGTTTGAATAGTACGTTCACTCCGATTATAGCCACCGTACCCAACACCGCCTCAGCGAACATGCCAAATCCGCACAAGCATCCTATAGCCGCAGCGCACCACACGGTAGCGGCGGTGGTGAGACCCTTGATAGTATCGCCGTCCTTAAATATAATTCCGGCGCCTAAGAAACCGATACCCGACACAACTTGGGCAATGATACGGCTGTTATCTCCGCCTGTAATACTTGGTGACATCAGCACATACAGTGCGCTACCGATAGCAATCAGCGAAATAGTCCGTGTGCCCACCACTTTGCCGTGTCGTTCCCGTTCCATTCCGATCAGATACCCTAACCCCGTCGCCAAAACAATCTTCGTCACCACCGTCAACCAATCCGTTTGTAAAAAAGAATCTATCATAAATTTTAATAATTTATCAATTTAGCCAATATAGCTTCGCAAGAAGCATAAATATCGCGATAGGCAGCTTCGAAATCGCGGGTATACCATGGATCGGAGACGTCACGATCTACGCCTGTCCATTGCATCATCAGAGAGACTTGGGGCGTAACACAAGGCAGCCACCTCAAGTTACTATGATCGGCACAGATAATATAGTCAAAACTCCCGATTTCATCGGAAGAAATGCGCCGGGCAGCATGATGATCAAAAGGAATACCATGTTCGCGTAGTTTGGCTTTTGCCGGAGGGTATATATCATTACCGATTTCTTCGGAAGAAACCGCAGCGGATGACACTTCAAAACGATCTTCCACACCGGCTTTTTGAGCCAGATATTTGAAGATGTATTCCGCCATCGGTGAGCGGCAGATATTGCCATGACAGACAAATACTATACGTAAACGGGCTCTATTCATTGATTTTAATATCTTGTGCGTTCATCTGGAGCGTTGTGCGACCGCGATAGGTGTTTTCCTCCAGATAGAAACATATATCTACGGGGTTGCCGTTTTGTATATGGGCAGCTTTGTCACCCTGACCGAACGCGATACCGTCCATCGCCACGATGCGGTCCGTCACGTCCAGATGCAGGTGTTTGCCCTCGCTTACGGCACGCGTATTGCGGTTATTGATCAGGTGGCGGCAGAGGAACAAGGGGCGCTCGTTTCCGGGACCGAAAGGCTCCAGGCACTGAAGGATCTTGTACATTTTCCAATTCATATCGCTCAACTCCACCTCCGCCTCTATATCAAGGGTCGGCACTTGTTGCTCGGGCGTTATATGCGCCGCCACATATTCCTCGAAACGACGTTTGAACTCCGGCAGGTCCGCTTTGTGCATACTCAGTCCGGCAGCGAACTTGTGTCCGCCGAAGTTCGTTAATAGGTCACGGCAGGAGTCGATAGCGGTATAGATATCAAAATCGCTGACCGAACGGGCACTTCCGCTGATGATATCACCCTCTCCGGCGGTGAGCACGATAGTGGGGCGATAGAAGGTCTCGGTGAGCCTGCTGGCGGCTATTCCCACTACCCCTTTATGCCACTCCGGCGAAAAGACCACAGTAGTGAATTTCTCCGAATTCATCGGATCTTTTTGGAGTTGCTCCAATGCTTCATCGGTTGTTTTGGAATCAAAATCCCGGCGGTCCTGATTATAGGAATCAATATCTTTGGCAAACTGCAAAGCCGCTTCTGCATCATCGGTGATCAGGAGCCGAACAGCCTCCGCGCCGCTTTTGATTCGTCCTGCGGCATTGATGCGCGGACCGAACTTGAACACCAGATCGGTCATCGTGACCGTCTTGCCTGCTATACCCGCTACTTCCATGATTGCCTGTACACCCACGGAAGGCGCGGCGTTGAGAGCTCTCAGACCATAGAACGCCAAGATACGGTTCTCACCCGTCAGGGGCACTATATCAGAAGCAATGGACATCGCCAAGAGCGGCAACAGGCGATAGACCTCCTGCGGCGCGATACCGCGACGCTGCGCATAAGCCTGTACTAACTTGAAGCCCACACCGCATCCCGACAGTTCCTTATAAGGATAGAGACAGTCGGCGCGCTTCATATTGAGCACGGCTACTGTCCGGGGAATGACCTCACCCGGCGTATGGTGGTCGCAGATGATAAAGTCTATACCCAATGACGTGGCATACTCCATCTTATCCACCGCCTTGATACCGCAATCCAGCGCGATGACCAGCGTACAGCCTTTCTCTTTGGCGGTGTCGATACCTTTGGTGGATATACCATAGCCCTCGGTATAACGATCGGGGATATAATAGACCAAATTATCCGTTTGGGTTTTGAGGAACGAATACATCAGCGCGACCGCCGTCGTTCCATCGACATCATAATCGCCATAGACCATGATCCGCTCGTGTCTGTCTATGGCAAGGCAGAGCCGGTCCACCGCGGCGGTCATATCCCGCATCAGGAAGGGGTCATGCAAGCTATCCAGCGACGGACGTATATACGCACGAGCCTCCGCCGCCGTACGAATACCGCGGTCTGCCAAAATCCGTCCGGCTACCGGCGAGATCTCTAGCTCCGCACTCAGCTTCTGCGCCGTAGCCTCTTCCTCCGCCGTCAGCGTTTTTATGTTCCAGTTAATTTCCAATTTCTTTCAACTATCAAGATTTTCGCTTGCCGAAAATAATCGTTCGAGCGAAGCGAGATAAGAACTTTCAACTTTCAACTATCTCATACCCGTCTCCCTCCTGCCACTGAGGCAGTACTTCCCGGAAATGCCGTAGTTTCTCGATAGAGAGATCGACGATGCGTGTTGCGCCCTCGTAGTCCTCAAAACCGGCGACATCTTTGAGCCATGTGTCATAGGCGGCGGAGTGGCCGTTGTAGTCCAACTGCATACCGTCCACACCCACCATGTTCACTCCCACGGCATAGCAGTGGTTTTCTGCCGCCCTCGCGGGCAGGAGTACATCCCAATACTGGATGCGGATAGTAGGCCAACAAGCCACACAGACCAAGATATCATACATATTCGTCTTGTCCTGTCGTAACCAAACGGGGAAACGCAGGTCATAACAAACCGCCAGACGAATCTTCACACCTCGGTACTCAAAGATCGTACGTTGTGTACCGGGTGTAAAGAAATCCGCCTCTCCGCCGGAGCGGTAGAGATGATGTTTGTCGTAATACTGCGGTGTATCGTTCGGTCGGAAGATGAATCCGCGGTTATACAGTTTGCCATGGTCGGTAGCCATCATCGAGCCGATGATCGCCATCTGATGGGTATCCGCCATGTGCTGAAGCGCCAGCGAACTCTCGCCGGTAAGCCATTCATCCGCCAAACCGGGACGGTCGGTGCAAAAACCGGTGGTGAACATCTCCGGCACAACCGCTATATCCGCTTGTCCGGCTATAGCCCGCAGGCGTTCGTCCAAAAGACCTAAATTCGCCTTCGGATCCGCCCATTGTATCGGGTATTGTAACAGTGCTATTCTCACTCTCTACTTCCTCAACTCAAACTCTCAACTATCAACTCTCAACTTTTCTTCTTGGAGGAAGTACCCGTTCCGGCGATGTTCTCGCGCATAGCGGTATCGGCTTGCATGTTCTGCATGCGATAGTAATCCATGATACCGAGGTTACCGTTCCGGAATGCCTCTGCCATAGCTTGCGGCACTAACGCCTCCGCCTCAATCACTTTGGCGCGCGCCTCCTGCGCTTTGGCTTTCATCTCCTGCTCGTTGGCGATAGCCATGGCACGACGCTCCTCGGCTTTGGCTTGCGCGATGTTCTTGTCCGCCTCGGCTTGATCCATCTGGAGCTGTGCACCGATGTTCTTACCTACATCAATATCCGCGATATCAATGGAGAGAATCTCGAATGCCGTTCCGTCATCCAGACCCTTGGAGAGCACTAATTTACTGATTGAATCGGGGTTTTCGAGCACCTGTTTGTGGCTCTCCGCCGAACCGATGGAGCTGACAATACCCTCACCTACACGCGCTAAGATCGTGTCCTCACCTGCGCCACCGACGAGTTGGCGGATGTTTGCACGTACGGTCACACGCGCCTTGGCGATCAACTGAATACCGTCTTTCGCCACAGCAGCTACCGGCGGCGTATCAATCACACGGGGGTTAACGGACATCTGCACTGCCTCGAATACATCGCGGCCTGCCAGATCAATCGCCGTAGCCATCTGGAAAGAGAGGTCGATACCGGCTTTGTTAGCGGATACCAGGGCGTGTACCACGCGCTCGATGTGTCCGCCGGCGAGGTAGTGTGCCTCCAGACCGTCGCGTTTCACCTCCGTCAGACCCGCCTTGTGCGCCTCGATCATACAATTGACGATCTTTGCGGGCGGTACCTTACGGATTCGCATCAGGAAGAGTTGTACCAGACTGATGTGCACTCCGCTCACAGCAGCATTGATCCAGAGCATAAACGGCACATAATAGAAAAAGATACATAGCGCGATGGCTATGAGCGTAATTAAAACTACCGATAATGGTTCCATAAACAACAAATAATTTAATGGTTTAACAATTTAACAATTTAACGATTTAACGGTTTAACAATTCATCACTCGTCTTTCGGCGCTTGTTCATTGAGTTTGTTGTGCGCCATTTCGACGTGACCGTCTATTTTGCTATCCAACGCCATCTTATCCAGCGCATGACTGCGCAGAAAGCCCCAGATAGCCAGACAGGACAGAACAAGGCATGCCCCCAAGGTGATATATCCGGCTACACGTCCAAGCCAGATCCATGCCAACACCACTGCGGCGATCAAGCAGCCGAAACCGCCTATTCCCGCAATTCCAAAGCCCGGAAGAAGGAACATCTCCGCTAATAATAACGCGACGCCCGCGAGCACTAATAATACGATTAAAAAAACGTTCATGCAAATATTTTTATAAAAATTTTACAACAATTTTTTTCAAATCGGGTGCAAAGATACTAAATATCTTTGACATATGCAAGTAAAGAAAAAAAAATTTGCATAAATAAATAAAATATACTACTTTTGCAGCCGTTTTTGAGGTGAACGACACCTTATTATAATAAAAAACTGCGTTTATGAGCAAAAATTTAGTGATAGTTGAGTCTCCGGCGAAAGCCAAGACGATTGAGAAATTTTTAGGTTCCGAATACCACGTCCTCAGCAGTCAGGGACACGTGCGTGACATCGAGCCGATCGGGAAGAACTCGATGGGTATTGATTTTGAGCATGGCTACATGCCCAATTACGCCGTTGATGAACATAAAACCCACCTCATCGAGCAACTCAAACGGGAAGCCCATAAGGCGGACACGGTGTGGTTAGCTTCCGATGAGGACCGCGAAGGAGAAGCCATCGCGTGGCATTTGAAGGAAGTGTTGGAATTAGGGGACAAGGACACCAAGCGTATCGTCTTCCACGAGATCACCAAACCGGCTATTCAGGAAGCAATCCAGCATCCGCGGGATATTGATTACAATTTAGTGAACGCACAGCAAGCCCGCCGTGTGTTAGACCGTATTGTGGGTTTTGAGTTATCGCCGATCCTTTGGAAGAAAGTGACGACAGGTCTTTCCGCCGGCCGTGTACAATCGGTAGCGGTACGTCTTATCGTAGAGCGCGAGCGCGAGATCGAGACCTTCCGTGCATCCTCATCCTATCGCATTTTTGCCGATTTCATCGGAGTTAACCCCGGTGATGCGTCTGTGCTGAAATGCGAGTTGAACCATCGTTTCTCCCATAAGAAAGATGCGATCGAGTTCATGGAGAGCCTCAACTCCGCGATGTTCATTGTACGCGATGTACAACGCAAACCCGTTACGCACCTCCCGGCGCCTCCGTTCACCACTTCTACCCTTCAGCAAGAAGCGGCGCGAAAACTCAAATTCAATGTCTCGAAGACGATGCGTCTGGCGCAATCGTTGTACGAAAGCGGAAAAATCACGTATATGCGTACCGACTCCGTGAACCTCTCCACCTTGGCTTTGGCTACCTCCAAAGAGGTCATTGCCGAGCGATACGGCGACGAATATGTCCGCACGCGGCAATACCGCACGAAGAGCAAAGGCGCACAAGAGGCACACGAAGCAATCCGTCCGACCTATATGAACGTCCTCAACGCCGGTACTACCCGCGACGAGCAAAGGTTGTACGAATTGATCTGGAAACGCACCATTGCAAGCCAGATGGCAGAAGCCAAGGGAGAAAAGACCACCATTGAGGTCTCCGTTCACGGATCCAAATATGCGTTCGTAGCCGCCGGCGAAGTGATCACTTTTGACGGTTTCACCAAGGTTTATGTACAATCTACCGATGATGCCGAGGAAGAACGCCGCATCCTGCCGGCTATGTCTCAACGCGAGCGACTCAAACTGGTCAATGCCGAAGGCATTCAGACTTATGCCAAACCGCCTTTCCGATACAATGACGCTACTCTGGTAAAGCGGATGGAGGAACTCGGTATCGGCCGTCCTTCCACGTATGCTACGATCATTGACACCATTCAGCATGTCAAGTATGTAGAGAAAGGATCCGTTCCGGGTGTGAAACGCGAGGTAAGTGTGTTAGCATTGAAGAACGGCATGGTAACCGAACGCCAGAAAACAGAGCTGTACGGCGCCGATAACCAACGTTTCCTGCCGACCGACTTGGGACGTATCACCAACGATTTCCTGGTGGAGCATTTCCCCTCTATTCTGAGCTATGATTTCACGGCGCATGAAGAGGAACAGTTCGACCGTATCGCTATCGGAAGAGCCGATTGGACAGAGACGGTAGATAAGTTCTACAAGACCTTCGAACCCTTACTTTCCTCGATTCCATCGGGAAAAGTGTCGGGTCGCGTATTAGGCAATGACCCTGTGACCGGTCAGCCCGTTATCGCTAAAATCAGCAAGATCGGTCCCTGCGTGCAGTTAGGTGATTCTGCGGACGACAAACCGCGTTTTGCAAGTCTCAAAAAAGGTCAGTCTATCTTCACCATCACCCTCAACGAGGCATTGGAGTTGTTCAAATCATCCCTTCCTATGACCTTGGGCGAATATGAGGGCAATGAGGTGGTTGTAGGAGAAGGCAAGTTCGGTCCGTACGTACATATAGGCAACACATATGTATCTGTTCCGAAAGGTATCGATCCGCTTGCAATCACTCTGCCGGAGGCGATAGCGCTCTATATCCAGAAGCAGAAAGACACCACACCTATCCAGCAATGGGGCGATGTACAGATTTTGAGCGGTCGTTACGGAGCGTATATCCACACTCCGGAAGGCAATTATCAACTTTCCAAATCTGCCGACCCGGAAAAGGTAACTGAGGCGGAAGTACGCGAAATAATGTCCAAAAACGAACCAATTTTGCCCGGAAAACGCGTTTTTAGAAGAAAAAGTGCAAAATAATTAAAAAAAATTTGCGTATATCAAAAAAAAGTCGTACCTTTGCACGCTTTTTCGAAAAAGACATAGCAGTTTTCGGTAAAACGAGTGTGGTTTTTCGGAACAAGTTCGAGAAGTAGCGCAGTTGGTAGCGCACTACGTTCGGGACGTAGGGGTCGCGTGTTCGAGTCACGTCTTCTCGACAAAATGGATGCCGTTTGGCATCCATTTTTGTTACGACGGCTCGAACTACGCGTGTTCTTAGCCCTTCGGGCACGATTATTGTTTCACAATTTTCGAGTCACGTCTTCTCGACAAAAGAGCAGCAGGAAAGCTGCTCTTTTTGTTTCGATAAAAAAAGTTCCATATTTCTAACGATTTATAATTTTGATAAGGTAATGAGCAGTACATGAGTAGTACATGAGTAGTACATGCCCCTTACAAGTTTACCTCGAAGTTTTTTTGGGCCGGACGATACTATCGCCCGGTTTATATGAACACTCGCCGATATGGGATGTCGGGATCAGATCCCGATGCAAGGGACAAAGAGGGCGAGGGAACGTCGCTTTGACAAGCGACGCAGGTTAACGGGGATTTAAATGCGATCCAATTTGGCATGAGAGAGGAGAAGGGTTTTGACACCTTGGGTATCAAAACGGATCTCAATTTTGTCGTTCTCCGTCACTTCATCGCGATAGACACGGAGCACTTCGCCTTGTCCGAAGACACGATGCGCCACACGGTCACCGGCTTTCCAAGGAGAAGCGGGAGCCTCTCCCCTGCCCTCCCCTGAAGGGAAGGGAGATGAGAATTTAGTATAACTATGGGTAATAGGGGGAGTAGGAATATTAGGGGTACTAGGAATATGAGGAATATTAGGGACATTCGTTACGGGAGCGGGACGCTGGAGGTCGAAATAACGTTTGTCTATATCGTTGAGGAATCGCGAAGGGGAGGCGAAAGAGAACGAGCCGTTGCGGAAACGCTGACGCGCAAAAGAGAGGTAGCACTGGTCCATGGCGCGCGTGATCGCGACATAGAGGAGGCGACGCTCTTCTTCTATCTCCTGCGGACGTACGGCAAACTGCGAGGGGAAGAGGTTCTCTTCCATACCCACGATAAAGACCACGGGGAACTCGAGTCCTTTCGCGGCATGTACGGTCATGAGGGTGACACGTTCGGAGGTGTCCGCCAAGTTCTCGTCCTGGTCGGTAAGGAGGCTTACTTCGCTGAGGAAGTCCGTTACGGGAGTGAAATCGATGCCCTCGTTGGCGCGTTGGACGACGAACTCGTGGATCGCATTGAGTAACTCCTGCACGTTCTGCGCGCGGTCGATACCTTCCTGTGTGCGGTCGAGCGCGAGGGCTGTGAGAACGCCGGAAGTACGGAGTACCATTTCCGCAAAAGCAAAGGCATCCATGCTCTCACTAGCGTCGTGATAGCCGTCGATGAGTAGCGCGAATGTTTGCAGTTTCTTCTTGGTAGCGGCATTGACCTCGAGGCCTGTATCGTCGGGCGAACGCATCACATCGAGGTAACAGCGGTGATGCTCGATGGCATTGGCAGACACTTTCTTCATCGTGGTCTCGCCTATTCCCCGCCCCGGAAAACCGACGATACGGAGCAAGGCTTCGTTGTCCCGGGCGTTGACGGAGAGACGCAGATAGCCGAGCGCATCCTTGATCTCCTTGCGTTGGTAGAAGGAGGTTCCGCCATAGATGCGATAGGGGATGTTTAGTTTGCGAAGTTCACCTTCTATCACACGGCTTTGTGCATTCGTACGGTACAAAACCGCAAAAGAATCGTACCCGCGATGCCGCATTTTCTGGATTTTGGTAGCCACGCCAAGCGCCTCGGTCCGATCATCCATATAGGGCTGAAGGGAGAGCGGCTGTCCTTCTTCTTTTTTGGAAAAGACGGTTTTCTCTATCTGGTTTACATTCTTGTGAATCAACGAGTTAGCGGCATTGACGATGGTCTGCGTAGAGCGGTAGTTCTGCTCCAGTTTGAAGAGTTTCGCCTGCGGATAGAGACGCTGGAAATTGAGTATGTTTCTTATGTCCGCCCCGCGGAAGGAATAGATAGATTGCGCATCATCGCCCACGACGCATATGTTGTTTTGCGGTTCTGCAAGCTTCTTGACCAAGAGGAACTGGATATAGTTCGTGTCCTGGTACTCATCGACGAGGATGTATTGGAACTGTTCCTGGTAACGCGCGCAGACCTCGGGGGACGTTTCCAGAAGGCGGATCATATTGATGAGCAGGTCATCAAAATCCATGGCGTTAGCGGCTTTCAGTCGCGCCTGATAGAGTTCATAGACCGTTGTAACCTCGTACATGCGTGCTTCGCGGTCTTCGCGGAGGAGGTTCTGGTTCATGCCGTATTCGCGGGGAGAGATACCGCTATTCTTCGCCATGGAGATACGGCTCAACACCGCCGCGGGTTTGTAGATCTTCTCGTCCAAACTGCGTTCCTTGCAGATGGCTTTGATGAGGGATTTGCTGTCGGTGGTGTCGTAAATGGTGAAGTCGCGCGTGTATCCCAATAACTCCGCGTGCGGGCGTATGAGGCGCGTGCAAATGGAGTGAAAGGTGCCCATCATGAGGTATCGCGCATCGGAGACATCAACGAGACGCGCGACCCGCTCTTTCATCTCCCGCGCGGCTTTGTTGGTGAACGTAAGCGCCATGATGCGGCTGGCGGGCACACCTTGCGACAAGAGGTATGCAATGCGATATGTAAGCACGCGGGTTTTACCCGATCCGGCTCCTGCTACTATGAGCGAAGGACCTTCCGTATAGGTCACAGCTTGCTGCTGAACGGTATTTAAAGCGTCTAAAAAGTTCATGAGTTGATAAAAAGTGTGCAAATTTAGTGAAAAATTTCTATTTATGCAAATAATTACGATTATTTTTCACAAAATTTTGCACATATGCAAAAAAATATGTATCTTTGCAAAAAATTTGTGTCCATGCTACCCGTAGAGTTCATAGAAAGTATGCATCAGCAGATGGGGAATGAGGCCGGAAAGCTGATTCAAGCTCTGGAAACGGAGCCTGTTACTTCTATCCGTCTGAACTCCAAACTGGATGTGCTGACCTTTCCGTGTGACACGGACGAGGTGCCTTGGCATGTAGACGGGTATTATCTGAGCGAGCGTCCTCAGTTCACGCTGGATCCGCTATTCCATGCGGGTTGCTATTATGTGCAGGAAGCGAGTTCGATGTTCATCCAGCAGGTGTTGGAGCAGTATGTCGATCCGGCGTCGGTGGTGTTGGACTTATGTGCAGCGCCCGGCGGTAAGAGCACGCTCATCAGCGAATATCTGGGCAGCGAGGGTTTGTTGATCAGCAACGAGGTAGTGCGCCAGCGGGTGTTTATCCTGAGCGAAAACATCCAGAAATGGGGTAACGGCAACACCGTTGTGACCCATAACACGCCGACGGAGTTTGGCGAGCGTTGCCGGCACATCTTCGATTGCATGTTAGTGGATGCGCCGTGTTCGGGCGAAGGCATGTTCCGCAAAGACGAGCAGGCACGCAATGAATGGAGTCCGCGTGCGGTCAAGCAATGTGCCGAGCGCCAGAGACGCATTCTGATGGATGTGTGGGACGCCCTCAAACCCGGCGGAATACTGATTTATTCCACCTGCACGTTCAACGACGAGGAGAACGAGAAGAACGTGGAATGGATGGCGGAGACCTTGGGCGCCGATGTGATGCCGATTGATTATGATCCTTCGTGGGGAATTACGGAAGGCAACTACGGCTACCATTTCTACCCGCATAAGGCGAAAGGAGAGGGTTTCTATGTGTGCGCGCTGCGCAAATACGACGACGAGCTCAATCCCGCCAAGATCAAGACGCCGAAGAACCCGCCGGCGATGCAACACCCTGAGTATATGCCGGTTATGCGTAATTGGCTGCAACATCCGGATTCGTGGGCGATCCGTTATTCCGACCGTTTTGCGACCGCTTATCCGCTCAAATACAAAGAACTGATTGATTGGATGTCCACGCAACTGACGTGTATCTCTACGGGCTTCGGTTTAGGCGAAGAGCGCGGACGAGGTATTGCTCCGCAGCATTGCCTAAGTATGACGAAAGACCTCCGCAAAGAGGCCTTCCCGAATGTGCCGCTGACCCGTGATCAGGCATTGAGTTATCTCAGGACCGAGGCTTTGCTTTTGGCGGGCGTGCCCCTCGGTTTGGTCCTTTTGACGTACGAGGGTGTGCCCCTCGGTTTCGCGAAAAACGTCGGGAACCGCCTGAACAACCTTTACCCGAACGAGTGGCGTATTCGTCATCTGTAGGAGCATCGCCCAGCGCTTCCGGAAGGGCTATCCGCTCTATCTCTTTTTTCAAGAACCGCTCTATTTTATTCCAATAGTGTGCATCATCCGGCGAGACGAGGGTGATGGCTTCGCCTTTGTTCTCCGCGCGCGCCGTACGACCGATGCGATGCACGTAGTCTTCGGGGTCGTGCGGTACGTCATAATTGATCACCAGCGGAACATCGGTCACATCAATGCCGCGCGAGACCACATCGGTAGCTACGAGAACAGCTATCTTGCCGTTTCGGAAATCCAGCATGACCTGGTCGCGTTCGTTCTGCTCGAGGTCGGAGTGCATCGCGCGCGCGTCTATTTTTAAGGTACGCAACGCGCGCGTGAGATCCTTGACACGCTGTTTCTTACCGGCAAAGATGATCACTTTCTTCATCTCCTTGCCTTGTAACGCCAGTTGCACGAAGCCTGTTTTCTGCGCTTCGAAGAGGCGCGCGCAACGCTGATGAATCGTCTCCGGCGGCCGTGAAACAGCTATTTGCACCTCTACGGGGTCGTGCATGATTGCTTTTGCCATTTGCCGGATCTTAGGCGGCATGGTAGCGGAGAACATGATCGTCTGGCGGTCCTTAGGTAACTTGCGGACGATGGTCATGATATCGTCATAGAAGCCCATATCCAACATCCGATCCGCCTCATCGAGGATGAAATACTTGACGCCGGAGAAGTCCACGTCGTAGATATTCATTTGGCTCAGAAGCCGCCCCGGCGTAGCGATCACGATGTCTGCGCCTTTCTGCAAACCCGAGACCTGGTTTCCCCACGCTCCGTTGTCCTTGCCGCCGTAGATAGCCACCGACGAGAAGGGCACATAGAAACCGAATCCCTCCATCTGCTGGTCTATCTGCTGCGCCAGTTCGCGTGTGGGCGCCATGATAATAGCGTTGAGTTTGTCGGGGTCATGGTCGTCAAACGCCAAATTGGTCAGCAGTGGCAGTATATACGCGGCGGTTTTGCCTGTTCCCGTCTGGGCACAAGAAATCACGTCTTTTCGATCAAGGATCACAGGGATTGTCTTTTCCTGCACGGGCGTGCAAGTATCAAAGTGCATGTCCCACAGCGCATCCAAGACCTCATCCGAAAGGGCTAATTCATCAAAATACATATATCATTCCAATCTTTTTTTATTTTTCCCAATTATCGAAGATCTCGGGGCCGTAGATGTTGTCTTCGGCGGGGGCGTGAAGCGGAGACCAAAGTTGGGCAAAGAAGGGGTTTGTCTTGGCTACCCGATCCCAATGCCAGGGAGTTGTTCTTTGCCTGTCGGCACGATCTGAAGGTATGGATAATTGGAGATTAAGTTTATCGAGCGTCTCCTGGGTGTACGGGCAGGGCATGTCGAAGGGAGACCAGTGACCGCCGAGGAGGACGAGACGACGAGAGGCTTTGAAAGTATTGCCGTTTGCATCCTGCCAAGTGTCATTACCCAGATACTTACCACCACGGAAAGCCGCAGCTTTCTGCAATTCAGCATCGGTGAGGGTGTCCACATCTTTGGTCTCATCGTAGCCGTGGTCAAGCAAAACAGGTGTTTCGCTGTTATGGCTGACATCGAAATGTTTCCAATCGGGGATAGCTTTGTACTCCTCCAGCGTGCCGTAATAAGCAGCGATGCGTTTGAGCGCACTTTGATACGCTTTATCACCGGGCATTTGCGATTTTTTGATCCACCATTGGGTACCATGTTCCTTGCTATTCGCCATAAACCACATCGCTGCTTTGACGCAATGTGGGAAGAGTTTGGCGATGTGCGTTTTAGCTGCGAATTTAATACCGAGCGGCAGAGACGGGCTCTTCGCCATCTGCGCGAAGTATTCTTTTACCGGTACGTTTGCGCGGAAATGGAGATAGTTTTCGAGCTTGTCGCCATCAATATACCACATTCCGTGGAAGTTGCGGGTAGTAAACCAGTTGGCATTGAAGATCTTCTCGGGTCTCGGACAACCGATTGCATCAAGGAGGAGACATTCGAACTCGTAGTTGCTGAGACGGTATTCGTTACCGGAGCCGATGTTGTAATAGTTGCGCCAGAAGTCAGCCGGTACTTCGGGCCGGCATACCCGCTCCAAGAGTCGTCCGCTATCTTCGACGGTAGCCCATTCGAGCACGCCGCGGATAGGAACATGGAACATGATCGGGTCGTAGTTCTTGAGAATAGCGGGATAGAGGATGCCGGACTGACGGAGCGAGACCCAGTTCTTGATACCCGAATCGGTGATGATGCGCTCCGCCGCCACTTTGGTGAGTCCGTAATGGTCATAGGCAGAGACGCAGATAGGGTCTCCCGCACGTCCCCAATGTAGCGGTTCGCGACGGTCACCCATCTGCGCTACCGAGCCGATATATACCACTTTGGGCTGTTTGTCTTCGGGCTGTGCGAGGACGGCTTTGGTGATATTCAGCGCCGCGGAGATATTTGTACGGAGTGTAGCTTTGGGACGATAGTCCGCTTGCGGCGAGACCATTCCTCCCACATGCAACACTATATCGGCGCCCGTGACCCCTTTGAGGACATCCTCGTAGTTGGTCAAGTCACCCCAGATAATTGAGAGTTGAGAGTTGATAATTGATAATTGTGAGAGCAAGGCCTTGTTTTTCTTGCTCGGACGCGCAAGGATGCGCAGTTGGTAACGGTCGGGGTAACGGAGAATCTCCGTCATGCCGGCATAGCCCATAGTGCCTGTAGCACCGGTTAAAAAGACTGTAGTCATGTTTATTGACGATTGGACGATTTACGATTTACGATTTATTGGAAGGTTTGTCTTCCGTTTTTTGTATTTTGTGGGTTGTTTTTTTCATCCACGCGAAGGCATTTTCAACGTGCTCTCGCATATTGCGTTTCATCTCTTCGCGCCAGAGTGCTTCCTCTTCCGCTTCGTCGGTCATTTGCTTATAGGAAGCCTCTGCATCCTGGTCGCTGACAACGAGGAGCTGGTCTCCTACTTCGAGCGCACTGGTACCAGTCGGGACAAAGAAGTCCTCGCCACGACGTACCATGATGATCAGGGTCTTGGGCGGAATCTGTATTTCACGCAGTGTGTTGCCGTATTCCAACATCCCCGGCGTCACTTCCACTTCGCGGGCTGAGGACTGAATTTCGTCCGGAAGATCCATATCGAAGTGCTCCAATGAACGCTCTTCGTCCGGCGGTGTGTCCAGATTCAGTTTCTTCGCCATGATAGTAAGCGTTGTACCTTGCACTAACAGAGAGACGATCGTACAGAGGAAGACCACATTGAAGATAATATCCGCAAAAGGCACTCCTTCCGCCTTGCACATGATAGCGAAGATAATAGGCACGGCGCCTTTGAGTCCGACCCAACTGATCATCGTTTTATCGCGCTGTCGGTATTGCGGGAAAGGCAGCATGCAGACCCAAACGGCTATCGGGCGGGAGATAAAAATCATGACGATAGAGATGATAAGGCAAGGGAGCCAGACCTGGTAGTTGAGGAGCTCTTTGGGATGTACCATGAGACCGAGCATGAGGAACATAACCAATTGGCTGAGCCACGTGAGGCCGTTGAAGAAGGACTTGGTCTGGCGTTTGCGGGTGAACTTATTATTACCGATGATGAGACCGCCGACATAAACCGCGAGGTAAGTATTACCCTGCAGGTAATACGTGACGGAGAAAATGAAGATACATGCCGTGAGTACCATGATGGGGTAAAGGGCTTCGTTGCCCAATTTGACCTTACGCATGAGAATCACCAATCCCTGTCCGAACGCATAGCCGAGTACGGTACCCATCACCAACTGAACGACGATTGTTTGTACGATAGGAAGTGCTTCGGCGGAATTGGTCAAGCCCACAAAAGTATCGGTGGCGAGCACGACGCCGATGAGCGTAGATGTGAGCACATACGCCATAGGGTCGTTCGCGCCGGATTCGAGTTCCAGAAGGGGGCGCAAGTTATGTTTGAGACCGATACCGTTGGTACGGAGGACAGAGAAGACGCTGGCACTATCCGTACTGGACATGGTAGCCGCCATGAGCAACGCGAGCCAGATAGAGACCGAGGTCACGGCATTGATCCAGCCGAAGATAAAATAGATGATCACACCCGTGACGACGCAGGTGATGAACACGCCCAAAGTAGCCAACGTAATACCCGGCGCAAGGACGGATTTGATGTCACTCAGCTTGGTTTCGAGACCGCCGTTAAAGAGGATAATACACATCGCGAGCGTACCGAGGGCTTGCGCTGTCTGGGTAGAGATCTCCACGCCTCCGTTCCCAAAGAGCGAAGACATGCCGTTCGGGCCAAAGAGCATTCCCACGACCAAAAAAAGCAGCAAGGCGGGTACGCCGTACTTATAACCGATCTTGTCCGCAAAAATACTGATGAAGAACAAGAGCGATAATATCAACAGAATCAATTCAACATGCATGATTTCAAGCGATTATTTCTTATTCAGCAGGAACTCATCGATGATGCGGACGATCTCCTCTTTGGGGTACAATCCTTTGAGGAGCAGCGGTTTGCCCTCCGTCGGGATATAGAGCACTTGTGGGATGGAGTTGATGCCGAAGACATATGCCAATTCGCGTTCACGCTCGGTGTCCGCTTTGTAAAAGACCACCTGGTCGCAGTATTTCTGGCTCATTTCCTCCATGATAGGCGCAAGGCGCTTGCAAGGACCACACCAGGTGGTGTAAAAATCAATGACGCAAGGCTTGTTCCCCTTGAAAAGCCAATCTTTCTCGTTCTTATAGTCAAAGATGCGCTCTTGGAACTGTTCGGTCGTGATATACACCACATCTTCCGCCATCACCGGCAGGGTCAGAGACACAAAAAATAGTACTGCAAAAACTGCATTTATTGTTCTACGCATAGTAATCCAAATTAAAATTCGGTGCAAAGGTACAAAAAAATTTGCATATATCAAAATAATTTTGTAATTTTGCAGTCATTATGAAACGAATAATAGATTATAATGTCAAAAATCTGTAACGAGTTGCTAAGCGCCTTAAAGGCATACACGGAGAAATACGAACAGGTGTGCTACGTGGTCGATGAGCATGTGGCGGCGGGTGAGTTTGCCTTCCGGCAGGAGGCTTGTCTGGTATTGGCGGTACGTGAAGAGGAAAAGACGATCGATACGGTAGCGCAGATATGGGATTTTCTGTTTGCACAGGGCATGACACGAAAGGGGTTGTTGGTGGCTATCGGCGGCGGTGTCCTAACCGACCTTGCGGGTTTCGCGGCGGCTACTTACAAACGCGGCATTGATTATATCAATGTGCCCACTACGCTGTTGGCGATGGTGGATGCTTCGTCCGGCGGGAAGACAGGGTTTAATTACCACAGACTCAAGAACAGTATCGGTGTGTTTGCTCCGCCGGTGGAGACACTTATCTGGCCGGGATGGTTAAAGAGTCTGCCTGTTGATCAGTTCCTAAGCGGATTTGCGGAGATGCTGAAAACAGGGCTGATTAAGAGGGAGGGAGAAAAGTATGCGCTGTGGGAGGCTCTGTTGGGGTATGATTTAGAGCGAATGCCGATAGCGGAGTTGACTCCGATGATAAGGGCTTGTGTGGCAGCAAAAGAGGAGATCGTGGCGGCAGATCCGAAAGAAGAGGGTCTGCGCAAGGTGCTCAATTTCGGGCACACTTTCGGGCACGCGATAGAGGAATTGGCAATGCACAATTCACAATTCACAATTCACAATTCACAATTCACAATTATTCCTCACGGGTACGCTGTGTTGTACGGGATGATTGCGGAGTTATACCTGAGCGTGACACTAATGGGTTGTCCGCAGGCTCCGCTGCAACAGTTGACACAACTGATGATCCATTATTACGGCAAGCCGCAATGCAAATGCTCGGACGTAGTGCCGCTGATCGAGTTGATGCGCCATGACAAAAAGAACGAGCGCGCAGAAGAGATCAACTGCACGCTCTTGTACGATATAGGCAAACCCGCTATCAATCAGACGATTAGCAAGACACAAGCCAAAGAGGCTTTAGAATATCTTTTCTCCCTGTAGAGTATAACGCCCGTGGTCGGTTTCGACAATCACGACGCCGTTTTGCATCACTACGCGCGTCTGGGGCGATACGAGTTTGTCTTCCAAAGCGGAAGGCAATTCTTGTTTGATAATATAGAGCGTCACGACGTCGTAGTCATAGCTGACAATGACATATGTGCGTGTGGGCACGTCCTTGGTAAAGGAGGGCAAGCGGAACTTATTATCCACCGCATATTCCATGCCGTTATAGGTGAGACTCGTCCATGAGTTCACGACGGCATTTTCCAGGACCATGAACCGGCATACATCCGTCGAGTCAATGGTGGTACCAGCTTCTTCGGGTAGTATTTCTATGTTTTGTCCCACATTGAAAGCCTCGGAAGGCGAGATCTCGGGCACACCGAAATAATTGATGAATCGTCCTGTTACGCCTGAGAGTTGGTCGCCGGCTTTGAGGTCTGCGCCGTAACGTTTGCCTGTCTCGCCGTTGCCGCGGTCGAAGAGCAGCATAGAGCCCGTCTCATCCCGGACGTAGATATAATTATCGTATTTCTTCGTGACCCATACATCATTGAGGAAGATAGTAGCATGATCTTCCGACCGAACCGCTTCCGCCACGGCCAGGGGTTGCATCACGTGTACCATCACCGTCACTTCGGTCTGCACGGCGCCGGAGGTCAAAAGCAAGGTGTCGATATAATGTCCCGGCTCGGCGGAGTACGAGATGGTCAATTGGTCCCCGTCGCGATCCAAAGTCGTGGAAGAGAGCGAGAACACTTTTCCTTGCTTGAGGGACGCGGTAATGTCCGCCGAGAGGCGGTTTGCGTTCACCTCGATTGTGCGGCTACCGGAGGTCTTTACGGTAGTACCGAAATTGACCATCGGTGCTATTATCGCTTCCACATCGCCCATGGCTTCTACGCGGCGGTAAAGGCAGATGGGGGTTTGCGAACGGTCTTGGTAGCAGGAAAAGAGTGTTGGGCTGTTAGAGGCGTTGTATTGGATGATTTTCGCCAGGCTGTTGCCTTTGTTGGCAATGACGGCTTCACCGCCGTTTTCGATGGTGATAGACCAGAAGCCATAGTTGCCGTATGTTTTTTCATCCACCACGTCTGTCCAAAGGGCCAAGCGGTTTTTTGTTTTTCCGCCGGAGGCAACGAGGTACGCTTCCTCGTAGCGCATTTCGTCCATGAAGACAAAGGCTTTCTCGCCGTTCAGGTCCGCGATGCGAAGGGTATAGATCGCACGGTCGTCCGAGTTGACGGTGTTGCGGTCCGATGCGTATTTGCCGGAGATGGCATGGATATTATTGACGGATTCGAACTCGTCGTAATAGCCCATGATGTAGTTGACGCCTTCTTTGTACACACCGAAGATCACCTGGTCGGAGTCCTCCAGCTGCTCTACATCGGTCACGAGGCGATAGGTATCCATGGTGAACGCCGAGCCCCCGCCTGCGGCTGAACGGATCGAGACAGAGTGGATGTTGATCGCGTTCTCGGTGCAGTTCACCCAGAACTTGATTTTACCTGTTTGCGGGGTATCAAAGGCAATGACTGAGTCGCGGTTTAAGTCGCCTGTACCGCTGACAGCCGGTTTATGGATTGTAATGGTCTGAGGCTCGTTATCGCCTATCTGCACATTGATCGTACCTTTGCCTTTCGAGGCGTTTTGGCAGAAATTGAAAGTGATCTGTCTGACCTCTTCGAAGCTCTGCACGGAGGTAGCTCCGGCGCCGGAAGTGCCTGTTTTGACGCTCACGCCCGCCATGTGCAGCGAGCCGTCCGCGTATGTTCTGCCAGCGTTATAGTCTGACGCATCTTTGTCGCTAATCCATCCGTCTGAGACGCCGTCACAAGGCGTTGCCTCCACCTTGCTTGCCCATTTGAGGGAAGTGAAAGTATAAGTTGTTACGCCAGCTGTGAGGTGCAGCGGAAAAAACAAAGTACAAAGTAACAAGGTACAAAGTACAAAAAGATTTTGTGTTTTCATGCTATTAACGATTTAACATTTTAACTATTTAACGTTTTAACGTTTGCTTTAGCAAACCTACTTATACGCCGCCACAATATGTTTTACCAAGGGGTGACGGACAATATCTTTCTCGTTAAACTCAATGATTCGGATGCCTTTGATGTCATGGAAGCGATCCATGGCGTCACGGAGCCCGGAGCGTTGGGATGCGGGCAGGTCGATCTGTGTCAAGTCCCCGGTAACGATCATTTTGCCGCCTATACCAAGACGCGTGAGGAACATTTTGAGTTGCTGCACGGTGGTGTTCTGCGCCTCGTCGAGAATGACGACAGCGTCCGAGAGTGTACGCCCGCGCATGAAAGCAAGGGGGGCTATCTGGATGATGCCTTTCTCCATGAACTCATTGAGTTTGGTATCGGGCAACATGTCCTGCAGCGCATCGTAGAGAGGTTGCAAGTACGGGTCGATTTTCTCTTTCATGTCACCCGGCAGGAAACCTAATTTCTCTCCTGCTTCGACCGCCGGGCGTGAGAGGATGATGCGTCTGACCTCTTTGTTTTTGAGCGCACGCACGGCTAAAGCAATCGCCGTATAGGTCTTACCGCTCCCGGCAGGTCCGACCGCAAAAAGAAGGTCGTTCTCTTCGTATGCATCCACCAAAAGGCGTTGGTTCGCCGAACGGGCATAAATAGATTTTCCGTTCACTCCGTGGAGGATCAGATTGTCCGTAGCGCGCTCTTGAGGTTTATCTCCGTGGAGCAGCATGAGAATATCCTGCTCGGAGAGTTTATTATTGCGAATGCAGAAGTTCTCGCATAATTTTAGCGTCTTCTCAAAGTTCGCAACTGCTTTTTCAGAACCGGTTACTTTTACCTGGTAGCCGCGTGCAACGACCCTCACGTCGGGGTGTTGGTTCTTCAAACAGAGGATGTTGGAGTTATTCACGCCGTAAAAGGTCGGCGTATCGAGGGAGTCCTGAAGTGTAAATATCGTTTCCATTTACATATATTGCCTGTATTCCATTATAAAGTAATAGGTGAGGCACGTTTAGTTTTCTATTATAGTTGATAGCTTGATCAAGTGTCTTTTGGGTAATGGGGACCGTCTCCGCCTTGCATTCGATGATCATAAGGGGCTGCATGGTGTTGTCATAGACAACTGCGTCGCAACGTTGGTTAATTGAGAATTGAGAATTGACAATTGACAATTTTTCCAGAGGCACCTCTACTGCGATGAGGGAGGAGGGATAGTCCAGTTGCTCCACCAAGCGGTGAAGCAACTGTTGACGAATCCATTCTTCCGGGGTCAAGCGCACCCATTTATGACGCCAATCGCAGAAGATCTGCTCCTTATTATTATATACGCGCGTGCGCAAGGCGTTAAGCTGTTATTTCAAGTAATTATCCTTGAGGGAGCAGGTGCGGTTGAGGATCAGTTTGTCGGCGGTGGTGTCCGGATCGACTACGAAATAGCCCTGTTTGAGGAGCTGGTAATGGTTTTCCTGCTCAATACCGTCCACGAGTACGGGTTCATGCAGTTCCGAACGGAGCGAACCTTCTATCTTGATGGTTTTCACCTCCAAGCTGTTGGGGTTCAGGAGGTCGCGGAAGTCACCTTCCTCTGCCGAGGGGTTCTCGACCGCAAAGAGACGGTCGTAGAGACGCACTTCGGCATCCAGCGCGGAGTTGCACTCTACCCAATTGATGGTGGCTTTGGTCTTGCGGTTTCCTCCTTCGGTACCCGACTTGGAGTCAGGATCGTAGGTTGCATAGACAGTGGTGATGTTTCCTTCCGCATCCTTCTCGCATCCGGTAGCCTGAATGATGTACGAAGCTTTGAGACGTACTTCACGTCCGCCGGGAGAGAGACGATAGAACTTATTATCGGCTTCTTCCAAGAAGTCTCCGCGCTCAATCCAGAGCTCGCGACCGAACTTCATCTCACGGGTGCCGAGTTCGGGGTGACCATCGATGTTCTCTGCAACGAGTGTCTCGCCTTCGCCCTCATAGTTGGTGATGACGAGTTTAACGGGATCGAAGATGGCGCATACGCGCGGAGCTGTCTCTTTGAGGTCCTCGCGGATAGTGTGTTCAAGCAGACCTTGGTCGATCATGCCTTCCACTTTGGTGTAACCGATCTTATCCATGAAGGTACGAATCGCTTGCGGCGTGTATCCGCGACGACGGAGACCACAGACGGTCGGCATACGCGGATCGTCCCATCCTGCTACGAGACCTTCCTTGACAAGTTGGAGCATTTTGCGCTTCGACATGACGGTATAAGTGATGTTGAGGCGGTTAAACTCACGCTGTTTGGGGCGATAGTCAGGTCCGTAAGGCGAGAGACCGCAGAAGTTAGCACCGCTGAACTGATCAATGAAATAGTCGTACAGCGGACGGTGTACCTCAAACTCGAGCGTACAGATAGAGTGCGTCACTCCTTCGAAATAGTCGGACTGTCCGTGCGCAAAATCGTACATCGGATAGACGTTCCATTTGCGTCCTGTGCGATGGTGAGGATGCGAGGTGATGATACGATACATGATCGGGTCGCGGAAGTGCATGTTGGGGTTCGCCATGTCAATTTTCGCACGGAGTACCATTTTTCCTTCCTCTATTTCGCCGCGCTGCATCGCTTCGAAGAGTTGCAAGTTCTCTTCGATGGGACGATCGCGGTAAGGCGAAGCCACACCCGGTTCGGTCGGTGTACCTTTCTGCTCGGCGATTTGCTCTGCGGTCTGCTCATCGACATAGGCTTTTCCCTCTTTGATGAAGCGGATAGCGAGGTCGTAGAGTTGCTCGAAATAATCGGAGGCATAGAAGATCTGTCCCCATTTGAAACCGAGCCAGCGGATGTCGCGTTCGATGGTCTCTACGTATTCGGTGTCCTCTTTAGCCGGGTTGGTATCGTCGAAACGGAGGTTACAAACACCGTTGTATTTCTCGGCGATACCGAAGTCCATACAGATAGCCTTGACGTGGCCGATATGCAGGTATCCGTTCGGCTCCGGCGGGAAACGGGTCTGAATACGTCCACCATTTACTCCCTCAGCGAGGTCTTTTTCTACAATCTGCTCAATAAAATTGAGGCTCCGAGCCTCCGGCTCATTCTCACATTTACACATTTCCATATTTGTACATTTCTTATTTACTATTATTTGACAATGCCGCGTGTAGAGTTCTTGACGAAATCGACGATCAGGTCTCGTTCTACGCTTTGCGGGATTTCAGCGATGATTTTCTCTATCGCCTGCGTGGTGTTCAAACCACTGTTATTGATGATGCGATACACCTCCTGGATCGTGTGGATCTGTTCGGCGGTGTAGCCACGGCGATTAAGGCCGACGGAGTTGATACCACAGAACGCGATGGGTTCGCGGGCGATAATCGCATAAGGCGGTATATCTTTGTTGATGCGCGATCCCCCTTGAATCATGACGTGCGAGCCGATATGGGTGAACTGGTGTACGAGCGAACCGCCGCCGATGATGGCGAAATCGTCCACTTCCACTTCTCCTGCCAATTGGGTAGCATTGGACATAATGATGTTATCATGCAGAATGCAGTCGTGCGCCACATGGCAGTACGCCATGATGAGGTTATTGTTGCCGATGACGGTTTTGCCTTTGGAGGCGGTACCGCGATGAACAGTGACGAACTCACGGAGCACGCAGTTGTCGCCGATGACGGTCCATGTCTCTTCGCCTTTGAACTTCAGATCCTGGGGCACACAGCCTATTACAGCGTGCGGGAAGACATGGCAGTTATCGCCAAGGATCACATTGTCATCTATATAGGCGAAGGCGTCAATAGTGACGTTCTTGCCGATTTGAGCTTTCGGGCTCACATATGCTAATGATGATATCATTTTGATTTACGATTTGACGATTTACGATTTGATGATTTTTTATTCACTCAATATCTGGTTTCTGAGGCGGCGGACACACTGGGTATTGAACGTGTGACCGGGTTTATAGGCGATGATTCGTCCCTGAATACGCATACCGAGGAGCGATAGGTCGCCGATGACGTCCAGCAGTTTGTGCCGCGCCGGCTCGTTGAGGTAGTTCAGGGGGGAGAGATAGCCTAATTTCTTGGCATTCAAGTGGGGCTGGCCTAACTTGTCACAGAAATAGTCCATACCTTCCTGGCTCATTTCGGTCTCGTAGATGACGAGTGCGTTTTTGAGGTCTCCGCCTTTGATGAGTCCGACGCGCAGAAGGGGCTCAATTTCGCGCACGAAACAGAAAGTCCGCGCGGAAGAGACCTCTTGGGGGTATTGTTTGAGGTCCTTGAGCGTAGCGTGCTGCTCACGCAGGAGGACGGATTGGAAAGCGATGGTCACGTCCACCTCGTAATGGTCGCAGGGTTCGATACGCATCATATGTCCGTGCTCGGAGACGTATTCCACCGGTTCCTTAACAATATAGACCTGCTGCTCCGCCTCCTGCTCCACTATGCCGACGCGTTCGATCTCTTTGACGAAGAGTCGTGCCGAGCCGTCCAAAATCGGCATTTCCGGTGCATCCACATCAATGATGCAGTTATCTACTCCCATGGCGTAGAGGGCGCTGAGTGCGTGCTCTACGGTAGAGATTTTCCACTTACCGCGCTCCAAGACGGTGCCGCGCTCGGTAGCCGACACATAGTCCGCTAACGCCTGATAACAGGGCTGTTTAGGCAAATCCACACGGCGCAGACAAACACCGGTGTTCGGGTCTGCGGGATGAAAAGTTGCCGTTACATGCAGGCCTGTATGCAGACCCACGGAACTTAACGTAAAACTCTCTTTTATAGTGTGTTGTTTCAAGATAAAATGTATTTTATGATGAATGAATCGATTAGTGTTGTCCGCTTTGCTTGAATCGCACTGCGGCTCTTCGCCATGTACCGGCATCAATCGCCGGAGAGCCCATGTAATGTCCGGGGTTCTTGACAGAATTGGCGATACCTGTCTGCGCCCCGAAGACGCAGTTGTCCGCCACTTCGATGTGTCCGGCCACGCCGACTTGTCCGGCGAGGATGCAGTGCTTGCCGATTTTCGTACTGCCGGCGATGCCCACTTGGGCGCAACAGAAAGTACTTTCGCCAATCTCCACGTTGTGGGCGATCTGCACCAAGTTGTCGATCTTGGCGTTCTTGCGGATGACGGTGCTACCCATCATAGCGCGGTCCACAGTGGTGTTCGCGCCTATCTCCACGTCGTCCTCGATGATGACATTGCCGATCTGTGCGATTTTTTGGTTAACACCTTGCGCGTCCGGCTCAAAGCCGAAACCGTCACCGCCGATCACTATCCCTGCATGCAGGATACAATCCGCACCGATTTGACAATAGTCATACACTTTGACGCCGGCATAGAGGATCGTGTTATCGCCTATTTTCACATGGTCGCCGATATAGACGTTCGGGTAGATCTGCACCCCTTTGCCGAGCTGCACGTCCTTGCCGATATAGGCAAAGGCACCGATGTACGCATCTTCGGGCACCGATACTCCTTCGCTGACAAAAGAAGGCTGCTCGATGCCTTGTTTCTTAGGGAACATGGCGCCGGCAATCATCTTGAGCAGTTGTCCCATGGCACCACGAGCGTTATCAACGAGGATGAACGCGCCTCCGGCTTTTCCTTCGCCTTCGGGGAAAGCGATTCTGCCTTCGACCAGAGAACGGGTGATGAGCACGACGCCGGCTTTGGTGTTGCCCAGATAAGACAGGTATTTCTCCTCGGTCACAAAGGAGAGATGATGCGGTTGCGCCGCCTCAATCGGCGATACGTCTGACACCGTGGCTCTTGAGTTGCCATATAATTCTCCGCCCAAGAAGGCTGCTATTTGTTGTGCATTAAACTCCATTAAATTAATTGACGATTGGACGATTTACGATTTAACGATTTATTGACGATTGTATTGATTTACGATTGAAGACGATACTTGAACAAATATCTCTTGGTAGGTTTGCGGGTGAGGGCGGCGAGATCGAGGATCTCACTGGCGTGTGCGATGTCGCGCACAGAGCCGTCCGAATACAAGATATCAATGGTATCGGCTTTCTCGGAATAGGTGTTGCTGGTCGATATATGTTCGCTCCAGAAATAGTGCGCTTCTTCCTCGCTGACCCCCAAAGCCTCCGCATAAAGTTTGTTGAGAGCCTGTTTCTCCTCGTCCGTGAGGGGTTTTTCCAACAGTTCGCCCCGGAAGAGACTTCGGTCGATAAAACTGCGGCTCAGGGCACTCAGCACTTTGTCCCCGCTACTAATCCACGCCTTGATGGCACAAAGCACATCGTTGTCATCCAGCAGGGCATATTGGTCCAAGGCTTCGCTATAGAGTGCAAAATCGCTCAGGCTGATAGGCTGATAGAGGAAATAGTGCAACGCCGGGGAACAGAACAATTGAGAATTGATAATTGACAATTGACAATTAGTGGCTCCGCGTGCTATTTCTTTGGCGCGGCTGAGGATCTTGATCAGGTGCTGCTCCGCCGCCACGGAGGTCTTATGCAGATAGACCTGCCAGTACATGAGTCGCCGTGCTACCAGGAACTTCTCAACGCTGTAGATACCTTTGACCTGCACCACCAAGCGGTCATCGCGCACATCAAGCATTTTCAACAATCGCTCGCTTGCCACACGTCCTTCCTGCACGCCCGTGAAGAAGGAGTCGCGGCAGAGATAATCCATCCGGTCCACGTCCAGCTGACTCGAGATCAACTGGTGCAGGAAATGCTTCGGATACTCGTTCTTGAAGATTGCGATGGCTATATCCAAGGGTTTTCCGTCCTTGGAGGGTTGCTTTTTTGCAAGATCTTCGTTGATGCGCTCCATCATCAGGAGCGATATATCCTCGTGTGTCACGCCATCGACGATGGTATGCTCGAGGACATGCGAGAAGGGTCCGTGTCCGACATCGTGCAGGAGGATCGCTATCATCGCGCCGGTCTCTTCCTCTTCGGTGATTGTCACGCCTTTCTGCCGGAGCGAATAGACCGCCTCCTGCATCAGGTGCATCGCGCCCAGAGAATGACCGAAACGGCTGTGCATCGCGCCCGGATAGACCAAATAGGACAAGCCTAACTGGCGGATTCTGTTCAGACGCTGCACATAGGGATGCTGCAACACATCATAGACCAATTCATTCGGAATAGTCAGAAAACCGAACACCGGATCGTTTATTATTTTACGTTTATTTGCCATAATTACACAAATCGGGCGCAAAGATACAAAAAAATTTGGACATATGCAAAAAAATCACTATCTTTGCACAAAATTTCACCATTATGAACACAATAAAACTCTTTTTTATCACTTTTTTGGTGCTCTTGACCACTTCTTGCTGTCAGAAAACCGCCGAATCCCCCATGTTAACCACCGCCAAAGAGGTCGCTCTTTCAGAAATGCAACATCATCCGGAGTTATGGATGTGTGACGGAGCTGCTAAGCCCAAATGGGAATACACACCAACGCTCATGGCGCGCGCTTTTCTGGAACTTTACGCTGAGACCGGCGACACTACCTTCTTAGGTCATGTGATGCGTTTCAACGACCTCTTCATCGGTCCCGACGGTTCGATCCTGACATATAAAAAATCGCTCTATAACATGGATCGTGTGCAGGGCGGAAACTACCTCATCATCCTCCATGAAATGTGCAAGGACGCAGAGACGAAGAGCCGTATAGAAATGGCTATCGAGACACTTCGCGATCAATTACGAGAGCAACCGCGTACTTCCGAAGGGGGCTTTTGGCACAAGCAGGTGTACCCGCATCAGATGTGGTTAGACGGGCTTTTTACCGGCACCACTTTCTATGCGCGCTATGCCGCATGGAAACCCGAACCGGAAGCATGGCAGGATATTACGAACCAGTTCCTCGTGGTGGACAAACACACCGTTAAGCCGAACGGACTCAATTATCACGGATGGGATGAGAGCCGCGAGATGGCATGGAGTAACCCCGAGACAGGATGCAGTTCGGAGACATGGGGTCGCGCAGAGGGCTGGTATGTCATGGCGCTTTGCGACGTGTTGGAACTGATGCCCGACACGCTGAGTGCGTATCGCCAAGAGCTGAGTGCTATTTTGAACCGCGTCATAAACGCGCTCCTTGCTTATCAGGACCCGGAGACGCATCTGTGGTACCAAGTGCCCGACCGTCCGGGAGAGGAAGGAAACTACCTCGAGTCCACTTGTTCGGCGATGTATTGCTTTGCGATGGCGAAAGGTGCGCGGCTCGGTGTCTTGGCACCCGAATACCGCGAGAAAGCGCAAGAGGTGATGAACGGCCTTCAGGCGCATAAGATCCGCGTCAATGAAGACGGAACAGTCTCGCTCATGGACTGCTGTGCGGTAGCCGGTCTCGGAGGCAATCCGTATCGAGATGGTACGTACAGCTATTACGTGCATGAGCTCATCCGCGACGACGATCCCAAAGGTGTAGCCCCCCTCATCCTCGCGGCGATTGAATTAGCCAAATAAGAGACAAGAAAAAGCGCACCGAGATGCGCTTTTTCTTTTGTTTGAGGTTGTTTGAAACTACTTCACTCTGGTTCCTTGGACATTGTACTTCATACCATTGTAGATGATATAGAGCACACCGTTCTCCATGACTTTGAGACCTTGTACCTTGTTACCTTGTACAGTGTCAATGGCTTGTCCCGGGTTCGGGTCTTTGGTATATACGGCGGTGTAGATAGCATTGCCGGTAACGGCCTTGATCTCCGGTGTCCAGCCGGCAAAGATGTAATTCCATTGCTCGTCGGGCTCCATGGTCGGCGTTACGGTGCAGTACGGTATATCGCCGTAGTTCCATGGGTTGGACTCGATGTACGAGCCGTCTGCATTGAGGAAGGTGATGAGGTACTGCTGTTTAGCGAAGTTCGCCGTAATGGTCATATCCTCTTTGAGGGTGATCATGCGGTTGTTTTCGGTACTACCGTCCGACCAGCCGATGAAGTGATAGTGCTCGTCCGGTGTAGCGATGAGGGTCACGATGGTGCCGTAGTTATAGGTACCGTTGATCTCCTCGGCGTTCACTGTACCGCCGGCAGCCGCATTGACGGTGATGGTCACGCGTTTGTATTGGAAGTAGGCGATAATGGTGGTGTCGGAAGCAATGGTGATGACACGTGTTGCCTCTTTGTTACCGTCCGACCATTGTATGAACTCTGCGCCATCTTTCGGGGTAGCGATGAGGGTGAGTTTGTCGCCTTCGGTATAAGTGCCGCTGACTTGGCCCACTTCGCCTAACTGTACGTCATTCGAGAGGATCTGCACGGCGTATTTCTCTAACGGCGTGCTTGCCTCGGCGAACTCGGCGGTGAAGCTCATATTCTTGGTAACGGTGATCATACGGGAGATATTAAAGTCTCCGTCCGACCATTTGACGAAGCGGTATCCGTCATTGGGGTTCGCTTTGATGGATACTTCCGCACCGTAAGAGCACTTGTATGCTTTCTTGGCTTTGTCGTACTCGATGGCCCCGTTGAACTGAACACGTCCGCCTTCCTGTGCTGCAATAGTTACGTAGCAGAAGGGTTTGAAGACCGCTGTGATCACACTGTCGGAATCGAAGCTGATAGAGCGTCTTGTTTCGGCAGCGTCATAGCCGTCCGACCATGCGTTGAGTTCGTATCCTTCGTTCGGTATCGCCTGTATATACACATTCCAGCCTCCGAGCACAGTCGTATCGATCTTGGTGAACTCGCGGTCGTAGTAATAGTGTTTGAGCACACCGCCTTCGGTAGCAGAGAGGACAACATGATACTCCGGTATCTTCTCGTAGAGGGCGATGAGCGTGATGTCTGAGGTGACCTTGATGAGACGGAACTCACTGGTCTCGCCGTCCGACCATTTGACGAACTGATATCCCTCGTCTGCACTCGGACGTAGCCTCAGCTCATAGCCTTCCGGGTACTCGCCTGAAGGATTCATGCCCCAGAAGTTACCACCGGTAGTCGCACTGACGTTGACGGTATAGGTCTTGACGTCGTTAAAGACGTTCACATATATACCGCTTTCCTCATATACATCTACCCAATTGCCCTGGCCATCCTTCACTTGTGCACAGAGGAAGAAGAAGTAGCGTGCATCCTCTTTGACGGTGATAGAGAAGGACTTGTCGGTGATGATCGAGTCGCCTTTCGGGAAGATCGGCTCACGGGTCCAAAGGTCATAATCTTTCCACAACTCAACACGTACACGCTCAGCGTTCGTGTTCCATGTAAACTGGAGAGTCTTGCCGGAAGCCGAGCCTTGCAGGTTAGAAACCATGCGGAGCGATCGTTTAGCATAGAACAGTTCGCTGTTGTACCAGGTGGTCAACGGCTCGCCTGTTGCTGTCACAGCGCGTATAGCCCAACTATAGTTCGTATAACCGCTCAGGGCTGTAAAGTCAAATTGCTTCTGGCTCAATTGCTGATCTGAGTACAGATAGCCGCCGGAACGTAACTGGAGTTGATACTGAACAGTATCGGTGTTGCAATTCCAACTCAGACGGTAGTGAATGGAGTCCGTGGTAAGTGCTTTTAGGGAGGAGAGGATGATTTGGCTCTTTTGGAGGATTACTTTCTCCGAAGCTTCAAACTCATTGAGGTAGTGCGGTTGACGCGGTGCAACAGCCCATTTGATCTCGAGACCGTCTCTGTCGTCCGGCACGTTATAAACGAACGCAGTGTCGTAAGCCATACCGCTGTAGAAATAATTCCAATAACTGTACTGCTCGTCATAATAGAACAAATTAACCTCATACGTCTCTGATTTTTCTACGCCCGACCAAGAAAACGTAACTCGTCCCGGCTCAGAAACGGCTTTCATTGAGCCCGGTACGATACGATAGTCATGCGCTACCTCGTCGCAGGAAGCGGAAGACAAGTTACCGCCGGTGAATTGCAGGCAGGTATCGCCCTTGATGGTAGGCTGGAAGCCCAGAACGACTACATCCGGAGCCGGCATGGTGGAAGTGAAGGTAAACTTATACCATCCGTTGCCTTGATCCTGTGGATCCGCTACGTCCCATACGCCCGGACCCGTCTGGCAGCGCATCGGCGTGATGGTAGTCTCTGCATCCGGGTGCAGCAATACGCGGACAGTCAGTTCACGAGCCGGCACTTCCGTCACGGTCAGCTTGGTGGCTGCTTTGCCTAACAATGCGCCTTCTTCGTCGTATGCCATTACCGTTACGTCATGTGTTCCGATCTTACCGATAAATTCCGTAACGCATTGATTCTCCTGTACGCTATTGTAATAAATCTGTCTGCCGTATTCATCCACTACCACTACCGAGTAATAGGCTACAGGTACCACGATCTTATCCCACCGGATAGTCCAAGTACCGTCGGCGTTCTTGTTGGCGGTGAGGTTCGTGATCTTCTGCATCGTAGCCTCTACGTTGAATTTCGGGCCATACACGCCCAAATCCCAAAGGTAGTTGTTGTCGTACTCTCCGTTCATTACCGGCACGACGTACCATACCATCTCCATGGCACTATCGGTATCGAATTGGTAGTCCGCACTTCTTTCCTCTCCGCTCGGATTCGTGCTCCAACGGATACCAATAGTATCTGCGTACATAAGGCGTATATTAAAGGCGTCCGGATTATCTTTGCAATCCCATGAGAAATGGAAGCCGCCTTTGCCCTTGCTCTCCACTTTGAGATTAGAGAGGGTATAATCATTCAGTTTGGTGGTATTGCAATCCGCTTTCTTGAACTCCTTGCCGTTCCACTCGATGCAGGTGTTCTCGGTGAGGATAATGTCGGTCGGTTCGGAATAATACCAGCCTCCTGATTTCTGGAAACGTACGGTCAGCGCGGGATCGGTGGTATTGAATAGGGCCGTTTGCCATCCGCCTTCCGCCGGCGTGAAGACAACAGACGTGGTATATCCGCCCTCTTCCACATTGTACGTATAAGCATTCCACATCGGGGTACCCGGTTGCGCCAATACCGACAACAGGATCTCGCGTGCTTCTACCGGCTTGATCTCAAAATTAGTCGTGCCGTAACCGATACGGTTATGCGCCTTGTTATAAACAGTAATATTCAGGTGATAATTGCCCGCAGTAGCCAATACCGGAGTCTTCACTTGCAGCGTCTGTACCGGATCGTTCAGGTAATAGTTGTAGTTCTCGTCATAGAGACTTACCTGATAGTACCCCACCTTCTCGGTATAGTTCATCGACCATGCGATGGTATAGGTACCGTCGTGGTTATCCAATACCGAGATGTTTTGCGGCATATAGTCATCGGCGTGTGCATCGCATTCCTCCTCGTTGAAATAGTTTCCGTCGAACATTACGCAGGTGTCTGATACAATATTCAGCGTTCTCCATCCTCCATTGATGCGGAACATTGCACCCGGCTCGGTGGTGTTGAGGGTATATTTCCACCAGCCGTATTTGTCGTCGATGGCATTGACCGGCTCATAAGCGGACTTGGCATCTTTCTTGATTTCAAACTGCACTCCTTCGGAAGTGTCAATACCGCTCAGCGGATTGATCATCACGCGGATTGTCAGGTCGTGTGCCGCTACCGGCTTCACGTCGAAGCTGTCAACCGCCATACCCATTTGCGAACCCCATGAATTCATCGGGGACACTTTCATTGCCGCACGACCGCTGAAGAGGAACTGTACCGGCTCGGTTACCGAATTGGTGGTCAGATTATAACGGCCTAATACGCCGTTGCCGGACGGATCAACTACCTCGAGGCGGTACTGTTTCACTGTATCCAGCTCCACTTTGTCCCAAGAGAACGTATAAGTACCGTCGCCGTTGTCTTTGGCTTGCAGGTTCTTCGGAATGAACGGCGAAGGTTGCACGATAAACGGCTCTTTATAATAGGTTGCAAAAGCAGTACCGTTGTTGTAGCCCACTTGCGGGGTCAGTACCCAATAGAGGATCTCCACCGGCTCGGCGTTATCCATGGTGTACTCATACTGATTGTTGCCGGCATACGTACTTCCCCAAATAATCTCACGTTCTTTGCTATAGGCTTGCAGACTATAACTCGTCTCCGCTGCGCTCTCCCATTGGAAGATGATCTTGTTCATCTTCCGGCTGATCTGCAGATTGCTTGCCGCATAGTCATTGGGGTACCAAGGATTATATTCCGTTTGCTGAGTGAAAGATAATTCGCCATCTTTGTTCTCAGTCAGCACATAGTAGCCTTCCGCCTCATATTCGCCGAAAGGATATGGGTATGCTAATTCTTTGGTAGCCGCCTCGGCGGTGGAAGCATTGATCAGCGAGAACAGGATCGCCACGCGGTTAAAGTCCTTGATGGTGGCTTTATACCAGTTCGGCGCTGTCTCGCCTTCTGCTACCAAGGCGGTTATATGATCACCCGCAAAAGAGGTATTGCTCCATTTGAGTGCAGCTCCGTTGGCGCTCATAAACGCACGCGCCTGCGGTATATAGAAATGGAGTACCAGGTCGCGCGCCTCTTTCGTATAGAGGTTGAAATTAGTGCTTATGCGGCCTAACGGATTGTTCTCCGCGTCGCGGGACTCTACATCAACGTAATAGTACCCGTTATCCGGCAAAGTAGCCTGATAACTCTTCGCTTTCAAGTTATTTTCCTCTATCGGAGTCTCTAATCCGTTGATTGCCAGATAGAAATGATCTACCTCGTCGCCCGCTTCCCATGTGATGGTGTATTTGGAATCGCCGTTCTCGGTCACTTGCAGGTTATGAGGAATACGAGCATCTCCTTCGATTGCAAAACCTGCCCCTTTGGCGGTGTACTCGTGCCATTTGTCGTCGCGGGCGGTAATCTGCCAATAAGCCACTTCGACCGGCTCAGCTACGTTCGCTTTGACGCGGTACGAACGAGCCGATGCTTCCGGAATCCAATACGCATCTTCGAACAGCGGTTTGCCGTACTGGTCATAACAAACAATCTGGAAATTGTTACTTACCTCCTGCGTCATTTTCCACTCAAACAGAATCGAGTCACGACCTAACGGCGTTGCCTTTAGATCGGACGGCATGTAGTTGTGGTCCTGCAGGTTGCAATCATTCACTTGGTCTGCGTAGTAATAGGATCCATCCCCGCTATAACGCATTTCCCAGCAAAGCGTGTCCATCACGTTCAAATAGTAACGCGCGTACGTGCGCGCTACGTTCTCGCCTTCGGTCGAAGATGCATTCAGGAAATAATAACTGTACTCTCCGCTCTCCGGAGTGAACGTTGCCGTAAAAATACGACCCTCTTGTTTCATTGGCACAATAGTGGCACTGTAATCTTCATAGCCGTAGTACCAAGCTAACCAAAGACCCTGAGATATGTCCATCGAACAATCCGACGGAACGATCACCCGGGCGGTGGCTTGCTCTTGCGCCATTGCAGCAATACTGATCAGAATCGCTGCAAAAAAAGTAAAGAACTTTTTCATAAATTATACAATTTGGTTAATTAAAATACAAATTTGCTGCAAAGGTAGTGATTTTTTTTCAAAAACCACTCGCATTTGGTACAAATTGCATTCGCAAATCGTACAAATTATGATTTTTTGAGTATTTTTTGTCGATATTGAAGAGGTGTCGTGCCCGTACTGTCCTTGAAGACACGATAGAAAGTCTGGTAGGAAAGGAAACCGCTTTGCGCGACAGCATCGGCAATGGCGTCATGGTCGGACGCGTAACGATCGGATGACAAGATCTCTTTGGCGCAGGAGATGCGGTACGTGGCTACATATTGCGAGAAACTCTGACCGTTGGTGCGGTTAATACAGTTGCTGACATAGGTGCGGTTACTGTTCACCGCCGCTGCCAGGTCGTGGATCGTCAGCGAGGTATTCCGGTACAGTTTATCCTCACGCATCACATGGTCGATCTTGCGCATCAACTCATCATCCCCTTTCTCCTCTAATCCACTCTCCTCTGATCCTCTCGCCTCTGATCCTCTCTCCCCTTTCACCTCCGGGGGAATAGTGGTATTGGAGGCAACGTAACCTAATCCGTAGAGTAGCACCGACATGATGATAGCGGGTATAGTGACCTCTGTTTCGTGGATAAAGAACTCCCTTCCGATCACCACCAGTACGAGCGATGCCACCGCCGTAAAACCGAACAGTTGCAAGAGAGTGTTCACCGGACGTAACAGTTCGCTTCGATAGTCCGAATAGGTCTCGTCCATCCGCCTGCGGGCATGGCGCAATAACCGTCCGCCGCGCACCCACACCCATACAACTTGTGCGGCGAAGCAGATCCGAGCAAAGACACCCAAAACCTCTTTTCCTGCACTCCATTCGAATATATACAGCACGGGGAACAATACCGCAAAAAGACCCGCCGGCACTAACAGCCATGGCGCTTCACGGCCTCCCTTCGCGCGTGCCAGTACGCGCAGGTACATGTAGAAAAAAGGATATACGCAGAGGTTAACGATCCCGTAACTCCATTCGCCTGCAAAACTCAGCACGCCGGAGAAATACATCCAATGATCCAGGTACAGCACTGTGGTAGCAATATAAAAAAACATCACCATCGTGTTCACACGCGGTTCTGTCGTTCCCTGCACGGCACGAATAGTGAAAAAAATCGCCCAGAACAGGCATACCATCAGCGGAATGGATATAATCAACTGATAAATCATGTGCTTTTCATCAAAATCGGGTGCAAATTTACTGCTTTTTTTTGAATTATACAAATATTTTTTGTTTTTGTTCACGAATTTAACAAATTAAACTAATTTTTCCCGGTTGCTGATTTAAGTAAATAAACCGAGATAAACACTTTTGAAACAGATGAACTTATCACAAATTGTGATAGGTTTAAACCTCTTAAATTATCCCGTCACCACTGAAGAAAATCAGATAAATTGCTAAAACATATATAAAAAAGAACGTTTTCTGCACTTTTTGTCATAATTATTTGCTCAAACCAATTTTTTTTACTACTTTTGCAGAAAATTTTGCACCCGAAAATAAATTGATAGATAGCTATGGAAGCAACAATGAGAACAGTACAAGTGACTCTGCCTGCAACTGATGCAGCATTTTTACGGCGGCAGTCTCGTAATATGGGGTGGAAAATCATTACCGTCCGTCCCCCCCGTACGCAACAGCCAAAAGTAAAAATGACAGAGGCTGAATTCCGTGCCAAATTAGAGCTTTCCAGCGCACAAGCCAAACAAGGAAAGACTATTCGTATGCACGAAGACGAATCGTCCGAACAATTTATCAATAGGTTGCTATGTATGTAATTGAGTTCACCGAAAATGCTCGTAGAGATATTATTGCGTTGCAAAAACATGCGCCACAAGCGATCAATAAACTCTACCGCCTGATTGATGAATTGCGAGAACACCCGCGCTCGGGTACAGGGCAAGCAGAGCAACTTAAATATTGCAAAAACGAAACTTGGTCTCGCCGAATCAACCGTGAGCACCGATTGGTTTATGAAATACACGATAACGAAATTCTTGTTTTGGTTATTTCAGCTTACGGACACTACGACGACAATAAATAGACATATATGGATATAGAGATACGTGAAATACAGACAAAACGAGAGTTGAAACAATTCATACAGTTCGCGAACGATCTGTACAAGGATTGCCAGTACTACTGTCCTCCATTGTTCTTCGACGAGATGAACTGCTTCAATGCAGAGAAGAACCCTGCTGTGGAGGTGAGCGACTACCGTCTATGGATGGCATACCGCGGCGATAAGCCGGTGGGACGCATAGCGGGTATCATCAACCGTCGCGCCAATGAGAAATGGGGCGTGAAGCATGTTCGCTTCGGATGGTTTGATTTTATCGACGATTTAGAGGTGAGCAAAGCGCTGCTCGACACGGTAGCAGCATGGGGCAAGGAGCATGGTATGGACGGTCTCAACGGTCCTGTAGGTTTCACGGATTTTGACCACGAGGGTCTGCTCTTGGAAGGATATGAGTACTTGGCGCCTATGGCATCGCTGTACAACTACCCTTATTACGTGAAGCACATGGATGCGTATGGTCTGACCAAAGAGGCGGATTGGATAGAGATACAGGTTTATCCGCCGTACGAATGTCCCGAGCGTCTGGAGCGCATTGCCGAGATCGTGAAGCAGCGTTCGCACGTACATGTAGATAAAGTACAGAACACGCGCGAGTTAGTGCGCAAATACGGCATTCAGTACATGGACGTGATCGACGAGGCGTATCAGAAGCTGTACAATTTCCAGCCCATGACCGACAAGCAGAAGAACTACTACAAAAACATGTATTTCCCTCTGCTGAACTTCGATTTCGTAACGATCATCGTGAACGAGAAAGACGAAGTGGTAGGCGTAGGTGTGGGTATGCCGGATATATCTGCGGCGCTCCGCAAATGCGGCGGCAAGCTCTTCCCGTTTGGCTGGTATCATATTCTCAAAGCCCTCAAAGCCAAACAGATAGACGACTTTAACATGCTGCTTATCGCCGTGCGACCGGACTATCAGGACAAAGGTATCAACTCGCTTTTCTTCCAGGATTGGATTCCGTATATCAAGAAATATCAGATCAAACGATTGGAGACGACCTCGATTCTGGAGACGAACGCGAAGAACATAGCGAACTTCACGCAGTTCGACCACAAGCAGCACAAACGCCGCCGCGCTTATATCAAAGCCATCTGATGAAAGGGGCTAAGACATATGAGCAGTTACAGGAGCAACTCGACGAGTATATCCTGAGTCATAACATGCGTCCGTCGAAAGTGCGTAACATGGTGCTGAAAGCGGCGTGCCAGTTACAGCAGCCATTTACGGCTGACGAATTGGCAGAAAAGTGCGCAGAAGAGCGAATTTCGGTCGGAACGGTATATAATGTGCTCAATCTGCTCATTTTGGCACAGATTTTGCATGCAATACAAAGGCAGCGGGGCAAAGCCGCCACGACATACGAATTAGTACGTGAGTCGGACGCCAACATGATTGTAGTCTGCCCCAAATGCGGTCGCGAATCGGAGTTTACCGAGCCCTCCATCATCCGGTTGGTGCATGAACGGCGGTACTCCAATTTCGTAGCAAAATACTTCACCTTGGTGGTCTATGGTGAATGCCGGGTATGCCGGAGGAAGAAAAGACCGAACGACAGAGCAATATACTTAGAAAACAACGAAGATGACAGTAACACCTGAATCCTTATATTGGATTGTATTTATCGGCATCGCCTTGGCGAGCTGGCTGGTATCGGCGTCATTGAACCGCAAGTTCAAGCGCTATTCCAAAGAGCCGCTGCGCATGACAGGTCGCGATGTAGCGGAGAAGATGCTGCATGACAACGGCATTTACGACGTGGAGATCACGTGTGTCAAGGGTCAGTTGACGGATCATTACAACCCTGCCAACAAGACTGTCAATTTGTCAGAGGAGGTCTATAACGGCGCGAATGTGGCAGCGGCGGCAGTAGCCGCTCACGAATGCGGTCACGCGGTACAGCACGCGACAGAGTATGGTCCGTTAGGTTTGCGTTCCGCATTGGTACCGGTGGTATCCTTTAGCAGCAAATGGGTGACATGGATCATATTAGGCGGTCTGCTCTTAATCGGCTCGAGTGCCGGACAGACGCTGCTGTTGGTGGGAATATGTCTGTACGCGGTGCTCACGCTCTTCTCGTTCATCACGCTGCCGGTGGAGGTGAATGCGAGTCAGCGCGCTGTGAACTGGCTCCGCGAGGCAGGTATCACCGATAACGAGACAACCGCGATGGCTTCCGACGCACTGCACAGCGCAGCATACACGTACGTAGTAGCCGCCCTCTCGTCCCTCGCATCGCTGATATACTACATCCTTATCTTCATGGGAAGGAGAGACTGATAATTGATAATTCGGCCCCGTAGCTCAATTGAATAGAGTGTCAGATTCCGGTTCTGAAGGTTCTGGGTTTGAGCCCCAGCGGGGTCACAAAAAACGGACAACTTAGATGGTTGTCCGTTTTTTTATTGACGATTGGACGATTTACGATTTAACGATTGATTTACGAATTTCCGCTTCGCGGCTTATTTACGATTGACCATGCTGCGAACAATCGAACAATTTTTTCAATCGTCAATAACTCGTACCTCGTCAATCGTCCAATCGTCAATTAAAATACCTCGTCAATACAACTTCACATCCACCACAATGGGATCATGGTCGGCATAGCGGTGCATGGATTTGTCGCGGAGCTTGTAGGCGCCATGGGAGTAATACCAATCGGCATTGATATGCCAAGGCATGACCGAGATGACCTGTTTGCTCATGGACGGACTGGCGAAACAACGGTCCAGATACCCGGCTTCGCCTTTGAAACTATAGGAATAATCGCTCTCCCCTCCCAAAGGCAGTTGATCCGCGTAGCCTGCCTGCACGATGGTCTGAATAGGCGCCTCCTGCGTATAGCAGTTATAATCGCCCAAGAGCAAGACGTCCGAATCGCCGTACAGCTGTACCGCCCGCGGCAACATAGCCAACAACGAATCGACATTCTGCATCCGTTTGAGATGCGTATCGTAATTGCCCCTTCCGGGTCTTTTGGACTTGAAATGGTTGAGCGACAGGATCATCTTCTCTCCGCTCGCTCTCTCCTCCAATCCGATTGCGAACATCCGCGCGTAATAATGGTTCATGCTGTCGGTATATGCCGAGATCGGTCGTTCGTACACGCGCACGCGTTCCTTGTTATATACAATACATCCGCCGATACGGTCCATGTTCTCCATCGGCATCGCCGCAAAAGCGTACTTGTCGCCGCGTTTGTTGAGTTCGGCAAGTAACATCTGCGGTGCCTTATCGCCCACCTGCATCTCGCAAAAGGCATAGACGTCGGCTTTCATGGTTTTGAGCGCAGACATCAGTTTGCGGGTCTTCATTGCCTGCTGCGCAGGAGTTGTTTTCCTGGTGGCATAGCCGCCCAAGTCCGCGAAATAGTTCTCTATGTTCGCTCCGACGATCCGCAAGGTACCTTTCTGCGCTTTGGGCAGACGCGGCATAGGACGATGACGTGTCTTGACGCCCTGGCCTGAGACGAAATGGCGGGAACCCGTCACGCGTGCCTTGAAACCTTTCACTACATCGCCCGTGCGCACCTCGTAGTAGTTATTGCGGCAATGGACGCAGATACTCGACGCGCGGTTATGCTCCACGATCCGCCAATAGGCGGTACTGTCTCCTTCCGCCAATCCTTCGGCGCGCTCCTCGGGACAGAAGAGCCGCTGAGGTGCCAGGATCAGGGAGTCATAGAAACTGCCGCAGACCACCAAAGGGGTCGTTACCTCGACCATCCGATCGGTATAACGAGACCAATCCGCCTGCAATTGTTCCAGCGAAACACGCTCCGTCGAAAAGACGGACTGAACGGCTACCAAGAGCACTAAAAAAAGCCAATTTTTACGCATAGTTACCAAAATATGGCGCAAATTTACAAAAAAATACGCATATATGCAAAAAAAATCGCTAAATATTTGCATATTTCAAAAAAAAGCAGTACCTTTGCACCCGCTTACGAAAAAACGTAAGATTTATCGCGGAGTAGAGCAGTGGTAGCTCGTCAGGCTCATAACCTGAAGGTCGGTGGTTCGATCCCGCCCTCCGCAACTTTTTTTTTACAATTATATTTCGCGAAATGGAAAACCTCAGAAACATCCTTGCGATCACCGGCAAGCCCGGATTATACAAATTAGTTAGTCGCGGCAACAACATGCTGATAGTAGAGTCATTGGTGGACGGCAAACGTATGCCGACCTATGCTCGCGACAAGATCGTAGCGTTGAGTGACATCTCTATGTTTACCGACACGGATGATGTACAACTGAGCGAAGTGCTGACGTCCGCCGGCAAGAAAGAGGGTCTGAAAGCGGTAGCAATGGATCCGAAGAAAGCCTCGAACGACGAGCTCAAAGCATGGTTTGACGAGGTATTGCCGAATTGGGACCGCGACCGCGTTTATCCGTCGGACATTCGCAAACTGATGCTTTGGTACAACATCCTCGTAAACGCAGGGATCACGGATTTCTCGATCGAAGAGGAAGAAGCCGCCGAAGAAGCCAATAGCTAAACGCTAACGGCACCAAGCCGAACTGTGCTCCTAAGGGAGATCATTAATAGCATAGAATCTGTAGCGCCACGGAGTGCCCAGGAACAATGGGATAACTCGGGAATGCAGGTAGGTGACCCGGGACGTGATATTGAGTCCGTCCTCTTGACCACAGACGTTACGCCGGAGGTGGTCAATGAGTCTATTATGCGCGGTTGCCAACTCATTATCTCTCATCACCCCCTACTCTTTCACGGTTTGAAGCAGATCTGCGGACAGACACCGCAGGCATGTATTGTGGAGACGGCGATCAAGCATGACCTCGCCATTTACAGTGCGCATACGAGCCTTGATTCGGTCATGGGCGGTATTAACACGCGTCTGGCGGACAAACTCGGTATTCAGAGCTACCGCATTTTAGTTCCTTCCGCCTCCGGCGATACGGGTTTAGGCGTGATAGGCACTCTTCCTGAGCCAATATCCTATGCGGCTTTCATCGAACATGTGCGCGTGACACTCGGCTGCACGTATATCCGTTACACACGCCCCGCGAAAGAGACGGTTCAGACCATCGCCCTCTGCGGAGGAAGCGGCGCGGAGTTCATACCCGATGCTATACGCCAAGGCGCAGACGTCTATCTGACGGCTGACTGCAAATACCATGAGTTTCAGGATGCGGCAGGGGCGATCGGGCTGATTGATATCGACCACTGGATCTCCGAACGGCATGCCCGCGAGATCTTCCGGGATATCCTTGCGCCCCTCGGCGTTCAGTGCTTCATCAGCGAAGCGGACAGGAGCCCTATTGAGGAAATAATAATTAACTAAATAACAACGCTTTATGGCAAAGAAAGAATTAACGGTAGAGGACAAGCTGAAATACCTCTACGAATTACAACAAGTGGACACGAAGATCGACAACTTGCGTACCCTCGCAGGTGAGTTGCCTCAGGAAGTGAAGGACAAAGCCGATGAGGTAGAAGGTCTGAAAACCCGTCTGGCAAACATCGAGAACGAGATCAAAGAGTTCGAGACCCAGATCTCCGACCACCGCGTACGTACCGAGAACGCCAATGCGTCTATCTCGCGTTACAAAGAGCAGCAGAACAACGTACGCAACAACCGCGAGTTCGATAACCTGAGCAAAGAGATCGAGTATCAGCAACTGGAGATCGAAGCCAGCCAACGCAAGATCAAAACATACTCCGCCGAGTTGGAGGCACGTCTGTTGGACAAAGCCAAAACGACCAAGGACATCGAGGAGCGCACAGTTGATTTGAACCAAAAACGCTCGGAGTTGGATCAGATCCTCTCGGAGACCAAGGCAGAGACCGAGGCATTGGTGATCAAATCCGGTGACATCGAGAAGAAATTAGACGAACGTCTGCTGACAGCGTTCAAGCGTATCCGTAAGAACGCGCGCAACGGTTTGGCTGTAGTAAAAGTAGAGCGCGACTCTTGCGGCGGTTGTCACGCTAAGATCCCTGCTCAGCGTCAGTTGGATATCCGCACCCGCAAGAAGATTCTTGTGTGCGAGTTCTGCGGTCGCATCTTAGTCGATCCCGACATGTAAAAACCCACAACAAGGCTCCTACCGCCAGCAGGCTCAGGACACCTAACCACCACGTATTGCCGGCACCTATCGTGTCGGCATATTTTATGCCATTTTCCCCGATTTCATCGGAAAAATAATAGGCCAACACCGCGATGCAGTTATTCGTAAAATGCATCGTCACCGGTACCCACAGCGAGCCTGTCCAGAGGAACACATAGCCGAACAGAGCCCCCATTAACATACGCGGTATAAAGCCGTAAAACTGCATATGGATTGCGGAGAATATAATAGCCGACACCCATACAGCCGCATGACCGCGTCCTAAAATCTGCTGCAACGTACCGCGGAAAGAGAGCTCTTCCGCCATAGCCGGCAGAAACGCCAGAAGTCCGACATTGATCAGCAGTCCCCAGAGGTTGTCAACCGCCAAAAAACGCTCGGTTAACGCCGCAGCGTCCTCTTCCATTTTCTTCAATATTTGTTCGATGAAATCGAGACTTTCCGGCAATTCGACGCGGCTGTTGAGATCCGCCAGGAGGTTGATTCCGGGAATCGCGCAGACCATCACCGCAATAGCCCAAAGGAACACCCGCACGTCCGCGCCTTTATCCATGTGCAGCCACCGGAAGGGCTTTTTTTCCTCATCCCACATCCAAGCACAAAGGATAGGAGGCAACAAAAAGGTCCCTACCGTCTGCGCCAACTGCAACCATTTGAGACTCGCTGTTGTCTGGTTTCCTCCGCAAAGAGTCCACACCAGAACAGCCACTATCGTCAGCACTGCCATCGTGCCGAACCACTGCAAAATATGTATAAACTTTGTTCTCACGGTGCAAAAGTACTACTTTTTTTTGACATACGCAAGTTTTTCTGCAATTATGTTTGCATATATGAGATTTTTTTTGTACCTTTGCAGCCGTTTTTGAAGAAAGAGGAGAATATGACGATACTTTGTATCGAAACGAGTACATCTGTTTGTTCCGCGGCGTTATGCAAGGACGGGACATTAATCAAACAACTGATCAACCGCGAGGGAAGTAACCACGCGCGTCTTTTGCCGTTGTATTTGGAACAGTTGATGAACGAGGCACGGGAGCAAGGGCTCACCATCGATGCCGTAGCGCTGAGCGAGGGTCCCGGCAGTTATACAGGATTGAGAATCGGTACTTCTACCGCCAAAGGCTTGTGTTACGGGCTGAATGTACCGCTTATTCCGGTGCCTACCTTGCGCGTATTGGAGGAGGCTTTTCTCTCTTCGGCGGAGACAAATCACTCGGATTCGATCCTGTTCCCCATGATCGATGCACGCCGGATGGAGGTATATACTTCCGATGAAACCGGGCAAACACGTGCTATCGTAGTGGAAAACGAAAGCAGTCTCTATACCGGTAACAAAGAGGCATTTTACTTCGGCGACGGAGCCGCCAAGTGTCAGTCGGTGCTCACCGCTCCCAATTGGCATTTCGCGCCGGATATCATTCCCGAAGCGCGGTTTGTAGGCGTCATAGCGGAACGGGAAGGTGTGCCAACGGACATGGACATCGCGTACTACGAGCCATACTATTTGAAAGAGTTCATCGCCGCACAAAGCCATGTAAAAGGACTGAAATAGTTTATAGTTGATAGTTGATAGTTGACAATTGATAATTGATAATTCGTGATAAGAAACAAACAACATAGTATCTTTTTATTGGCAGGGGCATTTCTCCTGCTCCTTTGTTCTTGTTCAACGCAGAAGAACACATGGGCAACGCGGTCGTACCATCAGATGAAGGTCAAATACAACATCCTTCATAACGGTAATTTGAGTTATGACGAGGGTCTGAAAGCCATCCGCGATGCGAACACGGACGACTACAGCCGTATTCTGTACCTCTACCCTGTCAGCAACCACGAGGCAGCACAATCCGCCACTTCGCAGATGGACAAGACCATCGAGAAATGCCGCAAGTGTATCAAACTGCACTCTATCAAGTCAAAACCGAAACGCGACCCCAAACGTTCGTCCGATCCGCAATACAAGATTTGGCTTCAATCGGAGGAGTTCAACGCCAATATGCCTATGGCTTGGATGCGTTTAGGCGAAGCGGAGTTCCACAAAGGCGATTTCTTAGGCGCTGTCAGCACCTTCAATTATATCATCAACCACTACCAGAACAACCCGGACGTGATTGCCCAATGTCAGCTATGGGTAGCGCGGTCTTATGCGGAGATGGGGTGGCAATACGAGGCGGAAGACATGTTGAACCGCGTGCAGATAGATGCGCTGAGCAAGAAACATGCCAAACTCTACTCCGCCGTGAAAGCCGACGTGCTCCTCAAAGGCGGTCATTACCACGAGGCGATACCGTTTGTGAAGATAGCCCTACCGCATGAGAAACGGAAGATCTACCGTCCGCGTTTTGCGTACGTGTTAGGTCAGTTGTACGAGCGCGAGAACAATAAGGAAGAGGCGATCCGTTCCTATAAGCATGCGGTGCGTATGGCGCCGCCTAATGAGATGGAGTTCAACGCCCGCATCCGCATTGCGGAGTTAGGCGGCAAGAACTCTTTGGGGCAATTACGCTCCATGACGCGGCAGACGAAGTTCAAAGACCGTCTCGACCGCATCTACGGCGCAATGGGAAACATCTATCTCTCTGCGCGCGACACCGCCAAGGCGCTTGAGTTATACGAAAAAGCCATTGCCGAATCGACGCAAGCCGGCGAGGCGAAAGCGGAAGTGCTGGTGCGCGCCGGTGACCTCTATTTCGAGCGCAATGAATATGTTCAGGCGCAGCCTTGTTACCGCGAGGCGGTGACGATCCTCACGGCGGAGAACGAGCAGTTCAGCCGCGTGCAGAAACGCTCGGAGGTGCTGGACGAACTGATCGTCTCCTACACGCAAGCGCAGTTACAGGACTCGCTCCAGCGTCTGAGCCGGTTGAGCGAAGAGGAGCAACGCGCCGTGGTGGACAAGATCATTGCCGACCTCATCGAGGCGGAGAAAACCGATTCGGCTAATCAGGCGCAGGCAGCGCGGGAGTTAGCGCGAGGCGACAACACGCCACGAAGTGTCAACACCGCCAACATGCTCGGTGGCGGCGGACAACAGGGAGAATGGTATTTCTACAACCCGCAGCTCATCCGTCAGGGAGGGCAGGAATGGAAAAGGAGATGGGGTAACCGCCCCTTGGAAGACAACTGGAGAAGGCAGAACAAACAAGTGACTGTCCCCTATCAGGAAGACGGATACCCGGAAGGTGAAGGAGCGGATTCGACGGCTCTGGCAAGCGATTCGACACAGGCACCGCGTCAAGTGGTGGAGACCGATATCCATAAACCCGGCTATTACCTCCAGCAGATACCGCGCACCGAACAGGATTTCGCGATCAGCGACAGTCTCTGGCGTGAAGCGATGGTGGCGCTCTATTATATCTACCGCGACAAATTGGAGTCTCAGCCATTGGCGGACGAGACCTTGGCGGCACTCGATGCCCGTTTCCCGACGCATGCATCGGTATTGGCAATCCATGAGGATGAAGAGTTGCGCGCATTGCGTCATGACCCGACCTACATCGCTCAGATGCAGCGGATGTTAGCCGAGCAGGATTCGCTGTATGCTTCTACATACGCGGCATACACCAAAGGCCGTTACAAAGAGGTGAAAGCGAACAAACAGTATGCCGAGACCCATTTCCCGCAGAGTGCTTTGATGCCCCGTTTCCTGTTCCTCAACGCCGTTTCCATCGCCCGCACGGAAGGTCAGGCTGCTTTCACAAGCGAACTGCAAAACCTCGTTGAGAACTACGGTTCTACGGAGTTAGGCGCAATGGCGAAAGACATGTTAGCGATGTTGGGTCAGGGAATGGAGAGCAAGAAAGGCGGAGCTACGTCCGATTTGGCGGACAAACGCGGACAGGTGGAAGAGACCGCACCGCAGGACACCGTAGCCGTTCAGCAATGGAGCGAGGACCGCAAACAGCCTTCCGTAGTGCTGATCATCCTGCCGCAGGCGGACGAACAGGCACTGAACAACCTGCTGTACGAAGTGGCGCTCTTCAACTTCAGCCAGTTCCTCATCCGCGACTTCGACCTGCAGAAAATGCCTGTCTTCGGAGAAGGCTGTGCGCTGCGCGTAAGCGGTTTTGTGGATCTCGACGAAGCCGAATGGTGGCTTGACCTCGTTCAGAAGAACGCGGACATGCAGGCTGTGCTCATCGGCACAGAGCGAAAGGCAGTGACCGAAATCAACCTGCCTTTAGTTACCGCCAAATAAAGAAAAATGGACGTCCATCGGACATCCATTTTGTCGGGAAGACGTGATTCGAACACGCGACCTCCGGTCCCCCAGACCGTTGCGCTACCGGGCTGCGCCACTTCCCGTTTTTTGAAATCGGGTGCAAAGGTACAACTTTTTTTTGATATATGCAAATTTTATGGCAAAAAAATTTAATATTGAGACATATGGATGTCAAATGAACGTCGCAGACAGCGAAGTTGTGGCTGCAATCATGGGTACAACGGACGCTGTATGGACCGAACGATGGGATGATGCGGATATCATTTTGCTCAACACCTGTTCGATCCGCGACAACGCGGAACAGAAAGTGGGTGCACGGCTCCGGGAACTGAAAGCGCACCTCAAAAACCGCAGAGCGCAGACCATCATCGGCGTCATCGGCTGTATGGCGGAGCGTATGGGGCAAACGCTGATTGATGAGTTCGGTGTGGATATTGTAGCAGGACCGGATGCGTATCTGGACATCCCTAACCTCTTAGCGCAATGCGAGCAGGGTCACAAGGCGATGAATGTGGTGCTCAGCACGACTGAGACATACCGCAATGTGATCCCGGCGCGTATCGGACGATCCATCAGCGGGTTTGTGTCGATCATGAGAGGGTGCAATAATTTCTGCGCCTACTGCGTAGTGCCTTACACGCGCGGCCGCGAACGAAGCCGCGACGTGGACTCTATATTAAATGAGGTACGCGACCTGCGCGCGCGCGGGTATAAGGAAGTGACCCTCCTGGGCCAGAATGTGAATTCGTACAGATATACTTCTGCAGATGGTACCAGTATTGATTTTGCCGACCTCCTGGAGTTAGTGGCTGAAGCCGTGCCGGACATGCGCATCCGCTTCACCACGAGTCACCCCAAAGACATGTCGGACAAGACTTTGGAAGCCATCAGCCGCCACGACAACCTCTGTAAGTTCATCCATCTGGCGGTTCAGTCCGGCTCGGATCATGTGCTCAAACTGATGAACCGCAAATATACGCGCGCATGGTATCTGGACCGGATAGCCGCTATCCGGCGCATTCTGCCCACAGCTGCCATCAGCACGGATATCTTGTGCGGCTTCCACGACGAGACATTGGAGGATCACGCTCAGACACTGAGCCTCATGCGCGAGGTGGGCTTCGACAGCGCGTTCATGTTCAAATACTCCGAGCGCCCGGGCACCTACGCCTCCAAACACCTGGAGGACAATATCCCCGAGGAAGAGAAAGTGCGCCGGCTCAACGAGATCATCGCGTTACAGACTCAGTTGTCGCTCGAATCCAACCAACGCGAAATAGGCAAGACCGTCGAGGTGTTGGTGGAAGGATTTTCGAAACGCAGCCATGACGATATGTTCGGAAGAACGGAACAGTATAAAACGGTCGTTTTTCCACGAACAGACCAGAAAGTGGGAGATTTGGTCAAAGTGAAAATTTTACAAGCCTCAGCAGCCACTTTGAGGGGTGAAATAGCGAATAACGAAGATTTATTCATATAAAATTGCTTATTTTTGCAAAAAAGTGCTAAAATATTTGCATATGTCAAAAAAAAGCAGTACTTTTGCACCGAAAACAAAATTTTCATAGTTAAGGTTTAGGTTTAATGGCAATAGGAAGCTGTGAAGTTTCCTATTGTTTTTAAGCCAAAGGAATAAAAAGAATAGGACTAAATGCCTATTATTTTTAGACAAAACGCGCGCATCTATGGCAGAAGAAACACAAAACATAACTCCGGATTTGACGGATATAGAGGAAGTTCGCAAGGCAGTTATTGCGAACGAGATTATCAATCGAAAATATTAATACTATATATTATGGCAGTAACGTACATGACCGAAGAAGGTCTGAAAAAAATGAAAGAGGAGCTCCAACAATTGGAGACCGTAGAGCGCCCACGTATCATTGCCGCTATTGCAGAGGCACGTGAGAAAGGCGACTTGAGCGAAAACGCTGAGTATGACGCAGCAAAAGAGGCACAAGGTGCTTTGGAAACCAAAATTGCGCATATCAAAGCCAAATTGGCAGAGGCACGTGTGCTCGAAGCTAAGGACATCCAAACGGACGAGGTACAGATCCTCACCAAAGTGCGCGTGCGCATGTCCAACGGTATGGAGAAAACATACCAGTTGGTAACGGAAGGCGAAGCAAACGCTTTGGAAGGAAAGATCTCCGTCACTACCCCTATCGCCAAAGGTCTGATGGGTAAGAAAGTGGGTGAGATCGCCGAAGTACAGGTTCCCGCAGGTATCATGAAATTCGAAGTACTCGAAATCAGCCTCTAAAATCATCCAATCGTCAATCGTCCAATCGTAAATCGTAAATCGTCCAATCGTCAATCACCATGACTTTATTTACACGAATTATCAAAGGCGAGATCCCGAGTTACAAAGTAGCCGAGGATGACAAGAACTACGCGTTTCTGGATATCAATCCCCTGGTAAAAGGACATACGCTCGTAGTACCCAAGTTGGCAGAGCCGGAGGCGGACTATATCTTCGACCTCTCGGACGAGCAGTTGCAGAACCTCATGACCTTTGCCAAAAAGGTGGCATGCGGTATCAAAGCCGCTACGGGTTGCAAACGCGTCGGAGTAGCTGTTCTGGGCATGGAGGTCAACCACGTACATGTGCATTTAGTGCCGATGAATTCGGAGAAAGATATGCTTTTCACGAATCCGAAACTGTCTCTTCCTGCCGAAGAGATGGCGTTCATCGCCAACTCCATCGCCGAAGCAATCGACAAACTCTGATCCGCTTCTGCTGACAACAAAAAAAACGCTCCCTCGAGAGCGTTTTTTGTTTGCCGTTATGGTGTTTACCAGATGCTTACGCGGTTCTCCGGAGCCACATACATCGGGCTTTCCGGGGTCACATTCCATGCCTCATACCACGCGTTGATCTGCGGCAGCGCACCGTTCACACGCCAGCGGCCCAAGGAGTGAGGATCACTCTTCGTACGATTCAGGATCTCCTCGGGACGGATGTTACCGGCCCACACATTGGCATATGCCAAGAAGAAACGTTGTGCCGGCGTGAAACCGTCGCGGGTCTGCAAACGCTCCGCCTCCGGCTTGGCCTCTTCGTTGAGGCAGAAAGCCAAATATGCTACCTGCAAACCGCCGTGGTCAGCGATGTTCTCACCCAAGGTGAACGCACCGTTAGCATGTACGCCCGGAGCCACCTCTATCTTATTGAACGCCTCTTCCATCACTTTCGTACGTGCATCGAAAGCCGCTTTATCCTCGGCTGTCCACCAGTTGGACATATTGCCGTCCTTGTCGAACTGACAGCCCTGATCGTCAAAACCGTGGGTCATCTCATGCCCGATTACCACACCGATTGCGCCGTAGTTGAACGCATCGTCGGCATTCATATCGAAGAACGGATATTGCAGAATACCTGCGGGGAAACAGATCTCGTTGCTCGACGGGTTGTAGTACGCATTGACGGTCTGCGGGGTCATGTACCATTTCTTCTTATCAACCGGCTTGCCCAGGAACGAGAGGCTGTAGTTCTGCTCGAACTTAGCCGCACGCTGCAAGTTGGCATAATAGGTGTCTGCCGGATTGATATCCAGTGCGCTATAGTCGCGCCATGTGTCCGGATAACCGATCTTGATCGTGATGGCATTCAGTTTCTCGAGCGCTTTGGCTTTGGTCTCATCGGACATCCATGCCAGATTCTCAATGCGGATGCCCAATGCTTTCTGCAGGTTATGCACGAGCGCGAGCATGCGTTCCTTATTCTCCTCGGGGAAATATTTGGCTACATACATCTGTCCCACTGCCTCGCCGAGCGTACCATTCACTATACCCACAGCGCGCTTCCAAAGCGGACTCGGTTCTTCGCGACCGGACATCACTTTGCCGTAGAAATCGAACGAAGTCATGTAGATCTCGGTGGTCAGATAAGAAGCAGCGCCCTCGATCACCTGCCAGCTGAACAAAGTCTTCAGATCCTCCAGCGGCTCATCCGCCAACATCTTGCCTGCCTCTTTGAGGTGAGGGATTTGTCCTACGGAAAGGCTGTCCAACTCCACGCCGAGCGCCTCGAAATACACTTTCCAGTTCACTTGCGGTACTAACTCCTGCAATTCAGCCACCGACATCTTGTTGTAATTGGCTTGCGGATCGCGCAACTCCACATTGCTGAAAGCCGCTTTCGCCAGACGGGTTTCCATACGCAAAACAGTCTGCGCCTTAGCTGCTGCATCCTCGAAACCGAAGAGAGAGAACATCTTCTCCACATACGCCACATACGCATTGCGGATAGCCGTCGTCTGCTCGTCCGTATCCAGATAATACTCTTTCTCGCCTAACGAAAAACCAGCCTGATACTCGTTCAGAATATTCATCGAGCTATTCTTCGCATCCGCATCTACATACATTGCCCAGAGCTGAAAATCCATCGCTCCGCCAAGTACTTTCGATAACTCCTCACGAGTGCTGATTCCCGCGATTTCATCGAGTTTTTTCTGTACCGGCTCAATGCCTTCCTGATCTCTGCGGGCAGTGTCCATCGCCATGTTGTACATGTCGCCGATTTTCTGTGCCACCGAGCCTTGTTTGTTCGCCTTGGCGGCAATGTCCTGAATCAGACCGTTCACCTGCTCCAAGTTGTTGAGCCCTAACTTGTCAAACGAACCGAAACGGCTGTATTCCGGCGTCAAGGGGTTGTTGGCCATCCATCCGCCGCAGGCGAACTGGTAAAAATCATTTTGTGCGACTACCGTTGTGTCCAAATTGGCAAGATCAATACCGGTAGTCTGTTCTTTTTTTGTACATGAACTAACCATAATTGCAAATAGTGCAAGGGTAAAAATTGTTTTTTTCATATTAACTGTTATTATTTTTTTGCTGAAATCGAGTACAAAGATACTACAAATTTTGCACATAAGCAAACATTCTGGCATTTTTTTGAGAAAAAAAACATTTTTGTTTGCATATATGAAATTTTTTTTGTAATTTTGTGCCCGATATGAAATGTTGAAAAATCAATTTACTAAATAATGATATGATGAAGAACAGATTTTTTGTAGCTCTCGTACTAGGTATGATGGCTTTGTGTACGATGAGTGTACACGCCAACAACGACTTCCTGGAGCAAATCAACAACTACAGCGCGATGTCTATGGGCAACGGCGTAGTGCGCTTCAAGATCCCTATCTGGTCGTACGGTTGGCAGAACAACTACCGATTAGGTATTGGCAGTCATGTATGGTACTCCATGAACCAGTCCGGGAGCGGCTCTTCACAGATTATGTACTTCCGCAGTACAGATCGGCAGAACTGCAGTGACCCGAAGGTGAACAGTTCCGCCGATGTCGATCTGCGTGCGGGAATGGGTACCGTTAAGATCACCCGCACCACCAGCGGCACCGTGCAGATTGATGCCGGATCGGGTAACCACTCCGTATCCCTGCCTGCCCAGAGATCGCTGGACGGCAGTTTTGACCGCGTGGTATATCTGGAGTTCGACTGGTATCTGCCGGAGAACTTGACCAACCAGCAGTTCTATGTAGGTATAGATGTATATATCTTTAAGTACAAAGCCGACGATACCCAAACAAAGAATGCATATAAGAATATCCGGTATATATTCCCCGACCGTCTGGACGGTTCGGATCAACTGATGGCGCCTGAGCTGCAGTCACCGTACTTGTATCTGCTGGACGAGAGCGGTTCGCCCATGAAAGATGGCAAAGTGGCTATTCCGTATGTCGTATATCAGACGCCCAAGTCCTATACCACTACGCTCAATTCGACACCGGTGAACATATCCAACCGCGCCGGCGCGATCATCGTGCCGGCTACTGACAGTGTTCAGAGCGGCTTCAAGGCTACCTTTACCGTGCAGCCCAATACCGATGTGACCACCACCACCACGCGTAGCACCAACCGCATCGATATCCCGGCATTCCACCGCATCTATAGTTTCAGCGCGACGGAGCAGAAAGACGAGATGGAGAGTTATAACGGTCTGAACCAACTGTCGTGGACGATCCGTAACCCGCAGGCCACCGACCTGATGACTACGGATTACTTTGAGATCCAGCGCGCCATGAAGGCGGACTACAGCGATGCGACGAGCATCGGTCTGGATCCTATGGCAGCCGGCAAAGGCACTTATCTGTTTACGGATAATACGCGCAACACCGATTCGGGTATTCCTCTCGACACCACAACGGTATGCCGCGAAATGGTGTGGAACGACTATATGCTCTCCGCGGAGGACAGCGACCCGCTCTGCGATATGGACCTGAAACTGGTTGCCAAATCGCAGGTATTGCCGGCCGCACCGGTCTATTACCGTGTACGCCGTGCCTCGACCGGTGCCTGGGGATGGGGCCACCCGTTCGCGCAGGCTACCACCTTGTATCGCCACAATTTCCTGGCTCCGTTGGCAGCTACGCAGGCGAACTACACCAAGGATCCGGAGTTTGCCACCAACCATAAGGTACATTTCAATGTCAAGATCGACAATGCGCCGATCCCGGATCAAGGTACGGTATTGCCGCAGGATTGCGAACTGGTGCCTACCTTCAAGACCCTCAGAGGTACCTCGGACTCCATCACGTTCACGATCGACATCGAGCAAGAATCCTATGACCAGACCGTCGGTATGAGTATCCGTCCTTCCGGAACTTCTTTAGTGCGTTATTTGCATGCGGGAAAGAACGTGTATACTTTTCCTGTGACATTAGGTCGTTTAGAGGTCTGGATACACATCGGACAGAATGTGATATACAACGACCACTGGGAGTCTTTCGCCTTGTGCTACATTAACTGCGATCAGGATCACGTCGACGAACTGGACGGCAGCGTGATACAGATATACAGCACACTTCATGAAGTACGTGGAGGTACGCAACATATCTATAAATCGGCTTATCGTACGCTCAAGAACCAAGGTCCGGCCAGCCGGATGAAAAAGGTACAGGAGCGTTGGGCGGCAGTGCGCGACTCGGTATTCCGGCAGATGGTGGACAGCATGCAGCGCAGCGTCCATCCCTCCGCTGCAGGCGGGCGTTGTATGTGGGACAGAGGCGCACAGCTCATCCTGATGCGCACCCTGCAGGAGACCGGCACAACCATCGAACTCGTTG
>CADCEV010000008.1 GCA_902800525.1 uncultured Bacteroidales bacterium
TCTATTCATAGTTATTTTTCAATTCTTGATTTGTTTTGTTTTCTCTCCCAGTACGCACCATCTGATAACAGGAATTCGGCGTATTAGTTCTACTAACAGCGGCGACAACGTAAATACGGCAACCGTAAGCAACACGTACATCGCAACCGGAGGAAGCGTTGTATAAACCTTCATGCTATACCCCAAACCGGAGATGATTATATAGTGAACTACATAGATAGCAAAACTATTGCGGCACATGTAATCTGCAAACTTGGATTTCCGGTCATCAAAGCAGGCTGCGAACCATCCGATCATGGCAAGACACATCAGCCATCCATACACACAATTGAGTGGACTGCTTAGGTACACAGGAGTCGTGTTATCTTCACCGAAGGTAGTGATTAATAATGTTATACCGCTTGCTACGGCGCACACCATCAGTGGTATCCATCCTTTTCGTAATGACGTTAATACATTTTCATGCGAGAAGACAAAGTATCCGCTCAAAAAGAAAAGAAGATAAAAGAATGGTTTGTATCCGTTATAAAGACCGTCCAAACTTTCGGGACGAGGGTTCATGATCAGCGTTCGGGTACCTAACCAATACACTACGCCTAACAGGATAATTCCTGCCAAACCCATCTTCCCGCAGAACCCGTAGAACCGATCTTGTGCATCCACCTTCCGAACGAGCAGCAAAACCAGACTGAACAACCATAGATCCTGTATAAACCATAACGGACCTGTTCCGCTCAGCGACCACGCCACATACTTAATGATGCCCGGAGTGTCGGCAAGCATGTCTATTCCATTCGTATAACTAAGTGTATGCGTGTTGAAATAACCGGCGATCCATTGAAAAACAAATAATCCTATTGTAGCAGGCACTAATAACTTGCGGGTGCGGCTTTGAAACCACTCTTTCTCCGAATGTGCATCCAATGCGTACCGGGCACTGATGCCTGCCAGCAAGAACAAAATAGGCATGAACCAAGGATAGAGCAGATACATCACAAAATCTTGGTACTGAGGACCTCCGAAGCCACCTATTCCGCCTACTACCCCTTTGCCGTTGTAGTAGTAAATAACGTGGTAAAAGAGTACCAGCAGTACGGTCACCCAACGTAAATTATCGATCCAATGTTTTCGCATGTTTTCTTATGGTTTATAATAACTATCTTCCAATATCTTCTGTGCATCTCCTTCCGCCATCAGTTGCTGGATCGTCACTTCGGGATGATGCTCTACTCCGCTCACGATGATTTCATCGCCCTCACGGATGAAGGCTTCTCCAAAGGAGAAAGCGAGTGTGTTCAGGCTGTCGGTCGTACCTTTGGTGAAGATGATCTCATCGGAACTGTCCGCTCCGATGAAAGCAGCTACCGCTTTGCGCGCTTCCTCATGCTTCATTGTAGCCACTTGGCTCAAATGATGCACGCCGCGATGGATGTTACTATTCCAATGGCTGTATGCTTCCACGATCGCCTCTATCACAGGCTGCGGCTTCTGGCTCGTAGCGGCATTGTCGAGATAAACTAACGGTCGTCCGTGAACGGTCTCTTGTAATATGGGAAAATCCGATCTATTCATATGTTTTGTTGTATGCTATACGTTTGAGTTGTTTATGGAATCGTATATGGAAGAGCACAGCGGGAATAGCCAGCGCGATTACAAAAGCGATCCACATTCCTTGTGCGCCCCATCCGACAGGGAACGTGAGCGCGAGGCCTAATGGCAAAGCAATGCCGATATACGAGAAGAGCGCAATCCGCATCGGGGCACGTACATCCTGAATGCCGCGGAGCATCGCCGCTCCGATACATTGCAAACCGTCCGCGTATTGGAATGTGCCGGCAATAATAAGCAGAGAAGAAGCGATAGGAATAACCTCCTGGTCTTCCGTGAAGATATACGGGATTATATTGCGTCCGAAGATCATGATAGCCGCTCCGATGGTATTCATCAGCAGGCACAAATGTACCGAAGCTCGGCTCGCCATCTTAACGGCTTGTATATCGCCTTTGCCCAACTGAAAGGAAACGCGGATCGTTGTAGCCGAACCGATACCCAACGCCAGCATAAAAGTGAGATCCGCCATTTGGTTTGCGATATGATGCGCGGCTAAGGCTTCTTTGCTGATCCAGCCAATGATGATAAAAGAGGCGGTAAAAAGGAATGCCTCTGCGAAGGATTGCAAGCCTATCGGCGTACCGATGGAGATCAAGTGCTCTATCTCGCGGCGTGTGATCAGTCTGCCTTTGAGCGATACGATATACCGCCTCCAATCGGCTTTGACGCACATGGCGATAAAGAAACAGACAGGCATCAGGCTTCGTGCTATCAGCGTAGCCCACCCTGCTCCTTCGGCTCCCATCGGTTCGAAACCCCAATGGCCGAAGATAAAGACCCAGTTGAGCAATATATTCAGGAGATTGCAGCCCAGCGTGATCAACATTGCAACCAAAGTGTTTCCTAATCCCTCCAGGAACTGTTTGCTGAAACTGAAGAGGAGGAAAGGCAGGATGGAAAGCACAATCAGGATGTAGTACGGCCGCGCGCTGGCGATCACTTCGGGTTCCTGGCCAAAAGCATCCAAATAGGGGATACAGGGTACTAATAGCGCTAACGAAAGGATGCACATCAAACCCGTGAAAACCAATCCGTTAGCGAGATAGGAAGTGATCTGCTCATGCTTATGGGCAATCTCTTCTGCGGTCGTGCCCTGCTGCATCAGTTTTTCCAATCGTCCGCGCACATTGCCCACTAATGGCGTGACACCCATCAGCGCTCCCATAGCAAAGACCATGACAGTAAAAAAGAGCGCATTGGAGAAACTGACAGCCGCCAAGTCCGTTGTGCCGTAATGACCCACCATAATGGAATCCGCCAAACCGACCAAGGCTGCTCCCAATTGGGTCAGCATCACAGGAAACGCCACTTTCAAGTTGCGTTTGTAAAAAGGCCAATATGCACGAAACGAATACGCCATTATTTATTCATCAGTATGCCGTCCTGCCAATTGAGCGAAGGATAGTTAGTGCGCAGATACTGAACGGATTGGTCAATCGTACTACTGCCGGAAGTTGCGAACGGAATGAGCTTTTTGCCTTCTAATTGTGCGAGGTTATTTTCTAACCACGAGTCGATGATACGCGGACAAATACCCCACCAGATAGGGTAGCCCACATAGATCATTTCGTACGGCTGGATGTTCGTGCATTGTTTGATAGCCGGACGAGCCTCCGGGTCATTCATCTCAATGGACGAACGGGATTGTTTATTGCGCCAATCCAGGTCTGCGGCGGTGTATTTCTCTGCCGGTTCAATCTCCCAAAGCGTTGCATTCTGCTCTTTGGCAATCTTCTGTGCTGCGGCTTTGGTAGTACCGGTAGCGGAGAAATAAACTACTAATGTCTTGGCTTCCAGGGTAGCGGCACACATCAGAACAGCCGCTAAAATCATACAAATCTTTTTCATATCGTTGGCTTTAATGATTAACGTGCATCGCCCGCAATAAGCAGGATAATCCATGTGAGCAGCGGAGAAACGAAGAAGGACAACAAAGCCCATCCGAGCGGATCACGATGTCTGTTTACCGCCATTCGGTACGCAATGTGGATGCGGATGAAATAAACCACCAGCAAGGCAAGAAGGCCTGCTGCTAATCCCACTAAACCGATGGCCAAACCGGACATTCCGGCAAAAAGACCGATCATCAGGTCTTGAATAGATGTAATGAAATCTTCCATATCAAATCGTTGAATTTTAATCGTTTATGGTTTGTAATAACTTTCCTCCAATATCTTCTGTGCATCTTCTTCTGCCATCAGTTGCTGGATCGTCACTTCGGGATGATGCTCCATGTAACTTTCCGCAATTCGCCATCCGATCCAAATGCCTAATCTTCCCGGCGATTCCTGCGAGACTTCGGCTGTAAAAGGACCATCGTTCAGATAACTCGTCAAGACCAGACTTTCGGTTTTGAAAAGATCGCGTTTATCCATCACCAAGTGCCAGATAGCGCGTTCATGTTGGAGACACCAATTCCATTGTTCCTTGGTCCAACCCATCACTTCGTAACCGGGTAAGTTATTGAAAATCTGCGCTGTCAGGTACATCACTTTACCGCGGTACATCATCTGGTCCAAGAGCCGCGTTTTGGTAGAAGTATAGGGTAGTGTACGGAAGAGGAAGGCGCTGATCACGTCCACCGGAATGCACTCTTTGCGCATGGTTTGTTTCTGGTAGTCATACACCACGCGGTTGTAGTATTCATACTCGCTGCCGAGGTACATGTCTCCGCCGATGCCGATCAGATCTTCGCTGAAATAAACGGGTGTCTGGAAGCCGGAAATGAAGAGGTATAGGGTGGGGATTTGCGTCTCCGGATAGAGGTATTGGATGCGTGCAAAAGCTTGTCCGAGCGATTGTTCCACATCTTTCACGTCTGCAAACATCGTTTTTTCCCGTTTGTTGGTCTCTTTGAAACCATAAAGGGTATCGTTCAGAAACAGCGGTAATTGTTGCTCCAAATAGGCGGTGTCGGTACTCGGAATCCCCAAAATATCTTCTACCCAAAGGGGCATGAAGACGGGAAACTCTTCGTACAGAAGGCGCACATCTTCTTGGATTGTTGCTTCCTGCACGTTCATTAGCGCATTGTCAAACCGCACAAGATCAATCTGTTGCGGCTCTAAGTCTTTCGGAAAATACGTTCTGGAATGATGGCAGGCATTTAAGGCCAATGACACCACCAACAATAAAAACCAATATCTATATGTATTATTCATTATTTGCTGATCTTTCCGTCTTTAATCTCGATGATGCGGTCGGCTATTCCCGCTAACTCCTTGTCATGCGTTACGAGCAGAATGGTCTGACCGTACTCTTTGCGAAGCTGGAGCAGTAACTCGCTCAACTCCTTTTTGTTCTTTTCGTCTAAGCTTCCTGTCGGTTCGTCGGCAAGGATAATATCCGGGCTCATCATCAGCGCTCTTGCTGCGGCTACACGCTGTTTTTCGCCGCCGGATAATTCGTTGGGCTTATGTCCCATGCGCTCCGCCAAACCTAATTCCTGCAACAGTTTCTCTGCTCTGGGTTTGTACTGGCTTTCTTTCTCGCGGGCGATCATAGCGGGAATGCAGACGTTCTCCAGAGCTGTAAATTCCGGCAGGAGTTGGTGGAACTGAAAAATAAAGCCGATGTGTTTGTTTCGGAAAGCGGCTAACTCTTTGTCTTTCAGTGCAAAGACATCTGTTCCACCGATGATGATTTGTCCTTTGGTCGGCCGATCCAGCGTACCGATGATCTGGAGTAGGGTGGTTTTACCTGCTCCGGATTTGCCGATGATGGCTACAATCTCGCCTTTCTTGACGCTCAAATTAACCCCTTTCAGCACTTCCAATTCGCCGAAAGATTTGTATATATCTTTAATCTCAATCATATTTCGTTACCAAATAGCTTGAATCAATGCGGTTGCCATTAAGCCACAGCAAATCAGTTTGATGATTGTACCGAAAAGGAGTCCGATGAAACTTCCCCATCCGGCTTTGAGGGCTTGCGCCATCTCTTTACCGCCCAGCAGTTCGCCAATAACGGCTCCTACCAGCGGACCAACAATGACGCCCACAGCGCCGAAGAAAAGTCCTGCAAACACACCTATCGTACTGCCCCAGACACCCCATTTAGTGCCGCCGAATTGCTTGGTTCCCCATGCGGGTACTATGTAATCCAAGACGGAGACAATAATCGTTACAATACCCCAGATAAGCAAAGTCTGCCAGCTGAAATCCACTCTCTCAGAAGCCTGTGCAATCCATAAACCGGCGTACGCGATGGGCGTGCCCGGCAAACCCGGTACAATACATCCGATAATACCTATCACGATGCATAAACCGGCCACTATCAGTAATACTACATCCATATTAAAACAATTTTGCGCTGCAAAATTACTTCTTTTTTATGAATTATGCAAATTTTTCTGCAAAATTCTTACTCATCATATAGTGTAAAGCATAATAAAAGCAATAAAACATAGTATATTACTACCATTCCCATGCTTGCATGTGCCGGTAGCGTGCTATGCGGCAGGGACTCAATCCATCCCACAGAGTGATTCATCAGCCATGCCAAGCCATGTGTTATTTTGCCAAACCAGATGCCTGCTGTTGAGCCGCCTAACGCGATACTGATCAGTCCCGCAGGAACCAAGAACGTAGCGATAGGCAGTACAATCAGGTTAGTGAGCAGAAAATACGTACTTACATATCCGAAATAATAGATCGTAAGCGGCAAAGTGCCTAACTGAGCGGCAATAGAGACAATCACCGTTCCGATTAGCCAGTTCAAAAGCCTGTTTCGTGCTCTCAAATGCAGTTTTTTCTCACTCTGATTAGCTAACAGGACGATAGCAAAAGTGGCGGCAAAACTTAGTTGAAAGCCCACGCTCCATAGATCCAGAGGCCGCACTAACAGGATGAAAAAAGCGGCAGCGGCGATGCTGTTCACGCTTATCCCCTGGCGGTAAAACATCCGCCCTATTTCCACCATCGTCACCATCACCACGGCGCGCACGACGGAAGGTGTCATGCCGGTTATCCATGCGTACAGCCACATAATACAGAGGACGGCTACGCTGAGAAGACAGCGGCCTAAACGGTTGTCGTAATGTGGTTTGAAGCGTCCGCCTATCGTGAGGATGCTTATGACCAGCAGGTAGATGATACCTGTATGCAAGCCGCTCACGGCTAACACATGTGCGGCTCCTGAAGCCTGAAAATGATGTTTGACGGCAGGATCCAAGTCCTCTTTGTAGCCCAAGGTGATTGCTCCTGTAGTGGCGAGTTCGTCCTCCTCCAAGCCGGCAGATGACAAACGCTCGTACAGCCGTTTTTGCAGAGTAGGGGAGTAGGATTCAGTCCGCCGCGCTTCGTAGCGGTAGATAAAAGCCGAGCCGATGATTCCCTTGCGCAGGAGGTACTTGCGATAATCAAACGAGCCTATCGAATCGGGCTTTCTGATACGCGTGGTAGCAATAATCGTGTCGCCCGGATGGAACAGGGTATTGAGGCTGTCACGCAGGATATACGCATACACTTTTCCGCCGTACGTTTGAGCTTCGTAGCGCTCGTATCGCGCCGTACTATGGTTTTCGCTCGTCAAGACGAAGCGGTACACATAAAGGCTATCGTAGATTGCTTTCTCTTCCGGGTACAAGAAGCCTTTGTGTTCGCAAAATAATATTGCTGCCACCAGCGGCAGCAGCAATACAATCATCGGGTATGCTCTTATCCGGTCTCGCACAATTCTCAACTATCAATTCTCAACTATCAATTGTCAATTATCAATTGTCAATTGCCTGTCTCCGTTCTCCAGCACGCGGATACGGATATACACCGTGTCGTCCGGCAGCAGGGCATCTATCATCTCCGGCCATTCGATGAAGCAGTAGTTACCGGAATAGAGATAATCCTCCGCTCCGAAATCAATCGCCTCGCGGATGTCTTTCAGCCGATAGCAATCGAAATGATAGACTTCACCTTTGTACGGTTGTTCCACGTCATACACATTGACGATGGCAAAAGTAGGGCTGTTCACGATATCCGCTGTCCCCATCGCTTCGCAGAGCGATTTGATGAAAGTGGTCTTACCGGCTCCCATCTGTCCGTCGAACGCAAAGACGCGATGCGGTTCGCACACCTTTAGGATCTCCAGCGGAGAAACAACTTTTCCCTCCTCGTTGAGCAAAACCAGTTCGTCGGCATGCTCAAAAATACCTTTTTTTATTGTATAAATACTCATGTTCGTGATTTTCATTCAATTCTCAGAGACTTATTTTGGCCTGAATTTGCTCGTAAATGATTGATCCTCTGCGGTTTCCGAGTAATTCTTTCCATTCGTCCAAGCTGGCGCTTTTAGCGCGCTTCACGGAGCCGAAATGAGTCAGTATTTTATGCTTCGTAATCTCTCCAACTCCCTGTAAATCATCTAATTGGCTATGAATTTGTGCCTTGCTTCGCTTGGCTTTATGGTACGAAATAGCAAATCGGTGCACTTCATCTTGTATAGCAGTCAGCAATCGGAACACTTCGCTCGTGACAGGCATGCTGATTTCTGCCGGAGGAAAACCGTAGAGGAGTGTTTGCGTGCGGTGCTTGTCGTTTTTCTTCAATCCTGCAATGGGGATGTGCAAACCCAATTGGTCTTCCACCGCTTCCCGAATAGCGTGCATTTGTCCGAGGCCTCCGTCGGCGATGATTAGATCCGGCATCTGTCCTCCTTCATCAATCAGGTGTTGATACCTTCTCCTTACTACTTCGCGCATGGACGCGTAGTCATCGGCTCCTTCGACCGTCTTGATCTCAAACTTCTTATAATCGCTCTTGCTGGGTTTTGCCATTCGATAGACTACACATCCGGCTACTGCGTTAGTACCTTGGATATTCGAGTTGTCGAAACAGTCAATCCATCTGGGCAGAGTAGGGAGTCCCATCATCTGCTGCAACTCTGTCAGAATGCGCACACCGCGTTGCTCGGGATTGAGTTTGTCTTCTTGTTTCAAACGATCCATTTTGTATTGCCGCACATTCTGCATCGCTAAATCGAGCAGTTTCTTTCTGTCTCCCGCTGTTGCGATATAGACATGCAGTTTTTCATCAAAAACCTCCGGAATGAACGGAACAATTACGTCCTGAGTAGTACTCTCCAACTGACTTCTTAACTCCATCATTCCCATTGCCAGAAGTTCTTCTTTATCCTCTTCCATCTTCCGTCGGTACTCGATGGTCTGACCTTGCACTATACATCCGTTGTGTACATGCAGCATGGAGATATAGACGCGGTCGTCTTGCTCGTCATACCCGAATACATCCACATCTCTTGCAGATGAATTCGTGATAATTGTCTTGCTCTTGAATTGTTCCAATAATTCCAGTTTGCGTTTGATTTCAGCGGCTTCTTCAAATTTAAGTTCCGCCGATTTCATCAGCATTTCTTCCTCTAATTGCCGTCCGATATCGTGTGCATCTCCTTTAATCAGTTTGCGCGCCTGATCAATCCATTCCGCGTAATGCTCGCTTCCTGGTCGCATCTCGCAAATTCCGCAGCAGTTATGCAGATGGTATTTGAGGCAGACACGGATCTTGTTTTTCTCGATGGAATCGCGGGAAAGTGGTATATTGCACGTACGGATAGGGTATATTTTATGGATCAACTCCAATACTGTATCTACCGTATAACCGAACGTGTACGGACCATAATATTCGCCTGCTTTCTTATTGATCGTACGTGTTTTGAAGATGCGCGGGTAAGGTTCTTTGGTAATGCAGATAGAGGGATAGCTCTTTCCGTCTTTGAGGAGGATGTTATAATGCGGTTGATATTGTTTGATCAAGTTGTTCTCTAACAAGAACGCATCTTGTTCGCTATCTACCACTACATAGCGTATATCCGCAATGTGCGCTACCAGTTGCCTTGTTTTGGAGGACTGATGATCTTTGTTGAAATAGCTATTCACCCGCCGATGCAGGTTTTTTGCTTTTCCCACATAGATTATCTGCCCGTCCTGATCAAAGTACTGGTACACGCCCGGACTCTCCGGAATCCGTTTTAAAAGCAACGCAATATGTTCGTCCTTCTCTTTCAAACCCAATTATCGGCAGTTAACTACCGACTTCTTATTCATCAACCTCAATCTTCAGTAAGCACTCTATATCATTTGTTTTGCCTTCAAGATATTTCATGCCATTCAATCCTTCTAACTCGATGATGCAGTTTACATATATTTTTTGAACACCTAATTTCTTCACCAAATTTATGGCTGCTTCCATAGATCCCCCGGTAGCTAAAATGTCATCGTGTATGAGCACAATATCATCAGGAGTGAGAGCATCTTTGTGAATCTGGATAGTATCCTCTCCATATTCCTTCTTATAGGTTACCGATACGGTCTCAGCCGGCAGCTTGTTATGCTTGCGGATAGGTACAAAACCAGCATTTAATTCAATCGCCACCGCGGGAGCTAATATAAATCCGCGGGATTCAATACCAACGACCTTGGTAATCCCGAGACCTTTATATCGTCTTACTGTTTCATCCCGCAACCATTTCAAACACTCAGGCTTGTCCAATGCGGTTGTAATGTCCTTGAATTGAATGCCTTTGATAGGAAAATCAGGCACATTTCGAATAGCTTTTTTAACGTCTTCGGCTGTCATAATTTTATGTTTGTTTAAATGTTTTCAATCTGTATGTTTGTTATTTGTTCCACGTGAAACACTGATAGTAGTTTGCTTTGCAAACTAAATATCTATTTATCTGCCCATCAGGACTAATAATACGCTTATGTCATTAGGGCTTACGCCGGGTATTCGTTGTGCTTCGCCGATAGAGCGCGGACGGATACGAGTCAGTTTTTGGCGCGCTTCGGTGCTTAGGCTTTGTACTTCTTCGTAATTAAAACTTTCCGGTATTCGGATTTGTTCTAAGCGTTGCAGTTTGGCAGCTTCTAATTGTTCCCGCTTAATATAGCCGGCGTATTTGATTTGTATCTCGCAACTCTCAATCACCTCGTCGCTTAATCCGCCTATCCGTTCTTTCAGATCCGGCAGTACTTCCGCCAAGGCTTTGATGTTTACTTGCGGGCGTAAAACCAAATCGCTGATCTTGCATCCTTCGTGCAAGGCTGAACTGCCGATCGATTCTAACCAACTGTCAATACTTCCTTTACGAACCGTGGTGGTTTGCATATATCCGATGAAATCGGCGCAATCTGTTTGCTTCTGGCGTAGTAAGTTGAACCGATAGGAGTCCGCTAATCCTATCTCGTAACTGCGTTGGGTCAGTCGTTCGTCGGCATTATCCTGGCGCAACAAGATGCGGTATTCGGCGCGGGAAGTGAACATCCGGTAAGGTTCATCCACTCCCTTATTGACCAGATCGTCTATCAGTACACCTATATAACTCTCGTCTCTTCCCATCGTAAACGGAGTGCCTCCGTGTACGTTAATATGTGCGTTCACTCCGGCTACTAATCCTTGTCCTGCGGCTTCTTCATAGCCGGTAGTACCATTGATCTGTCCGGCGAAAAACAGATTTTTAATCTGTTTAGTCTCTAATGTGTGATGCAATTGGGTCGGATCGAAGAAGTCATATTCGATGGCATAACCCGGTCGGTACATCACCACGTCTTCTAATCCTTTGATCGTTTTGAGGCCCGCTAATTGTACTTGCCAAGGAAGACTGCTGGAGAAACCGTTGACGTAATACTCATTACTATCTACGCCTTCCGGCTCCAAGAAGATCTGGTGGGCTTCTTTATCTGCAAAAGTGACAATCTTGGTCTCAATACTCGGGCAATAACGAGGACCAATACTCTTGATTTGTCCGTTGAAAAGGGGCGAATCTGCTAATCCTGCGCGTAATGCTTCGTGCGTGTTCGGATTGGTATAAGTGATCCAGCACGGCATCTGTTTGAGTTCCCGATGTACCGTATTCAGGTAACTGAACTGATGCCAATCATCATCTCCGTCTTGGCGCACTAATTCTTCAAAGTGAATGGATCGTGCGTCTAATCGGGCAGGAGTACCTGTTTTCATTCGGTCGCTCTTGAAGCCTAATGCTACTAATTGTTCGGTCAGTCCGTATGAAGCCGGTTCGGAGGTACGTCCTCCGGCTATCTGCGTCTTTCCGCAATGCATCAGTCCGTTGAGGAATGTACCGTTGGTCAGAACTACCGCTTGCGCTTCCATCTCTATGCCTAATGCCGTCTTTACGCCACACACCTTATTATCTTTGATAATAAGACTGACTACAACATCTTGCCAGATGGACAAGTTATCGGTGTGAGAAAGCACTTTTATCCATTCTTCAATAAACCGTTTTCGGTCGCTTTGGCTTCTTGGCGACCACATAGCCGGCCCTTTGCTTTGGTTCAGCAACCGGAACTGAATAGCACTCCGGTCTGTTACAATACCCATCTGTCCGCCGAGTGCATCTATCTCGCGCACTATTTGACCTTTGGCTATTCCGCCCACAGCGGGATTGCAACTCATCTGGGCAATTTTGTTCATGTCCATGGTGATGAGTAGTGTCTTACTACCCATCTTGGCGGCCGCGCTGGCAGCTTCGCATCCTGCGTGACCTGCTCCAACTACTATGACATCGTATTTGAAATTCATCCGATGAAATCGACAATTATTGTTATTATTTACCTATTGTTTTGTTTCTGTGTCCCCATTTCCATTTGCCGTTGAAGGTGCCTGTTGAAACCGTCCGTGTGTAAGGCTGAAATGCGCCTTCCAAATGGTTGCGGTAAGTTATCTCATTGTTTTTCGGATCCACAAGGATACCGATGATATCGAAACGCGGCGTTTTATCTGTCTTGTGGTATTTCATATAGGCATTCCCCGCCGCCAATATTCTCCTCTTTTTATCCTCATCCACATATTCTTCCGGCAGTTTGCTGCTATAGGTTGTGGTACGTGCTTTCACTTCCGCAAAGACTATCGTGTTCTTGTCCTCTGCGATCAGATCGACCTCTAAATGTCCCATCCGCCAGTTGTGCTCAATAACGCGCAAACCTTTTCCTTTCAGTATCTTGGCGGCTTCTTCTTCGCCTATTATTCCTATTGGGTCTGTTACGAATGCCATCTTTCAGTTCAATTGCTCCATACGTGCGGCATCTAACCGCAACAGGATAAACAGTAATAAGGTGAATCCCCATAGCGAACTTCCTCCGTAGCTGAAGAAAGGCAGCGGAATACCGATCACCGGCAGCAATCCCAACACCATTCCCACGTTAATCGTCAGGTGGAAGAGGAAGATGCCGGCTACGGAGTACGCATAGATCAATGTGAACTTGCTCCGTTGCCGCTCGGCAATGGTTATCAGCCGCAGTATAAACGCCAAGTACAGCAGTAAAACAGCTACAGAGCCAACAAAACCCCATTCTTCACCCACCGTACAGAAGATAAAATCCGTATCTTGTTCCGGTACGAATTGCAGTTTGGTCTGTGTACCGTTCAAATAGCCTTTGCCGAAGAACCTGCCTGAACCGATGGCTATTCGGGCTTGATTGACATTATAACCTGCTCCGGCAGGATCTTCTTTCATGCCTAATAGCACCTCGATACGGATTCGCTGGTGAGGTTGCAGAACTTTTTGGAACACAAAGTCGCACGCGTGCGTGTACCCTATACAAAATAGTGTAAAGGCCGCCACAATGAGCAGGAAGTATTTGCGCCAATATAGGCTGATGACGATGTTATATAGCACTAATGCGATCACGATACCCATTGAAATCCAATCAAACGGCACGCGTACCCATATGTTGACAATCAAACACAGCCCATAGATCACTACCACGCTTCCTGTCAAGATGAGTGCCTGCCAGCGCATCCTGTGTTCCTTGCAGATGAAGTAAATCTCCACGGCTGTCAGCAGCAGCATACAACTCAGAATACCCACACTCCCGCTGCCTAAAGGCAGAGGAATAGCGCCGAAGCGGATACTGATGATGAATAGCGCTACCGCTGCTACTCCGACCCATAGCACATAACCGCTCATTCCCTGGCGATAGAAAACCAGCAGGAAGGCGGCAAAAACGAGTGCCGAACCGGTTTCCCGTTGCAGGATCATGATAATAAGTGCGGGTACGCCGATGATGGCAAAAGGTACGATCAAATCGCGCCAAGTGCGCAGTTTGTAATCGTATTGACCCATATATTTGGCGATGGTCAGGGCTACAATACATTTGGCAAACTCAGCCGGCTGTAAACTGACAGGACCGAGTGAAATCCAAGACATCGAACCCTTGATGTCGTGCGCCAAGAAGGGTGTGGCTAACAGCAAAAGCAGCATTACTCCATAGGCGAAATAGGCTAAAATGTCGTATGTTTTGTAGTCTATCAGGAGTAGCACAGAGCCTAAGAACAGCGAGCCTAAAATCCATGTGAACTGCTTTCCTGCACGGTTAGAGAAGTCGAAGATGCTGGTTTGGTCGAAGGTATAGCTGGCACCGTAAATGTTCAGCCAACCGAAAACCACCAGCGCTAAGAATATTCCTATCGTTGGCCAATCCACATGTTGCAATATGTTACCATTTCTTGACGCTCTCATTGAGTACGCTTTCGCTTATTTTCTTTTTCAATCCGGTTCGTTTGAGTTCACCGTTGAGGTATTGCTCCATCAGCATAGTGGCTACCGGGCAAGCCCATGTAGCGCCGAAACCTGCGTTTTCAACGACAACTGCTACGGCTATTTTGGGATCATCCACCGGTGCAAAGCCGATGAAGATAGCGTGATCTTTTCCGTGCGGGTTTTGCGCCGTTCCTGTTTTGCCCGCCATGTTCAGACTGTCGATGGCGTAATGACGGCCTGTTCCGTTCACCATCACCATGTGCATACCTTCTTTTACCGCCGCAAAATGTTTCTCCTCAATATCGATATTATGCCGATGAATCCGCATAGAATCGTTCCTGTTCAGGTGTGGCGTGATGTAGTAGCCTTCATTGGCGATAGCTGCCGCCTGATTAGCCAATTGCAGCGGTGTAGCCAAGATCTCTCCTTGTCCGATACTGAGCGAACGGATAGTGATGGCTTTCCAGCCTGTTTTACCGTAGTACTTGTCAAAGAAGGCGATACTCGGAATACTTCCGGCGGATTGTTCGCTGAGGTCCGTATCGGTGAATCGTTGCCCCAAACCGAACTCCATAACGGCGTTTCTCCATAACTCGTACCGATGCCGGAAAGCCTCGTTTTCATCGCCATAACCGTCTTTTTGCAGCAGGTCGCGGAAGGCACACCAGAAATAAGGGTTGCAACTCTGTTCGATGGCTTTATCCAATGCCACGGGCGAGCCGTGGTGGTGGGTACATTTGATAGGCGTGCTCTGCGGTCCCGAGCAGGGATAGAGCGTGTTGGGTGTGATTGCTCGTTGTTGCAAACAGATCAAGGCTTGAAGGGTCTTGAACGTTGATCCCGGCGGGTACATGGCTTGTGTGGCGCGGTTCATGAGCGGTTTGGTCGGATCGTTGAGCAGCATGTTGTAGTTCTTGCTACGCTCTTTGCCCACTAACACTTTGGGGTTCCAGGTCGGACTCGATGCCAATGCCAAGATCTCGCCTGTTTGCGGCTCGAGAGCCACTACGCTGCCTATTTTTCCGCTCAGCAACTCTTCCGCCAGCACTTGCAGACGGATGTCCAAAGTGGTGTATAGATCCGTTCCGGCGCGGGCAGGCTGATCTAATTCGCCCTCGTGATAACTGCCTTGCATGCGACCTTTGGAGTCACGCATCAGCACTTCCACGCCTTTCTCTCCGCGCAGTTGTGCTTCGTATGTTCGTTCTAATCCGTCGCGTCCGGAGTAGTCGCCGCGTGTGTAATAATCGTCGCGTTCGATATCTTTTTGGTTCACTTCTCCCACAGAGCCCAACACATGTGCCGCCGCTTTATAGGTGTAGTCGCGCAACGTACGTTTCTGAATCTGCACGCCGTTGAAAAGAAATAGTGACTCTTGCAGCGTAGCGATGTCTTCCTTCTTGAGTTGGCTCATAAACACCTGTGGTGTCCAGCGTGAGTAACCTCTGTTCTTACGGCGGTCTTTGATCTCTTTGATGCGTTCGTCGAACTCTTCCCGATTGATTTGCAGGCATTTGCAGAATGCCAAGGTGTCCCATTTTGGTCCCATCTCACGCATCACCATCGTCACTTCATAGATCGGCTGATTGAACACGAGCAACTCTCCGTTGCGGTCATAAATCAAGCCGCGAGAGGGATAAATGGTCTGTTTGACCAAGGCGTTATTGTCCGCTTGGTCTTTGGTGGATTGATCGATTACCTGCAAATAAAACAACCGGATAATATACACGAAAACAATCACAATGGCCATGCCACTGATCACATATTTCCGCCTATAATAAGAGTCGCTAATCATTTGTCTCTCATGGAATTATATCCCATAATAACAAGTATGGTCACAATGCTGCTCACTAATGTCTCAAATAGCACGAAGCCGATATGTTTCCAGCTCCACGCCGCCATAGTGAAAACCGCCAGATGATGCAGCAGGACCATGATAATCGTATATTCGAACATGGCGCCTAAGCCGATGGCCTGTGTGCTGATCTGCTCGTTCAGACGGTCTTTGTCGTTCACAATCGCGCCTATCAGATACGGACGGATATACATCAGCAAGACGCAAGCTGCCATATGAATACCGAGCGAATTGCAGAACACGTCCATCACCAAGCCGGCTACAGCTCCCAAGACCATCGAGAGCCAGTGTGGAATAGTAATCGGCATCATCAGCAGACAGAGGATATAGATGTACGGGTGACATACATCCCATAGTTGCAGTTGGTTGAACAGCAACACCTGTAGCAGCATCACTACTATGTATCGTCCTATTTGTTTAGTCCAATCCATCGGTCAGTTCCTCTATCTCTTGTTGGTCTTTGTTTTGTACTATTTCCACGAACCGCAGTTGTTTGAAGTTGGTGTTCAGCCGTACGCGTATGGTGTGGTATGAATCGCCTTCTTTCAAGACGCTGTTTTCCACGATTCCAACGGGAATTCCTTCCGGGAAAACGGGACTTAATCCGCTGGTTACAATCGTGTCTCCCGGGTTCACCACCATGTGTGCGGCTACGTCGGCTAACTGCGCAAAACGGTTGTCTTTACCGTCCCATTGAAGCGTACCGAAATAGCCGTTTTTCGTGAACCGGCAACTGAGCCGGTTGCGGGTGTTGATGATCGGCATCACTACGCTGTAATGTGTTCCCACCGTGCGGATGATACCCACCACGCCTTCTGCATTCCGCACGCCTTGACCCCGCATCACGCCGTCTTCGCTTCCGCGGTTGATGGTGATGTAGTTATGTAACTCATCGGTCGTCATCTGTACGGCTATCGCGCTCATGTACGTGAACGGATTGCGATATTCCGCCGAATCAATCGAGCAAATTTGATTGCGCAATTCCGCATTTTCGATGGCTAACTGCTCGTTTTGCGTTTGCAGATGGAAATAACTGCGCATGTTGCTCACTTTCTCGTTCTGCCATGCCACAAAGCGGTTAGCCGTACTGAGCATGCTGCTTCGCGGAAAGGCGTTATTGAGACTAATGAGCAAAAACGCAGCAACTTCCAAGGTAAGGAACACCAGGAAGTTGCTATAACGCTGCAGTATTTTGAGCAGAGTCTGCATCCAAAACGGTTATTATCGGATCAAGAAGCCGAAGTTATTCACATTCTTCAGCGCGACACCTGTTCCGCGGGCTACTGCGCGCAACGGGTCTTCCGCCACGTGGAACGGAATAGTGATCTTGTCCGTCAGACGTTTAGCCAAGCCGTGGAGCAAAGCGCCACCACCTGCCAAGTAAATACCACGTTTCACAATGTCCGAATACAACTCAGGAGGCGTGGACTCAAGTGCCTGAAGGATAGCTCCTTCAATCTTGCTCACACTCTTCTCCAGACAGTGTGCGATCTCCTGATAACTTACCGGAACGGACATCGGAAGCGCTGTCACTTTGTTCGGGCCGATTACAATGAAATCTTCCGGCGCTTCATCCAACTCCGGCAGTGCGGAACCCACTTGGATCTTGATGCGCTCCGCCGTCGGCTCGTCAATACGCAGATTGTGCATACGACCCATATACTCGATGATGTCTTGGTTGAAGTCGTCACCGGCGATCTTGATGGACTTGTTACTTACGATTCCACCGAGAGAAATAACGGCGATCTCGGTTGTGCCACCGCCTATATCCACAATCATACATCCTTCCGGGCTCTCTACGTCCAGACCGATACCGATAGCCGCCGCCATAGGCTCGTAAATCATGTAAATATCACGTCCTCCGGCGTGCTCTGAACTGTCACGTACCGCACGAATCTCCACTTCCGTGGAACCAGAAGGAATACATACTACCATGCGGATTGAAGGAGTGAAGAGACGAGTCTGCTTCGGAATCATCTTAATCATTCCGCGAATCATCATCTCGCAGGCATAGAAGTCTGCGATCACACCGTCGCGCAAAGGACGCACGGTACGAATCATGTTGCCGCCTTTACCAATCATCTGTTGTGCCTTGCGACCAACGGCTACCATTTTGTTGTCAGCCACCGAGATAGCTACTACCGACGGCTCATCTACCACCACTTTGTCATCGCACATGATGATGGTGTTCGCTGTTCCCAAGTCGATTGCAATCTCTTGTGTAAAAGAAAAAAGTCCCATATTTAGTTATTATTTAATTTTTCAACTTTCTGTTTGTCGTGGATTCTTATCGCGTTTTCGTCTCCCCATAATTCTGCATTTTACAAAAAACCGTGCAAAGTTACAAATTTTTTTTCATATATGCAAGCGCGTGCGAACTTTTTTGAAAGAAAAAATATCACTACTCTTCGCAGCCTTGCCCGTTTCTGCGCATAAATTTCTCCGTTTTTTTCCGATGAAATCGAGAGAACTTGCTATTTTTGTCCTATAATAGACGATTATTAAGATTTTGCCCGTCACGACCCTCTTACGACTCACAAAGTCATTCATTCGGAGAACCTAATTCAGCGCAGATTTCCTCCGCCATTTGGTTCATGGCTACGCACTCTGCGCGGGTGACATGGCGTTTTTGCGCGTCATATTCCCATGGAGAGAGGATGAGCACTCGCCCTTCTGCGACGGCATCAAATAAGCTGTCACCAGGCTTGTAATAATCGCCAAAACCATTATCGGCGATATAGATTATCGGATGTTTCTCCTTTATCAGGACATCCATAACCGCCTTTTCCTGTTGGCTGATGAACGGCGAGACCATGACGGTGCCGTTTCTTGCATCTATCACACAGCCGTTCATGTAATCGCGTAACCGCTTATTATCACCATGTTCCGCCTCTTCCACCATCGTCCTGCGGACATGAACGGGCGCGTATTGAGATGCTTGTAGCAGTTCGGCATTACCGATTCCGCGGTACATGCGTCCGGCGATTTCGATACCCTCCTGCACGCGGAAGAATCCCGGCATGAGCAGTTTGGTAGCCAGCCGCTGGGGATTCATTTGAACATAGCGGATCATTGTTTGTAATTGCCCTTTATGGGATAAGGGGCGAATAAAGGGTTTCTCCGTGAAAATGGGATCTGCCTTAATATAGTCTTCGTTCATTTGGTCTGAATTAAATTCAGACGAAACAGACGAAGAGGACATGCGAGCTATCTTCTTGGCACCTTGCCAAAAACCGCGTACCACCTCGTTGATGCTCTTTTTCATCGCGTGTCGAACATGGATAATCGCATGCAGATGGTCGGGCATAAGACAATACTGCAAAATCAGGATCTCCGGGTAGTATTCATGAATATGTACCAACTCATCAACAAGCCGATTTCCCAACTCTTTACGAGCAATATACGCTTGTTCCGGATCATTATTAGGAATTACCAAATCACCCAACAAAGGCCTCCGACTTGGTACAACCATTGTCACATGGTAAATGCCAATACCACGCCATATACGCCCTTCTTGCCAATGCCATCTGTCGTGCTCGCTCATTGTTCTTTACTCATTTGCGTGCAAAGGTATGAAAAATAATTGATATATGCAAATTTATTTGTTTTTTGCGAAAAAATTTGGAAAAGGTAAAATGTTTGACGTATCTTTGCATCGTCATTTGAAAAAAGAAAGGAACACACTATGAACACGCTGCAAACACACCACACTATGTCCACGCTCCGGTCACGTCCACGATGCTCGCGAAATGCTCGCCTAAATGGAAGGGAGTTGAAAGGTATGTGATTATTAAGAATAAGATATTGAGCTAGTTTTAACATAAACAAGGACATTCGAACGAGTGCCCTTGTTTGTGTAAATAATTATTCTTTTATAGAGATTTATTGTAACATGAAATTAACAGGTACAGTATATTTTACTCGTACAGGATAACCTTTCTGCATACCGGGTTTCCACTTGGGCATTGATTTTATAAGCCGTAAAGCTTCTTTATCAAGAGATTTATCACCCGCAGAACGAACTATCTCCACTTCGGAAATTGAACCATCCCTTTCTACAACAAATTGACACATGGACTTTCCTTGTATTCCGTTTTCTTGTGCGAGAGCAGGATATTTAATGTTTTCTGCTATATATCTGGATAAAGCTTGTATGCCTCCCGGAAACTCAGGCATTTTCTCTACGACTGTATAAACAACGTCTCCATCCTCTTCTCCAGCAGGAATAATACCTGATTCTGTATAATTGTCTTTCTCTCCACATCCCTCATACGCGTAATAAAACGAAGCTGGTTTTGAATAATCTATAGATGCTTTATTGTACGGTTCAATGGCAAAATTATCAATTTTCCATTTCCCTTCGTCTTTACTCATAACAACGCATACAGGAATAACATCTGAATATCCACAACTCACATATATAATATACGAATTGTTCAATTTATTATTCCTAACAACACCTTGTATTTCTAAGCATTCGTCTCCTATTCCAAAATCTTGATTATTTGTGAGAACCAAATAACCCCTGCATGAGGTATATTTGATAAAGCGTTTTGTCTCAAATAGTTCTTGACCACCCCATTGATTGATTTGATCTCTACTCGCAGTATAATATTTCAGTAGAGTTACGATGCACTCATTTCCACTATCGGCATATGTTAGTGCAGGAAAACTGATTAATGACAACAGAACAACTAATGTGTGTGCTAACTTTTTCATAATACTTATTTCTTTTTAAATTTTTTATCTTTTATAGCTTTATTATAGACAGATTCTGCATGTTCCTTAGCCTCGTTAGTAAACTCGAAGCTATATTCATCAGTACTAAACACATGCGAGTCATGGAGATTCTTCCGCAAATTAGTTTTGTATAAAGGTAAAATACTCTCTGCTAAATATTGATTGCCTTGTGCGATAGCCCTAGCTAAAATTCCGTCCAAAGTTGTGTTAAAACGAGATACAGATTTCATGTAGCGCTCGTTACCCTTAATCACTTTCTTTACGTCTGTTACGCCAACAATAGGTGTTCCATATATGCGGAAGTCTCCGATTAAAGTAACTACTCTATCCACATTTGCACGGCTGTCATCTGCCATTAGGTAGTTTAGCTCAGCATTAAATAATCTTAACGCATATGGTTCGTATAATTCTTCCATTTTCTCCTCTTTGTTAATCCCTCCGTTTTGGATTGTTTTATATTGAACCTCTAATTTTTTATGCGCTTTGCGGAAATCTTGCTTCTCTATAGCTCTCTCTATGGCAGGAGAATAATCATGCCAGTGGTTATAGTGAAAAACCATATATCCAATTACTACAAATAGAAATAATATACTAATCGTAATACCAGCAGAGGCATTCTGCTTGGATGAGCCGAATTTTCCATCAAACCATCCATCCCGATCTGAAACTTTACCTTTTGCAATTTTGTAAGTATTGATAACCAGTGGAATACATAACACTATGATTACCAACCACCATCCCCAACTAATATCTGTAATTTCCATAATGATTAATAATTTATAAGAATAAGAAACCTAATAATTTTTCTATTCCAAATGTAATAATAGAAACAAACTTATCGCCAACAATGTTTGTTTGTTCTGTTTCTTGGCGTGCTTGCTCCATTCTAACATCTGCTTCTGATTGTGCGATCAAAGCTTCTTGTGCTTTTAACTCGCTTTCTGCTCTGATTTTCTCTATGGCAAGTTGTTCTTCTTCCATATACATTTCATGCGCGCGTTGCGCATCTGCTATACTCTGTATGCGTTGAATATACTCGTTGAACGCTTTTTCGGCTTTTGCATAAACGGGAGCATTGAGCGGAATACTTACCATATATGCTCCAACCGTGGGATTGTAACTACCTTCATTCTCCGCCATCGCAGAAAGCATTCGCTGATAATATTCATTACTTAATTGATTTAAGTAGAGATTATGAACTTCATCCAAATGTTTCTGTGCATATTCAAAACATGACTTTGCCTCTTCTGGAATGGAAATAAGCATAGCATAAGCTTTTGCGTAATTTCCTATGCGCACATAATTGTTAATCTGTCCAATAACTGTTGATTTATGCGATTCATACCAATTGACAATTTTCTGAGAAGATTGTTTGAGCATATTTTGTAGTGCATCGTCTGAGGCAACAGATTGCATAGCATTCAGCATAGCCATCGTTTCTGAATCGCCCACACCCATTACGTCTTGTTGCGAAGCGCCAAAAATCTCTCCAGAAGTAACATTTGCAACAAAGAAATTAACTTTGTAACGAATATAAGTTTTTGCAGGAGCCGTTGCCGTAACTCCTTGTTCAAATGGAGTGACTTCGGCGGCAAGTACAAATGAAGGATTTCCTCCATAACCGGCTATGCCATTTTGCGAAGTAATTTGCAACATCCTTGCTGCTAATGTTTCAGCGGCTCCTTGTGGGAATGTTTCAGTTACTTTGGGTACCCATATTGTGAGTTTAACGGCGTTTTGATATGATGCAGAATCTAACAATCCGTTCATTTCTGCCTTCTTCTGTGTGATAGCAGCCTGACGTTGTTCATCCGTCATTGCACTTTGTTTCTGCCGGGGCTGATAAACTTTTCCTTGTTGCGGTTTGTTACACGCGCATAGTATCAAGCACGGCAATACTAATGCGAGAATAATACGATGAGTTTTCATAATATTTTGATTTTATTACATTCCTTTAATCATTATATGCACATCTCCTAATCCTTGAACCTTGTTGGTGCATTTTACACCACAATCTTTCTTCATTTCTTTTATCAATTCACGCGCCCAATTATACGCACTATTTTGCGTACCATCTGGACGAAGTGTTGATATGCGGACATTTGTAAAGTACAATTCATAATCTGTGTTGTTTTGCAACTTATAAGTACCTTTTTTTGTGTGTGAATCCATATAATCCATAATCCAATCGCTATAAGTGTCACCAGTAATACTTTCGCTAGATAAATTGAAAGAGAGTCCTTTCTTGACAGAGAAACGTACTGTGATTTCACGACCATGAACAACAATGTCCTTAAAGTATTCATTTATTTCGGGAAGAATACTCTTCATCTCTTTATGAATAGACTTGCTAAATAATTCATTAAAATCACTACCAGTACAAGAATTTGTTTTTGTAGAAAAAGCTTTATTTGTGTAAGAATCAAAAGCAGAAAGAGTGTAAGTTAACTTTTTTGAAAAATTAGGATCTGTAGCATTCATTTTGAAGTTATAATCCAACTCAATGATAATATCGGGAGATGCCGTTTGCAGCAATAATGTTTTAGCATCTTGTTCTACATCATCGGCAAGATTATGTGCTTGCTTATTTGATAAAGATTTAAGGGTTTGCTCCAAGTCGGTAAGCGGATATTGCATCTGAACAAATTCATTCTGAATAGCAGAAATTGCCACCTTATTATTCGGGTTGTCTAAAAGATATTTAGCATAATCACGAACATAAACATTTGCTCCATTCTTTGTTACTACCTGTAAAGCATCGTACTGCTGAAGCAATTTGTCGCTTGGAATGACCATAATGGTTGGTTTTGCTTGTTCAATAACATTAACTATGGTATTATCCTCCTCCTCGGAAAGATTACCATAATTGGTTAGTTTACTTCCTTGTGTTCTTCCATTGCAACCTGCAAAAAGGATACATAATCCCATTAATAGAATAATTTGTTTTTTCATCATTAGATACCCTATAAGTACGGGCGCACTTTTAATATTATTTTTTGATGTTTTTATCCACTATATACACGAAAAACGTGAGGCTTGTTAGCTTCAATTTGGAATCTCGAGGAATTCTGGACAACCTTATTAGACCAAATATCTACCGAACAAGGCTCACGTCAAAGCGTGAGCATAAAAGCCTTGTTCTTGGTCTAATAATAAGTTCGAAAGTGTCCAGTTTTCGAGACTCCAAGTTCTAAGCTGAATGCTTTATTATTTATGTATGTTGTTTGTCTGTTGTTTTATGCCATAGGCTGTTTTGTTTTAATTTTTAGTCAAAGTCTGTATAATTGTCTGAAAAATAGGTGCTTATTTCTTTGATTAAGTCGGGAAAAGTATAAGGATAGTGAGGAAGCATTATGCTAAATAACCATATACAGGTATACGATATTGCTTCAACTCCTCGCTCTGTACGCGCCGAAACTCATACAAACGATTGCCTTTTTCGGTTTTTGGCTCCTTTGAATTATTACTTAATAACGTTCCCATAATAAGTTAATTTTTACTTTTCGGCTGCAAATTTACAACTTTTTTCTGATATATGCAAATAAATCTCTCTTTTTTCCCTCATTTACAAAAAAATCTGCATTTTTATAGAAACAAAAAACAGAGTCTCGTTTTCGAAACTCTGCCTATATAAATCGTGTATTTTTGCCTATTTTTCAATTTTCCAAACATTGCCTGGATTATTTGAATATGTGAAACGCGTCTCACATTTTTTAGCTATGCTTTTTCCTCTATTGAAGGAAGGGCGGATTGGACCTCTTCAATAAGTTGCTTAATCTCATATTCCGCGACACCCATCGGTTGGCTAAAACCGCGTAGAGAGAACCGCACTTTCTCATTACTCTTGTTTGGGCAAAGCAGCAGACCGATAGTAGGATTGTCTTGAGGTGTTTTGAGGTATTCATCTACAGCGGATATGTAGTAATTCAGTTTGCCAACGAACTCGGGAATAAACTCTACCGCCTTTAATTCAATGACTACATATCTATGCATCTTCAGATGGTACATCAGCAAATCCATCTTACATTCATCCCCATCTACCATAAGGCGGTATTGTCTTCCTACAAACGCAAAGCCGCGTCCCATTTCCATTAGGAATTCAACCACATGTTCTGTCAGTTTATCCTCGATAGCATGCTCGTTCTTTAACTCTTGTGTCCCCAAGAACCCAAATGTATATGGATCTTTGAATGCGTATCGCGCAAAATCGGAATCCACAGGAGGAAGCGTGCCGTAGAAATTGGTTATCGCTTTGCCTTTAGCATTCTTGTAGCCGGCTGCCACATTTGCTAACATTACATCCCTGCTCCAACCCTGTGCAGCTGTTTCCATTATATAAAACGCGCGTTCAGGGAGAGATTTAACCTTAGGCAGTAACGATATATGATGATACCATGTAATTTGTGCAAGCGGCACTTGCACAAATGTTTCACCATCTTTTTCTAATTTTGCAAGCGGCACTTGCCAAATTGGTGTTTGCGTATTTTCTGCAAGAGCCACTTGCCAAAATTCGTCCCCTTCTAATTGTGCAAGCGGGACTTGCACAAATGGGAAATCGGGATATTCTGCTGCAAATTGGCGCATGTATTTCAGATTTCGCTCTGAGTATCCGTCATCATTTGGGAAACGATGGTGTAAGTCATTTGATAATTGCTTAATGACTTGTGCTCCCCATCCCAACTCTTTTTGCTTGTGGAGAATGTCGCATCCTATTTTCCAATAGAGCGCAAGCATCTCTTTATTGACATTAAGTACGGCTTGCAGTTTTGAACGTTCAATTAGCGAAATGATTTCATCACGCCAATGAGGATATTCCTGAGGAAGGAAAGAAGATGATATTTTCTCTATATTTGCCATATAATTATGGATATTTTCAGGTACTTTATTTGTATAAATCATGCATTTTGCAATCTTTTCTGCTATTTGTTGGCGTAGTGTCGTATGAGTTTTTGTTTCGTTACCGACATAGCGTATTTTTCAAATGGCTTGCAAAGGTACAAATTTTTTCTGATATATGCAAATAATAGTGTGATTTTTCTATTATTTGAGAGTTGTTCGTTCGCTTTTTGTCATTTAATATACTTTACCACGCTCAAAAATTTGCATATTCCAAAAATATTTTGTAACTTTGCACCGTTTTTTGTAACTCCCTAAACAGGGTATTTACGTATCCCGGTAAGAATCAAACCAAAAGACAACCATAAAATAACCATAGGATCACCATAAGATAAGAACAAAAAAATCACATTTATTAACGAATACTATATATATACTTTGTATATATATACTTTTTAATCAAAAATCATGGCAAAAGTAAGAGGAATAGGCGGCTTCCAAAAGAGCGGGAAACTGAACAAAAAGAGCAAGGAAGTGCATCGCGTCCGAAATGGGCGCGAGTTCGTGCATACCATCGAAAACCCGTATGACGGACCTGCGTCCAAGGCGCAAAAAGCACATCGGTCTATCTTTGGCAAAACGAACGCCATCGTCAACCTTATTATGGCGGATCCGGCGCAAGTGCAGGAATGGAAAGCGCGCATGGAGGAATACAACCGCTCGGTGACACCCTTCTCGCCGCCTTACCCAAAACGGTACAAAACAGTTCGACAGTTTGCCTATTTTGTCATTAGCGAGCAACTGAAACAAACCCCTGCCGCTAAAAGACGCAAAGCACAACTGCCGCTTACGCTTCCCAAAGGCTACAATCTGCAAATCAAATCATTCCCGGAACTGTCCGCTGCTGAGATCTACGAGATTCTCAAGGCGCGATTCATCGTTTTTGTGGGCGAACAACACATTCATTATACCGACGAGGACAACATTGATTACCTCGCCACGCATTTCTCTATCCGCAAAAACGGTCTCGTGCTCGCGTACGCACGCCTTTTCCCGAGCGCAGATAAAGATGTACTTACTATCGGACGCATGTTAACCGTCGAACGCGGTAAGGGTTTGGCGAAGTATATCATGCAGCAAATCGTCTCTTACGCCAAGGACGCGGGCGCTCACACATTACGCCTGCACGCGCAGATGCACGCAGTTGCGTTTTATGAAAAACTCGGTTTTCATACCGCAGGTGAAACCTTTATCGAGGCAGAAATACCTCATATTCACATGGAAATGCAACTATAGATGAGATTTTTCTTCTAAAATTTGCATATTTGCAAAATTTTTAGTAACTTTGCAGCCGTTTTAATAAAAACGTGGCAAGACGTGGAGCGCTCTTTGTAATAATAGGTGTTGGTCGGAAACAATCCGGGGAGAAAAACAAAAAGCATCTACCCGAAGATAGATGCTCTTGCGCTCCCTCTAGGACTTGAACCTAGGACCCCCTGATTAACAGTCAGATGCTCTAACCGACTGAGCTAAGGAAGCTTGCTTTTTCGAAAGCGGGTGCAAAAGTACTGCTTTTTTTTGACATGACCAAATTTTTTGGCAAAAAAATGCATTTTTATATCACTTTTTTTGAAAAATCCCCCAATTTGGGGCTAAAAATACGAAAAAATGAAAAAAATCTTAGGTTTAGGGAACGCGTTGACCGACATCCTTCTTCAGGTGAGTGAGGACGATTTGCGCGAACTCGGATTTCCGAAAGGAAGTATGAATCTGATCTCGAAAGACCAGGCTGAGCAGATCCAATACCGTTTCCTTTCTGTTCGTAAACGCATGGTGGCCGGTGGTTCTGCCTCCAACACCATCAACTGCATCGCTTCTCTCGGTGGCAAAGCAGCTTTTATCGGTAAGATCGGAAACGACGAAGTCGGCGATTTCTACCGTGAAGACATGCTCAAAAACGGAGTTAAGCCGATTCTCTTACTCTCTCAAACGGCAATGTCCGGCTTTTCTATCGTCCTTGTTACGCCCGATGGCGAGCGCACGTTTGCTACGTACTTAGGCGCGGCTTCGGAATTATGCGCGGACGATATTCAAAAGGACGCCTTTACGGGCTATGACATTTTCCACATTGAGGGCTACCTCGTGCAAAACCATGATCTGCTCGAGAAATCAATCCGCCTTGCCAAAGAAGCAGGCTGTATGGTCTCGCTTGATCTGGCGTCTTACAATGTGATCAACGAAAATCACGCTTTCCTCAAAGACCTTGTGAAGCAGTACGTGGACATCGTCTTTGCCAACGAAGACGAGTCTTTCGCTTATACGCACCTCAATCCCGAGGAATCTGTCCAGATGATGGCGGAGCAATGCGACATAGCGGTGGTCAAAGTGGGCAAGAACGGTTCGTATGTGCAGCAGGGCAGCAAGCGTCATCATATTGGCGCCATCACCACTTCTTGTACCGATTCCACCGGAGCTGGAGATTATTTCGCAGGTGGCTTCCTCCACGCGCTTGCGGATGGATTTGATATCCGTCGTTGCGCCGAGATCGGAACAATCGCTGCCGGACGTGTTGTCGAAGTGGTCGGCACGAAACTGCCGGACGAACAATGGGAAGAGATTCGTCGTATATGCGCGCTCTACCGCGGATTTATGCAGAAATATGATAAGGATTAAATAATGAGCAATACTACCCCAAATAATTTCGTCCTCTTCTCGGGACGTCAGTTCCGAGCCACAATCACCAATCACCAATCACAAATAACCAATAAAAATGAAATTTTTCTATATCCTCTATCAATACCTCATTGCGTGGCCGGTATTCCTGGTAATTACCATCTTTACCGCCCTTTTCACAATTATCTTTGTGCCGTTCCGCAATGCGGAGTTTGTGCATAAAGAGCAGCAGTTCTGGTCCAAATGCGCCTTCTGGCTTTTCTTCCTGCCGGTGAGTGTGGATGGTTTGGAGAACATCAAACCCGGACAGAGTTATGTGTTTGTGGCGAATCATCAATCGATGTTCGATGTATGGCTTGTCTATGGCTGGTTGCCGGTAGTGTTCAAATGGCTGATGAAAGCCGAACTGCGCAAAGTGCCCTTCGTCGGAACGGCGTGCAAAGCGGCGGGACATATATTCGTCGATCGGCGCAATGCCAAAGCTGCCATGGAGAGTTTGCAGGAGATAGAGAAGCAGTTGACCAACGGCGTTTGTACGGTCATTTTCCCGGAAGGAACGCGTTCGCTCAACGGCGAAGTGGGACGTTTCAAACGCGGAGCATTCCAGATAGCCATGGATCTTGGTCTGCCGGTTATACCTCTTTCGCTCAGCGGCTGTTTCGAGGTCTTGCCCAAAGGCAAGCCGTTCGTGCATCGCCACGCCGTACATATGCATGTGGGCGAACCGATAGACCTCAAGCAGTTCAAAGACGCAGAGGGCAAACCCGATGCCAATGCCGCCATCGATGCCGTCCGCAATGCCGTAATAGCAGGAATTCGCAAGTTTTAATTCGTAATTTTTAATTTTTAATTTCCCATATCATGTTTTCCGATCCGAAAGATTGTCTCTATTGCCAGAACAATGAGACCTTACACAATTTGATGATAGAGATCGCGCACCTGCGCGTATCGCGTGCGTTCGTATTTAAGGAGCAGACTTACCACGGTCGTTGTTTAGTGGCTTATGACGAGCATGTGAACGACCTCAACGAGTTGTCCGATGAGCAACGCAATGCGTTCATGGCGGATGTAGCCGATGTGACGCGCGCTATGCAGAAGCTCTTCAATCCCGAGAAGATCAATTACGGCGCTTATTCCGACAAACTGAGCCACCTGCATTTCCATCTGGCGCCCAAATACGTGGATGGACCTGATTACGGCGGCACTTTCCAGATGAATCCGGGCAAAGTGTATCTCTCTGACGCTGAATACGCAGAGATGGTAGCTGCCCTCAGAAAAGAACTCGTCCACTAAAAAATCTCCCTTCCCTTCAGGGAAGGGTCGGGGTTAGGCTCTTAATATGCTTTTTCGTGAAATAATAGGACAAGAGGGCGTCAAACAACAGTTGCGCCAATCCGTGCGTGAGGGACGAATCCCTCATGCGCAGCTTTTTGCCGGAGTCTCGGGTATCGGCAAACTGCAATTAGCGCTCGCGTACGCCCAATATCTGAATTGTCCCCATCGGACAGAGGAAGATAGTTGCGGAGTATGCCCCACTTGTCTGCAGTTTGAGAAACTGCAACATCCCGATTTGCATTTCGTTTTCCCTATCGTCAAGACCGACGATGCGGACACCTGCGATGCGTACTTGGATGCGTGGCGGGGGATTATCCTCAAAAAGCACTATTTCGACCTCGACGATTGGCACAAAGCGCTCGGCGTGGAGACCAAACAGTCGATGATCTATGAGAAAGAGAGTGGTGAAATACTGCGCAAACTGAGTCTCAAGCCGTATGGCGACGGATACAAGGTCATGATCATCTGGCAACCCGAGAAGATGAATGCCACTACCTCGAACAAACTGCTCAAGTTATTGGAAGAGCCGCCGGCACAAACGGTCTTTGTGATGGTCTCCGAGCATCCCGAGCAGTTATTGGCTACGATCCAATCCCGCGTGCAGACGATCCTCATCCCCCGTTTGGAGACAGAGACCATCGCTGAGGCGTTGATCCGGAAAGGAATAGATCCGACCAAGGCAACCGACATCGCACGGATAGCGAACGGCAGTTTTCTCGCTGCCCTCAAAAAAGTCGATGAATCCGATGAAAACAAGCAGGAATTGCGCGATTTCATCGCACTTTTTAGGGATGCCTATACCGTGGGAGTGTTGAAAGACCCCGTGAAGAAATTCGAATCCCTCAAACGCCTGAAGCAATGGAGCTTGGACATGTCGGATAGCAAATTAGTGGGGCGCGAGAAACAGAAACATTTCCTCCAATATGCCCAGCAACAGGTGCGCGAGAACTATATCCGCAACATCGGGCGTGAAGAACTGAATTACCAGATGGAAGACGAACGGGCATTCTCCGCCAAGTTTGCGCCGTTCATCCATTCCGGTAATGTGGAAGCGATCATGAACCAGCTCGACCTCGCCGAACGGCAGATAGAGCAGAACGGAAATGCCAAAATCATTTTCTTCGACCTCTGTTTGCAGATGATCGTGCTCATCAAAAAACCAAGACCCTGAACAACCTCAAACAATTTCAAACAACCTCAAACAAATGAAGAATTATACCGTTGGAACCGGACATAATGAGTTGAGCGCAGCAGCTACGAAGCGCAATTCCGCACACATGCTGCCCGTGAGCGATTGGCTCTCTGATCTGCCGGAAAATACGCAGTTGACGGATTTGGTGGAAGCGCAGTTCAAGAACACGCGCAAAGGCTATTTCCATAACACGCAGCACTTGCCTTTGGAGAAAGGCGTCAAAGTGGTGGTGGAAGCGAATCCCGGCTACGATGTGGGCGAAGTAGTGCTTACCGGCAAACTGGTGGAACTGCAAATGAAGAAGAACCGCATCGATTCGTCCCGCTATGAAGTGCGTCAGGTGATCCGTATCGCTACGGATGAGGACCTGGAGAAAGCCCGTTTGGCGCATCTGAGGGAACAAGAGACGATGATCAAAGCGCGCCAGATCGCCAAATCGCTCGGTTTGGAGATGAAAATAGGCGATGTGGAATACCAAGGCGATGGCTCCAAAGCGATCTTCTTCTATATCGCCGACGGTCGTGTGGATTTCCGCCAACTCATCAAAGTGTACGCCGAGACCTTCCGTATCCGTGTGGAGATGAAGCAGATCGGTGCGCGCCAGGAGGCAGGACGCATCGGTGGAACAGGTCCGTGTGGACGTGAACTGTGTTGCTCCACATGGATGATCAATTTCTCATCCGTCGGAACAGGAGCCGCACGCTTGCAGAACATCTCTCCGAATCCACAGAAGTTAGCGGGCATGTGTGCCAAACTCAAATGCTGCCTGAATTACGAAGTGCCGGTATATGAAGATGCTTCCAAACTGCTGCCTTCGCGTCATGCACAATTGGAGACGAAAGATGCTACGTTCTATTTCTTCTCCTCCGACCCCTTGGCAGGAACGATCACTTATTCCTCCGACCAGCATGTACCGGCTAATTTGACGACCCTCACAGCCGCCCGGGCGCATGAGATCATCGCTATGAACAGACGAGGCGAGAAACCCGACACGTTGGAAGGAACGCGTACCGTTTCTGCGGAAATAGGTTACCAGACAGGTCATGGCGACGTAACGCGTTTTGACAAGAAGAAGAAACACCGCGGTGACCGACGCGACAGGAGAAACAAACAGCAATGAAAAGATCGCTTATCGTCATAGGAATAGCGCTGGTGTCGCTGGCTTTGACAGCTTGCCGTTCAGACATCGTCTATACGCAGTTTTACCCGATTTCATCGGCTCAGTGGCATATGGATTCGGTCGCGCATTTTGAGTACCAAATCGCTGATACCGACGCCGACTACCGGATGTTGATCTATGTCCGTCATACCGAGCGCTATCCGTATCAGAATATGTGGCTCTTTGTAGGCGACAGCCTGCATCGGGACACGATAGAGTTTTACCTCGCCGATGATCGCGGACAGTGGTTAGGCGACAAACACCACGGTTTTGTGGAGATGCCTGTGCTGTATGAAACGAATTATCATTATGCCGATACAGGCCGTTATGACCTTACTATTCAGCATGGTATGCGTGATTCGGTCTTACGAGGTATTACCGATATCGGCGTGGAAATAATAAAATGCGAAAATGAGTAAATGATTTCATGGGAAAGAATAAGTTAAAAAAGTTCGCTGAAATGGAGACATTCAGCAATGTGTTCCAATGCGGCGCACGGGAAATGCTGCCTGAAAACCAAGTCCATGAGATGGCAGGGCATTGGAGAGAGCGTTATTTCCATAATGATCATCCGATTGTGTTGGAATTAGGTTGCGGACGTGGAGAATACACGGTGGGGCTCGCGCAGAAATACCCGGAGAAGAACTTCATCGGCGTCGATATTAAGGGCGCGCGTATGTGGGCAGGTGCCAAACAGGCGGTACAAGCCGGCTTGAACAATGCCGCTTTTCTGCGTACCAATATAGAAATCATCACTTCTTTCTTCGCCAAAGATGAAGTGGATGAGATCTGGATCACGTTCTGTGACCCGCAGATGAAGAAAGCCACCAAGCGTCTGACAAGCACCTATTTCATGCAACGCTACCAGCAGATAGTGAAACCTTCCGGCTTGATCCATCTCAAAACGGACAGCCCTTTCCTCTATACTTATACCACCGAAATGCTGCGGCTTAATCCCTATCCGGTGCTTTGTGCAACGGATGATTTGTACGGAGAAAAGACCGATGGAATCGCGGCTTTTGAGGATGCGAAGGCGCTTCAGACCCATTATGAGAAACAGTGGCTCGACCGAGGGTTGAGTATCAAATATATCGAGTGGCAACTCGCGCCACTTGCACAATGGGAAGAGCCCACTATTGAAATAGAAAAAGATAATTATCGTTCATACGGCAGAAACTATGTATCCACAACAAATCATTGATGCGTTACGCCATGTCCGCTATCCCGGAACTGGCAAAGACTTGATTGAAAGCGGCATGTTGGAGGATGATATCCGTATCTCCGGCTTTGAGGTGTCCTTCTCGCTTATTTTCCCCAAGGACAATGACCCTTTCCTTAAATCGGTGGTGAAAGCCGCCGAAGTGGCATTGCAGACCTATATCGATCCGAACACTACGGCGCATATTAACACCAAATTCGTAAAGCAAAACCTTCCCGCTGACGCAAAAGCTCCGGCTATCCGTGCGAAGCATATTATCGCTATTCATAGCGGCAAAGGCGGTGTCGGCAAATCTACGGTGACAGCCAACTTGGCGGTTACCTTGGCGCAGAAAGGCTATAATGTGGGCTTGTTGGATGCGGATATTCATGGTCCCTCTATGCCGAAGATGTTCCGTTGCGAGGACGCGCGGCCGTACTCGGTGGAAGAAGACGGACGGACGATGATCGAACCGATCGAGCAGTACGGCGTGAAGATGCTCTCTATCGGTTTCTTCGTGAACCCCGAGCAAGCCGTTATTTGGCGGGGCGGAATGGCTTCCAATGCCATCAAACAGTTGATTGAAGACGGACATTGGGGCGAACTGGATTATTTCCTCATTGACCTGCCTCCCGGAACAAGCGATATTCACTTGACCCTTATCTCCGAATTGCAACTGACAGGCGTCATTGTAGTTACTACTCCGCAGCCCGTGGCGCTGGTCGATGCCCGCAAAGGTGTGGAGATGTTCCGCAACGAGAAAGTGAATGTACCTATCGTCGGTCTCATCGAGAACATGGCGTGGTTCACGCCGGCGGAGTTACCGGAAAACAAATACTATATCTTCGGCAAAGACGGCGGAAAAGCTCTGGCGGAAGAGTTGAATATCCCCTTGTTGGGACAAATCCCGCTGGTACAATCTATCCGCGAAGGCGGCGATGAGGGAATACCTGTTGCCCTGCAAACGGGTCACCCCGCAGCGCAAGCATTTGAAGAGATAGCGAACCGATTATAAACCCTCAAACAATTCACAATGTCCCGAACTGCTGAACTCGGCTCTGCGCCGGTACATAAACTCCTTTGGAAATACGCCCTGCCTGCCATCATTGCCATGACGGCTACTTCGCTGTATAACATTGTGGACAGCATTTATATCGGTCACGGTTGCGGTGCACTCGCTTTTGGTGCTTTGACCGTTGCCAAACCCTTCATGGATATATGTGCGGCGTTCGGTAGTCTGGTGGGTGTGGGAGCATCCTCGCTCCTGGCTATTTATCTGGGCGAGAAGGATTACGACCGTGCGAATCGTGTCTTGGGTAATGTGATTGTCATGAATATCGTCCTTTCGGCGATTGTCATGGCGGTGGGTTTGATCTGGTTAGACCCGATTCTGATGGCGTTCGGCGCCAGTGAAGACACCTTGTTATACGCGCACGAGTATATGGAGATTATTCTCTACGGGAATATTCTGACGCATATCTATTTCGGTCTCAATGCTTTGTTGCGCTCGGCGGGTCATCCGCGTTTCTCCATGACAGCGACGATCGTAGCCGTGGTGATCAATATCATTCTCGACCCTATCTTCATCTTCGGTCTCGAAATGGGTGTTCGGGGAGCAGCGCTCGCTACGGTGATCTCGCAGGCAGTGGCGGTTGTCTGGCAGGTAACGAAATTCATGGATAAGAACGAGTTGGTCCGGTTTCATCGGGGAATTTGGCGCCTCAACAGACATATTACCTCTCGTACGTTAGCCATAGGCATGTCGCCTTTCCTCTATAATATCGCGCATTGCTTCGTGGTCATCATCATCAATAACCAGCTGAAGAATTTCGGCGGTGATTTGGCGATCGCTTCATACGGCGTCATCAACCGCCTGACTTTTGTGTTTGCGATGATGGTCATGGGCTTGAACCAGGGAATGCAACCTATCGCCGGTTATAACTACGGCGCCAAGCAATACGACCGGATGTTGCGTTCGTTCTATCTCACCTGCATCTATGCTACCGGCGTAATGGGCATTGTGTTTGTATTGGGCGAGTGTTTCCCCGAGCAAATGACCCGTATGTTCACGCATGACCCGATGCTCATAGATCAAACGATTCGTCCGATGCGGATCATCTGCTCCTCAATGCTGATCATCGGTTTTCAGATGGTAACGGGTAACTTGTTCACCTCTATCGGCAAAGCGGGAAAGGCTATTTTCCTCAGCCTCACGCGCCAGGTGCTCTATCTGATCCCGTTGGCGCTATGGATGCCAACGCTGTTTGCGGACCCCTTGGACGGCGTGTGGTGGTCGATCCCCGTTTCGGACTCGCTATCCGCGGTAACGGCGGTTATTGTGCTCATCGCAGCGCGAAAAAGTGTACATTTGGAAGAATCATAAAAATAAACTGATTATGAAAAACACAAATCTCCTAAAACTCTCTGTAGCCGGAGTATTGTTAGCCGGCTGGCTCATGGTCAATGCGTCCGTTGTAACTTATACATCGGATAACACCACTGTTTTCAAGAACCCCGAAAGAGGTTTCACCGATGAAATAAGCGCTGTCGTTTCAGATAAGAATCCGAATGTGCTGAAAGGCGAAATAGAAGAAGAATGGGGGGATAATTACCAAATGTCAATGCCCGTTGTGCTCTATAACTTCAAAAATTTCAAATCGAGAGACTTATCCGATAAAGTGCTCAAAGGCTTTGACGAGGACATGCAACTGCTTCGGGCAAATGGTCTGAAATGTGTGCTGCGTTTCGCTTATACGGAAGATGAAGATGACAAAGTGGATGCATCGCCGGAATGGATTAAACGTCATTTGGAGCAGCTAAAACCTTATTTGGCGAAGAATGCGGATGTTATTTATGTGTTGGAAGCAGGCTTTGTGGGCGTTTGGGGTGAATGGTATTATTCTACCTATTATGGCAATGAGACCCAGCATATGAATGAGAATCGCCGGAAAGTGATAGATGCTTTATTGGCAAACGTGCCGGCTGACCGCTTTATCCTTTGCCGCTATCCGCTAATCAAAACAGGTTATTTGGGAGACGAAATTCCTTTGACGGCAGAGGAGGCTTTTACCGGCAGTGTGCGTGCCAGAATAGGACACCATAACGATGCTTTCTTGAATGAATATGGGAATGAAGGAACATACGGACGTGACGGAGACGGACCGGACGATGACCCTCTTTTGCGTCAGTATATCGCTACGGAGACACTTTTTGTGCCGAATGGAGGGGAGACGAATGTGGAGAGTTCGAGTTTGGCGAAAAAAGTATATACCGATGGTCCGAGCGAAATGAGTACATACCACTGGTCTTTCTGCGGCTCCAATTATGCAACGCAAGTGACGAACAGATGGCGTAATAGCGGGTTGTTTGACACCCTTAATATCCATATGGGTTATCGCTATAACTTGGTGGACGGTAAATATAGCGATGAGGTAGCGCCGGAAGGGAAGATGAACGTCACCATCCGCGTGCGAAACGATGGATACGCACCTATTTATAATAAACGCACGGCGTATATTGTGCTCAAAGGAGCAGATACATATGTCCTGCCGCTCAAATCGGACCCGAGAAGATGGTTGCCGAATGACGTTGTGTCCGCAATTAACGAGCAGGTGGACATTCCTCAGAATGCCAAAGAAGGAACGTACCGGCTTTATCTCTGGTTGCCGGATGAGTATGAGTCGATTAAGAACGATCCGCGTTACGCTGTCCGTCTGGCGAACAAGGATGTATGGGATAGCGAAACCGGAATGAACAAACTGAATGCGTCGGTGACCATCTCCAAATCGGCTTCACAAGACCCCGGAAATTTGCCGACAGAAGCGATCTCGCTAACGGAAGAAAGTGCTCCAAAAGAACCTTGTAAGATTATTGAAAACGGAATCTTTTATATACTGATGCCCAATGGAAAAAAATACTATTGTTTTTGATTTAGGCGGGGTGATTATTAACCTCAATGTGCCCCGTTGTGTAGCTAATTTCAAGCAACTGATGACGGAAGAGAACGTCCGCAACGTGCTTGGTATAGACGATGACGGCGAGGGAGTAGTGGCTGTCAGTGCGGCTACCAAGCAGTTGATGCACGATTACGAGTACGGAAACATCTCCACCGATGAGTTCCTCCATACACTTCAGGAGTATTGCTTCGAAGGAACGACCATTGACCAGATCCGAGCGGCGTGGCTGAGTATGTTGGACGAACTGCCACAGGAGCGTCTGGACTACATTGCATCCTTGCGTGAGAGAGGATACAGAACGATTTTGCTCTCTAATTCCAATGAATTGCATTGGGACCCGATTTGGGAGCAATATAACTTAGGCTCTTATTTCGATGCGGTGTTTGCCTCGCATCATCTGCATATGGCGAAGCCGAACAAGGAGATCTTTGATCATGTGGTCAAAGAGGCAAACGTCCTCAATGCACTTTATGTGGACGATCTGGAGAAGAACCGCAAAGCCGGTGAGACCTTTGCCGGATGGCAGACTTGCGCAAGTATCGATGAACTCAAAACACTAATCCATTAACCCACTAACCCTCTAATCCATATGAACGAAATACTCAGGCATTTTGCTATTACGAATGAAGTAGTAGCACCCGAACCGCTGCGAATCGGATTTATCAATGACTCCTTTATCGTCCGCGCGGCGCGGATAGGCGAGAAATCTTATTGCATGCAACGCATCAATCATCATATTTTCAAGGATGTAGAAGGACTGATGCGTAATATTCAGTTGGTAACGGATCATATTCGGCGGAAATTAGAGGCGGCAGGTGAGACAGATGTCGAGCGCAAAGTGCTGCAATTAGTGCCCACCAAAGAGGGTAAACTGTTTTACAAGACCCCGCAAGGCGATTATTGGCGTTTGTATGTGCTGGTCGAACCCGCTACTTCTCAGGAAAAAGTGACGCCGGCGTCGGCGGAACTGACAGGACAAGCCTTCGGACGTTTCCAACGCCAGTTGGCAGACCTGCCCTTTGATGCTTTGTGCGAGTCGATACCTAATTTCCATAACATGGAATACAGGTTGCAGCAACTCGATGAGGCAATTTCCGAAGCGAAAGCACTTCCGTCCTCCGATGTACGCAGAAAAAGACTCGATGCGTGTCAGGATATTATCGATGAAATCGACAAAAGACGCGAAGATATGTGCCTCGCGGAGCGTTTGTTCCGGGAGGGCAAATTGCCCAAACATATAAACCACTGCGATACGAAAGTGAATAATGTGCTCTTTGATGAAGAGGGCAGACCGATCTGTATTGTCGATCTCGATACGGTCATGCCGGGCTTTGTCTTCAGCGACTTCGGTGATTTTATGCGTACTGCCGCTAACACCGGCGCGGAGGATGATCCGAACTTGGCGAACATCCATGTGGACTTGGACGTCTTTGAGTCGTACGCGCGAGGCTACTTGAAGGAAGCTACGTTCCTCACCGACATCGAGAAAGAGTTATTGCCGTATGGCTGTCGTTTATTGAGTTATATGCAAACGGTTCGTTTCTTTACCGATTACATCAACGGCGATACCTATTACAAAATTGCGTACCCCGAGCATAATCTCGTCCGCACGCGTGCCCAGCTCCGCCTTGTCCAAGAGCAGGAAAATGCCGAACCTCAAATGAAAGAAATCATCTGCCGCTTGAGTAAATAAAAGAAGATAAACCCCAAAAGAGATGAAACTGCGAATAGAGAATGTCAATTGGCCCGAGGCGTTTCCGGAGAAACCGGAAGTGACGGTGGAACTATCCAACAACCAATCTTGGTTGTTCCTCACCTATCATGTGAAAGGCGAACAAGTGCGGGCGGTGACGACAGAGGACCAAGGTCCTGTGTGGGAGGACTCGTGCGTGGAGTTCTTCTGCCAAGTGCCCGGAGAGGATCACTACTGCAATTTTGAGTGTAATTGCATCGGAGCCATGGTGGGGTCGAGGAGAAAGGGAAGAGCAGAGGATGTAAAGCCGTTTTCTCCCGATGAAATGGGCAGAATTGAGCGTCAATGTACTTTCCCAAGAGAAGCGTTTGAAGAGAAAGACGGTTTGTTCGAATGGAGTGTAGAACTGCGTATTCCGTTGGATCTGATCTTCAGAGACCGGAAGCCCGACTTCCCGCAAAAACTGAAAGTGAACTTCTATAAGTGCGCGGATAAGACCAAGAAACCGCATTTCCTCAGCTGGCAACCGATTCCGCTTCCTAAACCCGATTTCCATTGCCCGCAGTTCTTCGGAGAGATCGAACTGCAATAAGTGCACACCAATACATCAAAAAGCCCGAATTCATCGGGCTTTTTGCATATATGGCCTGTTGCGGAATGCTAAAGGTTACATGGGCTTTTGCAAGATGTTATTCGGGTCTCCGCTGCCGCTAAACTGCAAGCCGGAGTTGCCATGAACTGAACCCACACAAACGCTATGTGCAAATGACATCATAATGGTCGTCGAGGACGGTTGAATATAGTTCTTTTTCATATGCTTTCAGGTATTAGAGGTTATTGAATATGTTGTCCTTGCATGTTATACATCTCATTTCCGCGGATGATGACGATCTGTCCGTTATACAGCACTTTGCGAGCAGCATCACCGGAGGTCTCTACGTTCAGAATAGATGTGGTGATCTGTTCTTTTTCGATGATTCGTGCGCTGCGCAATGCCTTAGGTGAGCCGAGTGCTGCGGGCACATCGTGGATCTCAAACCAAGCGCGCATACCCGGCATGTCGTAATCAACTGAGAGGAAGAACACTTTGTTCTCCGGTCCCACATAGAGCAGATCATCGCTGGCTGTAAGCGGCGTCTTGACAAACGATCCTACAAAGTTGGCATTTGTTTTATTTGTGGCTGATGCGGTATATGCTGTGAATGTGACATCTGTAAATACCGGGTTCACAATATCGTGTGACGGTTTGATGAGAACCGGCGTGCCGGGCCAGATGTCTGAAGCCGGGTTTACCGTAAGGTTTAATATATAATCTTCGATGGTTGCTCCGCCCAATGTATAAATCTCCACATCGTTGCCGAATACTTCTTTGCATTGTGAGTTGCTTACTCCAAACGGCAGACAGAAAGTATTGTTCATTCCGCCTCTGAACGAACGGATAATTTGCACGTCATATGTATGTTCATCCCCCACTTTTGCATACCATGAGGTGTTGTCCGTAGCGTTTTCATCAAGGGTAACAAATTCTGGCTCAGAAACAACCATACTTATCATATGACCATCTGAATGATTCGTTGTATTCTGAACCATTACAAAATAGTTACCTGCTTCCAGTTCAAAGTAGTGCTTAATTGTTTTCGCTCCGCTACCCGGATTTTTTGCATAAACTTCCAGTTCATTATTCTCGCTATTCAGAATAGTAATCTTATATGATTGCTCATTTGTACTACTTACATTCATCGTAAAGAGGTACAAGCCCGGAGTAGAAACACTTACTTTCCATTTTGCCCATTGATCCAAAATATATCCTCGTTTATCAGAAGGAGTAAAATAGAGTTCTCCGCCATCCTCATAAGCCAATTCGCTGGTAATAGCGTTTCCAGCAGGTAATGTATTCGGCAGTGCAATAATAGGAGCCACAAAAGCAACCGCTTGTACACTAACTATTTTAGCATCGGAGTTACTAGTTACGGAATTTTTGATTTCCATAACATAATCTCCTGCCGGCAAGAATCTTCTACCAAGATCAAGTGCGCCTGTAGTGTTGTGCCATGCTGATTCGGCTACACGTGCCACTTGTGTCTCTCCGTCATAGAAGGTAACGCTATAAATGTGTCCGCTTGCTACATCGCTGTTAAGTGTAATGTCGTAGTAATCGCTATTTGCTACGGTTACATTCCAGCGAAGCCATTCAGAAGCAACTGCATTTCCGGAGAATGAAATCTTGCCATCAGCGCGGCTTCCATTAGCAGAGAAGTACGCATCGTTGATATTTGTCTCGAAATTAGCAGTATTGGTGATAGTTTGTACATCTCCACCTGCATATGCGAGAGTTACGTTCGCTACGCCGCAACGTGTTTCTTTACGAGGATTAAGCAGTTTGACGGTGTAAACGCCTTCTGCCGGAATATGAATAGTTCCCGGTAAATTAACAGTTGGGTATGTACTATATCCATCTTCGCTTCCATCTGTGTATGGACCTTCTTGTACAGAACCAACTAAACTGTTGTTACTATCGCGTATCTCAACAACGAATATATGGTTGCCATTTTGGTACATTTTAGAATCACCCGCGTCAGTTGTCCATGTATTGTCCGCCATGTTAACCGTTGCTTGCACGTAGCAAGCCTTTGTTGTCTTAATAATCCATTCAGCGGTTCCCGTTGTAGCATTAATGTGAATATACCGGATATAAGGATGTATGGGGGCAGATTCGTTTGTTTCAAGTGTAATATTACCATTCAATTTTGCTTTAGCAGCAGTAAATGCATACCCGCTTGCAAAGTCAGTTTCCGGATATATAGCCGGTGTGTACCAACGCGGATCGCCTAAATCAGAGCCATCTGTTCCGGCATTCCGCGCCGGAGAAACATTGCCGTTAGCGTAGTCACCCGGGAAAGTAAAATCACCATTTGCGGCATCTGTGAAGAGCGGATTGGAAGCATTGCAATTAGTTATTATCAAACCTGAACGAGAAGGAATGCCAATATTACTATCTTTCGTATAGTTGTACATAATACAGTTCGTTATCGTAGTTCCTGCGCTCAGACCTGAAGGAACATATACTGTTCTTTGGCTACCTGTACTTTCCGGCATCGCAAAAATACAATTGGTAACAACAGCGTTTGGTGATGCTACTTTTACTGTTCCATAATCGGTATTTAAGACTTGGCAATTATAGAATGTACAGTGATCAACCGTAAAGGATCCTGCTGCTGTTTTTGATTCAACAACACCTGCCGAAAGACTGCTTGCATTGATATTCTTAAAAGTACAGTTCGCTACCGATATATCATTATCGGCAGTATTTTCTAAAAAGATAGCACTACTTGTGATGTCGTAGAATGTGCAATTGTTAATAGCGCAAGAACCTATACTCGCGCCACTTGACTCATGAATAGCAGTGGAACTATTATTCGCAAAATCACATCTCGAGATCTCAAGGCTTGTAATAGTACCCGAACCATAATTATCTATGGCAGGATAAGTCGTAAGGTTCTCGAATTGGCTATTTGTAATACTTAAAGACCCGATAGTTCCTTGGTTGATAACTGTTCTATTGGAGTTGTTATGAAAATAACAATTTGTAATGATTATGGCATTTGCATTCTTGCCACTCGGTATAGATACACAATATTTACTTAATGAGCAGAATTCGCAATTTTCAAATTCAAGCACATTTGCTGCATCATCATAAAGGTGAAAATAATTATCATAGGAAGATAGATTTGTTCCGTCAAACTTTACACCAATAAATTTAGCATTAACAGCTTCTCTAACTTGGAAGGGAACTTCGTACTTAATAACTGGATGTTTACCCTCAATCGCTCTAAAGGTGATGTGTTTACCACTTCTGAGTTTTGTATAATCAACCCCTTCTTTTTTTACATTGAAGTAAGGAGTAGCATCATCCAAATAGATGGTTTCGCCATCTCCAACGGCTATGACAGCTGCGGAAAGAGAATTTTCAACTGATGGATCAGGATACTGATCCGCTGCATTTGCCAACATCGATAGCAAAAATGCGGGAATGAGTAAAAATAGTTTTCTCATGGTTAATAGATTTAAGATTAGTTTATAGTTTAGTTAATTTTTTCGTTTAAGGTAAAGTTTAATTTGTGTGTTTAATGTAATTTTTTCGTTTTAAAGGTAAGGTTTTTGGGTGTTTAAGGTAAAGTAATAAGTTTGGGGGATTGTAATAAACCGAATGCTGAGAGGGTTGCTTTTCGGCAGGTTTATTTCAAAATCCGGCGCAAAATTACTAAAATATATTGAACGTGTAGGCATGCGAGAACGTGTTATAAAACATAAAAACGAAAGATATCTATATTTGAATCGAAGATGGGGAAGAGGGAATTTGTTGTTAATGAACATAAAATCAATAAAATACGATTTTTTCTTCTCTTTCGAGTATCACCAAATTGCTTTTGTAGAAATCCATTTCGTAACATTTCGAAAAATGTACCGCGAAAGTAACCGGGAAAATGCGCGACAGAGTACTCAAGTAACGGGCGGCTACACGATGCTCGTTCCATGAATGGCAGTATTACCTACTAATAGAAAGGGGGAAATGATAAGGGAGATAGGACAAGGGAGATAGGACAAGGGAGATAGAATGATGGAACAGAAAGTGTATGAAATGTTGGTGGGGTTTTCGAAATGTTACGAAATAGCAAATGAAATATCTAAAACGCTTATTATTAGAGAGTTATGTTTGATGCTTTCGAAAATATGTTCTATAGCATAAACAAGGGTTGCGAATTTCGTAGAAATTGTAGTAATTTTGCAGCAAAATTATGGCAATCAGCCTCCAGAACAACTCCAAAGACCTAAACAAAATAAAAACAAACTACCATAAACTAAACCAAAACACAAAGATAAGAACAAAAAATACCATAAAGACATAAGCAAACACAAAGAATAAACAAAAATACCTTAAAGATATGAACACAGGGTTTACATTTAATGAGATTCATCAGCAGCCGGCGATGTGGCGGAAGGAGCTGGAAGCATTGTTGGCAAACAAGGCTGAGATAAGTGCGTTCATGCACAAGTATTTGACCCCGGAGACGGATATCGTGTTGACCGGAGCCGGCACATCGGCGTTTATCGGCGATGCTTTGTTGCCCGTTATGCGCGGCATATGGAAGAATGTGCGTTCGGTGGCTACGACCGATCTGATTACTCATGCCGAGTATCTGTTAGACAAAGAGCGTCCGTTGCTGCTGGTTAGTTTTGCGCGTTCGGGCAACAGTCCTGAGAGTGTGGGAGCTGTGAACTTGGCGAACAAGATATGCAAGAACGTGGCTCATGTGTATATCACTTGCAACAAGAACGGCAAGCTCGCTTTGCAGGCAGAGGGCAAGGACAATATCCTCTTGCTGTTGTTGCCGGAAGAGACGGATGACAAGAGTTTGGCAATGACGAGTTCGTTCTCGACGATGTTGCTGACCTGCCAGATGTTGGGACATATTGATTGCTTGGAGCAGGATGTGGAGATGATCGAAAAAGCGGCTAAGAACGCTGAGGCTGTGATGGCTGAATACGAAGAGCAGATCAAGGCGATCGCTGAGCGTCCGTTTGAGCGCGGTGTGTTCTTGGGTTCGGGCGCGCTGAAAGGTATCGCGGAAGAGTGCCATTTGAAGTTGCAGGAGTTGACCGACGGAGCTGTAGTATGCAAGTTCGACAGTTTCTTGGGCTTCCGTCATGGACCGAAAGCCGTGGTGAACGACAAGTCGATTGTTGTTTATCTGATGGTGGACGACGAGAAAGTGCAGCGTTACGAGCGCGACTTGGTTAAACAGGTGGATGCGAACAACAAGCCGGTAGCGCAAGTGGTGGTATGTGCCGGCAAGGCGCCGCAGTTGGAGGGCGTGAATGCGGATCTGGTGGTAAAAATGCCTTACGGACCGGAAGAGAACACGTTCTACGGCGTTGTGCCTTACGTATTAGTGGGTCAGCTGTTAGGCTACTACGCTTCGCTGGCACACGGCTTGAACCCCGATGCTCCGTCGGTTAGCGGAAACATCCATCGCGTGGTGGAGGGAGTGACGATTTATGAATAGTTGAGAGTTGAGAGTTGAAAGTTGAAAGAAGTCGTCTAGTTGAAAGTTGAAAGTTTTTAAACGTTAAATATTAAAGTTCACGAATATGGCAAAGACTGAAAATATCCTCCGCGTAATGGAGGAACGTAAAAAAGCAACAGGTATTCCAATGACGTTGTTTGCGGCATGTCCGAACTCATTGGCAGTAATCAAAGCATCGTTCCGCGCAGCGAAACGTAATAACTCGCCGATCTATTTCGCGACGACCTTGAACCAAGTGGATTGCGACGGCGGTTATACCGGTATGACGCAGGAGGCGTTTACGAAGATCTTAGCTCGCGAGGCGGCGGCTGTTCATTACACGGGTCCGTACGTAGTGGCTATCGATCACGGTGGCCCGTGGTTAAAGGACAAACAGTCCATCGAGCGTTGGGACACCGAGCGCGCTATGAACGGCGTGAAGAAGAGTTACGAGGCGGCTATCCTTGCCGGCTATGACCTGATCCACGTGGACCCGACCGTAGATATCTTCCTGCCGAAGGGACAGATCATTGATATTCACGTAGTGGTAAAACGCACGGTAGAGTTGATTAAGCATGCTGAGGACTTCCGCAAGGCGCATAATATCGCTCCTATCTCTTATGAAGTGGGAACCGAGGAAGTACACGGCGGTTTGGCAGACGAGAAGACCTTTGACACGTTCTTAGAGGGTCTGAAAGCCGGTTTGCACGAGGTGGGCTTGGACGATATTTGGCCTTGCTTCATTGTGGGCAAAGTGGGCACCGACCTGCACACGACGTTCTTTGATCCGGAAGTAGCACGTAACTTGACGGCGAAAGTTCGTCCTTACGGAAGCTATATCAAGGGCCACTACAGCGACGACGTAGAGAACCCGGAGGATTATCCGAAGGCAGGTATGGGCGCAGCGAACGTGGGACCGGAGTTCACGATGAACGAGTACGACGCGCTGGCTGAGCTGGAAGAAGAGGAGAAGAAACTGTATGCAGAGGGCAAGATTGCTCAGTTGAGCCACATGACCGATGTGCTCTGGCAATGCGTGTATGAGTCCAACCGCTGGAAAAAATGGCTGCACGGAGAAGAAGTGGGTAAAGACCTCAAAGAGTGTACGCCGGATCGTCAGTTGTGGCTCGTGAAGACCGGTTGCCGTTACATCTGGCAGAAACCGGAAGCGCTGGTGGCTCGTCAGACCCTGTATGAGAACCTCGAGCGTCTGGGCATCCACGCGGAAGAGGTAGTATTGATGCGCATTGAGCACAATATGGATAAATACTACAATGCCTTCAACATCGTCAATTTGAATGATTATTTGAAATAATTGACAATTGATAATTATGAAGAACAGGCGATTTTACATATACGCGCTCGCGTTCCTATTATTAATGGGTGCGTGCGGGTGCGAGAAGCCAAAATCTCAGGACGATCCGCAACCTCAGCAGGACACTACGCAAGTACCGGAAACTATTATGGATAATCCGGACATGAAGCTTATTGTTTCTTCGGTTCTGGTGACGGATAACTGGGTGTGGAGCGGAAAGCCTCAGATCACATTGCGGATTTCCAATGCCAACGCCGGAGCGGTCAAATTAGGCGCGAAAGTAGTTGTAACGACCGACAAGAAAGTGGATGTAGTGACGCTGACAGACAGTGTGATAATCGGAGCCAAGGCGGAGAAGGATTTCGTGATAACAACCACGCAAAATCTTGAGCCGGGTATTTATCATGCTGTATGTTCTGTTGAGGCGAAAGAGGTTCGTGCTTTCAATTTTGCGATCGATCCGTTCGAGATCACTTCTGTGAACGATAAGCCGCAGGATTTCGATACGTTCTGGCAGAGTGCCAAGGATCAGTTGGCGGGCGTGGCAATGAATGCGAGCTTGAAGGAGATCCCGGAGCGCAGCAGTGCTCAATGCAAGGTGTATTTGGTGGAGATGTATTCCGTTCCTGACGGGTTGACCGGTGAACCGGTGAAGATCCGCGGTTATTACTGCGATCCGCAGGACGGGAAGAAACATCCGGTGATCCTGCATTTCTACGGCTATGACACACAAGGTTATACCGGAGAGGTTGCTTGTCCTTGGGGCGGTAAGTATGCAGAGTTTTATTTGTCTCACCGCGGTCAGTATTTGAATAACCGCCCGGCAGGTACTAACTTAGGCGTCGATGAGGCGACGGAGAATATCTATGGCGACTGGTTCCGTTACAACTTAGGCGAGCGCGACAGTTATTATTACCGCGGAGCGTATATGGATGTCGTTCAGGCAATTCGTTTTATGGCTACTCGCGAGTCGAGCGACATGACGAAGCTGTTTGCCGAGGGCTCGAGTCAAGGCGGCGCGTTGACTTACGTGGCAGCGGCATTGAGCGATTATCCGTTTACGGCGATTGCTGCGAACGTAGCCTTCATGGGCGATTTTGCGGATGCTAAAGATATAGAGAGTTTGGCTTATTGGGAGATCAGCGACCATTACTGGGTAGATGGTATACCGCAAGAGCAGAGTTTGAAATACCTGCCGTATTTCGATATCAAGCATATGACCCCGCGTATCTCTTGTCCCGTATTGGGATCCAGCGGTTTGGCGGATGATGTATGTCCGGCGCGTCTGAACTTGGTCCCGTTTAACAACTTAGCTACTCCGAAGGATAAAAAAGAGTATATCATTGAACCGGAGATGGGACATAGCTATCCTGCTCAATGGGAAAGCAAGAAGAATGCGTTGTTTGAGAAATACATGTAATTCACAATTCACAATTCACAATTCACAATGCACAATTATATTATGAAGACATTTGATATTATAGCCTTAGGCGAGCTGAATGTAGATCTGATTCTGAATCAGATAGAAGGCGAGCCGGAGATCGGCAAAGAGAAGTTTGCCAAACAAATGACCCTTACTTTGGGTAGTTCCACCGCTATCTTTGCCGCCAATGCAGCAGCGCTCGGTGCGAAAGTGGCGTTCTGCGGTATGATCGGTAACGATAGTTTCGGCGACTTGGTGGAGAGTTCTCTCCAAGCCAAGGGCGTGGACACGCGTTTCCTGATCCGTCAGGACAAATACGCTACCGGTGCTACCATCTGCATGAGTTACGACGAGGACCGCGCTAACCTGACCTATCAGGGTGCGATGGATTACATGTCTTTGGCAGACATCAACCCCGAGGTCTTCAAAGAGGCGAAACATATTCATATCTCCTCTATTTTCATGCAAAGCGGCGTGAAACGCGATCTGATGAAAATCCTGGAACTCTGCAAAGAGAACGGTGTTACTACTTCTTTGGACAGCCAATGGGATCCGACGGAGCAGTGGGATCTGGATTACAAAGCCGTTCTGCCGCTCTTGACCGTCTTTATGCCGAATGAGACGGAGCTGAAGTTCCTGACCAAGAGCGAGACTTTGGAAGAAGCCATCGAGAAGATCCGTCCATATGCCAATGCTGCGGTGATCAAATGTGGCAGTAAGGGTTCGTTGCTGATACGGAAAGGTCAACCGGATCGGATGCAAGCCGCGTTGCTGAACAAGAATGTGGTCGATTGCATCGGAGCAGGAGATAGTTTCAACAGCGGTTTCATTACCCGTCTGGCGGCAGGTGACGAATTGGATAAATGCCAGCAGTACGGCAACATGACCGGAGCGGTGAACACCACCGCTGCGGGCGGAACGACAGCGTTTACCTGCAAAGAGGACGTAGAACGTATCGGACGTGAGGTGTTCGGGTTTAATTGTTAAATCGTTAAGCTGTTAAATCGTTAAACCGTTAAATTGTTAAGCTGTTATTTCGTTGCTACGAAAAATTAGATGAAAAGGCTTTCCTTCATAGTATCCTGCATAGCTCTGGCACTGAATGTGTCAGGGGCTATGCGGTACGTGAGCAAGACGGGGTATGAAGGCTATGACGCGGAGAGCAGAGAGCACGCTGTACGTACTATTCAGTTGGGACTGGATTATTGTCACGCAGGAGATACCTTGTTGATAGAAGAGGGCGTATATCATGAAGGTATTCTGTTGAAAGACGGTGTGACGATTCTTGGTGAGGGGACGGTCATTTTAGATGGTACGGATCTGCCTATGCGGCTCATTACTTGTTCGGAGGATTGTGTGTTACCTACAAGGGTAGAGAATCTGATATTACAGAATGCCCGTCATAACGAACGCGGAGGTGCGGCATGGCTTAGGGGCAAAGTGGTGATGCGGCATTGCGTCATACGCGGGTGTAGCGGCCAACAATGCGGCGGTGTACTGATCAAAGGCGATTTGCCGGAAGCCAGCGGTAAGGGCGCTACCATGACGGATTGTATCGTGCATAACTGCGAGGCGACAGGCAGTTACTGGCCGGACGCGGGCGGTGTGGCTAATTTCGACGGTGCGATACGAGAGTGCGTTGTAGCTAATTGTTATGGCAAACGTTACGGCGGCATTCATAGCGAGAGTTCGGTAACCGGATGTACGTTATGGGGAAACCGCAATGAGTACGGATTTGTGGATCCGGCGAACTATATCTCCGATGAGAGCGACTCCGATATGAGCCGCGCGGATGAAGGGTTTGAGGAGAAATTCTTCCGGAAGCCGTGGTTAGACACCCATAACGAAGCGCCGAACGGTCCACATTTTGTCGATCCGACGGGTTTTGCCGGTGTTCCTCAGACGCCCGAGGAAGAGGCGATGTTGTTAGTGGCGGATTATCGCATCGGACAGCCGACCCATCGTATCGCTGCCATGCCGCAGGGTCAGAAAAGGGTAGATCCCTATGCAGACTACAGGCTGTACGAGAAAGCGGATTACAGTATTCCGAGTTTTGTGGCACATCTGACGGATGAGACGGTAGCGTTGCAACCGAAAGAGCAACCTTATTGCGCGGTGGCTACCATCAACGGTGACCCGAAGAGCCGGATGGCTTTTGCCTGGTTTACCAACGAAGGCGTGAAAGAAGGAGAGGTAGAGATCACGAGATTACGGGATCACGTGGTCACGAGAGTAAAAGCCTCCACAACTACTACGATTCCGCTTCATTACGCCATTTCCAGTTCGGGGGTTCTGAATGCCGCGAAGATGGACAAGCGGACTTCATTCCGGTATGAGAGCCATAAGGCATTGGCGGAAGGTTTGACGCCGGGAACGGAATATAGTTGGCGCGTCGGGTATGAAGGACATTGGAGCGAAATAGGGCATTTCCGCACGGCGGACGATGAGACTGACTTTCAGTTTGTCTATATGACCGACAGCCATATACAGAATAAAGAATATATAGATCAGGCGCGCCTGTGCGCGGACGCTGTGGCGCGAAATGAGAAAGAGGCGCGGTTCTGTGTCTTCCCGGGTGATTTTGTAGATACAGGCACCGAGAATAACTCCGAATGGGAATGGGAAAGGTGGTTCGAAGAGGCGATGAAACCGGTGCTTTTGGCTATGCCGGTTGTTCCGACCGATGGTAACCATGACGACAGTCCGCTGATGAACTACAGTTACCATTTCAACACGGACACCACTTTTAATAAGGAAACCCAAGTACGGCCACAGTTCGCAGGAATCAACTATAGTTTTGTCTATGGACCGATGCAGATGATTGTCTTCTCAATGCAGGATTTCTGGCGGGGTGAGTATGATTTGGCAGGGAGAAGATCCGCGTATTTGGAGCAAGATCTTGGTCCGTGGATGCAACGTCAGGCTGCGGCTCATCCGGAAGCGAAATGGCGTGTGGGCTTGGTACATAAGAATCTCTTCTCCGGCTCGGGACATCAACATGACAAGGAGTCGCCTCTGTTACGGAAGACGATGCTGCCGGTAATGAAAGAGGTGAAGATGGATTTAGTGTTACAAGGTCATGACCATTGTTACGAAGTAATAGGTCCGGTGGACAGTACGTTGTATTTCATCGGAGCTACCTGCGGCGCCAAACGATATGAACCCTTTACCCGCGAAGAGATGGAAGCGAGCAAAGCGATTCACGAAGTAGAGAATTACTATGATCTTTTCCAACATCTAGCGCAAACGGGCGCACCGAGTTATACGCGGGTGACGGTCAGCAAAAAAGAGTTGCTATTGGAGACATTCAAAGTGCTGGAAGACGGAAAGACGGAGCTATTTAACCGATTTACTTATTCCCGAAATAACGGAATAACGAAACAACGATAATTTTTATTAACCCCAAAATAATTAATAACATGAAACGATTTTTACTTCTTTTGACGTTGAGCGCAGCGGTGCTGTGCGCGTCAGCAAGTAACCGTTATGTTTCGCCGACAGGCGATGATGGAGACGGTAAGTCCTGGGAACATGCGAAGACCACTATTGCCGGAGCAATTTGGAGTGTGGGCGTTGGCGACACGATGTTTATCGCCGAAGGAGTGTATAACGAGGCGATCTCGGCGCAAGACGGAGCTACCTATATGGGTGGTTACAATGCCGAGACAGGAGAGCGTGACCTTGAGTTGTACGAGAGTATCTTGGACGGTACCGGTATGACTTCATGGTTACTGGTTAAATACGACAATCCACCTGCTAATCCAATTATGATTGATGGTTTGGTGTTCCAAAACGCCAAACATAACACATGGGGCGCAGCGGCTGTGTATATGCGTGGAAACATGACGGTACAGAACTGTCATTTCCGCGATTGTGAGAGCGGTTCGAATGCCGGTGCTATCTGGATAGAGCAAGGCGCGAGCGAAGTAGCTGCTGTTGTTCGTAACTGCCTTATTGAGAACTGTGTATGTACCGGTACCGAAAGCGGTGTCGGCGGAATTTACAGTACAGAAGGACAAGGACTTATTGAGAACTGTGTTATCCGTGGTTGTAAGGGAAGTATAGGTGGAATTCGCAACAATGCGGGTATTGTGCAGAATTGTGTGCTGTATAACAACCACTCGACCTATAACGGATGTATTTATGGAGCGGGTTCGTTCTTCAATAATACGATTTGTAATAACTACGGCGACCGTTATGCCGGCAGCCGTACGACGGGTCGCGTGACGAATACGGTATTTTGGGGCAATTCGACGACTTATGAATATGTCAATTATGTAGATGCTTCTTCCGGAGCCACTATGAATATCGGTGATGCAGGAACAGGTATCACGTTGGGCCTGAATACCAACAACAGTGCAGAAGACGGACCGAACTTTATGAACCCGACAAATTTCGTGGGTCTGCCGAAGACGGAAGTAGAGAAGACATCGATGGCTAAAGCCAGCTTTGCTTTAACGGCATTCTCGACGAAGTTATTGGATAAGGCGGACGATGCGAGTGCTCCGGCTAAAGATATAGATGGTGTAAGCCGTCCGAAAGGAACGAAAGCTGATATAGGCGCGTACGAGTATGATCCGAACGCCGTGGTGGTTTCCGTAACCGGCGTAAGTATTGTGCCTGCATCGATTGAGATTATCGAAGGAAAGACGGGTACGTTAGTAGCGCAAGTAGTACCGGAGAATGCGAACAACAAACGCGTAGAGTGGTCAATTGACAATCCGGCGATAGCTACTATTCAGAACGGTAAGGTAACGGGAGTGGCAGTTGGAACCACCACCGCACGCGTAAAGACCCTGGACGGTGAGTTCACAGCCAGCGCATCGGTTATAATCAAGCCGAAACCGCCTGTAAAATATCCGCAAGAGGTATTGGACGCTGAGGCGAAGTATAAGATGGAGGACTTCACAGTTCCGAGTTATATTAAGTTCCTTGTGCCGAAGACTGCCGCTAAGATCGACAGCCTTGAAGAGGATAACGCACCTCTGCTGCCGACTATTGCAGGCAATATCGCCAAGATGAACGAGGCAATCGCTAATCTACAGCCGAAACAAATGCCATATAACCAGATTGCTACTATCTACGGCGATCCGGCAACGCATATGGGTTTCTGCTGGTTCACGAACGGCGGTATCACCGAGGGCAAGGTGCAATTGGTAGCCAAGGCGAATGCTACGGCAGCAGATTTTACCGAGTCTAACGGTGTGATAGAAGTGAGCGCTCAGACGACCAACGCCAATCTCCACTATACGCCTATTCAGGCTTCCGAAAGCCCAAAGTACGATATCTGTACTGCTGCGGGTCTGCCGCGTAACACGAAGTTTGATTACGTGAGCCATAAGGCGCAAGCAACTAATCTGACCCCGGGAACCGTTTATAGCTGGCGTGTGGGTTACGGCGAGTACTGGAGCGAGATTGCACAATTTGTCACCAAAGATGCTAACCAGGGTGATTTCTCGTTCATTTATATGTCGGACAGCCATATACAAGATTATGAGTATATTGAGGAAGCGCGTAAATGCGCCGCGGCAGTAGCCAAGAATGAGTCCGATGCCAAGTTCTGTCTCTTCCCGGGTGACTTTGCCGATACAGGCGGAGACACGAACTCGGAGTGGCAGTGGGAGCAATGGTTTGACGGCTCAATGCGTGCGGCATTGAACAAGATGGCTTTTGTTCCGACCGATGGAAACCACGACGACAGTAAGAGCCTGAACTACGACTACCATTTCAACACCGATTGGGGATTTGCGAATGCAGCGCAGACCAAGCCACAGTTCAAGGGTATTACGTACAGTTTCGTCTATGGCGATGTGCTGTTCCTCGTCTATTCGTTGCAGGATTGGTGGCGTGCAGAAGGAACAACGGAAGAGGGAATGCAGTCACCGTATTTGTCACTGGATGTACGTAACTGGTTCTTGGACGAGATTGCCAAACACCCGAACACGAAGTACCGTGTGACCCTGTCGCACAAGAACATCTTCTCCGGTGCAGGTCACCACACGGACGACGAGTGCCCGCTGATCCGTAATATGATGCTTCCGATCTTCAAGGAGTGTGAGATCGACTTGGCTATTCAAGGTCACGACCACTGCTACGAGGTAATGGGTCCCGTTAATCCGGATACGCGTACGGTGATTGAAAATGCGATAAGCGGTGTAGAATCGGTATCCGTGAATACAAATACGAATATGACCGGAAAGAGCGGTGGTACGTTTACCACTGACGACGGAACGCTTTATTTCATCGGTGCTACTTGCGGACGCAAGCGTTACTATCCATATACCAAACAGAAAATGGAGGAAGAATATACGGAAGATCCGTCGATCCTGTTTGATTATCACCACCATAACGTGCAAGACCTGTTTAGCATGTTCACTTCCCGTTTCGGTCAGCCGGGTGCTCCTTCTTATTCCCGCTTTAATGTAACGAGCGAGGGTATAGAGGTAGTGACATACAAGACAGATGACAGTGGCAACAAGGAGGTATTCAACACTATTAAGGTAAAACGTACCAAACCGCATACTTCCACTACGGGTATTGAGAATGTGAATGTTATGCCGAATGTGCAGAATGGAGAGAAATTCATCCACAACGGCCAGCTCTACATCCTCAAAGATGGCAGAATTTTCAATATGATGGGACAAAAAGTGCAATAATTGCATAAAAACCAATTATATTTAATTAACCAATTAAAAAAAATCTATTATGAAAAAACTATTTCTATTTTTCGCTGCGATGCTGGTAGCAGTAGCAGTGAATGCGCAAACGGATTTCTCAACCCCGGGTTATTCCTGCGCAGCAGATGACGCTGTTCTTGCTAATGTCTACGGATTATCTCTTGTCACATCCGCAGAGCCTCACTACATTCAATGTGCAGAAGCAACTTATAACGTTGTACTGGCAACTTGGACTGTTTCAGCTACACGTGGTTGCTATATCTCTGCTTCTTTGGACATGGGTCCAGCTTACGGATCTAACAAACATATCTTTGAGGTTACAATAAAGGATAGCAAAGGTAATACCAAAGGTACGTTAGTTGAAGCTGCAGAAAGTACGGCTGCTGACAAAGTAGTAGCTTTGGATGGCACCATTCTTATCCCGGCTGAAGGCGAATATACCGTAGAATTAATAAGCAGACGCCAATATGGTAAAGGTACTATCAAGAATATCATCCTAACTTATGCAGCTGATGCTCCGTCGGAGATCATTGATGTTGCTTCTGTTGAACTCAACAAGAGCGAGGTAATGCTGGATCTTGAGGAAGTAGAATTACTCGTAGCTACCGTTAGTCCGGACAATGCTACCGATCCTACGGTAACTTGGGAAAGTAGTGATGAAGCTGTTGCAACAGTAAGCGAAACCGGTTTGGTTAAAGCAATTGCTGAGGGTACTGCTACTATTAAAGCAAAAGCTGGCGAGAAAGAAGCTACATGTGCAGTTACCGTAGCAGCTGCGGCTGTTCCGGAGGTTAATTTCGCTGATCCTTGCGTTTTGGCTGGTAAAGTAGCGCATCTGGAAGGAGCTATCTGGAAAAATGAGAACTATAAACTTTATGGTGACGGTGGTAGCAACAAAAATTATGGAACAGCATCTTGGACGATTAATGTAACCAAACCGTGCGTTGTAAATGGTGTACTTAATGGAGTAGAAGGTGGTCATATTTTTGGTGTAGATTTGTATCAAGGCGAAAAGTTGATCGGTTCTCTGGAACAACCGGAAGGAAAAACTTGGAGTGCAGGTGAGATTGCTTTAGATGGAACACTTACCTTCGCAACCGCAGGCAATTATACTATCAAACTCCGTAATACGCAAGAGTGGTCTTCGGGTAAAGTGGCCGGTGTAACCCTTACATATGTAAGTGATCTGCCGAAAACACTCTATTTGAAGCCGGGTGTATGGGCTGCTGATGGCGCTAAGTTTGCCGTTTGGGATATTACCCATAGTGCATGGTCTGATTTTATGACTTTAGCTGCCGGAGAGACCGACATCTATACCACTACGGTTTCTGCTGCTGCCGCTAAAGTAATCTTCGTTCGTTTGAATGGTGAAGCCACTGCGCCTGACTGGAAAGACAAATGGAATCAATCGGGTGATCTGGATATCGTAGAAGGCAAACTGTACGTTATTACTACCGCTGAGGGAGCAGGTGCTTGGGGAAATCTTGATCCTGTTTTGGAGAACGGATACTATCTCGTTGGTAAATTCAATGGTGTTGAACAATGGGATTATGCAAGTCTGAGCGCGGAGAAGAAACTCGCTACAAGCCCTGAGACTGAGAACGAATACATCATTACAGTAGCTTTGAAAGCAGATGATAAATTCAAAGTTATCTCTTTAGAGAATGACGTTTTCATGACTTGGTATGGAGAAAATGATTATGTAGTTACTGCCGCTACTGCCGGAGCATCAAAGACCATTTATTTCAGTCCGGTTTATAAAGATGCTTGGGGTGGTCATTATTACATCCAAGCTAACGATCCGACAGCTATTTCTAACACAGAGGCTGAGGTGAAGGCACAGAAAGTTATTGAGAACGGACAGATCTTTATTCTCAAGAACGGCGTTAAGTACAACGTATTAGGTGCAAGTGTAAAGTAATTCGGTGAAAAGCCAAGTTTTAATCAGAAAAAGCGCATTTCGGTGCGCTTTTTCGTTGTATATGAGAGGTGTGAAGGAGGTGTGAAAAAGGGGGAAGAGAGGTGAGGAGTGTGTAAAGAGGGAGTGAAAGGGTGGTGAAAGGGTGGTGAAGGGGTGGTGAAAGGGTAGCTAAAAAGCAGCGAGTTACCCTTATTACCTCGCACTTATGACGCACTTATGACGCACTTATGACGCACTTATCACGCACTAATTTTTCACAGTTAACACGTTGGTATTATATACTATGTATATAATACTGCCATGATGATGTGTTTGGCGCCCAAAAAGCGATAAATATGGTATATTTTCGGCGTGGAAGTTATACCGCGCGGACTTCGATACCGAGTGATCTGAGTTTGGAGGAAATACCTGTGGGGATAGCTGTGTCTGTGATGATGCAATGCAGATCCGAGGCGTCGGCGATATGGACGTAACTGCGTTTATTGAATTTGGAGGAATCGAAGACCGCAATCACTTTCGCCGCCTGTTGGATCATGATTTGGTTGAGGAGGGCTTCTTCGAGGCTTGCCGCCGAGACACCGTTTTCTATATTGAACGAGTCCACACCGAGGAAGAGTTTGTATCCGCTGAAGTTTCGTAGCGTTGAGATAGCGAGCGGACCGACCGTAGCATGGCTGTTGACGCGCACATGTCCGCCAAGGAGCATGACATCAAAACGCTTGTATTCCATGAGTTCGGTAGCGATATTCATGGCGTTTGTGATGATGTGGAGATTGTTGAAGCGCTGTAGATGTCTTGCCACTTCGAGTGTAGTAGTGCCGGAATCGAGCATGATAAAATCGCCGTCCTTGATCATCTTCGCCGCTTCTTCTCCGATGCGCTCTTTCTCCTTGAAGTTGAACATCTGCTTTTTGGAGATCGCCACATCTTCGTTTTGGTTGTCGATGGGTTTGCGCATGGCTCCTCCCCGTGTGCGGACAAGCAGATTTCGGGCCTGTAAGATAGTGAGGTCCTTCCGAATAGTGACTTCCGAGATACCTGTTTCGCGGCTGAGTTCCGTAACAAGCACTTCCTCTTTGTGTTCCAATTGGCGTAAGATCAAGGCTCTACGCTCTTTTGCGGACGAAGCGTTCATGGCGATTAGCTTTTTTGTAGTTAAAAAAAGCACGAGCCGGAAGTCCAAAAAACGAAGTCGGTCAACTCTGTAACGATGTCCTTCCGACTCATGCAGACATGAGTAACGAGGACACATTTCTTTCGTTACATAAAGTTTGACCGACTCGTTTTTAAGAAATATGTCTATGTGCTGTAGTACACTAACAGCATTTTTTTTAAAATTCGGTGCAAAGTTACAACAAATTTTCGATATATGCAAATAAAAACGTTTCATTGAAACTTTCGAAACGTTATGAAAGGTTATTTTTAATCGTTAAATTATTGAAATATAGCGATTTACGATATTTTGAATATTTTTCTGCTATTTAGCATATTTTAGTATATAGTATAATTCCTAAAAAAGTAGTAATTTTGCAACCGTTAACAAAGTTAAAACCTAATCGATCATGAAAAAATATTGTTTATTTCTTGCGGTAATAGCCTTATTAACAGCGAGTTGCGCTGCTCCGAAAGGTGAAAATGCGTCGGCAAACCCGGCAGACAAGATTTTGCTGAAAGATTTTAATCCGATTGTGGTGAACAATCTCCCAGTGACGAAAGTGGATCGTGCCAAGTACACGATTATCGACATGCACTCCCATGATTATGCTGTTAATCAGGAGGAGATAGCACAATGGGTGAAAGTGATGGATGAAGTGGGTGTGGAGCACACGGCGATCATGCATTGCTCATGGATCGGTCGTCCGTTTGAGGAGGTAGTAGAGGCTTATGCGCCGTTCAAGGAGCGTTTCCGTCTGTGGTGTTGCTTCGATTATTCGGACATGAGCGAAGAAGGTATTCAGAAGGCGTGTGCGTTGTTGGAGCGTTACCACAATGAGCTTGGCGCAGTTGGTGTCGGCGAATTGGGCGACAAGGGCGAAGGCGATACCTATGCGCGTCCGGTAGAAGGCAAAGATATTCATATTGACGATCCTCGCATCCGTCCGCTGATCCGGAAAGCCGGCGAGTTGAAGATGCCGATCAGCATTCATATTGCCGAGCCGTACTGGATGTACCTGCCGATGGATGAGACGAATGACGGTCTGGTGAATGCGGTTACATGGCATGTGGACACGACCAACTGTTATGGTTATAACAAGCTGATGGAGACGTTTGAGAACGCACTTCGCGAGAACCCGAACACGCTTTTCATTGCTTGCCACTATCTGAATATGAACCACGACCTGCCGCGTTTAGGTGCGTTGTTGGACAAATATCCGAACATGTATATGGATATTTCCGCCCGCGTAGCGGAGTCCGCGCACACGCCACGCGCGACGCGCGAGTTCCTTATTAAATATCAGGACCGCGTTCTTTTCGGAACCGACAACGGTATGGAGGCGGATATGTACCGCAAGATTTTCCGTGTTTTGGAGACGAACGACGAGCATTTCTATGTGCCGGAGTATGGTTATCATTGGGCATTGAGCGGATTTAATCTGCCGGACGAAGTGCTCTATAAGTTGTATAGAGGAAATGCTGAGAGGATTATCAAGGAGTATAAGTAGTCGTCTAGTTGAAAGTTGATAGTTGATAGAAGTCGTCTAGTTGAAAGTTGATAGTTGATAGTTGATAGTTGAAAGAAGTCGTCTAGTTGAAAGTTTTATGAAACGTAATTTATTATATATTCTTGCGGCGGTGGCATTGTTTGGATGCACGAAGCCCCAGAGCGAACGGTTGATCTGCGCGGAAGCGGAGATGAGTGCTTTTCCGTATAGCCAGAATGGTTTGAAAGTGACCCGTCACCAGACAGTAACGCCGGTAGAAGGCGTTGAAGGTCTGGAGGTGATCGAGACCTATTTTTTGAACGAGGGCAAGGCCGTTACCGTCAAAGCCTATGAGCTTTGCCGTACAGAGGTGGTGGCGAAAGACAGCGTTGTATGGTCGTTGCAACCGAGTAGCACCTCCGCCCGTCTGGACTGGGTTCTGCCTGTAACGGAAGGTTTCAGCAAAGAGAACTACCTCGGCATGAACAATACCGATTACGGAGGCGGCATTCCGGTAGTGGATCTATGGCAGAAGGACGGCGGAATAGCGCTGGGTCTGTTTGAGCCGGTGCTCCGCATGATCTCCATGCCGGTGGAATGGAAACGGTATGACAACAAAGTGACGATAGCGCTTCGTTATACTTTGCCGGAGCCGGTGGAATTAGAAAAAGGCGATACGCTGCATTGCTTCAAGGCATTCCGCTATGCGCACAAAGGCGATTATTTCAATGCGCTCCGTACATTCTCGGATTATATGCAAGCGAATGAGGGCGTGAAGATGAAACCGTCCGAGCCGGAAGCGTTTGAGCCGGTTTGGTGTGCGTGGGGCTACGGCCGTCCGTTCAAGATGGACATGGTGTTGGGCACGTTGGACAAGGTAGCTGAACTCGGTTTTACCTGGGTCGATATCGATGACGGTTATCAGATCGCAGAGGGCGATTGGAACACCAACAAATATTTCCCAGGCGGCGATAAAGACATGCGTCACATTACCGATGAGGTACACAAACGCGGCATGAAAGCCAAATTATGGTGGGCGCCGTTAGCGGCTGATCCGGACACGAAGCTGGTGAAAGAGCACCCGGAGATGTTGCTCAAGACCGAAGAATGGGCGCACGAGTATATCACGTGGTGGGACAGCTGGTATCTCTCGCCGGTGAACCCCGCCGTAGATGCCTATACGACCGACCTGCTGAAAATGTTCCTGCAGAGATGGAACTTCGACGGTCTGAAGATCGACGGTCAACACCTGAACTGCTGTCTGCCGGATTATAACGAGGCTTCCGGTCTGAGCAGCGCGTGGGATGCACCGGAACAGATGCCGAGTTATTTCGGAAAGATCTATGATCAGGCGCGTGCGATGAAGCCGGACGCTGTCATTCAAGTATGCCCGTGCGGCTGTGCGGTGAACTATTTCCTTGTTCCGGAGATCAACCAAGCGGTAGCATCGGATCCGATGAGTTCTCGTCAGGTGCGTATGAAACGCAAAGCGTACGCGGCGATGGCTCCCGGTCTGGCGTATTACGGAGATCATATTGAGTTGACCGACGGCGGCGATGATTTTGCCACACAGATCGGTACCGGTTCGGTTATCGGAACGAAGTTCACGTATCCGGAAGATAATCCCGATTGGAATGAAGGTCCGTTCAAGTTGACGCCGGAGAAAGAGGCGCTGATCAAGAAATGGATGAAGATCTACAAGGAGAATAACCTTGCCCGCGGCGAGTATCTGAATCTCTATACCTGGGGGTATGATTATCCCGAGGCACACGTTATTCGTCAAAACGGGGCGATGTACTATGCGTTCTATATTGACGATGATCCGCTGTTTGACGGTACCATCGAGCTTCGCGGCTTGGAGAAGGGCAGGACTTATACCGCCGTTGAATACACGGCGGATGAACCGCGCGAGTTCAAAGTAAGCGGAGACAATCCGTTTATTGACGTGCAATTTGCACGCAATTACTTGTTGAAATTGACAATGGACAATTAAAAAATGATTCATATACCATGAAACGAATCCAAACAATCCTTTTCAGCCTAATGGTAGTCGGTGCAGCTTTTGCCGATGTCCATGTGCGAGGAACCGTTATTGATGCGGACACCTCTGAGCCAATGATCGGAGTTAGTATTCTGGTAAAGGGTACAACTACCGGTACCATCACAGACTTTGACGGAAACTTCGAGATGAATGTTCCCGATAAGGCTACGCTGCAACTGTCGTATATGGGTTATAAGACCATTGAGGTTCGGGCAGTAGATGATATGAAGATTATCATGGAGTCCGACGCCCAGCAACTGCAAGAGGTAGTTTCTTTGGGTTATTCCGCTGTTAAAAAGGCGGAGTTGAGTTCAGCAGTAGTGACTGTAGATGCCGAAAAACTGACGGATGTCACGACGCCGGATGTGGGAAACATGCTTCAAGGTAAAGTGGCCGGTGTGCAAGTGACGAATTCAGGAGGTCAGCCCGGTGATGCGGCTCAGATCCGGATCCGCGGTACAGGTTCTATCACCGCATCTTCAGCACCGGTGTATGTGGTTGATGGTGTGATGGGCGGTACCTTTAACCCCAATGATGTAGAGACCATCTCCGTCCTGAAAGACGCGGGTTCTACCGGTATTTACGGTGCGGCAGCTGCCGGTGGTGTTATCGTAGTTACGACCAAAAGCGGTAAGAAAGGCTCGAAAGTGAGTGTGGACCTGAAAGGAACGGTCGGCGGCAAACAGGCGTTGTTCGGAAACTACCGGATGATGGATTCGCGGGAGTTGTATAACTACCATAAAACCTTATATTCCACTCCCGAGGCTTTTGCGGAGGAGCGTCCGAAATCATTGCTGCAGCAAGATTGGAACTGGCAGAACGAGTTCTTCCATACCGGCGTTATTCAGAATTATAACGTAGCCGTGAAAGGCGGTTCGGAGCATGTGGGCTATTATGCATCTTTAGACTACTTCGGAGAGCAGGGAACACTCGTTGGAACGGGCATGCAGAAAGTAAGCGGTCACGCCTCCATCAAGGCTGATATAGCCAAATGGTTAGATATGAATGTGAAAGTGGATTTCACCAAATCGACCGTCAGTTATGCCCCCTCATGGATGATGTTGGATGATGCTTTCAATAAGATGCCTTGGGACTGCCCGTATGTTTTAGATGCCAGCGGCAAGCCGACATCGGAGTATATCTATATGGATGAAAGCCGCAAGCGTTCTGACAATGGAGGCGACTGGTACAGTTACAACTCCTATTGGAATTCACTCCATTCGGCTAAATACAACTACTCCAGATCCAATAACTTTGATTTCTCCGGTGTGTTACAACTCAATGTGCATTTCACCGACTGGTTACATTTTACCACCACCAATACGTTCAGCAGCGGTTATTCGAAAGGCTCGGAATATACGGACCGCCGCACGTATGACGCAACCTTTAAGAAAGGATATATGCACGAGAGTGTGGGGTTAAGCAAGACTTTCGGAACAACCAATATTCTGAAAGGAAGCGGGCAGTGGGGTGCCAATAGTTTCAATGCGATGGCGGGCTTCGAGTATGGTTATTGGAAGTCGGAATATACATCCACCGCGGGAACGGGCATGCCGAACGGTATTGATGCGCTGAATGCGTCGGTGCCATACTCAGTAGGTGGATATAATATTCCGGGAGCTTCATGGTCGGCATTCGTACAAGCCAGTTATGATTATGGCAAACGCTATTTCATAACAGGTACATACCGTGCTGAGGCCAGTTCGATCTTTGCTCCCAAACACCGTGTCGGACATTTCCCCTCTGTGGCAGCCAGCTGGTTGATCAGCAACGAGGAATTCATGAAAGAGCAGAGTGTAGTCAGTTTCTTCAAACTTCGTGCAAGTTACGGTGTGACGGGTAATAATAATATCCCACCGTACCAGTATCTGGCTACCTACCAATTGAATAATCTGTATCAAAATTCGGTATCTGCAACTTCCAGTCGTCTGGCCAGTCCTGATTTGCGATGGGAGAGTGCTTATATGGCAGCCGTAGGTATTGACCTGACTTTCATCAAACGCATTGATATGTCAGTTGATTTGTACCAAACGGATAATACCGATTTGCTGCTCGATGTGCCGGTAGCGCCGTCAACCGGTTTCTTCAAGGTGACACAAAATGCCGGTTCGGTTCGTAACAGAGGTGTCGAGTTCCGTCTGGATGCCAATATCTTGGAAATGAACAAATGGCGTTGGGATGTGGGCTTCAACATCGGCTTTAACCAAAACCGCGTGACCAAAACTCCGGGGCATATACCATTCTTGCAGACATCCATAGACGTGAGCCAGCAGGTAAAGGAGGGTCAGGATATATACTCCTGGTACATGAAAGAGTGGGCAGGAGTTGATCCGGCAAACGGCAGTCCGCTGTGGTATGTAGTAGATCAGGACGGCAACTACGTGTTAGATGCCGCAGGTAACAAAACCACCACCAGTGATTACAACGCTACCAATGCACGCGTTGTGGGTACGGCTACTCCGCTTTTCTCGGGAGGTTTGAATACCCAAGTGAGCTGGAACGGCATCTTCGTACATGTGAACACCAACTTCACATACGGAAACAAAATATACAACAAGACCCGTGAGGTAACCGATGCCGATGGCGCATACATGGATGCCAACCAGTTGTCTTTGATCCATTCTAATCAGGGTTGGACGAGATGGCAAAAGCCGGGCGATATAGCAACCCATCCGGTAGCCGTTAGTGCTAACGACTCGCATTCGAACGCCGTATCTTCACGTTTCTTGGAGGATGGATCGTTCTTCCGTCTAAGAAATATAACGGTCGGTTATGACTTCCCGGCGAAACTGATCGGTAAAGCGCACATGACCAAATGCCGTATCTATTTTACGGCCGACAACCTGGCTACGGCTACCAAGTTCTCCGGTATGGATCCTGAGATCAATATGGTCAGCGGAAATAATATCCTCGCCGGTCTTTATACCTCAAACTATCCGGTTGGTCGCACCTTCCAGGGTGGAGTGGAAATATCGTTCTAAGTGTAATGTATAATGTGTAATGTGTAAAGAATTATGAAAACGAGCATGAAGAATATAATTATTCGAACCATTGTACTTGGTACTTTGTCACTTTGTACCTTATCTTGCAACATGGATTATTATCCCTCAGATGAACAGAGTGCAGATGTAATCATGCAAGAAGCCAGTTCTACCATCATGGATGGATGCTACGCATTGCTGAAAGATGAGATAGAGTATCTGGGATGGCCCAGCGGGAATACGTATTGCCGTCATTATTTCCAGATGGCGGAGTTTCCGGCAGATAATATCTGTCTGTCCGGAAAGAGTACGGATCCTCTCTTCCAGGCAACAACCTACACCATGACCGATAACCTGCAGAATGTGGGAACGCTTTGGATGGTGGGGTATAAGATCATTTATATGACCAATACGCTCATCGGATCTTTGGATGAGAAAAAAGCGGAAGACAAGCAGGTATTAGGCGAAGCCTATTTCATGCGTGCAATGATGCATCTTAATCTAGTGACACTCTACGCAAAACCGTATTCTTTCGGTCGTGGCGAAAAAGGCATTCCATTGCGCATCACAGCCACAGCTCAGGATGTAAAGCGTAACACCGTGGGTGAGGTGTATGATCAAATAGTGAGCGATCTGAAGAAGGCTTCCGAATTGATGGGTCCGTCGCGCGGCAATGCCGGCTATCCATGCAAGGATGCAGCATTGGGTTTACTCTCCCGCGTGTATCTATATATGGAAGATTATGCAAATTGTATCGCTACCGTGAACACAATGCTTAACGGAGCAACCCCGTCAAGCAAACTGGATGATAATTTTGCCAATTATTTCGCAAATGCGAAGAGTTCCAAGGAGACGCTTTTCTGTATCGCCCATGAGCTGACCGATGACCGGGGACAATCGTCTATCGGATCGATGTACAGCAGCGACGGAGGAGGTTGGGGAGAGATATATCCGTCATTCCCGCTGCTGAACCTCTATGAGCGTTACCCGATGGATGTCCGTTATACCGCTTTTATTCATCCTCAGTACGAAGACGAAGTGCCCAGCAGTACCTATAAAGTGTTTATACCCAACGGTAAAGCCGGATCAACGGACAGACGTGATATAGTCAGCTATGAGGTGGAGAATACCGGCGGAGATTACTCTTTCACCTATAAGGGAGACAAGTATGCGGTTGAGAAACGTCTTATCCAGGGAGAATATACCGAGTATCATGTTAATTTCAAGGGTGAGGATTTGGTTGTCCGTATCGAGCCGGAGAATATTAAAAAGCGTAACAGTTATCCCCGCTATTTCATTTCCAAATTCGGCTATCAGGATGGCAACCCCACTTTATCCTCTCCTGTATGCTGCCGTTGGGCGGAAGTAATACTGAATGCAGCAGAGGCATATGCCCGTACCGGAGATGATGCGAATGCGCTGGCTTATGTCAATGCCATCCGGACGCGTGCAGGCATTCCCGATGCGGGATTGTTCTCCACCGGTAACATGCACGGTTATGCCAATACTACGGATATCGTAATGGATGAGCGCAGATTGGAATTGGCCTTTGAGGGACATCGTATGTTTGATGTTTACCGCAATAAACAAAACATGGATCGTCGCTACCCGGGATTACAGCCATGGGAGATAGTGGATTCATCTGATCCCCGCATTCAATACCCGATTCCGTACGGTGAATGGACCGTCAGTGGAATTGAAAAGAATCCGGGATATTAATACAAAAACGAAAACAAGCAATAAATACCCTTTTTATTAACCCGTTAAAATGTTAAAATTATGAAAACAAATTGGAAAATTGCACTGATGTGCATGGCAATGCTTGCAATGATTGCATGTAAATCAAAAAATCCGGTAGATGATCCGTCAGGAGGCGACAATCCGGGTACGGAGTATGTAAGCCCGATTAAAGTCAACGATCAATCTGTAGCTGACTGGGATGCATTGGATCCGGCTTATGTAGCTGTAAGTACAATTGCGGAAGGTGCTTTGTGGGATGGCGTCAAGATGGTCAAAGTATATGCCGACAAGGTCTATATTAACTGGATGATGGTCTATGATCCGGCTAAGTATGCAAAACACAGAGACGTAGATGTAATGCACCTCTTTATGGATATCGACCATAGCGAAGAGACCGGTGGATATTATGATCTCTTCCAGGATGCAAGTGCAGACTTGATGTTCGAGGGTTCGTTATATGATGAGGCAGGAACGGCTATTCCTTATTCTCCGAATGTAAGCAAGTGGATCGGTGAAATAAACGGTATCGGCTGGGAAGGTTGCTGGGAGCTTGTTTCCTCCATTAAAGGTCAGAGCCAGTTCGTGGGCGACAGCATCATAGAGGCACGTATCATGAGAGACTATATCCCGGGAAAAGAGAAATTTAACAAAGACGGTTTTGGCTTTGGTATTACACTGACCCAGAATTTCCAACCGGATGCTGTTGGATTCCTGCCGCAAGGTAAATCTCCTGATGGTGAATTGATCGGACGTAAACCGATGCTCTACGTCAAGTTCGCCAAATAATTGAGCAGGCTATAACGTATTATTGATTTTGATTTATCATTCGTATGAAGAACAAATATCTTATATTGGCAGCAGCATTGTTGTTACTCGCTTGTAAAAAAGATGAGCCGGTGATACCGATACCGGAACCGGATCCGGAAGGCACGGTCTATTTCACGGAAAGCGAAGAACAGATAGCCAACCCTGAACGTGGATTCTATGTCCAGAAATACTACACGACAGAAGATTTGGAAGACACAGTGACGATAGCTACCATCACCAACCAACGCGACTTGTCTCATATTACGCTCTTCCTTCACTCTTATTATCTGACGGATTATATTGAGAGTGATATCGCCCCCGCGTTTCTGGAGCGTTTGGAGCGAAATATGAACGCACTTCGAGCTGGCGGTGCGAAAGTAATATTGCGTTTTTCATACAAATCAAATCATAATAAAAACGATAAACCGTGGGATGCTACTCCCCAATGGGCCAATAAGCATATTGACCAGATAGCTCCGTATCTGATGAAGCACGCAGATGTGATTTATTGCATCCAATGCGGCTTCATCGGATCGTGGGGAGAGTGGTATTACACAGATAATTATCCGTTTAATCCGTACGATGATGATGAGTTCAAGCCGTATTTCGAAATAGCAGATCATCTAATGAATGTGACTCCGAAAGACCGTCAGATTTGTTTCCGTCAACCGCAGTTCAAGATGCGTTATTTGAAGATGCACAAGATGGAAGTGGCGCCCCTTACCCCGTCAGAAGCTTATCAGCAGACCGTTAAAGCGCGTTGGGCAGGACATAATGACTGTTTCGTTTCTTCTCCGAGTGATAAGGGAACGTATCATAACGATGAAGAGAGAGCATTCTGGGCCGAGGACACCAAATATACCCTCATGGGAGGAGAGACGTGTGAGGAATGTGAATATTCTGTCGGCGAGAATGCCATCAAGGAAATGGAAAAATACCACTGGTCGTACATCTGCAATTCGTATCACCCCGCTATTTTGGGTTCATGGGTAACAGATGGCTATTATGAGGAGATAAAGCGCCGGATAGGTTACCGTTTCGTACTGGATAAGGCATATTTAACACAGCAGCCGGCGGCAGGAAACACCTTCGAGGCAAAAATCACGCTGCATAACGCCGGTTTTGCTGCTCCGGCTAACAAACGCGAACTGGAAATGATATTTGTATCGGTGAGTGACCCGGATAAGAAATTTGTATATAAACAAACCGAAGATCCTCGTTTCTGGATGGCTGGCGAGAAACGTGTAGTCAATCTCAGCTGCAAGCTGGATGCCGGAATGAAAGGCGAATACAAATTATATCTCAACTTGCCCGATCCGTATGCATCGCTTCATGATGATCCGCGATATAGCATCCGTCTGGCGAACAAGGATTGTTGGGATGAAAAGACCGGCTATAACTACCTGACCACGGTCACTATAGAGTAAAAGACAATGGTTTAAATAACAAACTATTTTATGAAAGACAAACTTTGGTTGCTATTTATCCTCATCACCGTTGTTACGTGGGGTATATGGGGAGCGTTCTCGGATTTGCAAATGGGTCGTGACGGGATTCCCGAGACCGTAGTGTATATCCTTTGGGCATTATCCATGGTGCCGTGTGCTATCGTGGCGCTGATCATCAATAAAGGCAAACTTCAGACCGATTGGAAATCTATTCTGTTAGGCTGTACAGTGGGTTTGTTGGGTGCAGGTGGTCAGTTGGTGCTCTTCAAAGCACTGGCTATCGGTCCGGCATATATCATCTTCCCCTTTATCTCCATGTCTCCGGTGATAGTGATCACGCTGGCGGCTGTCTTCCTCAAGGAGAAAGCCACGCGATGGCAGATAGCCGGTATCGTAGTGGCTTTAGCGGCTATTTTGCTGCTCTCTATCCAAACCGGCGGAGATGAAGGTCCCGTAAGCGGCTGGTTATGGATCGTATTGGCTGTTTTAGTGCTCTGCGCATGGGGTATTCAGGGATTCTTCATGAAGTTTGCCAATAACTCCATGGATGCGGAATCCATCTTTGTATGGATGGCTATTTCGGGCTTGGTTCTCATTCCTGTAGCATGGTTCATGCAGAGTGAGCCGATGAATGCGCCGGAGTTCTTTGCCGGAGCGGACGTAACTGCGAAGAGCCTCAAGTGTTTCGGCATTCAGAGCCTCAACTCGATCGGTGCTTTGACGCTCGTTTATGCGTATCGTTATGGCAAGGCGGTGATTGTTTCGCCGATGGAAGGTCTCTCGCCGATGGTGACCGTACTGCTTTCGCTTATCATCCTCAGCGTAATCCCGACCCCGCTGCAAATAGGCGGTATCTGCTGCGCGGCATTTGCCATGTATGCTTTATCCAAATAATAGTATTAACCCATTAAATTTAATCAGTATGAAAAAACTTTTCCTTTTTGCTGCTTTGTTTGCAGCTGTAACAATGAGTGCAAAAGAATTGACCATTGATCTTTCGAAAGGCCAATCAACCGGTGGAGCAGCTTTGGCTTTGGATAATGGAGAGCTGACCGTTTCCTACAATTTGGAATCATGGGGAGCCGGTGGTGTTTCATTCGCGCTGGACAATCAGGATGTAACCAATATCGCTTTTGAATATATAGGTGATGCAACGGTAGAAGCATGGGTATCGTTCCTCGTATATCTGGTTGACAGTGAAGGCGGTATGTGGTATAGTTCGACAGCGGATTTGAGTATATCTTCCTGGGTAAACGAATGGTCTAGTCAGAGTTATATGCCGAGTGATATACTTTGGGAATCCAGTACTGCTGAAGCTCCGGTTAAACCGTTCACTGCGTTGGTTTTCATTGCTAATCCCGAAGTAGCAACCGCAGCTACCTTTGCTATCCGCAATGTAAAAATCACCGTTCCGGATGATGAAACTGCTATCGATAATACAGTAGTAGAAGGTAAGGCAGTGAAAGTGATCCGTGACGGTCAAGTGATGATTATTCGTGACGGCAAGGCATTCAATGCACTTGGAGTAGAAATGAAATAAACATTATTATGAAAAAATTATTCCTTTTGGCGGCAGCCATTTGTGCTGCAGTCGGTATCAATGCAGCTGTCATTGAACTGGATTTGAGTAAAGCCTCGCAGTACGCCACTGCGGGGTCGGCAACGCTAAACTATGCCAATGGGGAACTGACCGTTGACTGGACTGTAACTGAGGCATGGGAAGTGAGTGGTATTGAGATTCCTTTGAAAAGTGTCAAGGGAATAGTGGGTATTCAGTATGAATATGCAGGCGACGGTTCAGCACATAGTTTCTTGCACTATCTCAGGGACTTACAAGGTAACTTTTGGTGGGATTCGAACGGATGGTTTAACTTTGAATCAACCTCTTGGCAATCCGCCTCTGTCACTCCTTCTACCGCTTTGTGGTGTACGCCGAGTTACGAGTATGGCGTATCTCCAATGCTCGCATTGTGCTTTGTGGCTAATCCCGAAACACCGACTTCGGGAACGTTCAAACTGCGTAATGTGAAGATTATTACTTCCGGAGAAGGAGGCGGTGATACAATCCCTGAAGGACAATCGCTGCCGCTGACCTATAACGGCGAGATTCTGCCGATTAATACGGAATTTGAGCGTAGTATGACAGGAACCCTCAGCGAATCACTCTTACTACCGGAGATCTCCGGCATAGCTTGTTCGCGCGTTACTCCGGGCTATATATGGATGCAAGGAGATGAGACGGATAGAGATACGAACCCATTTATCATTGCTACTGATGAGACCGGCTCCAAACTGGCGGCTAAAGTAAGTTTTAACAAGGTCTATCGTTGGGACTGGGAAGATATGTGCGGCGGTGTGTATAATGATACTAATTATCTTTTCATCGGTGGTTTTGGTGATAACAACCATACCGACGGAGAATATTGCATCATTTATTTCAAAGAGCCGGCTATCACCCCTCAAAGCCCGGATGTATCGGTTACGGCTTCTCGTATCAAATTTGCTTATCCGGATGGTCAGAAACATAACTGCGAGGCATTGATGTACGACAATATAGAGCAAAAACTATACATCATCACCAAAGTATATTACGATGTTTGCCAGGTATTTAGTTTGCCGTTCAGCCTCAATTACGGCGAAACGCAACAAACACTCACGTATGTTTGTGATTTAGGTGTGACGAGTGATATAGGGATGAATGAAATGAATCAGCGCTGCCGAGGCTTCCATCTCGTTACGGCTGCCGATATTACTCCGGATGGTAAATATATCCTGATCAAGAATCACAATAATATCGAGGCTATCTATTCCTGGACGTTGTATTGGGAGAGAACCGGAAACGAGAGCATCAGTGAGACGTTGAAACGCCAGCCGCAAGTGATTGATTGCTATCAGTATGAGTGGCAGGGAGAAGCTATCTGTTGGTTAGATAACAACACATTCTATACAACCTCTGATTCGGACGGGGAGCCGCCTATTTATAAGTACGTCAGAGATGCCCAAACAGGTATTGACAACGTGAGCAAAACGACTTCGTCACAGCGGGAAATGGTCTGCATTGATAACGTGCTGTACGTCCGTAGTGCAGAGGGGTTGTATTCGTTAGACGGACGAAAAGTGAAGTTCTGATCCCGAAAGACCCGCGAAATGCCCACGAAATACCCGCGAAAACTCCGCGATCAGGTATGTGAACGGCGCTCGCGGACGATGAGAAGCGCTTCCTCCCGGATATCGGGGGGGAGCGCTATGTTTCTGAGTTGCAGGGAACGACACCAGCCGGGGACATCGGATTCCTGAAGGGTATAGAATACCTGCGCTATGGCGTCGTGTTGCGCGGGAGTGAAATCTTCCGGGGCGATACCTGCAAAAGCATCCAGTTCCTCATCGTCGTAATATTCGATTTCGGCGTTTGTCTGCAAGAGTGTTTCGCGTTCGCACACCAAGTGCTCTCCGCAACATCCGTCCGGGCGCGCAGAGGTTTTTGGCTCTTCCGGCGCTTTCGCCCGTTGCCGCTCGCGGATCTCATAGAGCACGACGACCACCACGACCAATACTATGAATAAAATCAAAGGAAGCATAGGATAACAGGTGTTTATTCTTCTGTTTCGTCCACGCGGTCTTCCTCAATGACGAGGTTATCGATGATGAACTGCTGACGCTCGGTGGTGTTCTTACCCATATAGTATGCCAGGAGTTCGTTTACAGCATCCTCTTTGCGCAGGGTTACCTGGTCCAAACGGATGCCGGCACCTATAAAACCCTTGAATTCATCGGGAGAAATCTCTCCAAGACCTTTGAATCGGGTGATCTCGGGATTCTTGATTTGTGCGATGGCATTCTGGCGTTCCTCTTCGGAATAGCAGTACACCGTCTGGTTCTTGTCCTTCACGCGGAAAAGCGGCGTTTGGAGGATATAGACATGCCCTTTTTTCACCAGATCCGGGAAGAACTGGAGGAAAAACGTGAGCATCAGCAAACGAATGTGCATACCGTCCACATCGGCATCGGTAGCGATAATCACTTTGTTGTAACGCAACTCATCCAAGCCGTCTTCTATATTCAGCGCGGATTGGAGGCAGTTGAACTCCTCGTTCTCATAGACAACCGATTTGCTGAGGCCGTAACTATTGAGCGGTTTACCGCGCAGGGAGAAGACCGCCTGTGTACGGACGTCACGGCTTTTGGTGATCGAACCCGATGCGGAAAGACCCTCGGTGATGAAGATGCAGCTCTCCAGACGCAGGTCGTCATCTGCATCTTTTGCCGATTTCACCGGCTTTGAATCGTTGAGGTGGATCTGGCAGTCACGCAGTTTGGGGTTGTTGACCAAGTTCTTTTTTGCGCGCTCACGCGCTGCTTTGGTCACGCCGGCGATTGCTTTGCGCTCCTTCTCCGAATCCTGGATCTTCTGGAGCATGGTCTCCACGGTCTGCGGGTTCTTATGCAGATAATTGTCCAGTTGGGTCTTGACGAAGTCGTTGACGAACTTATTGACAGAGATGCCGCCGGTAGGACTCATGTCTTTCGAGCCGAGTTTGACTTTGGTCTGAGACTCAAAGACAGGTTCCTCTACGTTGATGGCGATCGCTCCGACCACGCCGTTACGTATGTCCGCCAGCTCCTGGTTCTTATTGAAGAACTCTTTGATGGTACGACCGATGGCTTCGCGGTACGCCGCCTGGTGTGTTCCGCCTTGGATCGTGTGCTGACCGTTGACGAAGGAGAAATACTCATCGCCGTTCTGGTCGGTGTGGGTCAACGCGATCTCTATATCTTCGCCTTTGAGGTGAATAATCGGGTAGAGCGGATTGACCGTCATGTTCTCCGTCAAGAGGTCCAAGAGACCGTTCTTGGAGGTGTATTTCTTGCCGTTATAGATCAGCGTCAAGCCGGTATTGAGGTATGCGTAGTTGCGCAGCAGTTCCTCGATGTAATCATCGCGGAAATGGTAATTCTCAAAGAGTCCTTTGCTGCTATCCGGCACGAACTCAATGATGGTTCCCCGTCTCTCGGCGCCGTTATAATCGAGGATTCCTGTGTCGGAGGTCAGTTTGCCTTGTGCGAACTCCGCGCGGCGTGTTTTGCCTTCCCTGAAGGATTCTACGGCAAAGAACGACGAGAGGGCGTTGACGGCTTTGGTACCGACACCGTTCAGGCCGACCGATTTCTTGAAGGCCTTGCTGTCGTATTTACCGCCGGTGTTGAGCACCGAAACCACTTCCACCAGTTTACCCAAAGGAATACCGCGTCCGTAGTCGCGCACGCGAACCCGTCCGTCCTTGACATCCACTTCAATCACTTTTCCTTCCCCCATACGGAACTCATCAATGGAGTTGTCGATACTCTCCTTGATGAGCACATAAATACCATCGTCGGAGTGACTTCCGTCGCCTAATTTACCGATGTACATACCCGGTCTCCGCCGAATATGCTCCATATCATCAAGGTGGATGATGTTTTCATCGCCGTAGTCCACGGCTGCCAAATTTATTTCGTTTTCTTCTGCCATAATTCAGTAACATATTGTATTGCGGCTTCGCGTTCATTAGGAATGATGCCGTCGAGGATTGCATCTTTGACGGCTGCTTTCAGTTCACCCACGAGGGAGCAGGGTTCGAGACCGAACATCTGCATGATCTCATCGCCGTTAACAGGCGGCTGGAAATTGCGTATCCGGTCGCGTTCTTCGAGTTCCACCATCTTCTCTCGAACGAGCTGATAGTTCCGATGGAATCGGGCTTTTTTCTCTTCGTTGCGGCTAGTGATGTCCGCGTCGCAGAGGAGCATCAGATCGTCTATATCGTCTCCGGCCTCAAAGAGCAAACGGCGTACCGCACTATCGGTCACGATGTCTTCAATGAGGTTAATGGGGCGCATATGCAGGTCCACCATCTTCTTGACGTATTCCATCTTTTCGTTCAAAGGGAATTTCATCTTTGCAAAGATCTTAGGTACCATTTTGGCGCCTATGTAGTTGTGATTTCTGAAGGTCCATCCGGCTTTCGGATCCCATGATTTGGAGCGCGGTTTGCCGATGTCGTGTAACAACGCCGCCCAGCGGAGCCAGAGACCACCTCCCGCTTCTGCCACATTATCGAGCACTTTGAGGGTGTGGAAGAAGACGTCTTTGTGTCCTTTTCCTTCTTTGACCTCAACGCCTTTGAGGGCAGCCAATTCCGGGAAGATAAGCGGTAAAAGTCCGGTTTTATCGAGTAAAATCCACCCTTCTGATGGCCGGCGGCTGAGCATGATCTTGTTCAGTTCGTCCGCTATGCGCTCTTTGGTGATGATCTTGATGCGTTCGTTATTGCGGACGATGGCGTCGAAAGTCTCTTCATACACGTTGAAGCCCAATTGGGTTGCAAACCGGATCGCCCGCATCATACGGAGCGGATCGTCGCTGAACGTGATGTCCGGATCAAGGGGTGTACGGATGATGCAACGCTCTAAATCCCCGATTCCATCGAAAGGATCGAGCAATTCGCCATAGCGTTCTTTATTGAGACAAATCGCCATGGCATTGATGGTGAAATCGCGTCTGTTTTGGTCTTCTTCGAGCGTTCCGTTCTCTACAATGGGGTTTCTGCTGTCATGCTGATAACTTTCCCGACGCGCGCCTACAAACTCCAATTCTATATCTTTTTTCTTCACTTGCGCCGTTCCGTATGTCTTGAAAACCGCCAAGTGCGTACCCTTACCAAGCCGTTTGGTGACAGCTTCCGCCAACTGGATGCCAGAACCGACCACCACGACATCTATATCTTTGCTCTCGCGGTGGAGGAACAGGTCCCGCACGTATCCGCCGATAACATAGCATTCCAAACCAAGGCGGTCGGCTTCTTCGCCGACTAAATGCAGGGTGGTGTTATCTATTTTCGGGTCTTGAATGATCATGTAAGTCTTCTTTATTTGGTGATCAATAACCGGAACGCATCGGTCACTTTCTTTACCGGCACTATTTGTATGGTGTAACGGCTGCTGTCTATTTTCTGCTCCGCGGGGATGAGAATGCGGTGGAAACCGAGTTTCTGGGCTTCGGCTATACGCTGCTCAATGCGGTTAACGGGCCGGATCTCTCCTGCTAATCCCACTTCGCCGCAAAGGCATGTACCGGCGTCAAGGGCGATGTCCATGTTACTGCTGAGTACGGCAGCCAAGACCGCCAGATCAATGGCGGGATCCTGTACGCGCAAACCGCCGGCTATATTGAGGAACACATCTTTCTGGAGCAGTTTGAAGCCCACACGTTTCTCCAACACAGCGAGTAACATATTCAGTCTCCTGCCGTCAAAGCCGGTGGAGGAGCGTTGCGGTGTACCATACGCGGCGGATGAGACGAGTGCCTGCACTTCGATGAGGAACGGACGGACGCCTTCCACCGCAGCGGCGATCGCAATTCCCGACAATCCTTCCCGCGCGGTGGAGAGCAAAAGTTCCGATGGATTCGACACTTCTCGCAATCCGTTCTGCCTCATTTCGTATATTCCTATCTCCGACGTAGAACCGAAACGGTTCTTTTGTGCGCGTAATATACGGTACATATATTGCTGGTCTCCCTCGAACTGCAGCACGGTGTCCACGATGTGTTCGAGCACTTTCGGTCCCGCCAATGAGCCTTCCTTGTTGATGTGTCCTATGATGATAAAAGGTATGTTGCGCGTTTTGGCGAACTCTAAAATGCGTGCGGCGCATTCGCGTACCTGACTCAACGAACCGATCGAAGCCTCAATACCTTCTGTTCCGATGGTCTGAATCGAATCGATAACCACTATTTCGGGTTCTATCTCTTTGACCTGCTCCAAGATGCGTTCAAGGGAAGTCTCTGAGGAGATAAAGAGGTTTTTTGCGTTTCCGGCAAGGCGTTCAGCGCGCAGTTTGAGTTGGCGTACGGACTCTTCGCCGGAGGCGTATAAGGTCTTTCGTTCGCCTTGCTGCATCAGTACTTGCAGCGCGAGGGTTGATTTGCCGATACCGGGTTCACCGCCTAACAAGACCAGACTGCCGTTCACCAATCCGCCGCCTAAGACGCGGTTGAACTCGCCGTTGAACATGTCAATACGCATCTCTTCCGTGGCTTCGACGTCTTGGAGCCGTTTAGGCGCGGAGGACTTGTCGGTATTTCGGAATTTCGTTATACCGGCATTCCGACCGCTTTCCAGAACTTCTTCTTCGTACGTACCCCATTCTCCGCAAACGGGACAACGGCCTAACATCTGCGGGGCTTTTGCGCCGCAGGAAGAACAGACATATTGGATAGTGGGCTTTGCCATTCAGATTTACGATTTGACGATTTACGATTTAAAGGGGTATCACGTCGTTTTCCTCCGCGAGGATGGTGTTGTCGAAGATCGGTTTCGCTTCTTGCAGGAAGAGGTTATGGTCTTCGACGCGCGCGGAATAGTGCCCCAGGATCAGTTTGCCGACATTTGCTTTCTTGGCAATAGTGGCGGCGTCTTTGGCGGTGGAGTGTTTCACCTCTTTGCTCCGCGCTGCCATGGATTGCAGGAAAGTGGACTCGTGATAAAGCGTTCCGACGCCTTCGATGATGGGGATGATCTTCTCGCTGTACTGCGTGTCCGAGCAATAGGCATAGCGTTTTTGCGTGACACGCTCGAACGTACCGTCTTCCTTCTTGACGCGGTGTGTCTCTTTGAAGAGGAAGCCGCAAGTGGGTACGCCGTGTTTGAGCGGAATAGTCTCTACAGACACTGTGCGGTCTTCATAAATAACCTCATGTTTGCGCGGATTGATCGGATGAAAAATGATTTCGTAGAGCCGGTCGTTCGCGTGGTATTCGAGAAGCGGCGTCAGCAGTTTCTCCAGATCCGGGTGCGCATAGATGTGCATCGGCTGTGTTCGTTTGAGCATGCCGAGGGTCGTGAGAAGCCCGATGAGACCGAAGCAATGATCACCATGCAGGTGGGAAATGAAGATGTTATACAGCCTTCCGGTGCGTACACCCAAACGCTGCATGGTCAGCAACACCCCCTCGCCGCAATCGACGAGGAAAGATTTGTCGCTGATCTCCACTAACTGCCCGGACGGAGAGGTGGTCTTCGTCGGTTTGGCACTTCCGCAGCCTAATATGGTGAGTTTCGCTTCGCTCATTTGAAGATTTATTTTACTTTTGCCAGTTTGTCTAACATTTTATCGCCGAGGGCGGATTTGGTATCGATGTGTTCAAGTACGGCTTTGACGAATGAGTTGGATTCGAAAGAACCGCGTACTTCTTCGAAGTCCGCTTGTGCGGTTTCGCGGTCACCGTCCATACCAAAACCGGTCTGACTGTTGAGGTCGAACTCTTTGCGTGCATCGTCATAAACCATGCGATCCAGTTTGACAACCGCGGTTTTCCAATCGGAAACGGCTTTTCTGATCTGGTCCAGCGTCACGTTCTCTACGGAGCAACCCCACACTTGTTCCAATTTCTCCAACGCCCAGGTCCATTCGTACGAGTAGTAGTTCGCGTGCATCTCTTCCAGACGTGTCTGGATAGCCTGGAGGTCGAGTTGTCCGTTCTCTACATCGTCCATGAGGCGGCTTACTTCGCTCCGCGGAGCGATCATACCTGCCAAATCAACCCATTGACCTAAGCCTGTCTCGCTATCCGGACGCAGGGCTGCGCGTAACTCGTCCATGGTGTTCCATGGCGTTTTCTCCAAACGGCTGATCAAGCTGTTACCCAGAAATTTCTGGATGCCGATGGTGTATAACTCGCGTCCGTGACGAAGCGAACTGTTACGGATCTTGCAGTTCTTGTAGCCGTACACTTCCGTGTTCTCGCCGCTGAGTGCCTGCAACTCATCCAACACCTCGCGTCCGCGCCACATTTTCTGTACAGTATAAGGACTGAGGAGGTTGAAGTTGATCAGGTCGAGCTTATGCGGGTCTTTGCGGTTATCACGTTTCGGCCATTTCTGTGCGTCGCGGATCGTACCCACGGTGCGCAGGTTCGCACCCGGCACGAGGTAACTCTCAGAGTTATTCTCAATCAGGTACGAGAACGGCAGGTCGGACGTGTCGGCATGGTGAGTATGTCGTCCCATGACGAGGGAGAAAGCACCCACTTTGGAAGGCCAGAGCAGATAACTGTCGCTGGTGGTCTTGGCGCCGCGCTCCGCTATACCCTGGTGAATCGGACCCAACTTATACATGTGGTTCGATTGGTTAGAACCCGAACCGGCATTGAGGAACGAGAACATTCCGGCGATGAGAAGGGTCGATTTATGGTGTGTTACGGTGTACGGACCGGCAAAGATGGCACATGCTTCTCCGTGCATACCCTGGCAGTTGGAGAAGAAGAGACTCTCGCTGGCGGAGTAGTGTTTGTCGAATACACATCCCTGTCCCACGAAGCACTTGTCCACTAAGGTGGAATCGCCTATTTCTACTCCGGAAGCTACGATGAAATCGGCACATTTGACACCACTGCCCAAACGGACGGGGGCTGCTTCGTTGGAGTTGATGGTACCGTTCTTGAGGCGGCTGACACCCTTCAGTACGGCATAATCGCCGATATGCACATTCTTGATAGAACCGCAGTTGACGATACGCACATTGTCGCCGATGTAACCGTGATCCGAAGTGTGCGCCTCGGCATAAGCGTCTATCTGACGCTCCAACTCATGAATCATCTTCGGGCGATGACGATAGAGGGTCAGGATATACGCCAGACTCGCACTCAGTTCATTGAAGATCGGTATCTCGCGTCCACCACCTTCATTCATCACCGGAACGCGCACGCCATTTCCGAAAGCGGTCTTTCCGTCCACGAGGATAGCGTTGACGTTCTCAATGCAGGTGTTCTTGCCCACATGGTAGTTCGCGATGTAGTTATGGATGTTATAGAGGTGTGCATCGTCGCCGATCTCGCAGTTATGCAAGGTGGCGTTATAGATACCGGAATGAATAGTCAAACCGCCCGGCAATTTTATCTCGCGGCGGAAGACACCTAATTGGTTTTTGCCGGAGAAATGGGCGTTTTGTACGTATTTGGGTTCAAAATCGGACGCCACAAGAATGTCTGCCCAATTCGTGGCAGAACATCCTTGTGCCTCCAGTTGCGTTATCTCTTGTGGAGTTAAGGAACGGCAATTCATAATTGACGATTAGGCGATTTATGATTTTGTGGTTTAGTCATTCAAAAGCATCGGCATGAGCAGCATCAGCACATCCTCATTTTCCTCGTTTTCAACGGGCATGATGAGCCCTGCACGAGCGGGGTCAGCCAGTTTGAGTTGTACGTCTGCGCTGGAGATCGAGTTCAGCAGATCGATGAGGAACGGTGCTTTGAAACCGATAGCCATCGGCATGCCCGCATAGTCGCAAGCGATGGTCTCCTCTGCGCTGGTAGAGAAATCGATGTCTTGTGCCGAGATCTTAATACTGTTCTCGCTCAAAGCCAAGCGGAGTTGAGCGGTACCGTTGTTAGCGAAGACTGCTACGCGCTTGCAGGCATTGATGATGGTCTGACGATCCACGGTCACCACGTTCTGGTTGCCTTGCGGAATAACGGCGTTGTAGTTCGGGAAACGGCCTTCGATCTGACGGCAAACGATGATCGTGCTGCCGAACTCGAAGCGTGCGTTCTTGGCGCCGAAAGTCACTTTGACATCATCCTCTTCTTTAGCAAGGAGGTTCTTGAGCAGTGAAGCCGGTTTCTTGGGGAGGATGAAGCTGGCTGCTGTTCCTGCTTGCACGCCGGTGTTGGTATAACGGACGAGGCGGTGTGCATCGGTAGCTACCATGGTCACTTTGTCCTCGGCGATATCGAAGAAGATACCGTTCATCACCGGACGCAGATCATCATCGGCGGTACAGAAAATCGTTTTCTCAATAGCGCTTTGCAGCACATTAGCCGGCAGGGCGATCGTACGTGCGTCTGCTTCCGCCTCCGGCATTTCCGGGTATTCGTTTCCGTTTACGCCCACGAAAGAATAAGTACCGTTCTGGCTAACCATGCTAACGGCAAAATTCTGCTCGTCAATGGTGAATGCCAACGGTTGCTCGCTGAACTCTTTGAGGGTCTCTAACAATAACTTGGCTGCGGAAGCTACTTTACCGCTACCTTCCACACCTTCCACTTCGACCGAAGTACGGATCGTGGTCTCACCGTCAGAGGCGGTTAGTTTCAACTCATTGCCCACTAAATCGAACAGAACATCGTCCAAAATAGGAAGGGCATTCTTGCTGTTAATAACGCGGCTTACAGCCTGCAATTGGGAAAAGAGTTTGGAACTCGAAACATTAAATTTCATATACGTATATTTTTAGTTATTTTTTACAATTTTATTGTAATTCGTACAATTTAGCCCGCAAAGTTACAAATTTTTTTTGAAATATACAAGTTTTTTTTGCATATTTGCGAAAAAAGTAGTAATTTTGCAGCGAATTATGGCAAAAATTGGTATTTTTGATAGCGGTTACGGTGGTTTGACGATCCTGGAAGCCATCCGTAAAGAGTTGCCGGAGTACGACTATTTGTACCTCGGAGACAACGCACGTGCGCCGTATGGTACGCACTCGTTCGATGTTATTTATCGTTATACGCTTCAGGCGGTCAAGTATCTCTTTGAGCAGGAATGTGCGCTGGTTATTCTGGCATGCAATACCGCGAGCGCGAAGGCGTTGCGGACGATCCAGCAGAGGGATCTGCCCCCAATGAATAAGCCTATCCCCGACCCTTCCCTAAAGGGAAATGGGTGTTTGCCGGTGAATGTGTTGGGTGTCATCCGTCCGACCGTTGAGGCAGTTCCGGGTATTACCAAAACCGGTCATGTGGGCATCCTCGCAACACCGGCAACCGTCTCTTCCGAGAGTTATGTCCTCGAATTAAACAAGATCAGCGAAAATCTCCCTTCCCTTCAGGGAGGGGCAGGGGGTAGGCTCTTCATCTCCCAGCAGGCTTGTCCGATGTGGGTTCCGCTGATTGAAGCAGGGGAACATCATAGCGATGGAGCGAAGTTTTTTGTGGGCAAGTATCTGCGTGAGATCTTGTCGAAAGATCCGCAAATAGATACTTTGGTTTTGGGTTGTACGCACTATCCGCTTTTGAAAGAGAAGATTGAAGGTTGGCTTCGCTATCACGAGGAGATTGAGGAGTCGGAGTTTCCGGTAGCGATTCATACCGAACATATTCAGATCATTTCGCAAGGAACATTAGTGGCGGAGAGCCTAAAGGACTATTTGAAGCGTCATCCGGAGTACCGCGAGCAGTTGAGTTTAGGCGGCACTTGTGCTTATCTGACTACAGAAAATGCGAACCGCTTTGCGCAATCCGCATCTATCTTCCTTTCCGCTCCCGTCTCCGCCGAGCACATCGATCTGGAGTAATTTTACCACGCAACGCCGAGGGTGAGACCGACGCCGTGCTGGAGGTATTGGTTAAAGGCCTCTTTGTTGGTTTGCTTTTTGTACTCCGGTATTTTCAATTGGTTCTTGGTCCACTGACAATCCATCGCGTAATGAAGTCCCAGAACCAAGTCCACGGAGTTGAACGGGATACGCCAATCGAGTCCGATACGGGTATCCGTGAGAAGGGCAAAACCGCCATATATATTTCCCGTCTTCATTGGTCCGGCTCCGGCACTCTGGGTGATACGAGGAACGAGCATGTGTTTACCCACCTGAATAGGCAGCTGTCCTCCGACATAAAGCCCGAACATGGCTCCAGCGCGGGTCTTGTAGCCTAATGGGGTACCAAAAACATCGTCTTCGGTCATGGCTTCTTCGATGAGCGCAGTTATCTGAATGCCGGTAACGATATAGCCAAACCAATCATGCCCTACTTGCACCCCCACCTGCTGATTCATTCCCAGATAATTGTCATAGACTAACCGCACATGGTTCGTATTGTCCATATCGGTCACGATACGTGTTGCGGAGCGCTCGAACTTTTTATCGTCTTTTCCTTTGTTCGTTACCAGGCTGTCACGGACGGCAAGTGTACGCAAAGCGGGATCGAGCGGCAAATGCCAGTCCATGTCCCCTATCTCTTTCTGAACCGAATCCGGCAATTGGCGGAAGATATACAGCCAGTCTTCGCCGGAAAGGGACCGCAGCGGCTCAATCTCCTTGCCGGCATCGGTTTTGGAGGTTTCTAATGTAGCGATAAACGCTTGCACGTCTTCTTTTCCGATCGCCAAGCCCACTCCTTCGCGGTAGAAAGCCTTCCATGTATTGACACCAAGGATCTCGTATTTGCCGTCTTTATTCTTGAGCAACAGCGGTCCGCCGCTGCTACCGGGATCGATAGAAGCCGTATGTTGGATGATACGCGAAGCGTGCTCGTGGCTGTCCACGTCCACATGTGCATTAGAAATGATACCGCGCGTGAGCTGCCAAGAGGGTTTGTCCGCCAACTCAGGGAAGCCCGCTGCCACGATGGAGATGTCTTCCTCTATCTCTCCGGCATAAACAGGAAGCGCAATCATCTCGCAATCCGAAGGAAGAGCAACCGTAGCCAGATCCGTCAGACCGACATGAACTACATCGCAATGCTCGTAGCGGACGGTCTTTTCGTGGAGTTGGAAGATAATAGTTGCTTTCCCGGCGTAGCCGACCACATGCAGGTTGGTCAGAATATATTTCTTGCCGCCCTGCTCTATCACGACACCCGAACCGAAAGTGCCTTCGTTTTTGTATGCCGACAAGGCACGGGATGCGCTTCGCATTCCGGCTCTCGCCGTATAGAGGGCGTAGTCGCCCATGAGCGATTTGTCCGCATCGGAATACTCCGGTTCTACAATACAGACACTATGCCGCAAGCCTTGCGCCGAAGCCGGCAGGAGTACATACAGCAGCATAGCTGCCAAATAGAAAATACGTTTCATATCAGGAAAAATTATTCGTCGTCACCCGCTACACCATTATGTACCGAATCAGTCTTCGTCTCGGGAACAGCTTCTTCCTCAGGGATCACCTTTACCGGCATTTCCGCTTTCTTGCCGCCCGCCATCTCGTCCAAGATATACTGCATATCCGAGCCTTTGAGTTTGCCATTTTTGATAGCCGTAGCAATCTCTTCATTTTCAGCAAACAGTTCTGCTGATTTCTTTTTCTGCGGGAAACCTCCGTTAAACAGGACCAGTTCCGCCTGTTTCCACTCCGGGCGAACCAGATAGAAGAGTGTGGGCGTATCGGGTGCGTTTCCTCCTACGAACTTCACGAAGTCCAGGTCGCCTGTTTTCTTGTTCATCTGGTAGTTTTGCTCACATTGGAAGACCACACCCCAGGCGCTGCCCATAATGGGATTTCCCCACTGGTGATCGCTCTGCATATACGATTTGCGGGCATGGATATAATAGAGCACATGTTGCTTGTCCGGAAAATTCTTATGCCAGATCTTGATACCTATGATGTCCGCTGCGTCAATATCCGTATGCCCCTTGTCATCGGAGTTCTTCTTCACGCCCAGTTTGTGTTTTCCGACTCGCGGCAATTCCAGTTCGGCAAACTTTTCCATATGACCGTCTTTAAAATACACTTCCCCCGGGTAATAATGAGGAGTAAGCAGACTCAGTTGAGCAAACTGCGCGTGCAGCGCAACGCTGGCAAAGAAGGCCGCCAGCACAAGAAGAAATCTTTTTTTCATAAATTTGAACGCTTTATTAACAATTCGCTGCAAAGGTACAGCTTTTTCTTGAAATATGCAATAGTTCATGTTATTTTTTTGTCATTTTACACAAAAAAGCGTGCGCTTTCGTTCGCTTCATTTGATTTGTTGAGGTCTTCGACTACCTTTATCACTCAAATAAATGCACGGAAAACTCACGCTACTACGTGAGCGTGCATAAACCGTACTTGAGTGATTTTGATTTTGTTAAAAGTGTCGAAGTTTCAACAAATCAAGCTTTGGCTTATTACGCTATTTTGGGCGCGACGCTTCGCGCTTGTATTTCTCCATTTTACGTCCGGAAAGGGACGAGACTCTTTATGCCGGAGTGCCTATTTCATATAAATACTCCGGAGCTATATCTAAGCGACCATCTTGCCAAGAAACTGTCCATCCGTCCAACTGGAATTGGCTGAACAATTGTTTGTCTTTAAGAGACGCAAACAAAGGGTGAGACGCGATAAACTCTTTCGCATCAAAAACACGTTGCTCGCCATTAGAAAATGACAGAGACAAACGGTAATCGCCTAAATACTTGGCGCTATTTATCCAAATCAGATTCATATTTTATCCCACCGAGCCTTCGAGGGAGACTTGGAGGAGTTTCTGGGCTTCGACGGCGAACTCCATGGGGAGTTTGTCCATTACCTCTTTGGCATAACCGTTGACGATGAGACCGACGGCATCTTCGAGGGAGATTCCCCGTTGCTGGCAGTAGAAGAGCTGGTCTTCGTTGATCTTGGAAGTCGTGGCTTCGTGTTCAACGGTAGCCGTGGGATTGGAGATGATCATGTCCGGGAAGGTGTGTGCGCCGCACTTATCGCCCAAGAGGAGCGAGTCGCATTGGCTGTAGTTGCGGGCGTTCTCGGCGTGAAGACCCATCTTGACGAGTCCGCGGTACGCGTTCTGGCTATGTCCGGCGGAGATACCTTTGGAGACGATGCGCGAGCGGGTGTTTTTACCGATGTGGATCATCTTCGTGCCGGTGTCCGCCTGCTGGTAGTTATTGGTGAGCGCTACGGAGTAGAACTCCGCGGTGGAATTATCGCCTTTGAGGATGCAGGACGGGTATTTCCACGTGATGGCAGAGCCGGTCTCGACCTGCGTCCAGGAGAGCCGTGCGTTCTCGTGGGTGATACCGCGTTTGGTAACGAAGTTATAGATACCGCCTTTGCCGTTTTTGTCTCCCGGGTACCAGTTCTGTACGGTCGAATACTTGACTTCGGCGTCTTTGTGAACAACGATCTCGACGATAGCAGCATGCAACTGGTTCTCATCGCGCATCGGGGCGGTACATCCCTCCAAATACGAGAGATACGCGCCTTCGTCGGCTATCAGAAGCGTACGCTCGAACTGACCTGTGTTGCCGGCGTTGATGCGGAAATAGGTGCTCAGTTCCATCGGGCAACGAACGCCTTTGGGCACATAGACAAACGAACCATCGGAGAAGACGGCGGAGTTGAGTGCCGCGTAGAAATTATCTGTCGGAGGTACGACCGAGCCGAGGTATTTCTGAACTAATTCCGGGTACTCGCGCACGGCTTCGGAGATGGAACAGAAAATGATACCTTTCTCCGCGAGTGTCTCGCGGAAGGTGGTCTTGACGGAAACGGAGTCCATGACTGCATCCACCGCCATGTTACCTGCGAGTGCTGCGCGTTCCTCCAAAGGAATACCGAGTTTGTCGAAGGTCTTCATGATTTCAGAGTCGATTTCATCGACTGTTTGTGAGCCTTCGGCTGTTTGAGGGTTTGAAGGTTTGACCTTCGTTTTTGGGGCAGCGTAATAGGAGATAGCTTGGAAGTCGATCTCGGGAATATTCAGGTGTGCCCAAGTGGGAAGCGGCATGGTCTGCCATTTGCGGAACGCTTTGAGACGGAACTCAAGGAGCCATTCGGGTTCGTTTTTCTTCGCAGAAATAAGCCGAACGATGTCTTCGTTCAGCCCTGCCGGCACAATATCGGTCTCTACATCGGTTGTGAAACCGTATTTGTACTCCTGCGAAGTAATATCGTGGATGATAGTATCCAAATTAAAAATTAAAAATTACGAATTAAAAAATCCAAATTATATTATAAATTAAGAGCCACCCTTGGTCGGGCGGCTCTCAGAGGCCGGTAGCGGAGTCAAACCGCTCTAAACGGTTTTGCAGACCGCTGACTAAGTCGCTCATCCAACCGGCCGGTGTCACTTTCCAAAAATCGGAATTTTCGGAAGGTCGAGAATCCTAATTTTGTGAAAGCGGGTGCAAAGGTACTACATTTTTTTGAAATATGCAAATTTTTTGGCAAAAAAATGCAGTTATTTGTTAAAAAAGGCTCAAATCGGCGTCTGTGATGGTACCTTTTGTGCGTTTTTTGCCTCTCGAGGGTGTTTTGGGAGCAGCGTTCGAAACAACCGGTTGAGGGGGTGTGACGGGCTTCGGATGCATCACATTCAGGATGATCTGACGCGTCTGATCGTCCGTCCATTTGCATTTATTGATAATCCAATCCAGGTATGATTGATCAATGCGCATCATGGACTCTATGGATTCGCCTTTGTGTGCGCCCTGCGTGAGGTAATAATAGTTGCCTTTCTTGACTAACCAGCGGTCAAAACAGATGAAACCGAACTCGTCGCGTTCTGCCCACTGCCATCCGTGTTCGGCTATTTGGGCTTTGAAGACCTCGATCGTAGCCATCACATCGTCCAGCGAGTTATGAGCGCCTTCAAAGGGATGACCATAATATCGCGTGTACGCGGAAGTAAGGTTATTATGCAGTTTTTCTCCGTTCTCATCGACTTTTCCTGCGGTGTGAATACGCTCCAAGAGCAGCGCATCGTACCATGTGCGACCCTCGAACCGGAAGTCCAAACCCAGACGCTTGAGGTTATAGTGCAAGATCGGGGCATCGTAGCCGTTTCCGTTGTAAGAGAGGAAGTCGCAACCCTTGGTAAAGCCGATGAAATCGTCGTAAATGCTGCGCATACTTACTCCGTTTTCCAACAGGAACGCCTTGCTGATATGATGTACCGCTTCCGCTTCGGCAGGTATGGTGAACTCGCCTTCCGGCAATATATACCAATCGCGCTGGTCGATGATGGACCAATCGGAGGTTTCGATCTTCACTAATGAGAGCTGGATGATATGCTCTTTTTGTACATCCAAGCCGGTGGTTTCGGTATCAAAGCAGATGAGGTTCATAAATGAACGTTAAACGGTTAAATTGTTAAACTGTTAAATTGTTAAACTGTTAAATGGTTATTCAACGTAAAGCACTAATCCCTTCAGGTATTCGCCTTCGGGGTGATAGATGTTAATAGGGTGGTCTTGGGGTTGATGCAGTTGGTGTAGGATGCGCACTTTGCGTCCCACTTGTGCGGCAGCGGAGAAGACGGCAAGTCGGAAAGCCTCTTTGTCCACCGCCTGCGAGCAGGAGAACGTGAAGAGAATACCTCCCGGACGGATCATCTCAATCGCCTTGGCGTTGATGCGCTGGTAGCCGCGCAGGGCATTTTTTACAGCGTCACGGTGTTTGGCAAAAGCCGGCGGGTCGAGGATGATCAGGTCGAAAGTCTTGCCTTCCGCTTTCTGCGCGCTGAGGTATTCAAAAGCATCGGCGGTAACGGCTTTGTGGTTGCGGGCGTCGGGGAAATTTTGGGCTACGTTGATGTTCACCAGATCAATCGCCTTTTGGCTCACATCCACCGAATCCACCGTCTTCGCGCCCCCGCGCAAGGCATATAAGGAGAAACCGCCGGTGTAGCAGAACATATTCAGTACGTCTTTGTCCTTGGCATAGCGTTCTACCAATGCCCGGTTCTCCCGCTGGTCGATGAAAAAGCCTGTTTTCTGACCTTTTAACCAATCGATACGGAAAGAAAGTCCGTTTTCGAGCGACCAGAACTCGTCTGACTCCTGTTGATGAGCGGCAATGAGCCACCCTGTTTTCTCTCCCTCGATCGGCGCTTTGAAAGGCAGGGTGTCGTCGGACTTGTAATAGACATTCTTGACCTGTGGCACGTTGGCTACCACGGCTTCGGCGATCTCTTTCCTGTTCCGATGCATGCCCACCGAGTGCGCCTGAATAACCGCCGTGTCGGCATAGACGTCAATGATGAGTCCCGGCAAAAAATCCCCCTCGCCGTGAATGAGCCGGAAGGTGTTGCCGGAAGGCTGGATAAGTCCGATGGAATCGCGCATTTTGTATGCTTTTCGGATGCGTTCGCCCCAGAAGTCCTTCGGCAATTTATCTACACCAAAGGCCAGTATGCGTACGGCAATACTTCCTACCTGCCAATGCCCCACGCCCATAACATCGCAGGTGATTGTCTGTACGCATACCAGCTCGCCTTCTTGCGGCTCGTCGCCTTGGTGGTGTTCGTCTAATATAACGCGTGCAATCGCCCCCGAGAACACCCAGGGATGAAAGCGTTTGAGCGATTCTTCTTTATGTGGTTTTAAAATGACGGTAGTCATATTAATTGACGATTGGACGATTTACGATTTAATGATTTATTCCACGCCGTGCGTGAGTTCGTGATAGGAGTGTAGCGAGAGGTTGTCGCTCACATACTTGAAGCTATGCAGGTTCTTGAACCCGAGAGCAGCGATGAAAGCCAACTCCATGTCGAAGACGCAATCCTTATAGTCCGAAGCCAGCACAAAATCGCAGTTGGTATAGCATACCGCCTGCCGGCAATTTGTGCATTGTGCATTGTGAATTGTCAGTCTCGGCTCCGGGTACGTCACGTTAGGGTGATTTAGCCGTACTTCCGTCACTTCGACCCAAGTTCCTAAATCGAAGTTTGCACTTCCGGCATAACCGATGTTATACAGTTCTGCATCTCGGTCAAGGCCTTGCAGGGACTTTATTATATTGATCGCGCCTACGCCCGTGATCAGCACCTCTGCGTCGCTCAGGTCCAAACCTAATTCTTCGCGTGCTTTTTCGATCAATTCGTGTTCACCTTCTTCTGCCTGAATAATGTATTTAGCCATAGTTTGTCAAAATTATTTTGCAAAGGTACAACAAATTTTGCACATATGCAAGCGTTCGGGCATTTTTTTTGGAAAAAAGCGATTTATCGCGTTTTATCAGGCTATAGGACGGTTATTGGGAGCTTGCTCACGGATAATTGTCCTATAGCCTGATAAGCAGGGACGTTAGTCCCGTTTTCAAAAAAAATACCCGCCCTTGCTTATGCTCAGCACAATGCGAACGTACCTTCGGCGGGAACCCGCTTGCGGGAGGGCCGAAGTACAACAAAAAAAGCGCCCCGAAGGACGCTTTTCCAATTGTGCATTGTGCATTGTGCATTGTGAATTGTGAATTGTGAATTGTCTTACGCGTGCTCTGCGTCGTACTCCTGTCCGCAGATCTTCCACAGGTACTTGCGCATGGTTTTGCAACCATCGGCACGGTTCTTCTGCTCTGCGAAGTTGACTTGGTCCTCGGACATGTGGCTGAGGTCGTTCTTACGCGCACGAACCATTGCTTCAACGGCGGTAAAGCGCGCTTTCGCTTTGAGCTCGTCTGCGGTGATCGGCGTGGTGCGTTTCGCCTTTTTCTGCATGTACAGACGGTTGCAGTCGTTGCTACAGGTCGGGGCTGTACGGTGGGTCGCGAGCAACATACGCTCGCA
>CADCEV010000009.1 GCA_902800525.1 uncultured Bacteroidales bacterium
ACCGTAGCCGGTATGGTCAAGGCGCGTAAGAACGACCTCAGCCACATGTCCGAGGACCAAGTCAACTTCGCCGCACAGAAGGATCTTGCCGGCGGCTGCCCCACCATGAAAAAGTACCTCTGGAAAGTCTGCGGACAGGAGTACGACGCGGAGCACGCGTAAAACAATTCACAATTCACAATGCACAATGCACAATTGGAAAAGCGTCCTTCGGGGCGCTTTTTTTGTTCCCCAAATCGCTTTTTTTTCAAAAAAAATGCCCGAACGCTTGCATATGTGCAAAATTTGTTGTATCTTTGCAGCCAAATTGAGGAAAAGTGAAAGAGGAGATGAGGGGTGAGAGGAGATTAAAAGGAATATACGAAAAAATTATGGATATAACACATGAGGAATTAGTTGGGGCGCTGCAAACGTATTTCGGATTTAATACGTTCAAAGGCAACCAGGAAGCCATTATCAGAAACGTAATGGAAGGAAAAGACACGTTCGTACTGATGCCAACAGGCGGAGGTAAGAGTCTTTGTTTCCAGTTACCGTCGCTGATCATGGACGGTATGGCGATTGTTATCTCGCCGCTGATCGCGTTGATGAAAAACCAAGTGGACGCCATGCGCAACTACTCGGAGGTAGAAGGCGTGGCACATTTCATCAACTCGAGTTTGAGCAGGCCTGAGATAGCAGCGGTCAAAGAGGATGTATTATCCGGCAAGACGAAATTGCTGTATCTGGCACCCGAGAGTTTGCAGAAAGCAGAGAACGTAGACTTCCTGCAAGGCGTGAAGATCAGTTTCTACGCCGTAGATGAGGCACATTGTATCTCGGAATGGGGTCACGATTTCCGTCCGGAGTACAGCCAGATCCGCAGTATGGTACAACGTATCGGCAAAGCGCCGATCATCGCGTTGACGGCTACTGCTACGCCGAAAGTGCAGAAGGACATTCAGAAGAACTTAGGCATGCCGGACGCAACGGTTTTCAAGAGCAGTTTCAACCGCCCGAACCTGTATTACGAAGTACGCCCGAAGACGGCTGACGTAGATAAAGACTTAGTCCGTTTCATTCGCGGAATGGAGGGAAAGAGCGGTATAGTATATTGTCTCGCGCGCAAGGAAGTGGAAGACTTGGCACAAGTGCTGCAAGTGAACGGTATTAGTGCGAGAGCTTATCACGCCGGCATGGATGCAGCTACGCGAAGCGCAAACCAGGATGCGTTCCTGATGGAGGAATGTCAGGTGATTGTAGCCACCATCGCCTTCGGTATGGGTATCGACAAGCCGGATGTACGGTTTGTGGTACATTACGACATCCCGAAGAGCCTGGAGGGCTATTATCAGGAGACAGGTCGCGCAGGCCGTGACGGCGGCGAGGGTATATGTCTGTGTTTCTACAGCCCGGATGACATCGAGCGTTTGCGCCGTTTCCAGAAAGACAAGACGCCGAAAGAGATCGGCATCGGCAACCAGTTGCTGTTTGAGACGCAGAGTTATGCGGAGAGCACGATCTGCCGGCGGAAACTGCTGCTGCACTACTTCGGCGAGGAATACAACGAGGAGAAATGCGGTAACTGCGACAACTGCCGCAAGACGTACAAGAAAGTAGATGCGAGCGAGTTGCTGCAGTTGGCATTGGAGACGATCCAGCAAGTGAACGAGAAGCACAAAGCGGAGCATATCGTAGATATTCTGCATGGCAACCAGACCGCGGAAGTGATGAGTTATCACCACGACGAGCTGGAGAACTTCGGAGCGGCAAGTGACGAGGATGAGAGCACGCTGCATGCCATTTTGAGGCAGGCTTTGCTGGTCGGCATGATCACAAAGGATGTCGATTCGTACGGCGATTTGAAGTTGACCAAAGACGGTACGAAATTCATCCGCAAGCCGGGTAAGTTCGAAGTGCCGATAGAGGTACATGACGAGGATGAGGACGTGATGGACGGCGGCGGAGCTACCTGTGCAGCCGCTGACGAAGTGCTGTTCTCGATCTTGAAAGATATACGCCGCAAGGTAGCGAAGAAGAGCGAAGTGCCGCCGTTCGTTATTTTCCAGGACCCGAGTCTGGAAGCGATGGCTACCACCTACCCTATCACGATGGATGAGTTGCTGCTCATTCCGGGTGTGGGTGTGGCTAAGGCGAAACGTTACGGCGACGAGTTCCTGCGCGTGATCAAGGAATACGTGGACGAAAACGAGATCATCCGCCCGGACGATATGCGTATCCGTACGGTAGCGAAGAAGAGCACACGCAAGAAACAGATCATTCAGGCGATCGACCGGCGTGTGGACCTCGACGACCTGGCAGAGAGCAACGGTATGTCCATGGAAGAGATGATGGACGAATTGGAGGCGATTGTGTTCAGCGGAACGAAGATCAACATCAATTATTTCATCAAAGAAGTAGTCGATCCGGACGAGGAAGCCGACATTTACGAATATTTCAAGAACGCCGACGACGATAATATCCAAAAAGCGATGGAGGAATTAGGCGAAGACTACTACGACGAGATGCATGTGCGGCTCGTGCGGCTGAAGTTCCATTGCGACTTGGGAAATTGACGATTTGACGATTGACGAGGTACGATTTATTGACGATTGAGACAAATTGACGATTGTGCAGAAAGGCGTAGTTGATTTTATAACGTTGGGGTGCTCTAAGAACTTAGTGGACGCAGAGCGGGTGATGCGGCAGTTGGAGGCGGCAGGCTGGCGATGTGTGCATGACCCCGAAGAGCCCAAAGGCGAAGTGTGCGTGATCAACACGTGCGGTTTCATCGGCGACGCCAAGGAGGAGAGTATCAACATGATCCTCCAAATGGCGGAACGGAAGAAAAAAGGCAAACTGCGGAAACTGATCGTCATGGGCTGTTTGAGCGAACGGTATCGGGCGGAATTGGAGGAAGAACTGCCGGAAGTGGATGAATATTTTGGAAAATTCGATTTTCTCAAAATAGTTGAAAGTTTAAAGTTGAAAGTTGAAAGAAGTCGTCTAGTTGAAAGTACGAAAGTTGAGAGTTCGAGAGTTGAAAGTTGTAAGTGGATAGAGCGGAAGTTGACGACACCGGGACATTATGCTTATCTGAAGATCAGCGAGGGATGCAACCGGATGTGTTCGTATTGCGCCATACCGCTGATCACAGGCAGACATACCAGCCGACCGATGGAGGAGATATTGGACGAAGTGAGATGGCTGGTGAGTCAGGGCGTGAAAGAGATCAATGTCATCGCACAGGATCTGAGCAGTTACGGGTTGGATTTGAAGCCTACCCCCGACATTGTTCTACGACCGTCCACCGGACGCTCGATCGAGCAAAGCTCTTCACCCGTAAAGGGAAGGGAGAAAAATCGCCAACACTTACTGCCGGAACTGATAGACCGGATGGCACAGATAGAGGGTGTGGAATGGATCCGGTTACATTACGCTTACCCGACTGATTTCCCCGAAGAGTTGTTGGAAGTGATGGCAAGACACGCGAATGTGTGCAAATACTTGGACATCGCTTTGCAACATTGCACGGACCATATGTTGGGGCTGATGAGACGGCATATCACCCGCGCGGAACAGGACGCGTTGATACGGAAAATACGCGAACAAGTGCCGGGCATTTGCATCCGAACGACCTTGTTGGTGGGACATCCCGGAGAGACGGAAGAAGATTTTGAGGAGCTGAAACAATGGGTGCAAGAGATGCGTTTTGACCGTATGGGCTGTTTTGCATACTCGGACGAAGAGGGCACGTACGCCAACAAGCACTACCAGGACGATATACCGCAAGATATTAAGGACGCGCGCGTGCAAGAGCTGATGGCTATCCAACAGCAGATAAGCGGCGGACTGATGGCGGAAAAAGTGGGAACGACACAACGCGTGATCATCGACCGCGAGGAAGGTGAATACTTCATCGGCAGGACACAATACGACAGCCCGGAAGTGGATTGCGAAGTGCTGATACCAATTCACAATTCACAATTCACAATTCACAATGCACAATTCACAATGCACAATGCACAAGGCACAATGCACAATGCACAATGCACAATGCACATTGGAGAGTTTGTAGATGTGAAGATCACCAAGGCAGAGGAGTTTGACCTGTACGGGGAAGTAATTGACAATTCACAATTCACAATTCACAATTCACAATGCACAATTCACAATTAATATGCTAACAAAAGAATTAATAGGGATGATCGCCTCCGAGGCGGGCATGAGTAAGAAAGATACGGAAAACTTACTCAGTACAACGAACGCTATTATCCGCGAGAGTCTGATGTCGGGTAAGGCGGTTCAGTTACAGGGTTTTGGCTCGTTGGAAATCAAAGAGCGCAATGCCCGCGTGATCGTACATCCGAGAACCGGCGAGAGAAACGTTATCCCCAGTAAAAACCAAGTGGTATTCCGTCCTGCGACTACCATCAAAGATGAATTTAAAAAGCTCTAATATATGGCTGACAATAAACTTAGTTGGACAGAATTACGCCGCGCGTTAATGACACGTGCCGATATCAGCGAGAAGGAAGCAAACAGCTTTCTGAATGCTTTTACTACGCAGTTACTCGAAGCCTTGAAACAGGACAAACAGGTGAAAGTGAACGGTTTGGGAACATTTAAGTTACAATCCGTGGCTGCCCGTAAGAGCGTGGACGTAACGACCGGAGCGGAGATCACGATCGATGGTTACACGAAAGTGAACTTTACGCCGGAAGTGGGCGTGAAGGAGCTGGTGGAAGGACGTCCGGGAGCAGACAGTTATGCGCAGAAGGAAGAGGCGAAAGAGATTGATCCGCTCAAGAAATTAGGCGCACAAGCCATAGAAATCGTAGATATATTAGGCGAATTGGGTCAGACCCCCAACAAAGAGAAAGAGGAAAAAACCGAAACAAACGATACCGATATGAAAAAAGGAAACGCAAAGAAGCAGGAGAAACCGGTAATGAAAGAAGAACCGGTGATTGTTGAGAAACCGGCAGAGGTAGTGGAAGAGAAACCGGCGGAAGTGGTGGAAGAGAAACCGGCGGAGGTAGTGGAAGAGAAGCCGGTTGAGGTGGTTGTTGAGCCGGAAGCACCCAAAGAGCCGGAAGCACCCAAAACACCTGAGAAACCGAAAAAGAAATACCATTTCCTGCGTGACACGCTGATCTGTGTGGTCATTCTGTTGCTGTTGTTGCTGATCGGTTACTTCTTCCTTCGCAACCAGTTCAGTCAGTGGTTGGAGGAGTTTGCCAAGGGCAAGCCGCAAACGGAACAGGTTGTTGCCGCAGAGGAAGAGAGTTTAGTACCCGAGGTCGTTGTGGACGAGGTGGTTCCGGAAGAAGAATGGACTTACGATGAGTTGCTGCTGACGGAAGAACTGACACCGGGTAGCCGTTTGGCATGGATATCCAAGAAATACTACGGAGACAAGGTTTATTGGCCGTATTTGTACGAAGCGAACAAAGATATACTGGACAACCCCAGTAAAATCGCGATTGGTACGCCGATTCGTGTACCAAAACTGAGCCCGGCGATGATGGATACAACCAGCGCACGTTTCTTGGAGCTGAAGGAGAGAGCTTACAACGCAACGAAATAATTCACAATGCACAATTCACAATTCACAATTCACAATGCACAATGCACAATTCACAATGCACAATTCACAATGCACAATTCACAATTCACAATTCACAATTACTGATTGAGGGAGGAATATATCCATATTGAAGGGGCTGATACGCACAATTTGAAACATGTGTCGGTAGATATACCGCGCAACAAATTGGTGGTGATAACAGGTGTGAGCGGTAGCGGCAAGAGTTCGCTGGCGTTCGATACCTTGTACGCGGAAGGGCAACGACGATACGTCGAAAGCCTGAGCGCTTATGCCCGGCAGTTCATGGGCAGAATGCAGAAACCCGATGTCGAAAAGATAGAGGGTATACCTCCCGCCATTGCTATCCAACAGAAAGTGACAAGCCGTAATCCCCGTTCTACCGTTGGCACGGTGACGGAGATTTATGACTATCTCAAATTATTGTACGCGCGCGTCGGGCACACGTACTCGCCCGTGAGCGGAGAGGAAGTGAAGAAAAACACGATCCGCGACGTAGTGCGTTACATGGAAGAGCAGCCGATGGGCACAAGGCTGTATCTGCTGAGTCCGATCATCCTGCCGGAAGGCCGCAGTCTGCAAGAGCAGTTGGCTTTGTGGCAGAGCCAGGGTTTCAGCCGAATGATGGCGGAAGGCGACACAATCCGTCTGGACGAGAACACGTATGAGAAAATAGCCGGCAAAGAGGCATATCTGCTGGTGGACCGCATTGTGGTCGATAAAGAGCAAGCAACCAGCAACCGGTTTGCAGACAGCGTGCAAACGGCGTTCTTTGAGGGACAAGGCGAATGCCGGATCTGGGTCGATAAGAAAGAAAAAGTGTTCTCCGAGCGCTTTGAGGCGGATGGTATTCAGTTCATGGAGCCCAGCGAACACCTGTTTGATTTCAACAACCCGATCGGTGCCTGCCCGGAATGCAAAGGTGTGGGTATCGTGATGGGTATTGATGAGGATTTGGTCGTTCCCGACAAGTCCAAGTCGATCTACGAAGGTGCCATCGCTTGCTGGCAAAGCGAGAAAATGCAGGAATGGAACAATGAATTGGTGTATCATGCCTCAGAGTTTGATTTCCCTATTCATACGCCGTTCTACGCCCTTAGCCCGGAGCAGAAACATCTGATCTGGACCGGCAACCAATACTTCCGGGGGCTGAACAAGTTCTTCCATGAGTTGGAGAGCCAACAATACAACCGGATCCAATACAAAGTGATGTTAGCCCGCTTCAAAGGCAGGACGACTTGTCCTGTTTGTCATGGCTTGCATCTGCGTCCGGAAGCCGGCTATGTGCTGGTGAACGGAAAGAGCATACAGGAGTTGTGCTCCATGCCGATCTCCGAGTTGCAGGAATGGTTCGAGCATATCGAACTGCGCCCCATTGAGCAACAAACGGCGGAGATGCTGTTGGTGGAGATCAAGAGCCGGTTGCAGTTCATGCACGATGTGGGGCTGAGTTATCTGACTCTGAACCGGCAGAGCAACACCCTTTCCGGCGGTGAGAGCCAGCGTATCAACCTGGCTAAATCGTTAGGAAGCAGTTTGGTGGGTTCGCTGTACGTACTGGACGAGCCGTCTATCGGTCTTCACCCGCGCGACACGGAACGCCTGATCCGCGTGCTCAAAGAGTTACGCGATCTGGGCAACACGATCGTCGTAGTGGAGCACGACGAAGACATCATCGCCGCGGCGGATCATATCATCGAGATCGGTCCGAACGCCGGCAGACACGGCGGCGAAGTGGTGTATGAGGGAAAGCCCAGACCGGAGTTGTTCACGTTCCAAATCCCCGAACAAAGACGGCATTGGAACAACTATATCGAGATAGATGGCGCGTGCGAGAACAACCTCAAGAACCTGACGGTTCGTTTTCCGCTGCATGTGATGACTGTGGTAACCGGCGTAAGCGGAAGCGGCAAATCAAGTCTGGTGAGCAAAGTGCTCTACCCTGCCCTCAAGAAACATTACGGCGGTGCTTATGCCGAGCACACCGGCGATTTCGGGCACCTGAAAGGCAGTTTGCAGTTGATGAAAGATATTGAGTTTGTGGACCAGAACCCGCTGAGCCGTTCGAGTCGCAGCAACCCGGTAACATATCTCAAGGCGTACGATGAGATCCGCCGTCTGTTCTCCGAACAGGCGCTCTCCAAGCAGTTAGGACTCACTCCGGCGCATTTCAGTTTCAACACTCCCGGCGGCCGGTGCGAGGCTTGTCAGGGCGAAGGAACAATCACCATCGAGATGCAGTTCATGGCGGATCTGGTGTTGGAATGTGAGCAATGTCACGGCAAACGTTTCAAGCAGGACATTCTGGACGTTCACTACCGCGGTAAGAACATTTACGACATCCTCTGCATGACGGTGAACCAGGCGGTGGAGTTCTTCAGCGAAGATCCGGAGTGCTCTAAGATCGTTCGCCGGCTCAAACCCCTTCAGGACGTGGGCATCGGCTATGTGCAGTTAGGTCAGAGCAGCAGTACGCTCTCCGGCGGCGAGAGCCAACGCGTCAAGTTAGCCTCGTTCCTGGCGCAAGAAGACAGTCAACCGACTATTTTCGTGTTCGACGAGCCGACTACGGGTCTGCATCATCGCGATATAGAAGTGCTGCTCAAAGCCCTCAACAGGCTGGTGAGCAAAGGGCACACCGTCATTATTATCGAACATAATCCCGCTGTCATCCTCGCCGCGGACCATGTGATCGATTTGGGTCCCGAAGGAGGCAAAGAAGGCGGAAACATCGTTTGTACCGGCACACCGGAAGAAATAGCAAAATACACACAAAGTTTTACCGGCAAATACCTTGCTAAAATTATTAATACCAATTATGAAAAAAGACAATCTAAATGAGCTTCGTCGCTCCGACATCTTCTCTCATCTCCCGCAGATGAGTTACCTGCCTCGCTGGGGGGTGCTGTTACTGGATTTGGTCCTTTGCAGCATCGCTTATTGGCTGAGTGTATGGGTCGGAAGCGGCTTCTTTAACTACGTACGTTTAGCCGAACAGGAGACCAATTTGGGTCTGCAATACTGCATCGTAATGGGCGTTCAGTTGCTCTCTTTCTGGGCATTCCACACCTATTCGGGCATTCTGCGTTATTCCACGTTCATAGACATGATCAAGATCCTGTTGTCCACACTCAGTGCGGGCATTGTGTTGTTGTTGATCAACTTGACGATGGACTATACGGCAGGTTATCACCCGGTTTTGAACACTGTTGTGCTGTTCTACATGCCGGTTTCGTTCGTGCTGCTGTTCGTCCTGCGTGTGGGCGTGAAGACGATCTACGAGGTTGTACAACGCAGTTCGGGCAGCCCGCGTGTGATGATTTATGGCACGCAGTCCGCCGGTGTGGCAATCGCTAAGATGCTCCGTTCGTCGGAGAATGCGCCTTATCGTCCGGTGGGATTCATCAGCGACGAGGACGAGCGCTCGGGCTATGACCTGGCAGGTCTGCGCGTACGCAAACTGGACGAAAAGTTGTTCAACTGGATGGACACTCGACGCATCAAACATGTGATCGTTTCTCCGCTGAAGATGAAGCATATCAATCCGTCCAAGGATCTGCAAGTCTTCATCGACCATAACATACACATTCTGACAACCCCCTATTTCACCCAATTCGACAATGTGGACCAGATAGACGCAGAGCGCATCGGTCGCATTGACTCGATCAAAATTGAGGATCTGTTGGAACGTCCGCAGATCAATGTCGATACCGACAATGTGCGTCAGATCATCAGCGGTAAAGTGGTGTTGGTCAGCGGAGCGGCAGGCAGTATCGGTAGCGAGTTAGTGCGCCAAGTGCAGAAATACGACCCGCAGGTCACGATTCTCTTCGAGATGGCGGAATCCCCGCTGCATGACCTGACATTGGAGCTGCACAACGCCTTCCCGGACAAACGTTTCATCCCGGTTATCGGCGATGTGCGAAACCGTGTCCGCGTGGAGCAGATCTTCAGCGAAATGCGGCCGGATGTAGTCTATCACGCGGCGGCTTACAAGCATGTGCCGTTGATGGAAGATTTCCCGAACGAGGCTATTCAGGCTAACGTTTTAGGAACAAAGAACATGGCGGACATGGCGGTCAAATACGGCGTTCAGCGCTTTGTGATGATCTCCACCGACAAGGCGGTAAACCCCACCAATATCATGGGCGCCAGCAAGCGTATCGCGGAGATCTACGTACAGTCTCTCTTCAAGAAACTGCACGCGGAGAACGAAAACTGCACGAAGTTCATCACCACCCGTTTCGGCAACGTGTTGGGCAGCAACGGGTCCGTCATTCCGTATTTCCGCAAACAGATCGCCGCCGGCGGACCGGTCACCGTCACGCACCCCAACATCATCCGCTATTTCATGACTATTCCCGAGGCTTGCTGCCTCGTCATGGAAGCCAGCACATTAGGCAACGGCGGAGAGATATTCGTCTTCGACATGGGCAAACCGGTGAAGATCCTGGATTTGGCGCGTAACATGATCCGTTTGGCGGGTTACACGCCGGAGAAAGATATTCAGATCGAGTTCACGGGGCTCCGTCCGGGAGAAAAACTCTACGAAGAGCTGCTGAACCAGAAAGAGACCACACTGCCGACCACCAACGAGAAAATCATGGTGGCGCGTGTGCGTGAGTTCGATTTTGACGAGGTAAGCAAGGATATTGACGAGTTGATCAACACCGCCACGACGATAACCACCACCACTCGCAGCAAGTCCTTCACCACCGTTAAACTGATGAAACAGATCGTGCCGGAGTTCATCAGCAACAACTCTATTTACGAACAGTTAGATGCACAATGATTCAAGATTTCTTTTTAGCGCATAGTTACCTGATCGGTTTTATCAGTTTCCTGCTCGGACTGATCGGAATGCCGTTTATCGTACGAATTGCCAAGGCAAAAGGCTTTGTTGTTCGTCCTAACAAACGAACCAGCCACACCGGTTATGTACCCAACATCGGCGGACTGAATATCTGTTTCAGCTTCATGCTGACGTATCTCATTTTCGAGTACGACCAGTTGAACCAGAGTCAGTTCTTCCTCATCGGACTCTTTGCCATCATGGCAGTGGGTTTCATTGACGATGTGTTGGTCTTGACCCCGACCGCCAAACTGCTGGGCGAGACCTTCGCCGGCATTGCCTTGGTGGGTTTTGCAGACCTGCGGATCACCCATCTGCACGGCATTTTCGGCATCACCGAAATAGGTATCATCCCCAGTTATTTACTCTCTATGTTCATCCTCATCGCCATCATCAACGCCATTAACCTGATCGACGGCGTGGACGGATTAGCCAGCGGTTTGGGTATCCTGTACTGCCTTTTCTTCGCCATCTATTTTGGTTTGGCGGGAGAGAATGCATGGTCTGTTTTGGGCATTTGCATGATCGGTGCATTGGCGGTGTTCTTCATTTACAACGTCTTCGGCCACCGCGAGAAAATCTTCATGGGCGACTCGGGAAGTCTGCTTTTGGGCTACTTGATCACAGCGTTTGTCTTCCAGTTCTGCGAGATGAACGCGTATCACGAAGTGCCGGAATGGTTGCAGATGAACGCAGCTCCGGCAGTAGCTATCTGCGTGTTGACAGTGCCTGTATTTGACACCATCCGTGTCAGTCTGACGCGTATCAAACAACACCGCTCGCCCTTTCAGCCGGATAAGAACCACATCCACCACTTGCTCCTCCGTACGGGCTTGAACCACGTACAGACAACCTGCGTGCTGCTTACCGTCAGCCTCCTTTTTATCACGTGGGCGATCATCGGCAGAAACTGGAATTTCTGGGTATTACTCATTTCCGATTTTACATTAGCTACGGCGCTGACCATGGTTCTTTGGCGCGTGATAAACAAACAAATCGAAAAAAAAGCAAATAACCAATGATCACTGTCAGTCATTTGAGCATGGAGTTTGCGTCCCGGCCTGTGCTGGACGACATTTCGTTCCTTATCAACCGAAAGGAGCGCATTGCGTTAGTGGGCAAGAACGGCGCGGGCAAAACCACCTTGCTGCGCATCATCGCCGGCGAGTATCAGCCCACAGCCGGAACCATCAGCCGCGAGGCGGACATCACCATCGGCTACCTGCCGCAGGTCATGCTTCACCATGACGGCAAGACCTTGCGCGAAGAGGTAATGACTGCTTTTAACGGTTCCGAGGAAAGCGAACAGGCTCGTTTCATCGCCGAAATGGACCGAACCATCATCGGTTTGGGCTTTGAACGCAAAGATTTTGACAGACCGTGCTCGGAGTTCTCCGGCGGTTGGAGAATGCGTATCGAGTTGGCGAAAATACTCCTGCAACACCCGGACGTATTACTCTTGGACGAGCCTACAAACCACTTGGACATCGAGTCTATCCAGTGGCTCGAAGATTTCCTCAAAGCCGGACAGAGTGCCGTGCTGATGGTCAGCCACGACCGCGCGTTCATTGACAACGTCTGCAACCGGACCATCGAGATCACGCTCGGGCGCATATACGACTATAATGTACCCTATTCGCAGTTTGTAGCCCTGCGCAAGGAGCGACATGAGCAACAAGTCCGCGCGTACCAAAACCAGCAGAAGATGATCGCCGAAACGGAAGATTTCATTGAGCGCTTCCGATATAAGGCAACCAAGGCGGTACAAGTGCAAAGCCGCATCAAACAGTTGGAGAAATTAGAGCGTTTGGAAGTCGATTTGGAGGACACCAGCCGCCTGAACCTGCGTTTTCCGCCGGCTCCCAGAAGCGGTGATTTCCCCGTTATTATTGAGGATCTGCGCAAAGATTTCGGCGAACACAACGTCTTCCATGACGTCACTTTCACCATCCGAAGGGGCGAGAAAGTAGCCTTTGTGGGCAAAAACGGCGAAGGAAAAACTACGCTCGTCAAATGTATCATGGGGCAGTTGGACTTTTTAGGCACGCTCAAAATCGGCCATAACGTCAAGATCGGCTATTTCGCGCAAAACCAAGCCGCCCTATTAGACGAGAACAAAACCGTTTTCGAGACCATTGATTACGTGGCGGTTGGCGATATACGCACCAAGATCCGCGACATCCTCGGCGCGTTCATGTTTGGCGGCGAGGCAAGCGAGAAGAAAGTGAAAGTGCTCTCCGGCGGCGAACGAAGCCGTTTGGCGATGATCCGATTACTCCTCGAACCATGCAACCTCCTCATCCTCGATGAGCCGACTAACCACCTGGACATGCAATCCAAAGATGTGCTCAAAGCCGCTTTGCAGGACTTCGACGGCACGCTCATCTGCGTCTCACACGACCGCGATTTCCTCAACGGACTCGTCTCCAAAGTGTATGAATTCGGCGGCGGAAGAGTGAAAGAGCACCTCGGTGGCATATACGATTTCCTCCGGGCAAAAAAGATCGACACGCTTCATGAACTCGAACGTTCCAACAAAGTACCGAACAAGGACTCTTTGACTGATGATCCTAGACTTTACAGCCAGTGTCAGGCTACTGTGGAGCCTACTACAGCAAAGTTGGACTACGCGGCGCAAAAAGCCGCAGCAGCGGAGAAACGCAAAAAAGAGAAACAGATTGCCGAGGTGGAAAACGCCATCACAGCACTCGAAGAGAAGCAGGCAGAAATGGAACAAATCCTTTCCCTGCCCGAAAATCAGACACAGGAAAACTTCCAGAAATACGAATCCATCAAACACCAGATAGAGCAGAAGATGTACGAATGGCAAATACTGAGTGAATGAGTGAAAGTGTGAAACTGTGAAAAATGCGCAAATATGAACGAGATTGTTAATTACATCATCACATGGCTGTGTTACGGCGATGAAGAAGCCGCAGCACGAGTGGCTTACACGGCGGACGAGAAAGCCTTGGAAACGCACGACGTGATCATTGTGCCAAACGGTCATTTGGGCAAGGATATTATCCTGCCGGAGACGGGTCGTGTGGTGGTCGAGCAACCGGCAAAGGACAAAGCGATCATCCGTACGGACATCGTGTATAACACCTTCTTCTATATATCGCGCGCGGAGGAGCTGATCAATCCGCAGCGGGATGAGCATGGACGTTTTGCCGCCAAATACTCCATTTTAGGCCAGAACAACCGCTTGCAAATACCGTCTTTGGACGAACATGCGCGCATGTTGCTCAAACTGCTCAATGTGGAGATGCCGGAGTACGGTTTCGGACATATTTACCTCACCCACGATATTGATTCCATCTCGCAATACCGCCATCTGCGCGGATTAATAGGCGGATTGTTGCGCGGCGAGAAAGAGCAAGTGTGGCAGTCGCTCAAGAATATCCACAACGATCCGGTTTATACGTTCCCCTGGCTCATTGAGCAGGACGGACACGTGCCCGGCGCGGAAGTGATCTATTTTGTGAAACACACCCGCGGTTTCGGCTATGACTACCCGCAGTACTGTCTGCGCGGCAGGGATTGGAAACAACTCAAGAAACTGCTGCGGAACAGCAATGCGTTTATGGCTATTCATGGCAGTTACTACGGCTATCTGCCTAAGATCAAATACAGCCGCATGTACCGTGCGCACTACCTGCGATGCGATATTGACCAGATGCAACGTCTCGTGGACACCGGTTATACCGATGATTTTACCATGGGTTTTGCCGATCAGGCGGGTTTCCGTTTGCAGACCACACGCGCCGTGCGATGGATCAATCCCAAGACCATGCAACTCACACCGCTCACGTTGCATCCCCTCAATATCATGGATTGTACCCTGAGCAATGACAATTACATGAATTTGACCGAGGACGAAGCCTATTTCCTCTGCGAGCGCATCATTGACAAAGTCAAAATGCACCGCGGCGACCTGTGTCTCCTCTGGCACAACTCCAACCCCACCAATAATCCGTGGCATAAAACAATTTACACAAATATCCTCAATATCTTGCGATGACGCCCAACGTGCTCATATTGTGCGATCCATTCACTCCGCCGGCATATACACCCCGGATTCGTTGTTTATGCGACCATCTGGCATCCATCGGATGGAATATAGATGTCTATACGGAGCACGGGGAAGAACTGACTTTCGAGCACGCATACCCTATACATGAGATCAAGATCTATCGCTCAAAATCGCAGTGGGAGTGGATGATCAAGAGTATCTGGAGTTTGCTCACGGACTGGAGAAACCGATATTTCTCGCGCCAAGTCCGGAAAGCTATACAGGGAAAGCAATATGACCTCGTTTTCTGTTGCACCTTTTCCACTTTTCCGCTTCGGGCGGCGTTGGACATTGCCCGAGAGCGACATATACCGCTCCATGTGGACTTACGGGACATAGACGAACAAGTACCCGGCGCACAATACCAAAGTCACCGGCAATGGTGGGTAAGACCATTCAGAAACTGGTATCGGAATGTGAATATTGCCCGCCGGAATAGCATCATCCGCAAAGCGCAAACGCTGACGTGCGTATCTCCGTGGCATGAAGAGTTTCTGAAGAAATACAATGCGAACACGCGCCTGATCTACAATGGTTTTGACGAGAACGTATTCTTCCCGCAAGATCTGCCTTCAGATACGTTTACGATCTCGTACGTCGGACGCTTGTACGAGCAAAGGATGCAAGATCCGACCATTTTGATGGAGGCGTTGCAGACATTGGATCTACCTTTGAAAGTGAAATGGTACACCAACGAAGCCGGACAGAAACAGATTCAATTCCTGGCGCAACAATACCATGTATCGCACTACATGGAATACCATAACTACGTGCCCCCCACAGAAGTACCGGCTTTGTTGCATTCCAGCGCTATATTGTTAGTGTTGACCAACCGCGCAAGTATTAGCGGCGCACATGGTATCATGACGACGAAGTTCTTTGAGGCGCTCGGTGTGGAGAAGCCGGTTTTGTGCGTGCGGAGCGATGAGGAGTGTCTGGCGCAAGTGATCCAAGAGACCAACGCCGGTTTAGCAGGCACGAACGCAGAGGAAGTAGCGGATTTCATTTTAGAGAAATACAACGAATGGAAGACCAAGGGTTTCACGCGGCAAGCTGTTGACCAAGCGCAAAAACGCCTCTTCACGCGTCAATACCAGGCACAGCAGTTTGAACAACTGCTTTTGAAAGTTATAGATGAAAGAAGATAGAACGATATTAGTGGACATCTGTTGGACGTTGTTTTACTCCAACACGACGTACGATTTCCTGCATATTCGCGGGAACAAGTTCAACTCGCTCATCTATAAACTGTTCGGTATAGACCTGGTGCGCAGCAGAGCGATCCGTTCGTTTGAGCAACTCCCCGCGGATGAACAACAGGCGCGGGCAGAGCGGTTCTATACCGACTATCTCCTGCCACGAAAGATCAGTCCCGTTTGGCAGATGATAGAGGGCAGAAACATCGTCCTCGTTTCCCAGACAATGGATATCATCGCCAAGACCGTAGCGAAACACATCGGGGCGAGAACATACCATGCGACGCAGCACAAAGAGGAAGTGCTATCCCTCTATAGGGATTTCGACATCATCACCGACAACATCAGCGACCTTCCGCTTATCCGGCATGCCCGACAGGCTACTATTATCACCTATAACAACCGTTCACGGTGGGAAAAACTTCTGCCGGCGGACATTAACGTTCATTTTATTGAAACAGGAAGAAACAAATATTAGGCTCAAGCACACACGCACCACGATTCCGAACGCAGTATTCTATATCCCGTTCGCGTATTACTATGTAGTGCGTTTAGGCACTATCCCGAAGTTGCTTTCGTGGATGTTGCTCTACCTTATGCCCACCGCCTTCTATTCCGCAGTGGGTTATAGCGGTTCATGGAGCACTTTCACTGTCAACTACCTGTTGATCCTCATCGCCACATTCTCGCTTTACGAATCAGGCTACATCTACAATGACACCTGCTCTATCCGGCATGAGCAACAGCCTGCTCTCCGGCTATACGAAAATAACTATGCCCATTTCGAGCATTGGAGAACAGCTATCGTCGGCATAAGGGTTCTCTATTCGCTTAGCGCCTTGGGGATGCTCTATTGGCTGAACGGCACTGAGCGATGCGGCTATGTGGCACTGTCCATCGCCGTTATGACATTGTTTTTTGCGATTTATAATAATTGGAGGAACCGCTATAATGTGTGGTTTTATCCTCTGTTAGTCTGCTCACGGTACGTTCCTTTCCTGCTCCTTTATGATACCGGAACAATGCCGTATATCTTGCTTTTTATCTCTTTCCCGCTACTCAATGCGATGGAGCGTTTCTCAATGCCCCGTTACCGCTGGCCGCTGATGCGGACACTGATTCCGACTGAGGAGAGCAAGACCATTTTCCGCGCTATTTATTATATAGTAGCAATCCTTATTATCGGTATATTCCTTTATGCGAAAGGATATAATTATATCTTATTAACCCCAATAATGATTTTATGTCTTTATCGATGGGTATTGGTCTTTTGGCTCAAAAAACATCGACCGGAAAACTATTTAAACGGCTAAACATATGAAAAAACACCTTCTCTCTCTGGTACTTTGTACATGGTCCATTTGTACATTCGCTACAACTTATTACGCTTCGCCGAAAGGCAGCGGAGACGGATTGTCTTATGCTACACCATGCACGTTTGCACAGGGCGTGTCGAAAATCAAAAATGGCGGAGATACGCTTTACCTGCTCAGTGGAACGTACGAGTTCGCCGATAAATTCTCCATAAACAAACAGGGCTCGAAATCAAAATATATCGTCATCTCCGGCTATCCGGAAGAGAAGGCAGTGCTGGATTTTCACCAAGTGGCTTACGGCACTCGTGGAATTACGGTTCACGAGAACTCGCTTTATCTGCATATCAAAGACCTGTCTATTGCCTATTCCGGCAAAAACAACCTCTATTGCGAGGGCTCGTATTGTCTGTTTGAGAACTTGGACATCTACGGCTCCGCCGATACCGGTTGCCAGATGAAGAAAGGCGGCAACAACACTATTTTGAATTGCGACAGTCATGATAATTTTGACTATAAGACCACAGGAACAAGCGGTGTAGCCAATTTCGGTGGCAACGCGGATGGTTTTGCAGACAAGCAGTTCAGCGGCGCAGGAAACCACTATATCGGTTGCCGCGCATGGAACAACTCGGATGACGGATGGGATTTCTTCCAGCGTATAAGCACCTCGCAGACTATTATCGAGCAGTCGGTTTGCTATCAGAACGGACCTGCCTATTATAACATGAAAAATCACCCTCGCTACCAGACGGACAAAGCTTGGTTCGATTCCAAAGTAGGTACACAAATGACGGATCGATACGGCAATACGATTACTATTACGTTGGAGCAATACCCGTGTCAGGGCAACGGAAACGGCTTTAAGATGGGCGGCGGTTATACCGACCATAAAATTCTGATCCACCACTGTCTCGCGGTGGCTAATAACGCCCGCGGCTTTGATCAGAACAATAACGGCGGTACGATGTGGGTCTATAATAATACCGGGTATGACAACGGAGTGAACTTCGGTTTTACGACCGCTTATGGCACAAACTACATGCGGAATAACATCAGTCTGTCCGGAAGAGCAGCAGATCAGCCCAAGTCCCAAAACGTGGCCGCAAATGAATATAACACCTGGAATAACGGGTTCAGTTGTTCGGCGGCGGATTTTCAGTCGTTGGATACCACCTCTGTTTTAGCGCCTCGCGCAGCGGATCATTCCATCGCAGAAAGCACATGCCTCCGGCTTGCCGCTACCTCTCGTCTTATTGATGCCGGTATAGATGTCAACTTGGGGTATAACGGTTTGGCACCGGATTTGGGTTGCTATGAGTCTCCGGGCGAACGCCATGACCCGGAGCCGGAAGGCGGCGACACCGTTCCGTCTGTTCAGCCGGAAGGTACAAAGGCGGTTGCATTTGTAACCTTGCCGGGAGCAAGCGAAGACAAAGCGCTGCTCAAATACCTGCGTGCGAATGACAGTTTATGGGTAGTTGAAACGGACGCGACCGACCCGGAAGTGGATTATAGTACGTACGATGTGATTGTTCTGGGTTCCAAACCGAATAGCGGTGCTACGGGTTTTGCGGCGCTCAAAGGCTATGACAAACCGATGGTTCTTCTCAAACCGTTCTTGCTCAAGAATACCGTTTGGAATTGGGGAAATTCCGTCAACACAGCGGATCTCTCTGTCTCGGTAACGGATCCTCTTCATCCGCTTTTCGAAGGCGTGACTATCACTGAGGGAACGGTACAACTCTTCGCACAATGCAACACCAATGCCGTTACGGCTATCTCCACATGGACGAATACCGAAGGCTTCGACCTTCTGGCTTCACCTGTATCGCAAGCGGGCTATAGTTCCATCGTTTACCTGCCGGAAGGAACCGATTGTAACGGCACTGCTCTACTCCAACCGATGTACATGATCGGTGTGAGTGAGTATTCGACCGCCTATCTCACCACCGACGGCAAACGGCTGATAGAGAATGCTATCTGCTTACTTTCAGGTATCGTCAATAAGCATCCGCAGGGAATGGATGAAACTATCAATCGCCAATCGTCAAATCGTAAATTTATATATGAAGGCAAACTCTTTATTCAAGCAGGCGACCTGTATTTTGATGTTACTGGCCGCCGTATTCACCGCTAACGCGGAAGATGCACAATATCAGGATGTGTATTATACCATCGATATCAATCATCTCACCGCAGAAGTAGCACTAAACCCCAAAGCATCCGGCGAACTCTTTATTCCCGAGCAGATTGTTGTGGGGCAAAATACCTATACCGTTACCTCTATCGGCGACAAGGCGTTCAAGGGTTGCAAAAACCTGATGGCTGTCGTTTTACCGCGCACCCTTCAGCGTGTCTATCGGTCGGCGTTCGAGGGAACAGGTATCATGTCGAACAAAGAGAACTGGACGGAAGGATGCCTGTGGATAGACAGTATTCTTATTGCGACGGACAAGAATATCAAACCGCGTTTTGTAGTGCCGGAAGGAACCCGGCTCATTGCCGCAGGTGCTTTTGCCGGGAACAAAACGATTGAACGGGTCGAACTGCCGGCTTGCATCTCGCGTATCGACCATGAGACGTTCTATAACTGTAAGAACCTCCTGAAGGTAGTTATTCCGAGTAGTGTCACTTCGATCGGAGAGGATGCGTTCACCAATTCGGGCATCTACCTTACCGAGAACAAATGGAAAAAAGGAGCACTCATCATCGACGATTGTCTGGTAGCGACGAATGCGGATCTGCCGGAGAAATATATCTTCAAGAGCAAAAATCCTATCCGTCTGATAGCCGAGCGCGCTTTTAGCGATCAAAAGAAACTCAAAACGGTCGAGATCCCCGAAAGCATCACCGCTATTCCCACGGCGGCGTTCTTCGGATGTGAGAGTTTGACGGATGTGACCATCCCCTCCACCGTTCGCGAAGTGGGCAACTATGCATTCTATGATTGTCAGCTCTTGAAGAATGCTCTACTGCCCAATACCTTGGAGCGTCTTGGAGCCGGTGCTTTCTACGGTTGCATCAATCTCAAAGAACAAGTGTTGAGCGATCAGATCGAGGTGCTTGAACGCGCCACTTTCTTCATGTGCCGCGGGATCAAGAACATCGCTCTTCCTGCACACCTCCGACGGATAGATGCAGGTGTCTTTGCCGGTTGTTCCCATCTGGAGGCGGTCGAACTGCCGAAGACGCTCGATTTCCTGGGCGAACAAGTATTTGCAGGATGCGCCACCTTACATAAGATCGTGATACCGGAAAACGTGAACCAGCTCCCCAAAGAGGCATTCCAAGGATGCACACGGCTTTATAAAATCGTTCTTCCGGACGGATTGTATGCCATCGGAGACGGGGCTTTTGAGGGATGTGTAGCGCTCGAAGAAATCAATATTCCCAAATCCACCTTCCGGATCGGCAAACGTGCGTTCTACAACTGCATGCAACTACGCGGGATCGCGCTGGTGGATCATATCCACATGATTGAAGAAAGCGCATTTATGGAGTGTAAGATGTTAGAGGAGATAAAACTCCCGGAGTCCCTCAAAGTGTTGCAAAAGGGTGCTTTCTCCCAATGTATCAATCTTCAGAAAGTGATCCTCAACACCCGTCTCAAAGAGATAGAGGACGGCGCCTTCTTCGGATGTCGCAGTTTGCGCGAGGTGCAATGGAATGACTCGCTGCAAACGATCGGCGTTGAAGCGTTCATGGAATGTAAATACTTACGGACGCCTGTTCTGGCGCCCGCAGTACAAATCGGCAAGAATGCCTTCAAGGGTTGCAAGTAAACGGACTGTTTACCACTTAGGATAGTCGTAATAATGGTAGATGGCATTTTCGCCCATATCTACCGTCATGTACGATTGTCCATTTTCGCTATCCTTCGTAGCATCCAATACCAAGTAATTGACACCTTTGAAGAGCACGGACTGACGTGCATGCTGGTGTCCCGACCACACATAATTGACGTCATACTGCGCCAATATCGCGGCTAACTCGTACGTCTCCTCCATGGCGAAATTGGAAGTATGTCCCTGCGAGCCGTCCAGTTTCCAGAAATGCGTGTGGGTATAAACGATAATACGGCGGTATCCCTCTTTTGATTTGACGGAGAGCAACTCTTTGAGCCAGCGGAGCTGGTCTTCGCCCAAAGTACCTTCCGCCGTGTCGAGGCAGATAAACAGATCCAATTTCTTCGCGCCGTTATAGGTATCGAACCAATAGACAGAGGTCTTGAAGTAATCCCGGAAAATATCCCATTGTTTGAAGTAAATATCATGGTTTCCGGTGGTCATAAAGACGGTGTCTTTGATGGTCTGACCGGGAAAATGGATAATACTGTCCGCACAGGGAATATTCAGTTGCGCATCAATCAAGTCGCCTAAATGGATCGCGAACTTAGGCGAAGGAGCGGCTTGGTATTGTGCGATGAAGTAATCGAGATTCTTATGCGTCTTACGCGTGATATGGCTGTCTGTGCAGACATAGACGGTATAGTTGTCCGAGCCCATATTCATATGGAGCGGTCCTTTGTTCCGGTTAAAGGTCATGGACTGTTCAAACCGCGTTTTGACGGACGGACCGTTCGACGAGAACATACCCGCGATATCGAGGGTAGAATCTTTGCTACAAGCTGTGAGTAGCAGGAGGAAAGGAAGGATATAAGTTAATTTTTTCATAGTTCTGCCGGTATTTGAGTATCCGTATTCGAGTTGTTTTTCTCTTCTTTCTGATGGAAGCGATAAGAAAATCCTGCGCGCAGGGTCATGCCATAGAACGTAGCATCGAGGTGGAACATGCCGGTGGGTTTGCATTGTACGCCGAAATTGAGTCTCCACTGCTCGTCAAAATCGTAATAGCCGCCCACGTGGAAGAGAGGCTGATACATTCGCTCCATCTGATAGTCATCTATATTGCTGATCATGAACGACACGTTCCAGGGGTTATCCTGCGGACGGACGAATGCTTCCACGCGGTAAAGGAGGTTAAACGGCTCCACCATGTATGACTCATTCGAATACCACGAACGGTTCCAATCGCTCAATACGCGCGCAAAAACACCTAATGTAACAGACACATGATCCATTCGGTAACCGACGCCCAATGCCGCTGTGATGTCGCTCATGCGGCTACGGGAAATAGCGCGGTAGTAAATGTCGGTCTCCAAGAACATCTCTCCAACCGGCAGTTCGAACTTCGGGCGGATGATCACATTGCCGGAATGCACATTCGCGGTGGATAACTGCATCTTCGCTTCCATCTCGAAATTCCTATTGAAAGGCAGGAGAGCCTGTACATCCACATTGGCATGGTGGCGATAGGTGGTGTTAAAGCTATACTCCGCCATGGCGGTGAGCTGGTAGTTCCGTTCGCCGAAACCCGGTCGCCGTACAGCCAACGCGCTGGTAGCACATAGCACACACATCATTAAGTAAAGAATTCTTTTCATAATTATCAATTGTCAATTGTCAATTATCCATTATAATTTCACTACGGTTAGTCCTGCTCCGCCGTGGTTGACATCTCCATCGCCGAAATCCAGAGCTATTTGTCCGCGTTTACGGCGTTGCCGGTTGAGGTCATTGAGATAATCGCGTGTGAGTTGTTTGAGCGCGCCTGTTCCTGTGCCGTGCAGGATCGTCACTTCTCCTGCTCCGACCATCAGCGCATCGTCCATATACGCGATCAGGCACTCTGTAGCCTCGTCAATACGCAAGCCACGGAGATCCAAGGTGCGTTCAAAACTGAGTGTCCGTTGACGCACCGTAGAGCGGACGGACGCGTTGTTCTTCGTCTCCGGCGTAGATGCCATGGTCTTGCTCAACTTGCGTAACTCCGAGAAGTCGCGCATCACTTTGGGAATTGCAACAGGCTGCCGGCTATTCGCAGTTGTTTTGGTGTTTTTCGCTTTAGGCGCTTGGTTCTTGACCTTTTCCTTCATGGTCTCTACACGCTGGCGAGCGGCCTTGGTCTTCTCTTTGTCCGCCTTGGCTTCTTTGATTTCGCGAATGGTACGTTCAATCGCTGCATTGGACTGTTGGAGAAGCTCTTCCGCCTGTTGGCGCGCTTCTTCCAAGACTTCTTTCTTCTTGGCTTTGATACCGCTCATCTGCTCCTCATATTGCGCGATGCGCTCTTCCAAGGTCTTTTCCTTCTGGCGGATCGCCTGACGCTTATTCTCCCAATACCGCTTGTCGCGGGCTATGTCTTGCAGTTGTTTGTCATAGTCGATGTGCTCTTCACCCACCAAGTCCGTGGCGTAACGGATGATCTCTTCGCTCAGTCCGGTCTGACGGGCGATCTCGATAGCGAATGAACTGCCGGCTTGCCCGATAGACAGTTGGAAGAGCGGTTTCATCGCTCCCCGGTCGTATAACATCGCGCCGTTCACGACCCCTTTGGTCTCTTCGGCGAAGTGTTTGAGGTTCGTATAGTGGGTAGTAATGACGCCGAATACGCGGTGTTGTACCAGTTGGCTCAATATCGCTTCGGCTAACGCGCCGCCTATAAGGGGCTCGGTTCCTGTTCCCATCTCGTCGATAAGGATCAAGGTGCGCTCGTCCGCCCAACGCAGGAAGGCACGCATGTTGCGCAAGTGGGATGAATAGGTGGACAACTCGTCCTGAATAGACTGCTCATCGCCTATATCGATCATGATACGGTTGAAGAGCCCTGCCCTGCTCTGCTCCGACACGGGCACAAGCAGACCGCATTGGGTCATGTATTGCAACAAGGCAACGGTCTTGAGGCAAACGGACTTACCGCCGGCGTTCGGACCGCTGATGACGAGCACATGGTTTTCGTCAGCGTGCAGACGAATTGAGAGCGGCACTACTTTCTTGCCCTGCGGCTCATAGTGGAGACAGAGCACCGGGTGACGGGCATCGGACCATTCGAGCATCGGTTCGTTAATCAGTTCCGGCCGGATGGCTTTGAGCGTTTGCGCCAGAGAGACTTTTGCACTCAGGAAATCCACTTGCGCCAACATGCTTTGCGATGCCATGATCGCCTCTGCCTGCGGACGCAGGGATTGCGTGATCTCCTGCAATATACGTACCCGCTCGCGGCGTTCGGCTCCTTCCAACTCACGGATCCGGTTATTAGCATCCACCACTTGTTGCGGCTCTATATAGACCGTCTTTCCCGTAGCGGACTCGTCATGCACAATACCGCCTATCTTGCGTTTGTAGCCGGGTGAGACAGGTATGACCAATCGTCCTTCGCGCAAAGTGGGAGCGGCATCGGCATCGACGAATCCATCGGCTTTCGCTTGCCGCAACAGGGCGGCTAAGGTGCGTCCGACAGAGCCTTGGGTATTCACTAATTCGCGACGTATATGCGCCAGTTCCGGCGAAGCATGATCCGCCAAACGGCCGTAACGGTCCAAGATTCGGTCTATCTCTTTGACGATGCGTCCGAGCACACCAGAGTTGCCGGAGTTGCCCGTTTCCCGCAACAAGGGGTACTTATGCTCATCCAGTGAGCCAAAGAACGTCTCTAACTCCACAGCGAAAGAGAGACTTTTTCGCAAAGCGTCCAACTCCGCTTCGTCCAAGAACAAGCCCTCGATGCGGATACGCGAGATGGATTCGCGCAGGTCGTGAATCTCGCCTCGGGGGAACGTGAGCATAGGATCCGTTTGCGCCAGACGCATCTGGTCGGTGGTCTGCAACAGGCGGCTCACGGTCTCGTACTCCGTTTCCATCTGCATCGCCTCCACGCACTCGCGTCCTAAAGGCGAGGCGCAACGACGCAGCAACTCCTCACGGATGACCGTGAAGTCGATCTTCTGTTCAATATTTTCAGGATAAAATGTCAATTGTCTATCAGCCTAAAATTCTACAATCTTTAATTGCTTTCGCGCCGAGGGCGTCGTTCATCCTTGCCACCAACTCGAAGCGGTTCTCAAAGAGTTGTGCTTTGAGCGCGGCGGAACTGACACGGACATACAACACGCCGTCTTTGAGTTCGACGCTACGGGTCAGTTTGGTGACAATTTCACCCATCACTTTCGGCCACACTTCCTCTGCCTGTACTTCCAATACAGGCTTTTCCAAACCGCTCTCGCGGAGATAGGTGACCAAAGCATCGGTAAGCGAAAGAGAATTAGCGGTTGCCATCGTCTTTAACTTTCTTCAGATATAGTTTTTCCCGCGTACGGAACACGCGGATAGAGGGATCCATGTTATTCAGTTTCTGCACGGCTTCCATGTGTACGCCTTCCTCCTGACACAGTTTCCAGAAGGACAAGCCCGGATACGTCCAGACATATGTGTTGATGCCGACGTTCTTTTTCGATGCCATATAGACGCGGTCTCCTTCCGCCAGGTCGCGTCCAAGAGCGTCGTTGTATTCGCGCAGGTCGCGTTCGCGCATGTTGAGACGGAAAGCGATATTGGCATATGTATCTCCCTCGCGGGCATCAATATACGGCACGCCGTTCGCACGTTTCTTGGGGTGCGAAAGCAGGAATTTCTCTCTTTCCTCCTTTGCGGTCAGCGGTTTCTCATACTCCGGCTCGGGATCGTTATTGACCTTCATAATCGGCTCTGCACGATGCACGACAGCGGCTTTGAGGGGTTTCTTCGTCTCGGTCTTGATCTCCGGTTTTCCCACAGGCGCACCGTTAACGAGTGTATCAAGCCGGTAGTCCTCGATGATCTTGATCAATTTCTCTGCGTAAAGCGGATCGGTAGCATAGCCGCACTCTTTGAGCCGGCGTGCCCAGCCTTCATAATCCTCCACCGCGATCTCAAAACAGGTGGCATAACGGCTCCGTTGCAGGAAAAGCGAATGATCCTTGAAACTTTCCGCCGCATCGTTGTAATGACGGAAGCACTCGCCTTTGGAATCATCGTCATAATAATATACGCCGCCCATCCAATCGTTATTGCACTTGATACCGAAATGGTTATTGGCATTGAGCGCTAATTCACTCTGTCCTGCTGCGGATTCGAGGAGCGCTTGTGCCATGGTGATGGAAGCGGGAATGCCGTAATCGACTTGTTGAAATACCGCAATCTCTTTCCACTGGTCAATATATGCCAAATAAGTTTTGCTTTTCAGTTGTCCTTGCGCCGCCACACTAAAAACAGCCAGCAAGAGGATAAGGAGTTGTTTTTTCATTGTTGTATTTTTAAATTTATTCATTTGGGTGCAAAGTTACGAAAAATAATTGATATATGCAAATAATTTTGCACTTTTTACGAAGATAGTGGCAATTATAAGCCCGACACGACCCTCTTACGACTCGCTTACGGGAGACATACGGGACGATAGATCACGAGAGACCGACGAGATACCGACGAGATACCGTGATAAAATATACGATTTTTAAGATTCAGTCTGTCTTTTTCTGAAATATGCAAGAGTGAGGACGAAAAAAGCGCCCCGAAGGACGCTTTTGTTAATGATCTTTGCTCGTATAAACGAACTTGATCGGATGATGGAATGTTCAGATTAGCGAACTTGGCCACCTTGAACGTTGAACATCTTGTTGTCACGAACGATGTAGAGAACACCGTCAACAACAACTTTCTGTGCTTTCTCGGTCAGAACAACGTTCTCAATACCTTCCGGAGCAACCCAATTTGCTTTCCATACATAGATAGTAGGATCACTGAGATCAAGATTGATTACATGGTTTTCATCCCATTTATCGCCAAACTTGATATTGTCAAGCCCTTTAGCGGCACCTTCATCGGTAATTTGATTTACATAAACGATTTCGTTATCCCAAGTACCTGCCTCACGGAATTTGAATACGTTAGCAGCCTTTGCTTTCAGTGTTGCACTATAAACACCATCTTCGGAAAGAGTCATCATTTCGAATACGCTCCAGTCTTTGCTTGCGAAGTCACCAGCAACTTCAATACCAGCAGCAGGAGCATCAGTCGTCGTCTTGAGGTTAATTGTGACATCGTACTCAGTATCATCAAGACCACAGGTTGCATAACGGAACTTCTCTGTATCCGAGAAATCGAATGTTAAGGTATTGTTCGCATATGTAAAGAAATTATTCTGAGGATCCTCCGTGTTATAGAACTCAAAGTCGTGGAATTGTGCCCAGTGAGCAGCTACATCATTTTCAGTATCTTCGGGAACAAAGTATTCAAACTGATTGTCCCACGAACCAGCAGGATCGTTATTGAATTTGAATTTCAAGATAGAAGGATCAACTTTTACTACAGCCTCGAAGTAGGAACCCTTAAATTCAAATACGACAGGAGCTGCATCCCAGTTCCAAGAACCTTTCATAGTCGGAGCCAATTCAGGATTATCCTCACAGAAAGGAGGATATACAATGAACGTCATGTTAACAGCAGCACACTGCTTGGTACAAGGATTGTTTCCATTCTTCCATGCTTGAACATCAACAATAGCCGGCTTGTCAGTTGGCCATCCTTTGAGGTCACATTCTGCTCCATTCGGATTAATAAGTCCATCCGGACAATCAACAGCAACTACAGTACCGCACTGATACTCCCAGTTACGCTCTCCACACTCGTTTACGATTACCGGCTTACCTTCGTTCTTACCTTCAGCATCTACCGGAACTACAACTACGTACCAACCATCAAAACCAGCAAGATTCTCACAAACAAGAATGTCTTCATCTTGAAGATTCCACTCATTGTAGGTACCTACCCATACGATGTCATTACAACGAGCATCGGCAGGAGCTTGGAAACATGCTACATAATGATCTGCTTTTTGATACTTAGTCAAATCATTGACAGTAGGAGCTACTGCAAACATACTTACGCTAATAAGCGCAGCAGTAATCATTGCATAAAACTTCTTCATAATAGAAAAATTTTAATTGTTAATAATGTTAATTAGTTTTTTATATTCGCATCAAAATTGATGTTGCGATTAATAACCCGGGTTCTGTACCAAGTTGGAGTTTGCTACAATATCCGTACTCGGGATTGGGTACACAATATATTTGGCATCCTTGCCTGCTTTGTGTCCTTCCCACTCTTTAGTTGAGTTAGGACCGCAGAACTGACCAAAACGAATAAGGTCTATACGACGGTGTCCCTCGCAGTGGAACTCACGAAGCCACTCATCAAGCAGCACCTCGTCATCAAGCGTACCAGACAACGGATCCGCATGGCGAGTTGCGCGCAGGTCAGTAATGACATTCATCGCTTCATCTTTTTTATTCTGACGATAAAGTACCTCGGCATATGTCATATATGCTTCAGCCACACGCAGCAGAGGAATATCAGTATCTACAAAGTTTTTATGTTTACCACGTTGTTCACCTGTAGAATAGCATCCTGTCCATTTACACATAGCCCAACCTTTGTTAAAATTACCCGTACCATATGCAGCACCACCGACATTGGAAGCGGACCATGTGACCGAATCCGGACTGGTAGAAACCGCCTTTGCTTCATTGCAGAGGATAGCTCGGTCATCTATCAGTTCAGCTGGCATATGGAACTCATCCGCTTTGATTGTGCCCGGTGTCTTACCAACAGGCTTACAAAATGCATTTACCAATTCCGGCGATGAGCGGAAACACTCCCACTTGTCATCCGATCCCCAAGGCATCATACCTTGTGCACGAGTCATGCAAACGAGACAGGAAGAAGCTCCCCAAGACTGGATATAATCTCCGTCTTGCGGAATTGCAAAAATTACCTCACATGCACCATTGTTATGGTCATTATCGCCCATAAACATCTCCGCATAATTATTGGTCAGTTTGTATTTGCCGTTATCCATCACCTTCTTAGCATACAAAGCCGCCGAATCCAAATCTAACGGATCAGGACTATTTACATCCAAACCTTTATAAACTGCCGCATTGAGGTAGAGACGGGATAGAAGCAAACGAGCCGCATTTTTGTTCACACGATATACTTCAGTATTCTCCTCCAGATAATCTTCAGCCGCGAGTAATTCGTTAACAACCCAGCGATAGAGTGCAGGACGTCCACCCTCTATTTGTTTCGGGTTAGCAGAAGAAACGGTCATGGTGAAAGGCGGGTTACCAAAGAAATCAAGCAGATAATAATAGTTGAGCGCACGCATGAAACGGATTTCCGCGCGTTGGCGGATGGTTTTAGCGTCCGTTTTTCCTTCCGTATTATCCAAGAAATGGTTACAGGTTGTTACGTTAAACTCCAAACGGTTGTACAACAATTTAGTAAAGTCATTAGTAGCATTCCATGTCATTTCGTTAAGGTCAGTAACACCAGCGTCATTCCAAATCCACCACCCCTCATCAGTAGGGAATTCGTTATGAACGAACATCAGACGATAGAACACCGAATAACCTTCATCGTTTGCTACGATATCACAGTTACCATTAGGACCAACCTGACCGGAAGTTCCAAGTCCGGCATAAATCTTATAATAGATACGATCCTGGTCAAACGTTTGTAATACGTTCGGATCAATCGGCTGCGTATTTAAGTCTTGCACACAAGAAGTAAATCCTACAGCAGCCAAGAATGAAACTAAAAGAATATTAAACTTTTTCATAATGATAGATTTTCCTTAGGTTAGAAATTTAAACTTGTTCCAAGGCTGACAGACAATGAACGCGGATAGATATTATTATCTATACCACCAAACACCTCCGGGTCAAGACCTTTATAACGTGAGAGTACGAAGGGGTTGCTGACCGTGCAGTAAACACGTCCCTTAACCGCCTTCTCAAAAGAATAACCAAGCGTGATATTATCACAACGGAGGAACGAAGCATTCTCAACAAAATAGTCGAGTTCGTCTATCTGGTTCACATAATCCGAGCGATGTACACCGTCCACATAATGCGCTTGGAGTGCTGTCAGCATTAGGTTGTGGAATCCACCAGCCTTGCTATCATAGATTTGTGCCTTCTCAATATTCTGCAAGTTTCCGGAAAGAACAGAATTATATACGTAGTTTCCAATGGAAGCACGGAATGTAATACCTAAATCAAAACCATAGAACTGCCATTTGGACGAGAGTCCCATTGTTACAGGAGCAGCAGGGCTATGATAGAAATACTTATCGTTTTCATCAATCTTGCCATCCTCGTTCAGATCCACAATAACGCGCTTACCTGTAGTTTCATCCTTGACCGTCTTGTAAACATAGAATGAAGAAGCAGCATAACCTACTTTGTGTGCTTGGATACGCTTTCCGTTACGGATCTCTCCGGTTGCAACATAATAGTCCTTTTCATCGCCTCCAACAAGTTTGGTAATTTTGTTGTCATTCCAAGTAACGTTGTAAGAAATATCCCACTTGAAATTCTTGCGATCTACCAGCACACCATTAAGTGCGAACTCAACACCTTGGTTACGGAGCGAACCGATATTACGAGTAACCATGGTCTTAAAGTTAGTACCTGCCGGAATATCCACATAGTTAATCAAATCGGTAGTATTACGATAGTAATAATCAATAGATCCGTTGATACGGTTATTTAGGAAACCGAAATCAATACCAGCGTTATAAGTGGTTGTTTTTTCCCACGTCAAGTCGGGGTTGTATGCGTTCGGACGGTTAGTTACATAGAAAATGTAGTTATCCGAAGATACGACGTAGTCCACTCCCTCTTTGTATCCAAGATTTTGCAACTCTGTCAAATTTGCGGTAGTAGCCTGCTGACCGAGTGTAGAATACGCATATTGCTTGGAAATATCATATGTCGGCATATATGGGTAATCACCCATGTTTAAGTTCTGCTGACCAGTGATACCATAACCGAGACGGAGTTTAAGGTCATTGAGCCAGTTCACGTCACGCAGGAAAGCTTCTTCTTTAATTTTCCATCCTAAAGCGGCCGATGGGAAATAACCCCAACGTTTGTCCGGAGCGAAACGCGAAGAGCCATCCGCACGGAGTGTTGCAGTAATCATATACCGGTTCAATGCAGAATAATTCACGCGACCGAAGAAGGAAACGAGATAACTCTCCGTAGCATAGTCATTAACGGCTGTGGACTTATGTTCATATTTCGTACCACGGAGCGCAGGATCGGTAGCTGTCTGCGGATAGAGTCCATAGTATTCCGCAGTACCTTTGCGATAGAAGTGCTGCCACTCATAACCCACCATTGCATCAAAATGGTGTTTTTCGTTGAAATCCTTATAATATTGCGCGTAGCAGTTAAAAAGGAGGTTATATTTCATCTGTTTGGACCATCCATAACTACCAAAGTAATGTGAGAAAAAGGACTCCGGCGACTCATTAGTAGTTTGCTTGCCATAGGAATAATCCGCACCAAAGTTTGCATGCAGAATCAAATCCTCAAAGCCATGAATTTTATAGGTTCCATCCAGATTACCAACAAATGAGCCTGAATTAGCCTTATTTTCCTTCTGCATCAATGAAGCTACCGGGTTAGCAGTAGATTGTGAGTTATTCGTAAGGTACCACTTATCACCCGGGTTTACAGCCTCAGAGTCTTTATAGGAGCCTTGTGTTGTACGTTGATAATAGCCACCAAATCCAATATTATTCGGATCATAAATCGGCTGTGTAGGATCCATATCCAACGCAGCACCCTGTACGCCATCCGCATAGCGGTTGTAGATATACATACCTTTTGCATTCAAATTGAAACTAAGATGGTCTTCCAAAAATGAGGGAGAGAGGTTAACTGCGGCAGTTACACGCTGCATTTGGTTAGTTTTAACGATACCATTTCCCAACGTATATCCAATAGAAGCTCGATAGGGCATATGTTTTGTACCACCCATGAGGGAGAAGTTATGGTCAGTAGAAACAGCCGGACGGTATATAGCAGCCTGCCAGTCTGTGTTCTCATTGCCAAGTACATTCATTGCTGTTGCGTCCATACCAAGCGAGTTAGCATATGCGCGCAGTTGATTGCCGTTCAATACTTCTATACGGTCAGTCAAAGTAGAAACAGAGACATTACCTTCATAATTTATTTTCGGTTTCGAGCCTGCTTTACCTTTCTTGGTAGTAATGATGATGACACCGTTAGAAGCACGCGAACCGTAGATAGCGGTAGCAGAAGCATCCTTGAGGACAGTCATTGACTCAATATCCGCAGGATTTACCATAGAGAGGGGGTTAGACACACCTTGGATACCATCATTATCCATAGCGAGTCCATCAATGACGATCAACGGGTCATTGGATGCAGAAAGAGACGAACCACCACGGATACGGATAGTAGCACCGCTACCCGGAGCACCGCCAGCAGATGTAACAACCACACCGGCTACTTTACCGGACAACATGTCGGTAGCGGTAGTAGTGAGGGCCTTGTTCATCTCATCGGGTTTAATAGCTGTTACAGAACCGGTAGCATCGTTTTTCTTAACGACACCATAACCAACCACAACGACTTCGTCAAGGAGTTCGGAGTCTTCTCCGAGTTTGACGGACATATTCGGGGCAGCTGCCAACTCCTGGGTTTTGTAACCCATATAGGAGATAGAGAGTTTAGCACCGGGTTGCACCGTGAGGGTAAAATTACCATCCCAGTCGGTGATAGTACCGTTTGTAGTACCCATTTCGAGAATGGAAGCACCGATAATCGGTTCGCCATTCGCAGCGTCAATAACTGTACCGTTAACGGTAGTCTGCGCGAAAGCAAGCATTGCGCTACACAGCACGCATACTGTCAGCACATATCGCATTGCATTTTTACTAATGTTTTTCATATATACTTGTATTTATGCTGTTATTACTCTTTAACTTTCAAGACTTGCTTGTCAATAGTAACCGATGGCAACTTGAAATCATATCCACATTCAAAGAATTCAACTGTACCATTATCCTGCACGGCTTCAATCACGAAAGCAGAGGAAGAGGAATAGGTATAATATGTCCAATGGAAGTCATAGGAAGCCGTAGTATCTTTGGTAAGTTTTGTTATACGCTTCTCGTTCATGTCATAAGCTTTGGATAGCATATACCATTTACCGGTATTAGCCAGCGTAGTTGAATCGCGATAGAGTTCAATACAACGGATATCGATTGTCTTCGGAGCAATCGGCCATTTCATTTTGGTGGGAATGAATGATTCCTTAATTTCCTTAATGGTCTGTTCATAAATAATATGCCCTGTTGAGTCTTTCATATATTTTCCGGTCTCAGGATCTTTCTTCGGGGTATATGTATAGATAGTATCCAATCTACGAACATCGACTATAGTATCAATCTTGTAATAGGTCGTGTCGTTACCATACCATTTTTTACCAAGCACATCAGCATTGGTAGAAGGGATAGACGCAATCTTGTCATTCTTATCCAATGCAGCGGGCTGTGCATCCTCCATAATACCACCAAAGCAATACTTCAGTTTGAGAGGCTCTGTACCATCAGCGGCATTCAAGGTCAAATAACGACCTTTGTTACCCTCAAAATAGTCACCAAAACTCCATGACGAGTACTTTTTTGAAGCAGGAGCCTTGTACACACCGTCACCGATTTCCATCGTTGTACGCTCAACCGAACCGTCCTCAGCAAAGTTGTACTGCACTACGTTCATCACAAGAGCGTCTCCAAATACTTCAGCTCCGGAGAAATAGCCCTGCAATGTCTTCTCAGAGACACCATCCGCAATAGCATCAAAGTCCACCTTCTGCTTACACGATGTAAACATGGAAGCCATCATCGCTACTGCGCATGCACTTACAAGTAATTTGTTTTTCATAATGTTATTAAATGTTAAATGTTTATTTCTTTTATATCGTCCATATATGGTCGATGGCTGTTTTGGGATCGACCCTATATGGATGATGTTTTATTCTTTCTCTTTGATTAAGAATACCGATGCTGCGCCAAGGATGAGTAATGCACCGGCAACAACGAGCATACCGGCTTGTACGTGCGCGCATATATATTTAAGGAGGAGACCACCGCAGAGTGCTGCTACAATTTGCGGGATGCAGATCGTGCAGTTGAAGAGTCCGAGGTAGTATCCCATATTTCCACCCTTGATAGCGTTGGTAACGATGGTGAACGGAAGTGCGAGCATAGCCGCCCAAGCAGCGCCGATGAGGGCGTAGCTGCAGAAGAGCACGTATTGGTTCGTAACGTAATAGACTGATATAAAGCCGATTGCGCCAACAAGCAGAGAGATGGCATATGCCCCCTTGTTGCCTGTCCAGTGCTCGAGTTTCGGCAGGAAAGCCGCCCAGAGAAGTGAGCCGACCGCCTGAATAGCGAAGACTACACCCACCCAGTTACCGGCTTGCTGGAATGCGCCATCCGCTGCATTCACACCATCCCAGCCGAAGCAGTTGGAAGCGATAGCGCCGTTCGAATAGGTCCACATATACATGAACGCCGCCCAGCAGAAGAACTGCACAAGACCCACTGTCCAGAATGCAGAGGGAGCTTTGCGGAGTAAGGTTACGAAACCTTCCTCCTCAGTTTGAGATGGTTTGACTTCGTTTGAGGTCGTTTGAGATTGTTCTTTGATACCGTGGAACTCAGCGTACTCTTGCGGGTTAAGCTCCTTAACGGTTACAAAGGTATAAAGCGAACATAAAATAAGGATTAGCGCGCCCGCGTAGAAGGACCATTTGACCGAGTCAGGGATGACGCCCTCGGGAGCCGTATTGGCGATACCGATCCAAGTGAAGAAGATCGGGAAAACATAGCCGACTAACGAACCAGCGTTACAGAGCGCCGATTGGATTGCATAAGCCGTTCCTTTCTGCTCTTCGTTCACCATGTCACCGACCATCATCTTAAACGGTTGCATAGCGATGTTGATCGAGGTATCGAGGAACATAAGGCTGAAGAGCCCGAACCACATAGCGGCATTCAAGCCCAGGAAGAGCGATTGCGTGAAGGTGAAGTTACCGGCGTTCGGCAAGAGGAGCATCACAGCAACGGCAATGAGCGCGCCCACGAGCAGATACGGTTTACGGCGTCCGAGGCGAGTCCAGGTCTTATCGCTATACTTACCCACGAGCGGCTGAACGATCATACCCATCAACGGCGGCAGAATCCAAAAGAAACTGAGCGTGTGAGGGTCAGCGCCTAAAGTAGCAAAAATACGAGAGATGTTGGCACTCTGGAGCGCGTAAGCAATCTGTACTCCGAAGAATCCAAAGCTCAAATTGAAGAGCTGTGCAAAGGATAAATTTCGTTTCTGCATGGTATCAAATGATTTGATATTTGATATTTGATATTGGTAATTTGTAATTTTAGTTGTTTAAACACGTACTTTACAAAATCGGGCACAAAATTACTACTTTTTTTTGAAATATGCAAATGTTTTGTGCATTTTTTCGTAAAATTATTCATTTTATTATTCGAAACGTACCGAAATCTTTCGAAAATGGGGGAATGAGAGAGAGAAAGCCCCCCTCCGAAAAACCCCCTCAATCCCCCTGAAGGGGGAAGAAAGGGAGGAAAAGGGGGCACGAGGAGGTTAGGAACGATCACTGGGGAGATGACCGAAATACTCCTTGTAACATTTGGTGAAATAACCGGGATTGGAGAAACAGAGTTCAAGGGAAATCTGCTGTATCGTCTTATCCGTAGTATGCAGGAGTTGGTCGGCTTTGATGAGCCGGCGTTCGCGGATGTAATCGAGCGGTCCTTTGCCGGTAACGGACTTGACACGCCGGAAGAGCTGTGTGCGGCTCAGTTGCAGCATCGTTCCCAAGTACTCGACGCTCAAGTTCGGGTCAGAGAGATGATCCTCCACAATCTGTTTCATACGCTCCGCAAAGGCTTCGTCCTTTCGGCTCACCTGAATCGCTTCCTGCACTTCGTTCAACTGCGGAAGGATGTCGCTTTTGATCTCAGTCTGCAGTTTGAGTTGTGTGCGAATGATGAACGCCAGAACGACGATAAGGAGCACGAAGAAAGCGGCGATACAAGAGATCAGGACGATGCGGCCGTACTGGAGCTGTTTCCATTGGGTTTGTGTTTGCACCTGCACGATATGCAATGTTTCCAAATCGCGTGCGATGGCTTCGTCCTGTTTGAGCAAAGGATAAGCGGCATCTTCATCCAACATAATCGTTTCCAGAACCGTGTCTCGCACAAAAGGCTGATGATGCAAGATCCGCGAGGCGGCATCAATAATCATGTCCCCTCGTGAGGAATAGGTGGCGGTACATTCAATCTTACCCTCGGTAATGGCTTGCAATCCCGGCCGGATACCATCCACGCCCATGATGGGAATCGACAATTGATCATTGAGAATTGATAATTGACAATTTTCAAGTGCTTCCGCTGCGCCGATCGCCATGAGGTCATTGTGCGCGACGATGACATCCGGCAGAGGATGTGTAGCCAGATAATCGGTCACGACCTGATAAGCCCCTTCTTTGTACCAAGATCCCATTACAGAGTGGAGCGTGACACCCCCCGCCCCCCTCTCAGAGGGGGAGAGGGAAGCAAGACCTTCCATTAAGCCTTTGTGGCGAAGGGTGGCAGGAGTAGAACCCGGGAGTCCGGCGACCTCGAGGACGGTAAAAGATGTGTGAGGTATGAAGTGTGAAGTGTGATGTTTGTTTTTGTATTTCTGCATCACCCACTTCGCCATGAGTTGTCCCACTTTGTAGTTGTCTCCCCCGATGAAAGCGGTCCATTCGTCCCCGGTGACCCTTCTATCCGCCACTATTACCGGAATACCAGCCCGGAAAGCCCTTGTGACCGCGGGTTTGACCTGCTCCGCCTCATTGGGGCTGACGATGAGCAGATCGACACGTTCGCGGATGAAACTATCAATCTGCGCACATTGACGTTCGTTGCTTCCATAGGCGATGCGATGGGTAAGGTGCATATCGGGATGAAGGAGCAGTTCTCGCTCCATCTCATAGTTCATCTTCTGGCGCCACGCATCGTCCAGACACTGGCTCACGCCTATTCGGAACTGCGGTTGACGCGCTGTACAAGCTACTAACACAAGGGACAAAAGGAAGAGGAGAATTTTTTTCATTGGTGATTAAGGATTTGCAAATGGTTATTGTTTATTCTACGGAACTCGGCAAGGACGATTGCAGTAGCGATTGAGACATTGAGGCTCTCGGAAGTCTCGGCATTCTCGGGGAACGAGGGAATGCGGATTGGATGTGTGACGAGCGAACGGACAGCCGGAGAGATACCATTACCCTCGTTGCCCATGACGATGATGGACAATTGAGAATTGACCATTGATAATTGAGAATTAGTCAGATCCGCCAAGACATCGTACATATTTTTTCCCTCAAGGAGCGTGCCGAAGATATTGGGGACACCCCCCGCCCCCCTCTCAGAGGGGGAGAGGGATTCAAGCCAGGCGGGGAGATTAACATAATGAACGCGTACGCGCGAAAGCGCGCCCATCGTGGCTTGTACCACCTTGGGGTTATAACAATCCGCTGTGTCAAGGGAACAGACGATATCGTGGACACCGAACCAATCGCAAGTACGGATGATCGTGCCCAAGTTTCCGGGGTCCTGAATGCCATCGAGGGCAATTAACAATTGAGAATTGACAATTGATAATTGAGATGGTCGTTTCTTAAAGACCGCTATGACGCCTTGGGGCGTACAGAGCGAAGACATCTGCTCAATCTCAGTGGGAGAGGCGGAGAGAATTGAGGACACCCCCGCGCCCCCTCTCAAGGGGGGAGAAGAGAATTCAGATTTGTCGGTTGAGACGATGAGGAGTTCCGGGTCGAAAGATTTTAACAATTCCGACACGCATTTTTCCCCCTCAGCCACAAACAATCCAAGTTCGTCCCGGAACTTTTTTTGCTGGAGACTTCTCACCATTTTAAGCTGCGATTTGCTGATTTTATCCATAGATATTCATTTTTTCGTTGCAAAATTACAGAAAAATTTTGATATATGCAAAAAAAAGTGTAACTTTGCACGATTTTTTTATGCTTATGGACGAATTAATAGCAAAAGCAGGACATATTATAATACTTACGCACATGGCGCCCGACGGTGACGCGATGGGTTCAGCGTTGGCATTGTGGCACTATTGCAATTCACAATTCACAATGCACAATTCACAATTGGAGGCAAAGAGCAGTAAGAGCGTGACAGTGATTGTACCGAATGCTTTTCCGGCGTTCTTCAACTGGATGCCCGGAGCAGACCAGATACGCGTGTATGAAAAAGAGACGGCCGTTTGCAACAAACTCATCGAAGCGGCGGATCTGTTGCTCTGCACGGATTTCAACGACCCCAAACGCATCGGTCCCGTTGGCGTAAAGATGTTAGCAAACCCTTGTCCCAAAGTGATGATTGACCACCACCTGTTGGATCCGCAATGCAGTTTGGATATATGGACGGAGGTACACTCGTACCCCACCGCCAGTTCGGCATGTGAAGTGGTGTACAAGCTGATTGCCGCGCACGGAGCTCTGTCGCTTGAGGCGGTTACGTGTATTTACACGGGTCTGATGACCGATACGGGCAATTTCAGTTACAACTCCACGAACGCAGAGTTGTACGACATCATCGCTTCTTTGCTACGCGCGGGCGTACAGAAAGACGCGATCTACAACGCCGTGTTCAACCAATACTCGACAGACCGTTTGCGAATGACGGGCTATGCGTTATACCGCAAGATGCGAATCTACCCCGAATACCATTTAGCGCTGATCACGCTCAGTGCCGCCGAGTTGGACCAATACCACTACCAAGTGGGCGACACCGAGGGCATTGTGAACATGCCTTTGCAGATAGCGGATATCTATTACTCGGTGATGATGCGTGAGGAACGTCCCAAACCCGGGACACCCAAACCGCGGATACGCCTTTCGTTCCGTTCACAAGGCGACCGTCCGGTGAACATATGGGCCAGCGAGGTCTTTCACGGCGGCGGTCACGCCAATGCCTCGGGCGGCGAACTATTCGGAAGCTTGGCGCAAGCCGTGGGGTTATTTGAAAAGACGTACAAGAAGTACGTGAGAGTTGATAATTGATTGATAATTGAAATAACAATAACAGAAATGAAAAAAAGCATTTTATTGGCAACCATCGCGGCGATGAGTATGGCCGTATGGGCAGAAAAACCGCTGATGACCATCAATGGAAAAGGCATCAGCGCAGAAGAGTTTTTGTACATTTATGAGAAGAATAACCAAGCCGGCGCCGTGGATCCCAAGACCATGGACGAGTACTTGGACATGTTCATCAATTTCAAGCTCAAAGTAGCCGAAGCGGAAGCACAAGGCATAGACACGACCGAGAGTTTCAAGAAAGAGCTGAAAGGCTACCGCGCACAAGCTACGCCTAAGTACCTTCAAGACGAGGCAGCTATGGACAGCCTGATCCGGATGAGTTGGCAACGCATGTCGAAAGACCGCCGTGCAGCGCATATCGCGATCCAATGCCCGATGAACTCCGACAGCGCCACCGAAGCTGAAGCATTGGCAAAGATCACCGACGCATACAATCGCGTGACCGTGGGCAAACCCGTGAAAGCCAGAGGCTCGAAAGCCGTTCGCTACAAGACCGACCCGTTTGAGATGGTAGCCCGCGAAGTGAGCACCGACCCGAACGTACAAGAGACCGGCGGCGAGTTAGGCTGGATCACCCCGTTCCGCTATGTCTATCCGTTGGAGGAGGCAGTTTATAACACCGCCGTCGGCGCTTATAGTCCGATTTTCCGCACTCAGTACGGTTTCCACTTCGTGCTTGTAGAAGAGGAACGCGACCATATAGAGGTGAAAGCGAGCCACATCATGAAGATGGTTCCGCGCGACGATGCAGCCGCCGAGACCGCAAAGAAAGCGCTGATTGATTCGATTGCCGCCACTTTGACCAAGGACAACTTTGCCGAAGTAGCCGCCCGCGAGTCCGAGGACCGTGGTAGCAGTGCACGCGGAGGAGAGTTAGGTTGGTTCGGAAAAGGCATGATGGTGAAGCCGTTTGAGGATGCTGTTTTTGCGCTCAAAGAAGGTGAGATCAGTGCGCCGGTACGTTCCCAATACGGCTGGCATATTATTCTGAAAGAGGGTGAGCGCGGTATTCAACCGCTCGACTCGATGTACACTCAAATTAAGCGTCAAGTGATGCGTGACGAGCGTGCTAAAGAGGCGGACAAGAGCTTCATCCGCAAGACCCGCGCCGAGTACCATCTGCCGGCAAGCATGAGCGATGCAGAGGTGCGCGCTTACGCCGACGAGCACTTGGAGGAGAAATACACCGAACTGCGCCATCTGGTACAAGAATACCACGACGGCATCCTGCTCTTTGAGGTATCGCTGAACGAAGTATGGGACAAAGCCGCCAAAGACACCGCCGGTTTGGAGGCGTTCTTCAAAGCCAACAAGAAGAAATACACCTGGGATGCACCTCGCTGGAAAGGCTATATTATCCACGCCAAAGACAAGAACAGCGCCAAGGCCGCCAAAGCCATCATCAAGAGCGCTCACCCGGATTCGATCAAGAGTTATATCAACCGCCGCATCAATCAAGATACCGTAACTTACGTGAAAGTACAGCACGGTCTCTGGGAGTTAGACCAAGTGCCTTCCGCCGCATCCGAAGAGATGCCGGTAGTGGAGATGATGGGCAAGAAGCTGAAAGCGCCGGAGAGTTGGACAGACGAGAAAGGCAAAGTGACCACCGACTACCAGGATTACTTGGAGGCTGAATGGATCAAAGCCCTGCGCGCCAAATACCCCGTCGAGATCGACCAGGAGATGTGGGAGAAGATAAAGAAATAGTTTAAAGTTGATAGTTGAGAGAACGGGACAGAGCCTCTAGTTGAAAGTTGAAGGAATACAGAGGACATATCATTGTGCTGGTGGTTTGCGCGGCGCTGTATGCGCTGAGCCACGTGTGGGTTAGCCGTTTGGATATGACGGACGACAAACACTACAGTCTGAGCGAAGCTACCAAGACGATGCTTCGCCAGACCGATGAACCAATTGATATTATGCTCCTTTTAGGCGGCGACCTTAACAGCGGCTTCCGAAGGCTCCAGAAAGCCACGGAAGAGACGATCGACGAAATGAGCGTGTATGGGAAATTCACAATTCACAATGCACAATGCACAATTGAGATTGCGGATTCATTAGGTTTGAATCCCATCGTCATCCATGAGCGAGAACAGAACGGCAAGACCGCACAGACCACCGTCTATCCCTATGCGTTGATGCAGTACAAAGGCAAACGCGCTGTGGTGAGTCTGCTCAAGAACACCCGCGGACTGAGCGGCGAAGAGAACCTCAATGCCAGCATTGAGCAGTTGGAGTTCGCATTTGCGGAAGCGTTGCATCTGTTGCAACAAAAAGAGACCCCGCGTGTGGCGATTTTAGAAGGTCACGGAGAGCCGGACGAGGCACACACCTATGACCTGATGAGCGCGCTGAGCAAGTACTATCAGGTTGACCGGGGAAGCATAACGGACGAGCATATGAACGCGCACATCTTAGACGGGTACAAGGCGGTAATCATCGTCAATCCCGTTACGGCATTCAGCGATGCAGAGCGCTTTGTGATAGACCAATACATCATGCGCGGCGGCGCTGTCCTATGGGCGGTTAACGGCGTTCAGTTCAGCGAACAAGTGCTACAACAGGAAGGTTTCACCCCTATCATCGCCATGGAATTAGGTCTGTCGGAAATGCTCTTCCGATACGGTGTACGAGTCAACCCCGCCCTGGTGCAAGATATCCAATGTCTGCCGATACCGGTGAACGTCAGTTCCGATCCGTCTCAGCCGAACTTACAGCCAATGCCGTGGACCTATGCTCCGTTACTGCTAACCAGCCAAGGGTCACCTATCACCCGTAACATGGGGCAAGTGATGAGTACTTTTGTCAGCCCCGTAGATGCTGTCGGCGGCGAAGACGGAATTGAGAAACGTGTGCTCTTGGCCACCAGTACTGCGAGCCGCGTAACCGCCACACCGGGCAAAGTGAACCTGGATGACATGAACCCCGACACCAAGACATTCGTCTATCAGTACGTTCCGATAGCCGTTTCTTTGGAAGGAGCTTTCAGCAGCGCTTATGCGCACCGGATGATACCCGAAGGCATCGAGACCGACGAACCAATCCGCAAAACGGGCATCAAGACCCGGCAAGTGGTGATCGGTAGCGGCAGTATATTGTTGAACGAGACCCAGAAAGGGCAAGTGCTCCCCATGGGATATGACCGTTACAGCGGAATGCAGTTCTCCAACCGCGATTTTGCGGTCAATGCCATTCTCTGGCTCACGGACAGCGAAGGCATCATCGGGCTACGGGAGAAAAGCGTCGCACTGCGCTTATTGAATGACCAACGTGCGCATCAATACCGCGCGCAGATACAAACACTCAGTATCAGTCTGCCTATCGGCATTTTAGCACTCATCGGCGGATTGGTTTGGGGAATAAGAAAACACAGGTACGAGAGGAAAGAAATATGAAAGTTGAGAGATTTGAGTCGAAAGGGCTGCGACTGTCCGCCCTGTTGCTGAGCATCTTTTTCTGCGCTTGGACACAGGCGCAAGAGTTACTGAACTATCCGTTAGACACCATCAACGGAGAGGAAGTATATGTCTATCAAGTGGAACGCAGCATCGGTCTATACCGCATCGGTGTCAATTTCAACGTGCCGCAAGCGGAGATTGTTCGTCTGAACCCACAGCTACGCGAACGAGGTCTGCATTTCGGCGAGACCCTGTATCTGCCAACAGGACGAGAAATAGAAAAAGTGCATACGAACCCCTTGAAGCAAAAAGTGGACAGTTTACAGATGATCGTAGATAGTTTGAAAGGCAAAACAGACACCATCAAGCCGGACACGATTCTATCGGTTGATACCATACAGCCGGATTCGGTAATGACCGATTCAGTACAGCCGGTTCCGCGCAAGGTGGTGGAATTAGCCCTTATGCTACCTTTTGAGAGCCATCAGACCAAAAAGAGCACGAACGCCGAACGGATGATGGAGTTCTATCAAGGCGCTTTGTTGGCTTTGCGCACGATGCAGAATGACAGCACTTTATACCGTCTGCGCGTCTATGACACCGAACGGAGCGAGAGACGCATCAACGCCCTCTGTGACAGCACCGAGTTAGACAGCGTACGAGGAATCTTAGGCTTGGTTTATCCGATACAGATCGAGCGTATGGCGGCATGGTGTGAGACCCACCAAGTGCCCCTCTTGCTCCCCTTCAGCGACGATATGGATCTGGCAAACCGCAAGCAAGTGCTGCAATTCAACTCCACCGACCAACAGGAGGCGGACAGCCTCTTTGCGTGGATTGCAGCGCATGACAGCGCGACCCATTGTATCACCGTCGATGTGCGCGATGCAGAACTATCGGCGCCCGTCCGTGCACTGCGCAAACGTCTCCAACGGAGCGAGATCCGATGCAAGTCAGTCCCCCTGCATGACCTGATGATCGACTCAATCGGCTACGCGTTGGATAGCGTCAAAGAGAACCTGTTCATCCTCTATTCGGATAAATTCCAACATGTGCGTATCCTCCTGCCCCATTTGTCACTCTTGCAGGAAAAAGGCTACAAAGTGCGCCTCGTCAGCCAGTACGCTTGGCAGAAGGAGAACCTCGACCTGCCGCAGGTGTACACCTCGGTGTTCCGCAAAGAGACCGACCACGAAGAATATGACAACCTATGGGAGCACTATTATCTGACCAATCACACTTCCGATGCACCGCGTTTTGACCTTTTGGGGTATGACCTTATGCGCGCTATGATCGGATGGTTCAACGGTGAAAAAGAAACGCAAGGTTTACAGTCTATTATCCGCTGGACACAAGTAGGCGAAGGCGGATGGCAAAACGAAGAAGTGAGGGTAATTGAGAATTGATAATTGATAATTGAGAATTGATAATTAAACGATTCATAGGATGTGTGGTCGTGGTGGTATGCTGTGTAGCAGCGTTCGCACAACCGCGGCTGAAGAGACCGGAGTTCTACGTCGGTTTCCATGGCGGTGTAACGGCTTCCACGGTCTTCTTCCGACCCTCTGTGGAAGGTATGACGCCTATCACCAATGCCGCTGTGTTAGGCGGAAACGGAGGTTTCGTCTTCCGCTATGCCGGACATAAATACTGCCATTTTCAAACGGAACTGAACTACCTTCACAGAGGCTGGGCTACCTATACCGAGACCGCCGGACACACTTATAACAACCTTCATTATATCGAACTGCCGATCCTTATGCACCTCAATTTCGGTGGCGAGGTCGGCAAATGGTTCTTGAACTTAGGACCACAAATCGGTTATTGCGTCAAGGACGAGACCAAGACCGTTGATCACCGATTCGATTGGGGTTTAGCCGGCGGAACAGGATTTTACATCCAGACCAAGAAAGCCGGCTTATACCAATTGGAGATCCGTGCAAACTACTCCTTCGGTGGCATTTACGGCACTACGCTCATCGACAAATACAGCCTTGCCTCTCCCTTTGACCTGAGCGTCAATCTCGGATGGCTTCTTCCCATACGATAATTCATATCCACACAAGTCATCGTTCACACTATTCACAGATTCATACAAAAATATCTGTTGATTTTCAGTTTAACATGTCAAATTTAAAATAAATTTGCATATGTCATTTTTTTTTCGTACCTTTGCACAAATTTTTGATAATAGATAATTGAAAAAATATATGAAAACAAATTATGAAGTACGGTATGCGTCCAACCCGGTTGACGCGAAGAGTTATGACACGACAAGACTCCGCAAGGATTTCCTGATTGAAAACGTGTTTGTAAAGAACGAAGTGAACATGGTTTATTCCATGTACGACCGCATGATCGTTGGCGGAGCGATGCCCGTAGGCGAGACGTTGCTGTTGGAGGCTATAGATCCGCTGAAGGCTCCATTTTTCCTGACCCGCCGTGAGATGGGTATCTTCAACGTAGGCGGCAAAGGTCGCGTCATTGCCGGCGACAAGGTGTATGAGTTGGATTACAAAGAGGCGCTTTACCTCGGTCGCGGCGACAGAGAGGTGAAGTTTGAGAGTATGGATGCAGACAAGCCTGCACTCTTCTATTTCAATTCCACGACCGCACATTGCGCGTACCCGGACAAGAAAGTGACGAAAGCCGATGCGGTAGTGGCTCACATGGGCAGTCTGGAGATGTCCAACGAACGCGATATCAACAAGATGCTTGTGAACCAAGTGTTACCGACCTGCCAACTGCAAATGGGTATGACGGAACTGAACACCGGAAGCGTATGGAACACCATGCCGGCTCACGTACACAGCCGCCGCATGGAGGCGTATTTCTATTTCGAAGTACCCGAAGAGCAGGCTGTTTGCCACTTCATGGGCGAGGTAGAAGAGACCCGTCATATCTGGATGAAAGGCAACCAAGCAGTATTGAGTCCCGAATGGTCAATCCACAGTGCCGCCGCTACGCACAACTACACCTTCATATGGGGCATGGGCGGCGAAAACCTTGATTATGGAGACCAAGATTTCAGCAAGATCACGGACTTGAAGTAATTGATAATTGATAATTGACGGTATGCGCAGGATAGTATTATTTATAGGAGTGCTGTTTTGTCTGACAGCCTGCCACAAAGAGGCAGTGCAGCCCAAAGTGTATGGACGTTACGTACCGGAACGGAAAGATGACTTTGCGTGGGAAAACGAATATGCGGCATTCCGCATGTACGGTCCTGCGCTTCGTCCTGAAAACCCCAGCAACGGTGTGGATCTGTGGCTCAAAGCAAGCCCGGAATTAGTGGTAGATAGTTTCTACTACCGCGAACATGTGCTGGGTCTGCCTTATCACATCAATTACGGCAAGGGGTTGGATTGCTATAAAGTGGGGCACACCTGTGGAGCCGGCGGATTAGTGGCGATGATAGATGACGATCCGTCCGACAAAATCTATGTAGGCGGCGCTTATGACCGCTGGCAAATCTTGGAGCAGACACCTGAGAAGATCGTGTTCAAATTAGAGTATGACAGTTTTGAGATCAACGGTCATGTCCTGCAAGAGAGCATCACCATCACCGCCGAAGCAGGTAAGATGCTGAACCGCGCGGACGTAGTGCTGAGCGGCGAATACGCATACGAAGGTATCCTGTGGCTCGGCGGAGGTATCTGCATCCATGACAGCGTGGAAAATGTCTATACCTGCGACCACTGCGGTATAGCCGCTTACGCGGAAGATGCACTGAGCGACAAGACCGCCGCCAAGATGAACTACGACTATAATGGTTCGACCTCGCAGGGCAGGAACTACATCGCCGTAGTCATTCCGAACGGCGCCTCCACGAATATCCAAGACGGTATTCTGTATGCCGTACGGCCATACAACATCGGTGATACCCTAACCTATTTCTTCGGCGCATGCTGGAGCGAATGGAGCAACGGGGAGCAAAAGTTTGCCACAGACCAGGATTGGTTTGATGCTATCCAATTGTAAATCGTAAATCGTCCAATCGCCAATCGCCATGACTTATCTGATCATTCGTTTTGCCACCTTAGGAAACGTAGCAATGACGGTTCCTGTTGTAGCATCACTGAGCAAGCGCTACCCGAATGATCAATTCGTCATCGCCGCCAAAAAGGAGCTGAGCGCCATGTTCGCCTCGATGCCCAATGTGCGTTTTCACGAAGTGGACAATAGGCTGGATTGGAACGGCGTTTGGGATTTATGGAAAGAGTTGCGCAGCGAAGTGGATGCAGTGATTGACCTGCAAGACATAAACCGCACGAGGGCATTGGATGCCTTACTATGGCTGAGCGGCAAAAAAGTGACACGCGTTCATTACGGACGTTTTCGCAAACATCTGATCACCCTCTTCGGTATTGGTATGAGGCATTCAATGCCCACTGAGTTCGAGCGCTACGAAGATGCGTTCCGCCGCGCGGGGTTAGAGACCGACGAATCGTTCACAGCGTTGCCGGTGAACAAGAAAGCCGCCAAACACGTACGCACTATGTTCGGCGAGAAAGAGGGACGATGGATCGGCTTGGCGCCGTTCGCCAAATCAAAATCGAACATGCTACCTTACCGCGTGACGAAAGACATCATCGCGATGCTCACAGCGGACAAGCATACCCGTGTCTTTCTATTCGGAGCAGGCTCCGTGGAGTGCGAGATGTTACGCCAATGGGCCAGCGTCTTTCCGAGAACGGAGAGCGTAGCCGGCAAACTGAAATTAGAAGAGGAGCTGGAGTTGATGCGGAATTTGGACGTGATGATCTGTATGGACAGCGCCAACCAGCATCTATCCAGTTTAGTTGGACTGCGAGCCATCAGCGTTTGGTGTGCAACTCACCCTATCATCGGTTTCGGCGGCTGGAAACAGAACCCGAATGACATCATCCAGCGGCATGACCTGCGTTGCAGGCCCTGCACATGCCACGGAACAAATCATTGCAGGTATGCTAATTTTGCCTGCAAAGAAATAGAAGCAGAAACAATAATACAACATATATGAGTAAAGTTATTTCCATAGCGAATCAAAAAGGAGGCGTTGGCAAGACGACCACCTCAATCAACTTAGCCGCATCGTTGGCCAAAGAAGGCAAACATGTGTTACTGATTGACGCAGACCCGCAAGCGAACACTTCGTCGGGTTTGGGCATCGAGTTGCGTGAGTTGGATAACACTATCTACGAATGCCTCATCAATGCTATCGATCCGCATAAAGCAATTATTCCTACCGAAACGAAGAATTTAGACGTTCTTCCAAGCCATATTGACCTGGTTGGCGCGGAAATAGAGATGCTGAATTTAGAGCGCCGCGAGTTGCTGCTCAAAAATATCTTAGCACAGGTGAAGGACGAATACGACTATATCTTGATTGACTGCAGTCCGTCTTTAGGTCTGATCACCGTCAATGCCCTGACCGCCAGCGACAGTGTGATCATTCCGGTGCAATGCGAGTTCTTTGCGTTGGAAGGTATTGCCAAATTGCTCAATACAATCAAGATCATCAAGTCCAAACTGAACCCCGATTTGAAGATTGAGGGTTTCCTGTTGACGATGTTCGACAACCGTCTGAGACTCAGCAACCAAGTCTATGAAGAGGTGAAACGCCACTTCGGGGACCTGGTCTTCAATACGGTGATTGCGCGTAACGTGCGTCTGAGCGAGGCTCCGTCTCATGGTGTGTCCGTAATCGAGTACGACCCCTCTTCCAAAGGCGCCAAGAACTACAAATCATTGGCGAAGGAACTGATAGCACGGAATAAATAGTTGAGAATTGAGAGTTGAGAGTTGAGAGAAGTCGGCTAGTAGAAAGTAGAAAGACAAAAGACTAAAAATATGAAAAAAATGACAGGACTTGGACGAGGGTTGGACGCGTTAATTGACACCTCGCATGTAGATACCAACGGCGGTAGTTCGATTTCGGAGATTGCATTGGATCAGATTGTAGCAAACCCCGATCAGCCGCGTCGTACGTTCGACGAAGAGGCTTTGCAGGAATTGGCAGACTCGATCCGCGAACATGGTGTAATCTCCCCTATCACGCTGCGTGACAACAGTGACGGCACCTATATGATCATCGCCGGAGAACGTCGTTTCAGAGCCAGCAAGATAGCCGGTCTGGATCGCATCCCTGCATATATACGCACAGCCAAAGACGAGCAGGTGATGGAATGGGCCCTCATTGAGAACATCCAGCGTGAAGATCTGGATGCTATCGAGATAGCCTTGGCTTATCAGCGACTGATGGACGACTATAACCTGACGCAAGAGCGTATGTCGGAACGTGTAGGCAAGAAACGCGCAACGGTAGCCAACTATCTGCGTTTGCTCAAACTGCCGGCAGAGATACAAGTGGGTATCAAAGAGAAAAAGATTGATATGGGTCATGCCCGCGCTATTTTGGCAACCCCTTCGGCAGAGCGGCAATTGGCACTCTATCAGCGAATTCTGAAAGAGGGACTTTCCGTCCGCAAAGTAGAAGCTCTGGCGCAGGAAGAGAAAGAGGTGGAGAGCAAAAAGTCCAAAACCAAAGGCGAAAACCCCTACGAGGCATTGCAAAACGAACTTAGCCAGCGTACCGGACTGAAAGTGAAGATACAGGAAGGCAAAGTGGTGATCGCGTTTGCCAACGAAGACGAATTACAACAGATTATCAGCAAGTTAGGTTGAGAAAATGGTGGATCATAGTACTGCTTTTCTGGGTCAGTTCTGCATATGCGCAGAGCGGACAGGTCTATTACACCCCGGATACGACAAGCGCCTCCGAGGCGGATTACAAGTACTATATCGACATGACCAAACTGCCGGACGCCCGTAAGGCGGTGTGGCTCGGCGTGATCATACCCGGAGCAGGACAGTTCTACAACCGCTCCTATTGGAAACTGCCGATCGTCTATGGCGCTTTCATGGGTTGCGGATATGCCATCAGTCAGATGCAAAACCGCTATTCCGGCTACAAAACAGCCTATCTGGACCTGTACAAAGATGTACAAGCCGGAACGGTGACGGAAGACGCCAGCAAGACGTATATCGCGGTGCTGCCGGACGGATACACTTTGTCACGCGTAGGCGGTGAGAACACATGGATGAACACCCTCAAAAACCAACAGAATATATACCGGCGATACCGGGACTATTCCATTTTAGCGACCGTCATTGTGTATGCGTTGAGTCTGATAGATGCGTACGTGGATGCTCAGTTATTTGACTATGACATCTCACCTGACCTAACGCTGAATATAGAACCGCAGATTTATTATGATTTACAGCAACAAAAGAGTGCTGAATTAAAATTAGCTATACAGTTTTGAGAAAGATTTTTGGAATATTATTAGGTCTCTGCGCCGCGGTATGTGTATGCGCGCAAGAGGCAGACAGTCTGGGTATTGATAGTCTCGTCATCCAAGACAGCATTGAGATCGCCGAAGACACCGTCATCCCTATTCTACCCTACTACGCACAGTGGAAAGAGCAGGATCTGACGGACATCGAATACCGTGCGTTGGATTGGTCGCTCAATTGGCTCGACACCACAGGATGCGTGGCTTCATTAGACACCGCGAGTCTGCCCGACTCGGTTTACAAGGCGCGCTTGCAGGCATTGCCGTGTGTCATTGAACTGCCGTACAACGAACGCGTGCGCGCGTTTATATTAAGGTATGTCAAACGCAGCCCCAAACAAGTGGCGCGCATGATGCGCATGAGCGAGTACTATTTCCCGATCTTCGAAGAGGCGTTGGGACGCTATAACCTACCCTACGAACTCAAATACTTGCCTATCATCGAGTCGGCTTTGAACCCCATTGCGCGTTCACATGCAGGAGCAGCGGGGCTTTGGCAGTTCATGCCGGGAACGGGTAAGTTGTACGGTTTGGAAGTGAATTCCTTAGTGGACGAGCGCATGGATCCTGTCAAATCGACCGACGCGGCATGTCGTTTCCTGTCCAGCATGTACAATATCTATTTCGATTGGAATCTGGTCATCGCAGCCTATAACTGCGGAAGCGGAAACGTCAACAAAGCCATCCGCCGCGCAGGAGGAAAACGTGATTTCTGGTCTATCTATCCGTATCTGCCCAAAGAGACTCGTAACTACGTGCCTATCTTCATTGCAGCCAACTACGCCATGACCTATGGCGAAGAACATGGTATTTGCAAAGCTCCCATTGAGAAGACCATGTTGACGGACACTATTTTAACGACCCAACGGCTACACTTGCATCAGGTAAGCAAGAATCTGGATATTCCGATGGACGAACTGCGTCGGCTGAACCCGCAGTATTCGCGGGATATTCTGCCCGGAGGAACACCATATGCGCTTTGCCTGCCGTCTGAGAAAGTAGGTGCGTTCATTGAGCAGGAAAACAACATTCTGGCATACAAGGCAGATAGTTTGATCAATAACCGCCGCGCGGAGATTGATTTGGCGAAGGTGACATCCATCACCGGCGCGTATCGTGTGAACGGCGTGACCTATTATACCATCAAAAAAGGCGACACACTCGGCGGCATTGCTAAGAAATTCCATTGCACCGTCAAACAACTCAAACAATGGAATGGACTGACCAGCGACAATATCCGCGATGGTAAGAAACTGAAAATCTGCAAATAATTAACTATGATCAAGCCAAGAGGCGCGAATAATTGACCTTGAAAGAGATAGAGAAACAATATTACTCGCTACGCGAGACGGAGGAGATGACAGGCGTACCTGCCACCACGCTGCGTTATTGGGAGAAGCAGTTCAATGATCTTGCGCCGCGTAAGGACGGTCATGGCAACCGGTATTATACGCTTGAGAATCACGAACTCATCAAGCGTATCAAATACATCCGCGATGAACTGAAGATCACGCGCATAGAAGCCATCCGCAAGGAGTTAGCCTCTAACACCAAGCGCTCCGACGAACGTCAGTCCGCCCTCGACATCCTCCTCCGCGTCAAAGAAGAACTCTGTGAAATAAGAAAAATGATAAAGTAATGTCATGAAGAATAAAATCATCAACATCATACGCTTAATGCGTATTGAGCAATGGACAAAGAATGCCTTTGTGTTCTTGCCGCTGTTCTTTGATCGTCATTTCTTTGAATGGCAGTACTGGCAACCAAGTTTGATTGCATTCTTTGCATTCAGTTTTGCTGCAAGTGGTATCTATTGCTTCAATGACATCTATGATGTAGAAGCCGATCGGCAACATCCCAAGAAATGCAAACGTCCAATTGCTTCCGGTGCTATCTCTGCCTCGGAAGGCTATATCATTACCGTGCTTAGTTGGCTTCTATCGGCAGGGCTGATCTTGACGGATTACTTTGCTTTGGGCAACCACACACTCCTTTGGGCAATAATAGCCTTCTACGTAGTAATGAACCTCGCTTACTCCACGAAACTCAAACAGATTCCGATATTGGATGTCTTCATCATCGCCATCGGCTTTGTGCTCCGCGTCTTTGCCGGAGGTGTCAACGCGCATATCTATATATCCTCTTGGATTGTTCTGATGACCTTCCTGCTGGCATTATTCCTCGCTTTCGCCAAACGCCGTGACGACGTTGTTGAATGGGAAGCAACCGGTACTTCTCGCCGCAAAGGAATCAATAAGTACAACACCGCTTTTATGAACCAAGCCATGACAATCGTTGCCACACTGACGATGGTTTGCTATATTATGTACACGATTTCGGACAGCGTTATTGAACGTATCGGTAATCAATACCTCTATATCACATCCATTTTCGTATTAGCGGGCATTATTCGCTACTTGCAAATAGCCATCGTGGATGTCAAAAGCGGTAGCCCGACAAAAATACTGCTGAAAGATCGGTTTATCCAATTGTGTATCGCAGGTTGGCTGATTGCCTTTGCTATTATCTTGTACGTATGAAACGAATAGCGGCTTTTGATTTCGATGGAACAATAACGCGCAAGGATACGCTGATTGAGTTCTTGCGTTTTACCGGTGGGAGTGCGCGGTTCTATGCCGTATTTACACTTTATTTTCCGCTTTTGGTCTTGATGAAACTGAAACTCTACTCCAACCAAAAAGCGAAAGAGAAAATCTTTGCGCACTATTTCAAAGCTATGCCGATAGAGCAGTTTGATGACTTGTGCCGTAGGTTCTTCGAACAGAAAGGTCCATCACTCATCTATGCGGAAGCAAAAGCGCAAATCGCTAAGCACAAAGCGCAAGGTGACGAGATCGTTATTATTTCTGCAAGCATAGAAAATTGGGTGTGCCATTTTACAGAAGCATTGGGAGCCGACAAGTTGCTTGCTACCCAAGTCGAGGTACAAGACGGCAAAATCACAGGTCATTTCCTCACGGCTAACTGTTATGGTAAAGAGAAAGTAAAACGCTTATTGAGTGCCTATCCCGAAAGAAGCAACTACTATCTTCTTGCCTACGGAGACAGTCGAGGCGATAAAGAACTGCTGCAATTGGCAGACGAACAACATTACAAACAATTTAGACAATGAATATAATTCTGATTTTATTGAGTGTCTTGCTCAACTGCGCAGCGCAACTGCTGATACGCAAAGGCATGTTGATTGAAGGCGAAGTAGGCATGCAAAACATGTTATCCCACGTTGGTTCGATGATTACAAACCTTTGGTTGTGGGGGGCAATGCTGTGTTATGCGCTGAGTATTCTTTTGTGGATGTCGGTTTTAAGCAAAGTGGAAGTGAGTTATGCGTATCCGTTTTTGAGTGTAGGATATGTAGTGTCCGCTGTGGCAGGGTACGCGTTGTTTAACGAAAATCTTTCGCCTATCCGCATCGCTGGTATCATCGTGATTTGTATTGGTGTCATCTTAATCTCCCGCAGTTGATATGAAGTATTGGATCTTTGGAGGAAACGGCTTTGTCGGAAGGTATTTGGCAAACGCTTTAACAGAACACGAAGAACAAGTGGTCGTTTGTGACTTGCACGACACCTTGCATAGCGACATTCTATCATCGTGCGTGTATAGGTGCGTTGATATCCGAGACACGAAAGCACTTGCCTCTTTGCCGATAACGAAAGAGGATGTTGTCATCAACATGGCAGCTAACCAATACCACACAAAAGTGCCCAAGAACCGCGAAGAGTATTTCCGTAGCGTCAATACGGAAGGCACTCGTAATTTGTTGGCTATAATGGAGCAAAAGGGTTGCACGAAATATATCATGTTCTCTACAGACATGACTTATGGCAAACCACAATATCTGCCGGTAGATACCAAGCACCCGCAAAATCCATTTGGACCTTACGGACAAAGCAAACTGCTCTCGGAACAACTTTGCCGTGAATACCGCGCAAAAGGAATGAATATTACCATTTTCCGTCCGCGTATGATTATGGGACCGGGACGTGCAGGTATTCTGCTCAAACTATTCAAATTGATAGACCTCAATTTGCCGGTGCCGACAGTCGGTAACGGACATAATCACTATCAAATGATTTCAGTCTTTGATTGTGTGAGCGCTGTGCTGTGTGCAATTGAAAAAGGCATCCCCAACAAGGAATACAATCTTGGCTCTGAGAATGCCCCTGATGTTCGTGCGTTGCTGCAAAACACCATTCGCCAAGCGCACAAACATTCGTTTGTTATTCCAACTCCGGGCAAATTAGTCAAAGCGGTATTGCGGTTCTTGGATAATATCGGCTTGACGCTTATGTATCCGGAGCAATTTATGATAGCCGACGAGGAATACATTCTTGATATTTCCGAAACGAAGAAAGATTTAGGCTGGCAGCCAAAATACAACGATGCTGACATGTTGGCTGAAGCATACAAAATGTACAAAGAAAGATGATGAAACGTCTATATACCATATTAAACAATCTCCCAAATTGGGCATTTTTGTGCATATATCTATTGTCAATTCTATGCTATACATCTCTTATAGGATTACAAGGGCTTAATATGACAGATGAAGGATGGATTAGTACAGGTTTTCAACAGATATACAATGATGCCTCTACGATTAGTGGAATGTTTACCCTTTATGACACACTCCTTGTTGGTGGACTATTTCACATACTATTACCCTCACTTGGAATGATTGCGTTTCGCATCGCCTCAGCGCTTTGTTTAACAGGAATAGCTTATGTTGTATATCTACTGTCAAAAGAGGTTATTAATCAATGGTATGTGTTTCTCGGAGTAGGTATCTGTATTATTAACTTGCGCTTTATACAAGTTTTACATTACAACTACACATCTGCTTTACTGATATTACTTATTGCCTTATTCATATATCAAGCATGCATACAACGAAAAGCATACAAGATGCTTATTGCGGGTATTTTAGTAGGACTAAGTTTCTTTTTTCGTCTGCCAAATGTGTGTCTATGTGGAATGATTGTAATATTAATTCCTTTCTACTTCTACACTCGCTCATATAAACAAACGCTTATTTTCCTCGGATATGCAGCATTAGGAGTTATGACAGGAGTTATCGCAAATATCGGATTGATACATTTACTCCATCATCAAGGACCTTTTTATGAAATGCTCAACATCGCTACTTCGTACCTTACTCAATCCGATTCTACGCACAATTCGTCAAGTATGCTAAATAAGTACTTGTTACAAATTCGTGATATCAGCGTACGTGCAGCTGTTTTTGTAGCATTTCCTCTTATAAGTATTTTCTTACATAAGAAGGTAGCTATTAAGTGGTTATATATTGCCTTGCAAATAATACTTTTTTCCCTTTTCGTATGGACATTCGGTGGTCCATGGAAAAACATTATGTCTATATTTGCATTTTGTATTTTAGCTTTAGCATATAATGTGCTATCTCATTATGAGAGTGAACGAAATACATATCTTTCATTATTGGCTTTGCTAATTATGATTCTGTTTCCAATAGGAAGTGATGGTGGTATTCTTAACGTCAATACAAATGCTATGTATTTGGCATTACCGCTTTCTATAGGGGTAATATTTGCTAAAGTTCCTGATAACACAATTGACCATTATTATTCATTATATAGAAAATATAGTACCGTCTTTCTTGTATATACCATTGTTATTGTTTCTATTACCACACTGATAGGAGCTTGTAGAGACTCTGGAAACCGTTTGCTCAAAACTTATCGTCCAACACAAACAATAATACCAACGACTTATACTACGCGAGAAAAAGCCGCACAAATAGATTCGCTTTTTGTTCATTTGCAGCCTCACTTAACAAATAAGACTTATCTTCTCGCATATCCTTCTATCCCTGCCATAAATTACTTTGCCAATTGTAAGCCTTATATAAATCAACCATGGATAGGTATTATGGATCTTAATACATATCAAATAGCCTTTGATAATGCACAAAAAAAGAAACCACTTCCTATTATTGTAGTTTCTAAATCCAATGGAGAGGAGTGGACTTCCGTAAATAAAAATTGGAATAGCGTGTTAGATTGTTGGGATTGGCATCCTTCTATCAAGGAAAAAAATGAATATCTATCCCGATTCGTTCAATACAACAATTATACCGTTGTGTGGGAAGATGATTGCTTCCAATTACTCATTCCTCCTATTCAATAACACTAATATTTGATCGAGAACGGGTATTTGAGGGCGATAAGGAAATGCGCCCAAAGGGTTTGCAATAATCCGAAATGTGCCCGCATGATATGAAAACGCTCCGTCCAGGCGCGTTTTCTTTGTTTCTGACTCACACCTTCCGTCAGAAACTTACATACATATTCATCCATATACACATTCTTTCGCGATGCAGTTACTGCACGCACACACCAATCATAGTCCGCGCAAATGCGATAGTGCGTATCATAACTCGCAGCAATAGAACGGCGAACCAAAATCGCCTGATGGCTCACCACCAGGCCGTTTAGGAAATGCTTGCGCTGCAAGTCCGGCGGTGTTAGTTTATGATGTTCGCTCACTTTCTCGCCGGTCGCATTGACGATGCAAGCCTTGCCATAAACGATATCCGCTTCATCTGTAGCCGCAGCCACGATGCGCGCCAAAGTATCTGCCGCATAAATCTCATCGCCGGCATTGACGAACCAGAGGAAATCGCCTTTCGCACGCGCTATACCTTTATTCATCGCGTCATAAAGTCCCTTGTCCGGCTCTGACTTCCATGACAATCGCCCCTCAAACTGCGGTTCCAAACGCTTTACGATATCGATAGTGCCATCTTTCGAACCGCCATCCACGATGATATACTCATAGTCCTTGCAACTCTGCGCAAGCACACTCTGCATCGTACGTTCCAGCCATTTGGCAGCGTTATATGTAATGGTGATAATAGAAATCATTTGGATAATAAGGATTGATATAGTTGCCTGTATTGTTGAGCAACAACAGATTCGGAATAACGTGACACTGCGCTTTTTCGCAATTCCTCGGTATCAAAAGAATGTGAAAGAACATACAAAATACCTTTGGACAAATCTTCAGCGTTTTTCCACTGCGCTAAATACCCGTTTTGTTTATGTATAATAATATCTGTCTGTCCGCTATTATTAAAACTGACTACAGGCGTTCCACAAGATAACGACTCCGACAGTGTTTGACCAAATGTTTCATACAATGAAGGAACAACGGTTACATCGGCGGCAACATATAGTTTTGCCAATTCCGTCGAAGTGAAAGAACGATGTAACCAAATGGTTTGAATCGGCATATTATCTAAAAAGTGTGGCGCTTTCTTTATTCCTCCAAACACGCAAAGACAATACAAATTGGGATTATCTAACTTGGACAGAGCTTCTCTGAGATAAATAAATCCTTTAATAGGGTCATTCAGTTTTCCGGCTCCCATTAGTATTATTTTCTTATCTACAGGAAGTTGATAATATCGCCGTGCCTCTTTTTTATCTTGTATTGTAAAGACCGAAGTGTCCAACACATTAGGAATAGTTACTACAGACTTAACGAAAGGACTCTGTTCCGCCTTGTGTTGGAGCCATGTGCTTACTGCCACGAAATGTATGGAAGAGAAACCTACTCTCTTTTTTGCCAATACGCAGGATGACAAATCACTCTCTGACGGGCACTTCAGCAAATGACAATTTCCGCAATTATCACTATAGTTAGTACAACCATGTGCATGGTGGCAAATACCCGTGAAAGGCCACATGTCATGCATTGTCCAAACGATGGGTTTTCCTAAGGCTTGCAACTGTTCTATGTTACGCAGCGACAAGCCTCCTTGATTGATCCAATGCAAGTGAATAATATCCGCTTGCTGAATAGCAGGCAGTTGGGAAATATCCGTTCCTGTGTTCGCAATAGAAACAGCAAAAAGGTTCTTGCGAGAAAACCGATTATTAACCCAAATACAGAAACGTTCCCATAGAAAATTCCATTTGGTAGCTTTGATGGACACAAATGAGACCTCCACACCCTGCTTTTGCAAGGCATGGCAGACTCTCTGGCTTGCCACATAAGCTCCGCCTGGAGTTTCTGTATTAACTATCGCTATTTTCATACACATAACAGACGTATTCTATAAGAAATTTCTATCCAAGCTTTGTGAATTTTTGAATTATACCAACGATACATTCGTTTCATCACTCGGCGAGCTTCCGGAGTTTCTATGGGTTCTTCTTTAACAATGCATAATGGCCTTTCACTAAATAGTTTAGCCGGAAATAATTCACCTTTTCCACAATGTGTTCCTGATCCATCAGATCCCCTGTGTTCTACCAGAGATTTTCCGGCATTGATAGAGACCTTATCATTCAACAACATAGATGCGCGCCATCTAATCGCCCACGAACTATTTTGCCCTGCAATTTGCTTACGGAGCATCTTTATAAAAGGATACGTTCCGTCCATATTGAAAACATCGCACAAACCTCTTTCCTCTAACTCGGATAATAGTTTTTTTCCATCTGGTTCAAACAATTTCCAAGCCCGACGCCATGTTCCCCACCCAACACTATCTGTATGACGAATAAAAAAAGTTTCGGGTTGATATGTTTTAAGATCCATCACATGCCCATTAACACAACCCACTTTCTCCTCATCAGCATATATATCTAATGCTTCATTCATAAACCGGAGAAAATAGGGAGACAGGACGAAATCATCTTCTAACACGATTATCCGATCAAAATGTTCAAGGATTTTGGATACTCCATAAATTACAGAATTAGCCAATCCTCTATTTTCCAGACTTTCTTCTATCGTCACTGATTTGAAACACTTAATTGTTTGAAGATAGGAACGCACTTCTAACACTTTCTGCTTATCCTCTTCATTTTTTCCTCCATCAGAAAATATAAACAAGTCGGATTCACTTGCCATTTCATTTTTTTGCAGACTCTCTACCAATTCTTTCGTATGAGACAAACGATTATAGGTAAATAATGCTATAGGCGCTTTCATTGTTGTGAAGATTTTTTTACGAACAATAATAGGATTAGACCAAGAATAGCTACAACTACCAAAATGGATGCTACCAAGGAAACAATCTGCATTTTTACTAACAACTCATCCTGGCATCGGAACTCGATCGTATGTTTTCCGGCAGGCACCTCTATCGCGCGCAATATGTAGTTCGCGCGTAAAACAGGCACTTCTTTGCCGTCCACAAACGCTTTCCATGTCTTATAATAAACCTCCGAGAATACCGCCAGGCCATCCTCTGCACTCTCACTTTCATAGAACAAGTTGCCCGGATTAGCATAATGAGTCAGTTCAATCTTCGCCGGGTGAGTCATTGTTAGTGCGCCTTGCACTTTACCCTGCCAACAAGTGTCAATAAACGCAACCTCCTGCAAATCTGCATCGCCGATAGCCTCAATCTCTTCATTCGGTGTGTTCACCCACTGAACAGATTTCACAAACCACGCATTGCCAAAGGCTTCCGAATTACGCTGAACCCCTTGCTGTGTGATCACATAGCGCGTATTAAGCATATTGAGCACATTCATATTGATGCGTCCCGACAGATAATAGTCGATAATATCTTGATATCTACGCAACTTTGCCGGGCTATATCCACCGACCGATTTATGGAAATAACTGGTACGAGACTCATTGAACGTATTCGATGCCAAGTTCAGCACACGATAGTCCGGGTCTGTATCTGCCAGAATCTGTTTGTCTGCCGCCTTCGGTGTGATCAACTGTTGTTTTTTCGGTACAAAATGGCTGTCATTCAGGAAGTGTTTATCTACAGTCCACAAATCGCCCAAAATGAGCACTCCCATAATAGCCACAAGCACCAGACTCTTCATCTTTTCCATCTTCAGATAAAGAACAATCCCTGCGCAAGCAAGCAGAATGAAGAGGATAGAACGCCATGCGTCCGCGGTAAGCATGTGTTGACGATCAGCAATAATAGCATTCGTCAACCATTCCGGCATCTGTGCATCCACCGAGCTTGTGAAATTTCCTGCCAAACCGGGGAAAACAACAAACAGCAGACATACTCCGGCTGTAACACCTCCGGCTATGCTGACTTGCTTCAAGGTAACATTCCTTTCCAACACTTCTTTAAGCGCCAACATCGCCATCATAGCCATCGCCGTAGTCGTCATCACAAGCGACATACTCGGTGTACGGAACTTGTTATACAACGGCAAATGATCAAAGAGCCAATTGTTCACAGCTGGGAAATTACGTCCCCAAGACAACACAATTCCTATCACAGCCGCAGCCAACAGCCACCAGCGCTCTTTTTGTGGAACAACCATCAGACCTAAAATGAACAAGAAACAGATGATCGCTCCCGCATAGACAGGACCGGAAGTAAATGGCTGATCGCCCCAATAAGTCGGAACCGCTTTCACAAACTGTTTAGCTTGCGATGCACCAGCATATTTCTTAATCGTGGTATATGTCTCGCTCTTTTCTCCCAACGGATAATTACTGCTTCCTCCATAGAAATTAGGAATCAGCAGCGTCATCGTCTCCGCCTTGCCATAACTCCACATGAAGGCGTAGTCTCTGTTCAGACCTGTTTTTCCGGCCTCGCTATCCTCTGCGCCATGCAAAGCCGCTCCGCCACGCATCGTCTCCTTCGAATAATCCCACGTCGTCACTAACTTGTCTGCCGCTGGCATCACCGCCATAATAGCAGCAAGCAGCAATATACACGATGCAACCCAAAAATGTTTCTGCTCTTTCTCACGTAACGAGTAAACAAAGTAACTTATCGCTAATGGAATCAGCATCAGCAGCGTATAATACGAAATCTGCTGGTGATTCCAATACACATTAAGACCCGTTGCCAAAATCGTTACAATAAATCCGGCAATATATTTCTTCCGATAACACAACAAACAACCGCCTATGACAGCCGGAAAAGTAGCTAAAACCCACCCTTTGGTTACGTGTCCGGCATCGATAATAATCAGATTATAAGACCCGAATGCAAAAGCAACAGCTCCTACTAAACTTAACCAAGGACTACATCCTACTGCTAACATAAAAATATAAAACCCTATCAGCAATAGCCATAATACTCCGGTAGTATTTCCATCGAAGCCCATTTTCATCCAACCGGACAGAGGAGCAAAAATGCTTTTGGAATGAATGCCTGAAGTCACATTATACGGCATTCCGCCAAACATACTATTTGACCAATGAGCATCTTCTCCGGTTAAATCATGATACTCTCTTGCATCATGTCCCATACCGGAAAAACTAATCATATCTCCTTGAGGTAATTGTTTGTTCTCAAACACTTGAGGGGCAAAATAGACCACAATCAGTGCTACAAACACAAGAACTGCCACCAAATGCGGCCAACTCTGCTGCCAGATAGATTTCCAATTGATTTTATTCATTTTATATTTGTTTTTTTAATTTCTGAATTATTTTACTACACCATTCATCTAATTTATTCTCTATTGGATTTGATAGGAATGCACGGAAATGATCCAGACAGAGAACTCCGAAGAAATACCCAACAAAGATTAAAGTCACTATACCCCATGCCATCGCAGGTTCATAGACAGCATATATATGGGTTAAATTACCATGCCATGAAGCATTTAGCCACATACTCACATGAACCAAATAGATGGAAAAAGCACCCTTTGCAAACCAATTGACAGTTTTACTCTCAAATTTTAGCGTGGTAAAGAATAAGAATATAACTATTGAATTAAATAAAGACCATAAATTGTTTCGTAATAAAAATGTATAGGTCTTCACAACATGCAAATAATTATCATTAAAAAGCCAAACTATTGCATAAAGAGCAACGCTGCACACACTTACAATCGCTGTCCATTTGCGTAATTTCAGCCTTTCCACATTCAGATACAAAGCCAAATAGCGTCCAATAAAATAAACATACATTAACTGCATGAAATTGTGACCATCTTTATTTATATCCTGTTTGCAAAAGAAACCAAAATAAGAATTTATTAGTACGAGTGCAAATAATACATACAAAAACTCACGCTTGGACATATGTTCAATTGCTTTATTAAACAATGGTGCCAAGAGCATTAAAAACAAATAAGCTTTTACAAACCACCATCCTTTCATTGCAGAGAACGGCATGAACGAAACAGCTAAATCTGTAAAGGAGAAAGTATTACCTATTCCCAAAGATATCAGATATGTAAATACCCCATAAAAGGCACATATTAGGTAAAAATTGATTATTTTCTTAGGTGTTGTTCGTATTCCGAACCATCCGGATATCAAAATAAAGATATTTACCTGAAGGGATGTTATTGAGGATAATACTAATGGAAAATTCTTCCAGAAACCACTCTGACTGCCATACACATCAGATGACAGCAATGAATGAGTATAGAAATGGAAAAACAACAAAGCAAACATGCTCAGTAATCTCAATAATTCTATATTTGATTCTCTTTGTTTATTCATATTTTATCGTTAGTATCCACTTATTGCCATAGTATAAAAATTTGTTCTGACCGTTTTGACCGTTTTGACCATTTCATGCAAACGGTCAATATGGTCAATATGGTCATGTCATTTTTTCATGCATCACCCAAGTGTAGCTGATAAGTCGTTAGTTATTCTTGTATATTCTTAGTCATTCTTAATCATTACCGTGGGTATCTGCTACGCATTCCCTATCCATTATCTATTTATTCCTTATCCTCACCCTCAAACGGCAAAGTCGGCAACACAAATCGGTCAAAATCCGGCTCATACAATCGATCCTGGATTAGTAGAACTGTGTCGCACGAACCGAATTTACGCGGTATCCGACCGAGATGATAGCATCGAGGTTGTAGAAAGTCACTTCGCGTGTCTGAGTTTTTCCTTCTATTGCTCCGTGCTGAGTGGTTTGTCGGAATTTCCGACATACTGAATTTGGATCCAATTCTCCACTTGCAAAGATATTCTTCAGATGTTCTGTTATTGTGGAGCGACCTTTATCAAAGAGCGTGGCAATCACCTCTTGCGTTGCCCAGATGTTCTCATCTTGGTAGAACACCTGAATGCCTTCCGCCTTGTCTTCCGCCTGAAAGATCAGGAACTCTGCCGTTGAGTTATGTATCTGTAGTTGCTTGGTCATAACTTATTCCTCATATTCCTCTATCTTTGTATCATTCAGCACGCTTTCAATCTCTGCGATTGTCGGAATAGTACCTTCAACCTTTGTTGGATAAAGTTTCTGTAGTTCATATTCAGAAATGCCGATAGGCTGACTGCTGGACTCCAAAGCGTATTGTGCGAGCGTATTATCTTTGCTTTTACAAACCAGTAGTCCGATAGTCGGATTATCTTTCTCCGGATCACGCAGGATATGATTTACCGCCGTTACATACGTACCTAATTGCCCTATATCACGTGCATCAAATTTATCAATCTTCACCTCGATTGCTACATAACAACGGAGTTGGAGGTTATAGAAAAGCAGATCAATAAAGTTCTCCGTCTCCCCTATTTGCAAGCGATATTCTTTTCCAACGTACGCAAATCCGGTTCCTAACTCCACCAAGAAATCTGTCATGTTTTTCAGCAAAGCCTCTTTCATCGTCTTCTCGTTATACCGACCGGTGATTCCTGCAAAAGCAAAATCATACGGATCTTTGGTTATTTCACGCGCTAAATCGCTTGTACCTTCCGGCAAAGTAACAGAGAAATTCGTTAGTGCTTTGCCTTGACGTTCATACAAATTGCTGTCTATCCAATTGAGCAAGGTCGCACGACTCCAACCGTTTTCTACTGTCTGACGCACATAAAAAAGTGCCTTATCTGTATTCCCCTCACACTTGTCCATTATATAGCGATGATGTCCCCAAGGTACAACAGATAAATGGCTTTGAATTGTTGACACAAGTTGAGGTTCATTCCCATTTTCTATTTTTCCCACAACTTGTGGGAATTTTATAGCATCCTCATTATAAAGCAAATAGAACTTTTTACAGTAATACAAATTAGACTGTGTTAAGCCCTTTGCATCAGGCAATTCTTGCTGCAAATCTTGCGACAAAGAGCGCATAAATCCGCTGCCCCAACGTTGCTCTGCGTGTAACTTAACAATATCGCGTCCTAATTCCCAATAATAAGCCAGCATCTCATGATTAACATGCACCGCTGCCTTAATCTGACATTGGCGGTAACGCTTGCTCAGTGTCTGAATCCACTGTTTGTACTCTGTGTCTATATGAATCAACGTACTCATATCTAATAGAGTTTACAACTTAATGATAAAACCTTGTTCCGGGGAGGCAGGAGAAGGAATCTACTACGCCAACAACCGAGCCGCGGTCATCTACCACAAGCAACGTGTGGATGGAATGATTATTCATCTTCTCACCCGCTTCGACGATCTTGGCAGAGCGGGAGATTGTTTTCGGAGTTGTGGACATGATCGCAGAGACAGGCGTTGCGAAGAAATCCGCTCCTAAACGCTGCATCGCGCGACGGATGTCGCCATCCGTGATGATACCCTCAAGCTTTGAAACCCCTCCCGGCCTCCCCTCAAGGGAGGAGATTTGTTCCGCTACAATGCCAATTCCTAATGTGCCCTTGGTCACGATTTCGATAGCTTCGGACATTGGCATTTCAGGTGTGAGGAAGGGCAGGTTTTCGGTGAACATGACGTCTTCCACTTTCGCTAACAGTTTGCGTCCGAGGTCTCCACCGGGATGCAGCATCGCAAAGTCCGTGGGTTGGAAATGATTCGCTTCCACCAAAGCGCAAGCCAACGCATCGCCTAACGCCAACGTGGCGGTAGTAGAAGCAGTCGGGACCAAGTTCATCGGATCCGCTTCCGTCTCTACGGCGATGTTCAGATGGATCTGCGCACACTTGGCTAATGGCGAATCGGGATTGGAGGACATGCCGATGATGCAGATTTTCTTTGCCTGAATGAGCGGCAAAAACCTCAGCAGTTCATCCGTTGCACCGGAATACGAGATAGCCAACACCAGATCGTCCGAACCAATCATGCCCAAATCCCCATGGTACGCATCCAGCGGATTCAAGAAGAACGCCGGCGTGCCGGTACTTGCTAAGGTAGCGGCTATTTTCGATCCGATATGTCCGGACTTGCCGACTCCGGTTACTACGATCTTACCTTTGCAGGCTTGTATCGCCTTCACGGCGGCAATAAAGTTCTCATCCAAACGTGGGATGAGTGCTTCAATCGCCGAAGCCTCGCATTGCAAGCATTCTTTCGCGCGCGTAATTACGCGTTCTATATTTAGAGGGTCATTAGTCATTCTCAATTGTCAAGATTTTCGCTTGTCGAAAATAATCGTTCGAGCGAAGCGAGATAAGAATTATCAATTATCCAATAGTTGGTCTGCTATTTCGCGGATAGCACCTTGTCCACCGGGTGTATTCAATACTTTGATGCCGGGAACGGCTATCACTTCCGGCCGTGCGTTCGGCGGACAACAAGGATACCCCACCGCGCGGAGCAGATTCAAATCGTTTATATCATCGCCCACATAACACACTTCATCGAGCGTAATGCCCAATTGGGAACAGATTTCCTCTGCGGCTTGCAGTTTGGTCAAGCAGTCGGGGTTCACTTTGGAGCCGACGCCCAAATAAAGGAACTGCAACTTCAGTTTCTCTGCGCGGGCTTTGACGATCGGCGATTGTTCGGAGGTCAGGATGCCGCAAGGAATGCCGGCTTTCTGAAGGCATACCATTCCCATGCCGTCATAGACGCAGAAACGTTTCAGTTCCTCGCCGGAAGCGGAATAATACATGCCGCCGTCCGTCAAACAGCCGTCCACGTCGGTCAGGAAGAGCTTTATTATTGGTGATTGGTGATTGGTCATTCGTTATTGGTAATTTTAATAAACGCTTCAGTCATTTTGGACCATGCGTATTTGGTTTTCTCTTTTTGCAGGTACGCCGTATAAGCGGCTTGCCGGTTATTGGTGAAATAATCCAATACATCTTCCGCTATGGCATCGGCAGTCGGCGCACAGGCATACCCCATTTGGTGGTCATGGACAATCTCTCCCAAACCGCCGACATTCGTTACCAACATCGGTTTCTCGAAATGGAATGCCACTTGTGTCACACCGCTTTGCGTTGCGGATTTATAGGGTTGCACGATGAGATCCGCAGCTCCGAAATACTTCCGCAGATCGGCATCGGGAATGAACTCATTACGCAGAATGACGCGTTCTTCAAGTCCGTTCGCAGTTATCTGCGCGCAGTATTTCTCTTCATCCTCGTAGAACTCACCGGCAATGATGAGTTGGAGCGAGGGCAGTTGGTCTTTGATCTGTGCAAAAGCATCTAACAGCAGGTCCAAGCCCTTGTACACGCGCACAAGTCCGAAGAAAAGCATATAGTTCTTCTTAGGGTCTAAGCCCAATGCCTTACATGCTTCCTCTTTGGTCATCCGTTCGCCGTAATGGTCATAGATGGGATGAGGGGAGAACGCCTTGGGTTTAATTGATAATTGAGAATTGACAATTGACAATTCTATTTTCTCTATATCTTTTACTACACTCTCGGAAAGAGCTACAAAGCCGTTCTGGGATTTGACGAAATACGGCGCGAAGAGTTTATCCAGAATGGATGGTTCGTGCGGCATCATGTTATGGACAAGTGCGATTGCTTTGGTCTTGCCGTTCCGTCGAGCGATGCGCGAGATCAGTCCATATGCCGGGGCAAAGAACGCCATCCAGTAACAGCAGATCAGCATGTCCGGAGCCGCCTTGCGGAGCTGATGTCCCACACGTATCCAATTGAAGGGATTGCAGGAGTTCAGTACACGGCGGATCAACAGATCGTTGGGCGCTTTCTCGGACGAGTACTGCGTCTTGCCGGGGAAAAGGAAGGAGGGGTATTGGAGCGTGAAAGTCCACACTTCTACCTCATGTCCTTCGGACAAGAACTGCCGCGCGAGTCGCTCGTTAAAGGTAGCGAGACCACCGCGATACGGATATGCTGTTCCTAAAATTACTATCTTCATTGTTATAAATCTTCCTTATAGGTTATTTTGCGGTTCTGCTCGTCTCCCGAAACGATACAAACCGGTATTTCGGGTTTATAGGCTTTGAGGACTGCTACGTCATCTGTCACGGAACGGATGTAGCCTTTCTGTATCGCATCCTCAAAGGCGGCGGCTATCACGTCCAAGTGAAACGCCTGAGGTGTCTGTGCACGCATAAATCCGCTTCTATTCTTCACCGCTTGTACTTCGTTGTTTAGTACCTCATAGAGGGTGTCTGTAACCGGAACTGCAACCGTGACTGCTTCGTGCGTTTCCAAGGCTTTGCAGACATCTGCGATGATGCGTTGCGAGACAAAGGGCCGCGCGGCATCGTGGAGGAGGATGGTTGATCCGCCAAAATTGGCGGATTTATTATAGGCGCAGATAGCGTTATAGGAAGATTCCCAACGCTCTTTGCCACCGGGGATGATCCGGGACAGTTTATGCCAGGAGTTGGTTTGGCGCAACTGTTCCATGGTGTTGATCCAATCGGGGTGCATGACAACCGCTATCTCGTCGATGAAGGGCGAGGCTTCGAAGGCATCAACGGAATGCTCCAAGATAGAGCGTCCGTCCGCCAACGGCAAGAGTTGCTTCGGTTTTTCTCCTCCTACTCGACTGCCTATTCCTCCTGCTAATATGACCGCGAGGTTATACATACAATTCACAATGCACAATTCACAATTCGCAATTAACAATGCACAATGCACAATTAACAAGGCACAATTGGTTATTGTTCAAAGGCGTTCCAGCCTTGTGCTTTGAGGGCGAGTTCTTCGCCGTTTCTGCCGATGAGGTTACAACCGTATTCGGGCTTGGTGATATGACCGATAATATAGAGGTCCTCAATGGGAATCAGTTTCTCGTAATCGTCCAATGAACAGGTGAAGAGGAGTTCGTAGTCTTCTCCTCCGTTGAGGGCGCAAGTGACGATATTGAGGTTCATTTCCTCGGCAAGAGCCGCCGCTTCGTAATCAATCGGCAGTTTATCCTCATACACACAGCAACCGACGTTGGACTGCGTGCAGATATGCAGGAGTTCAGACGAGAGTCCGTCGGAGACATCCATCATCGCAGTGGGTTTGACACCGGCTTTGTGAAGCGCTTCGAGAATGTCTCTGCGTGCTTCGGGTTTGAGTTGACGCTCAAGGAGATACTCTTTGCCGGAGAAGTCGGGTTGCTCTGCATTTGCGAGACGTTCGCGCTCCAAGAGCTGAAGACCCATATACGCCGTTCCGAGGTTTCCGGAGACGCAGATGAGATCGTTGAGTTTGGCGCCATTACGATAGACGATGTCTTTGTCGTTCGCTACGCCGAGACAGGTGATTGAGATGGTCAAACCGGTCATGGAAGCACAAGTATCTCCGCCCACCAGATCTACGTTATAGCGCTCGCACGCCAGGCGGATACCGCCGTAAAGGGCTTCTATGTCTTCTACGGAGAAACGCTTGGAGATACCGAGCGAGACGGTGATCTGCGTCGGCGTACCGTTCATGGCGTAGATGTCCGAGAAATTAACCACCGCCGCTTTGTAGCCGAGGTGTTTGAGAGGCACGTATTCCAAGTTGAAATGGATGCCTTCCAGCAACATATCCGTGGTCATCAGCACACGGACATCCGAGGCTTTTTGTCCTTTCCCGAAATTCATTACCGCACAATCGTCACCGATGGATTTCTGGGTAGAAGGTTGAACCGTTTTGAGGTCTTTGGTGAGGTGCTTAATCAAGCCGAACTCACCGTATTTGGATATTTCTGTCATAGCTTATTTTTCGTTTGCGCACAATTCGGCTACAAAGATACAACAAAAATTGCATATATGCAAATTTTTTTGGTTATTTGGTCAAAAATTATCAAAAATTAGGCAAAAATGGTTTAATTCGTTCACGAAGGAAACAAAAGAAACAAAATTTTCTTTCGTGCAAAACAAGCCCAAAAGACCCCCAAAAAAGCAAAAAAAATCCTTGGAGCAGAGTTCACATGTTTCTGAGGGCATGACGAGGGCATGACGAGAGTAGCACTGCGCTCGGTGCATAAATAGCGGTATTACCTACTAATCACCTACTAATTACCTACTAATTACCTACTAAATACATACTAATTTCATACTATGATACCGATGAGAGACACTATGATACAGTGAAACAATCGTTCCAAATTAAATTCGGGGAAAAAGAAGAAAGGGATTAGTCACAAATGTTCCAATAGTAATTCACGAATTAGTACTGTTGCAATAATTTACGAACATAAACATAGTTTCCCAGTTGGTGATTTTAGTAAATAAAACAAGATACAACATAAATAAAGCATCGCGGATCAATGGTCATGTGGGAAAGTTCAGTTATTGAGTCAAAAAATGGTAAAATTTAAGAAAAAAGCACTTTTTTATAAAAAAAACATGTGTGCGCTTGCGTATGTAAAAAAAAAAGTGTAACTTTGCGCGTTTTTTGTGTACGTATACAAAACGAATAAGAATATATGACAAAATATATAAAAGGAATATAAAAGAAAATCAACAGATGAGACAGCATCTGAGAAAAAAGAATTCAACAGGTGAGACAGCATCTGTGGGAAGAATTCTACAGATAAGAAAGCATCTGTAAAAGGAATATAAAAGAAAATCAACAGGAACATCAACATATATGATAGAATATATAAAAGGAATATTGACAGAACTGAACCCGACGGAAGCGGTGATAGAAGCAGCGGGTGTGGGATACGGAATAGCGATCACATTGCCGACATACAGCGCGCTGGTGGGAAAAGAAGAGAAAGAGGCGAAACTCTTTATCTCGGAAATTATCCGCGAAGATACGCATGAGGTGTATGGTTTTGTGACGAAAGTAGAAAGGCAGTTGTTTGAGTTACTGCTGACAGTAAGCGGCGTGGGGGCATCGACTGCACGGATGATCATGAGCGCATTTAACGCCGACGAGTTGCGGATGTTGATTGCAACGGGCAATGCGAAAGCGATGTCGAAAGTGAAAGGTCTGGGTCCGAAGACCGCACAACGTATCATCGTGGATCTGAAAGACAAAGCAATCAAACTTGATTTGGGCGGCGACCCGACGGAGATACCGATGTTAGACGTAGAGGCCGACAGCGGCGTCAAAGCCGAGGCAGTAAGCGCATTGACGATGCTTGGATTTGCAAGTGCAGCGAGCGCAAAAGCGGTAGATAAGATATTGAAGAACGACCCGAGTATGAAAGTAGAGGCCGTGATCCGAGAGGCATTGAAGATGCTTTGAGAATTGAGAATTGATAATTGAAAATTGATAATTGACAATTGAGACATAGATTTTTTCATATCGTATTGGTTAGTCTGTTGCTGTGGATGCCTGTGGTGTCCACGGGTGTAGCCGCACAGAGCAAGGGAAAGAGCCTGAAGGAGTTGATAGCGGAAGAGAAAGCTCAGAAAGAGGCGGAGAAAGCGGCGAAAGAAGCAGAGAAAGCGCGTAAGGCGGAGGAAGAGGCAAAGCGAGAGGAAGCCCGCCAAGCGCGTGAGGAACGGCGTAAGAGAGCTTATGAACAGGCTAACAGCGAAGAGGGCGAGGGCACAACACCTCTGACACCGGAAGAGGCAGCGGATTTCGTGACGGAGACCGACAGCAGTTATTGGGCTCCGACCAAAGTGAAACAATTAGGCGCTCAGAACTTCGGTGAGTTAAGCAGTCCGAAGAGTTCGATGGACCTGAAGGATCCGGACAATATCACCACGACGGTGGAGTATCAGCCGGAGACGGGTACTTATGTGCTCCGCACGAAAATGGGCGACACGGACATCACGACGCCTTACATGCTGACGCAAGACGAGTACAACCACTACGCGGAAAGGCAGATCATGCATCAGTACTGGCAACAGAAGATCGGCGAAGTGGAGCATAACAACGAGAAGAAGTTCGACATCACGGACATGAAGTTCAACATCGGTCCGGCAGACAAAGTGTTCGGTCCGGGCGGTGTACAACTGAAGATGCAAGGAAGTGCGGAGTTGTTATTGGGATTCAAACACCAGTACATCGACAATCCATCTCTGACGCGCCGGGCGAGAAACAACAACATCTTCGATTTTGACGAGAAGATTCAAGCCAGCATTCAAGGTAAGGTCGGACAGAAGTTGAATTTCAACCTCTCTTACAACACGGAGGCGTCGTTCTCGTTTGACCAGCAGAACCTGAAGTTGAACTACAAAGGTGAAGAAGACGACATCATCCAGAGCATCGAAGCCGGAAACGTATCGTTGGATTTGCCGAGTTCGTTGATCCGAGGCAGTAAGGCGCTTTTCGGTATCAAGACGAATCTGAAGTTCGGCAAATTCCGCATACAGGCGTTGATCAGCCAGCAGAACAGCGAGGCTCAGACAGTAAGCAGCAAAGGCGGTGCACAGATGACGCGCTTCGACATCAGCGGCGACAGTTACGACGAGAACCGACACTTCTTCCTCGGCCATTTCTTCCGCGACCATTACGAAGAGGCGATGGCTTCCGTTCCATATGTAGCGAGCGGCGTGAAGATCAACAAGATCGAAGTGTGGATCACCAATAAACGCGGTAACTACGACCAAGCACGTAACATCGTGGCTTTTGCGGACTTAGGTGAAAACAGCGAGCACGTACAGAACAGCGCTTGGAGCAGCGCGGTGAATGTGATCCCCGATAACGGCGCCAACACCCTTTACGGCGTCATTCAAGGCACTCCCTTCCGCGACATCCAGCAGACCAGTTCGGTTTTGGAAGGTCTGAACGGCATGGAAGGCGGTGTAGATTTCGACAAGATCGAGTCTGCACGACTGCTCTCCAGCAGCGAATATACGCTCAATTCCGCATTAGGTTACATTTCTTTGAAGAGCGCGCTGAACCAAGACGAGGTATTGGCGGTAGCCTATGAATTTACGTACAACGGCAAGGTTTACCAAGTGGGTGAGTTCTCGACGGACCAAGTGGTAGATACGCTCTATTCCTCTCCGGCAGATCAGAACCGTTCGGCGACCTTGGCTCTGAAGATGCTGAAAAGCACGACGAACGCGCCGGGCAAGAAAGGCCGCGGCACATGGGACCTGATGATGAAAAACATCTATTCGTTAGGCGCAACCAGCATCAATCAAGAGAAATTTGAGCTTTACGTGACATATAGGAACGACTCCGTGGGAACGGATGTACAATACCTGAACGAAGGTCCTGTCAACGGCAAACAGCTGATCCGCGTGATGAACTTAGACCGTTTGGACCAGAAGCACAACGCAAGCCCCGATGGCCGGTTCGACTGGTTAGAGGGACTGACGGTTTATTCCTCGAACGGCCGCATCATCTTCCCGGTATTGGAGCCTTTCGGCAGTCACCTGGCAAAGGTTTTGGGCAATGACCCGCGGTTAGTAGCCAAATACTGCTTCCCGGAGCTGTACGACTCGACTTTGGTCATCGCGCAGGAGTTGAGCGAGAAGAACAAATTCCACCTGACCGGTAAATACAAAGGCACGAACGGAAGCGAGATCCGTTTGGGTGCGATGAACGTGCCTCGCGGTTCTGTGACGGTAACCGCCGGCGGTGCTACCCTCGTGGAGAACGTGGACTACACGGTCGATTACACGATGGGAACCGTGACCATTCTCAACAGTTCGATCTTGGAGTCGGGAACGAACGTAGATGTGAAATTGGAAAACCAATCGACGTTCTCGATGCAACGCAAGTCCCTTTTCGGCGCACATATGGAGTACGAGTTCACCAAAGACTTTGTTCTCGGCGGTACGATCATGCACCTGCGCGAACGTCCTCTGACGACGAAAGTGACCACGGGTTCTGAGCCGTTAGCGAACACGATATGGGGTCTCAACGGCAGTTGGAAGACGGAGATGCAATGGTTGACGAACGCAATAGACAAGATCCCCTGGATCACCGCGACCGCTCCTTCCACGTTCTCTCTGAACGCGGAGTTTGCGCACCTCATTCCGGGTCACACGGGCGATGTGGGCAAAGTAGGAACGGCATATATCGACGATTTCGAGACCACAACGACGAACATCGACGTCCACTACCCCAGTTACTGGTATTTGGCGGCCACACCGACGGTCTTTGCCGAATCCAAAGATATCAACCTGACGAGTTACAACAAGAACCGTGCTCACATGGCATGGTTCGCTGTCGATCCTATCTTCGGTTATCCGCAGACGAACACACCGGACCACATCCGTAATGACTTAGCGGCATTGAGCGACCACCGCACACGTATCGTTTATCAGGAAGAGATCTATCCGAACCGTCAGGAAGCCAGCAACGTGGACACGAAGCTGTCCGTACTGAACTTAGCATACTACCCCACCGAGCGCGGTCAGTATAACGTCAGCGCCAGCGAGATCAACAGCGACGGTCAGTTGACGAACCCGAAGAAACGCTGGGCAGGTATCATGCGCAAGTTAGACAACACGGACTTCGAGAAAGCGAATATCGAGTATATCCAGTTCTGGTTGATGGACCCGGGTCTGACAAACCCCGACGGGTACGAAGGCGAGTTGTATTTCAACCTCGGTGATGTGAGCGAAGATATCTTACGCGACGGCAAGAAGAGCTTCGAGCACGGTTTGCCGGTGAGCGCCGCAGACCAAGGCCGCATCGATTCGACGGTATGGGGTTACACGCCGCGTACGAACAGTACGGTAGTAGCATTCAGCAACGAGGCAGGTGCGCGTGTTTTGCAGGATGTGGGTCTGAACGGACTGAGTACGACGCAAGAGCAGAACTGGCCGGCATACAAGACGTATGTAGATGAGTTGCGGAGCAAAGTGAACAGTTCAGTACTCGCACAATGGGAGAACGACCGTTTCTCTCCGCTCAACGACCCTGCCGGCGATAACTACCACTATTACCGCGGCACGGACTTCGACCAGGAACAGGTAAGCATTCTGAACCGCTACAAGCACTTCAACGGAACGGAAGGCAACTCGCCGGCATCGGAGCAGCAGACCGAGAGTTACGGAACGGCAGCTACCATGACCCCGGATATAGAGGACATCAACCAAGACAACACCCTCAACGAATACGAGAAATACTATCAATACAAAGTGATTCTCCGTCCGGACATGATGGAGGTCGGCCGTCAGCACATCACGGAAAAGAAAGTGCGCCGCGTGACCCTTCGTAACGGCGAGACGCAAGAAGTGACATGGTATCAGTTCAAGATACCTCTCCGCGGGGACAGTGCGAACATGCAGCGTGTGGGTTCGATCCGCAACTGGAAGTCGATCCGCTTCATGCGTATGTACCTGACAGGCTTTGAGAAAGAGACACACCTTCGTTTTGCGACGATGGATCTGGTACGTGGCGATTGGCGTCAGTACACGCGCGATTTGGCGCCTGTGGGCGTAGCCGTCAACACCGGAGCGCAGATAGACGTGCAGACCGTCAACATAGAGGAGAACAACACCCGTACTCCGGTCAACTACGTGTTACCTCCGGGCGTGAGCCGTCAGACCGACCCGGGTCAGGCACAACTCATCGCGCAGAACGAGCAGGCTATGGTGTTGCGCGTGATGAACCTCAGTCCGCGCGATGCACGTGCGATGTACAAAAACACCGGGTATGACATGCGTCAATACAAGAACCTGCAGATGTTCGTCCACGCGGAGCAGATGAGCAGCATTGACCCCGAGCTGAAAGACGGCGATTTGAGCTGTTTCATCCGTTTGGGAGCCGACTTGCGCAACAACTACTACGAATACGAGATCCCGCTTATGCTGACACAGCCGGGTCAGTACAACAATAACTCCGCCGCAGACCGCGAGATCGTTTGGCCGAAAGAAAACATGTTCGACTTTGCGCTCAAAGTGCTGACGGACGCGAAGATAGCGCGAAACAAAGCCAAACGCGCGGGCAACGAGGGTGTAAGCAACACCATACCGTACGTCATCTACGACGAGGCCTCGGGCAAGCCGCAGAACAAGATCACGGTGCTCGGAAACCCGACCTTGGAGGAAGTGACGACGATCATGATCGGTGTACGCAACTCCGGCCAGCATGACGCCAGCGGTGAGATATGGGTGAACGAGTTGCGTCTGAGCCAGTTCAACGAGCAAGGCGGTGTGGCAGCGATGGCGAACGCTGCATTGGCGGTGAGCGACATCGCACAAGTGAACGTAGCAGGACGATTAGAGACCGCCGGCTACGGTTCGATCGAATCGAACGTGCTGGACCGAAACCTCGATAACTTCTACCAGTTGAGCGTCAGCGGTGCCATAGAGGCAGGCCGTCTCTTCCCGGAGCAGGCGAAGATCCAGTTGCCGATCTACGCTTCCTACAGCAACGAGACCACCAGTCCCGACTACGACCCGTTGGACACCGACGTCAAACTGGCAGAGACGCTGAACACGTTTAACACCAAACGCGAGAAAGACTCGATCAAGAGCCGCTCGAACACCGTGCATGAGTCCACATCGTTCAGCGTAAGCAACATGAAGGTCAATATCCACTCGAAGAAGAAAGACATGTTCTACGACCCGGCGAACTTCTCTATCTCCGCGTCGTACAACAAACAGAACGAGCACTCGCCGGAGATGGAAAAGAACATCACGACCGACCATAAAGGTTCGTTCCAATATTCGTACAGCTTCAACCCCAAACCGTGGGAGCCGTTTGCCAAAGTGGAGAAAGTGCAGAAAGTAAAATTCCTCAAAGAGATGAACTTCTACTATCTGCCGCAATCATGGGCATTCAGCACGAACATGCACCGTACTTTCAGCCACATGAAGATGCGTGATTTGGCAGGCGTTTCGGCAGAGGCGATGGATCTGACGTTCAGCAAGGACTTTACATGGGATCGCAACGTGGATATCAAATACGACCTGACGAAGAACATGAAATTCTCGTTCCAGAGCGCCATGAATGCGATCATCGACGAAGGTAAATACACGCCGGAGATCCTCAAAGGCGGCTATTTTGACGAGCAGTTCAACCACGACAAATACGAGGCATGGAAAGATACGATCCAGCGGTCGTTAGCCAAATTCGGTTCGCCGTACACCTACCAACAGGTGTTCACCGCCAGCTGGAACGTGCCGTTCAACCGTATTCCGGGTCTGGACGCATTGACCGCGAACGCATCGTACAACGCGAACTACAACTGGACCCGAACCGCCTCGACGACCAATGGTGTGAACCGCGGTAATACCGTGACCAGTTTGCAGACCTGGCAAGTGGACGGAACGATCAATTTTGAGACCTGGTATGGTAAGTCCAAATACTGGAAGTCGATGACACAGCGTTACACCGGTCGTGGTGTGCGGAGGAACTTCAGACCCAAGACGTACACGCAGACCGTAGCTTTGCATAAAGGCGAGGCGGTAGAGATCACCCACCGGCTGAACAGCGAACTGCTGACGGTTACTGTAGCGGACTCGACCGGTAAGAGCATTCCTGTTCATTTCAGCCCGTCGGGTAACACAAAGATCACAATGACCCCGAAATCCGATTGCGCTTCGGCAACCGTGACCGTCACGACGCGCGACCCGAACGAACGCACGCCGGCACAAGTGGCAGGAGACATGTTCGCTTACGTCGGAACGATGTTCAGAAGGTTACAAGTGACCTACCGCGAGACGAACTCCATGACGATGCCGGGCTTCATGCCGGAGGCCGGATTCATGGGTCAGCGCAAGACCAACGGCGTCTATGCGCCGGGCTTTGATTTTGCATTCGGTTTCATCCGCAACGACATCTTAGAGCGCGCCAAACGGTATCAGTGGCTCTCGTCGGACACCACTATCGTGCAACCGGCAACGCGTGCACACACGTCCGATTTTGATATCAAGGTGACCATGGAGCCGCTGCCGGGTCTGAAGATCCAGCTGAACGGAAAGCGCTACATGGCCGAATCGAACTCGATCATCTATTCCTACGACCATTTGCAGGAGAACATCACCGGTTCGTTTAACATCACGCAAGTGGCGATAGGAACAATGTTCAAGCGCGTAGGACGCCAAGAGGAGAACTTCAACAACGAGGCCTTCAATACGTTCATCGCGAACAGGGCGATTCTGACCGACCGCGTACAAGGGCAATATACCGGGACAGTACTGCCGACAGTGGGCTTTATGAGCAATATACCGGCAGGAACGGTCTATGACCCGAGCAAGCACGGCAAGGTGAACCGCAACTCCGCCGATGTGTTAGTACCGGCGTTCCTGGCGGCTTATACCGGCAGAGACCCGAACCGCGTGAGCCTCAACCCCTTCCTGGGCTTCCTGAGCATCCTGCCGAACTGGTCAGTGACCTATGACGGTTTAGGCAAACTGCCGTGGATGAAAGACCATTTCAAGTCCGTCACCCTGACGCACGCTTACACCTGTAAATACGCCATCGGTTCGTTCGGCTCCTACTCCACTTGGGTCGGTTCCGAATCGGCAAACCGCCAGATCGGTTTCGTACGCGACGTGACGACCGACACCCCGCGTCCGAGTTCGGCATTCGACATCAGCAATGTGACCATCACCGAGGCATTCTCGCCGCTCATCGGTGTGAACATGACGATGAAGAACTCGATGAACCTCAAAGCCGAATACCGCAAACAGCGTAACTTGGCACTCAATGTGACGAGCGTACAGCTGACAGAAGGCCACACGAGCGAGTTTGTGATCGGCGGCGGTTACACCATCAAGAACCTCAGTTTCATCACCAAGAACAAAGACGGCGCTCAAAAGAAAGTAAGCAATGACCTCAAACTGCAAGTCGATATATCGTATAAAGATGTGAAGATGCTGCTCCGCAAAGTGGAAGAAGGTATCACGCAGGCTTCGAGCGGCAACAAGGTGTTAGGAATCAAGATCTCGGCGGACTACGTATTGAGCCAGAAAATCAATTTACAGCTCTTCTACGACCACCAGGGGACAACTCCTCTCATCTCATCCAGTTATCCCGTCAAATCGGATAATATCGGTATTAACATCAAGTTGATGCTCACGAGATAGGTGATAATTGATAATTGACAATTGATAATTGACAATTAGGATGTATCGAGTAGGTATCATAGGACCGGAGTCAACGGGCAAAAGCTCGTTGGCTCTTTATTTAGCCAATAGATATAAAGGAACGTACGTGCCCGAGTACGCGCGCACGTATGTAGAGCAGAAAGGGAGCCAGGAGGTCAGTTATAACGAGCTGTGCGGCATAGCGCGGCATCAGATAGAGGAACTACGGACCTATTTGCAGTCTGACAGTGAAGTGGCTTTCTTTGATACGGAGCTGATTGTCACGAAGGTGTGGTTTGAGTATGCTTTTGGCAAAGTGCCGGAATGGTTAGAGGAGGCGATAAAAGCGTATCCTATGGATGTATATCTGCTGACTTATCCGGATCTTCCGTGGATCCCAGATCCGGCTCGCTACAACGGAGATGAGGCGATGCGGTTAGAACTGTTCAACCGGTACGAAGCGGAGATACAGGAACTGGGCATTCCGTATTATATCATAAAGCACAATTGATAATTGACAATTGATAATTGATAATTAAAAAAGCGTCTGAAAATCGATTTCAGACGCTTTTTGTGATCCATGCAGGATTCAAACCTGCAACCCCCACATCCGTAGTGTGGTACTCTATTCAGTTGAGCTAATGGACCAGACTTTCAAAAATCATTTGTGCTTTTTAAGTGTCCCCCGAGGGACTCGAACCCTCGACCCACTGATTAAGAGTCAGTTGCTCTACCAACTGAGCTAGGGAGACTCGCTTTCACTTTGTTGGTATGATCCCGAGGGAGAGCCAAAAAATGTCGTTCTTCTCAAAAGCGGGTGCAAAGGTACTGCTTTTTTTTGACATACGCAAATATTTTTGCATTTTTTTTCAAAAAAAACGCATATTTACGCAAAAAACAACAAAAAGTGCGACTTAATGAGACTTATTTTGTCGATTGATGCGATTTTTCGGTCCTTCAAGACAAGGATTTGGCAAAGTTTTCCGCCTCCTGAATTTGTTCAATTTTTCCCACATCCATCATCCGATAATTGGAAGGAATATACGCAAGCAAGGGGGATTCAGGGGAAGTGAGCGAGTTTGTTTCGCAGAGGTGGAGATAGAAATCTATGAGGGAGAATTTTTCCTGCGTCATTTCATTCAAACGTGCCAACACCTCCGGGCTCAAGATCTGCATGCCGGAGAAAGCGAGTTGCCGGTAATTGGTGATTGATGATGGGAGATTTTGGGGTTTCCGTTCACCGGTCTTGATATTCGTCCATCCTCGGAGCATGCCTGTCTCGTCAAAGAGCAGGTAGCGTTGCGTTTTGCGGTCAGAGACTACCAATTGGGAGAGGCCTGTCGATTCATAGCGCGCAATGAGCGCTTTGATGTCTATATTCGAGAGAATATCCACATTGCATGCGAGGACAGGTTCGTTTATTGTTTTGAGTTGTTCGTTGACGATTTTCTTCAGTCCGCCACCGGTGTCGAGAAGCATATCGCGCTCGTCGGAAATGGTAACGGACGTACTCCACCCTTCGTTTTGACGGACGGTTTCGATGATCAGGTCAGGGAAATGATGTACGTTGACAAAGATATCGGTTATCCCGGCATCACGCAGTTTCTCCACTTGCCATTGAAGAAGCGTTTTTCCGGCAAGGGGGACCAATGCCTTCGGCATCGTGTCGGTCAGGGGTTTGAGACGCGTACCTAAACCGGCAGCAAAAATCAGAGCTTTCATAAACAGGCCGTTCGCGGGTGAAAATTATAATGTTACGTTTATTCCTCGTTCGCGGTGGATGAGATGAATGCGTATGTCGTATTTCTCTTTAAGGTGTTGCGCCAAATGCTCGGCACAATAGACAGAACGGTGTTGTCCGCCGGTACAACCGAAAGAGACTTGGAGATTCGCAAAATCGCGTTCGATAAAGCGCTCCACATGATGATCCACGAGGCGATAGACCGAATCAAGGAAAGTGAGTATTTCTCCGTCATGCTCGAGGAAGTCTATCACCGGCTGATCCAAGCCCGTCAGGGCTTTGTATTGGTCGTATTTGCCGGGATTATGGGTCGAGCGGCAATCGAAGACATAGCCGCCACCATTGCCTGATTCGTCGGCAGGAATGCCCCTTTTAAAGGAGAAGGAGTAAATTGTTACTAATAGCATAGAGATAGGGGTATTGGGTTTGTAATTCGCCATGCATGGCGAATAGTTCGGATAAGTTCCGCAGGGCATTGGGGATTGATTCGAGGAAATGGGTTTTGCGCTCGAAATAGCCCCTGTAGCCATACGCGCCGAGTACTTGGAGCGTGCGGAAGAGGACAAAATGCGGCAAGAGGGCTTTCCAATCAGCTTCAGCCAAGCTTGGCTGAAGGTTCTTCAATTCGTCCAGATAGGCGTCTATGAGTTCGTTGCGGAGGTTTTGGGGGATATTCGCCTTTGCCTGCCATAAGAAGGAAGCTACGTCATACTGCGTTGGCCCGCGTCGGCCGCCTTGGAAATCGATGAAATACGGCATACCGTCTTTGATCATCACATTGCGGCTTTGGAAATCGCGGTATAAGAAAGTTGAAAGTTGAAAGTTGAAAGTTGATAGAAGATTTTTGACCATTTGGTCGAAATCATCTTCAAGAGCAGGCTCAGAGAACTCGATCTTAGTGCCTTTGAGGAAGCAGTATTTGAAATAATTGAGGTCCCATCGAACAGATCGTTCGTCCATTGCCGGAACGGGGAAACAGACGGACCAATTAAAATTCTGCGCGCCTTCGACTTGTATGTGTGCGAGCGCGCGTATCGTGCGTTCCAACAAGGTGCGCTCTTCGGCAGAGAAATTGCCGGTCTCACGTCCGTGTTGAATAGCCTCGAAAAGGAGGAGGTCGCCCAAATCCTGCTGGGTATAAGACATCTCATCATCGCTAACCCAATAGAGTTCGGGGACAGGAAGACCTAATTCATGGAAATGGCGTGCCATGTAGATGAAGGCGTGATTCTCATCCCGGTTCGTGCCCTCCACACGGATGACAGAGCGGCCGTTCGCGTCCGTCTCGCGTGTATAAACCCTGTTACTTCCTTGCTTTGCGATTTGCATGATTCATTAGCATTTAAATTGCAGCGCGTGGTGGAGGCAGGTCACTTTACAGGGACCGATGATGTTTTCCAAAATACCATCCGCCTCAAAGAGTATGTGTTTGTGATAAGAGATCTCGATCTCTTTGCCACAAAGGGGATAGATAAAGGGCAGTTCCGTCAGTTTGCCGTTATAGAGTTTAGGCAAAGCCTTGATGATCTGTTTGAGTGTGGGTTTCTTGACGAACATCGCGTGGAAAAGTCCATCTGTGGGGTCGGCTTCGGGGTTTTGCTTGATGCCACCTCCTGAGAAAGGTCCGTTTCCGATGTTCATTGTGAAGAGCCGGTCGTCCACCGCCACTTTGCCGTCCACGCTCAATACCATGTGTTGCGCTTTGTGCTCGATAATAGCGGCTATGAGGCCGAAGAGATAGTTCACATGGTGGGAGCCGAGATAATACTTGAGAATCTCCGCTTTCTTGCAGCAGAGGGGGTCCACACCGAAACCGACGGAGTTGATGAAATAGCGGTGATGCTCAATACCGTTTCGCCAATAGGTAACACAACCGATGTCAATAGGATGTCCTTCGCCCTCGAAGAATCGGCGGAGGCTCTCTTTGAAGCGCTTGTCGAGGAGCCAGTAACGGGCGAAGTCGTTTCCTGTCCCGCGGGGCATGAGACCTACTTGTATCTGCGCGCGCTGCTCGGGTGCGATATTCGCCCGCATGATACCATTAATCGCTTCGGAGAGGGTACCGTCACCACCGAGAATAAGAATCTCATCATAGCCTTTTTCGACTAACTCCCGCGCTAATTCAATAGCGTGTCCGGCATACTTGGTGACACGATAGGCGAAAGGCTGATGTCGCGCGCGTAATAATTTCCATAAGTATATGCGTTGCGCGCGAAAGGCTTTCTTGCCCGATTTGGGATTGATTATGATGCCTAACATGATATTATTTACGATTTGACGATATACGATGTACGAATTGCGGTGCAAAATTACAAAAAAAAATCGAGATATGCAAATGTATCTCGATTTTTTTTGAAATTAGCTATCAGCAATTCGCCTTTAGCGTGATTTTTACTTGAAGAACTCGTTTACTTTCTCGTTCAGTACGATTTCCTCCTGGAAGATGTAAGCACCCGTCTTAGGCGACTTCACCATCTTGATGCACTTAGAGTGCGCACGTCCGGAGTTACCGGTTTGAAGGGTTGCGACCGCTTTCTTTGCCATAGTTCTAAGCCTTTCTAATTAGGGTTAATTACTTAATCTCTTTGTGAAGGGTGTATTTCTTCAAATAGGGATTGTACTTCATGAGTTCCAAACGGTCCGGAGTGTTTTTGCGGTTCTTGGTCGTAATGTAACGGCTCATACCAGCAACTCCGCTGTTCTTCTGCTCGGTGCACTCAAGGATAACTTGAACGCGTGCTTCTTTCGTTTTCTTTGCCATAGTTCAGCTCCTTTCGTTTAATTGAGATAGCCCTTCTCAGCGGCTTGTTTCAGCGCGTTGTCGAGACCGATCTTGTTAATAGTTCTCAGACCAGCTGCACTCACGTTCAGCTCGATCCATACATCCTGTTCTACCCAGTAGAACTTGCGGCGGAAAAGGTTCACATCAAAACTGCGTTTGGTGTGACGCTTCGAGTGCGAAACGTTGCATCCGCCCATGGCTTTCTTGCCTGTAATTTGACAAATCTTTGACATTGTATTATATATTTTATTATTATTTTCAATCAGGACGTTCTTCGCACATAAACGCGAAAAATCGCGCAAAGGTACTGCTTTTTTTTGACATGACCAAATATTTTGACAAAAAAATGATTTTTTTCTTACTTTTTTATCCAAAATCGTCATTTTATCGAGAGTTAAAATTATCCTTTTATCACTGAAATTTGGGATCGAGATCCCGAAAGCCACACGAAAAACCCGCGAAATACCCACGAAAATGGCGCTAAAAGGTACAAAAAAAAGACATACGGGGCTATAGATCACGAGAGACCGACGAGACACCGACGAGATACCGTGTGATTAAATGTACGATTTTTAAGAAACCCCACCTCTCTAACATCCGCGCAACATACGCGCAACATACGCTATTATCATAACTGAATCGTGTGAGATGTTAACTACCAAACAAGCGGGCTACTCATAGAGCACCCGCCTGTTTGATTTGTACATTGTACTTTGTTCCTTAGTACTTTACTTGACTTCTTAGCCTTATGGCACGATTATTTCTTGTCCCGTGAGTGTATAGGTTTTATCACCGCGGAGGATGAAGATTTGACCGTTACGAACAAACTTTTTACTTTGTACTTCGTTTCCTTGTATATTATCAATGCCTGTCGCAATTCCTCCCGTTGTTGTGAACTCTCCGGAATAAGTAGCGACGGTTTGGTCATTGGCATCTTTAGCGGTTACGCTATAGCCATATTGCGTGTTGCTATCGAGACCCGTTACCGTGAACTGCAAGCCATTTGCGGTCATGATAGCTTGTGGAGCATGTGCCTGTCCGTCGCGAGAAGGCGCAAAAGCAATACCTGTCAACTGACCGTTGGCATTGAAGGTCAAAGTACAGAACAGTACACCATCTTTGGTAATCTCTATCGTATATGAAGCGGCATTATCGTTCGTCGGCCAGGTGAGTGTTGCTGCATTGTCCTGCGGCTCTACTTGTACGTCATTGGTGGTCACGGTTGTTTCTTCGGCTTGCTGCACTTGTATATCAAATTCACCCCAATAGGTGTCCCTATGGTATGCTCGCTCTCTTTCCGCAGGCACAAAGAGATAGATATATTGTTTGTTTCCTACGTTAGCAAATGTAGTTTCATTGATTACAGGAACGACGTTGGCCAAGCAAGTTATATCATCAAAATTGCGGCACTCGGCAAAGGCATAATTTCCGATTGTAGCAACGCTTCCGCCAATAATGAGATGATTGATAGTACTCATTCCGTAGAAAGTGCTATCACCAATAGATGTAATTTCGTTTCCGATGACCAGTTTTTGCATTTGTGCTGGCGCTTCTACACCAAAGGTATAATTGCTGTTCAAGGCTCCATTCCCAGTGATTGTCAGCGTCTTGGTCTCGGGATCATAAGTCCACGTGAGTGCGTTATCGTCACCACAAGTACCGGTTCTATCTATTGCAAACTCAGCGGTAAAGGTGGTATCGCGTGTCAGTTCGATTGTTCGTGGGTTATCGGTAACTCCATCGGACCATTGAACGAAGTGACAACCGTTATCAGGAACGGCTGTAATAACTACATCTCCACATGCGCTTGCCAGATAATCAACACTTCCTGCTTTCGCATCATTTACATTTCCAATGATTGTATATTCTACTCCCCCATATTGTATTCTATCTGCACAACCTGACCATGCCGATTTATATGCATCGAGTGTGCCACAAGGAACATAAATAGGGCAATTATTTGTCTTGTAGAAAACGTCACTACCTAATGTCGGCGGTGTTTCTGCCTCAATCGTCACAGAGGTCAATGCTTTACAAATATAGAAAGCCTCCTTTCCAATGCTGGTGACGCTATTGGGAATCGTCACAGAGGTCAAACCGCTGCATTCAGAGAAAGCAGCATATCCAATGCTTGTGACGCTATTGGGAATCGTCACAGAGGTCAAATTAGACATGCGATTACATAGGTTGGCAGGAATATGCTCTACTTCGTTGCCAAATGTAAAAGATGTGATTTGTGGTCGTAAAGAGAATTGAATATGATGCCGCTCCTCATCATAATAATTTGCATAAAATGGAGTATCGTCATAACTGAAATCAGCACAATTCTTTGCGTTCCATATAACAGAGGTCAAATTAGACATGCCATTACAACAAGAAGCAGGGATTTTTTCAACGTCACTTCCGAAAACAAAAGACTCGACTTGTGAACCAAACTCGCCGGAATTAAGGCAATTCTTTGCATTCCATACCACAGAGGTCAAATTGCTGCAATTTTGGAAAGCATAAATTCCAATGCTGGTGACGCTATTGCCAATCGTCACAGAGGTCAAACCGCTGCAACCAGAGAAAGCCCACTCTCCAATGCTTGTGACGCTATTAGGAATCGTCACAGAGGTCAAACCGCTGCATTCAGAGAAAGCCCACTCTCCAATGCTTGTGACGTTATTAGGAATCTCAATAGAGGTCAAACCGCTGCATTCAGAGAAAGCCCACTCTCCAATGCTTGTGACGTTATTGCCAATAGTGACAGAGGTCAAACCGCTGCAACCAAAGAAAGCCCCATCTCCAATGCTGGTGACGCTATTGGGAATCGTCACAGAGGTCAAACCGCTGCAACCCTGAAAAGCACAAAATCCAATGCTTGTGACGCTATTGCCAATCGTAACAGAGGTCAAACCGGTGCACCACCCGAAAGCATATTGTCCAATGCTGGTGACGCTATTGGGAATCGTCACAGAGGTCAAACCGGTGCATTCATAGAAAGCAACACTTCCAATGCTTGTGACGCTGTATGTCAAAGAATTGTATTCCACCGAAGCAGGGATATTGGCAGTGGTGAGACCTTTGTAGTTATTTTCATTCCATTCTAACTGCGACGTAACTTCTGCCGTTTGGTTAGTGGCATCGAGATTGTAATACAGGTCGCCGATTTGGACTCGTTCGTAATCCCAGGCGAACATGGTTCCTACGCTTGCTGCTACAGCGAGCAATAGGGTAAAAAGTTTTTGTTTCATAATTATTTATATTTTATATGTACTGAAACATGACGTTATATCATTAGCCATACTTATGAAATTCTTGCTTAAGTTCTTTTCTTCTCAAATTTCTACTCCGGAAAGAGTTTCGAAGATAACTTAACTATTTTACTAAATAATTATCAAAATTCTGCTCCATATATAGCCGACATTTTTCATCTATTTCTTTATCTGAGTCCGCATGGACGAGATGTGTGCCTACATGCATAAGGCAGATATATGGAATCTGGTGCATACGAGATTGATATGCACCATACTCCAAATCGTATATGAATACTACAGGTATAGATGTAAAATAAATTATTCCTTGAGCATTTTCGTATTCTATTCGGGGAATATCGTTGGCTAATAATTCCGGATGATCAGATACTTTTACTATCTTCCCTTCAATCATTGCTTGGTTGTGCTCTCTATATGGATGATCTGCTTTAGCGTACGCACGAGTTCTCAACTCTCGTTTTACGTTCTCATATATTTCTATATTGTCAATCCACAGCATTAGAGGTTTTTGCAATTTATATCCACGATTGTGATACTCAATCAAAAATGTGCTGAGGTCTTTTTGTTCTAATTGTTGCATAATTGTAAATGTTTTTTTTGCCTCCACTTTATTATTTGGCTTTCGGCATTCTCCATTATTATATTTTTAGTTTGTTTCTATATCTATCTTGTCCAAATCAGACTGGCGAGACAGTAGCGAGAGAGAATCGGATCGGTACTATGTCGAGACAATCTCGAGGGTATATACATATAAACAAAAAGCGGGACTGCAATCTTGCTGTTCCGCTAACTCAGGCTCTGGTATTGCCCTCAATTCCAAACAACAACACTGAAGCCCACGCCGTATGCACCAATGCGCGCACTATGCGCGTACATTAAATTACATACCAATGGGCATCTTGTGTCGCAATGTTTTGGAATTTGTGAATTTACCAGATTCGAGTTAGCCAAAACAAAGCGCGTAAGACGCCTTTTTCAATATGTCCTGTATTTACCCCCATCCCGAAAGACATATACCCTCGGCGTGAGCTAAATACTACAAAACTTTCTTAGCCACAAGGGCACGATTCATTTTGCGCTGCAAAGTTACATAAAAAAAATGACACTTGCAAATAAAAGTGCCATTTTTTTGTATTTTTATTGCGTTTCGGCTTATAACGCTTATCTTGGCGCACATTTGCGCCTATATGTCTTATCTTATATTTTTCACCGCTTTTTAGCGCTGCCGGTGAGGTCAGACCTGAGATCCGTTTAACGTCAGTGAGTGACGATGATTTTATGCGGCTACTCCTATCTCATAGAGATACTCTGGGGCAAAGCCGATTTCATTAGACCAATCCACAGTAAATGGCTCCATTGTTGAACGAAAGACGCAAAACATGGTCACGGACATAATCGGCATTCGTTACTTTCAAAATAGGATTCATATTTTCCTCCTTTCTTATTGCAAAGGTGTAATTTTCATGGGAGCTTCAGATTTACCTAAACGCTCCCAATTAGCCATTAGTTCTTCTTGATGTAGATCAAGCCACTCGTACACTAATCGTAAAGCGCGGCGGGGGAGTGAACCTGTAATAACTCCATCTTTTATGGTGATAATAGCCTCATAATCTTGGTACTTCACATGAAAATGAGGTGGATTGTGCTCACTCATATACATGTAGATCACGATTCCGTAAAACGAACTAATTTCTGGCATAACTATTTGGTGTTAATTATTTTGCGCTGCAAAATTACACAAAAAAAATGACACTTGCAAATAAAAGTGCCATTTTTTTGTATTTTTATTGTTTTTCTGCTTATTACGCTTATCTTGGCGCACATTTGCGCCTAGATTAATCGCCCATATATGGTCGATACCGCTCCGCTAAATCGACAAAGCAACTCCTGCCTCCGAAAGTTCTATGTGTTGCTTGCATATGTGCAAAATTTGTAGTACTTCGGCACGCCCTTATTTGCAAAGCAAACAAGGAATCCTCCGAAAATACGTTCGCATTTTGCCGGACATATGGGCAGGGGCGGGCATTTTTTTTGAAAACGGGACTAACGTCCCTGCATTATTAGGATATAGGACAACTTTTCGTGAGCAAGCTCCCGACAGCCGCCCTATATCCTAATAATTTGCGATAAATCGCTTTTTTTTCAAAAAAAATGCCCGAACGCTTGCATATATGCAAAATTTGTAGTACCTTTGCACCCGATTTAGAAAATTATGCAGTATTCATTAAAAGACGTATTTAGTCCTAAATTATTTCAGACGCTGCGCGGGTACACGAAAGCGCAGTTCGGGCAAGATGCTTTAGCCGGAATAATTGTAGGTATTGTAGCCATACCGTTAGCCATCGCGTTTGGTATCTCGTCGGGTGTTGGTCCGACGGAAGGTTTGGTAACGGCGATCATCGCCGGTTTGTTGATTTCCGTTTTCGGAGGAAGTAAAGTGCAGATAGGCGGTCCTACCGGTGCATTCATCGTTATTATCTATGGTATCATCCAGCAATTCGGTCTGAGCGGTCTGATGATCGCTACCGTGATGGCGGGTATCTTGTTGGTACTGATGGGTGTAGCGCATTTGGGATCGGTGATCAAGTTCGTTCCCTACCCTGTTATCGTGGGCTTTACGGCAGGTATCGCGCTGACCATTTTCTCGACCCAGATGAACGATTTCTTCGGTTTGGGTCTGAGCAATGTGCCGGCGAACTTCATTGATAAATGGATCTATTATTTCCAGCATTTCGAGGTACAATGGTGGGCATTCGGCGTTGGTCTGTTCTCGCTGTTAGTATGTATCTTTATGCCCAAGATCACGAAGCGGATCCCGGGTTCGTTGGCGGCTATCATCTGCGCAACGTTCGTGGTGTGGCTTTTGAAGAACTACGCGCCGGAGAGTTGGGGTGTAGCGGGCATTCAGACCATCAGCGACCTGTACGAGTTACCGCACGGTATTCCTGCTCCGCATGTGCCGGAATTGGAGTTAGCGGAAGGCGAGACGTTCTTCACCACCGTGCAGAAACTATTCCCCTCGGCATTCACGATCGCCATGTTAGGCGCTATCGAGTCGTTGCTGAGCGCTATGGTGGCAGACGGTGTGATAGGCGACAAACATAACTCGAATACGGAGCTGATTGCACAAGGTGTGGCGAATGTAGTAGTGCCTTTCTTCGGCGGTATTCCTGCCACCGGCGCTATCGCCCGCACGATGACGAACATCAATAACGGCGGTCGTACTCCGGTAGCCGGTGTTGTTCATGCGGTCGTGTTGCTGTTAGTGCTGCTGTTCTTGGGACAGTTAGTGGGCATGATTCCTATGTCCTGTCTGGCGGCAGTGCTGATCATGGTGGCTTATTCTATGAGCGGATGGAAGACGATTGCGGGACTTGTCAAACACCCGAACCGCGACCTCTGGGTATTGCTGATCACCTTCTTCCTGACGGTTATCTTCGACCTGACGGTAGCTATCGAGGTAGGCATCCTGTTAGCGCTGGTACTCTTCCTGATGCGTACGAGCGAGGAGACCCATATCCGTACGTTCCACGACGAGATCGACCCGAACGAAGATACCGATGTACAGTCCAACTTGGAGCACCTGACGATCCCTGCGGGCGTAGAGGTGTACGAGATCGACGGTCCGTACTTCTTCGGTATCGCTAACCGTTTCGACGATATCATGACGCATGTATCGAGCGAGAAATATCCGATCCGTATTATCCGTATGCGTAAAGTGCCGTTTGTGGATTCGACAGCCATGCATAACCTGTCGATGCTCATCCAACGCTCACACAAAGAGGGCATAACGATCATCCTCTCGGGCGTTAACGACCACGTACACAAGCAGTTGATGGGCGGCGGCATTGAGCAGCAGATGGATCCGCATAACATCTGTTCGAACATCCACTTTGCACTTCGCAGAGCGGAAGATATATTAGCAGGTAAAACCAATTCACCCTATTAATAACCCATTAAAATCACAAACATTATGGCAAAGAAATTTATCTGCCCTATCTGTGGCTATGTACACGAAGGGACCGAGGCACCTGAGCGTTGCCCGCAATGCAAACAAATCGTTGAGTGGAAAGTAGCAGACGAGAGCAAAGGTCTGGTATGGGCTTGCGAGCACATTGTAGGCGTAGCAAAAGACGTAGAGGATCCTCTGATTCACGATGGTCTGCGCGCACACTTCATGGGCGAGGCTACCGAAGTAGGTCAATATTTAGCGATGGCTCGTCAAGCAGACCGCGAGGGCTATCCTGAGATCGCAGCTGCTTTCCGTCAGTACGCATACGAAGAGGCAGAGCACTGCGCTAAGTTCGCAGAGTTGCTCGGAGAAGTTGTTTGGGACACCAAGACCAACTTGGAGAAACGTATGCTGGCAGAGGCAGGCGCATGCGAAGACAAGTTCGCAATCGCTAAACGCGCTAAAGAGCTGAACCTGGACGCTATTCACGACACTGTACACGAGATGGCAAAGGACGAGGCTCGTCACGGAGCCGGCTTCCAAGGCCTGTATAACCGTTACTTTAAGTAATTGATAATTGACAATTGACAATTAAATTATCGTACCGCCGCCGATCAAGAGATTGTCACGATAGACGACCACCGATTGTCCGGGGGTGATACCCCAAACGGGAGTTGCAAAGACCATGCGACTCTCGTTTTCTATTTGTACCGGCACGGCGGTGGAGCGATACCGCACTTTGGCGGTCAGACCTGGCTGTCCTATCCATTGCGAGAGGTTTGTGCCATGGGGTTTGAAATGCAGTTCGGTTGCCAAGAGGTCATCGTTGGTACCAAGGGTCACTTCGTTTCGGTCGGCATCAATCTTCGTCACGTATGCCGGGTGTCCCAAGGCGATACCGAGCCCTTTGCGCTGACCGATGGTATAATTGACGAAACCCTGATGGGAACCTAACACTTTTCCTTCGGCGTCGATATATGCTCCGGGCTTCACTTTTTGGTCATAGTCCGGCACGTTAGCCCGCAGGAAAGCGCGGTAGTCATCATTGGGGATAAAACAGATCTCCTGGCTCTCTTTCTTGACCGCCAGAGTCTCGTACCCGTGTGCACGTGCGATCGCGCGCACCTGATCCTTAGTGTAATCGCCCAAAGGGAAAATCGTTCGACGCAGGTTTTCCTCGGTCAGCATCCAAAGGAAATAGGTCTGGTCTTTTTTCTCATCTGCAGCGGTAGCGAGATAGAGGTGTCCGTTGTGCTCACGGATGCGCGCGTAGTGACCCGTAGCCACATAATCGCACCCTAACTCATCCGCCACACGGAGCAGTTCGCCCCATTTGATATGACTGTTACACAGCACGCAGGGATTCGGGGTATGGCCGGACATGTATTCGTCTATGAAATTACGAATGACACATCGGTTGAAGGTATCGCGGAAATCTACAATGTGATGCTCAAAGCCCATCTTTTCCGCGTTATGCTTCGCCTCCATGATAGACTCGATTGTGCAGCATCCTTTCTCCCGCGCAAGACAGGATTCTTTCATCGAGTCGTAGGTCCGGAAGGTGACACCTACCACTTCATAGCCCTGCTCCAGAAGGAGCATTGCACTGACGGTAGAATCGATTCCACCGGACATGCCGAGCAAAACTTTAGGTTTTGCATTTGAGATTTGGGATTTGACGTTTGTCATTTATTTCTGCATTTGTACGAGTTTGGTGTAATAGCCGTTGAGGGCGATAAGTTGTTCGTGCGTTCCCTGCTCCACGATGTGCCCTTCGTGCATGACACAGATAAGGTCCGCATGTTTGATGGTGGAAAGCCGGTGCGCCACGACAAGTGTTGTCCGTTGGGTCATGAGGTGCTCGAGTGCCTCTTGTACGAGCTTTTCAGACTCTGAGTCGAGCGCCGAAGTAGCCTCATCAAGGATGAGGACAGGCGGGTTTTTGAGGATCGCGCGTGCTATACTGAGGCGCTGTCTCTGACCGCCGGACAGACGGCTGCCACGGTCACCAATCACCGTCTGATAGCCCTCGGGCATAGCGGCTATGAACTCATGCGCATTCGCAATGCGCGCCGCCTGCTCTACCGCTTCATCCCAACTCATACCGTTCGGCGCAGGTTGCGAAGTATCAACACCGAAAGTGATATTATTATAAACGGTATCGTTGAAGAGGATCGGCTCCTGACAGACGATCCCCATCAGGTCACGCAGATCGTGGGTAGCAAAGCGCTTTATGTCCGTTCCGTCCAAGGTGATGCGTCCTTGCAGCGGGTCATAGAACCGCGGTACGAGGTCGGTCAGCGTGGTTTTGCCACTACCCGACTGCCCTACCAATGCTACGGTCTTTCCTTTCGGAATGACCAGATCAATATCCGTCAAGACCTCCCGATCCGGCTGATAACCGAAATGCACATGTTCAAAGCGTATTTCTGTTTGGAATAGTTGGAGCGGCTGAGGGTTTGCCGGTTCCAAGATATTGGAGGGCGTATTGAGCACCGCATCAATGCGTTCCAAAGACGCCATACCGCGTCGGATGCCATATGCCGCCCGGCTCAGGTCCTTGGAAGGATTGATAATCGAATAGAAGATCACAAGGTAATAGATAAACGTGGACGCATCGATGGTGGCGTTTTCGCTGAGGATGAGCAGACCTCCGAACCAAAGTATGATAGCAATCAGCGCCGTTCCCAAGAACTCCGAGAGCGGATGCGCCAGGTAATACCGGCGGTTGATGCGGTTGAAGGTCGCGCGAGTAGCGTTGATGAGGTTTGTAAAACGTACACGCAGTTTGTCTTGTGCGTTGAAACCTTTCACCACACGAAGCCCCAGAAGCGTCTCGTCAATGGACGAAAGGATCTCGGCGTTCTGCTCCTGACCTTTGGTAGAAGCTTTCTTGAGCGACCGTCCGATGCGGCCGATAAAGAAGATAGCTATCGGCATCAAGAGCAACACAAAGAGGGTTAATTGCCATGAGATAAGGAGCAGCGTAGTGAGATAAACAAGGATCATGATCGGATCCTTGAAAAGGATATCCAATGCGGACATGATCGAGCCTTCCACTTCGCCCACATCATTCGTCATTCGGGAGATGATGTCGCCTCTTCGCGCCTCGGTGAAATAGCCCATGGGCAGAGAGAGCACTTTGTTGTAAAGTTGCTGTCTCAGATCTCGCAGCACGCCCGTGCGGATAGGTACCATGAAATAGTTTGCGAGCCATGAAGTACCGCATTTGAGTCCGGTCATGAATACCAGGAAGAGTCCGAGCCAGAGCAATACCACACTTGCTCCGCGGAGTGCTATCTGTTCGTCAAGGAGACAGTACAGGTTCGTGCGCAATGCCGCTATCATGTTCTGCAGACCCTCCACTTGCGCCAGGTCCACCTGCTCCGTATCAACGGAGGTCAGACCGAAGAGAATTTGCAGCACCGGAATGATTGCTGCAAACGAGAAGAGCGACAAGATAGTAGATAGCAGGTTGAAGAGGATATTCAACACCATCTGTCCTCTATAGGGCGGCACAAAACGGCCGAAGACACGAAACAGGTTATTCATTGGCTCATTTTCTTATTTTTCTGTTCTCACCCACATAATTGAGTACCTGTCGGTCGAATGCCTCTTGCGGGGTGTAGAAACAGATACGTATCGGCAGCGCTACCAAGCGTTTGTCATCCTCGCGGAGGCGATCCACCAAAGGCGTCGTGCGCAGACGCTGGAGATCTTTCTCGGTAGTGAGCACAAAATCAAAGCTCTTCGCGCGTTCGTAGATGCGGTCAATATCCGCCGGCGAATAAGGATGATGATCGGGGAACGCCATCAGTTCGGCATGCGGGTAATGTTTCAGCACATAGTCCATCATATAACCGGGGTTAGCAATACCGCAGAGCACCAAGGGCGTGCCTTCCATCTCCATCGGGGCATAAGTGATACCGGCAAAATGTAGATGCTGGTAAGAGGGCAGTTTGAGGCGGTTATCCACTACGCGCATATCTATCGGGCGGATATTCTCCGGGCACTTGGTCACCACCACGGCATCGGCGGTCAGTGATCGTGACGGCAGGTCACGCAGAGTGCCCCATGGTAGCATGTGGTCATCTATATAGAGTTTGTCATACGCCGTAAGCAGCACCGTGAACCCGCAGCGGATAGAGCGGTGCTGCATGGCGTCATCCAAGATAACCACATCCAAGTCGGGCACTTGGCGTTGGAGCTGTTTGACACCTCTGACACGGCTTTCGCACACCGCTACCGGTACCTCCGGAAAAGCCCGGTGGAGTTGCATCGACTCATCGCCGATGGTATCCACCGTAGCATAATTATCCGCGAGGATGAATCCGTGCGTCTTGCGCTTATAGCCACGGGACAGCACCGCGGGTTTGTATCCGTTCGCCACCAACAGCCGCACCATATACTCTGTCATCGGCGTCTTTCCCGTTCCTCCTACCGCTATATTGCCCACACAAATTGTCGGCATAGAAGCGGGAAAAGAAAGGAGCAGATGATGGTCGTACAGCACATGCCGCACCCATACGCCAAAGGCGTACAAACCGCTGACTAATATGGACAGGATCTTGCTCATCAATAGATTTTCACTTCCGGCATGAGTGCCATAACACGCGGTTTAGCACAGAAATTGCGCACCTTGAGGAGCAGACGTTCCTCTTCCGTCGTGTTATCAAAGAGTTTCAACAACTCCTCATACGGATCCACGATCTCGGGATAATAAACGGTCTGATAGTTCTCCAATCCGGCTAACTCAACTGCTTTCGCAATGGCGGAATCGATATTACCCAGCTCATCCACGATACCGATCTCTTTGCCTTTGTTTCCTAACCAAACACGTCCTTCTCCGATAGATTTGATGTAACTCTGCTCCACGTGGCGTCCCTCGGCACAACGGCTTGTAAAGAGGTCATATCCGCGCTCCACCATCGTCTGCATCAGAGCGCGCTCCTCCGTGTTCATGCCGTTCAAAATCATGTTGCCTTCCAATTGCGAATGTTTGTTCGTACCCAAACCATCGATGTCAACACCTACTTTGTTACGCAGTTTGGCAAAACTCGGAACAGTACCGAAGATACCGATTGAACCGGTGAGCGTAGTCGGCTCAGCATAGATATAGTCCGCTCCGCAGGAGATATAATATCCTCCGGAAGCCGCATAGTCGCCCATAGAAACGACCACAGGAATACTATCGGCTTTGATATTCTGGATTGCATGCCAGATCTGCTCACTGGCGTCAGCCGAGCCACCGGGGCTGTTAACACGGAGTACCAGCGCTTTGATCTCTTTGTCCTTGCGGATCTTCTTGAGCGTTTTGATGACCTTGGTGCCTACAATACCGTCGCCTTCGTCCTCCGTGATCTCGCCTTCAAGATAGAGTACAGCCACTTTGTCTTTGGCTTTGGAGGTCTCTCTCTTCACTTGCGCCAACTTAGGTGTGGTAAGCAGGTTGTAATTCTTTGTGCCGGTATAAACACGCAGCAACGAGTCCATATCCTGCATATAAACGATGGTATCTACGAGCCCGGCAGCTACTTGATCTTTTGCATCCTGCAAGCCCATGAAACGGTCAGCCAGAGCATCCAGCTGCTCCACGGTCAAATGACGCGAAGCCGCTACGGAAGTTTTGTATTCATCCCAAATACCACCGATATACTGTTGCGTTTGCAACCGATCCGCATCGGACATCGAGGTACGGAAATAAGGCTCTACGGCGGATTTGAACGTACCTACTTTCAGGATCTGCATCTCCACGCCGATTTTCTCCATCGCGCGGGTGAGGTACATCTTCTGCGCCGCCAGACCGTTCCAGTTCACAGCACCGGTCGGATCCAGACAGATACGATCCGCTACGGATGCCACATAATAGTTGGTCTGACCATAACTTTTTGCAGAAGCGATTACCCATTTGCCGCTGGTTTTGAAATCCAACAGCGCATCGCGGATAGCCTTGGCGCTGGCGGGAGCCATAGCTAATTCACCCCCATCGATCCAGATACCTAAGATCTTATCATCATTCTTTGCCAAACGGATGTTACTGAGAATATGATCCAGACCTACTGTCTCTTTCTTTGCGCGGTTACCCACGTACGGCATTTCGCCCATCAGTCCGATGAAAGGATTGTCTTCCTGGCCTTGCTCCACCAACTCACCCTTCATCTGCAAACGATAGACCGTTTGGTCTTGTAGTTTCACCGTGGAGGAGGAGAGGGCGTCGCCCATGATCCAACCTAAGATAGCGCTGCAAATGAAATATACAGCAAAGAAAATGAGGCAACCTCCGAGGCAACCTACTTTGCGGCGCGGACGCTGTTGTCCCTCCGCTGTGTTACGAGAAATAAAAATCATAAAGCCATTTACAATTTAGTTATTTATAATCCGTTATTTTAGTTTCAAGTTAAAACTCATCCGGTGGTATGGTGTAGGACCGTATTTTCGGATCGCGGCATAGTGTTCGGCAGTAGGATAGCCTTTGTTTTTATTCCATCCATAGTCCGGGTATTCGGCGTGGAGGCGGGTCATATAGTCATCCCGATAGGTTTTCGCCAGGACGCTTGCCGCTGCGATGGACATATAGGTAGCATCGCCGTGTACGACTGTGTGCGCCGGTATCTCCAACAACTCGCCTTCGGGCACATAGGGTTTCCATTTGTTACCATCTACCAGGATGTGTTGCGGGCGGACAGACAATTGATCGAGCGCCCGCTGCATGCCGAGGATTGAGCATTGCAGGATATTGCGTTCGTCTATTTCTTGCGCACTCACTTCCACCACCGCCCATGTAATTGCTTCCCGCTCGATGACAGGGCGTAAGGCATACCGCTGTTTGTCGGTCAGCTGTTTGGAATCGTTGAGCCATTCGAACTCCGGCACTTGCGCAATGCGATCCGGGTCTAAAATCACCGCCGCACAGAACACACTACCCGCTAACGGTCCTCTACCCGCTTCGTCGCATCCGGCTTCTATCAGCCCTTCTATCATTTGAGTCTTCAGCATTGGTGCATTGTGAATTGTGAATTGTCTCAGAACGGGTAGCCGATGGCGAAATGGAACGTCATATCATCCTTCCATCCCAGACCGTTCTTCGCGGTGCGCCATTGTTTTCCTTCCGCTATACGGGAAGGGTCATGCAATTTGACACCAAAGTCCACACGGAAGATGAACAGCGACAAGTCAAAACGAATACCCACACCGTAACTCCAAGCTATCTGCTTGTAGAAACTATCCCAAAGGAACACGCCGTTATGAAGCGGATCAGCCGGCGAGGCAGGATCGCCATAGTCGCGGATAGTCCATATATTGCCGGCATCAATAAACGCCGCCAGTTCAAGGAACTTGATCACTTTGTAGCGATACTCCAAGTTCATATCGAGTTTGATATCTCCTACTTGGAGGTCATAGACATATGCGCCTCCGCTCCCCCGGAAAGCGCCGGGACCGAGTGTGCGCGCCTGCCAGCCGCGAATGGAACTGGCACCACCGCCGAAATAACGTTTCTGGAACGGTATGATAGCCGAATTCAGATACGGTACTGCTACACCGAGTCCGGCATGGAACAAGAGATGATGCTCCGGGAAAAGAATACCATGGAAAGTGAAGTTCACATCACCTTTGGCGTATTGGGCAAACGGGATTTTCCATAACTGATATTGTCCGTTTTCGTTCTTCGGGAAACGAGCCGCTTCGCTCAGGGCATAGAGTGCGTTTCCGGCTGTCTCCGCGCGGAAAGAGAACTGGACATAAGACCGGTTCGGGTAGCGCGGATTGAAAGACGAATACGAGCCGGAGTAACTCCAATCAAGGATGAAATGATCCTCATAACTGGCTTTCAGCACCGTGGATTTCTTGAGGAACTTGTTTGCAAACTCTTCGCTCATCCAAGGCACATAGATATAGTTGATATCTATGAGGTTGAACTGGTGGGTCCATCGGTCACCCGGCATTTTAGGCAGGATATAACCCAAACCGGCATTGACGATAGTGCGGGTATATTCGTCCGGTCTGTGCTGGTAGTTATAGGCGGCATTCAGTTTGACATTCGAAACAAAAAGCAGTCCCAAATCGGCTTTGGCTTCAATAGCCCGTCCTCCGTTAGCGCGCCATTCGTAGGATGCTCTACCTCCCACCGTCAGTACCTCCGCGCCACGGAAGATATTCTTGTTGCTATAATTGAGTCCAGCCGCAATGCCCCAGTCTCCGGCGGTATAAGTACCCTCCACCTCGGCAGAGATGGAGTTGAGCCTGCCACGCGATACCGTCACTTGACAATCCAGAAGGCTATCCCCTACCGGTGTAAAGGCTATATCCACATATTTGACAGGCGGCAAGGCATTCATGCGCGCGTACGAGCGCTCCACACGCCATTCTGCATAACGCGTGTTCTCTTTGATACGGCAGACGCTTTCCAAAGTGCCCTTGCGCAAGAAAGGCTTATCCAGTTCAAAGGTGACATGCCGCACGGTATAACGCGTGTGCAGATGTCGCAACGCCGCCGAATCCAGATGGGACACATACGGCGCCAGATGAATCCGCACATCCACCTCATTACTATTCAGCGAACTATCCGCCGTAAACTCGAGCATTGACTTTTCGAAATAGAAGTAGCCTCTGTTGCGTAAAGCGGAAGTGATCCGTTCGCGCTCTTCGTCCAATACGGCGGTGGAGAACTGATCCCCCGAATGCACCTTGCAGCGGTCGTTCTGAGCAATCTCGTTCGCCTCTTCAAAATCGATATCCGTCTCGTAACGCCGGATCTTATAAGGTTTGTTCGCGGTAATGACATACGTCAGATCCACCTTTCGGTCTTTGATCTTTTTGATTGTGTCAACCGAGGCGTGGAAATAGCCGAGATTGTTCATCTGCTGCTCCAACTGGCGCATACTGATCTGGGTCAGTTCCTCGTCGTATATCACCGGAGCTTCGCCCACTTTATGGGCATTGCGCGCCATGCCCTTTCGCGCCTTGGTCGTTGTATCGGAAGGCGCGGTGTTGTACATATGGAGTTGCAGTTTCCAGAACCCAAGGATCTCCGTGTTCTGTGTCTGACGCAGGTAGGTACGAAGCTGATTGGTAGCTACCGTCTGGTCATCGACACACTTGATGCGCGCCTTATCCAACAAATACTTACCTTGCGGCACGAATTTCGTCGTGTTGCAGGAAGTGGTGACAAACAAGATCATCACCAGCCAAAAACCATATGTACGTAGTACCCGTAACATAAAAAACGCTACAAAGGTACTACAAATTTTGCACATACACAAGGATTTTGGCTAAAAAAATCCAATTTAGTCTATTTTTTTTGTTGTTTTGGGGTGTGGATCGGCATGCCATTCTATAAAAAGTGAGCTATTTTCAGTTCGTAACAGGCATGTGCGGATCCGGATCTATTTCCCTAACAAGATGTCCAGCCAACTTCGGTCTTGCGGTTCATTATTGTCGTCAATGAAGACCGGCTCATCCTTATATCCTGGAGGAGGACCATACAAACAAGGCGGATCATCATCGTGGAAAGAGAAATCACAGGCAGGTCTATTTACCGTTATTTTGTCTTTCGCAGAGGCCTTTGCATTTTGGACAATCTGCATGGTATTCCCTTCGCCGTGATAATAGATATAAGGGAGATGATGCTCCTCTATCTTTCCCATAGAGAAAGCGGGTTCCAAGATAGGATACAATTGTGGTTTGCCGGACACGGAAAAGCCGGACTCCGTTTCTTCACAAATACGCTCTGCCTTGACGCTATCCGTGGTAAGATAGTAGTTTTGGTAATAACGGTTCTCGTTGGCATAGTCCTCCGAATCAAAACAAGGATACAAATGATCGATAATCACCACATAGGGCGGTCTTTTCATCTTATCTTTCTTGTTATAACTTTCGAAAGCCGATTTTTTCAGATCTTCCAACCCTTGAAAAGTCCTGCCTCCATATTGAAACGTATCATCAATGTCTATATTGATAATCTCTATGTCTTCTCTATTCATTTTTGATTTCTATTAAGAAGATAACAGCAAAAGTAAATATTTTTGACATATGCAAGAAAAACAGCAAAAAAATTGCACTTTTGAGTCATTTTTTCGTTGTTTTTCTCTATTTATGCCGCTTCCGATGGTTAGTTTTCCTTATAGACGCCATTCAATTCGCCTAATTGTCCGGGAATAGAGCTATAATAGAGTCGGACTTCAGGCACATCCTCTATCGTGACGACATAGGTATAAGTTGGCGGATTTTTGAAATGGAACTCATTGCCTACTCTTTTGCCGTAAAGAATGATATTGGGTACGTCGCTGATATCCCTATCCCTATTCCACGCCGTATAACGCAATTGTCCATCCGGCATACTATCCACACGCACTTGCACGTAATCGGCTTTGGTGTGCTGAAGGCACGCGGCATAGTTCCGCAGAGGATCAAACAGATGCGGATTGCAGATAGTGTCTGTAGTCGGTTTCAGATAGGATCCGTCCCAACGATAAGCGACAAACTTATCGTTCAGGTCATAACTGTCATATTCCAAAAGCGGGTAATAAAAGACACAACTTCCTTCGTCCCACATGTACTGATAGTCATAGGTCAGAGCACGGGCAAAGCGGAAATAGTAATTGCCAAAATTATATTCGAAACCTATCTCGTTCACTTTCTCTCCCAGATCGTTGATCAATACAGGCACACGTTTCAGTTCATGTCCTTTCAGTTCATATGCGACAAACGACTGATAACCATACGACCCACTGATACGGCAAAACGCATCGAAAAGATAGAGATGCCGTGTAGGATGCGGCAGGCAGTAGATACGGCTGATGGAAGCCCTTTCGCCTTTCCAATCCGGCAAACCCTCATAGGTATAGACCTTGTTTCCGTCTTTGACGTCATAAATGATACTCCATCCGTACACCGCGTCACCGGCCTGATTGTCGCGACTGTAAAAGCAAATCAATCCGTCAGGAGAAGAGATAATAGTCACTCCGTCATTCTCATCCTCCGTAATCTCTGTGGTAAAAAGCAGTTCGCCCTCTTGAGCGTCTGTTTCTGTTTTCGCTTTAGCACATCCTAATAGCGTGATTGCTATTATGAGATACAGAAAAAAGTTGTACATTTTCATATCAATAATCCCCTTCCAAATGCCACTCTTTAAACCAAGTTCCGTTTTCGAACAGCAGTCCGACCAGCCATGTATCATCCTCTATTCCATAGCCATCACTGTCCCCATGGCTTCCTTCATGCAACAAAAAGCGGATATCAATAACGGGTTCGCCGGAATCACGCCACCATTTATCTCTCGCTCTCATTTCGAAGACAATGGGCTGTTTGTTTACGCATACCTCTTTGAGTTTGGACCAGCGTGTAAACTTCTCCCATGCAGGTTGATAAGTTATGCGAATCTTACAGTCATCTATCCGGTTTACGTCATCCTTTTGCAGCACTGCTGCTTGAGCTATTGGGGCTATCATCTGTAGCGGACACCCTTCCGGCATAGTAACATAGATACAGTCTCCGAAGTCCGCATAGTGGTATCCGTCGCTAATCTCAAACTCCGGGTAACACTCCGCCAACGCGGCGGCATTGATCTCTCCTTTGCAGAAGCGCCTGATATCCGCTGCTGCTGTCAGCCAATATTGATCTGTCTTGCTGTCTGTCATAAATAAAAAGTTTAAAGGTTTGTACTTTGCTGCGCTTGCCGGTTAATAATGGCCTTACGCTCATTGAATGTTTGTTGCGGCATGGGTTCCACTCCGTTACGTACGGTAAATGCGGCATAAAGGGCATTGAGAACGCGGTTGAGTTTGTCGGTTGTATGCCCATCTTCTTGCCGGTAGCCGCGTATCACCGGTGGCTGAAGTCCGTTATCCGCGCCACGAAAGAGCCAATAGACATTCAAGGCGATGTCCGTTCGGTGCAAGCCCATGGCACAAGCGATATAGAAATCCCCGGCATCCATGAGTTGGCAGAACTGCGGAAATAGCTCCACCATCTGCGCTATAGCCTCAGCAGAAGTGTCCACAGGATAGTGGAAATACCTCATTCCATTTTCCTCGCACAATGCCGGCAAACGGTCCGTATGGTCGGTTAGCCGGAGGTCTATGATCGTTTTAATCTCAGCCTCTTTAAGTGCACGCCATGCATAGAACTGATGCCGGGATGACATCGTTCTTCCCCTCGCTCCACCATAGACAGGCGCGAGGTCGGAGATGCGGGTTTGTTGGAGACGTGCGAAATTCATTGTAAAAAGTTATCGGCACTTATTTTTTCAACATCCGACAACACGCGGATGTTGATGCATTATTTCCACAAAATCTTTAGGCAAAATAACATTCTCCAAGTCTATGACTTTTAAGAATAGTGGTGCAATTTGTTGCGCAGTAAATCCTGCAATACCGCACCCAATACGTGTTACAAGAAATGTTAATTCGCGATGTCTAAAGGCATAATCCATAAACTCTTCCACATACGGTTCGATGGTCTCCACGCCGCCTTGCATGGTGGGGATAGCGTAGCTCTGTCCTTGCATTCCTACACCTTGTCCCCATACGGCGCCAAAACGTTCATGCGCTATGCGTGCTGCACCACCTGCGTGCATGCCTTGTAAATTACTGCCAAAGACAAATACTTCATTCGGCTTCAACTCCGTGATAAACTCCGGTGTAAATGGTCTGTTGTACATACTATTTATAATCTGCTTAATATAATTTTACAGCACGACTCTATTTGATGAAAAGCAAAATCGTACTCTTTGTCATCGTATAGCGGATCCTCGATATTAAACTCATCGCCGTAACAGTATTTGGTTATTTGGTGGAGTTTGTACCATTGGGCATAAGGCAGTTCCTTTTGTGCCTGCACATAGTGATAGTGCTCCATGACAAAGATAAAATCCGCTTGCTGCAAGATCTCGGATGTCATGTACCGTGAATGTCCCTCCATCTGATAGCCGTACTTTGCAGCTGTTGCAATCATCTGCGGGTCATAGGACTGCCCATAGAGATTCTGCACTCCGGCAGAAGCGACAGTTATATCGCTCCTACCCTCTCGTTCCGCCATCGTACGCAAGATGCACTCCGCTACTGCCGAGCGAGACACGTTTCCTGTGCATATAAAAAGGATTTGCATGGTTGTAAAATTATTTTTTTCGATAAAAGACAACTACCTCGCGACTGGAAGCAAAAACTATCGCCATAACATCCTCGGAATTGCGACTGGACATGATGATCAACGAATCCAAATGATTTAAATCTGTTACATCTCTCCCGGGAAGCGGAGCCGGTATCGCAGTAAAAGTTGACAAATCGGCAGTAAGAATACAGAGCGAGTCCTGCAATTGATACGTCCCTCTCATCGTCATGGTAGTACGTGTTCCTTCGCTAAATTCGGTATTATCAACCACCACTTTGGTGTCAAAATTAACCGTATCTCGAAAGTTCAACTCCAGTTCCGTTCTTTCAAGTCCATCCCAGATAGGAGCAGCCTGCCACTGTCCAATGAGATTCGGCAATGCGAATATAGACATCGCCGAAAACAAAAAAATGATTGCAAGAGTGTTTCGTTTCATAATTGTTTATTGGATTTTAAACTTTACATCTATAGAACGTGATACGCAGTAAAATCGATCAGTTAAAACTGATTATTGTGTTGCCATTCGAAGGTACATTGCTGCCTTTTCATCTGCTTCACGAGCATAGCGCATCTGCGTGCGGTAGTTATCCCATGCATCTTTTGCATATCGCTGTTGTGTCTTCGCATTATCCATTGCGGTGCGGGCATAGCGGGTCTGCGTGTTTGCTCCGCTTATGTCGCCTTTTTTACTGCAATATGCAGATTAATAATGTTACAAAGTGTCTCATAGATTTGTTTCTAATTCATTACTTCTATAGAACCCATGATTCAACAAAATCTATCAGTATGAAAGAATATTTATTTGATTATTGAGAAACCTTGAGCAAGTATAAACTTCAACGTACTAATTGCGGTATTGCGATCATACTCTTTTTCATATTCCGGCAGTTCCTCATATGGCACAAGACAAGGATGAGTCTTTTTCTCATCATCGCGTTTCTCACCGTAAGTCCAGCCATCTGCAATACGTCCGGCTGCCCAAACTTCATGAACATTCTTTGCCATTTGCTCTACTAATGGATTCAGTTCTTCCGGTAAACGGATTGCCGATGTTTCAATCGGTTGTGGTTTGTAATTGTTCGTTTTCATAAGTCAATAAAATTTTGTTTACTGCTTATATAGAGGCGAAAGACTTCTAATTTCTATCAGTTTATATTTTTCTCACTGGTGTCCCATTAAAATTTGGAACAATAGAGATCCGTTTTTTATAAGATAACTTATTTAACATCCTCCATAAAATCCCTTGTTATATGGGCTAACAGATCGTGCGCATACGCTTTGACGAGTGAATTCAGATGGTCAATGTCGCGATAGTTTGAGTTGGATATCTTTTCCCATAAGGTAATTTCTTCGGCTTCATCTATTGCCGTTTCTATCGGAGCGGTATACTCCCTTGCCAAAACCGTTCTATTCCAACGCTTATCTAAGATTGCATCTAAAGAACGATCATCTTCGCCCTTTACTTGCTCCCATAAGCCGATGAGGAAAACCTTGTACTCTTTTTCTATCTGTTCGATAAGTTCACGGATCCGTTCTATTGGCATTGCGCTGTCAGCGGGTAATGTATCACAATACTTGCTAATTATCCGCTCCCGCTCCGTGAGACATTGTTTAGAGATAAGCTCTTTGGTCATAATTCTTCTCGTTTTTCTTGAATATATTGATTAATCAGTTGATTATTTTGCTCCACTATTCTCTGCACTTCATTTGCTTTCTCTTCCAATGAATCCAGTTTCGCTTGTTGTTCTTCCAGATCAGATTCGGCTTTAAGGAGTAATTGCTCTTGATAGGCTAAATCTTTCTCCAGTTGTTCGGCAAGCAGCATTTGTTGACGCTCATATTCTTCATCCGAAAGGTTCAATCCGGCATTAGGTAGATGCGTCCATTGAAAAGAAATCTGGTAAAAGGATTTATGAGTGGATTTCGGCAGATGAGTCATCATTTGCAGATAGCCATAATAGTATGTATCTACAAAGATAGATACAACTTCAGCATTGATCTTTGCCATCTGCATATTGAGGCGAGAATAATCATCAACCGCCATTATATCCCTATACTTGGCAATCTGTTCGTTTAGGTCATCAAATAGTCCTTCCGTATAGCTATTCACAATGAGTAAATCAGCAGGATTGATACCATGAATCCAGAAAAGTGGCAGATGAAATTCCGACACTTGTATTGGTGTTGATTGCATCGTCTTGAGGAGTTTTTCTGCTGCACGTTCTTGCAAAACGATCATGGTGTTCATCTCCTCTTTGTAATCTGCCTTATCTTCTTTCTTTTTACTATTTTTCCAATTTGTTACGTACTCTTCCCAATCTGCTTGGAGTGACTTGCTGATGTCGGAAAGGTTGTCCATAGCTTGCGTACGTGTAGTGAGTGTATCCGCTACGCGCAATGCTGCGGGCATATAGGTATAGTGTCCGATAAGCAGAATTAAGGCAATAATTGCAGCGGCAATGCTAAATCCTATCAACCATCTTTTTCTGGTTTGGAAATGCGCCTTACTTTTAAGGTAGCCCTGCAGCTTTTTTATCTGCATGTCGTAGTACGTATTTGGAAGCGGAGTGATGGCTTGATATATACATAATTCTTCCATACAATTTGGCATTGGGTCAGGCCATACAAAGCCAGAAAGCATAATTGGAATGATGTTCTTCTTATGCTCCATAGCGCACATCACTTCCCTGCGAACCCAATCGCCCTCATTATTACAACGATCAAGCGCATTAGGAGAAAGCACAAGCACAAAGTCCTTACATTTGCTGATTACGTCCAATAACTGTTCATTGAACTTGCCGGCATTGAGCGTTTCTACATCCATAAACACCCGATATCCAAGTGCTTGCAAGCGAGTGTAAAATAAATTTGCTTGATGAAATCCATCTCGTCGATAAGAGATAAAGATGTCGTATTTTTGTCTATACATAACGTTACTTATTGTTGAGATATTATTTGATTATATACATTTATTTTTTGTTGTATACTATCTTCTTTGATTGCGACTTGTTCTCCTTCATACGAAAATTGATTTACAAGTTCTCTTTGCATATTTACAGTCACAAAGTTCTCATCTTTATACTTACCCATATGACGCTTGCTATAACTATATGTAATATATGAAGAAGCACCTCCAACACAAGCGATTAATAGTATATAAAACATCCCCTTCTGTATCTTATCTGTGTATTTTTTTAGAGGCCTACTGCTTAACTCTTTGATTAATTTTTTCATTAGTATTCTTACATGCTCTATAGGATAGTATTTAAATTCATTTCTTTTAGTTATTGACTTTATATCTTCCGGAACATCTATGGACCAATCAAATGGTTCTGTTGTCAGTGGGACTATATGTTTTTTGTTCGCAATAGCAATGCATACCTCCTTATATATCCAATCTGCAGGATCTACACACTTATCAAGAGTGTGTTTATTCAGAACTAATATAAAATCTTTACAATTTTTAATACATGATTCCAATTCTATTGGAAAATCCTCTCCTGCATGACTATCTTGTGTATCAAGAAAAACGCGAAATCCATTTAACTCCAATTCTGATTGGAGGGAATATGCCAACCATCTATTTTCTTCTCTGCGGTATGATATAAAAATGTCGTAAGTCATAGATTGTTATGTTTTGCTATTAGTTTTTTCTTCTTTTCAACTCTTCAATTTTTTCTTTTGCATATTTATCGCCTCGTTTAGCTAATTTCTCATACCAATATATCGCAGTTTTGATGTTAGACACGACTCCCACTCCATATTCAGACATATTAGCAACCATTCGCTGCGCATCCATATTACCCTGTTCCGCTGATTTTTGATACCATTTGTATGCAGCTTGATAATTTCTTCGAACACCATTACCATAATAGAATTTAGCCGCTAATGTGAGTTGTGCCTTAGAATATCCATTCTCTGCTGCAAGACGAATCCATTTTAATGCTAATGATGTGTTTGGAGGTGTTCCTATTCCTTTTTCGTACCTAATTCCAACACTATATTGTGCATTAATATCTCCGTTTATTGCAGCTTCTGTATACCATTTTAAAGATTCATAATTATTTTTCGGGATTCCTTGCCCTTTTGAATACATGACTCCAAGATTATATTGCGAAAGGACATGTCCTTTTTGAGCTGCTAATGTAAATAATTTAAGAGCCTCTGAATATTTTTTTAAGTTATATTCTTTTTTTGCTTGTACATAATAATCTTCTGCTCCTTGCTCATTATGATTTTCTGTTTTTGATTTGTCAGTACCTAACCATTTATTAATATCTTGCAATAAATGATTAAAAGATTCTTTTGATTGAGCGTCAACTTGTTGTTTTAAACCAAACATAAACTCAAACCAGTTGGCTAGAGGAGTTCCATCTAAATTAACAAAAACTATTTTCTTCCCTGACTTTTGAGCATAATTAATTTCACGTATTGTCCAATCATCTTCATAATCTTTAATCTTTGTATGTTGTTTGGAATACATGAACAAAAAAACATCTGCCTCATCAATAGCTTTGATGATAACATTAGCGAAAAAGGCATCACTTTCTATGAAGTCCAAATCGACCCAACAACGACTAATTGTGATTGCCTCTATCTTGTCTTTTAATTCAAAGACTTTTTCCTTATCTGCACGTTTATATGATATAAATATTTGTGACATATGTCATAATTATAAATTTTCCATTAAATCCCTAGTTAAATGAGCTAATAAATCTCGCGCATAGGCAGTAATGAATATTTAGTATTCCTCTTCCATTTGGATCATCATTTTACTGACTTGCACTAATGATATCGCAGAATCATCAGGTAGTGCACCGTAATATTTATTTATCAGTTTCTCGCGCTCATCGAGAGTTTGTTTAGAGAGTTCTTCGCGCGTCATAGTTATATATTTGTTACTCTGACCAAGTGTCATCTTCGGCATCATCCAACTCATACGCAGACACAGAATAAAGCCCTATGTGTAAAAGGCGGTCTATCATTGAGGCAATAGCATTTATACTATCATCATTAAGTGTAAAAACTCTTTTCTTCTTGCCGGTGAATTCTGCCAATAACTCAGGATGCGGATTTTCGCCCAAATTAATAGCATATCGTTCAGACAACCGATAAAAACGATTCTGTGAGAGGGTTTGAAAGGCTTCAAAAGTATCGTCCGAAGACTCTCCATTGGAGAACAATAATATAAATGATTTCTTAAAACAATATTTGCTATCATCAAATAATCCCTTCGGATCCATAAACTTATTAAGAGTCAATAATGCCTCTCCTAAACAATTCCCCCATGAAACATCATCCTTAACCCAATTAAAATCTTCTAATTTCATAGGGGTTGAATGCATCCAATGCACCTCATGTGTATACTCCAATACACTAACATACAAATCCACATCTGAATGTAAGATATTAACATTTTTCAATGCCTTTGCACATGCTTCATGAATATTATTCAAATTCGATATTGCAAAGGTATTTTGTATAATAAAGATAATGTGTAATATTTTATTTTGATTATTTACATCTTTATATATATTTACTCCGTTCCCTTGGTGAGGAAGCCACGATTGAATATCCCGCAGAAGTTGATTAAACGCTTCTTCTGACATCGCATCAACCTGCTGTTTATATTTAAACATCAACTTGAACCATTTTGTCAAAGGAGCTTTATCAATGTTAACAAAAACAATATGTTTATTTTCATCGTCAGCATAGCCAATCTCTCGAATAGTCCAATCTTTTGCATAATTAGTAATGAGACTATGTCGTTGGGAATACATAAATAGAAAAATATCGGCCTCATCTATAGCTTTAATGATGACATCAGCAAACAAAGCATCACTCTCGATACCGTCTAAATCAATCCAACATTTCTCGCCGGTTGCGGCTTCGATTTTATCTTTTAGAGGAAAGACTTTGTCTTTATCATCTCGCTTATATGAAATAAAAATTCTTGCCATATTATATTATTCTTTTTTAATTATCCATCCTAATTTCTTGACCAATTTGATGGTATTAAATGCCATCAGGCGGTCGTACTCTTTTTCGCTATCCGGGAGTGCGAAGTATGGGATGAGGTCTTTGCATTTTCTGATTACGTTCAATAACTGTTCGTTGAATTTGCCGGCATTCTTTTTCTCAATGTCAAAAAATACGTGGTATCCCAAGGCTTTTAACCTTGTTGCAAACAGATTCACCGACTCAAATGCATCGCGGCGATATGATATAAAAATGTCGTAGGTCATAGTTTTCTATTTATTCTGTTTACACGCTACGTAATATAAGTATATAGATATAAAGAGCATCGTCAAGCCATTCCCCAGCACATAGATTTTTTTCATCCAGATATTAATTCTCATATAATGCACGCTATTCTCAGCGTAGGGGATTGCTGGCTCAAATTGGTCAATCACATAATTGAGATAGTACCATCTTACACATGTTAAAATTATGAAAACGACTTGCGTCCCGATTATCCACCAGCAGAGAGCCCTTCTCGACCATTTATAGTAATCAGGAATGTAATAAAAAACGCCTATTGCCACAAAAAGCACTAATGGAGTCACAATCAACATTTGTAGTTCCATTTGCATTCCACCTACCCACCTTAAAGATACAAACAATTGCGTCAATACCATCATTGCCATCCCAAACCATATAACACTTTGAACAGCAGACCATGATCTTATTATAATCATTATTAAACACAGGAACATAACCGATAACGCTCCCACCAACACAAGCATTGCTATTCCAGGCCAATGCAGCCAAATCACATTGATGGCATATAGTACCTCACTCGCACCATAAAAGATACCGGCTGCGGCTAAAAAACGCAGCACTTTACTATACCCCATACCTAACTTTCCGCTAGATACCATAGCTGCGTCATCCTCGTGATTTTTGAAGATAGTCTCGTTAAATTTCTTTATTATATTCATAATCTTAATCATTCATGTGAATATATGTTTGGTATCGTTCCTCTTCGGTCATTTGCCAGTCAAAGAACATATTTTTGCACGAATCCACCAATTGCTCCAATGGCGGTAGATAAATCACTTCTTGTGTTTCTTCTCCGTAATTAACAACGAGATACTGATCATCTTCAGAGAAATGGATAGTTTGGATTTCATAAGGGATTGTAGTATGATAGAAAATCGCTCCATTATGGGGGTAAAGGCCATATAAATCAAACTGATTAGTTTTTCGTGTTGGCAACAGCACGGCTACTCGATTCTGATTTGTATTTATTGCCATGGGGCATATATATCTATTCCCCAAGAAACTTTGCCCCTCAGAATAGTGATATGTACGTTGTAATCTTTTTAATTCAGGTGATAGTTGTAACGAATCCAAATATTCTCGCATATGTTTTACTATTTTATCATCGGGATGGTATATTGACCATGTTGTGTTTGGTGTTATTCGGTTTCTGAAAACCGTTTCTTTATTTGTAGAAAGAGAAATAATATATTCTCCGAACAGTTGATGTGACATACGCGTATTTTTTGTAAGTTCTATCACAGCAGGATAGACACCACCATCATCATTAGGTTCTTCATCATACACATTATGTTTTCTTTGATTCGCTTCTATCAAGCTTTGCGATGATGCGACATCATTATGCAGACGCGTTCCTATAAGAGCATCATACAATAGGATTGTACTATCCGCCAATAGGATGGCGATACTATCTCCCGAAGTAGTATAGGCTGCTTCTATAATATTTGAATGAATATCATGAATACACATACGCGTCGCGCCAAATTCACCACTACTCACTAAATATTTGTCGTCTCCTGTATAAATAAAACAATCTAAAAGTACAGTATCATTAGCAACGAGAAGACATCTTGAGTCATTGGGATGAATATCGGTTACAAATAGTTCTATCGAAGTTTGTTCAGCAAAATGAACTGTACACTTTTCTGTATCAACATATTCATAGTAATCATTACGTCCAAAATAATATTCATCTCGAGTATCATAGCCAAATAAATTATTAGTACCATATGATTCGTTCAAAGAAAAGACTTGAACGATTGCCCCGGTTTGAGTATCAATGATCACAACTCCCATTCTAGTTTCATCTAATGCTCCACATAAACGTTCAGATCTACTGATGACACACTGACCATCCAAAAGCATTTTACGATGAATACTTGCAACTTGATTGCTTTTGGATTGCAATAAATTATCAACCGATTGCCGTAGTATTTTTTCTAATCGTACTGTTGATGTAGATGGAATCAATTCTTGAGTATCAATTGAGTTTATAAGCAATTGAATGGCGCCATAAATATCATGTTTATCCAGCATTTTTTGTGCTCCTTTTTCAATAAGCGATACTTCCATTTCATTGAGGCGCGCTTGCTGCCGGGCAAGAGATTCTTTGGAATCTATTCTCTCAATGACAACATACAGCAAAGAGAATAAGATAACAAAAGAAGCCATCATCACTAATATTCCATTCCGTTGCGTTCTTCTCATACGCGCTATACTCTGACGCTCACCTCGACGACGAACGATAATCGGGCAAAGCACATCATGCGCGAACTCGACCCGTTGCACATTGCCATAACTAAAGATTCGCAGCAAATGAGCGCGTTCCATGGCCTCAATAGAAGAAGGTTCTATTCCCTCTGTTTTATACAAACTCTCTATGGTAACATTTTCCCGATGTCCATCGGTATTGATAAGTACATCCTCCAGCAATTCAACTGTTTTTCGATTGATAGTAGCAACCACTTCGGCATAGAAATCTTCTATAAGAGTTTCGCCTTGCTCTTTAACCAACTGCATAGAGATAAATGAATCATCCTTCTTCTTTTCATACAAGCGGCTAAGAAATAGTGATAGAATCGCCGAGTCAATCGGTGTCTCGTCATTGATATCTTGATCCGGCGTGATATGGCGAATGATGGCATCCGCCACTTCAGTGCTTACCAATCCTTCGCATGGTTTGGTAATAATCTCCATCGCCTGCCGATACGTAATAGGCAATAATCCATATCGGTTTTGCTTGAGTGTTGGAATATGGGCAGTGTAACGTTCTAAATAACTTAGATAATCTTCGCGCAGAACAAAGACGATATGATAGGACATCTCGCTCGCGAAACGGCTATCCGATGGCTTAATTTGCAGACCATCAAAGATACTACCGGTTTCTTTTACCTTTTGCAATGTTCCATGCGATTGTAAATAATCCGGCATCATATCGTTAAACAAGTCCGCCAGTTCATCAAAGAAAGCACGTACAACTTGCGCATTTTTGGTTAATGTGAAAATCTCTTCAAATTGGTCAATAACGACAAGGGGAGTTATTATCTGTCCGTCTTTTTGCGGTTGCATTCGGTGGAAAAATTCCCATAGAGACTGAGGTGCATCCGGATCTATTTGAGTATCTCGCATCACACCACCGGCAGCAAGTACCGCATCCGTGATGCACTGGATGAGTTGTTGGCGATAGGAGATTTCTGAGGCATGATCAAAACGCACGCTGATTGGCAGACATCCGCGCAGACGAGCCATCGGGAAAATACCGGCATGCAGTAAAGAGGATTTCCCTATACCTGACTTTCCATAGACCACCGTCTGGCGATTATAGAAGACCGACATTGACAAGTCTTGTATCTCTTGACTACGACCATATAGGATTTGTCCTTCCTGATAGGAATTAAGACCGATCCATGGATTTATATTGTTCATACTTGGTATCATTTCAATTCATCCAACATAGTTTTTACCGTTTCTGCAAAAGCGTCCAGATTTAAAGCATTCTTATTATATATGGAAGCATTATGTTTGTTCAACGATTCCGGTACTGACGCACTATAGAAATCGAAACCTTCTTCTGCCAATGGAATAATGAAATCGCGACCTAAGCTAAGGTTATGCGTAGCAGCCACTTCCCATTCTATACGATAAGGATGTGATTCATTTCGCTCCGCGATAACCGAATGACTCAAAATTGGGATAAAGAATTTCGCAGATGCAATAGACCGTTTTATCTCACGCATAAAGTCATTACCGGGTTTTAGAGCTTGTTTGTCTAACCAGACGGTTAATCCATGCTTGGTCAATGCTTTATACAAAGCCTCAGCCACATCGCTGTCTCGTCGTGAATAGCTGATAAACACATCCATATTCAATGCCGTGGATGCATGCAATTGATCCGATTCTGATTCTATTTGCTCACATAGTTGATTAATAACTTGTTCCGGATCTTCTTGAATGAAGTTATCCATTCTGCGAAGGAAATGCAATAACTTATCTTCGTTCGCCGTACCGGCTAACATGCCGGTTCTCTTATTCGGTTTCATTGAATGTAACACAAAGCGGCATAACCAATCCGAATAGTCTGTCCCTAACATCAATAAGTAGCGGTCTTGCAGCATATTTATCAGATTTCGGGGTCTTCTGATTTCATCCAACCATGAAGAACAGAAAGAGAGCATGTCGCCATCAGTAACCACAAAACTACCCGTACGCGGATTCGCTGCTTTCCCGAACATATAATAAACCGTAGGGCTATCTATATCTGTTTCCGAGACAAGATCATCCAAGTTTTTGGGGTCGTTGTTAAAAATTCGCACCCGCAATTTATCTCCCCACACCTCTCTCATTACATTCTCGACAAGTGGGGTAAAACAAGTAGTAATCACAAATGGGAAATGCTTGGTATTTAACAACTTGACAAGTGCGGGGTGCGGTTGTAGCAAAGTGGAGGTATCTCCTTGGAAGAGTTGGGTTAATTGCGCATAAATACAACGCTGATCATACCCTCTTGGCAATGTATTATCATACAATAGTTCAGAAAATGAAGTCGGCGTATTGGACAAACCAAGATATTTGGCTAATTCATTCAGAAGCACTTTTTGTGCATTACAAGTTACCCCGAGAGGTGTAGATACAGGCGCAATCTGCATATTCGGTCCAACCACAGGAATAACATTATGATTAGCAACTGCTAATTTTAACTCATTCCATTGTTGTTGCATAGCAATACCTGCTATACCATTATTCGCTATTTTCTCAAAGATATTATCCATGTTATTTAACAATCTTCCATCCTAACTTTTTCACCAACTTAATGGTATTAAATGCCATGAGGCGGTCGTACTCTTTTTCGCCATCGGGGAGAGCGGAGTATGGGATGAGATCCGGGTGCTGTTTGAGAGTATCATTGCGCACAGGACCATATGTCCATCCTTCCGCTTTACGAGCCGCAGCCCATACCTCATGCGCATTCTCAGCAATGGCTTCTTGCAGTTCTTGTAAGTCTTCCGTAAGAGGTACATCATCCAAATTCAGGGGATGCGGTTCGTAGTCACCAATAGAACGAAGCACTCGTACCATATAATTGCGGGACTCATGCCATGCTTTGAGGAAATCGTCAAGAGCAAATTCCATCGTTTCACACACTTCCGGCTCAAACAGGGAAATAAGGTTCTGCTCTTCATTAACGGATAAAACGACTACTGCGTGATTAGGGGCATCTTCTTCATCTGTACGTTCGGGATAGAGCTTATCGCTATCAACAATCGCAATAACCTCATTATTCGCATCTATGGCGTTCTTAATATCAAGGATTGTTGCCTCATATTGGTGTGTAACCATCAATCCTTGTGATGCCAATAATTGCCCGATAGCATGAAGCGGAGTGCCGGAAGGTTGTACCCATTTGTTGACACGCGCCTTTTCTAACAATTCTTCTGAGGAGCATCCTATTCCACGTTGCTTAAGGATATACAATTCACATAAGAAATCGCACAAGTTATCTTTGGTCTCAGCTGCCATACGGAGCATGGGATAAGCAAACTCCTGCTCTTCGTCCGTTTGCAGGCATACCTCCAAAGTCTCACGCAGGGAAGGATTGACCTTTAACTCAGCCAACAACTCACGAACCTCCGCCGGCGTTGCCTTGCCATCCAGATAAACGGCCGTTAGATTGTCCCAATATATATCATTTTTTGCCATAAGCACGAATATCATTAAGTGCGACCTGCATGAGTTGCAGCATCGCACGACGTTTGATGTTATAGAGATTGTCTGTCGTTATATGCATTTCTGCGGATAGTTCTTCGGGGGTATATTCCTCGATAATCAGTTTTTGTATAACCATCGCATACCTTCTATTCGGCATTGCTTCCAACAATTGTTGTACATCTAATAGTGAGGCCATGGATGGTTGATGAATTATCTGTTCCTCTTCTAAAGGAGTCTCTTTGGAGCAATCCTCTATCAGTTGGTCTCGCTTTTTGATAAAATATCGTATTGCCGTCACCTTGAGCCATTGATAGAGCGAACTGCGTCCTTCGAACTGTTTCAAACGAGCTGCATCATTCTCCATCAAATGGATATAGAGTTCATTGACAAACTCATCATAATCGACCTCGTAATCAAAAACCTTATTGATGATCGCATAGAACAACGACCGGCAACGCTCGAAGAAAAACTCCTGCGTCACATCATTGTCCCGTGCAATAAGGGCTTCTATGATTTCATAATCGGTCATGCGGTTTAATATTAATTAAATAATTTTTGCGCCTCATCGGAAAGTAATTTTGCCGTAGCAATAACATTATAATCTTTTACCTTCTCTTCGTCATTTAAATCTTTGTAAGATATAATAGCTTTGTGTATTCGCCGCTCATTGACACGCATTCCATCCGAATCTTTTTGATGCCATCCCGCGACAATTCGTTCAGCACACCAGCGAAGATGCTCGACTTCTGGTAACTTTTTCCTTATGTCGTCATATTCTTTTATAGACTTTTTCTGTATACGTGACATAATGGCAATATAAGTTTCATACATATCGGCCTGAAAACGGTTAGACCATTTCATGTTTTCCGGTAGTGAACGCCATAAATCAAGCCAGTGATGATCTTGAGTTTCTAAACTAAATATCTTTTTTATAGAATCTACGCATTCCGTTTCTGACATATGGAAGATCGTATAATATTCTCCTTTTAAGGATTCGTCTGCATATATACCATTAATACAAATGGCTATTTTGTCATCTAACTGTTTCATGTCAAGTCCATTCTTAAACATGCCGAAAATTCTGATATGAGGATAAGAAGCATTTTCAATTATTCCGTAATTAATCATTGATTTTGAAGGCATAAATATATTCGATGCTTCATCTTGTTCTTGCCGAACCAACACGCGTACTCGGCTCTCGTTCATAGGCAATTTTTCATGCTCGCCTTTATCAGAATTAGGTAGTATTTCTCCTTCAATATATTTAAACTTGTCTTTTTGATAGAACACGGCCTCCGGCAGATTAAGAGCCTTTGTCATTGCGGTATCAGGATCTTTATCGCAGATAGCGATCGTCAGAAGTTCTTTTTCTTCGTTTGCCCATTGGGTAATCAACTCACGTGCTGAGGAAGAATTGATGTCTATACTATGGAAGTCTATGCTAACATCAATTATATCATTTAAATTGGGGTATTGCGCATAGAAAGCATCTTTCATTTCTTCCCATCTGCTATCAAAAATGGTAATTATGGTTTTATTCTTACCTCTTGCTTCTTCGAAATTAGGATAGTGGCATAAACGAAGTGCTTCCAAAAGCAAGGCACGCCCCATACTATTGAAACTGGAGATAACCAAATGCACGTGTTTGTCAGTTCCTTCAAGCGGTTCAAAATCCAAGGTGTCATATTGCGGTAATTTATGGAAGCTCCATAACAAACGAGCCCAATTCTCATAGAAATTAAATGGTCTTAAATCTATTACAACTTTTCCTTGCGGATTTATAAAGAAATCATTCGGAATATCTACACGCTGCATCAGGTTGTAAGCCTTGAAATTATTTACTTGCATGTAAACCTCTAATGGCTCAGTTCTTTCTGCTACCGCATCAGCTATATTCTTAAGCACGGATAGATTACGGGAATATTGGCTACCATGAGGTTCAGATTCGTCCAATAGATATAATTTTTCTGCATATAGCAATCGAAGATTATCTACTTTTTCTTTCTGTATAGCATCACCTGCATAGATTATCACGCGTTTAGAATATTCATTTTCTAATTCATTCTCAATTAACTCTCGTAATTTGATAGGATTTTGAGTTGTCATTAGAATGGCATAAGATTCGTTCTCAGAAGACAATATTTGACTCAATATTTGTGTAGCATAATGATTATATCCTATTAAAACATAGTGTCCATAAAGGTTTTTATAGACTTTACGACCAGCTTTTGCATCATCAATATACTTAGTAACTGAATTTGTGATGGCAGCGGTTAAAAATGGAGTCAACAAAGTAGCAAAAATGCCAAAAAATAAAAAAGCAGCAATATTCCATCCTCGAGGTCCCTCTAAATCTCCAGGAGAGGAAATTTTTAAAGCTGCAAATAAATAATTCCAAAAATCATGAAGGCCACCCAGTCCACCATTTTTACATGCGATGATTATGACATCCATCAGCCAGAAAAAAGCAAACAGAATAACCAATAACAAAAAAGCCAATGCTGCTGTCAACCAAAATCCGTTTTTCCCGGAAAGTTCTTTCCAGTTATTAATCCGTTCTATTTGTCTCCTGTTTTGTTGTTTTTGTTCTTCCGTCAATTTCATAATGCTTTACTTTTTTTTATTTTTTCTCATATATTCCTCTTGCTGCTACCAATACACTAATCTCTGCAAGGAGTTCGCGGACTTGGTCGATTTGGGCGGGAGAGGCGGTTTGCTCGATCTGGCGGAGCAGAGCAGTGACGCGGGCTGACTGGTCTTGGAGTTCCTGCTCGGTCACAATGCCATCCGCCATGATCTGCCGAAAGGATGGTTGCTGTAAAATCAATTCATCGAGGTTCAACGAACCGGTTTCGTCAAAAAACGTATTCATGGTTTCTTCTATTTACGATTAACATAAAGCACTTCCGCACTCAGAGCAGAATTTTTGACCTTCACTCACTTCGGCATGGCAATTCGGGCATTGGCGATGCTTGATGGCTGCATCTATCTTGCCTTCGCGTTTGGCTTTCTTGTAACTGTCACGACCCTCTTTAATCACATCTTCGATACGCATCTTCTCAATAATGCCCTGAATGATATGTTTGGTATCGTCCGTTTCGAGCACTTCGATAGTGCCATTGGGACGAACCATGTCGGTAATCAGTTTGAGATAGATGATGGCGCAGGCATAAATCACAATATAGCCGATAGCTGCATTCGCAGTAGCAGCCATCGCTTGACCGAGAATAGGAATAAAAGAGATAATAGCCGCTGCCGCATATGCCAGTATCATTGTTCCAACATTGGTGATTAGATTTGTTGCAATAGCTGATCCCAAGAACTTCGCCGTATGCTCCTGCATGGAGATTCCTAAGGTCTTATTGATCTTCACATACGTTGCCCAAACCAAGCCTGTTTGCGTGAATATCGCCAATATTCCGGCTATACCGGGTACAACACCGGAAACAGCTCCGGCTACTGCGGCGGCAATCGCATAACTATGGATGGTATCTTGAATACCTGCCAGTTGTGTACCGGAAAGGTCTCCTTCCAAGGCATGACCCAAATCGCGTAGTGTTTCTTCTAGAATATTCATGGTATCAGATATTTACAAGGGATGACCGCAATGTTGACAGAATTTCCAACCGGCTTCTACCTCCATATGGCAATTCGGGCATTCGCGCGTCGCTTCATGGACCAATTGCCTATATTCGTCACTATTGACCCATAACAGCATCTCACGAATACGCACATTGGTAAAAGGATGGTTTTGGTTCATAACCGCGTAAGTCTGTAAGGTCTTATTCCAAAGACCTTGTTTGCACATGGCATCGTAGAGGTCGGCTTGTGCGGTCAGTTCGACCAAATTCAACTCGGAGGTGATCAATTTGGATCCTCCTGCTAATCGGGCTAACATAGAGGCGGTTACTTGCGGTGAAGTGACATATGCCGCAGCGCGATCGCAGCTCAACTCGCTTTTCCTCTCCCAGTAGAACAACGCATATTTAATCGGAGCCGCTAATGAACTGAGCACCTCCAAAGCCCCCGATGCCTGAGCTAATAAGGCGGCAATAGTATGATACAACATGTGGTGGCAAGCGATATGTCCGCACTCATGTGCCACCACGGCGCGCACCTCGTCCTCCGTCATCAAATCCAACAAACCGGAAGTGATGGTGATGGCGGTTTGGGTATCACCGAATGCATAGGCGTTCGGTTCCGGATTCATCTCTAAAAAGAAATCCGGCTCTGCAATACCCAACTGCTCACAAATGGGAGGCAGGATATTGTATAATGCCGGTAACTGGTTAGGGGAAAGTTTTACTTTAGTGGCTAAGTTGATACCCGTCTGGAGTTGCTCTATACCCATGTTCATAAAGGCTTTGACAACGGACGAGAGCGCAGGAATAGCCTGAAGCGTTTTTAATGCTGCAGCGTCTTCCGGGTGAATGAAGTTAAATGCACTCATAGGTATTCTTTTTGACTTTGAGTTAAAACGGGTGCAAAATTAGTAAAATATTTTGATATATGCAAATAAAAATGCAAAAAAATCGCCCGAGTGAGCGATTTTTTTTGCATTAGCGACAAGAAATTATCTAAATTAAAGATTTTCTTTTTTATCAGTCCAAAACGTTCAAAATGTTCCCCAAAAACAAATTTCCATGTTAGTTGCATAGGCACAATTTTTTCACGAATTAAACTAATAAAATTTACAGACCGGATTTGCCGACATAGCGGCCTTTGGTATCGAACAGAAGCCGTTGACCGCAGGTGGTTACTTCAGCCTGGAAGAGACGGTCATTGACGATGTACACATTGTTGTAGATGGCAGGAATGATAACTTTGCCGTTGGCATCAATGACGCCACTGCCACCACCGATGTCGAAGCGGAAGAAACGAGGTTCGGCTTGTTTGCGCGTCTTGTATTCACCGGAGGCTTCGTCGTAATACTCATATGTGTCGTAGGAATCAATATAACTCAAAGTGTGGATGCCATCGTGGACGAAAGGTACAGTGACCTGAAAATCGAAATCCACCTGCCATGCCAAACCGTCTTTGACCAATACCCATCCGTTTCCGACGAACTCGCGGCGGATATCATCATAGACAAGCGGAAGAGCGGGAGAACCGTCATTCTTAATGAGTCCATAGTGATTTCCGTCATAGACACGACGATAGCCGTGGTAGGGCGCATCAATGGCGTTGTAAATGGGATTAACAATCCACTCGCCTCGGGTGTTGATGAGTCCCCACTTGTCATCCATCGTCCGCATGACGCAAAGGCCATTGTGGAATTGGAAAGAAGGATCCTCATAATTCTCATTATAACAGATTGGAAATGTTTGCTCAAAAGCCGGTTTTCCATCCTCCTTGATGAATGACACCACTCCGTCGATCAGTACGCCGGCTAGCCCTTCGCTGAAGTTCCATGCGCGGTCAAAACGGGCAGGAATGATGATCTTGCCGGTATTGACGTTCAAGTAGCCGCGCAAGCGGTCATGGGTCCGGAAGACGACCAAGCTATCCTCCACATCATACTCATTGATGAAGATATGATCCAGTTCCGGGGTCGTAAATTTCCCGGTACGGATGTCTTTGAGTTGCTCAAAACCGTTCATGCCGTGATACCCATAGAGCAGAAGGATATTGGGCGATACCCGTCTGGAGTGCGATTCCCGGTAAGTGACTTGATGGTACTTGTCATAATAGACTTTCGTCATGAGACACGCGAATACCAATGCTGCTACAGACAGCATACATAGTGCCGTGATTAAAATTTTCTTCCAAGTTTTCATAATTTCTATTCTTATGTTGTTATTGAAGTTTCCCAATTGCTGATTTTTGTAAATAAAACATCGTGGATTAGATGAATTGTGACATAATTACAGATATTTATTGAATACTGACAGATTCGCCGGGCATGAGGACAAAATGGATATCGGCTTTCGTGCCGGAGAGCCAGTTCATCTCGTTTGCATTGGCGCCAAGGGAAGAGGCGAAATAGATATGCTTCAGATGTTTACAATTAGCAAAAGCATAGTCCCCTATCTCTTGTACGGAAGCCGGAATATAGAGGCTTTTCAGTTTTTTCTGCTCTGCCAAAGCACTCTCAGCGATGGACGTAACCGGTACGGAGATAAACTTACCGGACGCTTTGTCTTTGTACTTGATCAGTTCCGGAATAGGCAAGTCACCTTTGATAATAACGGTCTGACGACTCAATTGTGCAACTTGCAGTTCTGTGTCCACCGAATAAGACAAGCCTTTGTACTGCACATGTTTCACTGCCGCTTGGGCTACTATCGTGCTAACAAATAGCAGGACTAAAAGAATCATTTTTTTCATAATTGTGTTAGTTTGAATCGTTAATATGCAACTTTTACTACTATAGAGGCAATGTTGCAAAGAAATCTATCATTAGGAGAAAGATTTTTTCGCACTTTTGTGCTCATAAACAAGCTTTTTGCCTATAAAACTTAAATAAATTTCATTTTTTTGTCAAAAAACTTGCATATATCAAGATTTTGTAGTACCTTTGCAGTCGAAATGGTTGCAATAGCGTAACCTTTTAAAGATAATATTTGCATATATACACGATCACAATATTGATAATAGTAACAATACTATACCCTTTTAAGATAGTTTATGAAACAGGTAAGTTTGAAAAAAGCATTAAAAGCTTGGCAGGAAATCCAACCAGTATCGGAGAAAGACCGTGAACGGTTGAGTCGGCGTTTTACAATTGATTATAACTATAATAGTAATCATATTGAAGGTAATACCCTGACTTATGGGCAGACAGAAATATTGCTGCTGTTTGGGAAGGTAGTTGGCGAAGCGACCGTTCGTGATATCCAAGAGATGATAGCAAGTAACGTCGGGTTGAAGATGATGTGGGAAGAGGCGAAGGTATTAGATATGCCACTTACTCAGAATTTTATCCGGACGCTTCATAAGACTTTGCTGCGCGAGGATTATACGGTTTACCGTGAATTACCCAATGGAGAGCAGACCTGTTATACCATCCATGCCGGACAATATAAGACGCGTCCCAATTCTGTTATTACACGGTATGGAGATCGTTTCGAATACGCTTCTCCGGAAGAGACTCCCGCATTGATGACGGATCTTATCAATTGGTACAACTCAGAAGAAGAAGCCGGCAGACTAACTCCTATAGAATTGGCGGCGCTATTCCACTACCGTTATATACGTATTCACCCGTTTGAAGATGGCAACGGACGTATTGCTCGTTTGATGGTTAATTACATCCTAGCTCGTCATGGTTTACCCATGATAGTAGTTCGTAGCCGCAAGAAGCAAGATTATTTGGAGACTTTACTCCAAGCTGACTTGAATGTTGGTAAGGTGCCAAGCGATGGTGCACACGCTCGCATCAACGATATCGCACCTTTTCTGCAATACTTCCAAGGGATTGTCGCTAATGAGATATATCACGACTACCTCTTTGTGACGCGTCATGACGAAAATATATGGTGGTACGACGGAGAAATGATAGAATTCCGTACACCAAACTACGCTAAACTCCTTCGACTGATGCAAACGCAGCCGACATTAACGTTGGTGGACATGCAAGAAGCATTGGGAATAAGCGTAACGGCTATCCGTAAATTAGTGGGGCAGTTGGTAGATAAGGACTATGTAGAAAAGAACCTAAAAGATAGCTCTTGGAGAGTAATCATTACACCGTCTAATTAATTTAAGTTACCCAGTAGGTATGTTAGTAATTTAAGTCCAAAAGTGCAAAAAAGTTCGGAGTTTGCCAAATTCCCAAACAAAAAGACGCCATCTTTCCAAACGGAATTATGCCAAACTGCGGAACAAATCATCGCCAAATATATGCCATTTTGTCATGTTAATAGATCAGATAATAGCGTGCGGAGGGTTTGGCGGTGTTGTGAGTCTGAAAGAGGGAGAGGTATTGTTTGTCGGGGAAATAGCGGTTGGCGCGATAGAGGATCCAGCAGAAGTTCTGCTGCTCCTTCTGCCAGTCGGCTATCTGCATGAACGGCCAAGCGGAGACCTGTTTGCCGAGATAGGGCGCAAGGAAATCCACGGCTTTCTGCACGCGTGCGGAGACTTCGGGGTCGGCTAAGAGGTCGATTCCATGAAGACGGCAGATATCTATCATGTCGAAGATATGTTTGAGGTTATAGCAACTATAGCCATATGCTCTTGTACGAGCGAGTTCCTTTGGCTGCCTGCCGTCGGGTTCGAACTGCGGCATGATACGCCGCTCCACAAAGGAAGAGAGATAGCGGTTCGCCACTGAGTCATTGCGGGTAAAAAGGGCATAGACAGCGACCTGGATATGATAAGCGGTACCGTGGTTATTAGGGGCTATATCTTCTTTTTGCCCCTGCTCGGAGGTAAGCATCCATTGGAGATAGTCCGCGAACCAGGCACGGATAGTTTCTATTTCTTTGGTTTTGGCTTGTTTGGATGCGGAAAGGATCTCTACGGCATCTGGGACGATCAAGAGCGAATATCCGTCCAAGAGCCCTGAGTTGGAGCCGAGGTTATTATTGTGCCCCATACGCACCTGACTATACTGCATAGATGGGTTCATGCGTGTTTTTTTATTAATGAACCACGCACGCAGAATCTCCCACCCTTTTTCGGCATATGCCTCTTTACCGGAATAGAGATATGCGAGCGCACAGACGGTGAGCATTTTTTCCATAGCGCCGAGTGTTTCCCTATCCATGCCTTCTGTCTCGGGGTTTCTTTTGCCGTCTTTGCGGACATAAGGCAAGCCATCCGGCGTATCGGGATTCGGCCACCAGTATCTCGCCATGGAGAAATAGTCGTGTTTATCTCCGGAAGGTGCTGTTTTCTGCTTATCGGTGATGAGGGGGATAGGTGTAGCAAGCATCTTTTCGGCATCGCGTATGATACCGGCAACAGGTGCTTCAAGGGCAGGATCATTTGCCTGCGCGCGCATATGTTCTATGTTCCAAAGGACAGGTTGAGCAAAAGCGGTTATCGCCAGCCCGAGGGCAGCAAAGAGAGATACAAAGCGTTTCATTGGACTATTTTTTTAGTATAAGTTTTTCCGTTATAAGAACCTTGTACAATAATTATGCCATTTGCAATGGAAGGCGAAGGCAAAGGCCTTCCGTCGATCGAATAGGCACGTTTGTCAGCGTCGGGGATGAGACGCCATATATCTTCGGTTGCCACACAAGGATTGTTGGTGGGGGTCATAGCCTGTCGCGAGCGGAGTTGCGCTTCATAGAGCGATTCGGGCTGAAGTCCGTCCTGGTTTTGCCCCTCCACATAGCCTTTTGGGAAATCGGAGGCGTTGACAGGTTTTCCTGTTATTTTCTTCGCCTTGCACCCGATAGCGTAGTTTTGAGCGGTTGGTGGTTTCTGCAGTCCTATCGTGCCATAATCGGCATCTACATCGCAGTTCCAAAGTACGGACTGCACGGCAGCCCATCCGTGGCCTGTGCCCATAGCGACGCGATTATAGAGTCCGAGTGTGAACGGCCGTACCATGTTCTGCTCTTTATGACAGTCGTAGAGCATGCCCTGCGTCCACCCGCGGTGGCCTTCGTTCACATTGAGGGCACTATCTGAGATGCAACGAAGGAAAACATTGCCGGAAGTGCCGGAAGTGCCATTAGAGATATAGTTATGCCGACCGCCATGAGCGTAGCATTGCCGGAAAAGGTTGAGTTGCGAATGGAGATAGGTGTTAAAACTGTATTTGCGTTCCCCGGTAGTGATGGCAACAGGGTCGATAGCGCGGCAGCGCAAGAAAGTAGAACGCCTGCAGGCCTCTGTGACGATACCTGACTGTCCGAAACCGATGAACTCACAGTCTCGCGCCCACGCATTCTCAATAGAGCGGAAGCGGACTGCATTCCACGCATGATTCTCGTCCTCGCCGCCCTGGCTCTCGATGGAGACAGTGAGGTCTTCGATCGCAGCGCCGTAAATCGTCCCCTTCATGTCGGGCACATAGACATAGGAAGCGCTACGTGCTTTGAGGAGGGTATAGAAGACGGGTGCATCGAGCGTGAGGGTGTTACCGTCGATGGCGGTGATATAACGATGATAAGTGACGGGGTATTGGTCTATTGTCCATCGCTCATCGGGTTCTGAGGGGTCGGAAGGATCCGGGAAGGGCACGCCGCCGTAGTCCACGGCTTGCAGCCACGAATCGGAACAGGGGTGATAGATGATGAGCGGTTGTCCGACGGCAAAACAGGACGCATCGGCGACGGTGAGGGTCATTGCTCCGACAGGCACAACGGGGTCTTGTATGGCTTGCCTTGTACCGCTTTTTTCGGAAGCTCCCCAGATACGTTTGTCAGCTCCGATGATGACCACGTCGCGTTGGTGCGGCGTATCTCCGAGGGCACGAATGACAGTCCGCCCGATGCCTTCTCCGCGAAGGACGACCCCGTCATAGGGTACGCGGACGGTACCGTTCACGAAGTATGTTCCTTCGCACAGGAGCAACGCCCCCCTCACGCCGTCCACGAGCTTCATGGCGCCCACGGCATCGATAGCCGCCTGTATATGGGCGGTATTGTCTCCGGCAACGGGAGAGATTGTCTTGACGACCGGTATATCGGGGATCCCGGCATCGCCTCCCCTATAGCCGGCATGCGAAAAGTCCGGCAGGACATATCCCTCGGGGTCGGGTTTAGCGACCCATTTGCCGTCTTGCGGAGCCATCAAGACAGAGTTCCATGCATGCATCGCCAAGGCACAGCAGAGGGCGAGCACTATGAGTGATGTTCTTTTCATTGAAGACCGATGTTAGAGCCGTCGGATGCTTTTCCGGCAAGGGGTGATTTGGGATCCGTGAGGTATGATTTTTTCAGGAACTTCGGTTTGAGGGCGAGTATATCGGTGACCTTAGCAGCACCTTGTGCGGTTATTTTGCCACATAGCCAGACATCGCAGTGATCAGCTCGATGCGCGGTGTCGGTGAGCCTCACGGCATGTTTGGCGGATGAGTTCATGAAGATGGTATTGTTGATCTCTACCCGTTTGATGCCTTTCTGCCGGACGATCGTCTGCTCCTCGCGGTCATTGACCTCATCGAAGACGCAATGGTCGATTAGGAGCGCACCTCCGGTGGTTGATTCGTCCGAGCCGAGGCGGTTATAGTCGATCGCCCATTGTGTGATAGCCCGGAAGACGGTATTGTCAAAGATAACCACTTCTGCGTTGTAGAGTCCTTTTTCCTCTTTTTCCTCAGCGAGCGCAAAGCCGCGATATGCCTCTTGTATAACGGACGAGCGAATGACGATCGAGTCCGCGAAGGTGTTCTTATAGGCTTTGAAAACCGCTCCTCCGTCGGTAACGAGGAAACCGCTTATCTCGCAGTTCTCGACGAAGAGGGAATAGTTCGACGCATTCTCTTTGTTGGCGGTGAAGCAATACTTGGCGAGGGGTTCGCCGTCTTTGTCTCCACGGATAGAGAGTCCTTGCAGCGTCAGTTTGGCAGAACCGCCTATTTCGAAACCGATGATGGTGGATTGTTCGCCGGCTATACGAATCAGCGGCTTGGCTCCTTGTGCTGCGCGGATAGTTATATCTTCGGTTATTTTGAGTTTCTTGGAAGTGACGTACTCTCCGTCGGCTAACTCGATGACGTCACCGGAGAGGGCTTTTTTGACAGCTTTCGCGAGTGTTTCTTCCCCCGGTGCGACGGAATATGTTTTTGGGGTGCGAACGGCATTCACCGCTTTGGGCTCGGAAGGAGTGTACCATTTTGGTCCGCAGTTGTCTTTGGAGGCAGGAGTATAGTCTTTTTGCGCGAACACGCCGTTTCCGAACGCGCCTATCGAGGCATCGGGTACGGCAGGCACAAAGAGTTCATTCCAGAATCCCGCTTGCACGTCTTCGCTCACCGAAGAAGGGTCGAAACCGCTTTGTGCGAAGAGCACATTGTCCTCAAAACGTATATCGTATCCCTCGTCATAGGCTTTGACAAGCTCTTCGGCATTGGGACAATAGACCATGTTCTTGCGGATGAGAGTCCGTTCGGGCTTCGCATCGCGGTCCCGGAAACCTTTTCCGACACATAGTTCGAACGGGTGCGCACAGGAGACGAACGTGTTCTGCTCAATGAGCGCGTCCTTGACCTGATGATAGCCGTTGAGGGGTGTATCATAGATGGCGTTCATAATAGCAATCGCGGCGCGGAACTCTTTTCCTGCCAATTTATAGAAAAAGTTATGATGCACATGCTGCCCTTCGTTGACGATACGGACGCCACCGGTATGCCGTTTGTCATTACCGATGAAGATGTTTCCCGCTACTTCGTTGCGGTCGCCGTGACGCAACACGACAGAACCCTCACACTCAAAGAAAGTATTATTGAGCACTTTGTTCTCGCAACTCTTGACGGAAACGATCTCCACCTCTCCGTCGCAGTGCTCGAAATAATTGCCTTCAACGATCGTCTGCGAATTGGACTTGGAAACGTGGCTGGTACCGATACGCATCGTCTCGCCACCGTTCGCGCCCAGAGGCTTGCGATATCCGAAATAATTGCGGTAGATCCGATGATGATTTTCCTGGCTCAACGAGTCATTGGGCCAAACGATAAAAGTTGTACCTTGGTTGGTCTTGCCGGCGAAATAGCAGTATTCAACGGTGTTATTCTTTCCCCAGAGGCTGACCCAATCGCTTTGTTCGGACTTGTCCTGCGGGCTATAATCCTTGATCACGCACTCGGAGAGCACGGAGTGATTGGCATAATCGGTGCTGGACGTACGGAACTCAATGACGTGGCGGACGCCTTGACCTCCATTTTGGAATACCAAGCCGGACACCTGCACATACTCGCCCGAGAAGCGGAAAGAGGAAGCCCCTTCGAGGGTTGTTTGTCCTTTCTGCGCCACGGTCACGGTGACAGGCGCTGCCTCTGTTCCGGGCGCCCGTTTGAGCACTAACGCAGCGTCCTGCCATACACCGGAGGCAAGGACAATAGAGTCTCCCGCCTGCACTTTCTTAGCGGCTGCGGTAAACTCATCGGGGTTCGTCACGTGGTAAACAGTTGCGCCCGCCGACACGCTGATCAGTGCCACAAGCGCGAGGGTAAATATATTTTTCATCGTGATTGGTTATTTTTCATGTTAAATTCTAAATTGTCAATTATCAACCACCTTCCCTTGTACATCGTACATTGTCTCTTTGTACTTTATATAGAGATTTCCGTTGATGAGGTACTTTTGACTCCTGGCGGATGGCACAGGGATGATTTGCTCCACTCCGTCCGGTATATCCTGTTCGCCGGCGAACGGCCCCGCATTGCGGTCGGTCATCAGCCGTTCTTCTATATCCGGCAGGGACGGCATTTCCGTCAGCAGAGTGAACTGCGATGCGGTATAGTTCATACCCACAGTGCCTTTGTCCTCCAGATAAATGCGGTTATCGGCATAGACGATATTCGTATTCGACATAGCGGTATGAATCGTCACGGCTTGCGTATCCGCCACGATCAAATTATCCTCAAAGCGGCAGGATTTGGGTTTCTTGGAGTATTTGTCATTATTGGTAAAACCAACTTCGAGCGTAGCCGCACAGCGGACGAAGGTGTTGCCGGAAATAACCACATTCTCCGGCAGGAAATGTTTCGCCGCCGTACTGACGGAGTTCGTAGCATCGCCGTTGGTCAGCGCGATAGCCGGATCCCATTTGTAGCCCGTGAGGTCCTCCATATAATTGTCCCGGATCACATGATCCTTGCCATAGACGCGTATTCCTCCGCAGCCGATCACTCCCTCTTCGTACATGGCGGTTTTGCCTTCGCCGAAAAAGAGGTTTCCTTCCGCCGTATTCCCGAATCCGTGCCTTAGACAGAGCGTTCCCAGACAACGACGGAATGTGTTATTCCGGACGATATTGCAGCAACTCTTGACGGAAACAACTTCGGGGTCTCCGTCGCAATCCTCAAAGAGGTTGTTTTCCACCACGGTATAAGCTGTGTCCATGGAGAGGTCACTGACGCCGATGCGGACGGTCTCTTTTTCATTCGCCACACGCGGTCCGTTGCCACGGAAGATATTATGGTCAATGCGGTCATGGACGCTGATGCCGCCGGGCGTGCCGTGTGCTCCGTCAATGACGATCAGCGCTCCGCCATCGGCTTTGTTGAGGAAGAGATTATGGTCGATACGATTATAGCCGCTGGCGCAGGTGTTATTCTCCCAAATATCCCCCACTAAAATCCATTTGGATGTCTGTCCCTCTTTGTCCACGGACATTTGAAAGCGGTTATGGGAGATGCGGATATGATGCGCACCTTGCAGTTTGAAGAACGATGATGTAGCCGGCATATCAAAATCCAAGCCGTGAAACTCCACATAGGCAGCGTTCTCCAGCGTGATACATCCGGCTTGTACAACTCGTGCTTTGAGGAGGTTCTTCGCCTTAATAACAATAGGCGCCTGCTCCGTGCCGGCACATTTGATTTTGAGCCACGAGAGCGCATAATCTCCGTCCGCCAGCAGGAATGTATCGCCCGGCAGGGCGGCAGGAATAGCCGTCTTGGCCTGCGACGCAGTAGTAATAAGGTGCGTCTTGCCCATTACCGGCTGCCAGAAAAGAACAAAGCTACAAAGTACTATGTACAAAATATGCTTTTTCATAATTCATTTTCTTTTTTTCGTGATCTCGTGATCTCGATAATTCTCAATTCTCAATTATCAATTATCAATTGTCAATTATCAATTCTCCGCCTATTTGCTCCAGATAATATCAAACGTCACTTCCGGAATTCTTCCGTTCACCGCATCTTTGGGCATGCCGGTTACTTTGATGATTCCGTTTTTGCCGGTAGTGAAGTTCTTAATCCACCCGTACGGGTACGAGTCGAGTGAGAAATGGGAGTTGGAATATCCCTGATCAGCAGAGGAGCGATAGACGCGTGGCGCTTTGGACTGCGGGTCACTGACCTCCGCAAAGAACGCATCGTTCAGTTCAACGATCGTGCCCGCTTCATACGCATCGATGATGGCTTTCTCGGCTTCCACTTCGGGCTTGAGCACTCGGAAACAGGTCACTATACCGGCTTCATCGTCATAGAAGAGCCGCCATGAACCGTCCTGCGGGTCGATCGTTTTGCCTGCGCATTTGAAGTTCTTGATTGTGTTGTCGCTGTTATGGGGTCCGTAGAACTGCACATACCCCGCTTGGTCGTACAGCAGGAAATCGATAACAGGGATGTTATCCGCCGCGTCGCAACTGGAAATAACCGTCCCCGTCTCTGCATCAAAGAACGGCTCTTCGTTTCCGCCATACGCCTCGCGGGCACTGAGCAGCACATTCTTATAGGTATAATAACGCGGCTCATTGGGATCGGCTATAACTTGGAAATTCTCGGCAAGGACGATCTCCTTCGTGCCGTAATAAATGCCCTTGAGATCACCGGTCATGTTTCCCCCGAAATAATTGGTGGGCATATCGAAAAGAATCTCCTCGTCGGATTGCAGTTTGATCTCTACGGGCTGCGTACCCACCATCATACGCTCGATCAGTTTGAGGTGCCCGCCTTGTAGCAGCGCCGGTTCGTATTTGGTGAGCGATGCGGGACAAAGGGTCACTTGGGGCTTTTCTTTGAGTACGGTAAACGAATTGCCTTCCGCACCGATAGACTGTGTGGCAGCACCGTCGAAATAAGTAAAACGCAGCGACACTTTGCTCTCCTCGTCGGAATAGGGCACTTTGAAGACCAGTTCCTGCTTGCGTTGCGCAATGATCACCGCCGGCAGACCCGCTACTAACACCTGGTCGATAAAATGCAGGTTCTCGCCTTCCACCACCACTTCGGCATTGACCGTGCCTTCGGTCGGGTACTCTTTAATGGACGGTACGGCATAATGGACGGTAAAAGGCTCTTGGGAAATAGCAGAACCGGTCACGTTGGCGATGCGGATGACGCCGGTTTTGTTACCGGAGACCACTTTGGCGATCAGTTTCTGCGCACTGACGCGATACGCGATAGCCGCAGCGGTACCACCGATCAGAACGGTATCGACGCGTTGCAAGTTATCACCTGTGATCGTTATTTCCGTGCCTATCTCTCCTTCTTTGGGACTGAAACCGGTCAGTACCGGCGGCTGTTTCTCCGTCGAAGGAATATACGCTTTCTCGCACCCCGCCAACAGAAGGACAAAGGGACAAAGTACTATGTACAAAATATGCTTTTTCATAATTCTTTTTTCTTTTTTTCGTGATCTCGTGATCTCGATCATTGTCAATTATCAATATCCCACATTCTGTGTGATAGCTTGGTTGATATCTATCTCTTTCTGCGGAACAGGCAGCAGGATCAGACTCTCGTTGAGCACGATAGGTCCGGTCTCAGCCACAATGTCGGCGTAATACGTCTCGTTATTCCAATGCTCGTGCATCACTTCGATAACCCGTCCGGTGCGGATGAGGTCGAACCAGCGATGATTCTCAAACGCAAACTCCAGCCGTCTCTCTTTCTCGATAGCCATACGCATCTGATGTTTGTTCGCCACCTCCGCCGCGCTCAAAGCACTAAGTCCTGCGCGTGTACGCGTGCTGTTTATATAAGGTAGCGCAGCAGCGGGTCCCACTTTCTCATTCAGCACCTCGGCGTACATCAGCAGCACGTCGGCATAGCGGATGATCGGCCAATCCTTGTCTCCGTCCTCTTTGAGTACCACCGGCGAGAGATATTTCTTCACGTACCGGCGATCCACCACTTTTCCCATGTCGTCCGTATAATCCAGCGCGAGGGTAACATCCTTGCGTCTGTCGGCAGACGAATAGGCGGAGACGAGATCGTCGGAAGGATAGTTATAGCCGTTTCCTCCGCCGTTGATCACTGCCGCCCCGCTCTGCAAAGGCGCGAACCAGTTGCCGAAAGGTGAGCCTAAACCGATACCGCCGGACGTGTACCGGATGGTAAAGAGAATCTCGCTATTCAGTTCGTTATTGATATCGAACACCGCGGCATAAGTGGGTTGCAGCGCAAAGCCGCCGTTTTCAACGATGTCTTTCAATAAGTCTTCCGTTTCCTTGTCCCAGCGCCCTTGGGTCATACGCACTTTCGCCATCAGTGCCTTCGCCGCCCAGGATGTGAGCCGTCCTTTCTCATTCTCCGGATAAGAGGCCGGCAGATGATCGATCGCGAACTGCAGATCGGCGTTAAGGAACGTATAGACCTCCTCTATCGTGCTGCGGGTATAGTTCTGCGCAGAGACCGCATCAAGTCGTTTGTCCACGATAAAGACCGGACCGAAGAGGCGCACCAAATCAAAATAATGATATCCCCGGATGAAACGGGCCTCCGCCTCATACTGATTCCTCAGCGCAGCGTCCTTGACTACATCCAAGTGCATCAGCACCGCGTTACAGCGCGCTATATTGTGATATACCGCTTTCCAGTAGTTATAGACATGCTCGCTCGTAGCGGAAATACGCGACTGGTCAAAATCGAGCTGCATCGTCCTGTCCGTAGAAGTAGTGGCGGATGTTTGCAAACGCGAGTTGTCCGAACGCAGTTCTGTCAACTCCCATTGATAACGCATCGGCGCCTGCAAGCCGTTGTAACATGCCACTACCGCAGCATTCACTTCCTGTGCGTTTTGATAGAAACTACCCTCGCCTATTTCCGAAACCGGTTGCATCTTCAAATCGCACCCCGCCGGCAAAAGGCATAAGGGACAAAGTACTATGTACAAAAAATACTTTTTCATAATCAATTCACAATTCACAATTCACAATTTACAATTCACAATTGTCAAAATCCTATCTCCAAGCCGAAAGTATAAGTCCGTTGGATAGGGAATCCGCCTCTCTGATAGCCGTCCACCAAGGGCGAAGCGTACTGATTGGAGGTATAGCGTGCCTCGGGGTTGATACCCTTGTAGCTCTTGCCCCATATGTATGCCGCGTTCTGCACGGAGAAATAGAGGCGTATGGTGTTGAGATGTACGGGGCGTAGCTGTTTCTTATCGAAGCGATAGCCGAGTGTGATATCTTTGAGTGCGGCATAGGATGCGTTTTGCAGGAGATAGTCGGTCAGCTCCCACGGCATACCGTTTCCGTTGGCGAATGTGGGTGTTTTGCCGTCTCCGGGTGCTGCGGGAGAGATATACCGGTTGGTGGTATAGGCGGTGTTGATCTTCTTGGTCTCCTGGTAATAGCCGTCTCCGTTGAGGACGGTCACGCCGGCCACGCCCTGGAACATAAAGGAGAAGTCAAAACCGTAGAAAAGGAAGGTATTGGTCATACCCCAAGTCAGTGTGGGGAAAGGTGTTCCGAGCACATCGCGGTCGTACGCGTCGATGATGCCGTTTCCGTCTTTATCCACCACTTTGAGTGTACCGGGGACGACGGTCTTCCCCACGAGGAACACATCCGTAGCGGGTCGTCCTGCTAAGAAATCGTCTATCTCCTCTTGTGACGTCCATACGCCGTTGGTGCGATAGCCGTAGTACTGGATCGAGGGACCGCCCACCTGCGCGACATAGACCTCGCTCCGTTCGCCGTAACTGAGCAGCCTTTCGGAAGTGCCGTCGAGTTCGAGCAAACGGTTGTTATTGGTTGAGAGATTGAGCTGTGTCTGCCATTCGAACTTCTTGTTTTTGATATTATAGGTATGCAGTTCGATCTCCACGCCTTGGTTTCTTACTTTGCCGATGTTGTTCCAGTAGTTCGTATAGCCGGTGACCGCCAGTGCCGGCTGCTGGAAAAGCAGGCTCTTGGTGATTGAGTAGTAATAATCGACAGAGAGGTTAAGGCGTGTCTTGAACATAGAGATGTCAAATCCCGCATCAAACTCGTTGGTCTGTTCCCACGAGATACGTTTGTTACCGAGCGTAGCGCCGGTGTTCGCCAATCCCGGGAAGAGCGTGTTCGCCGTTCCGAAGGTGTAGTTAGCGGCATTCAGTTTGTCGTACGCCGCGTAGTTGGGTATGTCGTTGTTACCCGTCACGCCCCATGAACCGCGCAGTTTGAGCTGGTTGAGCCATGCCTGGTCTTTAAGCCATTCTTCCTCGCTCATACGCCAGCCGATCGACACGGAGGGGAAATATCCCCATTGACGTTCCGGACCGAACTTGGAGGATCCGTCCGCGCGGAAACTGACAGAAGCCAGGTACCTGTCCCCGTAACTGTAGTTGATACGCGCGAGGACGGACATCAGCAGCTCCTGCTCCTCCAGCGTATAAGTGCGGCGTGTGCCGTCGTTCTCGGTGATGACGATATCCGTCGCGGCATTGATAGTCGGCACATAGTCGGTGGGGAAAGAGGTGCCCTTGATGCCGGCGGTGCGCAGACGCACTCTGTTGGCGGTAAATCCTGCCATCGCCCCGAACTCATGTTTCCCACATTGGGCGGTATAATTGAGCGTGTTTTCGCTCAGCAGGTCGATGCGCAGCCTGTTCGTATAGAGCGCATAGTTGGCATCGCCGTCGCTCTTCGCGTTCGCGTTATGATAGATGTTATTATCGCGGTACTGCACGTAGAAGCCGTTCTGCGAGCGGAATGTGAGACCTTTGTAAATGTTGATATTGATATAAGCCGAGGTGTTAAGACGATAGTCCTCGGTGTAGCGTTTCTCGTTGTCAATGACGCACCGCGGGTTGTTATTGTTCGTTCCCCAGGGGCTCGCGGTGAACGTATTGCCGTCTTTGTCCGTGTATTCGAGATTGTTGAAATGCCGCCCGTGCGCATACGACCCGACAGGCTGACCGGTCATGGCGGCAGTGTATTCCGTATGCCGCACAGGAAGCCATGAGTACGTGCGGTAGAAATCGATGAAGTTCGTAGCGGGCGATTCACGTTTGGTGTAAGAAGGCGTTATGTTCACTCCCACGGACACGATCTTCGAGAGCGTAGCATCGATCTTCGCGCGCACGTTGAATTTGTCATACCGGCTGTTGATCATAATACCGTCGTCCCCCGTGTAACTGCCCGAGACGTAGTATTTGCACTCTTTCTTACCGCCGGAAACGGAGAACTGCACGTTCGTTATGTTCGCCACATTGCGCAACGCTTCCCGTTGCCAGTCGGTATGGTTGTCTATGTTCAGCCATGCCTTTTCCGAGTTTGTCGGGGCTGCACCGCCTAATTCCTGCTCGCGATAGAGCATATTCACATAGTCGTGCGAATCCATCAGGTCGTGAAGTTGGTACGCCTGTTTGAAACCGGTATAGGCTTTGATCGAGTACTTGGCTTTCTGAATGTCACCGCTTTTGGTCGTGATCAGAATGACGCCGTTCGCACCGCGGCTACCGTAGATAGCTGCCGATGCCGCATCTTTGAGCACCTCGATCGACTCGACGTCGTTCATATCGATGAAACTCAGGCCGTCACTCATCGGGTAGCCGTCCACAACGACCAGAGGCTCATTGCTCGCAGACAAAGAGCCCATGCCGCGCACACGTACTTGCGGCGCAGAGCCTGCCTCCGACGAGACGTTATTGATCGTCACACCGGCGATCTTGCCCTGCAGCGCCTGGTCGAGACGAGACACAGCCTGATTTCCCAAGTTCTCATCGGAGTACTTGCTGACCGAACCCGTCAAGTGGCTCTTTTTCTGCACGCCATAACCCACAACGACCACTTCGTCGATGTTCTGCGCCATCTCCTCTAAGGTGACCGTGCCTAACTGCCCCTTTCCGGCTTGCAGCTCGCGGCTCTGATAACCCATGTACGAGAGCACGATCACTGACTCTGCGGAAGGAACGTCCATACTGAACTCGCCGTCGATATTGGTCAGCGTTCCTGTACCCGTGCCTTGAATGACCACATTGACGCCGATCATCGGCTCGCCGGCATCATCGATGACGCGTCCCTGCACACGCACGTCGGCGTACATCGCCGCCGCACAAACCAGCATAAACAAGGTTAAAATTGTATTTTTCATTGGTTATTAAAATTATCAATTGTCAATTATCAACCACCTTCCCTTGTACATTGTACATTGTCCCTTTGTACTTCACATAGATCACGCCGTTCTTCATAAACTTTGTACCTTGTACATTGTCCCTTTGTACTTCCTCCAACATTGTCGGAGTATCATGCCGTCTCCATGCCGGACCGCTGTTGTCCGCGGAGGGAATATCCGTTGGAACGGACGGTCTCGCCATCGAGCTCTGCTTGCTCCAAGCCGGAGACGATGCCGTATATCCGCTGAACTTGCCGGCTTTATACGTATTGCCGCTCCAAGTGACACTGCCCCCGGAAACAGCCTGGGTCACCACGCGGCAAGACGTGTGCGACTCATCGTTATAGACTGTATTGTTACTTATCGTGGTATTCTCCGCCAACAGGTTGCATTCGCTCGACGAATGATAATTGACGCAGAACGCTTCTTTGCAATTCACAAAAATATTACCGTTCACTTCGGCGTTTTTCACTTGGAAATACTCATTCAAAGCCGAATTGGGCTTGCCCCGAACGATACACACACCTGCACGGAAATTATTGCCCGTCAGGTCTTGGAAATAATTGTTTTTCACTACATGGTTCTCTCCGATGATACGTACACCTCCTGTGGAAGCCGCGCCTTCACCGAAGAACCAGTTTCCTTCCGCTGTACAGCCGTTGCCGTGACGGAAAGTAAGGGTACCGGAGCAAGCAAAAATAGTGTTATAGCGGTATATGTTCCCGCATGATTTATTGGAGATCATCTCTATCTCTCCGTCGCAATGCTCGAAATAATTGCGCTCGACGGTGCATTGCGCTTCTTGCATACTGGAGCCGCTGTCGCCGATACGGATGATCTCCTGTCCGTTCAGCGCCTTGCCGTCTCCGTCGGTATTCGCCACGCGCGTACCGAAATAATTATGGTCGATCCGGTGTTTGGGAATCACATCCTCTTCCAGCCACACCACCAACAGCGTCCCCATGTTCGTCTTACTTGCAAAATAACAGTGATCTACCCTGTTCTGCTTGCCTTTGATTGATACCCATTTCAGGTCCTTGGTCGCGTCTGAAGGGTTATACCCCTCTATCGCGCATTCCGTCATACGGCAATAAGAAGACGTTGCATCAAAGTTCACCACATGGTTTTTACCCGTATATGTGCCCTCGAACCGAAGTCCGTTGAGTTCGATATACTTGCCTTTGATCGTCACGTTGCTCGATCCGCCGAGACAGACCATGCCGGGCTTGGCAGCGCAAAGAACAATGGGTTGAGAGGACGTACCCGTCCCCTGAAGAGTGAGAGTAAGATTGGTATAACTGCCGTTAGGCATCACCAAGGTATCGCCTGCCGACCAGGTTTTGTTGATCGCCGAGGCGGTCGATACCGTAACAACACGCGCCATGACGCTGCCTGCCGCCATAAGCAGCAGGACCAGCATCATGGTACGTATATCCATTAAGGAGCGTTTCATGTCCGAATTAAAGCACTTTAGCGCCGGTCATGTTGAAGTACTCGCCGTTACGCTCGATCAGCATTTGTCCGTTCACAAATACCTTGCGTGCCTTCACACCTGCATTCACTTCATCAATTGCAGTAGCGGTTCCGGAAAGAGTAGTCACTACTTTTGCTTCCGACAATACGGAGCCCACATAGGCAGCGTCATCACCGATAGCAGCAACCTTAACGGTATATTCGGTCCCAGGCTTCAACTGGTCAATGGCCATTGATAATACTTCCGCATCTACATTGGCGCGGATAGTCGTGTCAGCCGAAGTAACCAGCACGCGGTAACCCGTTGCACCCGCTACAGCTGCCCAGTTAGCCGTAAACCCGTCTTTCTTCACCTCCGTTGCGTCACCAACAACCGGCGCAGCCAAAGTCGTAGGCGCAGCAGCATAAGTCACCACTTTCCAAACTTGTTTGCTGCTGCCATCCGAGTTCAGCAAACGCAGTTTCACTACTCCTTCATTGGGGGTTATGGATACCATATTGGCATTCGTCTTCGGCAGAGCCAACTCTTGCAGATCATCCCATGTATTAGTGCTGTAGTTATACTGTTGCACTTTCATTTTCTTATCTGCTGTTCCGGCTGTTGCATAGATATCCGCACGTACAGCAGAAGCTACTGCCGGAAGAGTTAAATAGGCTGCTCCATTTTGCTTGTCAACCACTGCACGCGCAGTAAAACGCTCACCTGTCGCTTCGTTGGTTATGCTGAATGACTTGCCCTCCTCGTCTTTCGAAACCTCAATATAGGTTTGAACAAAATCGTAGCCATTATCATGTGTCGTGGGGAATGAGCCGGCGCTATACGCACCTTTGTCTTTGGCAAATTCTGCCCACTCTGCGTTAGACGGAACAAATACAACCGCAGCAGGAGCTGCCAATGTGCTGAATGCGGCAGAAGCGGCAGAAGCCTCGGAATCATCATAGTTCTCGCCGTCACCGATTGCGGTAACGGTATAAGTTAACTCAGTAGCAACCGGCATATTATAGAACGTAGCACTTGCTTCTGCACCCACCGTCTTGTTAGCTATAACTGTCTCTCCATGATATACATTTACTTTATAACCTACTGCGTTCTCTACGGCTGTCCAGTTCGCAGTAAACTCTTCTGCACCGATTGCAGATGCTGCACCCACTGTCGGAGCATCCAATGCCGGAAGTCCGGAAACAGCTTTTTTTACCACATCAGCCCATGATGATCCGAAACGCAGTCCTGCTATCTTTCCTGCTACACCGTTGCGCTGACGAATAGTGATACCGCGGATTACTTTCAAGCCATCTCCAGCTACTGAATCAAAGGCAACATTACCAGCCTCTCCGGCGTCCAAATCCGGATCTAAATAGAAGAGAGCATTTCCTTTTCCGTCACTGGAATTCGTAGTTATCCTTATTACAATTAGGTGAGTGGTTTCGAAAGCCATTACTTCACTCCATTTAGTAGGTGTTGCATTCCAACCAAGACCTAAAGTATATCCTGAACCGGATTTGTTAGCATAGAATCGTGCACGTTGTGCATTGGCAGTATAGTTACCATCTATTGCGAGAATATCACGAGATCCGGATGCGGCAGATATGTTAACCAAAGCTGCCAAATAGTAAGCTTTATTGGCTAATGTATTGCCATTTGTCAAACTATAAATAGAAGCACGTGTAGCAGAAGACGTCTCTATATTCGCGAGAACAATTTCTTTACCCGCTTTATTATCCACATATGAACCATAGGACAAAGTGTTAGCTTGAACTACTGGATTTGCACCGGCGTTTTCACCACTTTTACCGCCATTATTCCACTGGTCTGCTTTTATGGGGTTAGAGCCATCTTGTGTAGTGCTGGTATATGCATCTCTCTCCAAATGATTCCCGTCTTCAGCGATAGCCTCAGCACGGAAGAAATCATTGTAGTCCAACGGTAGTTCCTGAGTGTACTGAGCGTTTAACGCCATGCCTGCTGCCAAGGCAGCCGCTAAGAATAAATGTTTTTTCATGATTGTAAAATTTTAGTTAGTAAAAAATTGGGTTATTTATTGGATTTGTTGTCCGGTTACCGTATAGACTTTCTCGCCGCGGATGATGAGCAACTGACCGTCACGCAATACCTTTGTACTTTGTACTTTGCTACTTTGTACATTACCGATGGCCTCTTCTCCGCCGCCTTCGCCACCTTCTCCGCCTTCTTCCTCGGTATAGGACAGCGCATCTTCCCAGGTCTTGGCAATACGGATACCGCCCACGGTAGCCATGAGTTTCATCTGACGGAAGCAAATTCCGCGCAGGTCAGCGCCACCATCGGCCTCATTGCCGTCGGCAACCTGCATCAGCGCGCTGTTCTCCGCCTCGGTTTTGCTCAGATCGGGATTGACATAGAGATAGAACTCATCGGCTTCTCCGCTGCTGGAAGTACTCTTGTTGATATATTTGACTACCAGCAAAGCCGTATTGGCTTTCTCGACGGAATCAGACCATTGGGTGATCTCCTGGCTGTTCTTCTTTATACCAAAGACCATCTTGTCCTTCGCAATCTTTACCTGTACGCGACCGCGCATAGTAGTATTCGCGCCGTCCTGTGCACCTTGTTTGATATAGGAGAATATCTCCTTGCCGGAAGTGGAGTTCATCTCGCTGAGGTTGATCATAAAGGCGGTATAAACCACATTATCCTCCTCCTTGGGCAGAGCATCATCGCTGAAGATCATCACCGTATTGCGTTTGAGATCACCGCTGATCTCCTGCTGCACGCTGTCCAATACGAGTGACAGTCCGTCGCCCGAGCAGCCGTAGTGGGCATAAGTCAGCGCACTGTCACCTACCAGCGGGCTCTTGCCGCCCTGATCTGCCGTAGCCGTGCTGACCGCCCATGTGCCTTGCCCCTCAAGAGCCGTTCCCGGTGTGTAGAGGAAGTCCTCGACCATATAGATATTTGGGTTCTTGGTATTGAAATCAATATCTATTGCCACGTTCTTTGCCTCGCCGTTGACAAGCGCGCCGGCAGGAACTGAGAGACGATACTCTTTCTCTGCTGCCAATTCAACAGGCAGGGTTACCACTTTCCCGCTGACTGCCGGTTCCAGCACTACACCCTCGCCACCTATTTCGGTCAGCGTGATAGCGCCTTCACCCAGCGAAACCTCCTTGTTAAATGTCAGTGTAAGCGCTTTGGTATCGGGAGCGACGTAACTTCCCTGCGCCGGCTCGCTGCTCTCCAGCAACAAACCGTCCGCTGCCATACCCAGCACATCTTCCCAACTCGTACCAATACGCAGTCCGCCTATCTCCACTCCGTTGCCGCGCTGACGCAGACCGAAACCCTTGACGAGCATATCTGTGGCATTATCCGCAGTAACCAACGGTGTGTTGGCACTCTCGGCGGTATTGAGGGTAGGATTGACAAAAACCTTGATAATATCATTGCTTGCACCTTCCACTACCTCGTATTTCATCACAATAAGGTTCGTGCTACCTATTTCCAAGGTCTGTGACCATGCAGAAATAGTTGAACTATTCTTGCTCACGCCGATTTTGACAGCGCTTCCATCTTTGGCAAGAAACAAACGACCGCGGCACATAGAGCTGGCAACCGAACCCTCCCATATCACGAAATCCCGGCCGGAGGTGTTTTTGGCAGAGAGAGGTTTCATCAAGAATGCAGCATACATCGACACTGTGTCACGAGCACCGAGAGTATCCAGATAATAGACGCTGATACGCTGGCTCGTGCCATCGTCACCCACCTTGGGATCCAACACTGCCACTTTGCCCTGCTCCGATGCAATATAGCCAGGATAGGTCAGATTGCGGGCTGCCACTTGAGGAGAGACACCCAGAGAATCAGCCGGTTTGAGCGACTGCATCCATTTGCCCACTACCAGCGAATCGTTGCCGGCTTGCTCCAGATCGCCGTCAGGATAATTGAAATTCTCCTCCAGCCATACCTCGGCATGCAGGTTTACTGCGGCAAACGCCAAACTTAGAAATAAGGTAAAGAATTTTTTCATAACCATAAATATTTAGGGGTTAGTAATCATTTGCGTATCTTTGTGCTCAAGCCTTCTCCGTTCCTCAGATTGATACGGATGCTGTAGATACCTCTCGGCAATGCCGCCATCGAGCATCGGTCGCCTTTGACCTGCATTACCATCTGTCCGAGCACGGAATAGACAATGATACTGTCAATGCCCGCCGTGCTCTCCGCGATCAGTTCCTCGCCTTCCATCCGCAGGAAACCCTTGTCCTCAATCTTCTCGTAGGCGGTAGTATTGTGCTCTGCTATCGGATAGCGGTTAAAGGTCAATGCCGCATAACCATCCGCGTTGCGTAGCCACGGATCGACATAGAGCGTATCCATGCCCCGCGTAGAACTATAGACGTAGTTATCCGGGCCATACGTCAGATGCGTCGGACGGGTTGCGGTGCTCTCCAACTCCAGCAGCACTACCCTCTTGTCCGCGGCATCCACACGGCCGCTTTTCATCGGAATCGCCTGCTCTTTCTCGTCGTAGAAATAGTCCTTCATGTCTCTGCCCCACATAATGCCCGGCCATACCATCTCCTGGTCAAAACGGATAGCGATAGTGCTTTTGTTCTCGTCCGTCCACTGCACGCTCTGCACGGCCGGAGAAGTGAGCGGCTGGTCGAAATGCCTGCCGTAGAAATCGCGCTCGATGAGACGCGTGAATTGCGTATAAAGACGGTCATAGCCCGCATCCTCGTAGTGACAGCTGTCATAACGGATCGTTATACCGATATTCGTGATTACCGTCACGTCCGGATAGGTCTCGCCGAAGAGACGCTGCATCTCGCGGATCTCCGAGGCATAAGGGCTCGTGCCACATCCCACATTGATCTGGCTCACATAGATCCGCTGCACGTTGGGATAGTCCTGTTTCCACGCTTTGTATAGTTTGTCGAAACGCAGTGCGTAGTCCTCATACAGACCGTTCTGGTCGCTCTCGCCCTGCACCCATATGATCGCTTTGATATCATCCGCCAAGCCGGCTTTGCGCAGACGGTACAGACCTTCGCCGTAGAACGTATTCAGATCCTCGCGGTCCGCTTCATTCGGCATGTTCTGATTAAGAGACGAGCCGCCGATAGCGATATTGATCACCGCGGTAGGCATGTTCTGTTCCTGCAGCAGATTACGTTGCACCACATAGCCAGACCAGCCGTTGTAGTACTGTCTGCCGTACCCCCATCCGGCGGAGTTGGACATGCCCCATGTCGTGTCCGAAGGGTTATAGGCCACCGTCTTCTGCACGCAGCCGAAATTGCGCCAATAGAGGTTCGTCACACCGGGGTTTCCGCTGGCAGCGGCGGCGCCGTTCGACTGACCGGCTATCACATATACATCGCCCGCTACCACACTGTCGGCTATCACTTGCTCCCCACTGACGTTCGTGCTGTACGTGAACTTGTATTCCGCCGGCTCGGCTTCTATCTCAAATGAGGCGGCAAACGGCACGCCCTTGCTGACACTCAGCGGCTTGGTTGCCTGCTGCTCTTTATTGCGGTACATGGTAAGCGTGAGCTGGCTGATATCGCTCTGCTGCGTTACACCCGCGATCTCCACTACCGCTTTGTTATTACTCTTGCGCGGATAGAGTTGCAGTCTCTGAGGCTGGCGGGTAAAGACCACAGGACGGAAGGTATTATAATGGATCGCATTCACCGTCAGCGCCGTACTGCCCGTGTTCGTTATGGTCACTTCCACACCCGGCTCGGCTATAAACGGCATATCGCCGGTAGTCTGCATGCCGCTGCCGCTGAACGGATAGACCTGCGCTTGCGCGTCGGTTACGGAGAGCGACGATGTTCCGCCTGCCTGACCGAAATCCACACGCAGACCCTCCAAGCCTTCCGACAACACCACACTCTCCCCTGCCGCTAAAACGCGGGGGGGCAAGTTGTGGCTGTAACGCGCGTACATCGTTACCGAAGAAACGGCACTCGTATCGCTCACATAGTAATTGTCGAATGCCACCACGCGGTAATAGACCTTGCTCCCGGCTTCTCCTGCCGGCAGTGCCTCCGAGCGGTAAACATCTCCGGCAAGAGTCATGGCTAACTGACCGTCTTCGGTCTTCTCGTCGCAGCCGTACAGCAGTTGGACATTCGCTATCGTGCGTTTCTCTTCGCCCGGCGTCACCACCGCAGTCACGCGGGTCGGATCGCCGGCAGAGGGGAAAGGCTGCGTCAAGGCGATACCGCTGATAAACGGCTTGCTGCCTGCCACATAGTTCGTCAGCGACACATCGTCGATATACAGCGTACCTGCGCCTAAACCGCAATCGCTGACCGTCAGCATCACTTTGACTGCCTCCGAAGCGTCATTGATAATGATCAAGTGCTCCGTCCAGGTCTTGCCGAACGGGCCTTCGAGGTACTCTACATCGATTGTATCTTTGCCGATGATCTTCGACACGAGAATGTTTCCGCGGGTCTCGTTCGCGCTGCCCGTGAGCCAGAAACGCAGTACACCGGCGGTCTTGACCGACGGAGAGATCATCTTGGCATGGTTGCATTTGTCGGCGCTCTCGGTCTTGTTGAACGAGATCGAACGCTCCGCCGTACCGTAATCGCCGTGGTTCTTGCTGGTCGATGCACCGCCTCCGATGATCATCCATGCCCCGTTGGTGTCGAACCCTTCCTCAAAATGGGTCTTGGGCTTGTTCTCGTCCTCCGGCTCAATCGGCTCTACCTCCGGACCGGTATAGTTCACCGCCTCTTCCCAAGTGGTCGCTATGCGAAGATGTGCGATCTGCAAGGACGAACCGCCATCACGGATCTTCATGTCTATCGCCTTCAAACCGCTCGGGTCGCTCGTGACCGCATCTACATCCGTACTGACCGCCGCATATTCGGCTACGTTCGCCTCCTTGTACCCCAACGGAAAATCCACATACACCGACGCCACATCATTGCACGTGCCCTCCACAAACGCATATTTGAGCACGACCAGATAGGTCTTCCCTATCTCCAAAGTCTTTGTATAAACAGGCGTAGTATTAGCGCGCGTGATACCTATCTGATACCCCGTGCCGGCTTTCTTTGTGAAGAGCCGTCCGCGCTGCGTCGTGGCGGTACTGCCGTCGAAACTCATAAAGTCGCGCGCGTTATTAGAAGGTGTAGCTACGTTCAGCAGGAAAGCGGCATACACCGCACCGCTGTTCACGCTCTTGTTCGTATCGAAGGTCTTGTAGAGCACGCGCTGTTTGGAGGTATTCTCCAACGTGGCTTGCGGAATAACTGCACCTAAGCCTTGTGCCTCCGCCCCTGCGCCGTAATAAGGCATCGTCATCCCTTGGCTGCTCACCGTGAAGGACGGTGTCGCCCCGAACGCATTGTCCGCCTTTGTGGACACAGTCCATTCGTTCGGCGTTCCCTGACCCTCCAAGGCACTGCCGGCTACATAATCAAAATCTTCCACTAACAACACGGTGGCGGAAGAGGAGCAAACCAATAGGAGGAGACTTGTAAGAATGAGAAGAGTTTTTTTCATGGCGTATAACTTTTTGTTACGGTATTGTTATTCTGAATTGGTTGACCAATTTGAAATTCGGTGCAAATTTACTACAAATATTTCATATATGCAAATATTCGTGCATTTTTTTTGAAAAAAAAGCAATTTATACACCAAAAACCGCTCAGAAATGTGCTTTTGGGAATTGTTTAAAGTGGTTTGAAGTGGTTTGAAGTGGTTTGAAGAAACTTCGTTTCGTTTGAAGTAATTAACAATGTCAAACTAAAAATCGGCTTTACCTACCCCGACCTTAGCCCTTTTACGGCTTTTACATACTCCCGAATGCATAAAAACATAAAAAAATTGCACTTTTTTCTTGCATATGTGCAAAATTTGTTGTAATTTTGCAGTCGGAAAAACGCATCACACATATGGAAATGGAAAAAGAACAACCTCAGGATATCATTATCAAGCATATCCGCCAGCAGTTACAGAGCGGCGAAATGCAGCCGGGAATGCGGCTGCCCGCAGAGCGCAAAATAGCGGAACAGTTCGGCATCAGCCGTGGACATGTACGTACTGCTTTGCAGACCCTGGAGAGTTACGGAATAGTGGAAACCAAGCCGCAGAGCGGCACGTTCATCGTAGGTCTGGACGTAAGCGCCTTGGACGGGCTTTTCGCCGATGTGCTCAAACTGGATGCCTTTGATTTTGCGTCTTTGGCGGAAATGCGTGCTATACTGGAAGTTAACTCTGCGCGTTTCTGCGCCGAGAGGCGGACGGAGCAGGAGTTGGAAGATATACACCAGGCATTGACTGCTTACGAAGAGGCCTTTGCAGCCAAGGACGCAGAGAAAATGTATGCCACGGATTTTGAACTGCATCGCTGCATAGCGGCTGGAAGCGGAAACAGCACCTTGCGATCCATGCTCATGCTGATCACGCCGGATATAATGAGCACGTACCAAAAGCACAAGATGTGTGTGCCATTTGCCCCCAAAGCCTTGGAGGAACACCGGCTGTTATACCGCTTCATCAGAGAGCAGAGCCCCGAGGTGTGTGCCACATTGATGAAGACACATCTGGACGGCATGTTGCAGTTTGCCGAAACATTGCGAAACAGAAAAGGCGTCGAGTGACGCCTTTTCTTTTATCTGCCGCAGCAGAACTGACCATTTTTTCGTTTAACTGGTTTATGAGAAGAAGATACCGCCGTTGATATCGATATTGGTTCCGGTGATATAATCCGAATCATCACAAGCGAGGAAACATACCAGATCTGCAACATCACCTGCATCTCCTTCGCGGCGGAGCGGATAGATTCCTTTCATACGCTCGCGGTTCTCCGGCGTATTGAAGCGGTCATGGAACGAGGTAGCGATCGTACCCGGCGCAACTGCGTTGACGCGGATTCCGTCAGGACCCAACTCTTTCGCCATAGCGCGTGTAAAGACAGCTACTGCACCCTTCGCCGTAGCGTACATGGAAGCGCCCGGACCGCCTCCGTCTTTGGCGGCAAGGGAGGAGAAGTTCACAATAGCGCCACCACGAGGCATGAACGGTACGACCTCTTTGGTGCAGAGCCAGCAGCTCTTCATGTTTACATCCATAAGGAAGTTATACCAAGCTTCATCCTGCTCGGTGATTTTCTTACGTCCTACAATACCGCCAACTACGTTGATCAGCACATGGATGTCTTGACCGAACGCTTTCTGCGCCTCTGCCACGATGCGTTTCACGTCGGCCTCTTTGGTCATATCGCCCTGAACGATAATACTCTCAGCGCCCTGTTCGGCGATCATGCCTTGCGTTGTTTTGGCATCCTCTTCGTTGTCAAAATAGTTAACTACTACTTTAGCTCCTTCCGAAGCCAGTTTCAGAGACACTGCGCGTCCGATGTCTCGTGCACCACCGGTTACGATGGCTACTTTGCCTTCTAATTTTTTCATAACTATGTTTATTTAAATAAGTGAATTAAATACATTATAGATCATGTTCGATCTTGCGGCCGAAAAGGAAGACGCAGCAAACGCTGACCGGCACTAATGCTGCGCCCATAATAAAGAACGGTGTCCAGTTATCTCCGGCTGTCAGCATCGGGATAAAACAGATCGAGAGGATCGTGCCCAATGTTGCCGCAGCGCCACCTAAACCGGCTAACGAACCGACGCTCTTGCCGGTGTACATGTCGCTTGCCAAGGTCTGGATATTATTCATCGTAAACTGGAAACCGAAGAGGATCACCGCCATACAGATCACTGCCACCATGGGATCATCAACAAAAGCCACATAGATCAAAGCCGGCAGGGTAATTAGTGCACCTAAAACGATTGAAGCCTTGCGCGCAAAATTGACGGTTTTGCCTGCACTGACCAAATGGCTCGACATCCATCCGCCGGCGATAGAGCCTAAAGCTGCACCTACATACGGAATCCACATATGTGCCGCCAAGGCTTTCAGGTCCATGTTGTATTTCTGCCCCAGATAAATCGGCAGCCACGTAACGAACATCCACCATACGGGATCCAGGAAGAAACGGGACAGAATCACCGCATAGCTCTTCCTGCGGGACAATAACTGACCCCAACTGAGACCTTTATCGTTGGTCACTTTGCACTCCGGCTGACCCGAAAGGATATACTCTTTCTCTTCCTCGGTGATATAAGGATGATCTTTCGGTCCTGTTTTGCGAAGCCATAGCCACGGCAGCACCCACAGCGGTGCCATAATACCGATACAGATAAAAGTCATCTTCCACCCGAAAGCCGCACAGATCAGCGCAATGAGAATCGGCGCGAGAATAGCTCCGATAGAAGCGCCGGCATTGAAGAGACCTTGCGCCATGGCACGCTCTTTCTGAGGAAACCACTCGGCGTTGCTCTTCACCGCTCCGGGCCACGGTCCGGCAACACCCAGACCCAAACCGGCACGGAAACCGCAGATGGACTTGACACCGGTTGACAGAGACATCAACGCATCGCTCACACCCCATACCAAAGCAGAGAATGTGAAGCCCAAACGCGTACCGATTTTATCGTATAACTTGCCGGACAACATCTGCGAAATACCATAGGCTACCATGAAGAACATATTGATGTACGCGAACAACTCCTTACTGCGGCTGTTGAATTCCGCATCGGTCAGTCCCTCGCGATCGATCAAGCCCAGATCATCCACTATATGCGCCCACATGATTCCGAGCGTGTTGCGATCCAGATAATTGATGATGGTGACGATCACTATAAGCGACAAAATCCACCAACGTAAACCTTTGATTTTCATAACGTTACTATCATTTATGAAAGGAAATCCGCACGCATCGGGGAGAATGTGTCAATTAAAATACCCTCCTCCAGACATACACATCCATGCCATTCGTCCGGCGCGATATAATACGCATCGCCCTCAGAGATGATGCGTTTCTCTTCGCCGATGAGCATCTCAAATTTACCCTTGGCGACATAAGTCGCCTGCGAATGGTAATGTTCATGAGGCGTACCAACTGCGCCCTTCTCAAAGCACACTTTGACTAACATCAACTGACCGTCATAGGCCATTACCTGACGGCGAATACCGGGAGCGGGATTTTCCCATTGAATGTCTTTGGCTAAGCAAAAACCTGCACTACGTGTTTTCATTGTTTTTTATAGTTTATCGTGTAAATAATTGGTTGCTTTTTTCCTCGCAGAGAAAGCTCTACGGTGGTATGTGTCTCGTCGTCCTCCACCACGCGGATATGCTCCGTTTGAGGCAGATAGCCTTTGGTCAGTTCCAAATTCGGATCGAACAAGCCGTGCGGCTCGATCACCGAAGCAAAGACATGATCCGATTTGCCTTCTTGGCGGAAAAGGACAGCGGGCTCGGAACGGAGGTTGTTATCCGGATCATTCGCGCCGGAGCGCACGAGGAATGCTTTAGCACCGGCTTCTGCGTCCATGGTAGTGGTGACGGAATAGAAACGCTCGCCTTGAAGGATCGTAAACCACGCATTGCCGGATGTAAGCGCGCTCTCACACTCTTTCCATAGGTGCTCATAGCCGTATGACGAGCCCATAACGGTCAGATGATCCGTTTCTTTGCGAGCCGGGAAAGAAGTGTTGATCATATGTCCGCTGAAATGGAACGGCAGGTCATAGACATGCTTATCCGGCGAAGTGAGACGGAGAATATCAATCACGACAGGATATTCAGTTCCCGCCATTTGGGGTTGCATCACGGCGATTGTCCGGCGCATACGCACGCGTTCGTTCTGATAAGCAGCAGTGTCCAGCACCGACACTTCCGCAATACTGTCCGTAATCGAGGCATACGTGATCACCGACGAATACTGCATCGAGGTCTTGTAATCTGCGTGGAAATGCGAAGTGCAATCAACCACCGCTGTGTTATGCGCTACCGTCTGTTGGGCATACGTGTCGTTCTCATGCGTATAACGGCCGCCGCTTTTCGACTCGATATTGAGAAACCGCGCTGCGCCGTAGTCGGTCAGGATCTCATTTCCGTCGTCATAGAGGGCGATGGTCATTTTGTCGTAATGACCGTGCGACAAGCCGTGCGAGGTAGCTTTCATCGTAAACATAAAACCATCCCTCGCTTCGCTGCCACGGATAATAGCCACACCTCCTTGCGATCCGTCAGCACCGTCGTGATAGACCACTGAACGGTAGCGGAACGGCACGGCTTTACCCTCTGCGATTGCTTGAGCCGTCACGCGTCCGGCCTCGGAGAGAACGAACGAGCCCTGCTCCGCAGCTATGGACAGCAACTGAGGGTCACGGCTCGCCCAATACGCGATATCGACCGCGGCCACAATCTCCTGCGTGCTGTAAGTCTTTTTGAGCGCATCGTTCGTGCGGATGATCACTCCGTCGTACGCCTGCTGCAGCAAGGCATTGACCGCTTTGAGCAGGATACCGTCACGGCGCGCAAAAATATGCAACTCCGGCTCGTTCTTCTCTATCACCTGAGCAAACAGCATAAACGGCCATATGGCATAACGCAGATAATATGCGCCTTCTGTGAAATACCCGTCGGGAGAGAAGAGTTGCTCCATTTGCAGCAAAAAGCCCGCTTTCCCGTCTTTGTTCGAGCCGTAAAGCGCTTTGTCCACCAACTCCCGATTGCCTGTGGCATAACCCGTCATTCCCACTGCCGCACACGCCCAAGTAGCGTGATTATGCATCCGGTTGAAGGTCGCATAATTAGCCTCTGTACCGCGCTCGATAAACGCACAGACAGGAAACAACAGATTCTGTTCGATACTGTCCCGGTCGGCTGCACTTAAATAAGGATATATGTACGCATACGCCTGCGAGGTATGCACTAACCAAACGGACTCGTTGAGCGTTTGCCAGAACAGCCGTCCCGGCACAGGAGAGCCTTTGTAAGGATGTTCGCCCAAGGAAGGATACATGGCGGCATATTGCAACATCATCTCACGCACATACGCGGCATACCGCTCGTCGCCCGTATCATCATACAGAAAACCGGCATAATACATCGCATAGTAGTTATTTTTATGCTGCTCATGCGTATAACCGCCGGCAGCATCATGAGGAACAGGCACGTCGATCGGTTGGGACAGAGCCTCGTCCGCCACGGACTTGGCATACGCGTATGAAGCATCATACGCAGAGTTATGACACGCAGTAAGAGTAACTACCAATACGAGCAAAATACTATAAAAAATGTGTTTCATGAGTGCAATAAATTGGTTAACCAATTCGAAATTTGGTGCAAAGGTACAACTTTTTTTTGATATATGCAAATAAAAATGCAAAAAATCGCCCGAGTGAGCGATTTTTTTTGCATTAGTGCTGCGCGTCGTACTCCAGACCGCAAATTGATCAGAGGTACTTACACATGGCCTTGCTTTATTACTCTACCCATCTATGGAATTTACCATTTTTAGGAGCTTTCTTCTTGAGCAGTATGATTACTTTGGGGTCTTTCTGGAAATCTTTCTCTGCTTTTGTCTCTTTCATGATCTTTTTCCACCTCTTCTCATAAGGAGACAGATCGGTTCTCGGCATCGACTCGCGCATAAATTTCATAACAGAAGCGTAGTATTGGTTCGCCAGTTGTTTTTCTCCTGCCTTCATACAATAGGCAAGTGCTTTATCCGTGAAATAGAATTGCGATTCAAGATCGGCATTGAGCATTACTTTGTTGGCGGACAACAGATCACCGCGATCCAAGAAGTATTTCACAAGCTTTAGACGCATTTGATCACACTCGCTCCGGCTGGTCTTGTGGGTGGATTTGTTAAAGGCAAGGAATACATCTACGGCTAATGGCACAAGGGAATCATTTGGTTTATTGCCGATAGTAGCCGTGTGCAATGCTTTGTCCACAAAATTAACCACCGTCTCTGTTACTCTCCATGCGTTCTTGCCTTCTCGGGTGCGGTTTTTACAGTAGGAGGTAAGGTAATAATGTGCCTTCTTGAAATCGTTGTTATCCAGCGCCTCTTGTGCCAAATTATTACAGGTGCGGTGGTGTGTCAGCGCGCGTTGGGGGAGAAAATCGTTATGGTAGTAGTTTATGGCACTTTTGGCGCCATAAACAATGCCGAAGATAATTCCGGCAACGATTAATAGGAAGGTCCATATGCACGCCCGCTCACCTCGCGTGTCCCGGTCGGGCTCCACGTACTCCTTGGCGGCCTCTTCTCCGGATAGTTTGCTGAATCCAATCGCCATCGACTTGGTGGCCTTAATATCCTGTTCACCCAAGTTCATTGCTTTGGCAACAGAATGGAGCAGATCCATGCCTCGTTCGTTAGGCTGATGATCGATGGCAATACATTGCCAAATAAAAGCAAGTGTTTTTTTGCTATGTAGAAGAGGTTCTATCTCCTCAAGGAGCCGATACTGCGTTATCCAAAAGCGTTCGCGAACATATTTATCCAGTTTATCCAACGCTCTTCCATCTGAACCGTAATACGCAGTTATGTGTTTCTGCATATTATTCTTGCTTTTCCATTCGTCTTCATACAGGTTATGGGCGATATACCTACCGAGGAGTACAAATGCTCTGGCTCGTTTCTTGGGGCTTGCATTGCGCATGTGTCGATCATCGGCAGAAGTCATCTTCAGCGATTCAATCTCTTGCGGTAGCGGCGTGATAGTCTCAGCTACCATATTCGATCCTTGTCCGACAAACCGCACGGCATACGATTTGTTATCCACCGTGAAACGAACGGTCGTAACCGGAATACGCTTCACTTCAAGATTCGTTTTCCAAGGTCTGTCGGCACTGTTGTTAGGTTTCAGATCGAAAATCACCGCCTCGTCCATCATCTGCAGTTGTCTGGTGAATTGGTCTTTCTCCGCGGAACTCATCTGCTTGAGGCAGTCGGCTTGCACTTGTTGACCTTTGCTGAACTGCATATTTTCACCGTTCGACCACTCGCACGTCGTACCGCTATAAATCACCTGTCCGCCTACATCGTTCGGATCAATTGACGAGATAAGTGTAGGACGGATACTCTTGTATTTGCTATACGAAGTAGCCTGATAAGCCGTATAGGTCTGATACTTGCCGGTACCCTGGCATCGCTTGCACATAAGTGAACCAACTCCCGAACAAGTAGCACATCGACCGTCACCGCCACAACTGGAACATGTTTTAGAACCTGATCCTCCACACTTGGAGCAGGTGATATCTCCGTGTCCCTCACATGTCGGACAATGACCTGTGGCGTGACAGAAATCGCATTCTACTTTTCCATCTCCATTGCAATGGTAACATGTTTTTACTGCACCGGGACCATCAGGTACTACACCGGATCCATGACATGTGCCACAACGGAAATATCTGTTTCCATTGCAATGAGGACAACTTTCTCTTCCTTCGCATGTGGGACACGTCTGGTATCCTCGACCATTACATCTGCCACACGTGGTTTTACCTGCACCGTGACATTGTGTGCATTGTTGCCCTCCTTCACAGGTGGGACATGTCATCCAAGGATCACAACTGAAGTCCCGAACGGTTCCGCTCAGTATGTATATATCCGATGATTGTTCGTTAGCTGGTCTCATAACGGGGACTATTTTTTAAAAAACGATTTGAAGGTGAAAGCCCACACATTGTCATTTTCGCCATGCTTGTATTTCAAGCCCGGACTTTCACTGCGTTCCGTGTCGATATGCACATAGCGTTCTTCGCGTTCGGTGGAGATGCACGTGGTATGCTCTATTCCGATGATCTGGGCATACGCACCTAAGTTGCGCACACCGCCTAACTGTTCGCTCACTTCATTCAGTTGATCGATATAAACATCTTCTACATCGCTGGAAGGATCGAAAGGAGTACTAGGTTTATAATTGATGCTACTCATGGTAATTTGGATTTTGCGTGCAAAGGTACAACAAATTTTGCACATATGCAAGAAAAAGCGCACAAAAATGCACTTTTTCTTTGTTTTTTACCCGTGCTGCTGATCATATTCAGCACCACAGATCTTCCAGAGGTACTTGCGCATGGTTTTGCAACCATTGGCGAGGTTCTTCTGCTCCGCGAA
>CADCEV010000010.1 GCA_902800525.1 uncultured Bacteroidales bacterium
CCGCACGACCTACAACTACCGCAAGGCGAGCGAACGTAAGTACACCTCCGTCCGTGGCGAACGCACTACGCCGGTGAGCGCAGACGAGATTGCACAGCGCTTGAAATTCAAGACCATCCGTCTCGCAGCACTCGCACGCTCCAAGGATTTGTCGCACATGTCGCAAGACCAAGTGGCGTACAAGGCGGAGAAGAAAGCACAAGGCGCATCGTTCAAGTACAGCACGTATCTCGGCTGGCTGTTCGGCAAAGGCTATCTGTACTACAACGAGACCACCAAACAAGTTGATTGGCCGGAGGAGTTGTAACAATTCACAATGCACAATTAACAATGCACAATTCACAATGCACAATTAACAATGCACAATTATGACAAAGCAGCAGATTTACAAGATGGTAGCAACAGTGGCTACCGCCATCGTAACTTGTGTGGCGATTGCACTGGGATTGCAGAGTTGCAACGTGACACGGACGGTGACGACACGGTCGGAGGCATGGCAACGAGGGGACACCAGCGTGGTCATTCAGACCAAGACCGTCGAGACGTATGACGCCAGCCGGAAGGGGTTGTAGGAGATCCGCCAAGATTGGCGGATGAAAACAAACAAAAAGCGCATTTCGGTGCGCTTTTTGTTATAACATCTTGCTGAGTTGCTCGTAATATTTGGGAGAGACGGGGACGGGACGGGATTTGTGAGTGTCCAGTTCGGCTTGGATGAATCCCTCCTTGTCCTTTCTGAGAACCGTGACATGTCGTGGATTGACGAAATACGAGCGTTGGCAACGGATGATACCATGCTTCTCCATCAGTTCCTCAATACCCCGCATCGACTGACGCAAGGAGTACTCTTTGAGTTTATCGCCATCCAGATAAAGGATAGTCACGTAGTTCTCTTTGGCTTCTATATAGAGTAGTACATCGTGCGCGATGACTAATTTGAGTCTGCCGGTGTTGTCGGTGAAGCGTATCAGATCCTCCTCTTTCGCATCTTCCTCATCGGGTCGGATGACGGCAAAGATCAGTGCGAGGATGATATAGGCAAAGGGTAGGATACTGCTGTTCATGCGGAAGCACTCCGCCAAGGCAGGAAAATAGCCGTAGTTGCCGTAGATGAGCGCCATGTATAGCGCGGCAAAAGCGGAGAAGATCACCATCTCTCCGAACGACCAGAGGGTATATTGCAACCAACTGAGGCGCAATCGGTTCCGATAGACGGTCATAGGGATGCGGCTTGCGCACATGATACCGATCAGAATACACATGAGCATCAGGGTGTTGAAGATCGTCATCTCCCGGTTGGCATCCAGAAAGCGCACCATCCATGCACTTTTATAGAAGAGGATGAATCCCAGAAAGTAAACGGGCATCGCCAGTACGTGCCACAACATGACTGTCACAGACAGCAGAGATTTGGGTATTTTTCGCATAATTTAGTCTCCTTTCTTCGTGTGACGAAATCCGGAAAAGCGGAATTTCGTCCCTATATAAGCATTTTCGTCCCAAAAACGGCTATTTTGTCACATTTTTTCGTCCCTAATCACAATTAGTTGCGTGGGTGGCAAAAAAGCAGTAATTTTGCATCGATTTTTAAAAAACTAATTGCTATGGACAAGACTATTATTATCACTCCCGCGAACGGGGTTCAGTACGATTGGAAAGCGATAGCGGCAAATCCGAGTGGTCTGCACGAGCCCAAGACGAATTTAGTAGCTTACAAAGCGCTTTATATAAATAAGATTGCACAGGCGCGTGCGTGCGGTCAAGAGCCGGTGCTGGTGAGTTTGCCGATAATGGACGAGAACCGTTTCTTTGCGTCGATCACGTGTGGTATGACGATGCAGGAGCGCCGGAACATCCTGTATTGGTTAGGCGGCAATCTGTCTCGGTTGCGTAATATACATGAGTTATACAACCTGTGTCTCTTCCGTCTGGCGGCATTGCAGTGCGTCCATATTATTGATATCACCAGTCCTATGCTCGCGAGCGCTCATTACGAGCAACTCCTCGAGCAGGACGGTGTGACACTTTCCGCACAGGGTCAAGCGATAGTCGATAATGAGTTATCGACGCTTTTGAGCCGCTTTAGCCTGCTCGCGAGCTAAGTGTTGTTGCTCGCGTTGCATTTTCTCCAAACGCTCCATAAAGCCGGACTTAGGTTTGCCGGCTTTTTTCTTTTTGTTCGCTTCCATCTCCGCGAGCATCTTCTCATCATTGAGCGTCCAGCGGAAGATCATGGTCTGGAGGATGGTGAAGAAGAGGGAAACGAGGTAGTAATAGCTCAGACCGGCGGCATAGTCATTGAAGATGAAGAGGAACATGAGCGGCATAGCGTACATCATGTACTTCATGAACTTCATATTCGGGTCTGTTGCCTGCGATTGCATGGTGATATAGGTGTATGCGATGTTGCAGACGGTCATCAAGAGACAGAAGAGGGAGAGGTGGTCTCCGATGAGCGGCAGATTGAATCCCCAATGGAAGACGGCATCGTATGTGGAGAGGTCATCCGCCCAGAAGAGTGATTTGCCACGGAGTTCGATCGCGGTAGGGAGGAACCAGAACATAGCCATCAGTACGGGGAACTGGAACAACATAGGCAGACATCCGCTCATAGGGCTTACGCCGGCTTGCTGGTAGAGTTGCATGGTAGCCTGCTGGCGTTCCTGCATCTTCTCCGCCGGATATTTCTCGTTGATAGCGTCGATCTGCGGTTTGAGGACGCGCATCTTCGCGCTGGATTTATAGGAAACAAAGACGAAGGGCAGGATGATGAGTTTGATAACGAGCGTCATGAGAAGTATGACGATACCGATATGGAGTCCCCAGCCGGTGAAGAGGTCGAACATAGGAATGACGAGGGCCGTGTTGATCCAGCTGACGATCTTCCAACCGAGCGGCACGAGTTTGTTGAGATAGAGGCGGTTCTCTTTCTCCACGCCATCATCATAGGCTTTGAGGGTATGGTAATGGTTCGGTCCGAGGTAGAAACGGAAGCCGGTGGGGTTCTTGCCGGTGAGGTCGAAAGGTACAGAGGTGTGGGTGGTATATTGTTTGATATAGCCCGAGTATTTGCCCTGTACGGAAGATTGGAACTGCGAGGAAGCGAAGGCATCGTCGGCGATGAGGACGGTAGAGAAGAACTGGTCCTTATATCCGATCCATTTCACGCGCGCGGATTCCTTGGCGTTATCATCCTTGCTCTCGGAGAGGGTCTCCATGTCTCCACCGACGAGCATATACTGCAACTGCGCATAGCGCTCCTCGAACTTGCGTCCCTGCTCCTGTTGCGGGATGAGTTGGCGCCATTGCAGTTCCAGCGAATTGACGTTCTGCGCCAGCTCGGTATGCATGTTATGCGGTTCGAGGGCAAGATGCACCATGTAGTTATCCGATATCTCATAGACGAAATCGAGCCAAGCGTCCTCCGAGGTGGTAGGCAAGCGGAGGACGGCTTTGTTCGGCTCCTCCGAAGGAACGGGTGTGAAATAGAGGTTCGCGGTCTGCAAGATCCGGTTGTTGGCGGTGATGAGCGTGAGTCCGAATGAAGCCTCGTCGCCGCGGAAGAGACAAAGCGGGTTGACGCTGTCCCCGCTGGCATGATAATCGAGCAGTTCAGCGCGCTCGATGACGCCGCCTAAGGTGGAAAGAGTCAGACGCAGATGTTCGTTCGCCAAGGTGACGAAGTTCTCCTCTCCTTGTGCCGCGGGAGCAAAAGAGCCGTAAGCGGCTTTGATCCGCTCCTGTTTCGTCTCGGCGGAGACTTCTTCTTTTTGTACCTGATTGGTACCGGCAACGAATTGCAGCGAATCGCTGATGCGCTGTGCTTCTGCGGCCGCCATACGAGCCAGGTTAATAGAGTCCTGTACGCGTTGGCGCTCGGCTAATTGCTCCTTCGAGGGGCGATTAAGCATCGAGAAACCAACAATAATTCCGGCTATCAATAAAAAGCCGATCCAAGTGTTTTTATCCATTTACTTTTTTGTTTTTATATATTGTTTTCAATTGTTGTCATTTCATTTTGCCGAACAGGACGCCGATGTACAACCGCGGACCGCTCGGGGTCATAAAATTGCTCCACCGGACGTTTCCCGCGAGGTTGCTGTCGGTACGTCCGAAGGGAAGCATATAATCGAGTTTGAGCGTGAGTGCGATGTGGTCAGTCAGTCCGATTTCCACCCCGACATAAGGGTCGAGATAGAAGAAGGGGGTCTTGATATACGAGGCGTTATAGTTCGTCTCGCTGCCGGAATCGCCATAGGCGACAGGTGACTGATCGGGCACAAAGAGCCGTTTCATGGCACCACCTCCGATGCCTGCTCCGGCTAAGGGCCGCACTCTGCCCCAGGGGAGATAGATATCGCACATGGCGCCTCCCCAAGCCGTACGCACGTTCGAACCCGTGCCGCCGGAGATGACCATGTTGCTGACATATCCCTCGGCACCGAGGTGAATAAAATTGAGTAAGTGTACACGCAGTGTACCTCCTAAACCGTAGCAAAAACCGGATCGGGGCAGTTTCATCACATATTCGGGGCTACCCAAACCGGTGTTGCTGAATACTTTGGTCGGGTCGTCGGAGAACAGGTATCCGCCATGCAGGAGCATGCCCCCGGAAAAGCCGGAGAAGAGGAAAGACCCCCGTCGGCTGTTCTCATTGACGCCGGACGCAGTATTCTCCTGCCCCCGGGCGTAAAGACCCGGAGACAGGAAGACTAATACGATGAGTATAACGAGTTTTCTTTTCATCAAATAATATCAAACGCCACGTCCATCATATTGGTGAATGAGTTCTGGCGTTGCTCTGCGGTGGTTGCTTCTCCGGTGAGAATATGGTCGCTGACGGTGCAGATGACGAGTGCTTTTTTTCCTGCCCGTGCGGCGTTGAGATACAGCGCCGGAGCTTCCATTTCGTCCGCCAAGACGCCCATCTTGGTCCAATTCGCCTTACGCGGATCTTCGCTATAGAAGATATCGGCGGAATAAACGTTTCCAACATGGTAGCGATAGCCGAATTTCTCACAGGCATCTACGGCTTTGCGTGCCAGATAGAAGTCCGCGATGGGTGCGAAGTTACCTTGCAGGTTGAACTGGTCGGCATAGTTACTCTCGGTGCAGCTACCGAGTGCGATAACGATATCGCCGAGGCGCACGTAGTTTTGGCGTGCACCGCACGAACCCACGCGGATGATCGTGTCTACATCGTAGAAATTATACAATTCGTAGGTGTAAATACCGATAGAGGGAATACCCATACCGTGTCCCATTACCGTTATTTCCTTACCTTTATACGTGCCTGTATAGGCGAACATGTTACGAACCTGGTTCACGAGTTTGGGGTTCTCCAGGTAACGCTCTGCCATCAGTTTGGCACGGAGCGGATCACCTGCCATGATGACTGTTTTTGCAATTTCTCCATACTGCGCACCATTGTGCGGAGTAGGGCAATTTCCTTTTGCCATAATTTGTGTTTTTTTAAAAAAGGTTATTATTTCAATTTACAATTCACAATTCACAATTCACAATTCTCAACTGTTTTTGTACCAATAAATGGCTTTTTGCAGATCCTGGGGGGTATCGATGCCGATGGTTTCGGTGTCGGTAATTCCTACCCGGATCCTGTAGCCGTTTTCGAGCCATCGTAGTTGCTCGAGGCGTTCCTCTATCTCCAGCGGACTTTGCGGCAGTTGGGTAATCTTGGCCAGCACATCCGCGCGGTATGCGTAGATACCGATGTGGCGGTAATACTTGCCGTTAGAGGCGGCGATCACTTTGCGGGAGAACATTTTCGCCTCGCCGGAAGCCACGTCCCAATTCACTTTGGGTGTATTCACGTTCTCCAGATCCGCCGGTGTGTCCGCGTCGGTGAAGGGTCTGACCAAGGTGGCTATATCCGTTCCTTCCCGGTCAAAACACGCCATGAGTGTCTCGATCTGCTCGGGTTGGATGAAGGGTTCGTCTCCCTGTATGTTGATGATGACGGTATCGGAGTCGTTCTGCGTTCGCCACACCGGCGTGGTAATCGCCTCGTATGCTTCCAGACAGCGGTCGGTACCGCATTTATGATCCTTGCGGGTCATGACCACTTTGCCGCCAAAGGCTTCGACGGCATCGTAGATCCGTTCGTCATCGGTAGCGACGACCACGGTGGTCAGGGCTTTCGCCGCCTGTTCGTACACACGGCGGATGACGGTCTTTCCGCATATGTCCTCCAGCGGTTTGCCGGGGAAGCGGGTAGAAGCATACCGCGCCGGGATAATTCCAATAAATTTCATAATAGTTTATTTTTTTTTCGAGATCACGAGGTCACGAGATCACGATTTGTTTGCAATTTCTCCGTTTTCTATTTTGGACAGCAGGTTCATCGCACCGGCTATCGTTTTGACGTTCGTAATGGTGACATACCGTCTGCCGGTTTTGATGCCTTTCTTGTCTTTCTCTTCGTGCAGCGTGCATCGTTCGGGGCGCGTGATAGCGTATTGGACGATGTTGCCGAAGGCTTCGGATTGCCAGTAAGCATCGCGGTTGAGCACCAGATAGAGGGTCATGCGTTCGCCTTTGAGCAGGATCTTCTCTATTCCTAACCGGCAACAGATCCATCTCAGCCGCACAACGCTCAGTAACTCTTCCGCGGGTTCGGGCAAAGCGCCGAAGCGGTCGATGAGCCGTTTGCGATAGTCCAAGAGCATATCTTCGCTATGCAGACTGTCCAGTTCGCGATAGAGGGTGATGCGCTCCGACACGTTCTCGATATATTCGTTCGGGAAACAAATCGGCAGGTCGGTTTCCAACTGGCTGTCGTGGCACCAAACCATTTTCTCATTTGTATATTTACCTTCTGCGATTTGGCTCTCATCGGCACCGAGACCTTCTTCCTCTTTCAGTTCCTCGATTGCTTCGTTCAGGATCCGCTGATAGGTCTCATAGCCCAAGTCGGCGATGAATCCGGATTGCTCGGAGCCTAACATGTTTCCCGCTCCTCGGATATCGAGGTCCTGCATGGCGAGATTGAATCCAGCACCTAATTCCGCGAATGTACTGAGTGCCTCGAGACGTCTTCTGGCATCCTCGGTGAGGAGTTCCCGTTCGGGAGCGATAAGGTAGCAATAGGCTTTTCGGTTGCTTCGTCCCACACGGCCGCGCAGTTGGTGGAGATCCGCCAGACCGTATTGGTTCGCCGAGAAGATGAGGATCGTATTGACGTTCGGTATATCCACGCCGGATTCGATGATAGTGGTGGAGAGGAGGATATCGTAGTCATAATTGATAAACGCCTCCAGCCGCTCTTCCATCTCTCCGGGCGGCATTTGTCCGTGGGCGGTGATGATCCTTGCCTCGGGGCATAGTTTCTGTATTCGGCGCTCGATACGCGGTAACATCTCGATGCGGTTGTTGACGATGAAGATCTGGCCGTTACGTCCCATCTCGAGGTCGATCGCCTCTTTGATGATATCCTCGTCCTCGACGGTGATCAGTTCGGTCTGTACGGGGTACCGGTTAGGCGGCGGAGTGGTCATGACACTCAGATCGCGTGCGCCCAAGAGGCTGAATTGCAGCGTTCTGGGTATCGGCGTGGCGGTCAGGGTCAGGACGTCCACGTTCGTACGCAGCGTCTTCAGTTTCTCTTTCGCCGCAACGCCGAATTTCTGCTCCTCGTCAATGATCAGCAGTCCTAAATCATGCCATTTGACGGATTTGCCGATCAGTTTGTGGGTGCCGATGAGTATGTCTATTTTGCCGTCTTCCAAGTCGGCTAACAGTTTCTTCACTTCACTGGCGGATTTCAGTCGGCTGAGGTGCTCGATCCGCACGGGGAAGTTCTTCATGCGCTCCTTGAAGGTGTTGTAATGTTGCAGTGCGAGTACGGTAGTAGGCACCAGCACCGCCACCTGTTTACCGTCGGTAGCCACCTTGAACGCCGCGCGCATCGCCACTTCGGTCTTGCCGAAACCGACATCGCCGCAAACGAGCCGGTCCATAGGCATCGGGCTCTCCAGATCGCGCTTTACATCGGCGGTGGCTTTAGCCTGATCCGGCGTGTCTTCATAGAGGAAGGAAGCCTCCAATTCATGTTGCATGTACCCGTCCGGCGAGTAAGCAAAGCCTTTCTGCTGTTTGCGTGTAGCGTACAGTTTGATGAGGTCCCGCGCGATCTCTTTTACTTTATCCTTTGTCCGCTCTTTGAGCCGTTCCCACGCTCCGCTACCCAAGCGTGCGATAGTGGGTTCGGCACCCTCGCGGCCTTTGTATTTGCTGATTCGGTGGAGGTTATGGATGCTGACAAACACATTCGCTCCGTCGCGGTAGTTGAGTTTGATCATCTCCTGCGGTTTGCCGTTCACGGGCGTAGTAACCAGTCCTCCGAATTTGGCAATACCGTGGTCGGAATGCACGACATAGTCGCCAATCTGCAGTTGGTTGATCTCCCGCAAGGTGATGATGGCTTTTCCTCTCCGGGCGTTCTCGCTGCTCATGGTCACGCGGTGGTAACGCTCGAAGATCTGGTGGTCGGTGTAACAGCACACTTTCATCTCATGGTCCACAAAGCCCTCGTGTAAGGTGGCGTTGATGGGGATGAAAACAGCCCCTGTTCCTCTCTCGGAGAGGACATTGTTCTCCCCTTGGGATGTAAGGATCGCTTCCAGACGGTCCAACTGCTTCTTTTGTTCCGCCAGGATATAGATCACATAGCCGTCCTCCATGTGTTTTTGCAGATCTTCGGTGAGCAGGTCGAACTGCTTGTGGAAGACCGGTTGCGGAACGATGTCGAACGCAATCCTGCTATGGGTAGCAAAGGTGCTCTTTTCCGCTATCTCGATCGTTCTTTGTAGAGGGAGGTTTGCGACGGCTCCGGATTGCCCCAAGCCCTCCGATTTATACCTCACCACGGCGAAATCATTGCTGACCCAAACCGCCTTTTCCGAGAGATAATCCACAATAGTGGATTCCGTCTCTGCCTTGGCGAGTGATGCCGGTGGTGTGCCCACGATCTCCGCTTTCTCCACGCGGTTCTTACTGAGCTGGTCCTCGATGTCAAACTCGCGGATGCTGTCTATCTCGTCGCCGAAGAAATCCAGGCGGTAGGGGTTGTCGTGGCTGTAACTATAGATATCGACAATGCTTCCTCGGATAGCGAACTGCCCGGGCTGGAAGACAAAATCCACATGCTCAAAGCCCAGTTCCGCCAACCGCCTTCCTAACTCCGTCTGCTGTATCTCCTGCCCCACAAGGAGGGTCATGCTGCCGGCGGCGAGTTGCTCTTTCGCCGGCACCGTTTCCGCGATGGCTTCCGGACAGGTCACGACGATGAAGTTCTTTCCACCGTTTCGCAAAGCGCTGAGGCATTCGGTTCGTTGTATCTGCGCCGCTTCGTCCACCGCGCGCCTTTTCTGCGCCGCGGGGAAGAAGAAGACGCTTGGGTCGATATTCTCCGCCGCCTGACCTTTCAATACCCGCAAATCCGCGTAGAGGTACTGCGCCGCCTCCGCATTGTCCATCACGATGAACAGCGGTTCGTCGAGTTGCGCCAGCACCATCGCCCGTGCACCGGCACGCAGACCCGTCAGAAGAAGATGTCCCTCCTTCCCTCTGCGCAACTCCTTCCCGATCAGACCGATCTGAGGATGTTGGCGGAACGCTATTTCCAATTCACCGATTTGCATTTGTTCATTCCCAAAGCCAAATAAAGCGTGCAAAGTTACAACTTTTTTTTCATATACACAAGCGCGCGGGTACATTATTTTGAAAAAAGTGCGTTTTTGGCGGTTTTTGGGGCGAAAAAAAAGCACCTCTATTGTGTAATTCGCGAAAAAAGAGTAATTTTGTCGTGCCAAATTGTGTGCATAGATGAAATTTTTGATGCTCATACTGTCCGTGATGAGTTTTTTAGTGGAAACGAAGAACTCGGTGAAACCGGAAGGGACATGGCCTTATGACATGGAGGCTGTTTATTCCTGTTCGTACCAGAAGGGGACGTTGCGAAAGGACGACCGCGCCGTGCTCACGGTGACCGGTCTGGACGGGGTAAGTATTCAGAAAGTGTGCATTTGGGTTAAGTCGAACAAGCAATCCGGAGCCGGCAAGTATATAGTGACGGCGAATAAGGAGCAGATTGCGCAGGGGACGATTTCGCATCGGGATCTGACGGGTGACGGTAGCACGTTTGTGTCATGGGATCTCTATTCGGGTGAATGCGCCGATGTGGATGAACTGAGTGTTATTATCGACGGCACGGAGAACTCGCTTTATATCGAGCAATACGAGATCACCTGGAGCACCGCGGCGCCTCATTCGGTCACACTGATGAACGGATATGCCGAATACACGGTGATGACGGAGCGTTCCGGCGGAAGCGGTATTGTTTTGCCGTCGCTGCCCGATACGGCGGAATGGAGGTTTATGGGATGGTCGGAGAAAGAGATCCGCGCCACGACGCAAACGCCCACGATCCTTGCGGCGTATTCGAAGTATTTCCCGCGTGAGGACACGTATCTCTGGGCGCTCTACAAACAGCATTGGTCCCAAGAGCCGGTCTATATGACCGAACCGGTATCGGGTGTCTATCTGTACGTCAACCGGTATCTGCAGACCGCGCTGTCGGGAGTGCCGGAGAAGGGGATCATGCAACCGGCGGCACTCGATCCCGGCGACGAGGACCAGCACTACGAGATCACCTTTGCCTCCCCGGACACAGCGTATATCCGTCATGCTGCGACGAACACCCCTATCGGTTACGAGGGCACGCAGTTGGCGGTAAAGGCCTCCCCGTGGCAGGTCTATCACGACGGGGAAGAGACGCTCTTTTATACCACGGTGAACCAAAAGACCTATGTCTTGTGGCTTAATATACCGGACAGGAGCGGCGATAATTACCATGCCGGCTTACTTGATGCCCCCCTCGGCACATCGCCCGTGGCGCTTCAATCGGTACCCGAGCAAGGGAGCGAACCCTTGTATTCCTGCCACCCCGAAAATCCGCAGGGCATAAGCCCCGTGTACACAAGCGAACAGAGTTATTCGATACCTCTCGGTAGCTACGAATTGCGCATAACTAACGGACAAAAACAACTGATAATCAGATGAATATAATACTTGTAATACTTTCCGTCCTGCCTTCGATTTTAGCAGGAGACTTTACTCCCCAAACGCTCTCGGTAGCAGAGCAGGACAGTATCTTGAACGGCGTTCCCGAACAGCGTTACCGGCTCGAATACGAGAACGAAGAGCGTATTTTCCGCCGTTCCATGACAGCCGATTGGTATATCGTTGATACGCAGAAGAATACCCGCAAACAACTCGGTGTCGGCATGAAATTAGGCAAAGTACGTGATGCGGTGATGAGCCCCAACGGGCGGTATATCGCTTTTGCGCAAGGCAACAACCTCTATATCCACAAACTGGATTTCGGCACGGAGGTGGCGGTGACCAAAGATGCGAACCCCGACATCATCAACGGTATAGCCGACTGGTTGTACGAAGAGGAGTTCGGCACGACGGCGCTGTTCGCATGGTCGCCGGATTCGAAGCAGTTGGCGTTCGTCAAACTCAATGAGCAGGAGGTGCCGTCTTTCGCATGGCAGCACTACCTCGGCACGGATTATCCCGCGGCGGACACGCTCCGTTATCCCAAAGCCGGTTACCCGAATGCCAAAGCGTCGGTTTGCGTGTATGATGTAGCTACCAAAGGTATTCTGACGATGCAAGTGAATACCGAGGAGGACGATGTCTATTTCCCGCGGCTCCAATGGGCGGACGAGGCGCTGATGGTGCTTCGTGTCAACCGGGATCAGACGAAAATGGAGGTTCTTTCCTGCAACCCCAAATCGACCGTGGCGCACACGCTTTACAAGGAAGAGAGCGACCGCTATTTCGTGGATTACGAGCTCTTTGACCAGTGGCTCTGGCTCACGGACGGACGGATCATTGCGTTAAGCGAAAAAGACGGATGGCGGAGAGCGTATCTGCTTGACAAACAGGGGTTTGTACAAAAAGCGCTTACCCCGGAGGGAATGGATGTAACGGCATTGTATGCGTTTAACGAGAAGACCCAGACGCTCTTTTATCAGGCGGCAACCACCCCGTCGGTACGGGATCTGTATGCGTTACAACTCAAGAAAGGCGAGATAACGCGTCTCACGGAGAGCGACGGCACTTACAGCGCACGCTTTGCCAAGGACGGCAACAGCGCCGTGGTCTGCTTTCAGTCGTTCACTACGCCGAACGAGTATTCGTTTTTCTCGAAGAACAAATTCACTCCGTTGAAACAGAATACAGAGGTGCAGGGGGCATGGCGTTCGTACGGATTGCCGGAGCCGCAACTGCTCCGCATCCCCAATGCCGAGGGTCAGGAACTGGAAGCGATGCTTCTTCTGCCCGAAAGCCCCCAAGCCAAAGGTTTCCCGCTGGTTGTCATGCACTATTCCGGTCCTCAGAGCCAGCGCGTTTTGAACCGCTGGCGCAAACGGTTTGAGTATGCGTTGGTGGAAGAGGGGTTTGCGGTGCTGATAGTAGATAGCCGCGGCGGCGATTGCCGAGGCAGAGCATGGCGTAACGAGACCTATATGTCGCTTGGTCAGAAAGAGGCGGAAGACCTCATCGCCGCCGCAAACTATATCGGCAAGCGGGCTGATATTGACGCGGAGCGGATGGCGATCTTAGGTTGGAGTTACGGCGGTTATCAGACGCTTTACACCATGAGTCAGAAGAACCATCCTTTCAAAGCCGGCGTGGCGATAGCCCCCGTGACGGATTGGAAACTGTATGACACCGGTTACACCGAGCGTTATATGCGTCGTCCGCAAGTCAATCCAAGGGGCTACGAAGAGGCTTCACTTCTCAACAAAGCAGCGGATTTGAAAGGCGAAGTGCTCATCATCCACGGAACCGCCGACGATAATGTGCACGTGCAACACACTATGCAATATATTGACGCGCTCGTGCGCGCGAACAAGCAGTTTGAGATGCAACTCTATCCGGATGACAACCATCATCTGCGCAAGGGTAACAATGCCGCTCATATGCACACGCGGGTTCTGAAATTTTTACATAACAATCTATAAATATCAAACTAAAAAAAACAAAATCAATTTAGTACTATGAGTCAACAACAACAAAACAATTCACTTCGTATCATGACGATCGTTGCGATGATGTTTCTCTATGCAATGATCTCGTTTGTAACGAACTTAGCAGCTCCGGTGGGTAAAATCTGGGGGGCTTCTTTTGACGATCCGGCACAAGCGGAGAAAATGGGAATGTTAGGAAACCTCTTTAACTTCCTGGCTTACCTCATTATGGGTATTCCTGCCGGTAACTTCCTGTCAAAGAACGGTTACAAGAAAACCGCTCTCACCGCTATTTTCTTGGGTTTCTTGGGAATCACGGTGCAATGGATGAGCGGTGTGTTTAACAGTTTCTATGTCTATCTGGCAGGTGCATTGCTCGGCGGTTTCTGCGTCTGCATGCTCAATACCGTAGTGAACCCGATGTTGAACTTGCTCGGTGGCGGCGGTAACAGAGGTAACCAGTTGAACCTTGTCGGCGGTACGCTCAACTCCCTTTCCGGCGCGCTGACGCCGATGCTGGTCGGAATGATTGTAGGAGAGAGCCTTGCGGGCAAGGAGATTGATGATGTCAACGTGGTGCTCTATATCGCAATGGCAGTCTTTGCAATCCTGTATTTAGTGATCCGCCTGACGCCCATCGCAGAGCCCGAAGGAGCCGGACAGGAAGTAACATACGAACGTACTCCGTGGTCCTTCCGCCATCTGACCCTCGGCGTGATTGCAATCTTCTTTTATGTAGGTGTGGAGATTGGTATTCCTGCCACTCTCATCTCGTATCTGACGCCGAAAGTAGGTTTCGCCGCTGCCGGTCTCATAGCCGGCCGTTACTGGATCCTGATGCTCATCGGCCGTTTTATCGGTTCGGCTATCGGAGGCAAGGTCAGCAGTCGTACGATGGTTATCTGCGTAGCTTCCGCGGCCATCGCATTGATGGTCGCCGCGATGCTTCTTGGTGACAGCGTGATGTCCAAAACGATCGTTCAAGGTGCTGTGACCGAAATACCGTTAGCCGCTACGCTGATCGTTCTCTGCGGTCTCTGTACTTCCGTCATGTGGACCTCCATCTTCAATATGGCGACGGAAGGTCTGGGTAAATATACCGCCAAGGCATCGGGTATCTTTATGATGATGGTGTTCGGCGGCGGCGTTGTGCCGCAGATTCAAAGTATGATTGCGGCGCACGATTGTCTGCTCAGTTATATTGTACCCGTAATCAGCGTGGCGCTTATCCTCTGCTATGCGATTTGGGGTAGCAAGAATGTGAACAAAGACATCAAAATAGACTAACAACTTAACAGTTTAACAAACATGAAAAAATACGCTTTAGGCATCGACTTGGGCGGCACAGGCACCAAGTTCGGTTTGGTTAATGAAGAAGGACAGGTTCTTCGCAGTAATTCACTTCCTACACAGCAGTACCCGGATATAGACGACTACTGCGATGCACTCTGTGCCGGTCTCAAAAAACTCGTGGAGGACGAGGGTATCGAGATCACGGATGTAGTAGGTATCGGGTGTGGTGCTCCGAACGGTAATTTCTACTCCGGTTGTATCGAGCAGGCTCCTAACCTCCCGTGGAAAGGAGTAGTGCCGTTCGCTAAACTCATCAGCGAGCGTATGGGTATCAAGTGCACGATCACCAATGATGCGAACGCTGCGGCGCAAGGAGAGATGATCTACGGCTCTGCACGCGGAATGAAGAACTTCATCGTCATTACCCTTGGTACAGGCGTCGGTTCCGGTATCGTCATTGACGGCAAACTGCTGTACGGTCACGACGGATTTGCGGGCGAACTCGGCCACTGCAAGATCGATCATTCCGGCAACGGACGTCTCTGCGGATGCGGACAAAGAGGCTGTATCGAGGCCTATGCTTCCGCTACCGGCGTAGCGCGTACCGCCAAAGAGATCGTTACCGCTACTACCCAGCCGACGCTCCTGCGCAATGTGGCGGACATCGATCATATTACCTCCAAAGATGTGTTTGATGCCGCAGAGAAAGGCGATCTGGTAGCGAAGGAGATCTTCGACTACACGGGTCATCTGCTTGGTCAGAAATTAGCGGACTATGTGCATTTCTCTTCGCCGGAAGCTATCATCCTCTTCGGCGGTCTGACCAAAGCCGGTCATTGGATCATGGACCCGATCCGTGAAGCGTTTGAGGCGAACTTGATGCCGATCTGGAAGGGTAAGATTCCTGTTTCCATCTCCGTCCTCAAAGACTCCGATGCAGCTATCCTCGGCGCATCTTCGCTCGCTTGGTAAGGGGTAATTGATAATTGACAATTGAGAATTGAAAATTATTAAATCCATATTCCAGCGGCTGTACCCTTATGGTACATTCACCATCCCATCTGCCTCCCCTAACGGGGAGAGCAGGGGTGGAGCGGTGTATCTCACCTTTGACGACGGACCTATCCCCGAAGTCACGCCCAAAGTGCTGGAGATCCTCGACCGGTATCGGGTCAAGGCTACTTTCTTTATGGTAGGTGAGAATATCGACAAACATCCCGATATCTTCCGCATGGTTCTGGATGCCGGTCATGCGGTAGGAAACCACACCTATAATCATATGAAAGGCATCAAAAATTCCTATCCGGAATACCTCTCCAATGTCCGGAAATGGGAAGAAGCATTCCAAAAGAATGCCCCTCAATCGTTCCATCGTCAATTGTTCCGGCCTCCTTATGGCAAAGCCTGGTTCTGGCAACGCCGTGCGATAGCCCGCAGGGGGTATGAGCTTGTTTATTGGGACGTCCTGACCCGCGACTATGACCGCACGCGTACCCCGGAGGCGATGCTCGCGCAGATAAAACGTTGTACTCGTCCCGGGTCGATCATCAATTTTCACGACTCTCTTAAATCCAACGAACGAATGTTAGCCGTCCTGCCGCTTGCTATCGAGTGGCTCCGGGCACAAGGATATGAATTGAAATGTATCAACTGAAAAAACAATGGTATCTGCTCGCGCTCGCGCTTTTGGCGATCGGGTGCGCCAACAGAGGTATCGGACCGCAAGGCGGGCCGAAAGACACGATTCCTCCCGTTGCGCTGGTTTCCAATCCGGAGTTGGGAGCGCTCAATTTTGCCGGTAAGCGAGTGGAGATCACCTTCAACGAGTATCTCCAGTTGGCTGATTTGGGATCCAACCTCCTGATGTCTCCGCCGCAACAAACGCCGCCGGATGTCAAAGCACGAGGCAAAAGGATCATCGTCAATTTTCAGGATACCCTGCGAGACAGCACCACTTATACCATTGATTTCGGTGCTGCTATCTGTGATTATACGGAGAAGAACCCGATCCACGGTTTCTCGTTCTATTTCTCTACCGGCGACGAGATAGACACGCTTGAGACGCACGGATTCGTGTATGACGCGGAGAACCTGAATCCGCTGCCGGGGATCTTCGTCGGCATCCATTCCAATCAGGATGATTCGGCGTTTGTCAAGTTCCCCTTTGACCGCATGGCGCGCACGGACTCGGCGGGTCATTTCGTGATCGGGAACATCCATCCGAACACCTATCGTCTCTACGCCGTGGATGAGATCAGCCGCGATTATCGTCTTACCCCCGGCGAGGCGATGGCATATGCGGACGAGCCTCTGACGATCAATGCCAAGACCGCTCAGGCGGTTACCAAGTTCGTGCCGGATTCCCTTTCTTTTCTGGCGGATTCGCTCTCGCGTGACACGATGGAGTTTGTGCCGGACACGATGGACGCGCATGCGCACCATATAGCCGATTCTTTGGCGGAGGAGGCGCTGCTGAAGAGCTCTTCCTTCCTTTTCCTCTTCAGGGACGCACAGCAAAAACTGTACCTCCAGCGCACCTTGCGGGATAAGCAACACCTGATCACGCTTCTCTTCTCCTCTGCGCCGGATAGTATGCCGGTGCTTAGGCCGTTAGCTGACAGTCTGAATTACCACATCCATGCTTCTACCCGCCGCGATACCGTCACCCTGTGGCTCCTTGACAGCGCTTCGATTAGCCGGGACACACTCCTTATCGAGACCCGTTACCGCCGCACGGACAGTGTGTTCAACATGGAGTGGTTTACCGATACCCTCCGCGCGGTATGGCGGGCTCCCAAACTGACCGCCAAAGCCAAAGAGGCGCAGGAACGTGAGGCAAGAAACAGACGCCTCGAACTCAAAACGAACGCCCGCAAGGGATTTGAACTGTACGACTCCCTGACGCTGACCTGCTCCACACCCCTGGCGCGGATTAACCTCGATTCAATCCATCTGATGGAGAAAGTGGACACCACCCTCAAACCCCTTCCGTTCACCCTCATGCCCTATGATACGCTGCCGATGAAACTGACTTTTGTCGCGCCGTGGAAAGAGGGGGCGAAGTACGTCCTCAAATTAGACAGTGCGGCGCTCACGGATGTATATGGTATCACACATATCGAAGCGGGATATAATCTGGAACTCAAACAAAAATCGGACTATTCCACGCTCCGTGTCAAATTAGTGCCGTATCTGCCCAAAGCGCGCCTTCAGCTCCTCAATAAGCAGGATAAGGTGCTCCGCGAACTGCCGGCTGATCCCGGAGGCGCTTTCTTTGAGTTCCTCAAACCCGATACCTATTATCTGCGCCTGTATATCGATGAGAACGGAGACGGCAAATGGACTACCGGCGATTGGCAGAAACATCGTCAGCCCGAACCGGTCTATTATTTCAACGAATCGATCCAGACCAAATCCAACTGGGATTTTGAGCAGGAGTGGGATCACACCGCCTTGCCGCAAACGAAAGCCAAACCTCAAGAACTGATCAAAGCATCGGCGAACAAGAAGAAATAACAATTGTGAATTGTGAATTGTGAATTGTGAATTGTGAATTGTGAATTGTGAATTGTGAATTGTCATCATGCCCAAAAACAAACTATTCGACACCCTGTTTTTGACACTCGGCTTGCTCATCCAAGTCGTCACGTTTTTTCTGTCCAACCAACTATCAATTGTCAACTATCAACTATCAATTATCTCCCTCCTTTCCGGCTGTCTCGGTATCTGTTCGGTTTGCCTGGCGTCGCAAGCCAATATCTTTACCTACCTTTTCGGCTTTGCACAGGTGATCACCTATACTTATCTTTGCTGGAAACAGCGGTTCTACGGGGAGATCGCCATCAATGCCTATTATTTCATCACGATGATCTACGGCGTCGTGGTTTGGAAACGCCGCCTTCAATCCGATTCATCCACCGTCACGCCCCGGTCTCTTTCCGGAACAGTCATCGCGCTTCTGGCGACGGGCATCCTCCTCGGCGCATGGCTCGCAGGGTGGGGACTCGCCTCCTTCACCGATGACACACAGCCGTACCTCGATGCGTTCACCACGGTGCCGGCGCTGGTGGCACAAGTGCTGATGATCCTCGTCTATCGGGAACATTGGTTCATATGGCTCGCAGTCGATGCCTGCAGCGTGATCCTCTGGTACCGTGCCGGCGATTATTGTATGGTAGCGCAATACGCTTTCTGGTGCGCTAACTGCCTCTACGGCCTCCGCCGCTGGACTTCGCTTTCCCGGTAACTCAATACCAAAATGCTACGAAAATGCGGCAAATCGTGCTTTTTGAGCACTTTTTTGCGCTTTTTCTTGCATATATGAAAAAAAAGTAGTAATTTTGCACCGCAATTGAAATTATATATTTTTTAACATATGAAACGTATTGTTATTAGTCTGTTAATAGCCCTTTTCGGGCTGAATTGTAGGGCGGCTTTGCCGGAGGTGACGTTGCAGGATATAGCGGGAAATGAGGTGTCGATGGCGTCTTTGACGGGAAAAGGAAAACCGGTGATCTTGTCCTTTTTCGCTACTTGGTGCAAACCCTGTATGCGCGAGTTGAAAGCCATCAGCGAACTCTATCCCGATTGGCAGGAAGAGACGGGCGTGGAGATGTTTATCATCTCCATAGACCAAGCGCAAGACGTACAGAAAGTGCGTCCGCTGGTGGATGGAAACGGATGGGAATACCATGTTCTGTTGGATCCCAACGGCACCTTCAAACGCGCTATGAATGTACAGAATATCCCGCATCTCTTTGTGCTGGACGGCAAAGGAACGATCGTCTTCCAGCAGGCGGGTTATACCGACGGCGAAGAGACCGAGATCGCGAAGTATCTGAAATAATTGAAAAAGCCGATTTACATATTGTTTGCGGTTCTGGCGGCAGCGTGGACAGCATCCGCCAACGATACCGTCTATGTGACCGGTGGTGTTCAGCATGAAGGTTTGCTGGATTGGAGCCCGGTGATGTACCATAGCAATTCCTATCTCGACCTCTCCCTCCATTGGCAACGGAATGCCGCGGATGACGGGGTGGAGCAGAGCAGTACGTTCCGGGAACTGCGGGCGAGCACGCGTCTGGAGTTGACCCAATGGCCGATGCTGGGATATGAACCCGATTTCGGAGGATACGGCATGAGCCACCTCAGTCTCGAAGCCGCTTTCACGTGGGGTGAGATAACGGTCGGCGATGTGTACGGTCAGTTCGGTACGGGTATGATCCTCAACCTCTATGAGGAGCGGGCGTTAGGTATCGACGGTGCTTTACGCGGCGCGAAAATCAGAGTACAGCCCTATCGGGGTGTTTCTCTCACTGCCATCGGCGGTAAGCAGCGGCGCTATTGGAGTTGTTATAAAGATCACGCTTTCGGCTGGAATTATCAGCGGGATGCCACCTTGGGCGGAGACTTGGAATTGAAACTGGAGCAATGGATCCCTGCCATGCAACAACGGAACATGGGGCTTACTTTCGGAGGAAGCTACGTGTCCAAATACGAGGCGTTCGATTCCATTATCGTGCCCATTGACGGCACGTTGTACCTCTATAACCTGCCCCGATGGGTAGGAGCCGGAGAAGTGCGTGCGGAATGGCATATGGGCGGATGGAATATCTATGCCGAATATGCCCGCAAGGCGAATGACCCCTGTATGGACAACCAATTCAGTTATCGTCCCGGCGAGGCATTGTATATGAGCGCGTCCTATTCGCAGAAAGGTTTCTCGGTTCTGGCACAGGCGAAGCGGTCGGATAATATGGCTTTCCGTTCCGAGCGGTTAAGAACCGGTATAGCGGGTAGGCTCAATAACCTTCCGGCATTTGCTCCGCAACATACGTATGCCCTGGCGGGACTATACCCCTATGCCACCCGTTATGCGGACGGCGAATGGGCTTTTCAGGCGGAGATGGTCTATACCTGGAAGCGGAAGACCAAGATGGGCGGACGGTACGGCACCACCCTCAAACTGAGTGCCGCGCATATACGCGGTTTGGACCAGCCCGGCAGTTGGGGAATAGACCGGAGTGCCCAAGGCGAATACTACACCGATGTGAATATCGAGCTTAACAAACGGCTCACCAAACGCTGGTGGCTGAACGCCATGCTGATGTATCAGAACTACAACCAAAAGATAGTGGAGGGTTCCGGCGGATTGATCCGGTCCGGTATCGCTGTTATCGACACGAAAGTGCAGGTGAATACGGATATAACCGTCCGGGGCGAGTTGCAGTACCTCTACTCGCGGGATTACCGGGGACAATGGCTCTTCGCTTTATGTGAACTCAGTCTCTACCGCCATTGGATGATCAGCGGGCAATGGACCTATAACGTCGGCGGAACTGCTGAGGCTACCCGGGAGCATTTCTACACCGCTGCGCTCACCTATACCAACGGGGCGCACCGGGTCAATGCCGGATATACCAAGACCAGAGAGGGGCATAACTGCGTAGGCGGTGTATGCCGCTATGTGCCGAAACAACAAGGAGTGATGATCAATTATACGTTCTTGTTTTAGAAATGAAGAAAATCTTGTACATAGGGCTGATCCTGCTGTTTGCGGGATGTGAGGTGATCGGCGAGAACGAACGTCTGATTCCTGTCTCGGGCGAAGGAACGACCGACAGGCGGCATGTGCTCCTGGAGTTCACGGGCTTCCGGTGCGTCAATTGTCCGACCGCCGCCCAAACGGCGCAAGCGTTGCATACAATATACGGCGAGAACCTGATTGTCATCGCGTTACATCCCGCCTCCAACCCCTTCACGCAAGGCAAAGAGGACTATACCTGTCCGGAGGCGGACAGTGTATATCGCTATATGGGCGGCACGGAAACCACGCCTTTCCCTACCGGAAACATCGATCTGAAGGCGGAGAACGGGACGTATTTCTTCGATGCCGCAGAGTGGTCCCGTCTGGCGGTACAGGCGATGGCGGATTCTGTCGCGCCGGATCTAGCCGTGACGCTGCAAACAGATACGACTAACCGCACCGTCAGCATACAGGCTGTCTATACCTCCCCCAAGACGGAGGAAGTGCAAATAGCTTTCTGGCTCGTGGAGGACAGCATACCCGGTATGCAAGCCATGCCCGACGGATCCGTACAGAAAGACTACCCGCACCGGCATGTGTTGCGCGCTGCTGCGAACGATCAAACATGGGGGCAACGTACCCTCATGGACTCCAACATCAGACTCGTAACAGGCGATGTGAACATCCCGCAGCAATGCCGCATAACGCACTGCTCGATCGTGGCGCTGATGTTTGATACAAAAGATAAACATATATTACAAGCTTATGAAACGAAATTGGATGATTATGACTATCGCTCTAATATGGGCGATGAACGCTAATGCGCTGATTGTCAGTATTACAGGGCAAGGGGATATCCCTGCTCAGGGAATGGAACTGACGCTGACAGAGGCGGAAGAAGATCCGCTCTCCGGCGAGAAACGCATGGAGATCAATGGTACGCTGTTGAGCTCCGGCAAACTGAATGTGACGATCGTTCGCACGGCGGCTGGACTGAACGATGAGTTTTGTTGCGCCGGACAATGTACGCCGGGCAACAAAGAACAGCGCGAGGAATTGCAGTTCACGCCGCAAGGTATAGCGAACTGGTTCGTGCATTACACACCGGCACCGGGTTCGGACGAGACCGTCGTTTACACCTTCTCCGACGAGAGTGAGACACGTACCCTGACCGTGCATTATACCTATGCCGCACAGGCGATCGAGACCACTACGGCTCCCGAGACCCCAAAAAACGAGAAGATCCTGCGTGACGGCCGGGTTCTCATCCGCCGCGGCAACGAACTCATCAACCTGCAAGGACAAACAATGAATAATTTTTAATTTGAATTGATACAACTATGAAGAAAATCTTTTTTGCTCTGACGAGCATCGCTATGCTGGCTCTGACAGCTTGCGAACCTAAGAACCAACCGGTTCCTCCTACGCCAACTCCTTCCACCGACACGATCGTCAATTTTACGGTACCCAAGAAACACCTCATCGAGGAGTTTACTTCCCAATCCTGCGGCTATTGCCCTTACGGCATGGATGCGATCCAGCAGTTTATCGGCAATGATACCAACTGGGTGCTGGTGCTCCATCACGCAGGGTATTCGAACGATCATTTCACCATTACCGGCAGTTCCAATATCGTCTCGTCCTTAGGGGTGAAAGGTGCTCCGAGCATGACGATAGATCGTGCGAAAACACGCATTCCGGAAGGCAGTAAACTGGTCTTCCATCCGGGCTATCTCCCGCAAACCGACCGCTCCCAGTTCGCTACTACGACCTATGCTACGATGGATATTCTCAATACCTACGATGCGTCCACGCGCGAACTGAAAGTAAAGGTGTCGGGTAAGATCGGTAAAAGCGATTACGGAAACCTCAAACTGACCGTTCTCGTGAAGGAATCCGGTATGATCGACAGCCAGCTGGACTATTACAACACCTTCCAGGGGTGGCAGGAGTTCATGCACGCAAACGCCGTTCGTGCCTTCCTCTCCGCGCCCAAAGGCAATTCCATCGCGATTATCGAGGATACCACCCGACACTATGAGATGGAACTGACTACTACCCTCAACACCGCATGGAATGCGAATAACTGTATGGTCGTGGCTTTCCTTTCCGAGGAATTCCAACCCGTGGTACAGGCTGAGCAGAAACCTGTGGTAGCCGGTACGAAAGGAGGTGCGGATATACAGCACGGCGGTATTACCAAAGTGCCCGTGCCGGACTATTATCCCGAACCGGACGCTACACAAGGACCTGCTTCCTATTCCGGTAACGCGTATGAGGAAGTACCTTTGGCATTCGCGCAGTACGAACCATACACCAATTACGGATTTAACTTCTGGACGGTTCAGGCATATAGCACTTCAAACACCGTGACGGTGGACAATACCCAATGCGTTCCCTTTGCGATTATCTATATCTTCACCGATCTGAACGAGACTACTATTCCTGCCGGCACTTATCCGGTGAACACCTCTTTGCAACCCGGAACCGTTTATGCCGGATTCCGTGATGATGAGCAATATCTCATTGAAGGTAGTACATTCGGCTTTGCATCCCTCTCCTATCTGGAGCAAGGTTATTACACACCGGCGGCGGAATGGCTTATTGCGGATGGCGAGATGACGATAGAAGCGGATAAATGGCAACTCACAGGACATGCGCTGAACGGCTCCGAAATCAATCTGAGAGGAACCACTATCCAAATAGCCGGTCGTGCATCCGCCCCTGTCCGTAAGCATGACAGAAAGGCCGCTCTCATTCCTTCATTCGCGCAACAGGAATCGTTCCTACAATTGTGAATTGAAAAAGCTTTTTTGAAACATTTTTTAGAAATTTGGAATTTTTATTTGCACATGTCAAATATTTTTTGTACCTTTGCACCGCATTACGCAATAAACAACGATTATTAACCCTAAAAACACCAAAAAAATGAGGAAAAGTTATTGGATGATTTTGGCAGCGGCGTGCTTCTTCTTCGCCGCATGCAACAAGGACAACACACCAACACCGGCGGGCGAAAAAGCCAAATACACCGTGCTCGTTTATGCCAATGGCGGGGAGAATCTCGATCATCTCATCGAGGCGGATTTGTGTGACGCGGCTGATTTCCTGAACACGAAAGACAAGGACTATTCCGTTCGAGCTTGTGTGACGATGAAATACTCGTCCGAAAAGGGATTACAGGCTCAAAGCGATAGTGCACAAGCCGAAATTAAAAAGAACTATATTCCCGGTGGGGAAGCCGGATACGTTTATTCCTATGAATTGGCATCCGGATGTATTGATTTCAAAGAGGCGGATGGTACCCTTCAGTACTTGAAACTGAATCCGAAATGGACCACGGACAATGCAGCGGCGCAGATGTTCTCCCCCAGCTATATTAGCGAAACACTCAAAGGCGTAGCCAAAGATCTTCCCGCGGAGAACTATATCCTCATCATTGCGGGACATGCGAATGGCTGGTGTGTGGATGAGGACGGAGAATACCCACAACAGAACAGAGCGCCCATGTCTGCCATGACCGATGCTAACTTCAATAATCGTGCCATCACCGCGAAAGAACTCGCGCAAGGTATCCGTTCTTCCGGCGTGAATGTGAAGGCGGTCATCTTCGATTGTTGTTTGACCAACAGCATCGAGTACCTCTCTGAGTTGACCGATATCCCCGGACTCGAATACACCCTGGCATCCGGACATACCACCAAAGGGGGTAACTACAAAGAGTTCTTCGAGCAACTCTATGAGGTGACCAACGGCAAAAAGGATCTCAAAACAGCTCTGTGCGACTACGCAGAAGTATATGCCCGCTTGCATAAAGAGGATTATAAGCTTCATCCCAACGACTATATGCTGATGAATACGGACTTCGCGGTAGTCGATCTGGCTAAACTGAAAAATGTATGGGCTCCGCTCAAGAAAGTGGTCGATTTCCTTTGCGAAAACTACAACGCCGCCGATAGCGCCAAATACGAGATCCCTTCACGCGAGGCGTATCAGTACTACAACAAAACACCCAAATACGACCTCATGGATTATCTGGCGCTGATGATGGGCAACGGCGGACCCTATGAGACCAATGAGCAGTACAAAGCGCTCTATAACGCACTTGACGACATCATGGAGACCGCTATCGTTGCGCACGCGTACTCGCTTAATTATGTCGATGAAACCAAGAAACCGAAGGACATCGCAGAGGCTACCATGAGTATGTCTGTCAATATAGGCGCCAAGGGATGTCTCCAATATAGTTTCACCCGCATACCCCAATATGGCTACCCCTGCTATGATTACAAAGGCATGGAGTGGTATGTGGATCCCACGGACAAGGACACTACCTGGTACCAGGAGAATCCGCAATATAACCTCTACAACGATTGGCAGTATAGCGTTGATAAATCCAAATTCCAAGCCAATACCGGTTGGTACAATTGGGTCAAAAAGAACCCTGTTATGCCCTACAACAATCCTCCTTTCGGAGATGATAAGGACCATAATAATTGATCAAAGAAAAAGCGCACAAAAATGCGCTTTTTCTTGCATATGTGCAAAATTTGTCGTATCTTTGCACCCGATTTGAAGAAAAGCAATCTACTTTGGAAGATCCCACTGGTTCTTTTGGGGACAGTAACGGGGTTCGTTTTACTGCTATTAGTGGCAGTTATTGTTGTTGTAGCTACTCCTTCATGCCGCGAGGCGGTGGTGGAAAAAGGAGTAGCTCTCGCCAATGAGAAAACGGATTTAGATATCGATCTGGGACATCTCTATCTCTCGCCTTTCCATCATTCTCCCATGGTCTTATACCGTGCTTACAAAGGCAAAACGGATCTGCCCTTGGGCGTAGAAGTAGATAGCCTCTTTGTGGGACACCGCGGACAGGATACCTTAATCTACGTGCGCGCGTTGCACCTGAAGACCATCGTCCGGACTTCCGGACGAGAGGACACGGTGCCTTTCAATCCTTTAACCATGCCTATAGAGGTGGAGAAACTGCATCTTCGCCAAGTCACTTTTCATTCGGACAGCCTGATCGCTGCCGTGGGCTTGGATATTATCGTGGATAGTTTGGATGTTACCTCGCCGGAGTTGATCATCGCAAAAGGGCAATATCCTTTGCACGGGTTGCGGCTGGAAGGCGCAAATGTGGGCGTTGATTTGCGCAAGCAGGCGAAGAAAGAAGAGCTGAAACAGGAAGAGGCGCCTAAACAGACGCCTATGGCGTTCGATATACCCGATGGCGAACTGCGAAGAATCCATTTCCAACTCACCCCGTTAGGGATGCATATCAAGGCGAAATCGCTTTCTACCAATACGTTGGTTAATGTGGGCGGTAATGTGTATGACGCTCGACGCTTGGACGTGGGAGGATTCTCGTTGGAGTTGCCCAAACTCTATCTGCCTTTTGATACAATTGACGGAAGCGCCTATGTGGATATAGCCAACAGTCTTATCACCAGCAAGGGACTTCATGCACATTCGGAGGAACTGGGAGCGGACGCTAAGTTCAAATCCACCCTCTTTAACCTCAAAACGATGCGCGTAGAGACGGAAGGAGAGGCGGATTTTAAGGGCTCGAAAGCTTCGCTTCGTGCATTTTACGACATCGACGATCAGCTCTATGGGGCGAATGTGGAAATGGAACGCGTTGATTTGTCGCCGTTCCTCAAACGAACGATGAACCTGATACTTGCCGGTTCATTGCAAGCGGAAGGCAAGGGAATCAACCCTTCTTCGCCGGCAATGCGGAGCAAAGTGCATCTGTTTCTTAAAGACGCTATCTACGAGCAGATTAACGTCTCCGGCTTGGACTTGGACGCCGCTTTGGCGAATAAGACCGTAGAGGGTACGCTGCATCTGCCGGTAACGATGCGCAACGAGAGTTTGAAACTGAAAGCGAAGACGGAGCACCGTTTCCGCGTATCGGAGTTCATGAAGCCGGATCAGATGGCGGTCGATTACCATGCTACGATGCGCCAGGTACAAGCGCAGTTGGCGAAAGAGACCTTGAAAGCGGATGTGCTGACGCTTGATTTTGCAACCGATACCGCCACTTCATTGGCTATGGAGACTGCAGGTCTGTCAGTGATCGTGGAGAGCCCGATGCATGTGTTGAAATTAGTGGACAAAGCGCAAGCGTTGAAGCATATCCCCACTTCGTTTACCGACCTCAATAACCTCGATACCTTGCGACGCCTGATCCCGAATCTGGCAGCGCGTATTGCGTTGACCAAAGGAAGTCCGATTCAAGGTATTATTGAGCGAAAGGGCTTGGATATAGACCGTGTAACCTTGGCGTTGAACTCCGACGAGGAGCAGACCACGTTAGAGCTGGACGCCGCTATGCCCGAGACCGATTCTACCAAATTGCGTCTCCCGGCAACCAAGGCGGCGATGAAAATGACGATGCGCGAAGGTGTCGCTACCGCTACTCTTACGGCGGATACCAAACTGACCGACGGGGCCGCTTCCATGCACGACCTGCGCACAGATGCTAACCTCTGGCTGGATGTGGAGCGCAAAGGCGAGGACTTGCATGGCAAAGGATGCTTCACTTTGGATGATCTCACATTCAAGAATATGGACTTTGGTAGCCGTGCGGCAGAGATAGAGATCGCTCCCTCAAAGCGCTATGCCCACGCCTGGCAGACGGATGTGCGTCTGGATGATATACCTCTTACGATCCTGGACAGCATTGTACGCGTGCCCGGTTTGGCGTTGCAGGGAGCTATACGAGCTAAAGCGAATATAGACGGTCTGCCTTCCAAAAAGGATATATCCGCCGAGGTCGTTCCGTTAGGCGTGACCGCGCTCTACACGAAGTACGGCGCGCAACTGAGTCTTGGCGAAGAGCCGATTATCATGGAGCATAACAAGGTGGATCTGAACGGTCTGCCTATCTATGGAGCGGACAGCACGTTCCTGCAACTAAACGGCGGTCTGGACTTGAATACGATGCGGTTGGATGTGGTCTTAAAAGCAGACAGTTTCGCGCCGGTTAAGTTGGAAGAAGGCGGACAGATGCCTGTTTACGGAGACTTGGCGGTGGATATAGACGGAACGGTCTCCGGTCCGCTGGATAGCATTCTGGCGGATGTGGATGTGACGATCTTGCCCAATACCGATATCACATATCCTATTGACAAGAAGAACTTGGCACAAGTGAAGCCTTACGGAACGGTCAATGTGCAGTACGGCACTGCCGGGAAGGAACTGAACTTAGGCGGTCGGATCAATGTGGATAGCGGATTCATTCGTTATTCGCCCAAACTATACCCGATCATGCCGTTCCGTGTGGATTCCGGAAGTCATGTGGATTTCAACGGACCGATCAAGAAAACCCGTTTGAATGTAGCCGCCTCGCAGAAAGTGTCCTCCAACGTGCAATCAGCCGGTGAGGAGATGCGGTCGGTGGATTTCATTACCGGTGTGCGTATCAAAGGAGAATTGGACACGATCGGTTTGGGAGCACTCAATTTCTTCCTCGAGGCGCCGAAGGACGAGACCATCTCGCGTGAGTTGGCTACTATTGATGAAGACGCCCGCGAGGGTCTGGCTACGACCTTGTTGGCTACCGGTGTCTATATGGGCGAGAGTAACGTGGCTGCTAAGAGTGACGGATATGCGCTCACTACGCTCCTTAACAGTCGTCTCAATGCCGCCGTGACTAACTCCAAAGGCGTCAAGTGGATGGATGTGAACATGACCACCAACAAGAATGAGCATTCCGAGGCTTCCAAAGATTATAACCTCTCCCTGAGCAAGTCTTTCTTTGATGACAGGCTACGGGTGACCGTGGGCGCCAAATTGGCAAACAACCCCGATATGAGCACATCCGGCAATCTGTTCTATAATGTATCGGCGGATTATAAGTTGACCAAAAAGGGCAACCTCTACCTGCGGCTTTTCTCACAGAGCGATTATTCGAATATCTTTGAAGGAAGCCTTATTAAGTCCGGTTTGGGTCTTCGTTCGATACATGAATGGACCCCGGAGCCGCAGATCATCCATCGCGCGGACTCGTTGCCGGACGATACGATCTCACGTACATATGGTCTCACGGCGGATGCGAACGTCGTTTATCGCTCCAATAACAGTATTGGCCCGGAGGCGGCGTTGACATCCTCGGTGCGTAACTTGTTGGGCAAAGGTGAGACGCTCACTATCAAAGGAGAAGGTGCGTATTACTGGGCGTTGCGAGGACGCAAACCCGGCGATCCCAAGAAGACGGACAGCTATAAATTAGGTGTCCGCTCGTCCTTGCTCTTCCCTTATCTGCATTGGGCAGGTACAGAAAACCCCTCCGGTGATACGCGGTACATGTTGGGCTACCAATATGAGAATATAGCCGGCGGATACGGCGCGCACAGGGTCTTTGGATCGCTGACGTATTTCATTCGTACTTCGAAATATGTAACGCACGCATTCACGCCGTTCTCGCTCTCCGTGGCGTTCATCAATGCCGATACCACCTCTTTTGCGGATTCGAAAAAGAACGCGGCACAGCTCCTGCGAATCTTGGCGAGCGATGAGTTAATACCGGCTATCAGTTATGATTTTATCTATGACAACTATCGCTCCAAACGCCCTGTGAACACCATGTTTGAGATCGGCGTCAAGGAATCGGGAAATATCATCAATGGTATATATTGCGCTTTCGGACATAAGTGGAACGAGAAAGACAAACCCTTAGGAAGCCGTTCGTTCTCGCAGTTTGTCAAAGTGCATGCCGAGTTGCATAACAAGTTCAATTTTACCGACGATATCTGTATTGCAACGCGTCTCTTTGCGGGTGCAAACATCCCAATTGGTAACTCCGTCTCGGCGCCCCTGTCGGAAGCGTATTATGCCGGAGGTCCCAACAGTCTGCGTTCGGCGCCGCCGTATTCCTATGGACCGGGTAATTACTACAGCGATAAGTACAGCCAGAGTTTCTTTCATTCCGGAGATATCAAATTGGAGGCGAACTTCGAGTTCCGTTTCCCGATCTTCTGGAAGATATACGGCGCTACTTTCCTCGACGCCGGCAATACATGGAACTGGTTCAATACAGCGCAGGTCTTGAAGGATGCCGGACAGGGTGATCTGTTAGAGGCAATAGGAGTTCCGACTGATTATAACGACTGTCTTTTCAATAATCCCGACCTGCCGAAACAGATTGCTTTGGGAACCGGAGCCGGTCTCCGTCTGGATTTTGAAGGACTTGTTATCCGTCTGGATTTGGGTGTTGCAATTCACTCGCCTTACCAGACTTATCGATATGACAAAGACGGTAAACCCGATAAGACACAGCCGATCAACACCTATTTCAATATCCCGTCAGGATGGGATGCGTTGCGGCTGAATTTCGGTATCGGATATCCGTTCTAACCATTTGAACCATGAGACACACAATATCTATCATCCTTTTATGCTTGCCGCTGTTTCTTTGTGCCCAGGAGCTGCGGTCTAAGACCGACACCCTGCGTGTGGAGACCTCGCGTCTGGGACACTTGACTAACTCGCTCGATATCTTGAACGGTCATGCCGCCGGTGTTACGGTGGGACCGAACACTAACCCCGAAGCGATGCTCTCGTCTGTCCGTGTACGCGGTAACCACTCTCTGACAGGCGGCAACGAACCGCTGGTAATGATTGACGGTATGTCATCTGATCTGAGAACCTTGGCTACTATCTTCCCCGGAGATATTGAGTCTTTTACGATCCACAAAGACGCCGCGCAAACGGCGCAGTACGGAGCACGTGGAGCAGCAGGTGTCATTGAGGTCAAGACCCGCAGAGGCTTGATCGGTAAGTTTCATGTCCATTATGCCGGCGATGTGGGTGTCGCTCATGCGGATAAGTTTCTGCCGATGATGACAGCCGATGAGTACCGCGCTATTACGGCTTCCCACGGCATGCATATTGTCGATGGAGGAACGGCTACCGACTGGCAACGGGCTATCACACGACCGGGCTTTGTGCAGAATCACCACTTGGCGTTAGGAGGCGGTTCGGAGAATGCCAGGTATCGTGCTTCGGTCAGTTATAGCCAGAATAACAGTATCATCCGCGAGATGGGCACGCAGAACCTTACCGCCAAGATAGATGTCACCCAGTACGCTTTCTCCAAACGCCTGACATTCGATATAGGTATCTTCGGCGCGCTGGGAAAGAACCAATATCTCAACGATGTGCAGAAGACATTTTATTCAGCAGCGGCGTTTAATCCCACCTTGACTTCAGCGCGTAATCCCGATGGCTCGTACAGCTCTAATCCCGACGCCAGCCAGATCAGTAACCCCCTTTCCCTTTTGGATATAAAGCGCCATAACGAAGCACTGCATTTCAATACCCATATGCGCGTCACCGGCGATATCGGTTACGGCTTGACTGCCTCTGTGTATGGTAGTTACAGTTACGACGCCGATGATGACAGCCATTTCTATCCCACTTATACATCAGGAAAGGTCTATCGCGGAGCCGGTAAGGCTACTATTTGGATCTTTAACGCAAATCTCCATTACGCGCACGATTGGACGAAAATCCACCATTTTGAGGCGGATCTATTAGGAGAAATGAACGGCAAGGTAGCCTCCGGCTTTCATACTACGATTAGCCGCTTGGCATCCAATGCTTATGGCTATGATAACTTGTCTATCGGTGCGTTGCGGCTGTGGGAAGGAACCGGCAGTATGCAGGAGAGGCAGCGAATGCTCTCATTCATGGGACGCGTCAGTTATACGGCGTTGGATCGCTATACGATCACGCTGGCTGCTCGCGGAGATGGCAGTTCTGTCGCCGCAAAAGGGCATCAGTGGGGATTCTTCCCTTCCGCTAACGTCATTTGGAATATAAAGAAAGAGGAGTGGATGCAAGAAGCGTATTGGCTCACGGGACTCAAACTGCGTGCAGGGTGGGGTCTGTCCGGTAACTTGGGCGGTATAGCGGCATACCAGTCCCTGCATCTGATGATGCCCACCGGTATCACAGAAACCGATGGTGTGCCCGATGTGATCCTCGGTCTCGGCAGAAACGCCAACCCCGACCTGACCTGGGAAAAGACCCAAACCATCAATGCCGGAATGGAGTGGAGTTTCTGGTATAACCGATTGGTACTCACTGCGGATTATTACTTTTCGCATATCTACGATATGCTCTATCGCTATACGGTTCCTGTGCCGCCCTTTATCTATGACACGATGCTGGCTAACTTGGGTAAGATGCAGAACCAAGGTGTGGAGGTCGGTTTAGGTATAGCAGCGGTCAAAACGAAGGACTGGGATGTGAATATAGGCCTGAACCTCACCTGGCAACAAAACAAGCTCCTTTCGCTCAACGGCTACTATAAAGGCGAGTACCTCACAGCACCGACCTATACACCTATTGCGGCGGTTTCCGGAGCCGGTCTTCACGGTGGCAACACGGATGTGGTCTATCAGATACCCGGTTATTCCCTCGGTGTCTTCTATCTGCCCCATTGCACCGGTCTCACCACCGACGAGCACGGAGACCGCTCTTACGAGATTGCAGACCTCAACGGAGACGGTTATATTGACCTTTCGGACGGCAGCGGAGACAGACGGGTATGCGGACAGGCGACACCGAAAGTGCTACTCGGCAGTAATATATCCTTCCGTTACCGTTCCTTCGACTTCTCTGTACAACTCAACGGTGCGTTCGGGCACAAGATTTATAATGGAACCGCCCTGAGTTATATGAATATGGGCAGTTTGCCTTCGTATAACATCCTCAAATCCGCTACGGACAAGCAAATCAATGACCTCACCGTTTCTGATTACTGGCTTGAGAACGGCGATTATGTCAATATTGATTATCTCACACTGGGTTGGACTTATACGCCGTCCAAACCTTCTGCTCTGACCAACCTTCGCGTCTCTGCGTCGGTCAACAACCTGGCTACAATCACAGGCTACTCCGGCCTTACGCCTATCATCAACAGCACCGTCATTAACCCGACTCTTGGTGTGGATGACAAGCGTTCTTATCCCGTCAGCCGTACTTATAGTGTTTCCCTTCAAATCCAGTTCTGATGAAAACAGCCAAACTGATAATATTGCTTTTGACCCTTGGCGTCACTTCCTGTTCGTTTCTCAACGAAGAGCCGCGTTCCGGTCAGCCGGAGAACGTGGTGATCACTACCGATGTTATTCTCCACCGTCAGGCGGTTCTCTCCTTGTATGACCATATTGGTAGCGGAGACGATGGAGCCGGGTTGCAAGGTACTTATCGTGGTATCTATGACCTCCAGACTTTTGCTTCGAACGAGGCAATCATCCCTATACGCGGAGGCGATTGGTGGGATGGCGGGCTATGGATGGACCTCTATGAACATAACTGGGCGGTGGATAATGAGTGCTGTGAAAACGCCTGGCTCTATCTCTACCAACTGGTCGGGCTATGCAATCATTCCTTGCATATGCTGGAAGAGTACGCTTCGCTCCTTTCCGAAGAACAGCGACGCACGTATGATGGCGAAGTGCGCGCCGTGAGAGCGCTCGCATATGTCTATCTCATTGACCTCTTCGGACGTGTACCGCTCGTCACACACGATGACATGACCGTACATGAGATCCATCAGTCCGAACGAAGCCGGGTGTTCCAATTCATTTGGTCTGAACTACAGGCGGTTACGGCCCTTTTGCCCGATGAACGCTCTAACGCCAGAGGACTTTATTACGGACGGATTACACGGCCTGTCGCCCATTTCCTGCTTATGAAAATGGCGCTGAATGCCGAGGTCTGGACCGATGATGATTGGACCGATGGCGTGCGTCCAGATGGTAAAACAATCCAACTGCTATGTGCGGAAGATAACAAAAAACGCAATGCCTGGGAAACGGTTATTTTCTATGCGGATCTTATCCTCCAATCCAATGCCCACTATGCCTTATGCAACAGTCAGACCAAATGTTTCGAGGTCTTCAACGAGGATGCTACGGAGAATATTTTCACCATCCCCATGAATCCCAATGTGTATAGAAACCGCTTCAAGAACCTCTTCCGCAGTCTTCATTACCAGCATGCCGGAGCGCTCGGTTACAGTGGTAAGAACGGCTCCTGCGCTACCCTCGAGACGCTGCATGCTTTTGGCTATGGCACCTCCAAACAGGACTGCCGATTTGGGATCTCTTTCTTTGCCGGAAGAGTGATGGTCAATAACGAACCTCTTATCCTTTCTACCGGTGATACGCTTGTTTATCAGGCGCTTGCCGTGGAAAAAGACCTCACCTGTTCGCCCTATGTCACTACAGCAGGAGCGCGTATGCGCAAGTATGTCTTCAATCCGGGCTCTATCTCGGATGGTCAACTAGAGAATAGCGATATCGTCCTTTACCGCCTTGCCGATGTCTATCTGATGCAAGCAGAAGCCTTGGTCCGCAACGGACAGAATGGGCAAGACCCCTTTGACCTCGTACGCTTTCGTGAGCCGACCGCATTGGGTATTGCCGTTCAACCACGTGAAGCAACGCTGGAAAATATCTACTTGGAACGCTGGATAGAACTTGTCTGGGAGGGCTGGCATCGCCAGGATCAGATCCGCTTTGACAAATACTCCAACCGACCCGATGAACGTTACCTCACCGTCTTTCCGATTCCCGTCAAAGCCATCCAAACCAACCCCAACCTCACTCAAAACAAAGGCTATGAATAATGGCCTTTGTTTTCTTCTGTTTATTGATTTGATTTTAGTTGGGCGGAGAGAGAGGCGATGATGAAACCAGGGAAAAAGAAGAGGGTGTGCCGATGATGGACACACCCTCCGGGGATCCGCCAAGATTGGCGGATGGATTGCGCGGATTACTCAGCGTCTTCTTTCTTAGCGGCTTTCTTAGCGGCTTTTTTAGGAGCTGCTTCTGCTTCCATGGAAGCTTTGAGCTCAGCGAGAGCAGAGAGGTCACCGAGAGTGGTCTTCTCTACTTTCGGCAGATCAAGCTGCGGTTCAGCTGCTTTAGCCGGTTTTTGTGCTTTAGCCGGAGCCTCTTTGCGCTCCTCCCAAGTGCGGAGGTGGCTAACGAGGATACGTTTCGCATCGCGGTTGAACTCGATTACCTTGAACGGCAGAGTGTCGCCAACAGCAACCGGCGATTTGTCTTCCTTCTGGAGGTGACGTGTTGTGCAGAATGCCTCAACGCCCTCTTCCAGACAAACAACAGCTCCCTTGTCGGTCAGCTCAACTACTTTACCGTCAACAACGGTGTCCACACCGAACTTAGCCTCGAGTTCCTCCCAAGGATTCTCCTCGAGTTGCTTGTGACCCAGGCTCAGACGGCGGTTAGCTACGTCGATGTCGAGCACAACTACCTCGATTTGAGCACCGATCTGGGTGAACTCATTCGGGTGTTTGATCTTCTTGGTCCAGCTGAGGTCGGAGATGTGGATGAGTCCGTCAACGCCTTCCTCGATCTCAACGAAGACACCGAAGTTGGTGAAGTTGCGAACTTTAGCCCAGTGACGGGTACCCACAGCGTACTTGGTCTCCACGTTAGCCCAAGGATCGTCTTTGAGTTGCTTGATACCAAGGCTCATCTTGCGCTCAGCGCGGTCGAGCGTGAGGATAACAGCATCTACCTCGTCGCCCACTTTCAAGAAGTCGTTAGCGGAACGGAGGTGCTGGCTCCAACTCATCTCGGAAACGTGAACAAGACCCTCAACGCCCTCTGCGATCTCAACGAATGCTCCGTAATCAGCCATAACGACTACCTTACCGTGAACCTTGTCACCGACTTTGAGGTTCGGATCGAGTGCATCCCAAGGATGCGGAGCGAGTTGTTTCAGACCGAGCGCGATACGTTTCTTATCCTCATCGAAGTCAAGGATAACCACGTTGATCTTTTGGTCGAGTTGCAGGAGCTCGTGCGGATCATTTACGCGGCCCCAGCTGAGGTCGGTAATATGAATGAGACCGTCCACACCACCGAGGTCGATGAATACGCCATAGTTGGTGATGTTCTTAACGGTACCCTCGAGTACCTGACCCTTCTCGAGCTTGCCGACGATCTCAGCCTTTTGAGCCTCGAGTTCAGCCTCGATAAGTGCTTTGTGAGAAACAACGACGTTACGGAACTCAGGGTTCAGTTTAACGATCTTGAACTCCATCGTCTTACCAACGAGGATGTCGTAATCGCGAACCGGCTTCACGTCGATCTGGCTACCCGGGAGGAATGCTTCCATACCGAGAACGTCCACGATCATGCCGCCTTTCGAACGCCATTTGATGTAACCGGTAACGATCTCACCAGCGTTGTAAGCCTCGTTAACGCGGTCCCAAGCGCGAGCAGTACGAGCCTCTTTGTGCGAGAGTACGAGCTGACCCTTCTTGTCCTCCTGGGACTGAATGTACACCTCTACTTTGTCGCCCACTTTGAGCTCAGGGTTGTAACGGAACTCAGCTGCCGGAACGATACCGTCCGACTTGTAGCCAACGTTAACAACTACCTCACGTTTGTTGATGGAAATAACGGTACCCTCAACTACCTCGTTGTCCTTGATAGCTGCAAGAGTGTCGTTGTACTTTTGAATTTCTGCTTCGTTTTGTTTGCCTTGCTTTTGTGCTTCATAGGCATCCCAGTCGAAGTTCTGGAGAGAAAGATTTTCTGCCATTGTGGTAGATAAGTGTGCTACGCACGTTAAGCCGTTAAGCTGTTAAAATGTTAAAGCGTTAAGTGCCCAGCACGTTAAAAATTAAACATGTTAGCCTTTTTCATTGCGAAAAAGCGTGCAAAATTACAAAAATATTTTGATATATGCAAATTTTTTAGTAACTTTGCAGCGTTTTTTTGAAAAAAAGATTAAAATTGACATATTATGGCTAATTACAAATGGAGTTTTGCGAATGTGGGTGGTGTGACCCGCGTACGCATTCAGACGGCGGAGGATATCCGCCATTTGGGAGAGTTAGACAAGAAAATGTGGACCGTGCTTTCGTGCCCGGTCAACGGTCTTGAGATTAGCAGTGAGTCGCTGGGGCTGATGGATACCGACGGCGACGGCAAACTGCGTGTGAAAGAGGTGATAGCTACAGCCGAGTGGCTCTGCGCGACCATCAAAGATCCGCAGACGCTCTTCGAGAAGAAAGACGAACTGGCGGTGGACAATATCGCTGACGAGGCAATCAAGGCGGTAGCGGAGAAATTAGCGACAAACGGTGTGGTAAACTTAGCGGCTGTGCAGGCTGCGATTGATGCGGTGACCATTGAGGAAAAGGCCGTTCCGGCGGCTCCGTTGGAGGCTGATGTGATGGCGGCATACAAGGAGAAAAGTGCTGAATATACCGCTTACTACGAGCTGGAGAAGTTGCAGAAACTCGGTCTGGCTACGATCCCTGAGGAGACGCCGAAACCCGGAATGAAGGAAGAGGATTTCCTGAAAATGGGTGCGCAGATAGCAGAGTGGGAGGCGGCGAAAGGCGAGGCGGAGAAAGCCAATGCCGATGCGTTAGCTGCTGCGAAAGCGGAGTATATGCCGTTGCGTAAGTTGCTGCTCATTCACCGCGATTTCTATCGTCTGTTGCGTAACTTCATTACGTTCGAAGATTTCTATGACCGCGACCCGGAGACCGTTGCTTCGTTCGAGGCAGGTACACTCATTATTGATCAACGCGCGTGCCACCTGTGTATGCGCGTGAATGACCTGCCCAAACACGATGTGCAGGCTCCGTTGAGCGGCATTTACCTGCTGTACTGCAACTGCGAGAGCAAGAAACTCGGCAAATCCATGCAGATCGTAGCCGCTATGACGCAAGGCGAAATCAAGAACCTGAGCGTCGGCAAGAACGGTATTTTCTATGACAACGAGGGCAACGACTACGATGCTTCGGTATTCAAAATCATCGATAACCCGATCTCTATCCGTCAGGCGTTCTGGACTCCTTACCGCAAACTCAGCGACTGGATCGAGGCAAAAATCAACAAGTCCGCGGCGGAGAAAGATGCGGCTGTGATGAGCGACGTGACTTCCAAGATCGAGGCCAAAGCAGAAGGCAAAGCAGAGGCGGAAAAACCGGCATTCGATATCGCCAAGTTCGCCGGTATCTTTGCTGCCATCGGTATGGCTTTAGGCATGATCGGTACCGCTTTGGCATCGGTGGCCAAAGGAATGAGCGGCTTCACATGGTGGCAGTTGCTGATCGTGTTCGTATGTATTCTGCTGGTTATCAGCGGTCCGAGCATGATCATGGCGTGGATGAAACTGCGTCGTCGTAACTTGGCTCCGGTGCTCAATGCCAACGGCTGGGCAGTTAACTCCGATGCGATGATCTCGGTACTCTTCGGCCGTACGCTGACCGAACAAGCGGTCTTCCCGATCGTTAAAGCTCCCCAGTTGAAAGTCGGCATGGCAGGTTGGAAAAAATGGCTTATCGGAATTTGTTTAACTCTCTTATTGATAGCAATTATATGCGTGGTATTACATCTCTGTGGCTTTTGCTCCTGCTGCTCCTGCTGCCAGTAAATGCGCAGGACCAGTTGGCGGTACCGAGTGTGCCGTTGGACAGTGCAGCGGTGGATAGCGAAGGCGATGAGCTGGAGGAATTGGACGATCTGGATGTGCGTGCATCCCAGTTGCCGGAGTGTCTGGCAGGTCTTTTCTCCCATGACACGCTGATTCTGGGCTGCGAGATGGATGTGCTGCCGGCTAAGATTGTAGTCCGCACAAAAGAAGGCGATGTGATGTATAAATTAGCGCCGCAGTTCATGTTGGGTGACAGTACGCTGTTCACCCAACACCCTGCGGACAGCGCGTACCATCATATCTGGACGGACGAGCGCGTGAACCCGTATGGCACGATGTTCGACAGCCTCCGCGACGATGTGCATATTCCGATGTCGGGCTTTGTGTTGCCGGCTCCGGGCTATGTGACCAGCTCGTACGGCTGGCGTCGGTACAGGATGCACAAAGGAACGGATGTCAAAGTGCAAGTGGGCGATTCGATCCGTTCGGCTTGGAGCGGTCAGGTTCGTATCGTGGGCTGGGATCCGCGCGGATACGGATATTACGTGGTGATCCGTCATGATAACGGTCTGGAGACGATCTACGGTCACCTCAGCCGTCCGTTGGTGGACGAGTATGAACGTGTTCCGGCGGGCTATGTGATCGGTTTGGGCGGCAACACAGGTCGTTCTACCGGAAGTCACTTGCACCTCGAGATCCGTTATCTGGGTGAGGCTATGGATCCTGCCAAGTTCATTGATTTTACATCCGGTCAGCTCAAACACAAGGATGAGTATGTGATCGGAATCAAGGCGATGAAACAGGCGCGCGCCGAGCAGGCTGCCATGAAGTGGCACAAGGTTAAATCCGGCGATACCTTGTCCGGCATCGCGAAGAAATACGGTACTTCGGTCAGAACTATTTGCCGCCTCAATAACATCAAGGAAACCAAACTCCTCCAAATCGGGCAGAAGCTGAGAGTGAGGTAGAAAAGCCTAACCCCAACCCCTTCCTAAAAAGGAAGGGGCTTTTTTTATTCATCCAGCACGAACGTATTCTAATGGATGAAAGTCCCCCTATCGTGTTAAGCTTCAAACTATAGGTATAATTCGAAAGTGAGCTCCTCATCGGAACTCACTTTCTCCTGCTTTGATATTGCTTTATGTGCATCCAAATATTTAGATTTCGCTTGTGTGAACTTTTCTTTTACAAAGTAGTTCATTAATTACCTTTCTTGCTTATTAGAAATGGATTCATGTTAGATAAACTATATGGGAGAATGTTGTCATCTTTTTCATTTAGGGGAGATACTCCCCCATTTTCTTTCAACCATTCAATATACCCCGAGATATTAGGATCTGATATACAAATGGCATATTCAATACCGGCAATTTCCATGATGAAATAAATCTCCGCTTTTATATCTTCTTCTGATATTTTCTCGTATTCTCTGCAAAACAGCATCATTTTATGGATTATTTCCTGATATCGTCCAGAAAATCTGTTATGTCTAATCGTACCTTCCGATTGTGTTCTACGTTGATAATATTGCCATATTTTTTTATTACTATTCCCATAACGAGCATATTCACGTAGATTTTTTAGTATGTCATTTTCTTTACCAAGCAAATCAGTAACGCAATCATCATAATTTTCTTCTCCCATGTTATATAGAAAAAATTCATAAGCGCACTTTGCCAAGAAACGAGACATTATAGAGGATGGGTATTCTGGTTCAGATATTTTTAAATTCACGAAACTTTTGATATTACCATTTTTTATCTGCTCAAATATTTCTTTATCATCAAAAGAAATGGCTATCTTGTCCTCTTTTGTTTCAAAAGTGCACTCTACGTATTTGTTTATTTCGGGAATATATATATTATCCTTAACCAATTTATCTTTCTTATTACGAATCTCATTGCGAAATCGTAATGAAATAAAATAAGGTTGAGAAAGTAATACTTGTTCTATCTTTTTACCGAAATAGTTATTACATTCGTCACAGACATACCCACGAGGTATAATGTGATGCTTATTTCCTAATGACTCCGGAATAATATGTTCCACGCTTGTTGATAAAGAAGAATCTTTATGACAAAATATACATGTGTTCATGAGAAATTTAATGTATTCTATTTCCTAGTAGATTATATTTTATTCCATCTTTAATTATATAGAGGTGTCCATTTTCTATTGCAATATTAGATTCATTACCTTTTTTAGTCAAATTTACAGAAGTAGGAATTTCGCTATCTTCTATTATATTGAAATATCCCCAATGTCCTGCATTTTTATATGCAGAAGTCGCTCCTTGTGGAACATGCAAGTTGATATTATGTAATTGGGCTTCCATATCTCCACTTAAATAAAAGACATAATATCCTAATGAAGGGGGAGTTAATCCTTCACAATACACATCTTTCAAATGATAAGGATATTGGAAAGCATTTGTACTAATAGATTTAAGACTAGCGGGAAGACGCAATTCTGTCACTGAGCACGGATCAGCAAAAGCTTTTTGTCCGATACTTTCTAAACTATCTCCAAACACAATATACCTGATACCTGTATTTGAAAAAGCCCAACTGTCTATAAATTTAATAGTGTTAGGTAAATACACAGTGTCTAATTTACCTGCGTGCATAAATGCATATGCGCCTATTCCAGTAACAGGATATTTTTTACCGCTAAATTCAATGGAATCAGCTATATAAATAGTAGAATCAATGTTTTTATAATTCTTATTGGGATTTTGGTATGCCATGTATGTAACATAATAAGTAGAATCCAATGAATTTAATTGATAGCGAATCTTATCACCCGAATAGCATTTAGATGAAATAAGATACAAGAGGATGGCGATGATTAAAAAAGATTTTTTCATAACAATTGCAATTATATTTTTTGTGTTGCCCCTGTCACAAATATTTAATACAAAAGCGTGAGGCTACTATGCTACACACTCTGTAAGAGGGTACTAGGAAAACCTTTAGACAAGTATGCAGATAGAAACTTCACGCTAATACGCGAAGCCTATTCGCAGAACTCTCGTCTAAGAAAGATTCCTAGTTTTTCTTACAAAGAGTAAAGCAAACGCTTCTTTTATTCTAATATGTATAAGCACAACGCTTTGCGCTTGTTCTTGCAAATATAATGTCGTGCAAGTGACGGTATCTATTCGTGTTCAAACAAGTTGTAAAACTCAACCGCTGTCATAAATTTATACTTAGGACTTGACAAGAATATCCTTTTTAATTCATTGATATGAGGTGGCGTTAATTTGGCGGAACTGAATAAAAGGTATAATGTGGGATTTATATGAAACTCTTCATCCTCTATTAAATCCCTTGAACCCGACAATTTATTATCAATATCTCCTTTTGATATATTCTTAATTTTGTCTATCCTAAACTTGGCTTCTGCCAGAAAAATCTTATTCTTATAGATACAAAGCAAAAAATCCGTCGATGCCTTTATATCCGTTTTATTTGCCTTTGCCAAATGGATTTGTACATCATCCAAAGCTACTGCTTTTTGCTCGTCTGAGAATAAATTCTCGCTATCTGTACAACCTTCTCTTTTTAATAAAGAGTGTAGCCCGATAATATCCCCAGCCTGCAAACCCTTTATACGGACACCTTCGGGTGAAACTATGGTATATTTAGTCGTTGTCTGTTCCATACTTGTCAATAAGTTCAAAGGACTTATTAAACGACTCAAATATAGGTTCTATGTCTTGACCTAATGAGCGATAGTTATAACTAAATGGTTTCTCTGCATCTTCTTCGCTTAAATAATATGACAAGGAAGAAAGACATTCCTCTTTAGTTGCAATATATTTTATAGCACTTACAAAATCTGTACTATGAGAGGCAATAAAGAACTTAGTACCGATATGCTTATGGATGAGCACTATTATTCGTGCGTATTCAACAATCCATTGAGGATGCAAATGCGCTTCCGGTTCATCAATAATCAATAATGTATTCTTATCTATAAAGCCATTATTTAATAGGATTTGTAAGATAGAGAAAGATTTGATACCGGTAGCACTTTCTAATAAATTGAACACTTTCCCGTCATTTCGTTTGTATAACAGAGGTGAATTTAATGAGTCTATATCATATGTTGCCTCTCCTCCTATTTTTTCGCTAATCTTACTTATAAATTCACTATTTGTATTTGCAGGAATAAGGGGCTCTCGTAATAATTCATACAAGTCTTTCCAGTATTCTACAGATGGTTGAGTAGCTAAGACTCCCACTGTCATCGGAGTGTCAATATATGCAATACGACGAACTGTATTTAATACAGGCAAGTATTTCACTTTCCTTTCTCCAAAGAAAGGCATCCCGTATTCTGAAATAACTACATTAGGCATCAACTCGCGCATTTTATTTTCTACAAACGCTTGATAAGGAGCATATGCGCGTTCGGTTATCATTTGTTCTTCCGTATCAAATAATTGCTGTGCATTTGCAATCAAATCAGACATTAACTCTGAAATAGATTTATCGGTTTTCTTTTCCAAAACATCATTTTGAATGATGTGACTTATACGGGAAACAAATTGGATATTGGTTGATTCCTTGGATAATTTATCCAATAGATCTTTATAGGCATTAAGTGCGTTCACTAAAACCTTCCTGCGCTCTTTTTCATTGGATGCTGAAAAATATTCAAAATAATATGCAATATGTTGGTCTGGCAAATAGTTTCGCAATTCACGATCCAACACCTCAACAACATTCAAAATAGAATTAAAAGCCTTTGAGAACTGCAATTTTACAACTGATTCATAGTCATTAGCATATTTAATAGCATAATATAGCAAACGAGAAATAGTACTCTTTCCAGAACTATTCACTCCGGACAAAATAGTAATGCCATTAAGAGCAATATCTGCGTTTTTTACAGCTCTAAGATCTTTAATTGATATTTCAATATCTTTCATGTCTAACAATTTTGCGTGCAAAATTACTATTTTTTTTTGACATATGCAAGTATTTAGATAGAATTCATCGGATTTTTTCTGTTTTTGTGCTGATTTTGGTAACTATTCAGCCGCGTTTATTCATGGTGATAGGGTTCGCCCCGAAGAATGGTCATCGCACGGTAGATCTGCTCAATCGCCATGAGGCGAATCATCTGATGGGAAAAAGTCATCTGCGAAAGCGATAACTTGCCGTTGGCACGCTGATAAACCTCTTTGCTGAAACCGTACGGACCGCCGATAACGAGCGTCAAGTCCTTGCCGGAAGACATTTTCTTTTGCAGGAAGTCAGCGAACTCGACAGACCGGTATTCGCGGCCGTGTTCGTCCAGCAAGATCACATCCATCGCTGGCGTGAGCGCACGGAGAATGAGTTCGCCCTCGGCGGACTTAATCTGGTCCACGGTCAGCGATTTGGCATTCTTGAGGTCGGGAATGACCGCAAACTCAAACGGTACATAATGGCTCAGCCGCTGCTTATAATCACTAATGAGCGACGAGAGCCGCTCATCGGTGGTTTTGCCAACTACAAGAAGGGTGATCTTCATGCCTTACGGGTAAATTTTAGCCGGCATTTCCGCGCTCGGAATGAGGTTGGTGATATTCGCCGAATCGGTGTCACGGAAATAGTATTGGCATGAATCGCCTGTCCAGACAAAGCGATAGACGGTGGTCTGCCTGAAACTGCCATCATAGCCGCTGATGGCGGTGTAATAGGTGTGACCTTCCTGGAAAGCTTCCGAGGACTGAAGTCCATCGTTCTTCACCGCATAGACACCGTATTTGACATCCGCTTTTTCCGGCTTCAAGAACCGCTCCATGGACCAAAGGACGTAGTAAAGAAGCACTTCGCCGGGGGTGAAAATGGAATCTTCCGCCAAGGTCGTACTGTCGCGTGTGGTGGTGATATAGGGGAAATGCTCGTATATCTTTCCGGTTGAATCGACAGGGTAGATATAATCCCATTTGCCTTTGATGCGGTATTCGAAATGTACATCCATCTTACTGTCCCCCAATGTCCGGATATTGGTCAGATTGAGCGGCCCGGCAGGTTTCATCTCTACCGGGTCAACAGGGAAGGCAAACACCCAGTAATCCGTGTCAGGAATCAAACCGGTGAAGAAATGATTCACATCTCCGTATTGCAGTGAGTGGCTGGAGAAAGGCGCTACGTTGAACTCCTTTGAACGTAGCAGACCGTTGCGCCAGAACAGGTATTGGGCATAAGCGCTATCCAACGCCAACTGCATGAATTGCTTGGAGTTATAGACGGGGTTGTAGTCCTCCCACGGCTCGCAGATAGCGATCAGGTAGTACGCGTCTTTGTTCGTTGAGAAATCGCACTCCACAAAGCCCGCGGAGACATTCTTGATAGACATTTTCACTTCTACGCCCTCTTTTTCCCATCTTGCTTCGGAGGAACAAGAGCACAGAATGCTTATTATCAGGCTCAAAAACAAGAGCCCTTTGGGATGATTATTGCTCATATTTCTTCCTTTCTTCTTCTTCCTGGATTAACAAGTTTTGTACGGCAACGATAAACCGCAGACAGGTCATCACATGTCCGCCGTAGTGCCCGAAGTTATAGGTGATATTCGCCTCTTTCCATTTGGATTTGGCGCGTGTGGCGTTGGTGTAAGGAACGGTCTCATCGTCCATCGAGTGCATGATATAGACCGATGCTTCGGGTTCCCAGTTTTGCGCGACAATGGAGTTGGCGGTCATGGCTTTGTACAACTCGGCTACCTTGTCGGATTTCTGCATCATGGCCTCGTCCGTCAGCAGTTCGTGCGTCACTTTGGTGCCTATTAACTGGTTAATCTGTGCAGAAGTAAATTTCTTGCTGTTGATCCAATCGTCCATGTGGTCGCATAGCCGGGGTTTCATCATGTCGGAGAGTTCCATCTTCAGTTTGTTGCCCTTGATCATACCTTGCAGCACTAACGGAACGGCTACCGGATAGCCGGCTGTGTCGGTGTTCACAAAGCGCTCGTACGTGGCTTTGACGTCATACGGACCGCCGCCGGCAAACACGCGGTGAAGGCTGATAAAATCCAACGAACTGTCGTCGAAATACTCCGTTTCGATCAGGTGTTGTACCGCCATCGTGTTGGCACCGCCTTGGCTGTAACCCATCAAATCCAACTTGGGATCTTCCGGCAAACGGTCAATCGCATCCAGCCATGGCCGAACCGCCAGATACATGTCCACCACATTGCGTGCGGTCATGTCCATTACCAGATAAGGATGCACTTCGTTGGCGGTGATGCCGTAACCCATATAATCCGGAATGATCAGCCCATAACCCAGATTAACCAGCACGCCTTCCAGCGAGAAACAGTTACTCGGTGCTTCGGCGTTGGAGCAAACGGTGTAATGGCTCACGAGGATCATTCGTTTCGGGTGACCTTTTTTCGGCAGCATCACTTTGCCCGAAAGGGTGATCGGATTCCAGTCGTTGTCATAACTGGGATATGTGCCGACAATTTCGATGATGTCGTTCTGATTGCTCCATTTGAGCAGTTCCTGCAGGAACCCGGCTCCTGTTGTTCCGGTCGTCTTGCGGATCGAACGGCCGTCATTCGGCTCTTCGCCTTTCCATTCGTTCACACGGGTCCCGTCCGGCAGATAGCAGTCGTTCGGCAGACCTTGCGACAGATTGCGTTCGTTCTGACCGATCACTTGGAACTTCAGGCCTTTCGCGCCCTCAATGTTCGTGAAATCCACGTACTCATCCTTGCGGAACTGACAACTGCTTATCGTCCCCGCGAGGATCAGCAATAATATATATTGGAATCTACTTTTCATAATTGTGAATTGTGAATTGTGAATTGTGAATTGTCAAAATCTCGCTCCGATACTCAGGTTAAACATTCTGGATTTGAGCATATAAATCGCATTAGCGTTCTTGAGCGCGTACATGCCACCGTAGTCGAACGCCACGAAATAGCGTTTGTAGTTTGCGCTGATGCCCACTAACGTGAAGTTCACCGCTGTTCCGAGCGCTGTATGTTTGCCGCGACCGTCCGTCTCGGTTCCGCCGTTGATGTCCAAACCAATACCCAAACCCGAGTAGATATTCACATTCTCGTGGTGAAAATACGTGAACCGCACTGTGGGCATAATCACCGCGTTGTAGAAATAGTTGCGTTCGTCGCGCGCCAACTCTTTTCCTTTGCCGTCACGCGTCACTTTGTCCCAACCCACTTCGCTCATGTCAAACATGCCGCCGAGCGAAAACCAGTAGTTGAAACGATACTGGTACTCTAACCATAAATGCTGGTTGTGGCGGTAACGCTCTTTGTACTCAAATGTGGAACTCTCCGGCATGGTCGAAACAATGGAAGTCGGGTTATGCCACACCAAACTCTCAAACAACTGATCGCCCCAGCCCACACGCAACTCATGGGGCATGTACTGCCGATCTTCTTTCGTCTCCGCGAACAAACTGAAGCCTGTTACACAGAAGAGCATCAAGAGGATTATAATTCGTCTAATTTCCATTTTTGGAATAATTATTTTCATTTCGTGTGCAAAAGTACAAAAAATTTTGCATATATGCAAATAAATTGCGAAAAAACTTGTTTATGTCAAAAAAAATGTGTATTTTTGCACAAAATTTTTAATCATTATGGAAAAACAAGAACTTCGCAAGCTCATTGCTATTTGGTTTGAAGAGGATATCCGCGACGGTGATCATACCTCGCTCAGTTGTATTCCGGCTACTCAGATGGGTTGCCAGCAGTTGATCATCAAAGATACCGGCGTGTTGGCAGGTGTCGAAGTGGCGAAAGAGATTATCAACTATTTTGATCCCGAATGCCGCGTGGAGCAGTTCCTGCACGATGGCGACCATGTGAAGCCCGGCGATGTGGCTTTCAAAGTCTATGGCAAGGAACTGAGCCTCCTGCAGATCGAGCGTACCATGCTCAATATCATGCAGCGGATGTCCGGCGTGGCAACTACGGCGCATAAGTATCAATCCCTCATTGAGGACACCGGTTGCCATGTGCTGGATACGCGTAAGACGACTCCGGGCTTGCGCTATCTGGAGAAAGAAGCGGTAGCCCTTGGTGGCGGTATGAACCACCGTATCGGTCTCTTCGATATGATCCTCCTCAAGGATAACCACGTGGATTTCGCCGGCGGTATCACCAACGCCCTCACGCGTGCACGCGATTATTGTAAGGAGAAGGGCAAATCCCTCAAGATCGAGATCGAGGTGCGTAATTTCGAGGAGATCAACGAAGCCCTTGCTACGAACATCCCTGATCGTATCATGCTCGATAACTTCACGCCCGAAAAAACCCGAGAGGCAGTCGTTCTCATCCGCGAATGGGAGAAGAAGGCCGGCCGTCATATGGAGATCGAGTCCTCCGGCGGCATCACCATAGACACTATCCGTTCCTATGCCGAGCAAGGTGTTGACTTCGTCTCTGTCGGAGCTCTCACCCACAGCTACAAATCCCTCGACATGTCCTTCAAGGCGGTCAAGTAGCCAAATCAGACTGGCGAGACACTAACGAGAGAGAATCGGATCGGAGGCAAATAGGAGGCTTGTCAGAGGCAATTCGGGGTTATATGGCTGTTTTTAATGTTTAGTCAGCCACTTTTTAGGATTCAGTTTCGTGCCATCGGGTAAAATGGGTTGCTGTAATACAGTGACCCATTTTGGTCTCCCTGCACTGCCGTCCTGCGAACGGTATTCATAACTGTTCGGGCACGCATTTTCGGGGTCAAAGCCTTCTTTCTTTTGAACCAAACCGGTACTCCAAGCCTCGGGATTAAGCACTCCTTCATCCCAGGTCGTATAAGCCCAAACGGTCTCGCCCCACCATCGCCAAGGACGCGATAGCCAGACTTGTTCCTTGCGAGGTTTGGTTTGGTTGATATCAAGGTCGGTGGTTGTAACTCCGTTCTTTGTATGTGTAGCGGTAACCTTAACATGGGAAAGTTCCAATTCCTCCTCCGTCGCCAGACGAATATGGCACTTATAAAACAGCATTCCTCTGGCAGGCTGTGTCTCGCTTCCGCTTCGTCCGGCGGCAATATAACATTTATCGCCTTTCTCTCCGTTGATATTTGCCACAATAGTAGCTCGGTCAACGGCCATTTTCATGCCACCGAAGATAAAATCTACACCACCTTTCAGTTCGCCGCCTTCCCAATAGATAGACGCACCGTTCTCGCCGTAAAGCACATCCTGTCTGCCCACAGCGCAGCAGTTCTTGAGGTGTGCATTCGTGGCTTTCTCCGTAAATGAGATCGCAGAAGCACGTTCGCGGTATTTCTTTTTCTGCACTTCTTTTGACCCCGCTTCTTTAGGACGAACCGGCATTTCGTGCGCCGTGTATTCCGGCAGAATATACAAACTGTCAGCCGCCTCTTTCTCGCTTATATAGAGATTAAACGAGTTCTCAAAAATGATGTTTTCCGCGTAGAAATCCGGTGCATCTACCAGCACGGAAGCATTCCAAAGCCGCGATCTCGAACCGCCGTAATTGGTTTTGCCCATGGATTTATACTGATATCCATGCCCGTAGTACCATGTGATCTTCGCACGGTCTTTCTTGTCGGCGCATTTCATTTTGAGTCCCGGCACGTCGATGGTTAACTCTTCCTGATACGTCCCTGATTCAATGAGAATGGTTGTTTTCTCACCCCGCGCTTCATAAACCGTCCGTGCGCTATCCACTGCCGCCTGCACACGCTGTCCTGCCTCTACATGCAAAACCAAAGCTAATATACTTGCTACAAAGATATTCATTTAATTATCAATTACTTCCATTTGGCAGTTCTTGCAATCGAACCGAAGCGCCAGCACTTTGCCCGTACGGAGACGCAAGAAACGCGGCTCCTTGTCTTTGGGATAAGGATTCGTCTTGCGGCAATGCCCGAGTTCAAACAGCAGGCAGTATTTGCACGTCATCAGAGGATGGTTTGTCGTCTCCATTCGTTTAATATACTAATAGGTATAAAATAGGGTTTGCTTTCAATCTGCACATTACGAGCGATGTACGGTGTGTCACCCAATTTGGCGAGTTGTGTACGGATCGTTTCAAGGGCTTTCGCTTCGTTCTTGGCGGGCTCTTTGGCATAAGCAAAAGTCTGTCGGAAAGTTTGCGAGTTTGAAGTGGTTTGATAGGTCAACTCAAATCCCTCCTCTGTTTCGCGGAAAAGTATATCCACAGGTATTCGTCGTTCGCTCTTCAAACTCTTTGTGAACTCAACGTCAAGATTTCGGAATAAAGGCACATCGGTATTTCGGAAAATAGTAAGCTCTTTATTGATCTTCACCCAATTTCCTTCCACACCGTTCACCGAGAAGCCTTCGCTGCCAATGGTCAGACCATCTCCGTTATGCAACACAATGCCCTCTTTGAGCCGCACACGAAGTGTGTTTCCGCGCACTTCTATTACTTTGCCGATATATTCTCCGGTCGATTTAGGGGTGTTCCAATTCGCCAAAGGACGCGTCCGCCCGTGCAGAAAATAATCCGTCGCTCCGCGATGAAACGTCTTCTCCGGGTCTGGTACAAACGTACGTTTGTAGACCGCTGCGCTGTAAGACTGATTCGCTATAAGACGATCTATTTTCTCCCGATAATACGCCGTGATATTTGTCACATAATCCGCATCTTTGAGGCGGCCTTCTATCTTAAAAGTCGTTACACCGGCGTCAATGAGTTCGCTCAAATACGCACTTCGGTCCAGATCCTGCAATGACAACAAATATCGCTGATGAATCGGCTCTCCATGCTCGTCCAATACTTCATTCATGGATTCGTCCAGCAGGTCATACGCCATGCGGCAGAACTGCGCACAAGCTCCTCTGTTGGCACTTCGTCCGGCGAGTACTTCGGATATATAGCACCGCCCGGAATAACTCACGCACAAAGCGCCGTGTACAAACGCCTCTAACTCTATATCGGGCACCGCTTCATGGATTGCACGTATCTCATCAATGCCTAATTCGCGTGCTAAGACCACACGCTTGAAGCCCAAATCGCGCAAATGAGCCACCTGTTCCGGTGTTCGGTTGTCGCATTGCGTCGAAGCATGCAGACGAATAGGCGGCAGGTCAAAATCCAAAAGATGCAGGTCCTGAATGATGAGCGCATCAACACCTATCTTATACAACTCGTGCGCGAGCGCGACCGCCTGCGGGTATTCGTCGTCATGGAGCAGGGTATTGAGCGTCACCAACACTTGTACGCCGTACGAATGTGCATACCGAACTACTTCCGCCAAGTCCTCAATACTGTTTCCTGCCGCTTGACGCGCACCGAAAGCCGGCGGACCGATATAAATAGCATCCGCTCCAGCCTGTATAGCCGCTTTCGCAACTTCTTTGTCGCGAGCCGGTGATAATATGCACAATTTACAATTCACAATTTACAATTTACAATTTTCTCATCGCCTCGCTCAGCCGGTACATCACAATACCCGCTGTTACCGATACGTTCATGGAATGCTTCGTGCCGTATTGGGGTATTTCGATACATTGGGTGCAAAGATCCACCACTTCCTGCTGTACACCGAAAACCTCGTGTCCTAAAACGACAGCAACCTTTGTACTTTGTACTTCCTTTGCCGCCTCTTCAAGCGTCATAGAATCATGTGCTTGCTCTACGGCATATACGGTATAACCTTCTTTCTGAAGGGCTTTCACCGCCTCAATGGTGTCCTGGTAATAGCTCCAGTTCACGCTCTCTTCGGCGCCTAAAGCAGTCTTGTGCAACTCCTGATTTGGCGGGCAACAACAAATACCGCACAACACCACGCGCTCAATACGCATGGCATCGGCTGTACGAAAAACGGCGCCCACATTATGCTGGCTCCGCACATTATCCAACACCACCACCAACGGCAGTTTGTCCGCTTCCTTAAACTCCTCTATGTTCATTCGACCCATTTCGGCCGTGGTCAGTTTTTTCATAATGCAAAGGGTAAATGTACGCGCAAGACGCGTTGCTCTTCGTCTATATCCAGAATAAAATCTTCGTGCAGAGGCATCATTCGTCCGTCCTCAAGGGTCGCAAGGGTATTGATCGTACTCTCATCCACCGCCTCAATTACGCCGATGGTGGTCCATTCGCCCTCTGCGCCTTCGTCCAGAACCGTATATCCCACTAAATCCTGCCATGTTAATTGTCCGTCCTCCTCTTCTTGCAGGTCACTGCGGAGCAGAAAACCCTCTTCACCGATGAGTTCGGAGATGTTCTCGGTTTTAAATGGCACAAACAACCCGTCGCGCAGTACGAAGACGAACGGCGGCAGGTCTTTATAATGTGTCCGGCGGATGATGCCGATGGAAATCAAGTCGTTTGGGGTGATCATTGGCGTTGTGATATTTCCAGTTTACCTCCGTTATTAAATACTTTCAGAGGCCGCAATGCCTCTTTGCTGATTCCTTTCTGCGGCAGGGCGTAGCCGCTGGCTATCTCGTATTCTTCGCCGCATTCGGGGCATTCGGCATGAATACCGTCCATGAAACAAGGGCTCTTTTTACCTCTGCCGGCGCAATAAGGGCAAGCTAAATCAAACGCCACATATCCGGCGAGACTCACATACGCCACCACGCCTCCGTAGCCCCATTGGTCCATTACCGTCGTCGGCAGCATGAATTTGCCGTTTTCGTAGTAACCGTCTTTGTCCACGGTGACGCAGGCATTCAGGTTCTCCGGCAGAAAATCCACAAACACCGTCCGGGTGTCAATTGCAATCCGGACAGGGTAAGCCGGTACGCTGCTCATAAAAGTAGAGCCTTCGCAGGATGTGAAGACCCAGAGCGTCAGCGCGCAGAATGTTATTAGTCCGAAACGCTGCATAGATGTACGGTGTAAATGAGAGTAGAATAGGGCGGAATAAAGGCCTGCGAGCCTTCCACACCGAAACCTTCCGCATTACCATAATCGTTGGTCCGGTATTTCTCCTGGTCATAGCCCAAATATGCCGGGATATAGAACTCTATATCTCCGTTGTTATGGATCTTGCGGCAACCCTCAATGAAGCCGGCGATGATGCCTTGCGTCGCAAAATTGAACGCCACGTTGTTACCGGCATCCACCTGGTAGCCGTTGATCAGTTTGAGCGTGTAGTCGCAAACAATCGTACTGGTGGTGTTAGGCCGCGCGTCCTGCGGAGTCGGGTCTGCGATGATCTTGTATTGCAAGCCCGTAGAGGACACTTTGACGCCCTCTTTGCTCTTGTTGGCATTCAGCCAAATCTCGTTTTGCACTTTCCAATCCGCCCATTTGTTCTCCTTGCATCCGCTCAGAAAGAATGAACATACGGCGATTGATACAATGGTCAATATCTTTATCTTGCTATCCATAATTCGGGATTTAGAATGTTCTTGTCTTTGTATATCTGGAAATACAGTTCCGTTTTCTGGTCTTGTTCGGCATCGGTGTAGATAGTACCGATAGCCTCTTTGGTATCTACTTTGTCGCCTTGTTTGACGTTCAGTTTGCTGAGGTTCGAATAGACCGTCCGGTAGTTTCCGTGCTGAATGATCACGGCATACGTACCGCCTACCATGAAGCAGCTGGTCACTTCGCCTTTATATACCGCACGTGCTTTGGCTCCCGCGGTCGTCTGGAGGTAAATACCCTTGTTGTCAATCGTTACCTGCGAATAAACAGGGTGTTGCTGTTTGCCGTAATGACCGCTGATCATACCTTTCTCCACCGGCCAAGGCAACCGCCCTTTGTTCTCCTCAAAGCCGCCGGCTATCAGTTTCTGCTCTTTGGTCAGCGTGGTCTTCGATGCTTTCTCCGTCTGTTTGCGGATCATGTCGTCGATCTTCTTATTCAGCTCATTGACTTTCTTTTGCTGCTGTTTGAGTTGTTTACTCAGGTCTTTCTCTTTGGACTTGAGTTGGTTCAGCATGTTTTTCTGTTTGCGTTCGTCGCGTTTCAGGTTTTCCTGCTCTTTCTTGCGCGAAGTGAGCGCATTCTGTTTGTTGCTCTTGTTGGCGGCTAACAGGTTATTCTGGTTATCAATCTCCGCCTGAGTGTTCTCAATGCGCCGTACTTGCTCCTGACGGTAGTGAGCAAACTCCTGCAAATAGCGGGCACGACGGGCTAATTGCTGAAAACTCTTGCTGCTCAGCAGGAACAACAGCGGCGATTGTTGCATCCGCGCGTAATGGGTCTGACGAATCATCTCTGCATAATCGGCTTTGTAACCGCTCAGAACAACCTGCAACGAGTCGCGCGTCACTCCTAATTGCCGCATCTCCACCTCCAAAGCCGTGATCTCGCGGTCCAAGGTGTTGATCAGTTTCTTTTGGTTTTTGATGTTCTGACCTAACAACTGCAACTTATTGAGCGTGGCGTTCTCGTCACGTTTGGTCTGTTTGAGCATCTGGTTCGTCTGTTCGATCTCTTCTTGCAGTTTCTTCTGTTTCTTCTGCAAGTCCTTCACGCTCTCCGCCGCCCAAACAGGCAACACCATCATCGCTGCCAATAGTACTATGTACTTATACCCTTTCAACTTATAAACCTATAAACTTATAAACTTTTAACTTATAAACTTCTATCAACTATCAACTCTCAACTATCAACTCTCAACTATCTTACAGCCACTTACTCACATCAATCTTCGTATATCGGTTGACGTCCAAGCCCACCATGCGTAGCGGCAGGTCTAATTTGCGCGGCACATAATCAATCACCAATTCAATTGTCTCGTCTTCAAAGGCATATAGCAATCGGCCTTTCTTGTCGCCGGTGGGCAACTCCGCAGAACAGACCTCCTGCAATATATCCCAATTCAACTGAGGTTGCAGTTTGCGGTTCAGTTCTGCAAAAGTGGCTTCTGCGTACTGACCATGTATCTTGTCAAAGCCCCTCACTACCAAAGGAGTTGCTTCAACGCGCATCATCTCCATGCCGAAGAGCGGCATGACGCTGATGATGATCATCGAGTCGCGTACTGTCTGCATCGTCACGGTAGCCGACAACTTGTCGCCGTTTCGGCTGATCGTTGCGCGGGCACCTTGTATCAGGCAGGTATGCCAAGCCGGAGGAGCCTCTACTACAGGCTCTTCCACTACGGGCGTCACGGCTTTCTTCTTTGCCCCGCAACTTACTAACATCGCCGCCGCCAATATAATCACTATATACTTATAACTATTCATTGAATTAAAGGATGGTTCGTTGAAAATCGTAAATTAAATTAAATCGTCAATCAATCGTAAATCGTCAATCGTCCAATCGTCAATAAAAATCATTTCTCAATTTCCCTAATGTGTCTCTCTATCTCCTCTCTCGTTTCCGCCGGTGCATTCCACAACGCGCGTTTGAGGTAAAAGAGCGCCAACTCATCCTGTCCTTGCAGGTGCATGATCCATGCGTACGTATCTAAAAAAACAGGGTTGTTCGGTTGCTCACGGATCGTGATCTCACTCATTCGCTCAGCGCGTTTGAGGTCGCCGCCATGTGTCGCCAAATGGTACGCATAGTTATTGAGCAGCATCAGGTTGTACGGATCCAAAGCTAAAATGCGGTCGTACATGGCGTATAACGCTTTGGGCTTTGCTTTCGTTTTCTCCATCAACTCCAAGCGGAAAAGCAGAAAACGCATATTCGTCGGGTCGGTCTCCAAGTATCGGTCGATCTCCTTAATGGCTTTCTTGGTGTCGCCTTGCGCCGCATAAATCTGGTATCGAGAAATAGCACTCATGGCGTTGTAACCCGACCGCTGGTCAATTTCGTCCTGTATGAGCAAGGCTTTCTTCCACTGGCTATCCGCCAAATAGAACCGTTTGAGTTGCTCCAACAGATCTTCGCTGGCTGTCCCTTTTGGTTGTACCGAATAGGCTTTCTCGAAGGTCTTGTAAGCGTTCTCCATTTGCCCGAGACCTTGATAGATCACACCTAAGAAATAGAGCGTCTGACCGTCTTCCGGTTTGATCATTGTGCAGAACTCCAACAACGCATACGCGTCTGCATAGCGTTCTTCGGTGATGGCCTGTTTCGCGGCGTACCAGTAGTACTTAAACTGCGCCTCCTGCTCCACACTTAAACCCTCCGCCTGCGGTTTCTTCGCAGCGAACAGTATACTCGGGATAAACAAGATGAGCACAAATCCCCACCGGTTTATATTTCTTATCGTTTTACGCAGTAAAACCATTTTAACGTTTTAACATTTTAACGTCGAAATTTTAATTTCGACCGCTATGCCCGAAACCTCCTGCTCCGCGTTCGGTCTCGCTCAGTTCTGTCACTTCCACTACCTCCGGTGTCTCGTGTCTGGCGATCACCATTTGGCAAACGCGTTCGCCCGGCTCAATGGTCTGCGGTTCTCCGCTGAGGTTAATGAGTATAACTCCCACTTCGCCGCGGTAGTCCGCATCAATCGTTCCCGGAGTGTTCAGTACGGTCAACCCCCGTTTGAGTGCCAAACCGCTTCGGGGACGGATCTGTGCTTCGTAACCCGCCGGCAACTCTATAAACAGTCCGGTTGGTATAAGCCGTCTTTCCATCGGTTGAAGCGTGATCGCCTCACTGATATTGCACCGTATATCCATTCCGGCCGCCTGTGCACTCTCGTATTTCGGCAGCGGATTAGTACTCTTATTAATAATCTTTATTTTCATAATAATTGACGATTTGACAATTTACGATTTGACGATTGATTGACGATTGAGTTCAATTGTACAATTTATTAAATCGAATAATAATTTGTACCTCGTCAATCGTCCAATCGTCAATCTCAAAATCGTTTCTCCACTAACACTCTCAGCCCGTCTTCCACGATGCGGATATGAATATCTTTCTCCATCTCCACCGGGTCTCCGTCCAAATGGAACGGCGCCACACTCTCGCGTTCCAAGGTGATCTCCTTTGCACGGATCGTGTCCATGAAATGGCTTCCGTCAATACTTCCCGCAAACAGTCGCAGAGCCAGCGATGCGCTACCTAAGAGGGCATGTTCGGACATCAGCATAATATCCATCTTGCCGTCCTGAATACTGGCTTTGGGAGCTATCAGCGCATCGTTTCCCCATTGATTCGCGTTCGCAAAAGTGATCAGGAACGCTTTGTGCGTCACGTCTATACCGTCGCCCACCAAGTGGTACGTCTGCGGCTGATAGGAGAACACATCGCGGACGATGTTCTGCACATACGTCATGAAGCCGCGTTTGCTGCTTCCCGCGAAGTGATCTGCTATCAACGCATCAAAACCTGTGCCACACGTGCTGACAAAGAATTTTCCGTTCGCCAAACCGTAATCTACGCTGATTGGCTCGGAGTGATTGATCATCTCTATCGCTTTGTTGGGTCGGGTAGGGATATTCAGATGATTAGCGAACCCGTTTCCGCTACCCATCGGGATGATACCCAAAGCCGTTTGAGTGTCTCTCAAACCGCGGGCTACTTCGTTCACGGTTCCGTCTCCGCCTACTGCCACCACGGCCTCAAAACCCATACGGGCATACTGATGCGCCATCTCTGTCGCATGACCCGCATACTCCGTAAAGGCGATGTTCGGCAACCACTGTTCGCTGTCCAACAGCTGCATAATCAACTTCGGCAGTTTGCGTTTGGCGCTCTGCGACTCCTTATTACCCGATACAGGGTTGATGATAAAAGCGATATTCTTCATAATATATTATTGAACGCGCGCGCCCGTGAGCGTATATACGGCTCCGCCGCGGATGATCACAATCTGTCCATTGATAATTGCCTTCACAGCCACCGGCTCATTTTGAGACGCATCCTCTACCGATGTTCCGCTGCCGTGGCAGGTCACCGTCGATGTGTAATAGGTCGTGCTGCTGCTACCGCCGCCGCAAGTGATAGTGACGGAATTTACATAGATAGAGTTCGTCGTACAGCTGACTTCAAACGATACCTTGCCGGAAGCTTTTTCAAAGGCAAACTCCAAGTCACGAAGTTCGGTACCGCCTGTTTTGGAAACGTTTTTACTCGATTCTACATCACCTACAATTACCTTAATAGAACCGACTCCCTTCTGCGCATTGGTACAATAATTAACCACTACCTTGCTGACTTTCTCAAAGGACGACTTGGTGGTCGCACCTGCTCCGGTGCTTGTCGTGGTCACTTGTACGCCTTGTCCGGAGACTAATTGACTGCCATCTTGATCACTGGTCCATGATTTAGTGGCATCTACCCAACTCTTCGAAGTAAAGGTATAAGTGGTATTTTCCGGTTCTTCGCCTTCGCTTTTTTCCGTCTTACTATAGATAGCGTAGTAGTCCTGATCTATGGTGGCGGTGAAGTCGGTTACGTAGGTCGGTTTCTCGGTGTTGGCTTCCGGCAGTTCTTCGGTGAACCAGCCGACAAACGTATAGTCGGTACAATCAGCACTCGGATCTGCCGGCTTCTCTGCCTTGTTGCCTGCATAGACATCCTGCGTCTTGATCATATTGCCGTTGCTATAGAACCGAATGGTGTATTTCGGTAATGCTTCAAAGATCACGCTGATAGTACTTGCGCCTTCACTCTTCTTTGCATAAGTCACGGTCTTGGCATTTTGGTCTATCGTTACACCCTCGGTCATGCCCGTTTGGGTGATCTCTTTGAAGCGATAGCCCTCAGCCGGACTTGCCGTTACAGTGATCGTCACAGCTCCGCCGCAGGTGCTCAGTTCGCCGATGTAATCCAAACTGAACGAACCGTTCTCTGCTGTTCCCTTGCTCACGGTCACTGTGCTTGTACACGGCGTGCAATTCGGCGAAGTGGTATAATATGTAGTGCTGCTCGATCCGCCAGCAGACCATGTGAATGTAATGGCATCCAGATACATAGCGCCGCTGTTCGAACAAACGCCCACATAGCTGTAATCGCCATCAATCACCAGTTCGGTACTTGTTCCGCAAGCAATCGTCCCGAGCAATTCGCCCGAAGCATTGCCGTATAAGTCTGTCGCGTCTGAATAGGCACTATTCTTGCCATATACATTCAATGTACGCCCACTGGTGGTGTTGCTATTCCACGAAACGGTAACTTTTGTAATCTTTCCGCCGGATTTGGTGGTTACAATGCCTGAGTTGCTATTATTAGAACGCAACTGGATAGCATCATTGCCGCCTGCGCTGTTTCCTGCATATACAGCATCCGAGTTAACCGTTTTTCCGCTCCAGTTAGAATAATTAGTACCAGTAACACCGGTAGTTGCACGTGTTAACTCATCATCAACTGTTTCTCCGCCGCCTTCGCCTTCTTCTGTGTAGCTATAAGCTGCAAAGTAGTCTTGATTCTTGGTAGCCGTGAAGCTCGTTGCATAACTCGGCTTCTCGGTCACATCTTGAGCTAATTCGTCATTCAGCCATCCGCCGAAGGTATAATCCTCGCAAGCCGAAGGAGTAGCCGGAACATTCGGCTGCTGACCTTGTTTTACGCTCTGAGCCGTGCCTATTAACGCTCCGTTGTTATAGAAACGGATCGTGTAAGTGGGCAGAGCGGTGATGGTGATCTCGTAAGTGGCGGTCTTGCCTTCATAAGTAACCGTCACGGTCTGTTTGCCCGTAGCACTCATATCCGGCGTCGAAACGCTGGTCGGAACAACCACCTTGCTGTCGCAACCGTCATAATTAGCAGTAACAACTAATCCGCCGTAGTTAAACGTCTCACCTTCCGTGAACTCTTTCTGTGCATCGTTCGTGTCCAGGGTAATACCCGTCAACTCGCCGACGCACGGCGGCGTACAACTCGTCGTGTAGTCGCTATAGCTTGCTCCGCCGCCGCAGGTGATTGTAATGGAATTGACATAAATCGAGTTGGTCGTACAATTCACCACGAGAGTTGCTGTTCCGCTAACACCTTCAAACTCAAACTCCAAATCGCGAAGCGATGTGCCTCCTGTGCTGGTCACGTCTTGCGACACTTTGGTCGAACCGATGGTTACATCTATACTTCCTGCGCCTTTGCTTGCGTTGGTACAATAGTTAACTACGGCTTTTGTCACTCCGCTGAACGATTGGCTGGTGGACGCACCTGCGCCTGTTGCGCCGGTCGTTACTTGTACGCCTTGGTTTGTAGTGTATTGGTTGCCATCACTTGTACCTGTCCATGTACCGGTGCTTTCTGCCCAACTCTTGGAAGTGAACGTATATGTCTTTACTTCACTTTCGCCGCCTTCGCCTTTGGTAGCAAACACAGCGTAGAAAATCGTACCTTTATTTGCTGCATCTCCGTCTTTCACAAAAGCCGGAGCAGTTGTTGCGCTGCTATAGTCCTCCGTTGCACACCAGCCTACAAACACTTTTCCGTCACATTCGATTTCTGGGGTCGCGGTCGGCAGGACATACTTGTCGGAAGAGGTTAGGGTAGTGGCAAAAGTTGTGCCATTAGCTACCCACGTAACCTGTTTGCCACCATACACCAAAATCTCTACATCGCCTATTACTTGTGCAATCGCGAAAGCACCGTTGGATGCGTTGTAGGTGAAACCTGTTCCGTAAGCGAGCGCATTACCTCCCATCGTGACATCCCAGCAGGCTGCATCGGCCAGCGTGTAACCACTTGCGGGCATAATGGTCAGGTTCAGCGCTGCGTTCTTGGCGATCATGCCCTCATCCTTATCCGGGTCGCTGTTTTCGCCTAACAGCTCGTATTTGTACCGGTTCTTGGTCCAAACAGCGGTGATGGTCAGGTCATTCGCCGCATCGCCGGTGATAGCCGAAGCTTTGACGGTCAGCGTCTTGTTGTCAGAACTCAATGTATAATGAGTGTTCTTTGTCAGTGTCGTGCTGCCCAGTTTGACGGTCAAAGAGGTGAAATCGTAGGTCTCGTCTGTCGGAGTGATGGTTGCGGTCAACTCTTTGCTGTTCTCCGCCACTTGTGCGCTCGGGGCGATGGTACAGCCCGTGCCGTTTACCACTACCGTGTGTCCGGTGATGTTCGGCTCAATACCGATGATCACATCCTGGTCTTCCGAGAAATCATAGCTTCCGCCACCGGCACCGCCGCTGCCCGGAGTTAATTGGGACAACAGATAGTAACCGTCATTGCTGCCTGACCAGCCCCAGTTGAAGTGGAAATAGCCGGCATCGTCATAGCCGTCGCAGACGAAACTGTGTCCGCCGCCATCACCTGCTCCGGCGTACATGATCGGACGTTTCTTGTCCAACTCCGTCTTGATCATATTCTCCCAGTCGGTATCCGACCATTTCTTGTAAATATTAGAATAGCCGTCGCGCATGTAACCGATGGCTTTTTTATAGCCGAAGAACATATAGAGAGCGTTCTGGGCGCATTCGCCTTCGCTGTCCGACCAATCCCAATCCGCATAGTTGACCGTGTACGTACCCGAACCATCTTCGTTATCTCCTCCGTACATCATGTCGGTCGCTACACCGCAGTGATACATCAGCGTAGAAATAGCAGTTTTCTGCGCTTGTGTATCGCTGGTGTAGTGTTTCTTCTTCATGTTGGCCCAATCGTACGTGGTGGCTCCGAAATTGGCGGTCAACTCTCCTTCATACACAATATACGTTCCTGTAATATTACCATTAGAATCGTATTTCTGTTGAATAGGCTGATAAGTGCGGCTACCGGTTCCTTTTACAGGCCATTTCCAGTAGTTCATCACTTGCGCCATCGCGGTCGCTACACAGCCGGTATAGGCTTTGGTCTTACCCGAACCCGGACACAAGTCGTTATACGGAGCGTCTTGGTCCCATTGCGTCTGGATCAGCGGACCTACCACGGCATCGCCCTTCGCTTTGCGGGCACCTTTGCGCAACGACTTCCATTCCGCGGAGGTCTCTTCACCGGCGGTCACACCATCTTTTTCCAACTGAACGATGAAACGGTCGTATTTGACCAGCCATCTTTGAATGTTGGAAGGCATCTCCTCCGTACGGAATGTACCCGTGTTCGAATACGCCAGAATAGGACGTACTACATCGTTGGCTGCTACCATTACCCATCCTTCGCCATCAGCATTCTCATATACGTAATACTGGTTTTCCTCTGCCTTGGCGGCTTTTTTCAAAACCATCCGTTTGGCAGGGCTCTTCTTGATAGAGGAGGAAGAAGAGGCTACGTTCATAAAATGGTTTGCTACAAGTGCGGCGTCTTCCTGCGACACCCGCTCTGCCCAAACCATACTTACAGCCATTACGCTGCATACCACGCACGCTAACATCCTGCGTGCCCATGAAGAAACTCTGTGTTTCACGACTTTGTGCATTGTGAATTGTGAATTGTTAATTGTGCATTGTGCATTGTGCATTGTGCATTGTGCATTGTGCATTGTGCATTGTGCATTAGTACGCGCTCATCTGCTCGCGTACCGTATTATTGATGAAATCTGCGAACTCTTGAATTGTCATCGAGCCTTTCTCCTCAGCGCCTTGCTGACGAACGGAAACCAAGCCTTGCTCAGCCTCTTTCTCGCCCACAATCAGCATGTAAGGAATACGTTTCAGCTCGTTGTCACGGATCTTACGACCGAGTTTCTCGTTACGGTCATCTACAATCACGCGTACATCCTGTTGCTCAAGGATCTCTTTCACTTTCCATGCGTACTCGTTGCTCTTCTCCGAAATCGGCAGTACAACCGCTTGATCCGGCGTCAGCCACAACGGGAACTTACCTGCGGTATGCTCAATCAGCACGGCTACGAAACGCTCCATCGAACCGAACGGCGCACGGTGGATCATCACCGGACGGTGTTTCTGGTTGTCCTCACCCGTATATTCGAGTTCAAAGCGCTCCGGCAGGTTGTAATCCACCTGAATAGTTCCGAGTTGCCAACGACGACCGAGGGCATCCTTTACCATGAAGTCCAACTTCGGACCATAGAACGCAGCCTCTCCGGTCTCCTCGCGGGCAGGCAGGTTCATCTCCTTGCATGCCTCGCGGATAGCGTTCTCTGCGTGCTCCCAGACCTCGTCTGAACCCACGTATTTCTCGTGATTGTTCGGGTCACGAAGCGAAATCTGTGCCTCGTAGTTCTCGAAGTTCAATGCCTTGAAGATGATATTGATGATCTCCATCACGCGGATGAACTCCTGTTTAACCTGGTCCTGACGGCAGAAGATATGTGCATCGTCCTGCGTGAACGAACGGACACGCGTTAATCCGTGCAGCTCGCCGCTCTGCTCGTAACGATAAACGGTTCCGAACTCTGCGCAGCGGAACGGCAGGTCTTTGTACGAACGCGGGCTGTTCTTGTAGATCGCACAGTGGTGAGGGCAGTTCATCGGCTTGAGCATATACACCTCGCCTTCCTCCGGCGTTGTAATCGGCTGGAACGAGTCCTTGCCGTAGTGATCCCAGTGGCCCGAAGTCATATACAGCTGCTTGCTTCCGATATGCGGAGTGATCACCTGCTGATAGCCGTAACGCTTCTGGATCTTCTTCAGGAAATCCTCCAGACGCAAACGGAGCGCCGTTCCTTTCGGCAACCAGATAGGCAGACCTTTACCCACCATGTCGCTGAACATGAACAACTCCAACTCCTTGCCGATCTTTCTATGGTCACGTTTCTTCGCCTCCTCAAGCAGCGTCAGATACTCATCCAACATCGCTTTCTTCGGGAACGAAATACCGTATATACGCGTCATCATCGGCCTTTTCTCATCGCCGCGCCAATAAGCCGCCGAACAAGAAAGTACCTTTACCGCCTTGATCGGCTCCGTGCTCAACAAGTGCGGACCTTTGCACAAATCGGTAAAATTACCTTGCGTATAAGTGCTGATCTTGCCGTCCTCTAACTCGCTGATCAACTCGCATTTATAACTCTGTCCCTTGTCGCCGAATGCTTTCAGCGCGTCCTCTTTGGAGATAGCGTTCTTCACTACCGCCTCTTTCTTCGCACGCAATTCCATCATCTTGTTCTCGATGGCAGCAAAACAGGTGTCGTTGATCACTACACCCTGTGGCGGCATAACGTCATAATAGAATCCGTTCTCGATAGCAGGACCGATACCGAACTGAATACCCGGATACAACTCCTGCAATGCCTCCGCCATCAAGTGACTCGATGTGTGCCAGAAAGCGTGTTTTGCTTCCGCATCCTCCCATTTATGAAGCTTGATTTCGAAGTCTTCGCCTAACGGAGTATTTAACTCAACGATTGTGAATTCCTCCCTTCCTTTCAGGGAAGGGTCGGGGTTAGGCTTTCTGATACTTGCGCACAAAATGTCCTGTGCTAAACGACTGCTGATGGACTCAGCTACTTGTAACGGCGTCACGCCGTTTTCATACTCACGGACGCCTCCGTCCGGAAAAGTAATTTTAATCATATTAAATAAACCTACAAATGTTTATGCTCTTCCGACTCACAACTGTCTTCTGAGCAAATATGGTGTGTTGTTGTGATATTCTTTTAAAAAAGCCTGCAAATTTACAAAAAAAAATGCACATACGCAAATAAAAGTGCATTTTTTTTGAAAAAAAAGCGATTTATCAATTATCAAAGCTCCATTTGATGCCCAAACACGGGTTGCACATGAACCCGGCGCCGATGAAGTTGTAACTGAATTCGATCTCCGTTCCCACATGCAGGTTCGGGCACTTGAACCACCGCCCCACATTGTACCAAATCTGCGGCTCGGTCAGCAGCACAAAAGACTGCTGATTCGGGTCGGTAATAGTTCCGTTTTTGTAGTCCGGCACGCATAACTTCTGACCCCATATATCTAAAAATCCGCAGAAACGCAAGCCCGGAGCAGTACAGAAATCCTCGCAACCCCATACAAACGTGAACTGCAAAGGCGCGAGGTTCTTGTGCTTGTTGTAGTCATCTACAATGTATTTGTACAACAGCTCCAAGTTGAAGATATTCTTGTAATCCGCGGTGTGCAGACAATAATTGAATCCCACCAAAGCGGCGTGCTCAATGCCGTATCCGCGAATATCTCCCACCAAGTCTTTGTACAACCCCAAACCTCCGTTGTATTCCACCTGCACGCTCAGATCCCGGACGGGTGTCTGTTGCCAGAAATTGAGACACCGCGCGATCTCCGTATAGGCGAGAAACGGTGTGTTCCTCGGGTCGGAAGGGTGAATATTGTAATCTATATCCACGAACGCAAAAGTACTGCCCCAATTGTCCGGGTAGAACAACTCCAACGTCGTTGTTACGCGGTTGGAGCGCTGGTTGTCGCACGCCGTATTGAGTGACCCGAAATCATAGAAAACCTGCAAGTTCGTCCCTGCCCACACGCATTCATCCCACACACATCCTGCCCATGCGCACAAACCCATAATAATCCACTTTCTCATGGTATCTCTCCTTTCACATTTTTTTTCGGCTGCAAATTTACAACAAATTTTGCACATATGCAAACATTCGGGCATTTTTTTTGAGAAAAAAAGCGATTATATCGCGAATTTGTACGTACCGGACGCCTATTGGGAGCTTGCTCACAGATAGCCGTCCGGTACGTACAAATGCAGGGACCTTAGTCCCTTTTTCTCAAAAAAATGCCCGCCTTTGTCTATATGTCCGGCAAAATGCGAACGTAAATTCGGTGGGACCCTGTTTATATTTTATAAATAGGGAGGACCGAATTTACTACAACTGGGAAACTTGAATTATTTTATTTACTTTTTAGTGAATAATACTGTTTTTTATAAAAAATGCATTTTTATTTGCATATATCAAAAAAAAGTTGTACCTTTGCAGCGTTTTTCGCATATATATATAAAAATTAGCGAAAAAATATTGGAGAAAAAGAGTATGGAAAGTGTTGATAATGATATATTAACGAGTTTGAAAAAACGCGGCAGGGGTGTGGTGTTCACAAAGGACGATTATGCGCACTATTCGAATCCCAAAAGGGTGCAAAAAGCATTAGAACAATTAGAGAAACAAGGTCACGTGGTTCGGGTTGCTCGTGGTATATATTGCTATCCGAAGAAAGACAAGGTTTGGGGCACGGGTTATTTGCCACCCTCGTATGACGATATAGCCAATGCGATAGCAAAGAAAGAGCGGGCTAAGATCGTTCCGACGGGTGTTCATGCGTTGAACCGGTTAGGACTATCGGAGCAGTTACCAATGCGGTTTGTATATCTGACGAGCGGTCGGACAAGGAGTATTGAGTTGGCAGATGGTCATACGATGCAGTTTGTGCATACTGCTTTGCGGAATATTGCCTTTCAGAACAGGACTGCGATGCTGGTAACCTTTGCGCTGAAGGAGATTGGAAGGGAGCATCTGACGGAAGAGCAGAAGGCGCATGTATTAGCCCTATTGCAGAAAGAGGACAGACATAGCATTCAGCACGATTTGGCACTGATGCCGGATTGGATACAAACAATCGCGATGGAGGCGATAGATAATAGATAAACTATGGTAGGATTTTTGAAATACACAGACGAGCAGCGTCGTCAGGCCTTTTTGCTGACCGCTCAGAAAAAGGGATTGCCCGAGCCGATTATAGAGAAAGATTGGTGGGTGAGCCAAATATTGAACATCGTGTTTGATCTGGAGATTGCGGATCAGTTGGTATTCAAGGGCGGAACGAGTTTGAGCAAGGGATGGAACCTGATAGAGCGTTTTTCGGAGGATATTGACTTGGCTATCAATCCTGCTTATTTTGGACTGACGGATTTGCCGACGAAGAAGCAGATCAAGAGTTTGCGCAAGCGTTCGTCGTTGTTTGTAGCGCAAGAGTTAGCCGGGTTGTTGCAGCAAGCATTGGACGATGCAGGTCTATCGGGCGAGTGCCGCTTGGAAGTACAGCCGGACGGCGAGGGTGATGGTACATATCCCGAACCGCGCGTGATCAGTCTGTATTACCGCAGTTTATACGAAGAAAGTTCCATATCGTACGTGCAGCCAATAGTGAAATTGGAAGTGGGGGCTCGTTCGTTGATAGAGCCGACGGAGGAGATTATATGCCGCAGTATGGTATCGGAAGTGTTGCCGGTAGAGGATTATAAGAATGTAGCAATCAGCGTAGCTGCTCCGCAAAAGACATTCTTGGAAAAGGTATTTCTGCTGCATGAGTTGTTCTCTATTGAGCGCGAGTCATTGTCTGCCAACCGCAGGAGCCGGCACTTGTATGACATAGAGCGAATGATGGATAAGCCGTTTGCAATAGCGGCAGTGAAGGATGATGTATTATGGGAGCATATTCGTCAGCATCGGATGGCTTTTACCGCGATGGCGGGAGTAGATTATAATGAACACATGCGCGCAGAGTTGTGCCTTACGCCGCCGGAACGCTGGATGCGTGAATGGAAAGAAGATTATCAGCGGATGAGCGGAACTATGATCTACGGGGAGAAGTTGCCCTTTGAGCAATTAATAGTAAGAATGAAGGAATTGGAGGAACGGTTCCGGAGTGAAAATGGAAGATAAAGAGAAAAGAAAGCGGCTACCATAAAAGTTAGATGCAAAACAGCCCCCAAAAAAATCCAAAAAAGAAAAAATAATTTTGGGACTTTTTTTGACTACCAAAGTAAAAATTTTGATAATTTTATGACCATCAAGCAGAAAAATCGCTCACTCGGGCGATTTTTTGCATTTTTATTTGCATATATCAAAAATATTTACTAATTTTGCAGCCGATTTGAGTACATTACGCAGTGCGCGTAAATAAATAAGGTACTCAGATTGCGGATCCAATCTACGCCGGTCTCCTTTACGGAGAGGGTTAGAGGGGTTCAAAATGTATTGAAATAGCGTTTATTGACGCTTTGTGTTTGACAAAACGAAAACTAGCAACTTTCAGATTCAAGTCAGGACCAAAGTGAGCAATAGATGCCTATGGGTATGACTATTGTACCCGTCTTGCTATTTCTGGCAAGCGGTTTGTCATATCGGCGTAGGTTTCCTGTTGTTTATTTGACTTGAAAGGTATGCTAGGCCTCGTTTTGTAAGTAAGCAACACGAGGTCTGCGCTTTTTGTATGTGTTTATGCCTCAAAGTAAAGGTGATGGTTCGTTAAACTACTTTATACAAATATATTTACAAAATAAACGGAGGATGCCGAAAAGCCATAAATGAGTAGGCAAAAAACAATTAAACTTATAAAGTCATGAAAAAAATCATGTTTTATGCTACTATCGTAGCAATGTTAATGACAATGTCAATGCCTATGCAGGCACAAAGTCGAAAAGAAAAAAAAGCAGCGAAGAAAGCACAGTGGGAAATGGAGCAGAAACAAAAAGCAGAGGAAGCTGCTTTGTTGCACCAAATGAGAATGGATAGCATCAAAAGAGCTAATGCAGAAAGAACAGAAGCAGAAGAACGAGCTAAAGACCGCAAAAGACGTCGAGAGGATCAAAGAGATGCAATGGAGCAGATGTTAGAAGGTGGAGTGCAACTCATTTATACTCCCTGTATGGATGAATTCATAGCTTTGAACAAAGTACCTGAACAAATGGCAGCACAGGGAATTGGAACGGGGCAACAAACACAAGAGTTAGCTCAAAAAGTTGCAAATCAAAGAGCATTAGACGATATAGGCACTCGCTTTGCCGGAGTGGTAAAGAATGCAATGGAAAGTTACAACAAAGATACAAGTACCCCAAAAGGAAGTCGTGTGACCGAAGGATCTTTAGAGGGAATGGTTATTTCTGCAGGAGAAAAGGCTATAAATGAATTCTATGTTGTAGATTGCCGTCAATTCGCAAAAGACAGATACAACCAATGGATTTGCTATGAGGCATTATACGTTCCGATGAACAAAGTTATGGATGCTATCATGCAGGAAGTAAAAGATGTAGATGTTGATAAAGCCATGTTCCGCAAACGTATGCAAGCAGAGTTGGATGCTAATGCGGCTAAAGAGAATGCGTCGTTACAACAACAACGTGCGGAAATAGAGGAATAGTACTCATGAAAAGATTTTTAGTATATTTACTATTGTGTTTACCCGTTGCGGTTTTCGCTCAGGTTGGACGTGACATGCCACAGTGGGTCAGCCATTTGCCTGCATCTAATCCTCTGAAGCACTTTTACTATAGGGTAACAGTAGGAGAAGGTGCTACATATGACAAGGCGTACGCTAATGCTTTTGCTAAAGCCATCATGGAAGCGAAGTGGAAACTCGGTGTGCGCGTCAATATGTCGGATGATATGGCTGCGTTGGAAGGAAAAGTGTCTGATGCAGTCAATGTGCAGGAGCAGTATATGGAAATTCCGATTAACAAAGTATGTGATTACTGGGAAGAGTTTCGCCCCGTAGCATCCGCCAAACAGATACGCCTCTATGTGCTTTGGCAAATTGCCGATGATGGGCGTTTTGAACCAAGATTTGAAGATTTTACGAATTGTCAATAATTAAGATTTATTATGCGCAAGTATCTTTTTGTGCTTTATGCACTATTAGCCGTTGGGGCATTCAGTTCAGACATTGTTGCCCAGAATAGAAAGAGACCTCCACTTCCAGACTGGGTTTTTGAGAAACCGGAACGTAGCAACAGAACTTTCTACTATCATGTAGAACGGGCGACAGGTGAGACAGAAACGGAAGCCCGCAATAATGCCTATACTCAGGCATTCATGCAAGTAGCCTTGAAATTGGGTATTCCATTGAATACCGAGGATATCAGCGAGGCGGTGGCAAGCGGAACGAATGTCAAACTGCTTTCACAACGTTTTACTATCCCGATGAATGTAGCATGCTATTGCTCGCGTCCAAATGATGAGTTCGGCGGGTGGACATATTGGTTGCTATGCCAAATCCCGGAAGTGGGTTATGCAGATAATGCTCGGTTTGATGACTTCAATGAGTGTTATAGGCATGAACGCTATGACCAGCGACAAAAAGAGCTGGCAGCGAAGGTGGAGAAGCAAAGGCAGGATTCTCTGCGGATTGTAAGAAACGAAAATGCCAAAGCGTTAGCAGCTTCAATTTTTATTCCAGGAGCTGGACAAATGGTAAAGCATCACTATGTAGAAGGCGCGATTACTCTTGTAGGTGAAGTAACCTTGTTAGGTGCAGGTGTAGGTACCTATTTCGGTGCAAAAAAACAAACACAAATAATGAATAGTTACGGCATCGACTATGCGACTTATCAATCTGCACAAAAGGCAAAGCCTATTTATCAAGGCGTTTCTTATACTTGCTTTGGATTAGCAGCAGTGCTTTATGGCGTCAATCTATGGAGAGCCTATACGTTGGAACCCAAGCAGCGTAATTATGCGTTCTATCCTACGATTATTCCAGTGGAAAATACGACTAATAGCAATTATGCACTTGGTATAGGTGCAACAATCAAATTTTAATGAATATGAAAAAGTTTTCTTTATTTGCCCTTGTGGCAGCAATCGTATTATGCGGCTTCAGCAGTTGTGAAGATTCAGCATCGAGTGGCATAGCTACTTATTACGGCACCGTGATAGATGAAACGACTGATTTGCCTTTCGAAGGAGTGGATGTAAAGGTCACTAACGGAGACAGAATCCATACCGCCACCCAAACTAATTCAAACGGTTATTTTTCATTGGAAGTACGTTTGCAGGAAGTCAATCAAGACTATTACGTATTGTTGGGCAATGCGCGTATAGGAACCAAGCGTGTTGATTTGCCGGGGTTTGGCAATGGGCGGTATGACTTAGGTATAATCACTATCAAGGGTCCGACAGTGCCAACCGTCGAAACAGCAGAAGTAACCAATATCAAATCCAAGATGGCTACTGGTGGCGGGAAAGTGACAAGCAGCGGCGGTTTTGCTGTCACGAAGCGCGGTGTCTGTTGGGGAACCTCGCAATATCCTACTGTTACAAATGACCATACTGAAGATGGGACAGGAGCTGGCGAATTCTTCAGTAATATTGGGAATCTGCAACCAAATACTACTTATTACGTACGCGCCTATGCGGAAAATGAAAAAGGAGTCGCATATGGAAATCAAGTGACTTTTAGAACAGAAAGTGGAGTCCCGACTGTAAAAACAACACTTGTTCGTGTTGATAGTAAAACTATGATTTATTACGAAGGAAGTGTTACTGATGTCGGTGATTCGCCAGTAACGGAACGTGGTATTTGCTGGGGAACTTCTACTCCGACCATTGCAAACCAAAAAACAACGGATGGTGATGGTCTCGGTGGTTATTCGGGTAACTTAACAGTTAGTAATGTGCATACACAAGATTTGTATATCCGCGCATACGCTACGAATGGTTCCGGTATCGCATACGGTGAAGCAATCAAAATAGACCATCGTAATCCCTATAATTTATATAAGGTTTCTGATCAAGGAGTTAGCTACCTAGTGCTTCCTTACGATTTAGAAAGGGTATGGATGGGGGTTCATGATAATACGGGGAATGAACCTGCATTTAGACTATGTAACGAATTAGTAGCGTACGATTATGATGACTGGACGCTTCCAGCATTGTCTGTCTTGATGCTTATGTATGAAAATAAAGATGCGATAGGCGGTTTTTTGGGGACTTATTGGAGTAGTACTTTTAGTGGAGGCGGATATGGTTATTATCATATAAGTTTTAGCAATGGCTCTATTGACGATGGTCAAGGAACATATGGAGTTCGTCCTGTTCGGCAATATTAAATATCCATTAAAAACCTCGCGATGTATAGGTTAATCGCTTTCATTTTTATGATTACCCAAAAATTAACTCATGCGCAAGAGGCTATTCAACAACGTATATCAGATAGAATTAAGGATAGTAATTTTCAAGATTATCTTGATTACTCCGACTCTGACTATTCAGACTCTTCACTTTGGTAAATCATAATTAGGAGGATTGATATGAAAGAGTTTTTCTGGGGTATCGTTGGCACGATAATAGCATTGATTTCATTGATAATTCAATTCATTAAAGAAATTAAAGCGAATAGACAAGAAAAAGAATTAAAAAAACGGGAAGAGCTTGAAACATTATTGTTAACATTGTGTGAGCAAATAGAATGTTATAATGGAGTGTATCGAGTTAAATTTATCAATACATCATTAGCCGCAACAGCATATAATTTAAAAGTCTCCTTCCGTATAAAAAATAGGCGGTTTAATTACACATACAAAATACCAGATTTTAGTACACATGAAGAGATAACAAGTTCAAAGTCTGAAGAAGATAAGTCCTCGTGCGAGATATACGCTCGTATCAATGTATTGGATATTGACAGCAATGAGATTAAGAAGAATGCTCCAGCGGATATTATAAGATTATTTGAAGACGGGAAACTGGAGTTAAGAGATTTGCTAAAAGATGACGAAAATTATCTTGCTATTCGATATAATGCGGTCAATAGTTTGACTGGTAGAACAGTCGAATTTGCAAAACGCGAATTTACATATAAAGATATTAAATATGGCAGATTTGGCATTGGGAATGATTTCGTAACTCCATTAGAATAACACAGATAAACCTATCAATGTATAGGGTAAATTGCATGTAATTATGATTCAAGGAATACTAACTTATGCACAAACTTGTATTTACGAAAGAATCGTAAATAAGATGAGACCATGTTTGATGAGTACTTCATATGAAGTACATGGAGATACATATGGTGATTATTTGGATGAACCATATGGAGATTACTATGATACAAGTAGCGAAGAACCTCGATGACCTTCATCATTAAACCTACATACTCTTGCAACTTGCGGTGCAAGTATTGCTATTTGAGCAATAAGACAAAACGGCATTCGCAATTGTTTGATTTGGAGTTTGCAAAGCGCATCATAGACCAAATCAAGCAGATGCTACAAGTAATGCCCCGCAGGAGAATTACCATTATCTGGCATGGCGGTGAGCCTATGTTATGGGGCATAGACAACTATCGTGCAATATTTGCTTTTATGCAGCAGGAGTTGGTTGGCTATGAAGTCCAGAACTCCATGCAGACCAATCTGTCGCTTGTCAATGACGAGTGGATTGACCTTTTTCTGCAATATAATGTGCGAGTCGGTTTTTCATTGGACGGCACAGCAGACATTCATAATCAGCAGCGTGTAGGTGTACATGGCGAACCAACTTTTGAGCGCATTATTGCTAACTATCGTCGATGCAAGGAGCGAGGAATGAGGATAGGGTGTATTGTTGTGGGGAGCAAGAAACATATCGGGCATATTTCCGAATTGTACCGTTTTATGCGCAACGAAGGAATCAGCTTCAAGTTCAATCCCTTGTTCTGTTCCGGTGAGGCACAAAACAACATTGACGACTATGGCATTTCTCCTGATGAATATGCGCAGATGGCTATAGAGCTATTTGATCTTTGGTATAATGACCAAGAAGGAGAAATAACCGAATCGAATTTCGTGGAGATAGCCAGTAATATTGCTACCGGCAAACCGTCCGGATGCATGTTTTCACAAAACTGCCAAGATAATTTTATGGCGATTACGCCAACTGGCGATGTGATGCCCTGTGGACGGTTTTGTGACAATGATCTACTGCATTATTCGTATGGTAACCTGCATGACGAACCATTAATAAATATCATGCAGCGTGTCAAACAAACAGAGACCTACAAGCGCGCGGAGTACATCGCCCAAAGCGGTTGTGCCAAATGTAGGTGGTATCATGTCTGTCATGGCGGCTGTCTGCATGATGGTTTCCTTGTCTCGGGCGATTTCAAGCAAAAGACATTCCTTTGCCCTGCATACAAAAAAATATTTGTGCATATAGAAAAACGTATTCAGGCAGACCATCTAAAAGAACATATACAGCAATGAAAAAAATATTAATTATAATGCTGTCTTTTGTGTCATTGACAGGTATGGCACAGCAAAGCGCGTTTGACAAGTTCAAACAACAACAGAACGATAAGTTTGACAAGTTCAAAACCGACCAGCAGGCGGAGTTTGATGCGTTTCGTAAACGCGTAAACGAGGAGTATGCTGATTTCATGAGGCAGGCATGGCAGTCCTTTCCTGCACATGAAGCAGAGAAACCGAAAAAAGAACCTGTTGTCAAACCGATTGAGTATGTAGAAACGCCGGCTCTGCAGCCTAAACCCAAAGCCGAAGAGCAGCCAAAACCCCAAGAGGATCAAAGACCACCGAAAGAGGATATCAAACCGGTTCCTACACCCAAACCGACCATCGACACCAAGCCGGTGCAGATAGCGGTAAAACCCAAAGTGGTGGTTGTTCCTACACCCCAACCGGCGCCGGAACCGATTGCTCCTGTCAAACCCAAAGAAGAGCCGTATAAAAAAGTGTCTATCGGCTATTTTGGTAATGTAGTAACAATCGGTTTCCCGCAAAACGACAATCTCAAACTGCGCGCTTTGGAAGAAAATGCCATCGCAGATGCGTGGAAACAACTCTCTGACAGCCGGTATGATATCACGGTCAGCACGGCACTTGAAGCTCGAAAAGCTAACAACCTTTGCGATTGGGCATACATGAAGATGTTGCAAGCTGCTACCGAGAAACAATATGGCAAAACCAACGAGGCGGTGTTGGCGCAAGCGTTCTTAATGACCCAATCGGGTTACCGTATCCGTTTAGGAATGGAAAATAGCAAACTCTATATGTTGGTCGCCAGTTTGTACGATATCTTCAACATGCGGTATTACGTGTTGGATGGAACGAAATTCTATAACGTGAGCGGTGATAAGAATGACTATATGCAAATCACCAAAGCCAAGTACGGCAAAGAGAAATCGCTCTCCATGCAGATGACCAAACTGCCGTCCTTCGGGGCCGAACCGACACCTAAACGTACATTGACCTCCCGCAAAGGTGTAACCTCTGCGGTTAGTGTCAATAAAAACATGATTGATTTCTTCAACACCTATCCGCAAGCATGTTTTAATGGCGACCAAACAACCCGTTGGGCGGCTTATGCCAACACACCTATGGAGAAATCGATCAAGGATATGCTTTATCCGTCCCTCAAAAAAACAATCACCGGCATGACCGAACGTGACGCGGTAGGAATCCTGTTAAACTGGGTGCAGACGGCGTTTGAGTACGGCTATGACGACCAGATATGGGGTGGGGATCGAGCGTTTTTTGCGCAAGAGACGCTTTATTATCCGTACTGCGATTGTGAAGACCGCGCAATCCTCTTCTCGCGCCTGATACGCGATTTGATGGGACTGGATGTGGTGCTGCTCTATTATCCCGGGCACTTGGCGGCTGCGGTGGCTTTTACAAACGATGTCAATGGCGACTATTTGCTATACCAGAATCGTAAATATGTAGTTTGTGATCCTACTTATATCAATGCCGGAGTGGGACGAACTATGCCCGGTATGAATAACCAGGAAGCACAAGTGATCGCTTTGAAATAACTATGAAACGCAAGTCTATAATCATTGTTTCGCTGCTGACAGCTGTCATTGTAATTGCGTCTGTCGGGTACGGTATATATCGTTTCCAAGTGCGAGAGAAGGAGAACAAAATCCTATCTACAGATGGCACTTATACAATAGAAGAGGTGCCTTCTGCCGACCCCTTGATTGTCGGCAAATGGGCAAACACCGCTAATCCTTTGTGGTACAAGGCGTTTTACGACGATTATGACGAAGAAACAGGTATGTTTTGGGGCAAAGAGTGGAACGAAGCGGAAGATGTTTTCGAATGGGATCTGAATTATCATGGCAATGGCTGGTTTCGTTGGGAGAAAAAGAAGTCAACTCTCCGTATCTATGCCACAATGGATGCCCGTGATGTCCCGATACATCGAGCCTACAAGATATTGGTCTCTACGGCAGATTCGTTGGTTCTGCAAGATGCGGAATACAAAAACATTATCCATCGTTTCACCAAAAACAAAAACTAACGCACTATACCGATACCCCCTCACTAATTTTCGATAATTTTTGACAAATCAGACCTTTGAAGCTCCACGATATTGTTTCGTGGGGCTTTTTTGTGTCTATAGGCAGACCTCGGCGGGCATGTTGCTCATCGTTATTTTTCCTGCCTTTAGACACAAAATGAAAACAGAACTACATGAAGTGATCCTTACTTGGGTCAAAGACTACGTGCGCTCCCTTAGCGACAATGATTTTCTTGCTCTAACCTGTAGCATGCGGCAATTATTCTGCGGACTCGTTTCTATCATCCGTGAAGAATCTTCCCGGCGCAACATCAACCCCACTTCCAACACCGCGCGGACATTCGATCGCTCTCCGAGACAGATACAAAGAATGTAAAAAATCATTTTTTCAAATTATGCGACAAAAATGTCGTACCATATTGCAAAAAAAGCAGTACCTTTGCACCTGATTTTGAAAAAGCAAAAGAAAAGAACCAAAAGAAAAAGAAAAAGCCATGCCTTGCCATGCCAATAAATTGTCATGTCAATGCATGCGTGGCAAGGCAAGGCTTGGCAATAAATTTTATTAGTATGAATTATTCCTTTTTTAGTATTTGGGCACTGCTTCATCCGCAAGGCGAGTATAAACGCCGGCGGCGGGGATGCGAAAGGCTGTGGGATGGCTATGACGAAGCTACGCGGCAGTATGTGTATGACACGATCCGTTCCGCTCAGCAGCAGGGGCTCTGGATTCATCCGAATCCGTATTTCGCGATTGAAGACACCGCTCTTGCTATGCAGCACCAACCTCGCACGCAAACTCTCTCCTATGCGGACTACTATGCCCGTTATCACACGACAGAACCCCGTGACGGTTGGCAGATGGCAAACCCGACGGGAAATAAAGTTATCTATGTCAAACAACTTTAAACCATTTCAAACCATTTCAAACCACCTCAAACAACCTCAAACAATTTATCTATTATGGCATTGCATTACAAACTCAATCCGCTGTTTGATTCCATTTCCGGAACCATCAGCCGCAAACGGTTTCCCGACGGACGAGTCGAAACCATTGTAGCCACGAAAAAAGGCACGATCTACAAACGTACGTCTTATCCCCCAAAATCGTTCCCGGGACGTGGTTAGGTCTTTCCCGGAAGATGATCCCGTGATGGTCTCATGCTGATACCGACCTTCCAAGGACATGACCATCACGGGACCATGTCCCGGGAATAAGCAAAGAACATCTTAACCAAACCCCTCTTACAGCAAGGAAACGATGGGCAAAGTATTTTTTGATCCTGGCATCGAATCCGTCCGCGGGATCCTGATGGGTACCGATCCGTTCTACCTGCGGCGTTATCCGGCTCCCGGGGGAGGGGTGATGCATATCGTCCAAGCCCGCCCGGACAGGTCCGACCACACGCCTTCCGAAGCCGAAGCCGCCAATCGCATCGCTTTCGGGCTGACTTACGGCAAAGAGCGGCACCGCGAGTTTGTCGAACGGACGATGAAAGGACAATTAGAAATTGAATTTACAGACTGATGGCAACAAAATTTTTCAAAGCAGACCTCGTTCAATCGCTGGAGCAGCATGTAGGTGCGCCGGTGGGAATAGAGGGGCTGAACACCCTCCTCTACGGCTGGAAAAAATTCCGCAAGTACGGCGCCAAGTACCTCGATGCACTCAAGCACAGGGATTGGTTTTATATCACCGAGGTGATGGATCTGAGCAACTACGCCGGCTATGATCTCACCAAAAGTGAGCCTGCTCACCTTCCCGAAGGCTAAAACTTGGTCATCTCGCAAAAAAGCAGTACCTTTGCATTGCTTTTCGGTCTGATAGGATAATGAACCAACGGAGCGTCTATCGCCTAATCCTCAGTTCCTGCGGTTCAAAAAGGGATAACCGAAAAGCAGCCGGCTTTAAAGAAAAAAGATAATTATTAATCAATTATTCATTAATCTTATGGCAAAGATTACATTACATGGCATGTTTGCCCGCGTGAAGGGCAAATTCAACAAATCGGAGACGCTTTACTTCAAGGGCTGTGCATGCGGCAAAGAGCAGTTAGGTGTGGATCTGTTGAATCCTTCCAAATCGAAGGCATCGAAGAACGTCCTCTGTCAGGAAGCACTCAAAACCGCTGCGCAGGCAGCCAAAACCGCTCTGGCAGACCCGACCGAACGTGCCACCCTTGAAGCGGCTTTCAAAGCGCAGAGCAAGTACACCTCCCTATTCGCCTACACCGTAGCGCAGAAGTACGTCAAACCCAATTTCGGTTAACCAAGCCCCTCCCAACCCCCTCTCAAAGGGGGAGAAGGGAACGGCGAATTAAGCGAATTTAACGAATTAAAAATTCAAAATTATGAGTAAAAGACAGATTGCAAAAATCATCATCTCGGTGCTGATAGCGGCACTGACGGCGCTCGGCGCAGGCTTCGGTCTGACCAGCTGCAACGTCACCCGCACCGTCACCACCCGAAGCGAGGCATGG
>CADCEV010000011.1 GCA_902800525.1 uncultured Bacteroidales bacterium
AATTAAAGCAAGCTTCAATCCCGCTGCCCCTCGACTTGCATGTGTTAGGCCTGTCGCTAGCGTTCATCCTGAGCCAGGATCAAACTCTTCGTTGTAAAAGAAATTTATAAGATAGCTCAGAATAATCGAATTTATCAAGTGTAGAATTTTTCGGGAACCTTTTACAATTCACAATTTACAATTCACAATTCACAATGGAATTCACAATTCATAATTCTCAATTATTTCAGTTCTTGTACTACATCTTGTTATGAATAGACAATCTTTCAAAGATCACGTTTTTGCTTGTGCTCGTTTGGGTGTTAATGCCTTTTTGAGCGAAAGCGGATGCAAAGGTACGACAAATTTTTGAATTGACCAAATATTTCTGCAAAAAAAATGCAAAAAAAATGCACTTTCTTTATAACTCATTGATTTTCAATCAACTAATTTTTTGTTGTATTTTGGTGTTTTTGTGTTGCAATGTCTATTTTTACTAAAAAAGCCCCTTTCAGAGGAAAGAGGCTCATATACACGTATGTATATATAATAGGAACGCGTGTGTGCGCATGTACGTGCGTACGTTATGCTTTCGGTGCTTCATCGGCAGGCTGAGCAGCTTGATCGGGGTCTTCTCCCACAAAATTGCCGGTTGTAAGCTGTTTATAGATCGAAGCATCTACACCGATCAAAGCCGGAATGGTAAAAATAACCAGTGCTACTACGATAATCGTTCCAATTGCATCGAGCCATGAAGCATCTCCGATATTAAAGAGGGCTTGCACGACAGCAACAGATATCTGCAAGCAGAAAGCCACGAGGAATTGTGCGGCAAAGATGCGCCACTTGTTGCCATAAGTGAGTCTGTTAGATTCACGGAGCGAGTCGAGCGCCGACATATTTTTGTCCACAAAGAGGACAAGTGCGTACGTCCAAGCGATAGAAATAACGATACCGGGAATTACCATAAAGAATAGTCCGACTAAGATAGCACCGGTCATGAGGGCATAGAGAATAAAGAACTCGCCCATGTTGCTACGGTATTTACCGTCAAAGATAAAGAGCGGGTTGATGACATTGCCTTTTGCCATTTCAGCCGGCAGAGAGCACATTGCGATCGTAGTACCGACGTTGATGTACGGCACCCAAAGGGTCACAATGTAAAGGACAGTAGTTAAAACGAGGCTCAGATAATTGAGGAGCGCTAAGGCAACACCATCTTTGATAGTTGCCATGATGTTGATTCTTTTGTTCATAATGATAAATGTTTAATGAGTTATGTTTGATGTTTGTTGCATTTTTGAGACTTACGCAAGAAAAAAGCTTCAATTTGCTCTTTTCTCTCGGGATAGAGTTCAATCTGTTGTTCTTTGGAAAGGCGATAGGAGATGGAAATATGGCGGTTTCCCTCGGCATTGATGCGCGCCATTTCACGGCGGAAGAGTTTTCCGTGGGTTGATGTGTCTTTCCATTGATTCACAGCGATGTAATAATGGATCATCTCATGGATAATAGTATCCTGAATGAGTTCTTCGGGCAGGTCCAGACGCGTATTGATACGAAGTACGAAGTTTTCGTTTCGGACAGGACCAAAGAGCCATGACCGCCGGCGAGTAAATGTCACTTTTCCGAGGAAAGTGCGCGCCGAAGACAGTTTGACGGGTATCGGCGGCAACGAGTTCCCGAAGAAAAGGGCATTGTACTCGTCGAAACAGGATTTTATGTAATCAACTGTTGGGGTCAAGGGATAATTGATAATTGATAATTGACAATTGACAATTGACAATTGAGATTTTAGAGGCTGAGGACCTGGAGAGCCTGCCATTTATCGTCCTTGATGTCTTTTTTCTCCTTGATGGCTTTGGTCAGCGGAACGTAGATCACTTCGCCGTTTTGTAGTCCGACCATGATTGAGCGCTGCTCGTCCAGAAGAGCTTGTACCGCAGCACAGCCGAGACGCGAAGCAAGAATACGATCGAAGGCAGAAGGAGATCCTCCTCGCTGGAGGTGACCAAGGATCGTGACACGCGTGCCGTACTCAGGATGAGCCTCTTCGATTATTTTAGCCACCGCTTGTGCTCCACCGGGGATAGCGTGCTCTTGAACCAAGACAATACCGCTGTTTTTGTGTTTGCGTCTTCCCTGCCCTATCGCCGCTTCTAACTGTTCCTCAAGCGTAGCACGTTCGGGGATGATGGCCGCTTCAGCTCCCGCAGCGATAGCCGCATTGAGGGTGAGGAAGCCAGCATCACGTCCCATGACTTCGACCAAGAAAAGTCGCTCATGGCTCGTTCCTGTGTCACGGAGTTTGTCCACACAATCCATAATGGTGTTGAGGGCAGTGTCGTAGCCGATGGTCGAGTCGGTTCCCCAAAGGTCATTGTCAATGGTACCCGGGATGCCGATGATGGGGATGTTATATTCCTGCGCAAGAAGCCGTGCGCCAGTGAAAGTACCATCACCACCGATGACGATCAAGGCATCAATCTGCTCACGTTGGAGGGTATCATAAGCGCGTTTTCGACCTTCAGGGGTCTTGAACTCATCACTACGGGCAGATTTGAGGATCGTACCTCCGCGCTGGATAATTCCACTCACGTCCTGGGTAGTAAACTCTTGCACTTCGCCGTCCATGAGGCCTTTATAACCTCTGAAGATAGCCTTTACACGAATGTCATTAGCGATTGCGGCGCGAGTCACAGCACGAACCGCAGCATTCATTCCCGGAGCATCCCCACCTGAGGTCAGCACTCCGATAGTTTTAATCTTATATTCCATAATGTTATTGTAGTATGATAAATTATCAATTGTGGCGCAAAGTTAGTAAAAATTTTTGACATATGCAAGAAAAATCTACACAAAAAGCGATTTTGGGGCTCTAAAGAGTTCGGGAAGTGAGGGAAAGGTGATAGTGCGCTCGGTGCATAAATAGCGGTATTACCTACTAATCACCTACTAATTACCTACTAATTACCTACTAATTTCATACTAATCGCGTACTATGATACCGAAGTGACATAAGGCCCCCCCGCCCCCTCTCTGAGGGGGAGAAAGACGGAGGAATGAGCAGAATAGAAGGGGACGAGGAATGAGCAGAATGGTATTCGGAAAAACGGACGAAGCGAACATGCCGAAACCAGATCCAGCGGAAAAGAAGAAAGGGGAAAGAGGAGGAACGGAAAGGGGAACGGAAAGGGGAAAGAAAAAGAAAAAAAAATACGCGCCAACGGAGGTGGCGCGCATAGGAGAGGGGAGAGAAAAAGGGACGGAAGGTTAGCAGGATTCGAACTGACGGAGGAAACGGACGTCGTTCTCGGAGAAGAGACGAAGGTCTTTCACACGATACTTGAGGTTCGTGATACGCTCCACACCCATACCGAAGGCATAGCCGGAATAGACTTTGGAGTCTATGCCGCAGGCTTCGAGGACATTCGGATCGACCATACCGCAACCGAGGATTTCAACCCACCCTGTGCCTTTACAGAAGGAACAGCCTGTTCCGCCGCAGATATTACAGGAGATATCCATTTCCGCAGACGGCTCTGTGAAGGGGAAATAGGACGGACGGAGACGGATCTTGGTCTCGGGTCCGAACATCTCCTTTGAGAAATAGAGGAGCGCTTCGCGGAGATCAGCGAAAGAGACATTTTTGTCGATATAGAGTCCTTCCACTTGGTGGAAGAAACAGTGTGCACGTGCGGAGATGGCTTCGTTGCGATAGACACGACCGGGGCAGAGCACGCGGATAGGCGGTTTCTGTGAGGTCATGACACGCGTCTGGACGGAAGAGGTATGCGAACGAAGGAGGACATCGGTGGGTTTCTGAACACCGATCTCTTTCTCGATGAAGAACGTGTCCTGCATATCGCGCGCCGGGTGTTCGGGTGCGAAATTGAGCATACCATAAACATGCTTGTCATCCTCCACTTCGGGTCCCTGAGCGATCGTGAAGCCGATACGGGAGAATATCTCTTCGATCTCTTCGCGCACAAGCGAGAGGGGATGACGTGTACCCAAAGCAATCGGATCGGGGGTACGGGTGAGATCCAGTTGGTCACCTGAGGCTTGGCATTGATCTGCGATTTTCTCGCGGAGATCATTGATACGCGTTTCCGCCTCCTGGCGAAGCTGGTTCAACATCTGTCCGAGCTCGCGTTTCTGGTCGGAAGGAACATTACGAAACTCATTGAAAAGGGAGGTTATTTCACCTTTCTTACTGAGATACTTAATACGCAGCGCTTCGAGTTCCTCAGCATTCGCAGCCTGGAGATTGGAGACCTGCGTCAATAGGGATTGAATATTATCTTTTAGCATTTTCTTGTAATTAACAATTGAAGATTTAACAAAATCGGGTACAAAGGTACAACTTTTTTTGCATATATCAAAATATTTTTGTAATTTTGCAGCAAATTTAGATATAAAAACGATGGAAATAGCATTATCTTTTGTAGCCGGGGTAGTTCTGGCGGGTATTGTAGCGTATTTTGTGTTACGGAGTATGAGGGCTGCTTCGGTGGCTGCCTTGGAGGCGGAGTTGAAGAACGCCGAGCGCAATTTGGAGCAAGCGAAAACAGATGCGGAGCAGCATAGCCGTGCTTTATTGGACGCCAAAGAGCAGGCTCACCGTGATGTGGTCGAGGCGATAGAGAAGAGGCATCAGTCGGAGATGGAGGCCGTAGAAAAGCGGCATAACGAGGCGATGGAAGCCATGGAAAAGCGTCATGACGCGGCGATAGAGGCAGAACAGAAACGCAATACAGAGGCTATTGCGGCGGAACAGAAACGCCATGAGCAGGCTCTGACGACCATGAGAGAGCAAGTGCAGAACGTGACAAACCAGATGCTGAAAGAACGTCAGGCGGAGTTGCAACAGTCGAACGCGACGAACATGAAACAGATTGTGGATCCGCTCAAAGAGAGTATCGCGAAGATGGAGAATGCGCTCAAAGAGAACAAGTCCACGCAGGAGACCTCGACGGAGGCTATAAAAGAGAAGATTGCAACGTTGGTGAGCACGACGATGAAAGTGAGTGACAGCGCTGAGCGGCTGAGTAACGCGTTGACGGCGGAGAACAAGACGCAAGGAAACTGGGGGGAACAGAAGATAGAGAGTTTGCTGAACGCCATCGGTTTGGAGCGCGGATTGGAGTACGACGCACAGGAGTTCTTGCGCGATGCGAGCGGCAGTATCATCGTTTCCGACGAGACGGCGCACCGGATGCAACCGGATATTATTCTGCATCTGGACGAGACACGAGACCTGATCATAGACTCCAAAGTGTCGCTGAACGCCTTTGTCGATTACACGAACGCAGAGGACGAGGAAGGCCGGAACATCGCTTTGGCGGCTCACCTGAAGAGCGTTCGCAATCACGTAAAAGAGTTAGCGAAGAAGAATTATGCGGCATATGTGAAGGCACCGCGGCAGAGTGTGGATTTTGTGATGATGTTCGTGCCGGTGGATGCGGCGTTGCAGTTAGCGCTTAGTGCCGACGTGACGTTATGGCGCGAGGCAATGAACCAGGGAGTGTTCATTGTAGGCGAACAGAATTTGTATGCGGCATTGCGCGCCGTGCAAGTGACGTGGACGGCAATCAAGCAGAACGCGAACAACAAAGCCATCTGCGACACGGCGGAAGAGCTGCTTGCGCGCGTGGGCGATCTATTAGAAAGAGTACAGAAAGTGGGCAAGAAATTAGACGAGGCGCAGTCGGCCTATGAGGCGGTAGTAGATAAAGCGAACAAGGGACAATCGGTACTCGGTTCGGCGACGAAGTTAGTCAAGTTGGGGGCAAAGATGAGTGCAGTGCATCCATTGCCTTTGTACGAAGGCGAAGAGACTAAGGCTCAGTTGCCTGCCGCCGAGAACGAAGTTCAGTAGAAGAGATGTCGAAATAGGGAGCATCTTTCAAAAAGCAGAGGCATTTTGATTTGTGATTTGTGATTGGTGATTGGTGATTTGTGATTGCGTGGTGACGCGGATAGACGAAGATGCGGAAGTTAGTGAGGATGTATTCATACTCGCGCCAACGATCGAAAATCGCCAAATTATCTTCCCCGATGACGAGTGTAAATTCGTAATCGGGGTATTTTTTTTGCAGTTCACGGAGTGTGTTGGCGGTATAAGAAGGCCGGGGTAAGGCGAACTCAAAATCCGAGGCTATGACACCCGGGATGTCTTTGACGGCTTCTCGAACGGCGGCCAAGCGCTCCTGTTCAGGGGCCAACATGGACGCCGGTTTAAGCGGGTTATTGGGGCTGACAAGCAGCCAAAGTTCATCGAGGTCTGTATGCTCGATGACCCACTTGGCAAGCCCGACGTGACCGAAATGCACGGGGTTAAAACTGCCGCCGTAGATACCAACTCTAAAGGACATTGACGATTTACGATTTAACGATTTACGATTTAACGATTTATTGACGGTTCAACGGTTTCATCAATGATGGCATCGAGTTGCGTGAAGGCGTTGGTGAGATCATCGTTGATGACGACGCGGTCAAAGAGGGGCTTGAAAGTGAGTTCAAATTCGGCTTTGGCGAGACGTTTTTCAATCATCTCGGGGCTGGTGTCGCCTCGCCCTTCGAGACGGCGGCGGAGCTCTTCGATAGACGGCGGACAGATGAAGATAGAAGTGGCTTTGTCGCCTAAGATCTTCTTGAGGTTTACTCCACCTTTGACATCCACATCGAAGAGGACCTGACGTCCAGCGGCCTCGATGCGTTCGATCTCCTCCTTGAGGGTCCCATAATAGAGCCCGTCATAGACCTGCTCGTACTCAATGAAATCGTTGTTCTCAATGCGTTTCTGGAACTCCTCGACGGAGATGAAATAGTACTCCTTGCCGTGCACTTCCTGTCCTCGCGGCGCGCGCGTGGTACAAGAAACGGAGAGTTCGAAGAGATCCGGGTGCATGGTAAGCAGGTGCTTTACCATAGTTGATTTGCCACTACCCGAGGGGGCACAAAAGATGTAGATCATAACAATTCACAATTCACAATTTACAATTCACAATTTACAATGCACAATTTACAATTTACAGGACGTTGAGGACTTGCTCCTTGATTTGCTCGAGGATGTCTTTCATCTTGACGACGATGATCTGCATCTCGGACTGATTGGATTTGGAACCGAGCGTATTGATCTCACGTCCCATCTCCTGGGCGATGAAGCCGAGTTTCTTGCCAACGCCGGTAGAGATCGGTGATTGGTTATTGGAGGTTAGAGTGCCCATGGTCTCACGAAAATATTTGATGTGATTGGTGAGGCGCACTTTTTCCTCTGTGATGTCTAATTTCTCGAGGTAGTAGATCATCTCCTGCTCAAGGCGGTTTCTGTCCGTTTGGGCTTGTGTTTCCGCAGACAACTGCGCGAGGTTCGCTTCCAAACGCTCTTTGATTTTGGCAACTCGTCCTTTCTCAAAAGGTTCTACCTGCGCGAGGAGGTCAGCAATGCCGTCCAGTTTCTCGGTGAACATATTCTGGAGCGAGAGTCCCTCTTGCGTCCGGAAGGCGATGAAAGCATCGATGGCTTGATTGAGGAGGGTTTGCACACTACTCCACTCTTCCTCCGTGAGGTCGGAGGTATCTTCCTGCGTTTTGAGTACATCGGGGAAACGGAGAATAGCCGCCATCACTTCCGCCGGCACTTCGGTCACGTTCATTTGTGCTTTGTACTGCGCGGCATACTCGGTCACGGCAGACCAGTTGATGGGGGTAAAGGAGCCTAACCCCGACCCTTCCCTAAAAGGAAGGGAGGTTTCTTCGTAAATAGCGAGATCGACTTTGCCACGTTCGAGACGCTGGGATACGAGGGTTCGGAGATCCAATTCGCGCGAACGCAGTTGCGGGATAAGACGAACCGAGAGATCCATCGATTTGGAATTGAGCGAACGTATTTCGCAGATGAGTTTGTGTCCCCGGAAAATTGTTTCGGCCTTTCCGTAGCCGGTCATGGATAATATCATAATTATTTACGATTTGACGATTGACGATTTGACGATTGATGATTTATTTGCCGATACAGAACTTGCTGAAGATGTTAGAAAGGACTTCGGTGTTGGTGATCTGTCCGGTTACTTCACCAAGGGCAGAGAGACAATCTTGCAAGTCCATGGAAAGGAGTTCGCCGGATAATCCGTCCACGAGTCCTTGCTGCACACGGATGATAGCATCATGCGCGCGGGCGATTGCCTCATAATGACGCGCATTGGAGATCATGACAGCAGCAGTAGTCATAGATTCTTTCGCTACGCGGACGAGTTCTGAACGCAAAGGTTCGATATCGTTATTTTTGGCAGAAATACATATACCATCCGTCAATTTAGTCCGCTCTTCCCGAGTTAGCAGGTCTGATTTGTTATATGCTTTTATTAGCGTTTTAGCAGTCGTGATATCCAGGATTGGTTCTATTTGACCCGGCTCCAATAAGGAAATGACGATTTGTGCATTCTTTACCGCCTGTTTACTACGTTCGACACCCATTTGCTCGATGAGGTCGTTTGTTTCACGTATTCCGGCGGTGTCGATAAGACGGAAAAGGATGCCATCGATGATGAGTGTATCTTCTATCGTGTCGCGCGTGGTACCTTTAATATCGCTGACGATGGCGCGTTGTTCGCCAAGAAGGGCGTTAAGAAGGGTTGATTTGCCGGCGTTCGGAGCTCCGACGATAGCGACAGGAATGCCATGACGGATCGCATTGCCAGTGCGGAAAGAAGTGAGGAGCGCAGACAGTTTGTGCTCTATCTCGGCGGCAAGGGATGTCAGTTCAGAACGATCGGCAAATTCCAATTCCTCATGGTCAGCGAAGTCAAGTTCGAGTTCGATGAGGGAAGTGAAATGCAGCAAGCGTTCGCGCAAGGAAGCAAGTTCGTTGGAGACGGAGCCTCTTAACTGACTGAGCGCCAGATCTTTCTCGGCTTTGGATTGCGCGGCTATGAGATCCGCGACGGCTTCCGCTTGCGTGAGATCCATTTTGCCGGACATGAAAGCTCGGCGCGTGAACTCACCGGGCTCAGCCGATTTAGCCCCGGCATCAATGAGCCAACGAAGGAGTTCCTGCTGGATAAACAGGCTGCCGTGGCACGCTATTTCCACGGTGTCTTCGCCGGTAAAAGAATGCGGCGCACGGAAGACGGAGCAAAGAACCTCATCGAGCACTTCGCCGTTACGCTGAATACGTCCGAAATGGACGGTATTGGGTTTGGCATCGGTCAAAGGCAGCCGCCCTTTGAGGAGGCTGCTGACGATAGAAATGGCATCGGGACCGGAAACACGAATGACCGCAATTCCTCCTGTCCCATAGGGGGTCGATATAGCACAAATAGTTGACATTTCCCAAATTTTGTGCAAAATTAGTGAAAATTTTCTATTTATGCAAATAAAAACGATTAAATTTTCATAAAATGTTGCACATATAAAAAATTTTTTGTATCTTTGCAGCAAATTTTGAAAATTAACATTTATAAACGAATAAAAAACACAATTATTATGGTTCGTACAACATTTAACCGTCTTCGCGCAGTAAAGGACAGCCTTCCTCATGGAAGCATGGATGCAATTGCTGCAGAGTTAAACATCACAGGTGATGAAGTAAGAGCATACTTCAATGGAGAAGGCAACGCCGATTATCACATCGAGCCGGGTCCTGACGGCGGAATCGTAGTATTCAGCAACACCCGCATTTTGGAGATTGCCCTGCGCAAAGCATGGGAAGTTCAGAACGCTTTGTAATGAAAGCTCAACGAAAGGAGTGACGGAAAAGTGAGAACAATCCATCTATCCGACATTCGCAAAAGTGTAATCACTCTGGTGCTATGCACCGGAGTATTACCTTTTATAAATAACGCGAGCGCGCACGCGAGAGGAGAAACGAATATCGAGAGTGCCGTCGTGCCGGAAGTGGCGGAAAAGAAGTCCACTGCGGAATGGCTGTGGGAAGATTACATGCGACCCGTCGGTCTGACGTATAACGCGGAAGCCAAGATCCAAACGACGTATTTATGGCGCGGGCAATTCAGCGGTGGTCCGAATATCCAAGCCTCTGCCAATGTGGGTTACGGAGGCGCATACATCGACATGTGGTGGAACGTGGGCACGTATGATTGGAGATTCGAGTCCTTTCAGCCAGAGGTGGATTTATCCATCGGATTTAAGCGTTATGGATTGAATGTCTATTTGTTATACGTGCATCATTTTGATTGTCCGTTCTTTGATTTCAACAACGGATTTGGCGGCGGTAACCGTTTGGAGGTCAACGCCAAATGGACACTGAGCAACAAGATCCCTCTGACGATTCACTGGGGCACCCGCGTCTCTGCCGCCGATGGCTATTTCAAGGACACGACCGACAACTCGTTGACTCGTGCTTACTCCAGTTATTTGGAGATTAGTTATGTACAGAACTTCAAGTACGGCATCAGTCTCACAGGCGCGATAGGTATCACCCCGTGGAAGAGTACATACACCTCGTATGTCCATGACGCCGGCGTAGTGAATATCGATCTCAAGTTGCGAAAAGATTGGAGTTTGAGCGATCGTTGCGGAATGATGCTGCAAGGTCAAGTGTGTGTGAACCCCACCTTGCTTGCAGCCGACCCCAGTAGCATCAAATGGGATCCACAAGCCCCTGCCGGACAGACAGTGAACGCCAATGTGACATTAGGAGTTTACTTGAAATAGAATTAAAAATTATAAATTAAAAATTATAAATTATTAATGAAAAAGGTATTAGTATTAGCCGCCGCAATGATGGCGGTAGTTATGTCTGCAAAAGCAGAAGTTGAGTTCGCTTACGATGCTGGTTTTGAGGCAGTAAGCGCTTATATTTGGCGTGGCCAATACAACGGCGGTTTGAGTTTACAGCCGGATTTGGAAGTCGGTTATGACGGCGAACACAGCTCGTTAAGATTTGGTGTATGGGGCAACATCGGTGCATCCGATTGGGGTTTCCGCAAGGGTTTGCCTAAGTATTTCGACGCTGATGGAGCGGAAATTAACCCGAACACTTATTTCGTACCGGAGTTGGATGTAGTTCTGTCTTTCCGCACGTATGGTTTAACGATAGGTGCCTATCACTATTATTACTGCGACGGTTCGAACTTCTTCTCGTGGCAGAGTGTAAATGATTTGGACGCGAACGGCAACACCAGTACTACGGAGATCTGGGCAGGTTATAACTTCGGCGAGTTGACGAAAGCCGGCCTGTATTTCAACTGGTACACGACCATCGCGGGTCAGGACTTGAACTACGACGCAGACGGCAACCCCAAACGCGCCTACAGTTCGTATTTTGAGTTCGGTTACGACTACTCCTTTGAGGATGCGGGTGTCACTCTGGGCGCAGTAGTAGGTATGTCTCCGTGGAAAAACCCGGTATATGGCAACGACAAGTTCGCGGTAACGAACATCAGTCTGAAGATCAACAAGGAATGGGAATTTGATCACGTTACATTAGACCTCTTTGCCCAAGGATCAATTAATCCAGACGGCATCAATAAAAATAATGTATTCGTCAAAGCTTCCGGAGACGAGAAGATTGCTTGCCAGAAGTTGAACGGCGTGATCGGTCTCGGATTCTGGTTCTAAAAAGCCCAGAACCCCACCCGACCTCCCCACAAGGGGAGGAGAAAAAAGCAAGAAAGTAGAGAATTTAGGATTGGAATATGGACAGACGAAAAGCACGGATAGCAAGTGCGTTAGTTGGAGTGATTGCAGCGGTGGCGTTTCTCTTTTTTTACGAGGAGGGACATACGCAGCAGATGTACCACAACGAAGGCAAGGTCTTCGGGACGTACTATAACATCCGCTATATAGCATCACAGGATTTGGAAGGCGAGATCAAGTCCGCCTTTCAGGCGTTTGACAATAGTCTGAGCATGTTCAATCCACACTCTATTCTCTCCGCTGTCAACGACAACCGCGACACGACGACCAACGAGGCTTTTGAGACCATGTGGGCAGAAGCGGAAAAAGTGTACGCTATTTCGGAAGGAGCTTTCGACATCACCGTAGCGCCTTTGGTACAAGCTTTCGGTTTTGGCAGGAAGAGCCAGCAGCTTGCCGCTATCAACCCTCAAAAGATAGACAGCATTCGTCAGTTTGTGGGCTTCGAGAAAGTACAACTCGTTGATCACAAGGTCATTAAGTCCGATCCGCGGGTGAAGATAGATGGTGGCGCAGTGGCGAAAGGTCAAGCCTGCGACTTGATTGCATCTGTTCTCAGCGAACATGGTGTGGAGAACTATCTGGTGGATATCGGCGGCGAAGTGGTGACTCATGGAGAGCGCGAGCCGGGTGAGCCCTGGCGCATAGGCATTACCAAGCCGAACATGAATAACGAAGGCGCACAAGAGGATTTGCAGCAGGTGTTGGCGATTCATAATATCGCGATGGCGACCAGCGGCAATTATCGCAATTATTACTACGACGGCGACCAGCGTCGCAGCCACACTATTGATCCTCGTACGGGCTGGCCCGTACAGCATAGTTTGCTGAGTGCGACGGTAGTGAGCAGCAGTTGTATGCGTGCGGATGCATTGGCGACAGCCTGCATGGTAGTAGGAGCCGAGAAGGCATTGGAGATGATTGAACGCGCCGGAGACGCGGCATGCTACCTGATTGTAGCAGAAAATGACAGTTTGATCGCTATACAATCGCCAAAGTGGGCAGAAATGATTGCAAAATAAAAAAAATATTTGCATATTTCAAAAAAAAGCAGTAACTTTGCAGGCTAAATCGCGCGAATGCAAGCATAGAGAAAGAAAAAATGAGCAAAAAAGGAATATACATATTGTTGATGATGACGGTATTTCTCACAGGCTGTGGGGAGTACCAGAAGTTGTTGAAATCGCGTGATCCGGAGGAGAAATATCAGGCGGCATTGCGGTATTTCAATGACAAACAGTATGTTAAGTCTCAGACCTTGTTAGACGATGTGAGCTCTTATTACAAGGGCACCGAGCGCTCGGAGGATATTTTGGCTTATTTGGCTCGCAGCTATATGGGTCAGAAATCCTATGAGTCAGCGACTGATTATTATCAGGCATACGTGCGCAATTATCCGAAAGGCAAATATGCTGCGGAGGCTTATTTCCAGGTAGGTCACTGCCGCTATTTGGATGCACCGGACGCCCGTTTGGACCAAGAGATAACCGTCAAAGCGATAGAGGCATTCACGCAGTTTGTGGAGTTATATCCCGAAAGTCCGTACGCAGAACAGGCCTACAGAGAGATGAGCGAATTGTATGACAAATTGGCTTATAAAGAGCTCAAAAGCGCAGAGTTGTACTACAATTTAGGCACTTATTTGGGCAACAACTACGAGAGTTGCGAGATCGTCTCCAAGAACGCGCTCAAGAACTATCCGAGCAACAAATATCAGGAGGATTTCAGTTGGTATATCTTGCAGGCGAAGTACCAGCAGATGATCAACTCGTTCGAAGAAAAGAAACTGGAGCGCGCCCGCGACGCGCAAGACGAATACTACAATTTCATCACCGAATATCCGAACTCGAAGCATCGCAAAGAGGCGGACAAGATGATGGTACAAATACGAAAAATAACAAAAGATTGAGATATGGATTACAAAAATTCAAAGGCACCGAAGAATACGGTGACACGTGACATCAACCAATTGACAGAGCCGGTAGGCAACGTCTATGAGACGGTAGCTATCATTGCTAAACGCGCAAACCAGATCAGTATGGGAATCAAACGCGAGTTAGACGCCAAGTTGCAGGATTTCTCTATTCCTCAGGACAACTTGGAGGAGACATTTGAGAACCGCGAGCAGATTGAGATCAGCCGTCAGTACGAGCGTCTGCCGAAACCGACCTTGATGGCAACTCAGGAGTTCGTAGATGGCGATTTGGTTTACCGCACAGGTAACCGCGACGAGGCGTTGAAATAAGTCGCTGCGCGACGTTAAAGCGTTAAAACGTTAAAGCGTTAAAATGTTAGAAGGCAAACGAATCATCGTAGGCATCAGCGGCGGCATAGCAGCCTACAAAATCCCGGAGCTCATCCGATTATTGGTCAAAGCCGGCGCGGAAGTACGGGTTGCAACGACGAAGAACGCGTTGCAGTTCGTAACAGAATTAACTCTGCAAACCCTCTCGGGTAGCAGAGTTTATTCGGATGTGTTTGCCGCCATCAACGAACATTCGACCGAGCATATATCGCTGCCTGATTGGTGCGACGCGATGATCGTAGCGCCGGCGACCGCGAATGTGTTAGGCAAGATGTCGAGCGGCATAGCGGATGATGCTTTAACGACCACCATCTGCTCCTGCGTAGCCCGCAAGCCGATGCTGATTGCGCCGGCGATGAACGACAAGATGTGGGAAAACCCCGCCGTTCAGCAAGCTATCACAACTATTCGGAGCTGGGACAATTGCTCGGTGATAGAACCGGCAGAAGGTCTATTAGCCTGCGGCACGAGCGGCAAAGGTCGTATGCCGGAACCTGAGGAGTTGGTAGAGGCATTGGAATATGTGCTGACGCCAAAGAGTATGGCCGGCAGAAAAGTGCTCATCACCGCCGGAGGCACGCAGGAGAAGATTGATCCTGTGCGGTTTATCAGCAATTACTCGACAGGTAAGATGGGTGTTGCATTAGCACATGCCTGTGCGCGCAGAGGCGCAGAAGTAAAATTAGTCTGCGGCGCAGTGAGTGCGCCTGTTCGCAATCCGTTCGGGGCCATTGAACGCATAGACGCGCTATCCGCGAAAGAGATGTACGCAGCGTGCATGCGCGTATGGCCGGAAACGGACACAGCAATTCTTTGCGCCGCCGTAGCGGATTTCTCACCGGCTACCGAGGCAGGAGAGAAAATCAAGAAACAAGAGGGTCAGATGTCCCTGACGTTAGCACTGACCACGACTCCGGATATCGCCAAAGCTTTGGGAGAAAACAAAAAACCGGGTCAGCAGCTAATTGGTTTCGCCCTAGAGACGACCAACGAAAAAGAAAATGCGCTCCGTAAATTGGAGCGCAAACACATGGACGCGATTGTATTGAACTCGCTGCGCGACGAAGGCGCAGGGTTCGGAACTGATACGAATCGCGTTACACTGTTCAGCACGAAAGGCAACTCTGTCGAATTGCCTCTTTCATCCAAATCGGCTATCGCCGAAACAATAGTGGACGTGCTTACTTAAGGGCACTACTAAAAATTCCGCGTTTTTTAGACAAGCCCGCTTAGTTAATCAATTTTTAGAAGTGCCCTTAAAAATTCCGAAAAGACCTTTTTTCTTAGGCTCTTCAGCGGGCTGCGCAACTTGCGCTTCAGCAGGTTGCGTTTCCTGGTTAGCAGCTTCGGGAATCCATTCCTGGCGTTCCTCAATTGTACCTAATTGGTTTTGTACGTACGCGATAACATCCTGGAGTCCTTCCGTAAAGTGTGCAAAATCCTCTTTGTAGAGGAACACTTTATGTTTCTCAAACGACGGAGTTTCATCTCCCTCTGCATGTAAACGTTTACTTTCCGTGATACAGAGGTACAAATCCTCATTACGTGCCTTGCGAACATCTAAGTAGTAAATACGCTTTCCGGCTTTGACGGAACGGCTATAAACAATCTCCTGCTCGCGTCTTTCTTCATTCTGTTTTTCCATCTCAATAAGTATTTTTTATAAAATCGCTGCAAAATTACTATTTTTTTTGCATATGTGCAAATTTTTTTGTAACTTTGCGCGATTTTTTTACAAACTGCATATGATAAACAGAACAATGGTTCGAACTCGCGTGCTTCAAACGCTGTTCGCATACTACAAAAACACCGACAAAACATCTTACACCGCAGTTAAAGAATTGCGCAAGAGTTTTGCAGACACGTACGACTTGTATTTCGTGTTATTAGATTTCGTGAATGAGCTCACCTCGGAGGCTCAGCGGCAAATGGAGGATCAGGCGACGCGTGCTCGCGCGACACACTCGACCTGGAAGCCGAACAAGCGATTTGTCAATAATCGTCTTGCGCAGCAGATTTTCGACAACCGCGCGTTGCGCAACCGCATCCAGGAGCAACATCTGAGTTGGGACAGCGGCATGACTGCTGTCAAAGACACCTATAAGAAATTGGTAGAGAGCGATTTCTACAAGGAATATATGGAGGCGGACGGGTGTACATACGAAGATGACAAACGTATCTGGCGGCAGATTTTCCAATACCTGCTGACCAGCAGCAAAGCGCTGGAGGACGCGTTGGATGAGATGGAGGTAGTGTTGGACAAATCGAATTGGACAATAGATGCCGATGTGATCATCAGTTATGTGATCAAAACCATCAAACGTTTCACACCGGAGAGTACGCCGGACACGCCGCTGCTGGAGATGTTCGACAGCGAAGAGGAATGCCGTTTTGCCGAGCAGCTCTTGGAAAAGGCCATCTCAGGGCATGATCATTACGAAGAGTTGGTTAACAACCATTTGAAAGGCTGGGATGCCGACCGTATCGCCGACATGGACCGCGTGATCTTAGAGCAGGCTCTGGCGGAGATTTTGGAGTTCGAAGAGATACCGATGACCATTTCGCTCAACGAGTATATCGAGTTAGCCAAGGAGTATTCGGGCGACAAGAGTTATATGTTCATCAACGGTATCCTGACGGAAATTCTGCGCGAAATGCGAATCAACGGCACCTTCTTCAAGGCGTTAGCTATCAAATAAGCAAATTATTAATCGATTAATTTTATAAGTATGTTAGATTTAGTTCTTTTGCAGGCCGAAGCAGGCACTGCACAACAAGGCAACCAGTGGTCATTCTGGATCATGATGATCCTTATTTTCGTAGTTTTCTATTTCTTCATGATTCGTCCTCAGACCAAGAAACAGAAAGAGTTACAGGCTCAACGCGAGGCAATGAAGAAAGGCGACAAAGTAGTGACCGCCGGCGGTATCTATGGTGAGATCAAGGAAGTTCAGGAGAACACTTTCATCATCGCCATCGCTAAAGATGTAACCATCAAAGTAAGCAAAGAGAGCGTATTCGCAGACGTAGCAGACGCTCAGCAAGCTGCTAAAGACGAGAAGAAATAATCGTTTTTCGGTATCGGATGTCTGTTAAGAAGTTCAAAATATCCCGTTGGAGCCGCTGGAACGAAGTATTCACGTACCTGCTGTTCGTGCTTTTTGCCACGATGATCTGGTATGGTCACGCGATGCACTCCGTGCGTAACACGCGCGTGCCCGTACTTATTCAATATACAGGCATGCCCGGTGCTATCGGTTTGTCGGATGATCTGCCGGACACGGTGATGATCGAGGTGCGCGACGCCGGCTCACGGCTCAATGCGTATCACCGCGAGCCCCTGCGGCTGACGATTGATATGAGGCAGTACATTCATGGCGATAAAGGTACGATCCGCGTGCCTTCCGATGCGTTGCGGCGCAGTATCAGCGATATTCTGCAAGGTACAAGCCGGTTGATTGATACGCATCCGGAGGAGATTGTCTGCTCCTATTTCACGGAGCAGGAGAAAACGGTGGCGGTTGCTTTCAGCGGTCATTTGGAAATGGCGGACGAGTACCAACTGTGTAGCGGACCCAAGTTGAGCCGGAGCAAGATCAAGATCTACGGGCAAGACAAGACCTTGAACGCCATAGACACGATCTACACCCGGCATCAGGATTTCACCGGTTTGAGCGACACAATAGTGGCGCATATTCCGCTCAACATTCCCAAAGGCGTACGCGCCGAGACGGACAGCATGGATGTACAAATCATTGCCGAGCGTTTCACGGAAAAGAAATTCACCTTGCCTATCCGCGTTACCGATGTGCCTGAAGGCTATTCGATCCGGCTTTTCCCGAGTGAAGTGGAGGTAAGCGTACGTGTGGGTATGCGCCATTTTGCAAAAGTGAATGCCGGCGACATCAAAGCGGTATGCCATTACGAACCGGAACAAATTGACAAATTAGACGTAGAAATCCACTATTCCAATCCATACATCACGGCGGCTTGGTCTTATCCGGTCACCGTGGAATATCTGTTAGAACAATGAAAAATGATATGAATTGCGCCCAAACGGGCACACGTAAGATCCAAATGGTGGACCTTCAGACACAATACCAGCGCATCAAAAAAGAGATTGATGCGGGTATTGAGGAGGTAATTAACAGCGCGGCCTTTATCAAAGGTCCGAAAGTGGCTGAATTCCAAGCGCACTTGGAGCAGTACACCGGCGCCAAACACGTCATCAACGTCGGTAACGGAACAGACGCCTTGCAGATTGCGCTGATGGGTCTGGGGTTGCAACCCGGCGACGAAGTGATCACCCCCACGTTCACATTTATTGCAACGGCGGAAGTGGTGGCATTGTTAGGTCTGACACCGGTGGTGGTAGATGTAGATTGGAACACGATGAACATGGATATCGAGTCCGTCCGTCGCGCTATCACCCCCAAGACAAAAGCAATCGTGCCGGTGCATCTGTTCGGCCAATGCGCTGATATGGAGTCGATTATGGCATTGGCGGAGGAGCATCATCTGTATGTAGTAGAGGATGCTTGTCAGGCCATCGGTGCGCAATACACCTTCTCCAACGGCGAGACCAAACAGGCAGGAACGATCGGTCACATCGGTTGCACCAGTTTCTTCCCCTCCAAGAACCTTGGCTGCTACGGGGACGGCGGCGCCATCTTCACCAACGACGATGCACTGGATGCACGGATGCGGGCGATTGCTAATCATGGCATGGTGGTTCGCTATCACCACGACATGATCGGCGTCAACAGCCGTCTGGATAGTATTCAGGCTGCTGTGCTGGATGCCAAACTGCCCCACTTGGATGAATATATCGCGGCGCGTCAGAAAGCAGCGGCATACTATGATCAGGCGTTCGGAAACAACGACAAACTGCTCATTCCGGGTCGTCAGGAGCACTCGACGCACGTCTTCCACCAATACACGCTTCGCGTTGTGGGAGCGGACCGGGACCAACTGCGCGAGGGATTAGCTGAACGCGGCATTCCGGCGATGATCTATTATCCGGTGCCCTTGCATCAACAGAAAGCGTACCTCGATCCGCGGTACAAAGACGGCGATTTCCCGGTAGCGGAAAAATTAGCGGCATGCGTATTATCGCTGCCGATGCATACGGAGTTGGACGAAGAGCAATTGGCCTTCATTACCTCCAGCGTGTTGGAGTTGATTCGTTAAGCTGTTAAGCTGTTAAATTGTAAAACTATTAGTTATGCAGAAATTCGGTCTCAATCAAACACTCACCCAGACAACCAAGTTGTCTCCGGCGCAGATACAGGTGATTCGCATGCTCGAATTGCCATCTATCGAATTAGGTCAGCGTATCAATGAGGAATTGCAGGACAATCCGGCTCTGGAAGAGGGGCACGATGCGTTGGCGGATCAGGAAGCGAAGGAGCGTTTTGATGAGTTCGACGAGGAATACATGCCCGAAGACGGGTTTGACGACGGCCGTCAGCGCGATCCGCTGCAAAACGAGGACTTCAATTACGAGCAGTACGTGTCCGACGATGAAACACCGAGTTACATGCTCCGCCAGCAGTATAATCCGGCGGATGAAGATCGGCGCGAAGTTCCCATTATCGGTGGAAGCAGCCTGATTGAGGAACTCAAAGCACAGGTCTATCTGACCCATATGACCAAACCCCAACGGCATATCGCCAAGTGGGTGTTGGGAAATATAGACAATGACGGTTACCTGCGGCGCACGACCGAACAATTGGTGGACGATCTCATGTTCCAGGAGCAGATCACGGTCACCGATGCGGAAATGGAGGATATCGTACGTCAGATCAAGCAGTTTGATCCGCCGGGAATAGCCAGCGCGAACTTGCAGGAGTGTTTGGCAACGCAGCTCAAACGCAAGCCGCAGACCAAGAATACCGAGTTGGCGCTGACCATCATCGAGCAGCATTTTGAGGCTTTCTCCAAACACCATTTCGACAAAATCATTCAAAAAATCGGCTGCAAAGACGATGATTTCCAAGCCGCTGTGCAGGAGATTGTGCACCTGAATCAGAAGCCGGCGAACGCTTTTTCCGGCTCGGTGTATGAGACCCAACGCGAGACCATCATCCCGGATTTCACCATCGAGGAGCGGGATGATGAGTTATACGTGGTGTTGAATACCGGTGATATACCGGAGTTGCATGTCAGCCGCGAATACAGCGAAATGTTAGCCGACTACAGTGCCATGCCGCAGACCGCGGAAAACAAACAAGCCGCGCAGTTCATCAAGCAGAAACTGGATTCGGCTCGATGGTTCATTGATGCAATCCAGCAGCGCAACGAGACACTCATGCGCACTATGACCGCGATACTCAAAGCGCAATACGACTTCTTCCTGGACGGCGAAGAGACAAGCCTCAAGCCCATGATCTTGCAGGATATAGCGGATAGAACAGGATACGATGTTTCCACCATCTCACGCGTTAGTAACAGCAAGTACGTGGAGACACGCTTCGGCATCTATCCGCTCAAATACTTCTTCTCGGAATCAATGACCAACACGGAAGGAGACGAGGTCTCTACCCGCGAGATCAAGAAGCAATTACAGGAGTTAGTGGACAACGAAGACAAGCGCAATCCGTTGACGGACGAGCAGTTGGTGGACATGATGAAAGCACACGGATACCCCATTGCCCGGCGAACCATTGCCAAATACCGCGACCTGTTGCAAATACCCGTAGCTCGGCTACGCAAGAGCCTATGACCCATTTCCCGGAAATAACAGCCAAAGGGATGAGCGTGCTGCTCTACCCGCTTTTCGTGCCCACTTACGGCATCGCGCTTTTCTGTATCGCATACGCACAGCAAGTGACGTTTATGCCGGCAGTGTGGTGGATCACGGCGGTGGCGGGGACATTCATTCTGACCTGCCTCTTGCCGATGTCGGCGATCTGGTGGCTCATCCGGCGGGGAGGTGCGAAAGACATCCAGCTCGAAGAAGCAAGCCAGCGCACCGTGCCCTATCTGTACACCGTAGTGGGCTTCGGTTTTTGGAGTTATTTTGTCATTTCTATTCTGCACGCGCCGCTGTATATCGGACTCATCGCCATCGGCGCCACCATCGCCATCGGCATCGTCTCGATCATCAACCGCCGCTGGAAAATCAGCGCGCATTTGACAGGCTTTGGCGGTCTGGTCGGAGGAATTCTTTGTTTTTACTACGGAAACGGCATGCTGCCCGGCGCAGGAACAATATGCGTCTTGGCAATCCTCTCCTTATTACTGATGTACGCGCGCCTGTACTTGCACGCGCACACGAGCGCGCAGGTATGCGCCGGTTGGCTGTTGGGCATCACCTGTACGTTCGTTCCCTATTATTTGTTAGTAGCTTATGTCTCGTAAAATCCATATATGGTTATTGGCGGCGTGCCTGATTTGGTCTTTGGGAGTGTATGCCGATGAACTGAGCCGCGAGGCGCAGATCTCGCTGCTGACCTGCACGCCCGGCGACGAGTTATACGCGCGCTACGGGCACACGGCTATCCGTGTGCAAGACCCTGGGAACGATCTGGATGTCGTGTTCAATTACGGCATCTTTGATTTCGACACCGACCATTTCTATTGGAAATTCGTACGAGGTGAGACCTGGTATGAATTAGGAGCCGCCCCGTATTGGTGGTTCATGCGCGAGTACGAAGAGACACGGCGACCGGTATATGAACAAGTCCTCAACTTCACTCCGGAGCAGAACAATGCCCTCTGGGACAAACTAGTGGAGAACTACGAACCCGAAAACCGGAAATACCTCTACAATTTCGTTTTTGACAACTGTGCTACGCGTCCTTATTACTTGATAAACAGCGTTTTAACGGAGAACGGAACGCAAGGCATGCAATCTGCATACCAAGGCGCAGAGGGCATGACATACCGCCGTTTCATCCAACATTATACGCCTAAAAACTCATGGGCGGATTTCGGAATCAACCTCCTTTTCGGCCCCAAAGCAGACAAACCGATGCACGGAGAAGAGCGGCTTTTCTTGCCCGAAGAGCTGATGTTTTACCTCTCGGAGGCACGTTTTGCGAACACTAAACTGGTTCTAAACGAGCAGATTGCGCCTTTTGAAATAGCCCCTGTGCCTTGGTATCAAACATGGTATTTCGGCATGGTGATCTATTTTCTTGTTGTCTTTGGCATCAGTCTGTATGACCGCCGCCGCAAACAATGGTCATGGGGCGTGGAGCTCGCTGCCGGCATTCCGTATGTCCTGCTGCTCCTCATCGTGACCTTCCTCACTTTCTTTTCATGCCACCCGCTCGTGGGATTCGGATGGCGTTTACTCATTATTCCAACTATTCATTTATGCGCAAGAATCGTATATATATTTCGTTGATATTCAGCCTTATAGCAATCACAACTCTCGCTGCTCCGCGTCTGACGGTAGTGGCGGTGGTGGATGGTTTGTGTGCGGAAAATCTGGAGATTTTGCGGCCTTATTGGCAGCAAGGCGGTATTCGCACCTTGAGCGAAGAGGCATTCCAAACGACCATCGCTTTTCCGCATCTGGTCTATGGCGGCAATGAGACCACCGCTACGCTCATGACCGGTACTACGCCGGACAGACACGGCTACACGATGGACACCTATTACGTCCGCCGCGACCGCAAGATACATGCCATGTTAGAGGACTCCGACGTGCATGGTATCGGCACTTCGCTTCAACTATCCGCCAAATCGCTCCTCTCGCAGACCATCACGGACAAAATGCGCCTGCTCTACCCTGCCGCGAAGATTTACGCCATCGGCATTCAGCCCGAGACCAGCGTCCTGTTAGCCGGACACACCGCCAACGCCTGTTGCTGGCTCGATGCGACAAACAAAGAATGGATTGCAACCGCGGCTTACAGCGAGGGATTGCCTTCCGCAGCATTTGAGCAGAACAAGAGCGGAAAAATAACCACCTTATCTGCGCGTCAGTGGCTGCCGCGTCTGGACATTCCGACTTACACGGCGCCGACACAGCAGGAGATGAAAAAAGGCTTTTCATACGAGGTCAAAGATGTTCTTCTCCATGCCCCGGAAGCCAATACATTAGTAATCGAACTGGCTTTGGCGATTCAGCAGGACGAGAAAATGGGCACCGACGCTACGCCGGATTTGTTGATGCTGCAACTCAACACACTCAGCCCCATGGCAGTCTCGGACCGCATCGCCAGCGCGGAGCACGAAGACATGTACATCCGCCTAAATCAGGATTTGGGCTTCCTCATGGAGCAGTTAGACCGCCGCATCGGCCGCGCGAACTACCAGATCATGGTCGTCGGCAGACCTGTCTTAGGCACGTCAGACCAGACCCTGAGCGACATCCACATGCCCGTACAAACCTTCAACGCCGACCGCGCAGCGGCATTAACCGGCACGTACCTCATGGCGCTCTACGGACACGAGCGATGGGTCGATGGCGCGTACGGACAATCGATCTACCTCAACCGAACGCTCATTGAGCAAAAAAGACTGAGTTTGGAGACCATACAACGCCAAGTGGCGAATTTCCTGATGGATTTTGAAGGCGTACAAATCGCCTTACCGGGCTACGAAGCAATACACTATCCGATGCTCCGTTCCACGCTCTGCAAACGCCACACGGGCGATGTGGTCTTCCTCTTGCAACCCAACTGGCGACTTATGCAGGACGAACAACAAGCCATCGACCAAGTGATCGACGAGAACCCCCTTTCGCCTTTACTGCTCTGGAGCGGTACGCTGCGTCCTATGCCGCAAGGCGAACTGAACGCCACAGATGTGGCAGACCTGATTTTCAAATGAATAAAATAACCAAATAAGAAAATAAATCTATGCTTTTTTACGAAATTAAAGTCAATTATGAGCGCCAGACAGGCGAAGATAACCCGGGTAAGGTAAAGGAAACATACCTGGTGGAAGGTGTGAACTGCGCGGATGTGGAGAACCGCCTGATGGAGGAAATCAAGCCTTTCATCTTCGGTGATTGCGAAGTGTCGAGTTGCAAGAAAGTGCAGTATTTTGACATCTTCCCCAACGAAGGAAGCGAATTCTGGTTCAAAGCCCGCGTGGAGATGATCACGGTGGACGGCGACAAAGAGACACGCAAAGCCGTTTCTGTTTTGGTGCAAGCCAACATGATAGACGACGCCATCCACGCCCTCAAGCAATACCTCAGCGCACTGGATTGCGAAATTATTTCAATCGGCAAATCGCCGATCATGGACATCTTGCGTGCTGTTAAATAATGCCGCTGCAGTTTGACATAAGAGCCGTTCTCAAGAGCAAAGCTCCGAATGCCAAAGTGCCGGAGTTTTTGATCCGTTACCTCGAGCGCATCACGCATATCGAGCAGATGAACGCGTTCCTGCGCAAGTACCCGGACCTCAAGGGCTATGACTTCATCGACAAGGTCATTGCGGAGGAACTGGGCTGCTCGGCATCCATTGACGGCATTGAAAACATCCCCACAGGCGACCGGCCGGTGATCTTCGTTTCGAATCATCCTCTGGGCGGTTTGGACGGCATGATCATCGCGCAACTGATCCACCGCACACGACAGCAACAGGCGGGAAAACAATCATCCTGTCGCCAATTAAAAGTCATCGTCAATGACCTGTTGATGTTCATGGAGCCTTTGGCAGAACTCTGGGCGCCGGTGAGCAAATTGGGCAAGTTCAGCCATGAGCAGGCTCGGGAGCAGCAACGGATGTGGGAAAGTGAAGTGGATGTACTCACCTTCCCTGCCGGAGCATGCAGTCGCCTCCAGCGCATCAACCATTCATGGTTGATCCGGGACCTCGAATGGCAAAAGAACTTCGTGCAACGCGCTGTGGAATACAAACGGGACGTCGTGCCCATTTACTTTGAGGGACGCAACAGCCGCTTCTTCTACGCACTCGCGTTCATACGTAAACTGCTGAAAATCAAACTGAATATAGAGATGTTGTACTTGGTGGACGAGATGTACGGCGCACGCGGGAAGCACTTCAAGGTGCACGTCCTGCCGCCAATTCCGTACACCGCATTTGATCACGCTAAAACGCCTAAACAATGGGCGCAACATACAAAATCTATTGTATATGGAACAAATCATTGACCCTGTTGACACCAACCTCATTCTCAAGGAGTTAGAGGGACACCTGCTTCGTCCGTCGAGCAAGGCGAATAACCTCATTTATGACATCACCGCCCATGAGTGCCCGAACGTCATGCGGGAGATCGCGCGACTGAGGGAGATCAGTTATCGCGATGGCGGAGGAGCTACCGGAAAAGCAATGGATATCGACGAGATGGACACCATGGCGAAGCCATACCACCAACTCATTGTGTGGGACCCTGATAATCAACAGATTATCGGCGGTTACCGCTATCTATTCGGCTCTGAGGCGGAGATCATCGATGGGCAACCTTTCATCACTTCGGCGCACCTCTTCCACTATTCCGAACGCTTCATCCGAGACTACCTTCCGCAAACCATTGAGTTCGGACGCGCCTTCGTGCAACCTATGTACCAGAAACGCGAGATGGGCGTCAAGGCGCTCTTTGCGCTGGATAACATATGGGACGGCATCGGAGCCATCGTCTATAATAACCCGGAATTGCGCTGGATGATCGGTAAAGTGACCATCTATCCCGGCTATAACGAAACCGCGAGAGAATTGATTTACAATTACCTCGAGACCTATCACAAAGGCGAAGAGGGACTCTTTGAGCCATACAACCTCTTGCCCGTTCAACACATCGAAACGCCTTTCCAAGGAACAGATCCGCAGGAGAATTACCATATTCTCCAGCACGCCGTGCGTGAGCAAGGAACGGTTATTCCACCTATGTTTTCCGCGTATCTTAACATCACCAACGACCTGCAATTCTTCGGAAATGCCGTCAATGACGAACTCGCAAACGTCTATGAAACAGGAATCATGGTGGATCTCAACACCGTGTACCCGGAGAAAAAAGAACGCTACATCAACCCCTATGTTCAATGGCTTCAATCGCAGAACGAGGCATAGCAATGGACTCACAAATAGCAAATAATATAAGGAACGTACGTGCGCACATACCCGCGCATGTAACGCTTGTGTGCGTCTCCAAGTTTCAATCCGTGGAAGCGATCAGAGAGGCTTACAACGCCGGAGAACGTCATTTCGCAGAAAGCAGAGTGCAGGAATTGAAAGCCAAAATCCCGCAATTACCCCCGGACATACATTGGCATTTCATCGGGCACCTCCAGACCAACAAAGTGCGCGACCTCCTCAAACTCCGTCCGTACCTCATTCATTCCGTGGATTCGCTTCACCTCCTCGAAGCCATCAACACCGAAGCAGCCAAACAAGGAATAACCCAAGACGTCCTGCTTGAGGTACACGTGGCAAAAGAAGAAACCAAGACCGGCTTCTCCCCCACGGAAATTAGCGATGCAGCATCCCGGCTTTCCCGGTTTGCAAACGTCCGCATTCGGGGATTGATGACGATGGCAACGAATACGGACGACGAGACCGAGATCCGCCGCTGTTTTGCCGCCGTAAAAGAATTGTCAATCGTCAATTCTCAATTCTCAATTCTCTCTATGGGCATGTCCGACGATTATCAAATAGCCATCGAATGCGGTGCAACGATGGTACGCATCGGCTCCACGATCTTCGGCGAAAGAATATATAACTAAATAAATGCGAAAATGAATAATTGCGAAAATATGAAAATCAAAGCCGTCTTCTTTGACCAAGACGGCGTGCTCTATAACTCAATGCCGTATCACGCCGAATCATGGGCGTGGGCGATGACCAAACACGGATTGCCTTATACGGCGATGGAGTGTTACCGCAACGAGGGACGAACCAGTACGGGCGTCATACAGGAACACCACCAACAGATGTACGGCACACCGGCATCGCCCGAACTGATTGAAGCCATCTACAAGGACAAGACCGAACATTTCACCGAGATGACGGGTGGTTTTCCGGGCATCATTCCCGATGTGGACAAGGTGTTGCAATATCTGCACTCGCAAGGCATACAATGCTGGGTGGTTACAGGCTCTGGCCAACGAAACCTCATCAATGCCCTCAACGAAACCTTCGATAATGTGTTTACCGGCATCATCTCTTCGTTTGACGTCAAGAAGGGCAAACCCGATCCCGAGCCTTACCTCAAGGCATGGGAGCGCTCCGGCTTCAAGAAAGAAGAGTGTATTGTCGTAGAAAACGCACCCTTAGGCGTCCGCGCAGCCAAAGCCGCCGGGCTCTTCACTTGCGCGGTCAATACCGGTATCCTGCCCGACTCCGAATTAGAGGCGGAGCATGCCGACAAAGTGTTCCCGAACATGGCGGCACTGCTCAATTGGCTGCAAGATAAAAATAATAGATGAATCGACATGCCGTAAAATACATATCTTTGCTGCTGATCCTGTGTCTCAACGCAGCTTGCTCACGCCATGCCTTGCATGATGCACAAACCGTAGTGGCGCAAGCCGACAGCCTCTGGCATGCCGGACAGATGTACGGCATTGACCAAGGTGATAGCACTACCCTCGCACAAGCCTATGAGACGCTGGGACAATTTGGCAAATTCTCAATTGTCAATTCTCAATTATCAATTGCCTATGCACATGCCTGCTACCATTACGGCCGCCTCCTGCGCAAGAAAGACGATCCCGCTTCTGCGATGCAGGTCTTCATCAATGCCACACACTCCCACACCCGCGACTACCACATCCTCGGCAGAATCTATAGTAATATGGGAGATCTCTGTCACCTTGCCGGTGACTTTCCGTTGTCCTATGATATGTATGAGAAGTCCGGAGAAATGTATCTGCGCAACGGCGATACCTTATTATATTATTACCTACTGAATGACATGGCCTTTGAATTGGCGGAACAAGGCAAGAAAGATAGTACACTTAATTTAATTCATGAGATTGAAAAACAATGTGCCATTAGGGATGTATTAAATAAAACGATAGAAACAAAAGCTGAGGCATTCTTTAAATATCGTCAATTTGATTCAACTTTATACTATGCAAATTTGCTATGCACAAAAGACAGCCTCAATGCTATGGGGATCATTCTAAAAGCACAATCTTATTCTTTCTTGCAGGAATATGATTCAGCCACATACTATGCCAATATTGTGATTTCACGTTCCTCGTCTCTATATGATATTCACAATGCTTTGTATATATTGACAAATGACGACCAAACCAAAGATAAGGAAGCCGTTAAAGAGACTGCTGCCAAGCGTTCCGATGTACAAAAAGAATTACGTACTCAACAAGGTAAACTATCACAAGCTACTCAGTTATTAGAACAAGACCTTAACCGAAAACCAAATCTTATCAAAATATCACTTATCGGCTTAGGTATAATTGCCATAGCCTTGTTTATATGGTTAGCAATGATCCGCTTAAATCATAAGCATAAGCAAGTAAACGAAAAAATCAATTATCAACTCGCTCAAGAAGAACAACTTCAATTGCAAGCAAAAGATTATTATAAGAAACAGATGGCCGATTTGGAAAACAACTGCAAAGCTTTGCGTAATAGTAAGAATCTCAAAAAAGAATTGGATTGGGATAATTATAACTCTATGTGTGCGGTTGTTAATCTACGGATGAATGGCATGGCTGAGAAACTGATGACTTTTCCAGATATAACTCCTAATGATATACGTTTGTGTTCACTTGTACTCCTTGATATATCATATAGCGATATTGCAAATATACTAAACTTATCCCCAAAAAGTATTGCCAAATTAAAATCTATCACAGCACATAAATTTAATACCACAATGAAAGATTTGCGCGCTACATTAATAGAAATAGTGTGCAAAAATTGAATCAATTAGCGCCCATATGGCATTTTTCATAGTCTGTTTTTTATAACTTGCTAAATATCAGCGATTTGCGCATTACGCTTTTCATAGGGTAAAATTTTGCCAATTGCACAAAAAACAGTAATTTTGCACCGTCAAACGATTGAGTGTTTGGCGGTGTATTTTTGTTTATTTAAATTTTACTTTATCATGAAGAAAAAAATCTCTTTTTGGGCGTTAGCAATGTTATTTGCCATGCCATGCGTGTTGCACGCAGAAGAAATTGAAATCCAGTTAATGGAAGTCGTGCAGATGATGCCCCTTCCGGGTGACAATCCGTTGGATGATTCCGACCAAAGTCCCAAAGATCCACCTCGCCCAGGAAGTTTCCGTGCCACCATTAACGGAACATCGCTTTCCATTAACCGCCAAGACAACAACATTCCTTCTGCGCAGGCAACTGTCGTGAATGCTGCTAATGGCAGTATCGTTCTGAATCAGCAATTTACGTCGTCTTTGCTGAGCCAGATCGCTAATTCCGGTATGTATATCTTACATATCCAAACCGCTTCCGGTGCCCTCGTCGGACAATTTGTTGTACAATAATTGTAACAAATGAACTTTTATGAAAAAAAATAATAAAGTTCTTGTATATGTCAAGAAAAAGTAGCAATTTTGCACTACAAAATTAGTTATATATCTATCTTTAAAGTATGAAATTATGAAAAACAAGCTTTATTTTTGTATTATACTTGTTTGCGCAAGTTTGTTTTCTAAAGAGATGAATGCCCAATCATGGAGTACAGGAACAAATAAAATCTACATTTCTCCTGATACAACTAAAGTGGGAATAGGAATAACATCCCCTACCGAACGTTTACATGTCAATAAAGGAGCATTAAAAATAGGCAATAGTTCTGCTGCAGCGGATAGAAGCATTAATATGCTAAAAATAGGAGACGGAAGTTATGTTCAAATCGGTGAATGGGAAGCCGACGATATGTTGTCTTTCAAAGCAAATAGATATAACTTCACTAATGGCAATGTAGGCTTTGGTATCAGTAATCCACAATATAAATTGGATATAAATGGAAAAGTATTTCTACGTAGTGTGGATTCTTCTAATGGATGGTATCAAAGTTACTTGCATTGGAATGCGCACAAGTTAATAATGGGAGTACCTACAGGAGCAATAGCACATACGATGGTAGAAATCATTCCGGGTGGATGTGATTCCGAAGAACTTTTCTCTCAATTATCGTTATACCATGCATATAACACCACCAATAAAGTAGAAAAGTTACGTTTCAGTACATTGCTTGATAGTTGGATTAATACAGACAGAAACTTCGGTATAGGAACCGATAATCCACTCTACAAATTAGATGTGCGTGGTACTATCCGAGCAGACGAGATTTTAGTTAATCTTGTTGATGGAGCTGATTTTGTATTTGACAAGACATATCAATTACGCCCATTAAACGAAGTTTACACATTTATTCAGCAAAATCAACATTTACCAGAGATTCCTTCTGCTTCTGAAATGAAAGAAAATGGAGTAAATATGAATGAATTGCAAATACAACTGTTGCAAAAGATAGAAGAGTTGACATTGTATATTATTCAACAAGAGCAGCGGATACAGGTGTTGGAATCTCAAATTTCTAAATGAATACTGCTATGAAACGGCCAATATTTTTTTTAATTGCTGCTTTTTTAGGGACGACATGCATACAGAGTGAAGTGTTTGTATCTTCCGAAGAAGCGCAAAATGTCGCTGCTGAATATTATCGAAAAGTCAGCAAGAATTCGCGGGAGCAATACGAAGTTGGAACTCCGGAAAAATTTTCACTTTTCGGCAAAGCAGACATGTGGCTTGTTCCTATTAGTGGCAATTGGATACTGGTTTCTTCAGACAAACGGACCGAGGCTATATTAGCCAGATTTACGACCCCCAAAAAACCTGATTTGAAATCATTTCCCCCCGCGGCACAATATTTAATTAGTTGTTATGAAGATAATATCTCTTATGTTCGAGACACATGCAAAGATTGCGCTATAAGGGATTGTTGGGGAAAGCAATTGACGGAGGCTCCTAAGCGAAACACCCCCCCAAATACATTGCCATCATCAGTGGCACCTCTATTAGAAGATATTGCGTGGAATCAATCTGGTAATGAATCGTGGAATCCGGATTGCGACAAGGTATATAATAGAAGTTGCCCGGTTATCAACACAAACAAAGACAATTTATGTGGACATGCAGTTGCTGGTTGTGTAGCAGTCGCGGTAGGACAAATAATGCGTTACTGGGAATGGCCTTATATGGCCAACGTGCCAACGACTTCTGGTTCAAATACAAAAGAGATTCATTTCTTTGAACTTGGGAGCACACCATCTTTTTTATCGAACTCTTCTTCTGTTATGGAAGCAATCTTAACTTCTGATTTTTTGCGGGATTGTGGTTATGACATGGGAATGAATTATGGAGAAACTTCGTTAGCGACTGACGCTGCCGCTGTAAATACATTTATTCATTTTGGCTATAACCCGAACACTATACATAATCAAGGAGATTGGTATACAAGCGGGTGGACAAACATTCTACACTCTGAGATTGCAGCTGGAAGACCTGTATACTATGGCGCTAGAACTGCAAGTATAGGAGGAAAAGGACATACTTATATTTTAGACGGATATGATGCCTATGGATTATACCATGTAAATCTAGGTTGGGGAATATACTATAATGATTATTATAGTATAAATTCCATCTATGGTTATTCCCATTGGCAAAGTGCCATATGGGGAATTCAGCCTGACTCCTCAAGATTCTGCTCTCCAATCACAATTACGATGCCAATAGCAAATCCAAATTGGGGAGTTATGAGAGCTGGAACTATTACCTTAGATGGTGTAGTGATGAATAGCAACGCTAATTGCCGTGTGTATTCGTCTACCGAGGTTCGTCTTATAAATGGCGCCGAAATCCGTAATGGAAGTTATGCGCGCATTGCTATCAAAGATATCCCATGCTCATCGATTTCAAACTCTCCATCACGACTTAAAACAATGGATTCTATTGTCACGAATAATAGGTATGAGAGTTTGGACGGAAAAGAGGACTTCTTAATTACACCAAATCCTGCCAAAGAGATATTATACATCAACACAGATTTGGAAATAAAAAGGGTGCGATTATATAATATAGAAGGGAACTGTTTGATTAACAGTCTGGAAAAAGAATTACATATTGCTCATCTACCCACGGGTGTTTATTTACTTCATGTAGAAACCACTGATGGAATGACAAAACAAGCAAAAGTACTGCATTTACAATAATTTATTTGCATATGTCAAATATTTTTAGTAATTTTGCAGCGTTAAATAAGTTTTATCACGTTAAACAACAACAATTATGAATAAAAAATTAATTTTTATAGGGCTATTATCAGTGATGGTAGCTTTAGTGAACTTTACCGGTTGCGAAAAGAGAGGTAGCGCGGATCTCCCTCCAGAGACTATTACTATCATGAAACTCAAGAAACCTGAATACAAGGATTTTATCATTGCCTATGCCGGAAGAGACTCGATTATAGCATATCGCACTAACAAAAACGGACTGGATGGTCGTAGTGGTTATTCTCCCTATTGGGAACTACCTGATAACTGGCTGTTAGTCGATTGGAAATGGAATTTTCCTTTGCTGCCAATCGGAGGAAATGTGTTGTTGGAAAATAAGACTTGGGACAAACTGACCCACGCTTTGCAGACATGGCCGTTAGAGACTCCTCATATCTCACAACCGATAGAGAGTGTCTATTATATTAAAGCAAGCAAGTTGGCAAAGTTTCTTGCTAAGACCTATGAGCCGGAGGTTATTACACATGTAATAAATAGGCAAATCGATTTGCCCGTAGACGAAGAAGAAGCAAAAGAGATTGTTCAAACCATGGATAGTATATGGACCATGTTCCAGACAGATCTGTCCATTGTCATTAAGGAAAGAGATTTAGAAAAATTACTAGAAATGAAGTAGTATCAATTTTTGCACATTTACGCAAAAAGCAGTAATTTTGCAGCGTGAAACGATAATATTTCTGTTTAATTAAATGTGTACGATTATGAAAAAAGTATTTTTATTGACATTGATAGCCGGAGTATTGGCAAGTTGCAACACCAACTTCCCCACCAAAGCGTATGAGGGTGTATGGGAAGTAATGAAAGGTCAGGATAGTGTTATTGTCTTGAATGATTCCTCTCGGTACGTGATAAGTTATAGCAGTTATTACGACAACGTAGTAATTACGTCCAAGACGATGACAGCTACATCCCAAACGGATAAGTACGAATATCATTACCGTATCTTAAGAGACAGCATCATTGAATTAGAGCGCACTTTCCTAAATGACCCTACCAGACCGGACTATGTGGTGGAAACAAAAATGTATTTCAACAAGGATAAACACCTTATTATAGAAAACTTCAGTTTAGGTGATATTTCACATGTCTCCCCTCCTACTTATAGACCTGTCATGCTTAAACGAAAATAAAAAAGCCAATATAGATATTTTCACGAACAATCTGCCATTTTGGCAGTCTAACTCCCTTTGGAACATAGTTTGTACATCGTTTAGTGAACAACGTGATCACGAAATCACGAGATCAAGAAAGAAGTAACTAACTAAACAATATACAACTATGAACAATCAGAATTATCAGAACAATCAAAACGAAAACCTCAAGAAGTTCGCGATCAACCTATGCGAACGGGCAAAAGAGGGCAAACTGGATCCGGTCATCGGTCGTGATGACGAGATCAGGCGCGTGCTCCAGATCTTGAGCCGCCGGACAAAAAACAATCCTATTCTTATTGGTGAGCCGGGTGTCGGTAAGACCGCGATAGCCGAAGGTCTTGCGCATCGTATCGTGCGCGGCGACGTGCCGGAGAACCTGAAAAAGAAACAGATCTACTCCCTCGATATGGGTGCGCTTATTGCGGGTGCTAAGTACCAAGGCGAGTTCGAAGAGCGACTCAAAGGCGTCGTCAACGAAGTGGTAGCTGCCGCCGGTGAGATCATCCTTTTCATCGATGAGATACACACGCTCGTCGGAGCCGGTAAATCTTCCGGCGCGATGGACGCGGCGAACATCCTGAAACCTGCGCTGGCACGTGGTGACCTGCGGGCGATCGGTGCTACTACGCTCGATGAGTATCAGAAATATTTTGAGACGGATAAAGCCCTGGAGCGCCGATTCCAAAAGGTCATGGTCGATGAGCCGGACGAGGCAGCAACGATCTCTATTCTTCGTGGTCTGAAAGAGCGCTATGAGACCCACCACAAAGTGCGTATCAAAGATGATGCTATCATCGCAGCCGTCACACTTTCAGCACGTTACATCACCGATCGTTTCTTGCCGGATAAGGCGATTGACTTGGTCGATGAAGCCGCAGCCAAACTGCGTCTGGAAGTGGACTCCAAGCCGGAAGAGATCGATTCGCTCGACCGTCAGATCAAACAATTGGAGATCGAGCGCGAAGCGATTAAGCGCGACAAGAACGAAGCCAAACTGAGCGAGATCGAGAAACAACTCAAAGAGTTGAAAACGAAGAGTGAAGAGCTCAACGCCCGCTGGAACAAGGAGAAAGGCTATGTAGCTACTATCCAGAACGAGAAAGCGCGTATTGAGACCCTCAAACACCAAGCCGAAGTAGCCGAGCGCGAAGGCGATTACGGCAAGGTAGCGGAGATCCGTTACAGCCAGATCCCTGCCGCAGAAGCGAACATCAAATCCGCGCAAGACACCCTGCATCAACTCGGCACCGAGTCCCTTATCAAAGAGGAAGTCGATGAAGACGATATCGCCGAAGTTGTAGCCCGCTGGACGGGTATTCCTGTTGCGAAGATGATGCAATCGGAGCGCGACAAACTGCTGCATTTGGAGGAAGAGTTGCACAAACGTGTCATCGGTCAGGATCAAGCTATCGAGGCGGTTTCCGACGCAATCCGTCGTAGCCGTGCGGGCTTGCAAGACCCCAAACGTCCTATCGGTAGTTTCATCTTCCTCGGTACAACCGGTGTTGGTAAGACCGAGTTGGCGAAAGCGCTCGCGGACTACCTCTTCGACGACGAGAACATGATGACCCGTATCGATATGTCCGAGTACCAGGAGAAGTTCAGCGCGACGCGACTCATCGGTGCGCCTCCGGGATATGTGGGCTACGATGAAGGCGGACAACTGACCGAAGCAATCCGACGCAAACCTTACTCGGTAGTCCTCTTCGATGAGATCGAGAAAGCGCACCCGGATGTATTCAATGTCCTGCTGCAAGTGCTCGATGACGGACGTCTGACGGATAACAAAGGCCGTTTGGTCAATTTCAAGAACACCTTGATTATCATGACCTCCAACCTCACGGAAGAGCAACTCCGTGCACAAGTCCGCCCTGAGTTCATCAACCGTATCGACGAGATCATCCACTTCAGCGAACTGACCGAATCGGACATCAAAGCGGTAGTGGGTCTGCAAGTGAGCCGCATCCACAAGATGCTCGAAGCCCAAGGTATCGACCTGCGTGTCACGGACGATGCAATCGACTACATCGCCAAAGAAGGGTACGATCCGCAGTTCGGTGCACGTCCTGTCAAGAGAGCGCTCCAGCGTCTCGTCCTCAACGAACTGTCCAAATCGATCATCGGCGGCAAAGTGGATCAAACCAAACCCGTCATCGTCGAACTACGCGACGGCGAACTCCACTTCCGCAACTAATCACTATCAAATCAAAAAAATGGCATACCACTTCCGTATGCCATTTTTTTGCATATTCTCCGCCGAAAAAAGAGAGATTTATTTGCATATATCAGAAAAAAGTTGTACCTTTGCAAGCGAATTTAAACGCAAGGGGTACTATAAAAACGACACCCGATAGTTTGACTTGCGTCAGGGACTACCGGGAATTCCGATGCAAAAGTACTACAAATTTTTGAATTGTGCAAATATTTTGACAAAAAAAGAGAATTTTTATACAAAAAAATCCATTTTTTTATGAAATATACCGATTTTGAGGATATAATATTTGCGCGATTTCAAAATGTTGTGTTTTGATCGTTCTCGGGACATGGTCCCGTGATGGTCATGTGGAAATGTCGTATTTTACCCGTTTTTGTAGGCTGCTGAAAGGCAGACGGAAGGGACGTTACTTGTTTTTGAGGATAATCCAGATGATAACCGGGGCACCGAAAAGGGCAGAGACGGTGGATATAGGAAGCGGGTATGCGAAGAGCGAACAGAGGACGTCGCAGACGAGCAGCAGGCAAGCGCCGATGAGCGCCGAGGCAGGGATGGTGATGCGGTGATTCGATGTTTGGAAGATACCGCGTGCCATGTGCGGGACAGCTACGCCGATAAAAGCAATCGGTCCACAGAACGCCGTAACGCCACCGGCAAGAAGTCCGGTCGCTAATACAATATAAATACGCGTGCGCGAAACATGGATGCCTAAACCCCGTGCGTAATCTTCGCCGAGCATCAAGCCGTTAAGCGGTTTGAGCGCCAGGACAACAAAGAGCGCGCCGACCAGCAAAATAGGAACAAGCATCTGCATATCACTCCACCCCACACTGCTCAGCGAGCCGAGCGTCCAGACAATAAACAGTTTGAGTGCATCCGGATTCGCGAAATTCTGCATGAGACTTACCAACGCACCGGCTATCGAGCCGAACATCATTCCGACAATGAGAAGCGAAACGTTACTGGTCACGCGGCGGCTGACAGCCAGCACAAGCAGAAGCACCAAAGTCGCGCCGATAACAGCGGACAAGGGCAACATAAAGCCTAACCCCAACCCTTCCCTAAAAGGAAGGGCGATAAGAGTTGAGCACATCGTCAGTAACGCAACTCCGAGACTCGCGCCGGACGAGACGCCGAGCGTATAAGGACCGGCAAGGGGATTGCGGAAAAGAGTCTGCATGATCAGACCTGCCACCGAAAGTGACGCGCCGGCTAAGATTGCCGTAACCGCTTTGGGCAGACGGATAGCATGCAGAATCTGGCTCTCCATCGGTGACAGCGAATCGCCGAAAGGCCAGAGCCACATCGTGCCGCTACACACGTCCAAGCCGAACAGAATGACCAAAAACAGGCCTAAAATGATAAATATAGTTGCATTCTTTTTCATTTCCGGCACAAAATTACTAAATTTTTTGCACATATCCAAAAAAAGTTGTAATTTTGTAGCCGTTTTTGCAAAATCGTAAATCGTAAATCGTTAAATCGTAAATATTTTATGTCAGTACATGTACAAAATAGCCGCATGACAACGGCCAAATTACGCCAGATGAAGGCGAACGGCGAGAAGATCGCCATGCTGACCAGTTATGATTTCACGCTTGCCTCTTTGGTGGACGAAGCGGGAATTGACATGTTCCTTGTGGGAGACAGTGCCAGCAATGTAGTATGCGGCAACCAATACACGTTGCCTATTACGGTAGATGAGATGATTTTCCTGACCAAGGGAGTTGTGCGCGCGGCGCAACACGCGTTAGTAGTGTGCGACATGCCCTTCGGCAGCTACCAGGTGAGCGAAGAAGAGGCGGTGCGCAATGCCATCAAGATCCTCAAAGAGAGCGGCTGTGATGCCGTCAAGTTAGAGGGCGGCGAAGAGATTCTTCCGGCTATCCGCCATATGATCCAAGCCGGTGTGCCCGTCATGGGACACTTGGGTCTTACGCCGCAGAGTGTCAACCAGTTCGGCGGCTACGGCCTGCGCGCCAAAGAGGAGGCAGAGGCGGAGAAACTGCTGCATGATGCTAAGTTATTGGACGAAGCCGGCTGTTTCTCTATCGTCTTGGAGAAGATACCTGCGGCTTTGGCGGAGAAAGTGACGCAAGCCGTTTCGTGTCCGGTCATCGGCATCGGCGCCGGCAACAAATGTGACGGACAAGTTCTTGTCCTGCAAGACATGTTGGGTCTGAACCAAGGCTTCAAGCCCAAGTTCCTGCGTCATTTTGCAAGTTTGGCAGGAGAAGTGAAAAACGCTGTGGGCGAATACATCAACGCCGTCAAAGACAGCACTTTCCCTAATTCGGAAGAAAGCTACTGAGAATCAGCCAAGTAGCTATGGTATGTGAGGCAGCCCCGAGGTTGATGAACACATGCCAGATCGCGTGGTAATAGGCGTGTTCCTCATCGAGACGGAAGAAATAAGCTCCGGCGGTGTAGAACACGCCTTCTGCTATTATCCACCAGAAAGCCGCCGGACTCAAACTGCGCCACATCGGCACAATAATGAGCAAAGCAGCCCACCCCATCGCCAAGTACAACGCCAGCGAGAGCTTCGGGTGCTTGCCCAAAGCCACAAACTTACCCACCACGCCGGCGATCACACAAGCCCAAAGGAAAGCGAACAGACTCCAACCGATCCATCCGCCCACACCCGACAGACAAATAGGCGAATAGGATCCGGCGATCATCACATAAATCGCTATATGGTCCAAGATACGGAGCTTGCGTTTCAACTCCGGCGAAGTAACGGCATGGTAGATCGTCGAAGAACCGAACATCAGCCATGCGCCGAAAAGGTAAAGAAGCGTTCCTAACATCTGAAACGCGAAATGAGCCGACTGCGCCTCATGCGCCAGACGAATCATCGGAACGGACACAATCATCATCGCCACAAGGGCTACCAGATGGGTCCAGGTATTGGCTTTTTCTTCTGAAGACAGTGAATACATCGTTAAATTTTTCATTTGCGGGTACAAAGTTACTGCTTTTTTACGAGATATGCAATAAAAAAGTGCACAATTGGTAATAAAGAATATTTTTTTCTTAAAAAAGTTTGCCTATGTGCAATTTTTTTTGTAACTTTGCAGCATATTTGGAAATTTATCTTCACACAAATACATATTACTATGACAACACAAGAAATGCAACAAGCTTTTGAGCAAGCTTATGGCCGCAAGGCTGAGAAAATCTTTTTTGCCCCCGGGCGCGTTAACCTCATCGGCGAGCACACTGACTACAACGGTGGCTGCGTTTTCCCCTGCGCTTTGAGTTTCGGCGCATGGCTGCTGATTGCGAAAAACAACGACCAGATGCTTCGTTTTCACTCCATGAACATGCCGCAAGTGTATGAGATCGCGATCGATGCAATCGCTCCGCAGGGCGACCGCGCTTGGTGTAACTACGCGTTGGGATGTATTGACATCATCCGTCGCCGTCATCCGGAGGCTAAACTGGAGAGCGGCTATGACCTGCTGTATTACGGCAATGTACCTGCCGGAGCCGGCTTGAGCAGTTCCGCGGCTATGGAGGTAGTGACTGCGCGCGCGTTTACAGAGGAGATGGGTTGGAAAGATGCGGATGACAAGAAATACCGCACGGAGTTAGCCCTTATCGGTCAGGCTTGCGAGCACGAATATGCCGGTGTGATGTGCGGTATCATGGACCAGTTCGCTTCCGCACAGGGTAAGAAAGATCACGCAATCCACCTCAACTGCGATACCTTGGAGTTCGAGCATGTGCCGGTTAAGTTGGAAGGCATCAAAGTGGTGATCACCAATACCCACAGTCCTCACCATCTTGACAGCGGCGCATACAACGACCGCGTTCGTCAATGCAAGACCGCTGTGGAGCAAATCTGCCAAGTGAAACCGATCAAATTCCTCGCCGAACTGACCGAAGACGATTGGAAAGAGGTGGAGGGCGCTATCACCGACCCGATTGCCAAGAAACGTGCGCGCCACGTGGTGGGCGAAGTAGCTCGTACGGCAGCTGCGGTAGAGGCGTTGAAGAAAGGCGAAATCGCTTATTTCGGCGAACTGATGACGGCAAGCCACGTATCGCTCCGCGATGATTATGAAGTGACAGGTCCTGAATTGGACGCACTGGCAGAGGCAGCTTGGCAGGTAGAAGGCGTGCTCGGTAGCCGTATGACCGGTGGCGGTTTCGGCGGTTGTACTGTCAGCCTCGTCAAAGAGGAGGCCATTGAGAACTTCAAAGCGTTCGTCGGCGCTGAGTACGAGAAGAAAACAGGTCTCAAAGCAGATTTCTACGTAGCTGAAATCGGTGACGGAGTAATGAGATTAGAATAATTGTGAATTGTGAATTGTGAATTTCCATGAAACCGATTCAGTTTTATACCATTAAGAGCAGCGGTGGGCTGAAAGTGGAGATCTCGAATCTCGGCGCGAAGATCACCAAACTGCTCGTAGCCAACCGCAAAGGGGAAGTCAAGGACGTTGTTCTTGGCTTCCGTTCTGCGGAAGAATGGCGTACGAAAGAGACCTATTTCAATGCTATCTGCGGCCGCGTGGCGAACCGCATCAAAGAGGGTGTGTTTGAGTTGGACGGACAGACCTATCATCTGCCCATCAACAACGGACCGAACAGCCTGCACGGCGGCATTGAGGGCTTCAACGCCAAGATTTGGGAAGTAGTGGAGCAAAGTCTCTTTGAGATCAAACTGCACTACCGCTCCAAAGACGGCGAAGAAGGTTATCCCGGCAATTTGGATGTTTGGGTGACCTATACAGCGACCAAAGACAACACGCTCCGCATTCATTATGAGGCGAAAACCGATGCGCCGACCTTGGTAGCGATGACGAACCATGCCTATTTCAACCTCGCGGGCGAAGACAGCGGACGCGTGGACGATCATGTACTGCAAGTCTTCGCGGACAAGTTCACGCCCTTTGACGAGAACACCTGTCCGACCGGAGAGATCCAATCCGTCGAGGGTACGCCGATGGATCTGCGTCAGCCGGTACGTCTGGGCGAGCGAATGAGTGATCCGTTCTTCGCCACTTGGCGCGGATTGGACAACAACTGGTGTCTTTGCGACGCCGATGCACCCAAAGAGCTGCGTCATGCGGCTACCTTGGAGGCGGACGGACGAATCATGGAGTGCTGGACGACGATGAAAGGCTTGCAGGTTTATACCGGCAACTGGATTGAGCAAAACGAAGGCAAAAACGGCACGATGTATGACATCCAGCATGCCGTTTGTCTCGAGGCGCAGAACTGGCCCGACAGCGTTCACCATGACGATTTCCCCGATGTAGTGCTTCGCCCCGGAGACAAACTCGACGAGATAACAGAGTACCGGTTTAAATAGTTGAGAGTTTAGAGTTGAGAGTTGAGAGAACGGGACAGAGCCTCTAGTGGAAAGTTAAAAGTAAAAAGAATTTTTAATTTCAAAATGCTTAGTATTTTATTAGCTGTCAGCACATTGCTGACGACTTGGCAGTTCCGGCAGGAGGTGTCGGAACAGATGCCGAATGTCGATACCGTTTGGCACGAAGTGCAGATCCCGCATGATTGGGCCATTAGTCAGCCTTTTGACCGTGCGCACGACCTGCAGGAAGTGATCGTTGTGCAGAACGGAGAGAAAGAGCCGACCTGGAAAACAGGGCGTAGCGGTGGTCTGCCGTGGATGGGAAAAGGACACTACCGCACGCGCGTCAAAGTGAACAAGGACAAGTTCTACACCTTGGTTTTCGACGGTGCAATGAGTCATGCCGACGTCTATGTCAACGGCGAAGAGATGGTTTATTGGCCGTACGGGTACAACACCTTTGATTGTTACATCCTGCCGCAACTCATCACCGGCGACAGCGTCGATATAGATGTCTTTTTGGAGAACAAACCCCAGCAAAGCCGCTGGTATCCGGGCGCAGGTCTCTATCGCAACGTGCATCTGGTAGAGACGGAGAAACTGCACATCCCCACTTTCGGAGTGCTCATCCGTACGCCGCAAGTGAACGCAGACCAAGCCATCGTGACCTTCGAGGCGGAGTTGCAGGACGGCGTGGATGCCACAACGGCTGTTCATGCCGGCGCAAAAGTGGTGACCGAGATCCTCTTTGACGGACAAGTGGTAGCCACGATAGAAGGCCAGCAAGGCGCTGCGGTCATTAACAAACCGCATCTCTGGAGCCCCGAAACGCCACACCTTTATACTGCGCGTACGCGCGTGTATGGCAATTCACAATTCACAAATCACAATGCACAATTATTGGACGAGCGCGAGACACGGTTCGGTATCCGCAGCCTCAGTTACACGCCGGAACACGGTTTCCAACTCAACGGCGTGACCCGTAAGTTCAAAGGCGTCTGCAACCACCATGACTTGGGTCCCTTGGGCGCTGCGATCCATAAAGACGCGCTGCGTCATCAGATCACAATGCTCAAACAGATGGGCTGCGACGCGATCCGCACAAGCCATAACATGCCCGCGCCGGAATTAGTTGCTCTCTGCGACGAGATGGGAATGATGATGATGATCGAGCCTTTCGACGTTTGGAACCACGGCAAAACGGACAATGACTACAACAAGGAGTTCAACGATTGGTGGAAATGGGACGTCACCAACATGGTGAAACAATACCGCAATAACGCCTGTGTGATGATGTGGTCCAGCGGCAACGAGGTCTGGAACCAAGTACTGGAAGACGGTATCGGTATTGTGACGGACTTGCAGGCACTTTTCCATCAACTCGACCCCACACGGCCTGTCACCAACGGAATGGATCAGGCGATGCACGTCATTCATAACGGATTCGGCGCAGCGGTGGAGATTCCGGGCTTCAATTATCGCACGGGGCGTTATATAGAGGCATATGAGAACCTGCCGCAGAAGATGATCTTGGGATCCGAGACTTCTTCTACTGTTTCGAGCCGCGGCGTATATAAGCTCCCGGCGGTCATTCAGCCGGACGCGCTCTATGCCGACCAACAGTCCTCCGGCTATGACGTAGAGTACTGCGCTTGGTCGGGACTGCCGGATCAGGATTTTCAGTTACAAGACGATTATAACTGGACAATTGGTCAGTTCGTTTGGACGGGCTTTGACTACTTAGGCGAGCCTTCGCCGTACGACACCGACGCTTGGCCGAGTCACAGCAGCTATTTCGGCATCATCGATTTGGCGTCGCTGCCCAAAGACCGCTTCTGGCTCTATCGCAGCCAGTGGAACAAAGAGGAAAAGACCCTGCATGTATTGCCCCACTGGAACTGGAAGAAAGGCGAGTTGGTGCCTGTGTTCTGTTATACCAACTACCCGGTAGCGGAACTCTTTGTCAACGGCAAGAGTTACGGCAAACTGCGCCATGCTACTGCCGAAGAAGCAGAGCGGATGGCGAAAGGAGACCTCTCCCCGACCCTCGCTCAAGGCGAAGGAGTAGCGCGCGTGAGCGCAATGCCTAAAGTGGGAGAGTTTGAGATCCCGGTATGGGGTTCTGCGCCGCGTCCGGAGTTATTGCCGCGTTACAGACTCATGTGGTTCGATGTGCCTTTTGAAGCAGGTAAGATAGAAGTGGTAGCTTATGACGAAAGCGGCAAAGAGGCGGCGCGCGAGACCATCCGCACTGCCGGCAAACCGCATCACTTGGAAGTGACTTGCGCCAACGAGGATGAAAATCCCGAGGAGTTATGCTATATGACGGTCAAAGTGGTGGATAAAAACGGCAACCTCTGTCCGTTTGCAAACAACCTCATCCGTTACAAAGGAGAAGGCTTTGTAGCAGTCGCAAATGGCGATGCCACTTGTTTGGAGAGCTTCGTGCAACCGCAAATGCACGCCTTCGCCGGGCAATGTACGTTCATCATCAAAAAAGGCGCAAAAGGCAAGTTCCTAATGGTGAAATAATACGTCATAACACGTTCCCAAAAGCCATAAGAAGCCTGTCAAAAAGCGTGTTCGTACGTGCTGATCCCGCGATATGACCGCGATATGACCGCGACCTCTCTGATGGATGAAAGTCCCGAAGAAATGATTCGTTAGCCGAAACGGCTTCCGGGCGATGCTAAATGAAAGGGTGTGCCAAACGGCGCACCCTTTAGAATATGCCTAAAGACCCGCGAAAGTGGCGTTAAAAGTGCGTAATAACCTCTTACGACTCGCCTACGGGAGACATACGGGGACGATAGATTACGAGAGACCGTGACACCGACGAGATACCGACGAGATACCGTAATTAAATATACGATTTTTAAGAACCTCCAACTATCTAACATCCGCGCAACATACGCGTAACATCCGCCGTTTTAACCCGTTTTCGTTTCCTCCTGAGGCACAGCGCATTGTACACCTTCTCCCCGCGGAGGATGAGGATTCCGTAAATTATGACATCTAAAAAAAAGCGCGGGGCAATAAATGCTCCGCGTTTGAAAAAATATGATATCTCAATGGTTGATAATCAGACCGTTACTATTAATCTTCGTCGCGATCATAGCACGTACTTTCGTCATCCGGCGTTTGCTCCAGCGTGCACGTACCGGTAACCGAAGCTCTTGCGCCGTAACCTGAAGCACTTACATTGTGTGAGTACAACCACATAGCTTTTTCATACTGGGCCAACAATTCCGTCAACCATTCGTAGTCCACGCCACTCTCGTGAACATCAGCTTCTCCGGTTGATTTCTCGGTGTACTCCCATGTGAATTTCCAGCACTTGTACTCCGTGTTGTCATAGTGCTTGCCATCCAATGTGCTGTTCGTTTCATCCAATTGCGGTTCATCACCTACCGATACGCGAGGCATACAACCGATGAAACAACTGAGTACCAAAGCCATTACGGCTGAATAGATTAATTTTTTCATTTTTTTGTAAATTTTGAGGTTAATAAAGATTGTTAATTATATTGTATTTACTTCTTGAGAATATGGTTTAGCCCTTGATGAAGAATGTCCAGCAGTGTGATTCTTCTTGACGTGCTACATGCGGGAATTGCAAAGCTAATTCAAGGATGGAGTTGAAGTCGTACAGGTTCGTAGCTGCTATATAGACTTCGCTCTTAGCCATCGCATAAGCTGCGGTTATTTCGCCGCCGTTACGAATTTGCTCAAGTTGGTTATCGAGTTCAATGAGACGCTTCATCATAGCAGACAACTGTGCGTCATAAGCCTTCACTTCGGCAAGCCATTTCTCTGCCTGTTTTCTATTATAGGCATCGATAAGTGCGTTCTCTGATTTGCGGCCTTCAATCCACCATCCCGGATAGCAAATGGTTTGTCCTTCTTTGGCATTCTTGCAGCACTCCCAATTCTCTAAGCGCTCTGCGAGCGGATCTTCGATCTGGATAGCACGTTTGCACTCCGCAGACGTATGCCAACCGTCAATGATTTGCGCAAAGAGGTCTTCCAATTTATTGGTAGGCAGGCCCACGCTGTGCGCAGCAAAACTTGCATCGTTTAACATACCATTCGAATGCGCCTGGAACTGCACATGCTTCATCATATCCATGTTGTTGTTCTTGAACTCAAAGGCTTCGTTAGCCAGTTCTGAGAGTTGTTCGCCCAACGCTCCGTATTCGTTTTCGTGCGGGTCTCCGGCATTGACATTCTCATTGCCAAACTGCGCATTGGCCGCATAAAGACGGTTATAGAGGCTCGGATGATTCGATTTGAGATAGGCTTCCGTTCCTTTGGGATTGGACTGCGCCATGTTGATAATCTTGATATACTCCTGTTTGGAGATCCCCCATTTCGCGGCGAACTTTCCGGCCATAACATCCATCATCTGTTCGTCAGACATTTTCTCGTTGATCTCACCGGACATATAAAGTTGCATCATCTCTTGCTGCGAAGGCATGAGTCCGGCGTTCACATTGGCGTTATACTGCGCCATGGCTTTTTGGTTAGACTTCTGCTGTTTCTTTCCGAGTTCAAGGGTTTTGCTATTCAACTCCTGCTGTTTTTCCAGTAGTGTACCGCGGAAATTGAGAGCACCGAGATAGTAAGCGGAGGCTCCTCTGCGCGCATAAGCTGTTTTAGCTTCGGGCGTGATGAGGTCATTGACCGTAGGCATCGCCGGACGCTTGTTGATAAGGTCGGCGAACGAGTTGATCTTCGTTGCAGGAATGCTTTCTTCCAGTTCATAGCCACCACCGGTGATGAGGGCTTCTATTTGATGGTCGAATTCTTGCGCCATCATTGGCAAGGCAAGCACTATGCTTGCCAAGGCCGTAAACAATACTTTCTTCATAGTTTTACGCTTTTATTCGTGACAAGAATCCGGATCAGTAGCGGCGGCTAGTTCGTAGGAAGCTGTACCCATACCGGTACTGACGATAGCATCTACTTGTGCTTCTGCTTCTGCTTCTGTGCCCCAATAATAGGAAACTTGAGTGACACCCATAACTGTTGCTGTAATCTTCCAGCAAGCTTCCTGACGTTCTTGACTGTCTTCGAGTTGATCACAAGCATCCTCATTGTCAGCCTCTGTTACATGACGATAGGTATAATCGATATTGATCAAATCGTACATCATCACGATAACTTTTTCCGTTTCCCAACGATAGGTAACTACGGTCATACCATAAGCCTCTTGCGTGATTTCCCAGCATTTGTAGTGTATGCTGTCATATTTACTATAGTCTTTCGGCTCTTCGGGGTCTTGCGGATCCTCAGGGTCTTCTTCCGGGTTGAGTTTTTCACAAGCGTCTTGGTCTGCGGCATCAGCATGTTTGTAAGTATGTGTAAGACCTTTGCTCTCATAGTAATCGTGACGCTCTTTCATATTCGCTTCCGGCATCCAGCCGAAGTTTGTTTCAGATTGCGAACCATTGTGACTAATTGTCTCTTCCCAGCATACAGCTCCTTCCCAAACTTGAGCATGACAAGCATCCTCATCACTTGCGTCTGCTTCAAACCATTTCACTTTCTTGGTTTGATAACCAAAAACTTGGTAATCCATTGTGAGGATTAATTTAGCAGCTGCAGCTACTGATGCTTCCGAGCCCCATTCATACTGACGACCGATAGTTGTTCCATCACACCAAATGTCAATTGCCCAACATTTGCTGTCTTTGTCGTCAAATGCGGTTACATCAATCTGTGATGCAGAAGTGTACCAACTGCCATCTTTGTCTGGATTGTTGTTCCCTTTTTTGTTACAAGCCGTGAAAGTTGCCACGCTTGCGAGGCACACGAGTGCTAGATAAAAATACTTTTTCATAATACTAAAATTTATTTTTTAACAAATTCTACACGTCTGTTTTTTGCACGACCTTCGTCGGTAGAGTTATCGGCGAGCGGTGCGGACTGCCCCATTCCCTTAGCGGACAGGCGGTTGGCTTCGATGCCCATCTCCACTAATTTATTAACGATCGCCTGCGCGCGTTGTTCGCTCAGTTTCTGGTTACCAGCCACGGTACCTGTGTTGTCCGTGTGACCTTGCACTTCAAACTTAAGGTCACCGTTGTCTCTCATCAGTTGGGCGATGCGGTTGATCTCGGTCATCGATTCGGGTTTGATATTTGCCTTGCCGATATCGAAGGTAATGGCATAGGTAATAATCTTGCCGTCAGTTATAAGGCGGTTATACAGAGGTACTGCACCTTTGCACAGACGCACGTTGGTCATCAAATTACGATGGTCTGCCCAGTAGGAACGCTGCAGCGTGAAGTACTGCGGGCGAGCGCAATTGGGGATATTGACTATACGGCTGCCGTTGAGGTATACCTTGAGTGCACGCTTGTTGAAGGACAATGCCACATGGTTCCATTCCTCCTCATTAGCCGGCGCAGCCGCACGGTTCTCGCGTTGTTCACCGCTTGCGGTGACCCACGATGTATAAGCCCAGCCGGAAGCTGTACCGTTGAGATTGATGGTAGCAACGTCCTCGCCCTCAATATTCTTGAGGTGGATGATATAATCGCAATAAATGGATTTCTCGTCACTACCGCCGAGGAAGTCAAACTCGAGCGTGAAGGCTTCGGTGAGATAGTTCTTCGGGTTTTTCATGAGCGGCATGATTTCCGTGGAGATGTCGGTGAGGTTGATGACCGTCTTTCCGTTAACGGAAGCGATCTCAGCATTACCTTCCAGCAGATCCCATTTGGACGGAAATTCTCCCATTTGTTCGCCGACCAAATCGTCCTCGAACATGATTTCATCGCCGGGCACGAAGTCGGACTTCGCGTATACGCTCTCTAAAGATTTTTTAGGCGCTGGGGCTGCATTACCTGCTTCAGGCTTCTTGGCGCCGCATTCCGTACAAAAATTACCGGTGTTACCTTTGTGTCCGCACGCAGGACATGTCCAGCCACTTTTTGGTTGTTCTTGCGGTTGTTGTTCTACTTGTTCCTGTTGCTCTTGCTGCTGGGACTCGGGGTTGAAGGCTTTGTTGATGCCTTCCTCCACTTTCTTGTTCACTTGTTGCTCAACGGCATCTTCAGCACTCTTCTTCGCTGAATCAATCAAACGGTTTAAAAACTGTGCATTCATGGGGGTTGTTAACCACAAACCACACATTAGAATAAGTAACTTCTTCATTCTAATATACCCTATAAGTATCGGGCGCACTTTTAAAAATTATTGTTGGTTTGTTATTATATGTCGCAATAGATGCTATAGGACGTAATAGGACACGAAAAAGCGTGCGCTTTACGTTCGCTTCATTTGATACTTTGAGGTCCTAGACTTACCTTTATTCTTCAAATAAATGCACGGAAAACTCACGCTGATACGTGAGCGTGCATAAACCGTACTTGAAGAATAAATGATCTTTGTAAACTTGTCTAGGGTTTCAAAGTATCAAGTTTGGCTTATTACGCTATTATTTATGTATGTTGTTTGTCTGTTGTTTTATGCCATAGGCGGTTGTTGTTATTTTATATGTTATTTTCTCCTGTTTAGCGTCTTGGAGAGAGGACGGTATTTATCCAACTTTGCCTGTCTGCAACTCCGTTTGAAGGAAGGAGAAGACATATCGGGGACTTTGGTAATAAAGGTCGAACGCTTTGTTAGTGCCGTGATATTGAATCATACAAGTGCTCCTCCGTTTTTATGGCAATACTCCGCCATATCGTTGACCATAGATGAAAAGGATTGCGTATGCACGTAGTCATAGTGGCTGTCCACAAACGCGATACCTTGGTAGCGGCTCAAGTAGTTAAATGCCTGCTTGAGTGACAGCCCGAAACGCTTACCGAACTCGCTTACGAAAATCAGCGTCCATTCCAATTTGTCATACTTGTTATATACCATATTTTGTATATCTTTGCAACTTTTCGGCTGCAAAGTTACAACTTTTTTCTGATATATGCAAATAAATCTCGCTTTTTTCCGACATCAACACAAAAATCTGCACTTTTGGATGCAGATTCTAAGGATTTTTTTTCTCGGAGTGCACGGAAGAACCGTCTCTAAAGAAGATGAGTTATTTATTTTGCCATCAATTGGCGTTGGACGCTGCCGATGGTGGCACAATGGATAATCGGCATGTCACCTGCTGTGTGTTGACGAGGAAGGAAACGACCTTTTGTGACAGCAGAAAGCATTTTCTCTACAAACGGTTCCAAATTGATTATATCCACATGTATATCGCTGTGAATGAGGTTGTAAAGTTCGTCTGCAGCAGAACGGGATATTTGCGCCACACCTGCCATGTCTAACAAATACTCGTTGGTTGGCACTAACGAAGCAGCTAACCGCTCCATCATCTGGCGCGTGTGTAACTCTGCGCCATATTGCTCTTGTATGTTAATAATCTGTTTCATACTCAACTCATGTAATCATATAGGTTAAAACCATCAGGCACTTCAGCCGGAATACGTACCATGATCATTGTACCCTTGAAATCAATTTCTGGTGGCAAGGCAAGAATCTTGCGGTTGTTTGCCATTTGCAGCAACAAAGCACTTCCAGATAATACAGCAAACTCGCCTTTTAGTCCATCCACCACCATTTTCATATTTGAAGAAATACCATAACCTCTATTCTCTGTGTCCGGCAGATTTTTGACGGAATAGCCGTTTTGTGCCAAATTAAGTGCATCAGCATCGCTATCTCCTAATTTGTCAAGGTGTTTTTGTGCCGCCACATAACTACCGTAAATAGTAATTCCGAAATCAGCAATAAGTATTTCTATCGTCTTGGCGGCTTTGTTATACATAAGGTACGCATATCCCTTGTCTGCCTGTGCATGTTGCTGAATATTGCAGATCAATTCGTCCAGCAAATAAGTCAGCGGCATATTAAGCGTCTTTAATCGCTCGGGCACATAAGGTTGGAGATGTTCTTTCAACTGCGCAATAACATGTGCCGTGGAATCATCATCCAAATCGAAGGGAAGCACTCCATGTGATGTTTTCCCGCGAAAAATAGAAATCATCGCATCTAAATATGGATATGCAGACCCCGTTAGATCGCTCTTGGTGATGCAATCAAAAAATGCCGACAAAGTGCATTCCAATGAAAATATGTCTGTGTCATTTTGCATGTCTTTGCAAATTTGGCTGCAAAGGTACAACTTTTTTCTGATATATGCAAATAAATCTCTCTTTTTTAGGGCAGAAACGAAAAAACGGCACTATAAAAAATACCAAACAGAGTTCCGTTGATGAAACTCTGTTTGGAATAGTTGCCATGTGGAGGCGGAACTATTTGGATGAGCCGCCTAAGGCAATATACAGGGCGATGATGGAGAGAGAGCCGTTATAAAGGTTCTCCGCCTCGTTGAGTTGCGCGTCGAGGAGCGACTCCTGCGCGGTCAAGACCTCCAGATAACTGGCTTTACCGGCATTCATCAGTTCGTGCGTTCCTGTATAAGCCAGATGGAGCACCTCCACCTGACGCTTATAGAGCACATCCTTCTCTTTTGCCACCTGACAATCCGCAAGTGCTTCATTCACCTGGTTTCCGGCATTGATGACCGTTTGAACGTAGCGGTTCAATTGGTCCTGCTGTTTCGCTTTGGCAATTTTGAGGTTCGCGCGTAGCTTACCTTGCGCAAAGATAGGTTGCATGAGTGAAGCCGCCGCTTTAAGCAGCATCGCCCCCGGATCGAGGATGAGCCCGCCGTTATTGGTCCACCCCAGAATACCTTGCAGCGAAAAAGAGGGATAGAAAGCCGCCTTAGCGGATGCGGTGTTATAGAACGCCTCCGCCAACTGCTGGTCTGCTACGCGTATGTCAGGTCGTTTCTCCAAAAGGAGCGCCGGTACGCCGGTTTCAAAACGATCCGGCAGTTCGAAATCCCCCCAAGACATACGGGCTATGTGTTGCGGCGTGATACGGAGCAGCTTGCAAAGGGCATTCTCTGTCGCCAAAATACTGCGTTTGGTATCAACAATCTGCGCCTTGACGTTGATGTTAGACGATTCCATCTGATTAACCGCCGTTGAATAGGCCTTGCCGTTTTCCCAGAGGGCTTTTTCGGTTTCCAGCGAGACATTCCAAAGGCTGTCGGTCATCGTCAGGATCTCCAGTTCGCGGTCTAACATCAGGAGTTTGAAATAATACTGCGAGACCGCAGAGATCAAGTTCGCACGCGTAGCTTCCCAGGCATATTTGGCTTGTTCGAGAACAGCTTGCGCCTTGCGTTTCTTAACCGTCACGGAGCCGGCAATACCGATATTCCAATCCAGTTGGAGGGGGATATGATAGGTATAAGCCGCGCTGCTGAACGTACCGTCGGTGCCCATGGTGGTGGAAATCGACGCCTGCGGGTTCAGGCTGAGCGAAGGTATGTATGCCAGTTTAGCGGCAGTAAGGGACGCCTGCGCCTGCTCCACCGCGAGACGTGCAGACTCGAGATCGGTGTTACGCACCAAGGCGGAGTCGATGAGATCCCGCAGCATCGGGTCTTTGAAGAACTCGCGCCAAGAGATATCCGCGATGGTGGTTGAATCAGCAGGAACAGAATCGTTCTGCCCATAGAGGTTCTCCGGCACGTCCGTCTGCGATTTATATTTCCGATACACACCGCAAGAAGAAAGCAATGTACAAAGGGACAAAGTACAAAGTACAATATATATTGTAGATCGTTTCATATTTTCACATTTATTCATTTACACATTTACTTATTTGTTTCTTCCGTCACCGGTTTCGGCGCGCCGTTCACTTTTTCCTCCAGCGTTTGGAAGACGATGAAGAACGCCGGCACGACAAAGACAAGCGCGAGTGTACCGATCGACATACCGCCGACCACACCGAGGGCGAGGGCACGGTTACCGTTTGCGCCTGCTCCACCGGAGATAACCAGCGGGATCATACCAACAATCATGGTGATGACGGTCATGAGGATCGGACGCAGACGGTCTTTACAAGCCTCGAGCGCCGCCTCTACGATAGAGAGACCTTGTTTGCGACGCTCCGCTGCGAACTCGGTAATAAGGATCGCCGTCTTGGCAAGCAAACCGATCAGCATGATCACACCTGTCTGGAGATAGATATTGTTCTCCATGCCGGGCAGACCTATCTTGTTGCCAATCCAGGAGAAGAGGAACGATCCCATCAGACCGAACGGCACAGACAGCAGTACGGCGAAAGGCGTGAGCCATGAGTTATAGAGCGAGCCCAGAATCAGATAAATGAGGACGATGCAGATGAGGTAAATGAGCAGAGTTGTGTTACTCTTCGCATTCTCCGCCACCTCACGCGACATAGAGCCGTATTCATACGCGTAGTACGAAGGCATCGTTTCTTTGAAGACCTCTGCAATCGCAGCCTGCGCCTCACCCTCGGAATAACCGTTCGCCGGCGTAACGGAGCAGGAGATGGTTTGGAAGAGGTTAAAGCGTTTGAGCGAAGACGAACCCACGATCTCTTCGAGCCGTACAAACTGCGAAAGCGGCGCCATCTTGTTATTGCTTACCTTGATAAACATGTTATTGAGCGAGGAAGGATCCAGGCGGTATTCCGGCGAAGCGGACAGCCAGATCTGATAGACCTTGCTGAACTGGTTGAAGTTACCCACATACGAACCGCCGCAGTACGTACCGAGCGTGTTGAGGACGGCTTTTGCCGTTGTGCCGGCACGCTCGCATTGCACGGGATCGACATGCACTTTGAATTTCGGGAAACGCTCCGAATAAGTGGACATAGCGCTGGATATCTCCGGACGCTCCTCCAGTTTGGCGAGGAACTTATCGGTATTGGCGCAGAACTCGGTCATGTTTCCATCACTCATATCCTGTACTTGCAGATCAATGCTGTTGGAGTTACCATAGCCCGGTATCTGCGGCATTTGGAACGGCAATACCTGCGCATTCTTGATGCTCAAACAGTCATAATAGAAACGCTCAATGATCGCATCAATGTAGTGGTCCATTCCCGGACGGTCATCCCAGTTTTTTAGACGGATGATCAGCGTTGCGTAACTCGAACCTTGGGAGGAAATCAGACCATAACCGCTACAGATACCGTAACTCTCCAGTTCCGGAATAGCCTTCACTTTCTCCTCTACCTGTTTCATAATCTCCGAACTCTCATGGAGCGTCGATCCTTCGGGCATACGCACCTCGCACATGATTACACCCTGGTCCTCCTGCGGGACGAGCCCCGAAGGCATGATCTTCATAAAGAGCACGAACAGCACAGCTGCTCCGCCTAAGAGGACGAACGATACCCACGGACGTTTCAGATAGCCCTGAACGGCGCTCTTATACTTACCGAGGATAGCGTTATAGCTGGCTTCATAGGCAAGTTTGGTGTAGTAGTCGAGACCCTTCCATTTTTTGCCTTGCACGCTTTGTTCGTCGTTGGGGCGCATGAGCAGAGCACATAGCGCGGGACAAAGAACCAGCGCGCAGACGCAGGACAGACCCACCGAGCCGGCGATAGTAATACCGAACTGAGTGAAGAACGTACCCGAAGTGCCGCTCATGAAAGTGACCGGAATGAACACCGCCATGAAGACGAGCGTACAGGATATAACCGCAACCGACACTTCGCTCATCGCCTCACGGGTAGCCTGAACAGCCTGATCCTTCGGCGAGCCCTGCATCTTTCCTGTCTCCAATTTCGCCATCACGGCTTCGACGACGACAATCGCATCATCGACGACGGTTCCGATAGCCAGCACGAGGGCAAAAAGCGTTAGGATATTGAGTGAGAAACCCGCCAACTGCACGATAGTGAAAGTACCGAGCAACGACACAATGATGGAGATAGACGGGATAAGGGTTGCTTTCCAGTTTTGCAGGAAGAAATAGACCACGAGGATCACCAGGAGGATTGCTATAACAAGCGTCTCCACCACATTGTGAATCGCAGCAAAAAGGAAGTCATTGCTGGTTTCAAGGGTCACGAACTCCAATCCGGCAGGCAGAGTCGGCGCTAATTGCTTATAGAGTTCGTCGATCTTCTGGTTCACCAGCGTGGCGTTCGCTCCGGGCGATTGGTTGACGATATAGAACACGCCCGGCACACCGTCCATGACCGAAGTCATGGTATAACTCTTGGCGCCAATCTCGATTGTAGCTACGTCACGGAGATACAACACATTGCTGTTATCATGAGTGCGAAGCACAATACTCTCAAACTCCTCGATCGATTTCAGCGTACCTTTGTACTCCATGGGGTATTGATAGGCATTCTCGGATTGCTGTCCGAGCGTACCTGTAGCCGCCACGAAGCTCTGCTCGGAAATAGCGGACGCTACGTCTCCGGGCACCAAGCCATACTGCGCCATCACGTCGGGCTTTAACCAGACACGCAGCGCGTAGGTGTTACCCAAGTTCGACACGTTACCCACACCCGTAATACGCAGCAGACGGGGTTTGATATTGATATCAATATAGTTCGAGATAAAACCTGCGTCATACTTGCCGTCCGTGGATTTGAGTCCGGCTACTTGCAGGATACTGTTCTGCCGTTTGGTCACGGTGACACCGATCTGGAGCACGTCGGCCGGCAATAATGCCTCAGCCTGCGAGACACGGTTCTGGACGTTCACAGTCGCAATATCGGGATCGGTGCCCTGTTTGAAATAGACCATGATTGTCACGTCTCCGGTGGAAGTGGCGGTAGAGGTCATATAGGTCATGTCCTGCACACCGTTGATCTGCTCCTCGAGAGGCTGGATCACGGATTTCATACAAGTGTTCGCGTCTGCTCCCGAATAGGAGGTTGTCACTTCCACCGTCGGAGGCGCGATATCCGGATATTGCTCAACAGGCAAGGTGTTGAGGCTGATATATCCGACCAACATGATGACAATAGCAATAGAAATCGCCATCACGTTTTTTGATATGAAAATGTTTCCCTTCATAATTCGTAATTTTAAATTTTTAATTCGTAATTAGAAGAGAACCCTTTGTCCTTCCATGACGTTATTGGCACCTTCGGTGACGATGACATCGCCCACTTCGAGACCGGAGGTGATGACGAGATTGCGGTCGTTACTGAAACCGACGGTGGTCACGATCGCACTATAGGCACAACTATCCGGACCCACTTTATATACCAGACTCTTGTCCTGAAGGCGCACGATGGCGTTTTGCGGCACGACCATCACATTGCTGATTGCGATAGGAATAACAACCGTTCCCTGAATGCCGGAATAGAGTGTGCCTTCAGGGTTCGGGAAAGTAGCCTTGCATGTCAGCGCACCGGTCGCTCTGTCCACCATACCGGTCATACTGGTGATCCGACCTTTATGAGGATATTCCGAACCGCTCTTGAACAGGAACGACACATCCGGAAATGCTTCGATTGAAGTGTTCTCATTCGAGGTGGCGCGTTCCTCCAGGATAGACTCGTTCACTGAGAACTCGGCATACATCATGGCATTTCCGCTGACCATCGTCAGATAGGTGGACGTGTTGACCTGATCGCCCGCAAAGACCGGGACCGAACCGATGAGACCCGTTACAGGCGAAGTGATGGTACAATAGCCCAAGTTCACCCGAGCACGATCCGCAACCGCTTTCGCTTGTGCCACGGATGCTTTCCTCTGTTTGTATGTATTGAGCGCATTATCAAGCATATATTTGCTGACGATGCCCTTTTCGTAGAGGTTCTTGTTGCTCTCATATTCGAGTTTGGCGCTACTCTCCTGCGCCTGAGCCGCCAGCAAGTTCGCCTCAGCGGACTCTAACTCCAACTGTGCATCGCGGCTGTCAATACGGAAAAGAACATCGCCTGTCTTTACCTGCTGACCTTCGGTGATACACACCTCCATGAGCTGTCCGCTCACCTGGGGTTTGATGGTTACATCTGCCGTTCCTTTAAGGGATGCGCTATACTTCAGCGGCAGGGTAATGTCACTTTTAGTGATGGTTAATGTGGCATACGACGTGGGAACCGGTCGGGGCGATTCCGAGCCACAAGCAGTCAAAATCAGCACAACTGCGAAAGGTAAAAATTTCTTTGTCATAATGTGTTATTTTTGATAGTTATATAGTTTCTTATAGGCTACAAAAAGAATCCAATCAGGTGTATGTTTGAGGAGGGGCGTAGCGAGCCAGTTGAGCACACCCGGGGTGTCCGCTTTCTTGTTCCGAAAGAGGTTCCGCAGGGCTCTTTTCACCAGTTTCTCCGGGGGAATAGATACAGTGAGATGCACCGCTAATTTGCGCAAGTTAGGCGCCAGACCGAAAAGCGCAGTGTCCACCGCTCCGGGTGCCATGACCGTAATGCCCACATTCTTCGGGCGGAACTCATACCATAGCGACTTGGAGAGATTATAAATAAACGCCTTGGAGGCATTATATGTCTGAATGCCGGGCATCGCCATCCACGCAGACATGCTACTCATATTTAAAATATACCCGCGCATGCGCTTGTGCCCGCATATGCGCGTGTGCGACTCCTCGTCCGTCAATTCCCGGCGGCACATTTCCTCCGCGAACAAGCGCGTCAGTTTGGCAACCATCATGACATGTAACTGCAACATGAGTTCAATCCGTTTGACGGATGTATCGGTATAAGGGTTAAAGAAGAACACACCGGCGTTATTGATGAGTATATCCACTATATAGCCGTTCTCTTTCGTCCACGCGTACAAATTCTCTGCCGCGTCGGTCAGACTGAGATCCGCATAATGCGCTACCGTTTTCACGCCATACGTAGCAGCCAAATCGGAAGCTACTTGCGCCAACTCCTGCTCCTGATTAGAGACCAACAGCAGGTCGCAATGATAGTCGCGTGCCAAAGCGGTGGCATACTGAAGGCCTATTCCGCTTGATGATCCTGTTACTAATGCTAACACTTTTTAATTGATAATTGACAATTGACAATTGATAATTATTTTAACTCCAAATGGTGTATTTCTTTTTGGAGGCGGGAGGGGATGGTTTCGCCGTCCCGCTCAACGCAGTAATGACATTTCATATCCTTGGTGTACATACGGGCAACGCAGTAGTTCGACCGTCCGCAACCGGCGTGGTAATGCGGGTCTTGCTCCACATGATGCACGAACTCCGGATCCTTGATCAGCACATGCGCCAATTGGAAGAGTTCGAAGCCTTCGTCCATGATCTGATAGCAGTTATCGCCGGATTGCACTCCGCCGACATAGATCAGGGTTGTTTGGTCTCCGAGAGCTTTTTGGAAGATCTTTGCCTTCTCCATGAAATAGAGCTCCTTGAAGGGCGATGTCGGCATCATTACAGGTGCAACGCCGGGGAAGTTGAGTGCGCCTTTGAGCCACCAGAAGGATTTCATCGGCATGTAATACGCTAAAGTCTTATAGGGCATCGCGCCGGAGAGGATTGTCATAGGCGAACGGCTCACCGTTCCTCCTGAGAGAACAATGCCGTGTACTTTGTGTTTGATGATCTCCTTGGCGATGGTAATACCTTCTTCGATGCTCACGCCACGCCAGCAATCATCCCACATATTCGTCTTCACCACCACCGCCATATCGTCCTTGGCATGCTCCATAACGGCATCCAGGACCTCGTTCATAAACCGCATTCGGTTTTCCAATGAGCCGCCGTATTGGTCATGGCGATGATTCGTACGGCGCGCCAAAAACTGCGAGATGAGATACGCATGACCGGCGTGGATCTCCACGCAATCGAATCCACACTCGCGGGCGAAGTCCACCGCCTCGCCGAACTTCTGCACAAGCGCTTTAATCTCCGACACTTTGAGCCGACGATGAATCGTCGGTGAATAGAGGTTAAAGCCGTTCGACGCGCTGACGGGCATACAATGACAGGTGTAATAATGAGTCATGTTGCCGCAATGTCCTAACTGAATAGAGGCTTTGGCTCCTTCGGCATGAATAGCGTCGGTCATTTTGCGCATATCCGGGATAATCTCCGGGTTGACATATAGCTGTCCGTCAAAAGAGACGCCGCTCAAGTCCACGGCGCAGTAAGCCACCGTGGTCATTCCTACTCCGCCCCGGGCTACGGACACATGATAGTCTATCAACTCCTGAGTCGGTTTATTGGCTCGTGCCATGTTCTCAAACGCTGCACTTCGGATAAACCGGTTTCGCAGCGTAATAGGTCCCAATTGAAAGGAAGTAAATAGTTTATTATTGGTCATTGGTAATTTTAATATATAAACGGTATGATGCGTTTCAGTTTCTTGGTGTCAAATTCATCGGCGAACTCTTCTTTGTATTTATTGTATATGGCATTGCTACGCGGGATGAGGTTGCAGCAACTGAACCAGAAGAAGATCAAACCGGCGTATGACCATGTCATGATCGCAAAACCTAACCATTCTGTGATCTCGCCGAAATAATTGGCACTCGTCACGTATTTATACAAACCTTTCTTAGGCAAGTAATGCTTGGTATCTCCGGGTTTGCGGAGATGGCGGATCACATAGTCCGAATGCATGTTAATTGCCCAGCCGGTAAAGAACGTCAGCACGCCGATGATGAAACGCGGGTCGGTCAGCCACGCGGACGTATAGGCATGCGCGTAGTACGGATCCGTAGGCGCGATATAAAAGAGGAAATAGCCCTGAATATACCCGTTGATCACATTCCACACAAAGGAGAGAATCATGATCACGAAAGGCATTTTGCTATGTCCTTTGATCAGGAAAGGAAAGATGAACGAGCGCTGGAAATAATGGAACTCGAAAATCAGGAAGAACAGCAAATACGGCACATTCTTCGTCACTCCGCCGTTGAAATGGAAGGATTTGAAATAGAGGTAGAGCATCACCAGGAACACCGGCGCCTCCATCAATAACCATCCGGCTTTGTTATTCATCGCGGGACCCCATTTGTCCGAACGCATCTTGCCGTAACCGGCATCCACAAAATAAAGGGCTACGAATACGACACACCCCACCAAAAAGAGGATGTATAACAAGTCGTAAAAGAACTCAGTTGAGTAAATACTTTCCATGATTTTATTGTGTTTTAAGTTTTTTCTCTTGTTTTTGACAAATAAAGAGGCCTAAGATGATAAGTATGATCCCTGCCCATTTGACGAAAGGCAACTGCTCTCCGAAGAACAGGATCATCCACATAGCCGTAAAGACCGGCCGTATGTTGTTGAAGGCATTCGCCTCGGTCACTCCAACAATCCGCAAGGCATAGCAGAAGAGGATAAACGCCAGCACGCTGGCGAAGACGATCAGATACCGGATGTAGAGGAATGCCTGCGTCACCGGATCAGTCATGTCACCGAAAGCCGACCAATCGACGCCGGTCAAGCCGACTGTTCCTTCGCGCCAAAGCCATAGAGGGACAAAGAAACAAAGGCTGATCAACTGACCGTAAAAGATAATCGACAGCGGCGTATAATGCGCCGGCATCTTACGGATCATGATCGTGTCCATCACGGCGGCGGACACAGCGATAAAAGCCAACAGCACACCCCAATAATTGCCGATGGAGTAATTGCCTTTTCCGGCTAACACCATAGCTAACACGCCGGCGGTGGAGATCAGAATGCCGATGATATTATTGCGTGTGATTCGTTCATGAAGCATCAGCGCAGCAAAGACGGGTGCCACAAGCGGGCCGGTCGAAAGAAGTGCCTCAGCGATAGTGGGACTATCCAATGCCTCGTAAGTAAAAATCTCCAACAGATAATACAGGAACGGCTGACAGAAACCGGCTACCAAGATAATAGGCAGATCTTTCAGCGCCAACTTCTGCAACCCAAACAGTTCGCTCTTCCGAAAAATCATGCCTATTACGAACATGATAAAGACCGAGGGTACGAAGCGCATGATGATCAGGGTCAAAGGTTGAAAGACGGCCAATGCCTGTTTGATAGCAATACCGCTGGCTGACCAGATGATCATCGATACGATCAGAGCGACGACGGCCACGTATTTTGTTCTATTCCCGCTAAGCGACATATCGTTTGATGAGTTTCTTTTAACAGACGTTCAGTCTCCACGGCACGCGGTTTGGTGGTGTCGGGATAGATCGGAGCGCCGATGGTCACTTGGGTCAACGGCTCGTCTTTGGGACCGAACAAACGCCAGATACCCGTCCGCGGACGATAAGTGATCGCACACGGCAGGATCGGCTTGTTGTATTTATACGCCATGGTGAATGCACCTTTCTGGAAAGGACGCAAGGGTTTATACCAATCCCAGCGTTTGGCTTCCGGGAAGATATGGAACCAATAACCTTTCTTGTCATACGCATCGAAAGCGGCATTGAACGCTTTCATGGCACTCAGACCACCATCCGCCTCGGGAATAGGTATGCCGCCCACACGGAGCAGAAAATACTGGTCCTTTGTACGGAAGTTAGGCGCAAACATCGGGATGCGGGTATGATAAGAGGCATGCACGGCATTGAGCACCGAAGCGGCATCATGGCGGTAACAGTGGTTTGAAACCGTAATAGCTCCCCGACTGAGGTCGTACTTATGCAACCGCCAGCGCATAATAAGCGAATTACGCGACCAGTGTTTATCCCCTTCCATTTTCCACCGCAAACCGTATTTGATACGCAGTATCACTCCCAACACGCGCAGGATGAAGATATACGCCCAGAACTGACGATAGCGGTTCTTGAAACTCTCGTCGTAATACGGATAATTGGCATCTACTGCCGGAAAATCACGGTCATACACAGGTTGATACAAGCCCACATACGGATCGTCTTCCGGAAAATCGGTTGTCACCGGCGGCACATACGTCCCTTCCGTGACCTTCAAATTCTCATAACGTTTATTCATTGTCTCTTAACTATAAACTCTAAACTTTCAAGTACTGCGCTCCCACAGCATTAGCGGAAGCACCGTCTTTATCTTCCCGGTCGCCCACAAAGAGCGTGGTTTTGGGATCGGCTTCGAGCATCTCCAGCAACCTTCTGGCGCAGGATTCGGAGGGCTTGAGTGCTCCCAATTCCGGCGCGGAGATGATCATGTCAAATTGCGACGAGTCTATTCCCAATGCCTCCAATTTCTCAATCACGGCGCCGTAATCGGAATAGATCACCATCCGCAGACCGCGTTGACGGCATTCGGCAATGATCGCCATCACATCCTCGCGCGGATGATATGACTTGCGAATGATACGCACCATTGCGGGCATATACACGAATCGATACCATTCCTCCGCAATCTTCGGTCCCCACCAATGGCCGCGCGCCATCTGATAGAAGAAAGCTTCAAAAAACTCATCCTCGGAAGCGTACTGCACGTAGTGCATATTCTTACGTGCCAAACGCTCCGCCATTAACAACGGCAGACACCACCACAGGCGCCGTACCATCTTCTGCGCTATGCCTGTTTTGTCATACAATGTACCGTCCACGTCAAAAATGACGGTCTTGCAGTCAGCGGGTATCTTCATTTGTTCGTCCTTCATTGGTGTGTTTATTTGGCGTTGCGGGCAGCACGTCTCTCTGCGCGCTTCTGTTTGCGTTCCGTACGGCGCGCTGCACGTGCTTTGCGACGCTCGTCTATCGTGTTCGCTCCCTCTATAACCGACTCGCTAAAGCGCTCAAAGCGGCTCTCCCAGCGTTGGATCATATTGAACTTGCTACGTCTTTTCTCGTCCTGCATCAGCAAGTTGAACTTGAACTGTCCGTCGCGGAATCCGTCCTTGAGGCATGCAGCCTTGAATCGTGCATACGCGTTCGAGAGCAGGATATGCGTCTCCGGGTCGTGCAGACGGAAGGACTGACGCTTGGACTCGTACTCGAGGTTGATATGTTGCAGCTTTTCATCCACCACTTTCGTGAACGCCTCAGCTTGCTCCTGCGTCATTCTCTCGTCCTCGAACTCATAGTAGAAATGGTATTTCGAGCCCTCTACATCCGCAAAGCCCACAAAGAACTTGGTCTTGATGCCGGTCTCTTCCTCGGCTTGGTGTACCGCATTCATAAACTGCGGTTCGTACAACTTCTCGCCGGTCATGGAGACAATACCGTTCACTTTCGACACCATATGTACCGTCGGCGTATTCTTGTAGAATCCACCCACTTCCACCAAGTCGTTCATGTTATACCGGAACAGACCCGAATAAGTCGTCACATAGGCGCAATACCGTTTGCCGAGTTCCAGTTCGTCAATCTGACGGAAGTGCTTAATCGGGCTGTCCAACTCGCTCTCCTCCACGAACTCGTAGTAATGGAACTGCGGGAACAGAACCGACTCGTTCGTATCATCCAGCGAGAATCCGAAACGGCACTCGGTAGCGATATAACCCAGCTCCTGATAGAACGTCTTGTCCCAATTGAACTGGTCCATGTACTTATCCATGTAGATCTTGGTATTGCCGCATTTCCACGTGCTGAGGTATTGCAACCAAGGCCAGAAATCTTTGGGGTACAAATGCCCTGTCTCGGCAAGAATCTTGCGGAGCTCCGCTGCACGCTCGGGCTTAGGGGATATATACGCATCCAACTCCGAACGGATATCGTACGGAATATCGAAATCTTCGCAGATCGTACCTTTCTCAATGTCGGTTATCATCTCCTCGGTGTTCTCGTTAAGCGCACGCAGCAACTCCAGAATCGTAGAAGGATTAGCCGTCGCCCAGAGGGTCACGTCTCTGTGCTGCAACGCCAAACGCATCAGCACGTAGTTACGCGCGCCGTAATCGGGAATCGACATCACCGACGCCGGAGCAGTATAATGCTTCTTGATGATCGGCGGTATATCGCGTACCAGCACACCGCTCACTGCGCCGAAAAGCGTACCGTCCGGCGCATATCCTTCGCACTCCTTGCCCACAGTCGTGAAGATATGTCCGCCGAAGATACGGCTCCGATGCTTCACGAAGTTCCACGTCCAGATATGACTCATCTTGCCATACACATCCTTCAGGTACTTATGCGTCATGGGAATCCATTTGGGTTCGGACGTCGTACCCGATGTAGTGGCGTACATGTCCGGCTTGCCGGGGAACAGCACATTCTCCTCGCCGTGCTTATGACGCTCTACGTACGGACGCAAGGTCTCAAACGAATTGTTCACGGGCACGTACATGCGATATAAGCGGAACAAATCCTCCGCGCTCGTCGCGGATAGAATACGGTCGAAATGATGCTCCTTGCCATACACCGTGTCGCGAGAGATGGTCAGTATATCGCGCAAGGTCTTCTCCGCCGTATGGCGGGGCTTGCGGCTCCAAAAACGCAAACGAAGTGTCTGCATGCCGCCGACAATCATCAACATCAGGTTGATTAGCCATGGATAAGGCAGGGCTTTCCCCTCATTATCCAAATATGGTTTTACTGCTTTGCTCATAAAAAAACACAATTTGGGTGCAAAGATACTAAAAATTTCACATATATGCAAATAAAAAATGTTTTTTTCAAAAAAATATGCGCTTACTTGCACATTTCATTTTTTTTTTGTACCTTTGCGCCCTAATTTGGATTTTATGAATTTTACACATTTACATGTACACTCGCACTACTCCCTGTTGGACGGGTTGTCCAAAGTGGAAGATATAGTGGATAAATGTCTCTCAACCGGCATGAACTCCGTGGCGCTGACTGACCATGGCAACATGTACGGTATCAAAGACCTGCTGGACTACTGCAAAGGGGTGAACAAAGCGCGCAAAGCCGACGCCGAGGCAAAAGGCGAACCGTTTGTGCCGTTCAAACCCATCGTAGGTTGCGAGACCTATTGTGCGCGACGAGGAAGGCACATGATGAAGGACGATAAAGCCGTGAACGGCGAAGGGAAAACCTACGTCATCGACCGCTCGGGATGGCATCTTATCTTGCTGGCAAAGAACATGGAAGGTTATCATAACCTCTGCCGCATCGTGTCGCACGGCTATATGTCCGACGCTTTCTACCACACGCCGCGTATTGACAAAGAGCTGCTGCAACAATGGCACGAAGGAGTCATCTGCTGTTCGGCATGCTTAGGCGGCGAGTTGCCGCAGAAGATTCTGGCTGCCATCGGTTCGCAACCCACATCACTCAGTGTGGACGAAGCGATCGAGCAAGGAGTGTTCCGAGAAGCGGAAGAGGCTGTTCAATGGTTCAAAAACCTCTTTGGCGAGGATTATTACATTGAGTTGCAGCGCCATGAGACCCAGAAAGCCGGCGGTGACCAGGATGTCTATGAGCGTCAGAAACAAGTCAACCCCGTGCTCATCGCCTTGGCGCGCAAGTACGGTGTGAAGATCATCTGCACCAACGACTCGCACTTTGTGAACGAAGAGGACGCAGAGGCGCATGACCGGCTGATATGCCTCAGCACGAACCATTTCGTCAACGATGTCAACCGCATGCACTACACCAAGCAGGAGTGGCTCAAAACGCCCGAAGAGATGGCAGCTATCTTCCCCGATCTGCCCGAAGCATTGGAGAACACGCAGGAGATTGTCGATAAAGTGGAGATATACGACATCGACCACGGACCGATCATGCCTAAGTTCGACATCCCCGCTTCATTCGGCAAAGAGGAGGATTTTCCCGACCGTCTGGCGTTCGAAAGCGCGTACTTGCGCCATTTGACGATGCAGGGCGCTTTGGAACGATACGGACAAGACAGACTCGACAACGACGAGGTGCTCAAAGAGCGGATCGAGTTCGAACTCAACACCATCATCTCCATGGGTTTCCCGGGCTATTTCCTGATTGTTATGGATTTTATACGCGCTGCGCGCGAGGAATTGGATGTCTCGGTAGGTCCCGGACGTGGTTCCGCTGCCGGATCCGTCGTGGCGTACTGCCTGAAAATCACCGACCTCGACCCGCTCAAATACGATCTCCTGTTCGAGCGTTTCCTGAATCCCGACCGTATATCGCTGCCGGATATAGATACCGACTTCGAGGATTGCGGACGAGGTTTGGTGCTGGACTACGTGAGCCGCAAATACGGAGAGACGCATGTGGCGCATATCGTCACCTATGGCAAGATGGCTACCAAGTCCGCGCTGGCGGATGTGGGACGGGTGCAGCAAGTGCCTTTGTCACGCGTCAACGAACTCAAAGCCATGATCCCGGACCGCGATTTCCCCGATTCGGTACTCAAAGGCTTGCCGGCAGGTGCCAAGAAACCAAAAGTGAACCTCCGCAACTGCTACAAATATATTGACGAACTCAAACGCGAATATGAGCAGGGCGATCCCAACACGCGCTCGATGCTCGAATATGCGGCGCGGTTGGAAGGCACAATCCGACAAGTGGGCGTACATGCCTGCGGCGTCATCATCGGTGCAGACGACCTGACGAACTTTGCACCCCTCAGCTCCGTCGAGGATAAAAACAGCAAGAAACGTGTCCTCGTTACCGAATACGACGGCCACGTGGTCGAATCCGTCGGCCTGATCAAGATGGACTTCCTCGGGCTCATTACCCTCACCATCATCAAAGAGTGCCTGCGGAACATCAAAAAAGCCCGCGGGGAAGACGTGGACATCGACCATATACCCATTGACGATGAACTGACCTACAAACTCTTCCAGGACGGCAGAACGGTGGCGGTCTTCCAATTCGAGTCCGCCGGCATGCAGAAATACCTGCGCGAACTCAAACCAACCGTCATCGGCGACCTCATCGCCATGAACGCACTCTACCGACCGGGACCGATGGATTATATCCCGCAGTTCATCCGCCGGAAGCAGGGAACAGAGCCTGTGACATACGATATTCCCGTCATGGAGAAATACCTCAAAGACACCTATGGTGTCACCGTCTATCAGGAGCAGGTCATGCTTCTCAGCCGCCTTTTGGCGAACTTCACCCGTGGCGAGAGCGACAAACTCCGTAAGGCGATGGGTAAGAAACAGATGGCGGTGCTGGCGTCCCTCAAAGACAAGTTCATGGACGGCGGTAAAGCCAACGGACATAACCCCGACACGCTGGATAAGATCTGGAAAGACTGGGAGAAATTCGCCTCGTACGCGTTCAATAAATCGCACGCGGCGTGCTACTCTTGGGTCGCGTACCAAACCGGCTACCTCAAAGCCCATTATCCCGCGGAGTTCATGGCGGCTAACCTCACCGTCCATAAGGACGACATCAAAGAGGTTTCCAAACTTATGGACGAATGTAAAGCCTTGGGACTCAGCGTTTTGGAGCCGGATGTAAACGAATCCGAACTGAACTTTACCGTCAACTCCAAAGGCGCTATCCGCTTCGGTTTAGGCGGTATCAAAGGTGTCGGTGAAGGTGCTGCGGAAGCGATCATCAAAGAGCGAGAAAAGAACGGCAAATACACCGGTATCTTCGATTTCCTGGAGCGCGTCAACCTCCAATCATGCAACCGCAAGACCATCGAGAATCTGGCACAAGCAGGCGCTTTTGAGTGCTTCGAAGATATCTACCGCGAGCAGTTCTTCAGCGTGGACGAATACGGCGATTCGGGACTCGACATGCTCATGAATTACGGCAACAAATGGCAGGCGGACAAGGAAAACAACGCCAATTCGCTCTTCGGAGACATGCTCGATACGGCGATTGAAGTGAAGCACCCCGTGCTGCCCAACGCCCCGAGATGGGACACCATCGAACGGCTCAACAAAGAGAAAGAGCTGATCGGTATTTACCTCTCGGCGCACCCGTTGGATGAATACGAATACGAAGTGCGAGAACTGTGCAACCTCACCGCAGCTGACCTCACGCAGTTCGACAAATGGCGGCGACCGGACGCACGTATCGAAGCGGAAAAGACACTCCGTGCCGCGCAAGCCGAACAGGAGGAGAAAATCACTCTGCCCTCGGAGTTTATCGCCGCTCATAAGAACCAAGCCGCTCTCATCGGAGGCGTCATCACCGAAGCTGAACAGCTCCGCAGCCAGAAAGGAAACCCGTACGGCAGGTACACCATCGAGGACTACACCGGATCATACCAGATCGTCCTCTTCGGAAACGCGTATAACCAATTCGCGCACCTCATGCTCAAAGACCTCTACGTCCTCGTCACGGGCGTCATTCAGCAGAAAGGTGCCGGCATGAAATGGTTCAAGGAAGGCAAGGACGAAGAGGCGGAGTTTGAGTTTGTGGTGCAACGCGTGGACATGCTCAACGAGGTGCAGGACAACCGCACAGAAGGGCTGAACATACGTCTCATGCTGGATGCCGTCACGCCGGAAGCCGTGGAAGAGTTAGCCGACATGGTGGACGCCAATCCCGGCAAAGCGCGTCTGCATGTGTCCGTCGTCAACCCCATGACACGCCATCAGGTGGCGCTCACCAGCCGCAATCACGCTATCCGCGTCACTCCGAAGTTCTACAAATGGCTCGATCTCAAACGCGCGGAAGGACTCCTTGATTTCAAACCCGTCACCCGCGAATAATAATTGTGAATTGTAAATTGTAAATTGTGAATTGTGAATTGTGAATTGTGAATTATAGCGAAGCGATTACATATCTCTATTCCTCGCGCCCACCGTTTCATATGGTGGGCAAGGATGCGTACAAACCCGGCTTGGAGAATACACTCCGGCTTATGGCGCATTTGGGCAATCCCCACGAACAACTGCGCGCTATCCACGTTGCCGGAACAAACGGCAAAGGTTCGACCTCGCATCTCATAGCCGCCGTGCTACAGGCGCAGGGCTACAAAGTGGGACTCTTCACCAGCCCGCATCTCGTCTCACTCACCGAACGCATCCGCATCAACGGAAAGCCGATCCCCGAAAACCAAGTGGCGGACTTCATCACCCGGCATCGTGCGTTCTTGGATGAGACGCAACCCTCGTTCTTCGAGACCATGACCGCACTCGCGTTCGATTATTTCGTGCGGGAGCAAGTGGATTTCGCCGTGGTGGAAGTGGGACTCGGCGGACGGCTCGACAGCACCAACGTGCTCACTCCTATCCTCTCCGTCATCACCAATATCGGTCTCGACCACACGGAGTTACTCGGCAACACCTTGCCTAAAATCGCGCGGGAGAAAGCCGGAATCATCAAACCGCACGTGCCATGCGTGATTGGTGAGACACATCCCCAGACGATGAATATCTTCCTCGACAAAGCGCAGGAATGCCACATCTTGGGCGACGGACTCGAGACCACCAACTGCCGTATCTGGTTCGCCGACCAATGCGGTTATTTGCGCCGATGCCGCCTGCGCGAAGCACCGGAATGCGAGCTCAAAGGCAACTATCAGGAGCACAACCTCCAAACGGCATACGTCGCCCTGCAAGTACTGCGAAACCATGTGATTACGGGATCACGGGATCACGGAATCTCGAAAGCAGCCATCGCCTTCGGCTTTGCGCATGTATGCAGCCTGACAGGTCTCCGAGGCAGATGGGAAACGCTTTGCAACAAACCGCTCATTATCTGCGATACCGGACATAACTCACACGGCATTCAGTACGTGGCAAAGCAACTCCGCGAACTGACTAATCCCCATGTCTGGATCGTCTTCGGCATGGTCAACGACAAAGATACGGAAACCGTCATGCGCCTGTTGCCGACCGGTGACAAATACCACTATATCTTCACCACCCCGAACACCCATCGTGCCCGCACGGCGGAGGAGATGTTAGCGCTTTGGAACAAAGAAGGTATTGCCCTAAACGATCCCAAAGAAGCGATTGCCTATGCCCTCGCGCATGCGTCCGAACAAGACGCCGTCTTCATCGGTGGCAGCAATTACCTCGTCGGCGAAGCGCTGCAAATTCGTAATTCGTAATTTTTAATTCGTAATTTCTAATGAAGTATCACGTTCTGCATATTAAGACGGATTTTGCCGAAGAATGGCAAAAAGACCTCTTTGACCAAGCTTTATGCGACCTCGGTGTGGACACCATTGACGGCGAGGATTATTATATCCCTTCTCTCCTCTGGGAGCAAAACGAAACCGCCATCAAGGAACAATTTACAATTTACAATTCGCAATGCACAATTAGCGAAGTCCCCGACGAGAACTGGAATGCCGCGTGGGAAGCCGAGCACCCCGTGCAGGAACTGCCTTTGGGCGTCAGGATCATACCCCATTGCGCCTTCGGAGCCGGACACCACGAGACCACTTCCATGATGATCAATGCCCTGATGGAGAAAAGCCAACAGTTAAAAGGGCTTAATGTCCTGGACAACGGATGCGGAACGGGCGTTTTGGGCATTTTTGCCAAGCGGTTAGGCGCGGAATACGTCCTTGCCATTGATATTGACGACAAATCCGTCCTCAACACCCAAGAAAACGCCGCCCTCAACGGAGTTAAACTGGCTACCAAGCTTGGTAGCCTCAGTTCACAGCCTATAGAAGGGTTAGGCACTTTCCACCTCCTTCTCGCCAACATCCATCGCAACATCCTTTTGGAGCAGATGCCGCTTTATGCGCAGTTATTAGCTCCGGGCGGCGAATTATGGATCTCCGGCTTCTACGACACCGACTGCCCTACTCTCCTCGCTGCCGCCGAAGCACATAACCTCCATCACCTTGCCACACGATCCAACGGCGATTGGCGGATGATGCAATTCTCCAAAGACCGATAACTATTCTTTATAAAAAGGAAGCGACCCATTTGGATCACTTCCTTTTTCCTTGTATCCGCCAAATTACAAAAAAATCTTGATATATGCAAATATTTTTCAATATTTTTTCAAATTTAATCACCAAGTTGGCGCATTTTCAATCACCGAGTTGGCTGTATTTTGTTCGGTCATTTGGAGGAGCTCTGTTTGGGAAGATGGCGGGGTTTTGTTTTGGAAGTTGGCATCATCCTGACTTCTATCCTTTTTTGGCATAATATTTGCTTAAGAAAAAATAAAATATCACGACTATGTATTTAAGAATGATTTTTCTAACGGCACTTCTATGCTTAACCATGTTTCATGCGAAAGCACAGCAGGCAGATATACGCATTGCTTCGCTGATTAATGATGAAGACTGGTTTACTCTTTCCGAAGAGTTGCCAATATATAAAGATTCCATACAGACTGGTTATCTCCGATTGATAGCAGATGCACTTTTGGCTGCGCACACTAACCGCACAGCAGAGGCTGTAACTATGTTAGGTGAATTATTGACAAAACATCAAGAAGAAATAGGTACACAATCAGCCCTAAATTTTGCTCTTTTGCGTTTACAGTTAATTGGTGAACAAGGTCGTTATGCAGAAGCAGCAGACGGAATTCAACGGATTATAGAACAATTAGAATCTGCCGGAGTGGCAGAAACGAAATCACTTCATACAATGTACGCGCATTATAATATTTTGCGTGAATACGCGCCTCTCACTATTTTACGTCCGGAACATGATGTAAATGTGCCATTCCGATTGATTGAGCCCAAAGTATCCAAGCAAGAGGAATGGATGCGTGGCGGAAAGAAATCTTTCAAAGGAAATCTGATGACAGTTCCAGTCACTATTCACGGGAAGGAGCATCCGTTTATATTTGATACAGGAGCGGGGGCAACATTTCTTTTTGAGAACACAGCTAAAGAATTAGGCTTGACAATTTTACAAGATACGGTTACTATTAACGAATCACAAAAAGGTTTACGTGCCTATATTGATAGTCTGCAAATCGGTGAAATAACCATAAGAAATGTGGTCGCATATGTCGGATTTTCGGATGCAATAGATACGTTGATGGACGGTATGGACGCCATTTTGGGTATGGATATCATTGCATCTATCGGAGAAACGCAAATACTCATGGACAAGCAGCAACTTGTCTTCCCGTTACATTTCACACCAATGCAACAAGACACAAAAAATAATTTGCTTATAAATGGAAGCTTGCTTTTGCGAACTAAAAAAGACTCCATACCATTAACATTCCAATTTGACACAGGATGCTCTACCGCAGAGTTATACGAGGGGTATTATAGAAAATTCAAAGCAACAGTAGACTCAATAGCAGAAAAAGATACAATAACGACATTCAATTATGGGCAAATAATGAACTCGGAAGTCCTGCTATTGCCACAAGTGGAATTCACTATAAATGATACTCCTATTCATATAGAAGAGGTGTATTTATATCCTTCTTCATCTGCATATCTACAGCAAAATGATGGTCGACTAGGCATGGACTTTCTTCGTCAATTCAAAAAGATTACTATTAATCTAAAACACATGTATCTGGATGTCAAATAACATTGTGATTGTATGAAATAAAAAAGACATCCCGAAGGATGTCCGTGGGTGGAATGTGGGGCTCGAACCCACGACACTCGGAACCTCTAATCCGTTTTCGTAACTTGCTGTTTTTCAGCAGTTTAACAAAATCAGTTTACTATCTTTTTTCCCCCTCTCGGGACATTTTTGGGACACTTTTCGAAATTCGGGGGAAAGATTTTTACCTAATCTAAATATCAGTATTTCAAAGAGTTACGCGCTTTACGGGGATAACTCGGGGAAAGCTTTTGGGGAAAGCAGTTCCGAATGTTGCGCGCGCGCGAACTTTATTTATTCTTATAGAGAGTCATTTCTTCCTCTCGTAGCTCAACAATCTTTTCCAAGTTCTTGATGCGCTCTTCCTGATCTTGGATGAGCTTCTTTTGCGTGTCTATGATAGTACGCATGTAAACTGTTACCGGGGTGTTCTCGGTAAGTTTCTGCTCCTCATCTTCTACAAAGAAGTAATCAATAGGCACACCAAAGAATTTAGCCATCTGCTCCAAAGTGTGCGCTGTCGGATTGGAGTTCTCACCCAAGAGATTTGACACGGAACGTTTCCGGTTGCCATAAAGCAGTTCACTTAGGTCTGCTGTGGGTCTTCCTGTCTCTTTGAGCAAGTTTTTGACGATTTGTCCGCTAAACATTGCTTTTTCAGTTTTCAGTTTAATATCTACGATATTACAAAAATTCCGTCTAAAAAATGTGCATTTATATTTGCGTTTTTTTCGCTCATATATTTGCATATATGAAATTTTTGTTGTAATTTTGCTGCAAAATTAGTAAAAATTTTTGATATGAACAAATTTTCGCCGGAAAAAATTGAAAATTTTCGCATTTTTTATGTCGAACTGCGCAAAAACAGGGTCAAAACGCAGTTTCGGGATGAAATGTGCAAGGCTACCGGATGGGCGTACTCCACTTTCTATCGCAAAATGAAGTACGGCAACGTGTACCGTGATGAAGCACCTATAGTTAAATCAGTCATTGAAAACTTTCAGAAGCAATGAAAAAAGCAATTAAGTCAACCAAGAAACGTGAGTTCTTTATCCTTGAGGAGTGGCTTCCTGCTCTGCAGAAGCTGGACGGATTTTCTCTCCTTGCTGTTGAGTTTAAGAAAAACACCAACGGCTTCGTAAAGAAGATCAAGGGTCAGGTGTTCGAGGAATACGAAAAGTACCTTGGCACGATGAAGATAGTCGAGAAGCGACATGTCTCGGTATATTGGACGCACACGGGCGCGTGCTATAAGAATAGTAAGCACGTGCGTGCAGAGCAGTTCGATGTCACGCAATATCTGGAGCAGTAACTATGTACTCAGAAGAGTTTATTGAACGAGTCCGCTCCAATACCAACATCCAACGCGTTTTTGAAGCCAAAGGCATCACTCTCCATAAGTCCGGTGCCGATTTGGTATGCAAGTGCCCGTTCCATGCAGACAAGAGTCCGTCTCTGCATGTGAACGTCTCTAAAGGTCTCTGGAACTGCTTCGGATGTGGCGAAGGAGGCGATGCAATTCAGTTCGTGCGAAGGGCATACGGTTATTCGTTTCGTGAAGCTGTTGAACATCTTGCGAATGCGGCCAACATCCCTATCGAGCAAGAAAGGCAGCTCACTCAAGCAGAGATTGAGGAGCAGCACAAGCGCGAAGTCCTTCTCAATGCGATGGATGTCGTGGCTGATTTCTATGTCACTACCCTATGGGACGATAAGAGCGAAGAAGCGAAGAAAGCCTTAGAGGTCGCTTCCGATCGCTGGGATAAGGAATTCCTTCAGCAATACCGTATCGGCTATGCGCCGAACAAGTCCGACGCTCTTATCCAGTATGCCTATACCAAAGGTATCTCCGCCGAACTGCTCTTGGAACTGGGCATGGCCAAATATAATAAGAAAGGCAAGCTCGCGGATGCCTTCCGGGGACGGATCATGATTCCTATACGCAATCGCTCCGGAAGATACGTTGCCTTTACCGGCAGAACCCTCTCCACAGGCGATGATATCCCCAAGTACCTAAACAATACTACCACGCCGCTTTTTGACAAAGATACTGCGGTCTTTGGCTTGGACGTGGCTGCAGGCCCGGCTATCCGTGCAGATGTTATGTACTTGGTTGAGGGTGCGCCGGACGTGCTCCGCTTGCACCTAATCGGCGTCAAGAACACCGTTGCTTGTCTTGGCTCGGCTTGGACAGAGAACCAACTTCGGATGCTTAAGCATTGCACTACCAAGTTGTGCTTCATTCCGGATGCAGATCCACCCAATCAGGAAGCAACCAATATCCGTGATAAACATGGTATTGGCATCCAAGCCGTCATCAAGAATGCGAAGAAGGCCCTATCATTGGGCTTTTCGGTGATGGTCAAGGAGATTCCGGTCGGAGAGTCGCATGAGACCAAGCATACAAAGTACTTCAAGCAAGACCCGGATTCGTACTTCGTTTCCATGGACCGGTTCAACGCTACTGGAGAAAAGGATTTTATCATCTGGTATGCAGGAAAGATACTCAACACCAACCAAGCCGCCTCCGCGAATGCTAAAGCAATCGACGAGTTGGCTGAACTCATCGCAGAACAGGATATCGAATCGCAGATACCGGTCTATATCGACGCGCTCCATGAAATCTATCCTGGACGTCAGACATGGAAGAAAGCCATTGACAAGGCTATCGGAGAGCACGCGAAACAGACCCTGTCAAAGGTGGTGGATGGTATTGACATCCTCAGTGAGTTTGGCTTCGTGGAGCGGCACAATGCCTACTATACATCTTCCAATGGCGCTACTGTCAAGTGGTCTAACTTTACACTCGTACCACTCTTTCATGTGCGAGATAATAATTCCGCACTGCGCCTATATAGGATGAAGAATGAGGATGGCGTAGAACTCACGATCGAGTTCCAGCAGGAAGAACTCACTTCCCTTGCTCGTTTCCGGGCAAAAGTGGAGAGCCAAGGCAACTTTGTGTGGCTCGTGGGTGAAAGCCAACTCACAAAGCTGAAGCAATTCCTCTATAAGGCTACCGAGACAGCAGAACTGATAAAACAGTTAGGCTGGAACCAAAGAGGCTTCTATGCCTTTGGAAATGGTATTGCTTTCAATGGCTCCTGGTATAAGGTTGATACGTTAGGCATTGTGCGCCTTCCGGAAAACATGGGCAACTATTACCTACCGGCATTTTCAGAAGTGCATGTCACAGAAGATGGTGTTGATAACTACAATGATTTTGACAGACGCTTCATCCATGATAACCGAAGCACTGTCTCATTGCATGAATACACTTCCAAAATGGTTGCCGTGTTCGGAAACAAAGCCATCGTCGGTATCTGCTTCTATCTGGCTACGCTATTCCGTGATATCATCCTCCGGGAAGTGTCCGGTTTTCCTATCCTCAACCTGTTTGGTCCAAAAGGATCTGGAAAAACCGAACTCGGCCATTCATTGATGGCGTTCTTTATGTCCTACAACAAAGCACCCAACCTTACCACCTCCACGCTCCCTACAATAGCTGAAGCGGTCGGACAGGTTGCCAATGCGCTCATTCACTTGGATGAGTTTAAGAACAATCTCGATACGGAGAAGTTCGAGTTCTTAAAAGGTCTCTGGGATAGTGTCGGCAGAAGCCGCATGAACCTCGATACCGGCAAGAAGCGGGAAACATCCAAGGTAAATTGTGGCGTTATCGTATCCGGGCAGGAACTGGCCAGCCGCGATATAGCTTTGTTTTCTCGTTTTGTGTTCCTCTCTTTTGATACCTCGCAGTTCTCCAAAGAGCAGCTGCACGAGATGGAACAGTTCCGTGAGATCCGCAAACGCGGGTGCTCACATCTGACGCTTGATATTATCAAATTAAGGCCGCAGTTTGAGCAAGGTTTTCAGCAGACATACTACGATGTTACCAACCAACTGTCAAAGCAGTTTGAGGATGCGATTGAAGGTCGTATCTTAGGTAACTGGGCGATTATAATAGCTGCCTTCAAAACCTTGGAGAATTATCTCAATCTGCCGTTCGATTACACAACAGTCTATGGCGATTGTTGTGCGCTGATGGAGGTACAGAACATGTACTGTCGTGAAAATAATGAGATTGCCAAGTTCTGGAAAACGCTTTCCCTGCTTGTCAATAAGGGCATCCTGTATGAAGGTTGCGATTTTCACATTAAGTACATGGATAAGATCCTGCTTAAGGTCGATAGCAAAACCAACACCACTCGGTCGCTCGAATGCGTCAAGCCGGTGCTCCTCATCCGTAATACTGTCTTTGATGAGTATAAGGATTATTGCGTATCGCATAACGAGTCTTATCTATCTGCACCTTCTCTAAGGCAATATCTTAAAGCATCGAAGGATTATATTGGAACCAAAGCAAAGGAGGCCTTTACTCCTATGATAAACGGTCAGCCTATATATCAGGAGAAAACTGATAAACAAGGCGTGGCATACAAGGAGAAAGCCCGCTATGTGGGTGAAGCCCTTTGCTTTGATTACAGCATGACTTGCGAGCTATACGAGTTCTCCCTCGCATCCACGAACATTATTGAAGAGTCTGCCGATGACGATGGAGAATAAATATAGCCCGCTTCCCACGTGGAGGTTGTTGACATTGCTTCCTCCACGTATCAGTTTAATATCAAAGAGGAAGCCTGCTCGGGAGGGTCGGCTCCTCGCCCTTATCTGCTTAGGAGGAAGCCTGCTCGTGAGAGTCGGCTCCTCCCCTCTCTGCCAACAATCAAAACTTTTATGCATATATGGAAAACTTTCAATTGTTAATCAGTCTCTCCGAAGACATTCTCGTTCTGTTTATGGACGATGACAACTACATGCGCAACTTGGATGATGTTTGGGAAACTCTCCAGAAGCAAGATCCAGACCATTTCCGGGATGTACAACTCAGGATTTTAATCTCGCACTTAGCCGCAATTCAAGTCGCCTTTCTTAATACCTTTGGCGGTCACATGGTGCCTGAAGCCGACGTAGCCATTTCTCAAGCCTGGCATTACGCAGAAGAACACATGTCACCTCAATACCGGCAGGGCTTGTAGGCCTGCTTTGTACTATTCCGCTTTTAGGGATGCGACGGGTAACACTCGTCGCTTTCTTTTGCCATTCGCATTCTGCTTTATTCTCACTATTTTTATTCTACATATACTACATATACTACAATATAGTATTTATGTACTTTATGTAGCTTTTTCTGGTATCTACAATTTTCTGCAATTGCCTACTAATTGCCATGTTGTAGGAGGTCACTCTACTTTTTCATAGCCATGCCTACATGCTTTTTGGTACTCAATGTATTGATATACCGAAGTGTAGCAACTGTAGCACTTGTGTACTCTCCGAACTTACCCCTAATTGCGCTTTTGTTGTTACCGCTCTTTCCCTCTCGCTCGGTTCCGAGTGCTCATGTCGTTATGCAGCCGTAGTAGATAAGGAGATTATGCGCCCGAGTTCCACACATGCGTAACGCATAGTACTCACATCCTAAACGCTCTATGGTTGACGGCTTCTGCCTAATCACTTCTGCCCGATCTTTGTCCTTCTTGCTTTCAAGTCCTGCCCCTTGAATTACATATTGCCTTGGAGATTTATGTCGTTCCTTTTAGCAATGCAAAGGTAGTTGGTTCTTTCCGTATGGCAAGGCTAAACATGTTCCGGCGCCCAGGTGCTTAAAATTTCTCCAGCCTCCGGACTAAAAGCCGTGAGGTAGTAAATTTTGCGGAAGTCTTGCTGTTTCACGGAATGGAGAACTACACTCCGTCAACTCTGAAAGCATTGTAAAAGAAACAAATCTCAAAACAATATGTCTAACAATTCAAAAAACAGTACAGTTATGAAAGCATCTAAGAAGAACAATCAGGCAACCGAAGTAAAGGTAGAAGTAGCTCCGCAACCCTTAACAGAGCGTCAGTCCTTAAGAGCACTTTGCAAAGAGTTACGCGCCAAGTACGGAACCGATGAGCGCATTAACAATCTCCTCTGCATCTACTACAAAGAGCTGCACAATCTCTCCATCTTGAAAACTCGGGAACAATGGGAGCGCGAGGGCTACAGAGTATTCGATAACAACCTCACCCGCTTTCCTGCATGGGGCAAGCCCGTCAGCCGAGTAAACAAGGAAACAGGTGAACAATACACCTTCTTCCCGGTTACACACTTCTACGTACCGCAAGCAGTTTGTCAAGCATAAATGAAAAGAGTGCCATCCGTCAGAAATGGCGGGTGGCCATTTTCTTCTAATAAATTGTAGCCTTATGAAAAAGTCATTTCAACAGTACACACAACTCGCTTTTGATTTCGAGTGTAGTACAGTTTCCGATAGTGAGAAAGTCACTTATCAAGAAAGCGTTTCCGCTACATGTTACCGCTGCACCAAAGCGGAATTTGAAGCACAACAGGCTATTGAGCGTGATTACATGTTTGGTCGTGCTGCTTGGCTCTACCGGCAGTTAGAGCGTGAAATGGCTCACGAGCGCAA
>CADCEV010000012.1 GCA_902800525.1 uncultured Bacteroidales bacterium
CGGACGATACTCGCGACCGGTGATCTTGCTGATCTCCTTCATGTAGTCGGAAACGATGTCTGCTACGCCGTCGTAGTAACGGTTGCAGCTCTCGCGGTGCGCGAAGAAGACATCGGGGTTCTCAGCCATACCGCGCATCTCAGGACGCATCGGGCTGAGGGCACGCTCACGGAACTCCTGGAGTGCCTTGTAGTCTACTAACGGACGGAGATCCTCCATATCCATCGCCTCTACTTTCTGGTACTCGTGCGAAGTACGGAAACCGTCGAAGAAGTTGAGGAACGGCACGCGGCTCTTGATAGTAGCGAGGTGAGCCACACCTGCGAGGTCCATTACCTCTTGTACGGAAGCCTCAGCGAGCATAGCGAAACCGGTTTGGCGGCAAGCCATGACATCCTGGTGGTCACCGAAGATACAGAGCACGTGCGAAGCAAGCGTACGAGCCGATACATGGAAGACGGTCGGGATCAACTCACCGGCGATCTTGTACATGTTCGGGATCATGAGGAGCAGACCCTGTGAAGCCGTGAAAGTGGTGGTCAGCGCACCTGCGTTCAGCGAACCGTGAACGGCACCTGCGGCACCGGCCTCAGACTGCATCTCCTGCACGAGTACGGTCTCGCCGAACAGGTTCTTGCGACCTGCGGCAGCCCACTCGTCCACGTTCTCCGCCATCGGATTCTCTTTTGCCATAAGATTAAATTTGTTTATATTGAATTAAAAATTAAAAATTACGAATTAAAAATTATTTCGTGATCTCGTGATACCGACGAGATACCGACGAGATACCGTGATTTAATATAAGAATCCCAAGAGCCACAACGGCATCTGGTTGCCGCGGCCAAGTTCGAGGTCGCCTACAGCGGTCGGACGGATCGTGTCGCGCATCGAAGAGGTCTCTTTCACATCGAAGAAATACTTGTTATCCACGATGAACATAGCGCTTCTTTCGGTCGCATTGACTTTGTGTGCGCCGTGGATAGCCGTATAGAAATTGGTTTCGTAGAGATCCAGCATATCCGGCTTGCGGGTGAAGATCATCTGCGCCAGGTTCGTGTTGTGCATATAGACCTTGGTAGGCTTCATCGGGAAATTCTTGTTTTCCGGATAGAGCAGATTGATGAGTCGCGAGTCCTTGAGGTACTTGATATAGTTCATGGTCGTTGCGCGGCTGAGCCCGATCTCGTCGGACATCGAACTGATATTGAGCGCGCACGGCGTTTCGCGCATGAGGATATAGAGCAGTTTGCGCAGCTTGTGCAAGCATGCCACATCAATCTGCTGAATCATCAGCACATCCACCTCCAGCTGCGAGTTCATCACTTTCAGCAGCTCTGCCTCAAAGGACTTGGACTCCAGATAGGAAGGATAATAGCCATGATCGAGGTAATCGCGGAAATAGGTCAAAGGATGTACGCGTTCGCATATCTCTCGGGAGATCGAGGCATGGCGTTGGATGATTTCCTCCAGCGTATATGAGCGCAAACGGAGACCAGTCTGCAGGTTCAGATACTCACGGAAAGAGAACCCGCGCAGGTTATAAGTTTTCACGATATCCCTCAGGTCATTGTTATCCTCGTCAATCGGCATGACCGGCGTAGCGCAGAAGATGATATGCAGATCGCGGTACTTGTTATAGCACCGTTTGAGTTCGCGCGACCAGTTGGGGTATTTGAACAACTGATCCAAGAAAAGGTATTTGCCCCCTTTCTTCGCAAAAATGCCTGCCAGATCCACCAGTGTGTGCTCGGTGAAATAGAAGTCATTGAAGCTGACATAAAGGCACTGACGAATATCCTTTTGCGATTTGCGTCTGCGACGACCTTTCTTCGGTTCCGGATCAGGCATCGCCTTCCATGCGTCTTCAATTTCTTTGATTCGTGTCAGCATGAAATCCGTCTTGCCCACACCTCGGCCACCTTTGATAGCGATCAACCGGTCATCCCAATTGATTTCGTCCATCAGTTGACGACGAATAGGCATAGAAGCATGTGCCACCAAAAAATCATGAATACGGAAAAATGAATTTAACACCGCGTTTTGGCGCTCTAATTTCTCTTTTTTCTCGTCGATTTTCTCATCTTTTACTTCATTATTTTCATCCATTTTGACCTAAATTTTGAAAATACGCTGCAAAGATACAAAAAAAAATTGATATTTGCAAGGTTTACCTTACATTTTTTACAAAAAAATGAGGGCTTACGGTCGCAAACCCTCAAAAATACACATTTTTTGTAAAAAAATCACCTTTTTAGAGGCTAATAGCGCCACTTGGGCAAACATCAGCACAGGTTCCGCACTCGGTGCAAACATCCGGGTCGATGGAATAGTGTTCGCCCTCTGAAATTGCGCCCATCGGGCACTCGTCGATACATGTACCGCAAGCAATGCAGTCAGTTGAAATTTTGTAAGCCATAATTTTTCTATTTACGATTTAACGATTTACGATTTTAAGATTATTCTTAGCCCCTACGGGGCACGATTTATTGACGATTGAGTTTTATTTACGATTTATGCTTCAACAATCGTCAATTCTTCAAATCGGTTGCAAAATTACTACTTTTTTTTGACACTACCAAATTTTAGGGGTGTTTTTTTGATTTTTTCTTTATTTTCCTGTTTTTAACGCACTACTTCTTTTTCTTGGAAACGGTAGCGAGCGCCGCCGCCAATTGTGCCGCAGGAGAGAGCCTACCCTGTGTCCCTCCCTGAAGGGAGGGAGTTTTCTCCACTAAGCCTTTTCTTTGCGCATAGGTCTTCCAATCTTTCGCGCCGCCTTCGGAAACCGGCATCCCCAATTGTAGGTAATGGCAATACGCGATACCGAGGGCGTCAGTGGCATCGAGTTTCTTCGGCATCTCTTCATCGGGGATATGCAGAAACCGCTGCAACATGCCTGCTACTTGCTGTTTGGTGGAGTGTCCGTTTCCGGTAATCGCCATTTTGATTTTCATCGGCGAATACTCGTAAATCGGCACGTCTTTGCTCAAAGCCGCTGCAATCGCCACACCTTGCGCGTGAACGATCTTGATCATCGTTTGCGGGTTCTTGTCCACAAACTGCGTCTCGATCGCCAGACACGTCGGCTGATACTTGTCAATAATCTCCTGCAAGAAGAAAAACTCCTTCTGGAGCCTCGGATATTGTCCCTCAAGTTTATGCACATCGTACGCGCCAAACTCCAGTATTTCAACCTGTTGACCCACTGTGTGCAACACCGCGTACCCCATATACAGCGTACCCGGATCCACACCCAATATTATATGTTCCCGTTTGAGAGTATCTTGCATATCACATCTCCGTCACATCTCCGTCATACCTCCGTCACATCTACTTCGGTATCAAACCATAAGACTACCATAAAATCACCATAGGATCACCATAGGATAAGAAGATTTTTTTGCATTTTATTGCTTATACTATATATATACATAGTATATATATACTTTTTGTTGTTCTTTCTCGTGATTCAAACCACCATACTTTTAGTCTCCCTCATGGTTTCTGACGAACCCGCGGATAACTACCACCACCGCTCCTGCGATGAGTACATAATCGCCCCACGGCTCGATTTTCGCCATGCTGAGCGCCGCGCCGACACCTAAGATCACCAAGCCGATGATCAATAATATAGATGATTTTCTCATAATTATCAATTATCAATTAAATAAATGTCCTCGTCAGGCGCGTGCATATAATAATGTTCGCGCGCGAACCGCTCCAGGCTGTCCGGATGACTGAGTGTCCGCAACTCACGCTGGGCATTTTCCGAGCCTTCGCGGTACATATCCCGCTGTTGTTCCAAGTGCCGGATCTCGCGGCCGCGACGGGCAAACTGGAGCAGGCTCTGGTCGCCGATAAATAGATATACGATCAGAAACACGACAAGCGTAATGACATATTTCAGCCATTTTTTCACCTTCATTTCTGTCCACCATTCGGAAAAAGTCATCGCTTTAAAATTTAATTTACCAAAATCGGGCACAAAGATACACTTTTATTTGCATATATGCAAATTTTTTTGTACTTTTGTAGCCGATTTAATAAAAGAAGCGATGAAAAAGCCGATCTTAATCCTCACAATGCTGTTTGTTTGTCTGCATTTTGCGGCACAAATCCATATCAGCGCGACCGACCCTGCCACGTGGAATGCGCAGGAGTTGTCGCAATATATCGGTCAGACCGTGGTGTTTGACGATCCTGTTGTGGTGAGTTCGAATGTGGGTGAGCACTTGACGGTGGGACCTTGGCGCATGTACAACCCGGAATGTCAGGGTTTTCTCAACACCGAGGGGTACAAATCCGCCGTCCGGATCAACGGCAGTTGTGTCTTCCGGCTCGATGGCGTGAGCGAATACCACCGTTGCGGGGAGAAGATCTACCACCTGACGGCTACGGTCAATTCGCCTTTGAATCTGACGTTTGTCAGCGGCGAATGGAGCGGAAACACCCGTGCGGAGTTGGAAGCCGGCATACCGGATTTAGGCGATTACAGGCTTTTGATATGCGGGTTCAACTTGGAGAACTATTTCTCCACCATCGGTCAAATGGGCGCGCGTTCGGCGGCGGACAAGGAGAAACAGCGCGCCAAAATCAGCAAAGCACTCAAACGCATCAATGCGGATATATTCGGCTTAGTCGAGGTGCAACAGGGCAACGAGGCGGTGCAAGAGATCGTCAATGACCTCAATACCAATATCCCCGGACGCAATTACAAGTACTTCTCCGACCCCGAAACGGGCACGTACCAGAAGGTGGAGTTCGTCTATGACGCCAACAAAGTGGAGCCGATCGGCAACCCCGGAACAATCGACACCGAGGTCAAACACCGCAAGAAAATGGTCTGTTTCCGCGAGAAAAGCACGGGTGAGAAATTCATCTATTCGATCAACCATTTCAAGGCGATGAACACCGGCGACGAAGCGCGGCGTGTGAACGAATCGAAGGCGGTGGTGGACTACTACAAGTCGTACCGGCTGAACAAAAGCGTGCGGGAGAACGACCTGCTACTCATGGGCGACCTCAACTGCTACGCCTTCACCTCGCCGATCAAGCACCTGCTCAGTTCGGGGCTGATTGACCTGCATCGCGCTTACCATGCCGACAGCAGTTACAGTTACATGTACGGCGGTTTGGCATCATATATCGACCATGCCATCTGCAACCCCACACTCTACGCGCAGGTGACCGGCATGGCGGCGTTCCATATCAACTCCGACGAAAACGACCGATATACTTATGACAAATCCAACGACCTGACCATGTTCCGCTGTTCCGACCATGACCCGGTGTTAGTCGGACTCAAACTGGACAGCACGTTGATCTACGACCCGACGCCGCAGATCAACTCCGCCAACATCCTCTCCGGCGAATCCGACCAGATGGTCATTCAGAATGCATACACACCCGAAACGAAGAGTTTCTACGCCATTTACAGCATCAGCGGATGGCTCATCGACAAACACGAAATCACCTCGCCGGACTACACCGTGGAGCTGCCCAAACAGGCAGGTGTGTATGTGGTGTACATCTATTTTAACGGACAGACCTACCAGCGAAGGATGATCGTCCGATAATTGATAATTGATAATTGATAATTGACACGTGGACTTATTCAGCGAAATAGAAGAACCCGAGCGCGAGGAACTGAAACGCTTGCGCAGGGAATTGGAAGAGGCGAATTACCAGTACTACGTACTGAACATGCCTACTCTATCCGACCGGGATTTTGACTTCAAAATGCACCGTTTGCAGGAACTGGAAGCACAGTTCCCCGACATGTATGACCCCAAGAGCCCGACCCAGCATGTGGGATCCGATTTAGGCAAAAAGGGCTTCGAGACCGTCAGACACAAGTACCCGATGCTCTCGCTGGCGAACACCTATTCGCGTGAGGAGATCGAATCGTGGGTGCGTAAACTGCCGGCGAATGTGGAAATCGTTTGCGAACTGAAGTTTGACGGACTTTCCATCAGTCTTTGGTACGAAAACGGAACCCTCGTTCGGGCGCTCACACGAGGGGATGGTGTGCAGGGCGATGATGTCATTGATAATATTAAAACAATTACCTCTATTCCACGACACGTCGTCGGGACGCCGTCGAGCTTTGAGATGCGAGGCGAAGTGCTACTGCCATGGGAGCGGTTTGAAGCACTGAACAAAGAGCGTGAGGAGCAGGAAGAGCCGCTTTTTGCGAATCCACGCAATGCGGCTTCGGGTACGCTCAAACTGCAGGACCCGAAGGAAGTGGCACGAAGGGGATTAGACGCGTACCTCTATTATATGTTGGGCGAGGATCTGCCGGGTACAACCCATTTCGAGCGACTGAACACCGCCAAACAATGGGGATTCCATATCTCCGATGCGATCAAAGTGTGCCACAACGTGGATGAGGTGATGGCGTACATCGCTTATTGGGACACCGAGCGCAAGAACTTGCCCGTTGCCACCGATGGTATCGTTCTTAAAGTCAATAACTTAGCACAACAGGAAGAACTCGGTTTTACCGCCAAGACACCCCGTTGGGCAATCGCGTATAAGTTCCCCGCGGAGAAACAACTGACGCTCCTCAAAGAGATCACTTACCAAGTGGGCAGAACCGGTGTTGTGACGCCGGTTGCGAACTTGGAACCGGTACAATTATCCGGCACGATCGTGCAGCGCGCGACCCTTCATAACGAAGATTTCATCCGCTCGCTCGACATCCGTCCGGGGGATCATGTGTGGGTTGAGAAAGGCGGTGAAATCATTCCAAAAATAACGGGACGAGAAGAAAGGCCTACCCCCGACCCCTCCCTGAAAGGAGGGGAGTTGGATTCGGCGCCGGACACCCTTCCCTTTAGGGAGGGGCTTGGGGTAGGCTTCCCCACTGTCTGCCCGGAATGCGGCGCAAAGTTAGTAAGAGTAGAAGGCGAAGCCGCTTGGCGGTGCCCGAACGAAGCCGGTTGTCCGCCGCAGATAAAAGGCAAAATAGAGCATTTCGTCAGCCGAAAAGCGATGAACATTGATGGTTTGGGCGAAGAGACAATCGACCTGCTCTACCAAAAAGGATTGCTACATAACATCGCCGACATATACGACCTGCAACTCGGAGACATCGCAGCGCAGGAGCGTCTCGGTGAGAAATCCGCGCAGAACATGTTAGCCGGCATTGAGGCATCCAAGAACGTACCATGGGCGCGCGTACTCTTTGCACTCGGTATCCGCATGGTAGGAGAGACCACCGCAAAAAAGATCGCTCGCGTCTATAACACCATCGACAGCCTCCAACAGGCGGACGCAGAGCAGTTATGCGCGGTGGAAGATGTCGGACCGCAGATCGCGGAGAACATCGTCAAGTACTTTGAGGACAGCCGCAACTTGGACATCATAGCCCGTCTCCGCCAAGCCGGCCTGCAATTCGAAGGCGAAGCAGCAGAAGGACCGCAATCCGACAAATTAGCAGGAATGAGCATTGTGATCAGCGGCACGTTCGCGCATCATTCGCGCGACGAATACAAAGCCCTCATCGAAGCGCACGGAGGAAAGAACGTCGGCTCGGTCAGCAAAAAGACTTCTTTCATCCTTGCCGGAGAGAACATGGGACCCGAGAAACTGAAGAAAGCCGAAGCCCTCGGTATCCGGCTAATGACCGAAGATGACTTCCTCGAAATGATTAAATGAGAAAAATAGGAAAATAGGAAAATGAGAAAACTACGTCAATATATTTTTGAATACTTGTGCAAGCATCAGCCGCAGCGCACACCGCGTTTTCCGCATTGGGAGAAGCCGCTCAAAGTGCTTATTATCTATGAAAGCGATGAGTTGGAGCGCAATGATGCCATCAAATCCATTCGGCAGGATCTGCTCAAACGCCGAATGGATGTAAGTATGTGGGGCTATGTGCCCAAAAAGGTGATTGAATCCCTCATTCTGCCGCAAAGCCGCATTCTCGGATTGGAGGATTACAACTTCTTCGGCAAACCCAAAGAGGATGTAATCACCGACCTGCGGGCGATGCACTATGATCTGATGATCGACCTCACCACGCACACGTTGCTACCCTTGCGCTACATCGCCATGTACGCTGATGCAGATTTCAAGGCGGGTCTGAACTTGGGCGAAGGAATACACGACATGCTCATTGCACCGCCCGATTTCTCACCCGAGCAAGGCGAAAACATTCGCATCGAAACCACCTGGCTTTACGAACAGATGATGAATTTCTTATTAAAAATCAAAAGCAATGATTAAAGGATTAGGAACAGCATTGATCACGCCGTTTGACGCGAACGGCAACGTGGATTATGAAGCACTGGCGCGCCTCTTGGACACGCAGTTAACAGGATCGGTGGATTACATTGTGGTACTCGGCACAACGGGCGAAGCAGTTACCATGACCGAAAAGGAGCGCGAAGATGTACGGACTTTCATCCGGAAGTATGTCAACGGACGTTTGCCTCTGGTATTGGGCGTCGGCGGTAACTGCACGGCGGCGGTATGCGAGAGTTTGCGCACAATGGATCTCTCCGGCTTTGAAGCAATCCTTTCCGTTTGTCCGTATTACAACAAGCCGAATCAGGAGGGGCTCTATCAGCATTTCTGCAAGATAGCGGAAGCCTCGCCTGTTCCTGTTATATTATATAACGTACCCGGGCGCACGGGCGTGAACCTCCTGCCGGAGACGGTTATACGCATCTGGAAGGCTCACCCGGATAAGATCATCGGCATCAAAGAAGCGTCGGGCAATATCGATCAGATCAAACACCTGATCGACTTGAAATTGTCAATTGTCCATTGTCAATTATCAATTATCTCCGGCGACGATGGCATTGCTTGCGAAGTCATGGAGGCCGGCGGAGCAGGATTAATTAGTGTGGCAAGTAACGCGTTCCCGGAGGATTTCCGGCATATTGTGCATGACAAGGACCGTGCACTACAGGCGAAATACGAGGAGATGGTACGATTGTTGTTCGCAGAAGGAAACCCCGTGGGAATAAAGGCGGTCTTGGCGCAAAAAGGGATTATACAGAACTACTTACGATTACCGCTTGTACCCGCAAGCGAGGAACTACAGAGGAAATTGAAAATTGAAAATTGAAAATTGAAAGGGGAAATACAAAAAGAGCTCGCAGGAATGCGAGCCTTTTTGTTGTAAGAACGGGATGATCCGCCAAGTTTGGCGGATTCATGGACGCAATTTCTTAGCAAGCTTTCTTAGCCTGATCAACAACTGCTTTGAAGGCAGCGGGTTGATTCATAGCGAGGTCAGCGAGCGCTTTGCGGTTGATGACGATACCGGCTTTCTTGAGGAGTCCCATCAACTGACTGTAGCTCAGTCCCTCGAGGCGAGCAGCAGCGTTGATACGCTGGATCCAGAGAGCACGGAACGTACGTTTTTTGTTCTTACGATCGCGGTAAGCATACTGCAAACCTTTCTCCCATGTGTTCTTTGCTACGGTCCATACATTGGCACGACCACCAAAGTTACCACGGGTGAGCGACATGATCTTTTTGCGACGGTTGCGCGAAGCAACGTGATTTACTGATCTTGGCATTTCTCTTGTCCTTTCACTTTAATGGTTCATACTTAACGAAGCAGCAGCATCTCACGTACGGAGCGCAGGTTCGTTTGATCAACTAACGCAACATGAGTGAGGTTGCGTTTTTGCTTTTTAGTCTTCTTCGTCAGAATGTGACTTTTGTAAGCGTGCTTACGCTTAATTTTACCGGTTCCGGTAAGCGTGAAACGCTTTTTAGCACCGGAGTTCGTTTTTACCTTTGGCATTTTGTAATAAAATATTTAATTGTTAATAATAAAGTCTCGGGCAGCCACGCGCACCCGGCGCGCAAATAAGGTAGGCCCTACGACTTGTTGTATGTCTATCGCGTACGCGGTAATCGCGTAATAATCGCGTTCTGATCCCGATTCAACCCCGATTTAACCCCGTTTTACCCCCGAAGTAATCCCGATCCGATTCTCTCTGGATAGTGTCTCGCCAGTCTGATTTGGCTAATTATTTGCTACTCTTGGGGCTGACGAACATGATCATTCGTTTGCCTTCGAGGTTCGGCACATTGTCCGCCTTGCCGTAGTCTTCGAGGTCGGCAGCGAACCGTGCGAGGAGGAGTTCACCTTGCTCTTTGAAGACGATAGAACGTCCGCGGAAGAAGACATAAGCTTTCACTTTGTTACCTTCCTTAAGGAACTCCTGAGCATGTTTGAGTTTGAAGTTGTAATCGTGGTCATCGGTTTGGGGACCGAAACGGATTTCCTTCACCTCTTGTTTCTTCTGGTTCGCCTTTGCCTCTTTTTGTTTTTTCTTCTGTGCGTAGAGGAATTTCTGGTAGTCGATGACACGACACACAGGAGGATTGGCGGTAGCAGCGATCTCGACGAGGTCGAGGTTCTGTTCATCCGCAATCTTCATTGCTTGTTGGTACGAGTAGATACCTTGCTCTACGTTATCGCCAATAAGGCGTACCTGCTGGACACCGCGGATTTTCTCGTTGATACGATGCGGGTCCTCTTTGATAACTCGACCACCGCGTGGTCTGGGAGTAATAGTTGCTATAGTTTTAGCGTTTATATATTAATACTATGCTTTCCGTGTGCGCACAAAATGCCCCACCATCGAAAAAGCGCACAAAATTACAACAAATTTTTGATATATGCAAGAAAATTGCATTTTTTTTCACTTTTTTTTGCAATTATTTGCGCGCGTGAAATATTTTTTGTATCTTTGCACGCTATTTTGAGTAAAAAATGAAAAAACATATGAAAAAGTATTTAGTATCCCTGCTTGCGATAGTAGTTATCGCGCTGAGCGGCTGTAAAGAGACGCCGGCAATCAATGCCCCGGGTGATAACTCCAAAAATCTGGATTCGATTCCTGTGATGATAGCCGATACCAACGGCATAGAGATCAGCGTGGACAGCGCGATAGCGATCTGCAACATGCTCCCTGATAACGGAACGACGGCAGAGGTGTACAAGTTGACGGGAATGGTAGTGGGTAACACGACTCATCCGTACGAAGTGCCTTATACCCGCCGGGACATAAACATCAGCCTGTCGGACAACAACGCCGTTACGTGTTTGGCTTGTTACTACATAAAGAACATCAACAACATCAGTTTCCGCAAGAGCGAAGAAGTGCCTTTGACAGGAAGCAAGGTAGTGGTATGCGGCGTGCTGACGAAGTATGTGAGTGGCAGCGGCAAAGTGACTCCGGAGTTGAAGAACGGCTTTATCGTACGCGTTGATTCGATGGTAGCGCCGAGTTTCAAGGGTTGCCCGGAGCCGAATGAAGGCGAGATCAGCGTGAACAAAGCAATCGAGATCACGCAGACCATCACAGGGACCTCAGCCACGACTTATTCTATCCGCGGCGTAGTAGTGACGGCAGATATGCCCTCGGCAAGCGATTTGCTGAACTACGGCAACTACACATTCTCGATTACTTCGGACGGAAAGAAATACGCCACCTGCTACCAGCTGAAGAAAGGCAAGAACAACGAACCGTTCAGCGCCTACAACCAGTTGCAAATCGGCGACACGGTGCTCGTAAAAGCGCAGATTCAGAATTATCACGGCATCTGCGAACCGACGAACGGATATGTAGCCGAGTCGAGCAACCCGAATTTTTGAGAATTGAGAATTGATAAATCAAATAAAAAATTTATAATAAAAAAAATGGCAAGTTTACAAAGAATTAGAAATCATGGCGCGCTGTTGATCACTATTGTGGGTCTCGCCATGTTGGCATTCATCCTCGGAGACTTTTTGAACTCCGGAAGTAGTTTCTTTAACCGCAGTCGCGAGAACGTTGGTGTGATCGAAGGACAGAAAGTTCATTACACCGAGTACGAGGCAGCTAAAGAGCAGTTAACGGAAGTGTATAAGATCGAGACCGGTCGTAGCGATTTTGACGAAGACATGCACAGCCAGATTCGCAACCAGGTGTGGAACATGTTTATGATGGATTACACGTTGCGCGCGCAGGCAGAGGAGATCGGTATGGACATTACCAAAGACGAGCTGAGCGAGTTGTGCATCGGCAACAACATTCACCAGGTGATCCGTGGCCGCCGTGCGTTCGCCGGTGAGGACGGTCAGTTCAGCCGCGAGGCAGTAATCGGTTTGCTGCAAGCTATTAACCAGGAAGGCGCAGACGCAGAGCAGAACGCGAACCTCAAACAAGCCAAGACCTATTGGTTGTACTGGGAGAAGGTGGTTCGTATCAGCTACATGCAGGAGAAATACACGAACCTGCTTCAACACCTGCTCAAAGCGAACACGTTGGATGCAGAGTTCGCCTTCAACAGCCGTCAGAACGGTTTCAGCGCAGAGTACGCCATGAAGCCTTACTACAGCGTAGCTGACAGTTTGGTTAAAGTGAGCGACAGCGACCTCAAGAAACTGTACAAACAACACAAAGAGCAATACAAACAGACTCCGAACCGCGCTATCAAATACGTAGCGTTTGACATCGTGCCGAGCGAGGATGACTTCAAGGCCGCTCAGACACTGATGACGAATCTTCAGGAGGAGTTCAAGACCGCAGAGGACGTAAGCCTCGTGGTAAACACCAATTCGGACGTTATGTACGACGGTCGTGATTTCTCGGAAGAGACCGTTCCGGCTCAGTTCAAGGAGTTCGCTTTCGCCAAGGGTGCCAAAGCCGGCGATTGCACCGAGATCCTCTTTGAGAACAACACGTACGCGATGGCTCGTATCATGCAAGCCGGTTATTCGATGCCGGACTCCGTAGAGCTGAAGGCTATCGTTGAGGGCGGTGAGGACCAGGAGTTAGGTTGGTTCAAGGCTGCTGATCTGCCGAAGAACATTGCCGAGAAAGCATTGGCAGGCAAACGCGGCGAGAAATTCACCGTAGCACAAGGTATGGGTGAGCAGACTTACGAGATCATGGAGATCGGCAAACCGACCCCGAAAGTGAAGTTGGCTATTTTAGCTCGCGAGGTAACTCCGTCCAGCAAGACCTATTCTGTTCTCTATAACCAAGCAAAGCAGTTCATCGTGAACAACAACAATGCCGAGGCATTGGAGGCAGCCGCTCAAGAGCAAGGTTTGGCGGTTATTCCGCAATACAACCTGACCAAGACCACCGACAAAGTAGGTCAACTCAAATCGAGCCGTCCTATTGTTCGTTGGGCATTTGAGGCAAAAGAGGGTCAAGTATCGGATGTATTCGAGTGCGGTCAGCAGTTCATCGTAGCCGCTCTGACAGAGGTGAACGACGGTGAGTACCGTTCGTTGGAGGCTGTTCGTTCGGAGTTGACTTACGAAGCAACCAACAATGCCAAAGCTGCTTACATTGCTAAAGAGCTGAAAGGTATTGAGAGTTTGGAGGCAGCCGCAGAGAAGTTGGGTCAGAACGTACAACACGCCGACCGCGTCAGTCTGGCAGACAGCCGTTTCGGCAATGCCGGCATGGAGCCTGCTGTGATCGGTAAGACCGTAGCACAAGGCGAGAACGCATTCAGCGGTGCTATCAAAGGTAACATGGGCGTGTTCGTTGTTAAGACCGGTGCAGCTAACAACCAGCAAGGCGAGTTCAACGCAGAGAGCGAGAAAGCACAGCTGGCAAGCCGCTTCGCTTATCTGCCTTATCAGGCAATGCAACTCATCGAGGACAAAGCGGACGTAACCGACAACCGCGCTAACTTCCAATAATACCGTGCGCGCGTGCGTAATAATATAAGGTATATATCTCCGTGGGTGTGGGTACCGACGTTGTACTTCACAGAAGGCATACCCTATTTCTTAGTAAACAGCATCTCTGTGATGCTGTTTGCTAAAATGGGTGTACCCAATGATCAATTAGCATTCTTCACTACCCTGCTCTATTTTCCTTGGTTTCTGAAGGGATTATGGAGTCCGTTCGTAGATGTACTGCGGACTAAAAGATGGTGGATCGTGACGATGCAGGCGCTCATGACCGCATTGTGTATCCTGTTGACGATGACGCTGCCTCATCCATCGGCGGAGATGATTGCGGCGAAAGAGACCTCGGTGGGTCTGTTCCGCTGGACACTCATCTTCTTTATCATCACCGCGTTTGCGTCAGCGACGCATGACATCGCCGCCGACGGCTATTACATGATCGCGCACGACACGAAGAGCCAAGCCGCTTTTGTGGGTATCCGTTCAACGTTCTACCGCATTGCCATGGTGTTCTCGCAAGGCGTGTTGGTGTATGCCGCCGGTTATATTGAGAACCAAACCGGCAATATTCCTCTCTCGTGGCAGGTAACTTTAGGTATGACCAGCGTTATTCTGCTGTTGGTCACCGTTTATCATTGTTTTGCGTTGCCGAAAGTAGAGAGGGAAAAGCCTAACCCCGACATTGTTCTACGACCGTCCACCGGACGCTCGATCGAGCAAAGCTCTTCACCCGTAAAAGGAAGGGAGAAAGACAGGCAAGAAGTTTGGAAGGAGTTAGGTCAGGCATTTGCGACGTTCTTCACGAAACCGGGTGTGGGTTTGGCGATCGCCTTTATGCTACTCTACCGTTTGAGCGAAGGGTTCTTGGTCAAATTGAGTCAGCCGTTCCTAATCGATGCCAAAGAGGCGTTTATCCGCGATGGTCAGGTAATCGGCGGCGGTTTGGGGCTGAGTACTGACACGGTGGGACTGCTGTACGGCACGATCGGTGTCATCTTCCTGCTTTTGGGCGGTATATTAGGCGGTATTTATATCTCCCGCCGGGGCTTGAAACGCTCGATCTGGCTGATGGCCGCCGCGCTGACCTTACCGAGTTTCGTGTATTGCTACCTGAGTATGGCGCAACCGGAGTCCCTGTGGCTCATCGGCACTGCTGTCAGTTTCGAGCAGTTTGGCTACGGATTCGGTTTCACAGCGTATATGCTCTATATGATGCATTTTTCAGAAGGCGAGTACAAGACCGCTCACTATGCGATCTGCACCGCTTTCATGGCGCTGAGTATGATGATCCCGGGATTTGTAGCCGGCAGTTTGGAGATGGCGGTGGGCTACAGTACGTTCTTCTGGATCGCCAATGCGTGCAGCATAACAACGTTTATAATCACCTATTTTGTGCATAGGCGATTATAAAAATTGATAATTGACAATTGATAATATATTATGAATAAGCGAATTATACCCGATGCCATTACGAGTTGCAATCTGTTGTGCGGCGGGATTGCGGTTTTCTTAGCGACACAAGGTGCTTTTATCTGGGCGTTTGTGTTTATACTCGGCGGTGCTTTCTTTGACTTTTTCGATGGTCTGAGTGCCCGTTTGCTGAAAGCTCCAAGTCCGATCGGCGTGCAGTTGGATTCGTTGGCGGATGACATCACTTTCGGTTTGGCACCGGCGATGATGCTTTTCTGCTGGCTTCGTCCGGTACTGGGTTGGTGGGCAGGTCTGGCTCTGCTGATGGCGGCTTTCTCCGCCCTGCGGTTAGCCAAGTTCAATGTAGATGAACGCCAACACGCTTCTTTCATCGGGCTTGCAACCCCTGCTAACGCAATCTTCTGGGGCGGCATTTGCTCGCTGCCGGTTTCGGTCATCGCCCATGATTGGATGAGTTGGTGCCTGATCGGTCTGTCGTTCGTGAGTTGCTGGCTGATGAACGCAGAGATACCTTTCTTCAGTTTCAAATCATTCAAGACGCAGAAATTGGAGGTCATTTCTTTCCTTGCAGGCTGCGTGATCCTCGTTGCCTTTTGTGTGGTAAAAGCTATTAAAACCGGACATATAGAGTTTGCCCTCTTCAGCGGTACCGCCTGTATCCTTTGGTACGTGGTGATGAATCTGCTGATAGCGTGCACAAAGCGAAAATAACTTCAAATCCTTACCGCCATGAAAAGACCTCTCTTCCTGATTCTCTCATTTCTTTTCTGCCTTAGTCTATCGGCAGAGGAGATTCCATTCGGCTATTACGATGCTATTAACGGCAAACAAGACTCCGTACTTAAATCTACGCTGAGCCAGATAGTGCGTGGCGGCGAACGATATGAGTACGGTACGAATCAATATCACAGCACGAGCAATCCGCCGGAGTGGCAGAAAGGCGATTTTAAGGCGTACGGTACATGGCAAGCGCTTCCTTTTACGGATCATAAACCGGGTACGCAAGGCGGTGTGTGGGATATGTATTCTAATTGTGTGCGTTATTATCCCAATAAGTTAGGCGACTCCGGCTGTTCTCTTAATATCGAGCACTGTTTGCCTAAGAGTTGGTGGGGCGGCGAAGTGAACGAGGCATACAAGGATCTGTATAACCTCAATCCCTCCGATCAGCGCGCAAATAGCCAGAAAAGCAATTATGCGCCCGGACATGTGACAAAGGGCGATAAGTTCAATAACGGTTCGTTTAAGATGGATGCTGCCAAGAGCTCGAGGTATGGTTATATTTGTTGGGAACCGGAAGAGGAGTACCGCGGAGATTTCGCGCGCACCTATTTTTATATGGCTACCGCCTATGAATACTTGACGTGGACGGCTTATGCGCAGTATATCAGCGGCGCAAACTATTTGATGTTTTCCGACAGTATTCAGAAAGTGCTGCTGGATTGGCACAGAGCCGATCCGATAAGCGATAAGGAGCTTTGCCGGGCAGATGTTATTTCGGATATTCAGGGCAACCGAAATCCTTTTATCGACTACCCGGAATTAGTGGAATATATCTGGGGGGATAAAAAAGGTCAGGTTGTTGATTTAACCCAGTTATTATGTGCCTTTGAGTTAGGGCGCTGTCCGGAAGATGCCGGAGAGCCTGATCCGCAGACTTATGATACGATCATCCATCTGCCGGCTATTACAGCCTCCTTGGTCAATGCCATCCCCGGCGGAAGTGCCAACAGCGGTATTCAGTCCAACGGGAATGCGTCTATCACGATGGGAAAAAGCGCAACGGATGGAGAGATTTCTTTTTCGGGTCTGACATTGCAAGACAGCGCTGTTTTGGCCTTCCGTGCTTCGCCGTATAATAGTGCCTCCAGCATGCAGTTAGATATCTATTACAATAACACTTTGGATAGTTCGATCCTCGTAACGGTAGCGCAAGAGACGCGTCACGAAATACGATATAGGCTTCCGGTACCGCCGAACGTGACCGATATTCGTATCGTTTCTGTCGGCGGCTCAACCTCCAAGCGCGCGTGTATGCAAGAATTATACCTGCTTTCGCCCAACGAACCAACCGGTATTCACAACATAGAAACAGATGCGTCTGCACGGAAGGAAATACGCGACGGACAGGTTGTAATTATCCGAAATTCGTCAATTTTTACACTTTTTGGGCAACCAATTCGCTAATGTGTCAAAATTTCCACATTTTTCGCGGAAATGTGCACGCGCGCGTAAGAAAAAAGCAGTAACTTTGCAGGCAAATTAGAATGAATTCATTTAACTAATAAAATCTTATGAAAAAACAAATCTTAAAAACTATGCTTTGCGGTCTTCTGTTGATGCCGTTCATGGGCGCACAAGCACAAAGCACTGTTCAGGACGGTCAATCGACCGAAGGTAAAGATTTCTGGGTAACCTTCATGCAAGCCGACCAAAAAACGAGTGACAAAGCTCCTCTCTCTTATGCAGGCGGCAAATACAACCCGATGGAGTTATCGCTGTCTATTTCTTCCCGCGAAGATTGCGAAGTAACTATTGAAAATCCTTTCACCGGTTACAAACAAACAGTAGATGTCAAGGCCGATAAAATGACACTGGTGGAGTTATATAACGGTATTCCAGTGACAACCCCTGCCCGTGAGGAGATGACCACCACCGGAAAAGTGTGTTATGCAGTTAACTCCGAGGAAGTAGATACCTGCGCTCTTCACGTCACGGCAACCGCTAATATTGCGCTTTTTGCGACGAACTACAAGAAAGCCACATTCGATGCGACCAACGTGCTTCCTACTCCTTCGTTGCTCAAAGATTACGTTATACAGACCTATACTCCTTCCGATCACGGCGGTACGGCGCAAGGTACGCACTTTGCTATTATCGCCACTGAGGACAATACCACCGTTTGGTACACACCTTCCGTGCTGACCCCAAAATACAACGAATACCGTACTTATCTGAATAATAAGAACGACCCGTTTGCCGATCCCGAGCAAGTAAAAGAAGACTCCATCAAATGGAGCGGTTTCGTTATTGGCGAGCACACGGATTCCGTAGTGCTGCAAAAGGGTCAAGTTTATTATGTTTGGACCGGTGAAGGCGAAGGAGAGGACTACGACTTGAGCGGAACGGTAGTCAAAGCAAACAAGAATATTGCCGTGTTCCAAGGAAGCCCGCACCTCAATATCCCGTATAAGAAAAAACAACGTGACCATATTTTTTCACAAGCTATGCCGACCCAATATTGGGGAAACACGTTCGTGCTGACCGCTTCCGCATCCCGTCCGGCGGACATCATCCGTATCATGGCGCTGAATGACGAAACGGAAGTGCGAGTTAACGGAAACTTAGTGCATACCTTTGATTTTGCTACGGAGAAGAAACATTTCTGGGAGTTTGAAATAGGTACAAACGGCACTTATGCCAAAGACGGCAGTTGTGTTGTCACGACTTCCTGCCCCTGTGCTACCCACTTGTTTATCGTGTCGCAAGAGTATTATTCCAAGACCGACGGCGACCCGGCTATGCTTTGGATCAACCCCATCGAGCAACAGATTGATCAGATTACTTTTGCTACTTATGCCAGTAGTAATGGTACCACCAGCCATTATGTGAATATCGTTACCGATCAACCGAACACCATTACGTTGGACGGTTCGTCTATCGGGTCTGATTTCAAGCAAGTTAGCGGTTCGGACACCTATTACTACGCACAGAAATCGCTGGGCAGCACAGCCACATCCCACACGCTGAAGAGCGATGGCGCTAATTTTATCGCCCACGTGTATGGTTTTACAGCGAATGAGTCTTACGGCTATTCCGCCGGAGGTGCCACCAAGCCGCTGACGCAATATATCACCATCAACGGTCAGATCTTCACACCGGATTCGAAAAACATCCTCTGCGGCGATGACACCATTCGTTTCGCTTGTCACCCGGACTACGAGTACGAAAAGATAGAATGGTATTTCGGAGACGGCACATCGAACTTGGAGAACAAAGACTCCGTTCCTCATGAGTACGAGATAGCCGGTGTTTACAATGCATATGTGCTGATTTACAGAAACAGTACGAACGTCTGTGTCGGTCAAAACGCCATAGACAGTATTCCTATCACCGTGAATATCGGTAACTACAAAGTAAATATCAAAGAAGAGAAAATGCCGGAGTGTTCCTTGGAAGGCGATGAAGTGGATTTCTTGGTATTCTTGGACAATCCTGCCGGTGTTTCGTTGACCAATGACAGCGTTCAGTTCACTTTCTCCAAGGCGGCAAAGGATGCCGGTTTCAGTATGGACAAAGTGAAGATTCAAGGCGACACCTTGCTGATCATCACACTTCCTTCCGGAGCCAAGAACCGCACGCAGTACGACCTGCATCTGCATATCGGCTCTGAATGTCCGAACAGTGTATTAGACAAAGACTTAGCTATCACACCGACTTTTGACATTCCTGTTTTGGCACAACGTTATAACAACGTGCTCGGTGTGCTGAAAGACTCGTTCCCGACACAAGAACTGACGAATTTCGTATGGTTCCATGACGGAGACACCGTTCCTAACCAAGAGACTTCGGTGCTCTATCTGGACGAGACAGACCCGAAAAACAACGGCGAATACAAAGTTTGCTTTACCATCAAAGAGGAAGGCAAAGCAGATATCAACTATTGCACCTGCCCGATTCAGTTTACAGCCAACAGCAAGCAACATGAGTTTGAAGCTAATCCGGACAGCCTGATCGTAACGGCTACATATATCGCAGCCAAGGGCGGCAAGGTGTTTGTCAATATTGATTACAACGGAGAAACGAACATCAACTGCTACGCAGAATGGTATGACGTCAGCGGACGCGCTGTAGTGGGAGGCAAATATGAAAACCTGCCCGACGGAGGATGTACCATTGATGCACCTGCCACGGAAGGTCTCTACCTGCTCCGTGTTGTGACCGGAAAAGGTACCCGTAGTTTCAAATTTATTGTTAACAACTAATCGCAAAGGAGGACAGAGAAATGAAAAACGTATTTTATAACTTATTGATTGCGACAGTTGTACTGAGTTTGAACTGCGCACCGATAGCCGTTTATGCAATGCCGAACCCTGTTCCGGCTGCTCAAACCGACAAGCAGAAAGCTGCTGAGAAGAAGAAAAAAGAGGCGGAGAAAGCGAAAGCACAAAAGGCGAAAGAGAAGGAAAAAGCAGCCAAGGCAAAAGAGAAAGAAAAAGCCGCCAAGGAGAAAGCCAAGGCGCAGGCTGATAAGAACAAAGCGAAAGCGCAAGCCGACAAAGAGAAGGCAGCTGCACAGGCTGAAAAAAACAAAGCCAAAGCGCAAGCTGACAAAGAGAAGGCAGCTGCACAGGCTGAGAAGAACAAAGCCAAAGAGCAGGCTGACAAAGCGAAAGCGGCTGAGAAAGCGCAGGCTCAGCGTGAGAAAGAAGCTGCCGAGCGCGCCAAAATAGCTGCCCAGAAAGAGGAAGAACGCGCCAAAGCTGCTGCACTAAAAGAGGAAGAGCGCGCGCGTAAAGAGGCGCAGGAGAAAGAACTGCAAGAGAAACAAGTACGCGAGTATGAGAAACAATTAGCGGAATTGGAGAACCCAAAACCCGAACCTGTTTCGTTCTTGAACATCGGTCTTCGTGCCGGTTATTCGGCAATGATGGATAAGTTCCAAGGCTCATACATGGGCGCAGGAACGCTGAATCAGTCGAACGCGCTGCAACAACTCAAAGGCGGCGGCGGAGCCGGTATTGACTTCTCATACAGTTTGGCATACCTGCATTTTATGTTTGAGACCGGACTCGATGTGCGTTTCCTCAATTCGACATCTGCTTACGGTTTTACCGTCAACCGTCCGGACCTCACGTACGGCGCAACGTACAGCTATCTGTTTGACAACCTGGTAGAGAGCCGTAACATGTTGGGCGTCGGCATTCCTGTCATGTTCGGTGCACAATTCGAGCAGTTCTATTTCCTCTTGGGAGCCAAAGTACACTATAACCTGCCGATGGGTTACAGCCAGAAGGGCAAATACGACATCGTAGTAAATGACCCGGCGTTGGTAGAGCCTTATGGTATGGGTATTCACGAGATCAACGGTCAGACCAATACCAAGATCGCATTCAAACAGCCGGACATCAGTCTGGCAGCCGAGATCGGTATCGACCTCGATGATTGGTTGCAAGAAGAACCGGATCCGAAGAAGAACGCCAAGGTTAAACCGGGTCAGAGACTGCCTTTCGGACGCGAGTATATCCACTATCGTGTGGGGCTGTTCGCAGAGTACGGCGTGCTCAATTCGAACGGTACGCAGGCAGCTAATCCTACGGATTTCGCAGCCAACGACGTGCTTGTTCAGAAGACCAACACCCTTTTGGCAATGAACGGCAACACGGTGCTCAACAACCTCTTTGTGGGAGCCAAGTTCACGATCCAGTTCGAGATCCCGGGTAAGAAACCGAGCCAGTTGACACCGCCGGCTTCGTTCGCTTACTACAAAGTGGTGAATGCAGACAACCAAGAGCCGATTGAACTCGCATTTGTAGAGACCAAAGAGGCTTCTGGCAAAGTGGCAATGCGCGAGAAACAGATCAAAGCAAAAGGTGCTAAACAGCGTCACGCACCGGGTCTGTACACCACCAAAGTACGTGCAGAAGGTTATTATGAGGAGACCCAAAGCTTCGAAATCGAGAAAGTGGGTGTTACCAAATATGTCACCATCGCTATGCGTCCGCTGCCTGTCTTCCGTGTCCGCGTAACGAACGCAGAGACCGGAGCAGCTATCCCGGCACATATCCAGATCATGCAACGCAACGCTACCGAGCCTGCTTACACCCTGGCAACCGACTCTGCCAGCGGTTCTGCACGTACCCGTCTGGATGAGGCATTGCAGTATAACCTCCACATCGAGCAGATGGGTTACGAAGCAGTAGATATGCAGATTGCGAATGTTGGCGACTCAATGAATATCGCCCTCAAACCGATTAAGAAAGGTGAGGTATTCATTATGAAGAACATGTTCTTCGCCACCAACAAGACCCGTATTCTGGCGATCTCCGAGGAGTCGCTGCAAGACCTGTATATGTACTTGGAGCGCAACCCGCAGATCCGTATCAAGATTGTAGGTCACACCGATAATATTGGTAAAGATGCCGCTAACCAGAAACTGTCCGAAGGTCGTGCTAACGAGGTGAAGAAAGACCTCATCGAGCGTGGTATAGCCCCGGAGCGTTTGGAGTCTGAAGGTCGCGGAGAAAGTCAGCCGATTGACACCAACGACACCGAAGAAGGACGTCAGAATAACCGTCGTGTAGAGATCGAGATACTTTAGTGTTGAGAATGACTTATAAGCAGATCGAGATCTTGTAAGGTAAAATACGACATTATAACAGGACCATCACGGGACCATGTCCCGAGAGAGTTCCGATATAGAACATACGAAGAAACAACAAATGGATATGAAAAAGCAACTAAAATCATTTTTGCTTATCGTGCTTTTGGTAGGAATGACGATCCCCGTTTGGGGTCAAACCTCCACACAAGGTAAGGAATTCTGGGTATCGCTTGTACCCGGTCAATACGCAGAGGGCGATGTACCGAGCAAACAGAAAGCGAGTGATTCCAACAACAAATTCAAAGCCTATATCGCGATTTCTGCACAAAAAGCTTGTAATGTAAAAATTAGCAACCCAAAAACAGGTTGGTCTTACAACGTAGCCGTTAATGCCTATGAATGGAAAGAAATAGGTAAAAACGGCGAAATACCTATAGAACAATGGTACACACCTGATGCGATGCCAACATCTGAACAGGTCTATAATTTGGGATTGAAAGTAGAATCAACGGAAGATGTATCTGTGTATTGTTCTTTGCGGTGGGGTTTTAGTGCTGATGCAACCAATATACTTCCGACTACTGCATTACAGTCAGAATATATCGTGCAAACATACGAAGCAATAAAGCAGGACATAACATTTGATGGAAATAATGCCTCTACTCCTAAAACCGATAATAATGATTTTAACGGAGTGCAAAAAAATAGTTTCACTATTCTAGCAGCAGAGGATTGTATAGTTGACATTGAATTATCCGCTCAAACATCTGGCGGCAAATCAGGAAAAATTGAAAATATAGCTCTTAAACAGGGGCAAGTGTATCATGTGTTGAGTGCCGTAAACCAATCACTTAGTGGCAGTCGAGTCAAAGCCCGTGACGGAAAGAAAATAGCCATCTTTGCCGGTGCTCCTTCTACTCGTGTGCCAAACACTTTCTCTGATCGCGATATGCTATATGAGCAGCTCTTCCCAATTGATTATTGGGGTAATAACTTCGTTGTAGCAAGGTCAAAACAAAAAGATGCAAACAGAATCATAATAACTGCCCAAGAGGATAATACAAATATCACTATCTTTGGTCAATACGACCCGTCCACATCTAAGTTTGAAGATCACACTATCCTTAAAAACTACTCATTAACCTTGGATGCCGGTAAATCCTATGAATTTGAGATGTCAGCAGGATATGCAGACGACAGATGGGACAAAAAGCGTTCAGCTTTCAAAGGTATTACGGTTATTGATTCTGCCGCATTCATTTCCACATCCTGCCCGTGCGCTGTCATATCGTACGATGTGGGAAATAAATACGTAAGATCTGATGCTACCGAAGTAGCGAAGAATTCCAGCGGAGATAATTGCGGTGCTCCTGCCATGACATGGATTGCTCCAATAGAACAGATGATGACGGATGTAGTATTTGGTGTAATGGGTACGGATGAAACGACCAAGCACTTTATCAATATAATTGCTAACTCCTCAGATATACAAAACGTAAAACTGAACAATGTAGCACTCGATTCCTATTTCCAACCGGTAGAAAGTAATCCAAGTTACTCATATGCCCGTATCACACTAAGAGAAACAGTAGCAGACGGTAGCAACCCGTTTTATCATTTGGAGAGTAAGCTCGGTTTTATCGCTACTGTATATGGCAACGGGCACAACGAAAGTTACGCGTACACAGCTGGTTCCAGTACCGTAAAACGAGGCGTGAAAATCGAGGGTGTTAAGTTTATTGACCAAATGCGCGGAGAAGAACCTTTCTGCGTGGATGATGTACTGCAATTCGACCCGAGGGTTAGTACGGATATTATTGACCAAGTAGTGTGGGATTTCGGTGACGGTATCACAGAAACCACTACCATAGATGAAGGCATTGTGGCAGAACACCAATACACCACACCGGGCTGGTATGATGTCACCGCATTGATCTCGGCACACAAAGAGTGCCCGCTTTCCACCTATCCGGCGGAAGAGATTCATTTCTCTTTCTATGTCGCGCGCGCAGACACTTTATATGTAAACCCGGGACATGCCTGTCTCTCACTCGAAGAGCAAGCAACCAAGACCGAGGAAGAGATAGCCGAACTCCTCTCCACGATGCATAACGACACCTTGAACAAAGATACGCGTGAGAACTGCTACGACCCCGTTTTCATTCAACCAACGGTATATGGCATTGACACGTACCGCGAGTTTGAAGAGCGCGCCGTACGAGACAGCGTACAAATCGGCGACAAATGGTATTACGCGCAACCGGGCGTACAGGACATTCCGGACACTATTCCTAACTCATGGGGATGCGATTCGATCATGTTGTACCACATGCGTATCACCACGAGTCTTGATTTTGCGCTCAATGAACAGAGTGCAGAGACATGCGAAAAAGAGGATGTGTCTGTTCCTTACACCTATCGGAAAGGCGAAATAGGCGAAGCATGGATGATAGACAAAGCGCACCCCGATAAGCCGTACGAGGTAGAGAATTTACCCACCACATTAGGTACCGGCGACATCGTTCTGCCGGCGGCACAACTTAAAGCCGGTAAGTACAATATGGAGTTGTGTCTCGTGGATGCTGTCTTTGGGGACACTGTCGTCTGTCCGTTTACGCTGTTAGTGCTCTACCCTGCGGATATCTTCAAGATCAAGTTCGGCAATGTGTTAGCGGTGTATAACTCCAAGTACAACGGCGGCTATAACTTCACCGGCTTCCAGTGGTTCATGAACGGCGACACCATCCCCGGTGCAACGCAATCCGTTTATCACTCCGACAGCCTCTTTACCGTGGGTGATGAGTTCTACGTGGAGTTGACCGACCAGAATGGTATGAAACTGCAATCTTGTCCGCAAACTCTGACCGCTGCGTCCTCCGTGAGCGAAAAGAAAGACGTACCGGCAGAGAAGATCCTTCAAGACCGCCATCTCTACATCCGCAAAGATGATGCACTATACGACATCTACGGACAGAGAGTAAAGTGATTGGTGAATTGATGAAAGAATTTATTCGAAATAACGCAGTCTTTATAGGTCTAAGCCTGATGCTCATAGCGGCATTGGGCTTAGCCCTTTTATGGATGCCCAAAGGCGAGTTGCATCTGCTGCTTTGCGATCGTCATACGCCCGCGCGCGATATATTTTATAGGTATTATACCCAAGTGGCAGAGTGGTTTCCATATGTAGTCTGCGTTGCGTTATTGCTCTTCAGCCGCATAGGAGACGGTATATTTGCAACCTCGGCGCTCATTCTATCTGCGCTGACTACGCAACTCTTCAAACATCTCATCAATGCGCCCCGGCCGCTCACATGGTTTGGTGTCAACATGCCCGATGTACAACTACCTCTCGTAGATGGAGTCCGGATGAATTACTGGTTTTCCTTTCCTTCCGGTCACACCACCTCCTTTTTCGCACTTTTCTTTGTGCTCTGTATCATCGTGACCAACTATCTTGCGTCCAACAACGCAGGCGATCTGACAGCAAAGCGGTCTAACAGCGTCAGCGGTCTTCTTCAAGCACTGCTTTTTATGTTGGCAACTTTAGGTGCATATAGCCGCATTTATTTGAGCCAACATTTCGCCGCGGACGTTTTTGCGGGGGTTGTAGTCGGAGTCGGCATAACGATCTGTTGCCATGTTCTATTTTGCCGTTTTGAAGATCGAAAATGGTACAATTATCGCCTTTTCAAAAAAAAATGAGGGGTAAAGTGCATTTTTTTGCAAAAAAATTTGCATATGTCAAAAAAAAGCAGTACCTTTGCACTCGCTTTTGAAAAAGAGCTCTAAAGTCGGTAAAACGACGGGCGTTTAGCTCAGCTGGTTTAGAGCATCTGCCTTACAAGCAGAGGGTCTGCGGTTCGAATCCGTAAACGCCCACACGAAGAGGACACCACACAAGGTGTCCTTCTTTGTTGTGGAAGATACATTTGATCACGGTATCTCGTCGGTATCTCGTCGGTGTCTCGTGATTTATCGTTCCGTATCTCTCCCGTAAGCGTCTCGTAGATTCCGGGTAAAAAGTATTTTTTGACAAAAAATTTGCATATGTCAAAAAAAAGTTGTAACTTTGCACCCTAATTACAAATCAGGCTAATAATGGTAACATTTATTATTGCACTCATTGTGCTGGTAGTGGGATTCTTTACTTACGGAACACTGGTAGAGAAGATTTTCGGAATAGAGCCGGAACGAAAGACACCGGCATTGACTAAAACCGACGGAGTGGACTTTGTACCGATGTCGCCATGGCGCATTTTCCTGGTACAATTCCTAAATATTGCGGGTTTAGGTCCGATCTTCGGTGCGATTATGGGCATTTTCTATGGCCCTGCGGCATTTCTGTGGATTGTATTCGGTACGATCTTCGCAGGAGGTGTGCATGATTATCTGAGTGGCATGCTGAGTATCCGCAAAGGCGGTGTGTCGTTGCCGAATATCATCGGCGATGAGTTAGGCAAAGGCGCCGGATTGAAGATGTTTATCCGTATTCTGACGTTGGTATTGCTGATTTTGCTGACCACGACGTTCTTGAGTGGTCCTGCTACCTTGCTGCAAGGTTTGGCTGGATTAGGAACGATGGATTTTCAAGGGCACACGATTCCTATTGTTTGGGTGCTTATCATATTCGGGTATTACTCCTTGGCGACGGTGTTGCCGGTAGATAAACTGATCGGGCGTTTCTATCCTATTTTCGGCGGTATTCTGCTGTTTATGGGTTTGGGCATCATGGTAGTTATGTTAGGTTGGCATAGTAGCGAGATGCCGGAAGTGTTTGACGGTTTGCAGAACCGTCAGACGAACGGTTTGCCGTTGTTCCCGATGATGTTTGTGAGCATTGCCTGCGGAGCTATCTCGGGATTCCACGGCACACAGAGCCCTATTATGGCTCGTTGCGTGACGAATGAGCGTCAAGGTCGTTGGATTTTCTACGGCGCGATGGTAGCGGAAGGCATATTGGCGCTGATTTGGGCGGCCGCTGCGGGTACGTTCTTTGCTGATCCGGAGAAAGGGCTGTATGGAATTGACGGCCTTCAGGCTTTCGCAGCAGCTCATCCGGGCGAGAATATAGCTGCACTGGTGATTGACAAGGTGAGCCGCAGTTGGTTAGGCACGATCGGTGGAATTATGGCCATCATCGGAGTGATAGCGGCTCCGATCACCAGCGGTGACACGGCGTTACGAAGTGCGCGACTGATTGTAGCAGACTTCCTGAAATGGGATCAAAGACCTATTCCGAAGCGCCTGATGATTGCTCTTCCTTTGTTCCTGTGCGTATTTGGAATGGTGTTTGTAGATTTCAATGTGGTATGGCGATATTTCGCATGGACGAACCAGACGTTAGCTGTGTTTACGTTATGGGCAAGCACCTGCTGGCTGTACAAGAGCGAATGGGACGAGCCACATATCAAAAGTTACCGTTACGGCTATATGGTAACGCTTATTCCGGCATTGTTTATGACGATGGTTTGTATCAGCTATATTCTCATTGCACCGGAAGGTCTGCATATTGCGCCGGATAAACGCGTTACGGGCTATGTCATTGCCGGTTTAGCAACCATCTCATGCCTATTTGTCTTTATCACATGGGCAAAGAAGCACAGAAGTATTATGGAATAAAAAAGATAGATGATCAAAGACGCAAAATATATTATATCCAGTCCGGATGTGAAGGAATGTCCTCAGAGCGGACTTCCGGAGTATGCTTTTATCGGACGAAGCAATGTGGGCAAATCGAGCCTGATCAATATGCTGTGTCATAACCCGAAGTTGGCAAAGACAAGCCAGAAACCGGGCAAGACACTGCTGATCAACCACTTTTTAGTTGAGAGTGGAGAGTTGAGAGTGGAGAGAAGTTCAAAAGCAGAAAGTAGTAAGTGGCATTTAGTGGATTTGCCGGGATACGGGTATGCACAAGCGGGACAGAAACAAAGGGACGCCCTCAAACGGATGATCGAACGGTATTGCCTGCTGCGGGAACAGTTAGTGTGCCTGTTCGTGCTAATCGATTGCCGCCATGAGGCACAAAAGATTGATATTGAGTTTATTAACTGGCTTGGTGAGAACGGTGTGCCTTTTGCGATTGTGTTCACCAAGGGCGACAAGTTGGGCAAAATGCGGCTCAAAGAGAACGTAGAGGCATACAAAAAACGGTTGTTGGAAGAATGGGAAGAGTTGCCGCCGGTATTTGTGACTTCCTCCGAAACCGGGCTTGGCGGCGAAGAACTGACGGCTTATATTGAGGAGCTGAATGAGGGGTTGAGAGAAGAATCTTAATAATCGTGTATATTTGAGAATGGCGTAAGAGACGCGCAAGGGACGCGTAACATATGCTGAAAACTAAAATTGAACAAGTGTCCAAAATCTTAAAAATAGTAAGTTTTTTGTTGCTGTGCATGTGCACAGTTTCTTTGTACGCGCGCACCGCACGCGTGTACGGATATGTAGTGGATCAAGAGAATGTGGGAATTGAGTTGGCGAATGTAGCAGCATGGAAAATTCACAATTCACAATTCACAATTCACAATGACAGCAATATATTATTAGGCGGCACATCGACGAACCGGAACGGGTATTACGAATTGCTGTTGGAAGAGACAGACACGGTGGTACTTACCTTCTCGATGATCGGTTATACCACGGTGCAACAACGTATCATTGATCTGCGGGAAGTGATGAACATCAATGTGCAGTTGCTGACGGACGAACAGATATTGACGGAGATCGAGGTGCGCGGTGTCAAGCGCACACAAGGTACGATGGATCGGATCGACGCGTCCGCAACGCGTGTTATGCCGGACGCGACAGGCGGCAGTATAGAAAGTCTGCTGATCACTTTTGCGGGTGTGAGCCAGACGAATGAGTTGAGTAGCCAGTATAACGTCCGCGGCGGTTCGTTTGACGAGAACTCGGTATATGTGAACGGGATAGAGGTTCATCGTCCGTTGCTGATCCGTTCGGGACAGCAGGAAGGTCTGAGTTTTGTGAATCCCGAGATGGTGGAGAACGTAGCCTTTTCCGCCGGCGGTTACAGCGCGCAATACGGCGATAAGATGTCTTCGGTGTTGGACATTACATACAAGCGGCCGATGGCTTTTGAGGGCAGTTTCAGCGCCAGTCTGCTCGGCGCGCAGGCCTATGTGGGACACGGAGACAGTGCGTATTCGATGATGCACGGAATACGTTACAAGACCAGCAAATACATGCTCGGCGGCCTGTCCACTTCGGGCAATTACCAGCCTACTTATCTGGACTACCAGACGTTCATCACATGGAAAGTACAAAAGGGAAAAAATCCATGGGAGATGTCGTTTTTGGGAAATGTGAGCCAGAATGACTACCGTTTTCAGCCGGATTCGCTGAGCGAGAGTTTTGGCGGACAAAATGCCAAGAACCTGAGTATTTACTACGAGGGACAGGAGAAAGACCGCTTTTTAACGGCTTTTGGGGCATTGAGCGCGAAGAAGAAATATGAGTTGTCGGCTGCGCGGCTAAAGAAATCCGAAGTTGAGATTGGTTTTGACCTTTCGGGTTTCTATACCAACGAGCGCGAGAACTTCGACATTACGGGCGAATATGTGCTTTCGAATGCGCCGGCAGGTGGTCAGCAAGCAGCAGGCAGCCAACAGTCGGCACAAGTGAATCCGACGGAAGGTCAGACGAATGTGTTAGGAACCGGCATCTTCCATCAGCACGCGCGTAACACCTTACAAGCCGGCGTGATTACGTTGGCGCACAAGGGTTCGTGGCAGGCAGATAACAACACGCTTCGTTGGGGTGTGAGCGGTCAGACGGAACTGATCCGCGATTACATCAGCGAATGGGAATGGCGCGATTCCGCCGGTTACTCCATGCCGAATAACGGACAGACGATGGAACTCTATTATGCGCTTCGTGGCAGTAGCGCAATGAGAACAGCGCGGGTGCAAGGCTATGTGCTGAACGAGCATAAATGGCATACCAACTCGGGTCAATGGATCATGACGGTCGGCGGCCGTTTGCAGTGGTGGAGTTGGAACAACGAAGTGCTGCCGTCTCCGCGCGCCAGCGTAGAATGGATTCCGGGCTGGAAGCGCGATTTCTGCTTCCGTTTGGCCACGGGTCTCTATTATCAGGCTCCATTCTACAAAGAGTTGCGCGACACGGTGACGGATGCTTTGGGAATCACGCGTATTCAGCTCAATAACAATCTCCGGGCGCAGAGGTCGGTACATGTGGTGTTGGGCGGCGATTACTATTTCCGCGCGTGGGGTCGACCGTTCAAATTGACGGCTGAGGGCTACTACAAATACATTGACCGGATGGAGAGCTATACCGTTGATAATGTGCGTGTCCGTTATTCGGGCAAGAACGATTCCGAGGGGTATGCCGGCGGTTTGGATCTGAAGTTATACGGCGAATTAGTGCCCGGCGCAGACAGTTGGATCTCCTTCTCGACGATGGTAGCCCGCCAGCGGTTGGTGAACGGCGGCGTGCCGGGTGTTTGGATTCCTTCTCCGACGGAACAGCGGTTTAATTTCTCGATGTTATTCCAAGATTATTTGCCGCAGTTGCCGCAGCTGAAGTTCCACCTGAAGATGCAGTTTGCCGAGGGTCAGCCTTACTACGCGCCGCGGAACAATGCCTCTTGGGGTCGCATGCCGACATACAAACGTATTGATTTGGGCGCGACATATGTCTTCAATGCGCAGACCGCCAAGTTCATGCGCAGCCCGGGTGCGAAGCACGTCAAACAATGGGCGATCCAGTTCGAGGTATTCAACTTGGTGGGTTGGCGGAATGTCAACTCGTATTTCTGGGTAGCAGACGCGTATAACCAACAATGGGCAAGCCCGAATTACTTGACTGGAAGACGGTTTAATTTAAAAATAACAGTGGACCTTAGGTAGTTGAAAGTTGAGAGTTGAGAGTTGAAAGAAGTCTTCTAGTGGAGAGTTGAAAGTTGAATGTAATAACGTTTAAAATCAATATAATATGGAATTTTTTGGTTACAGAAAACTCATTGCTTATGTTAGAGCAAGCGAGGTAAGAAAGTACGCTTACCGATTACTAAAATCATTTCCAAAAGAAGAGCAATTTGCACTTTGCAGCCAAATGAGACGCTCCGCAGTGTCAGTTACATCTAATATTGCAGAAGGAATGACGCGTTATTCAACAAAGGATAAAGTACATTTTCTGGAGATTTCGTTTGGGTCACTCATGGAACTGATGAGCCAATTAGAAGTAGCTTTTGACGAGAACTATATATCTGAAAAAGATTTTACCAATTTAGAGAATTTAGTAGGTGAAACAGCCCGCCTGTTAACAGGACTACAAAAGAGTTTTAATACAGGAGAAAAAAACACAACAAACCAAACGGATAATAATCAAACATCTATCAACTAGAAGCCTTCTATAAACTAGACGCCTTCTATAAACTATCAACTAGACGACTAGAAGACTAGACGACTTCTATAAACTTTCAACTATAAACTAGACGGCTATTTTTATGGAAAATAAAAATGAACTAACTCCGATGATGAAACAGTTTCGGGATATCAAGACACAATACCCCGATGCGATGTTGCTGTTTCGTTGTGGCGATTTTTATGAGACGTACGCAGAGGATGCGGTGCGTGCATCGAAAATACTGAATATCACGCTGACCCACCGTTCGAACGGCGGCAGTAGTAGTGCTCCGGCATTGGAGATGGCAGGTTTTCCTTTTCATGCCTTGGACACGTATTTGCCGAAATTAGTGCGTGCCGGTCTGCGCGTGGCGATCTGCGACCAATTGGAGGATCCGAAGTTAGCGAAGAAACTGGTCAAACGCGGTGTGACGGAGTTAGTGACGCCGGGTGTCAGCTATTCGGACACAACGCTGACGCAGAAAGAGAACAACTGGGTAGCCTGTCTGCATTTTGAGAAACACCAAATCGGTGTTGCTTTCCTGGATATTTCCACCGGCGAGTTCGTAGCCGGCCAAGGCGAAAGCGATTATATCGACAAGCTGCTGACGAATTTTGCGCCGAAAGAGGTGTTGCATCTACGCGGCCGTAAGGCGGAAGTGGAGAACCTATTCGGCAGCAAGTATTTCACGTTCGAGTTAGAGGACTGGATGTTGGTGGAGAGCACCGCCAAAGAGCGTTTGCAGAAACTTTGGGGTGTGTCGTCGCTCAAAGGATTCGGTTTGGAGAAGATGCCCGCCGGCGTAACCGCCGCAGGAGGTATATTGATGTACCTGGATATGACGCAACACCTCCAAACGGGTCATATTCAACACCTTAGCCGCATTGAGGAAGACAAATACGTGTGGCTCGACCGGTTCACAATCCGTAATCTGGAGTTAACCGGCGGTCAGACGGAAGAGAGCAAAACGCTGTACAATATTATTGACCGCACTATCACTCCGATGGGCGGTCGACTGCTGCATCGGTGGATTGCTTTTCCGCTGAAGAGCGTGCGGCACATCCGCAACCGTCAGACGGTGGTGGAATACCTGTTCAAACACCCGGAAGCGCGTGATGTATTGCGTGACGCATTGAGTCAAGTGGGTGATTTAGAGCGCATTGTGAGCAAAGTGTCCACGGGTCGTATTGGTCCGCGGGAGATGGTACAACTCGGTCGGGCCTTGCGAGCTGTCAAACCGATCAAAGAAGTGTGCGAGGAAGCCAGAGAGAATGATTTTCTGTCGCTTTTAGGCAGCGAATTAGATCCCTGTTCGGAGATGCGAAACCGTATAGAGCGGGAGATTGTGCCCGATCCGCCTTTGGCGCAAGGCCGCCCGAACATCATCGCACGAGGTGTTGATACGGAACTGGACGAACTGCGTGCCATTCATACAGACGGCAAGGATTACCTCCTGCAGATCCAGCAACGCGAGATAGCACGAACCGGTATTCAGAGCCTCAAAATAGGCTATAACAATGTGTTCGGCTATTATCTCGAGGTGCGCAACACGTACAAAGACCAAGTGCCGCCGGAGTGGATCCGCAAACAGACGCTGGTCAACGCCGAGCGGTACATCACCGACGAGCTGAAGACGTATGAGGAGAAAATAACGAGTGCGGAGGAGAAGATACAGATCATCGAAAACCGTCTGTATCAGGAGTTGATGCTCGCCCTCTCGGAGTGGATGCCACAGATGCAACTGGATGCAAATGTGCTGGCGCAATTAGATTGCCTGTTAGGTTTTGCGACGATAGCCGAAGAGTACCGTTACGTCTGCCCGGAAGTGAATGACAGTTTGGTGATTGATATCCGTCAGGGTCGTCACCCGGTGATTGAGCAACAGTTGCCGATCGGCGAACAATACGTGGCGAACGATGTGCTATTAGATAATAACGGCCAGCAGATCATCATCATCACCGGTCCGAACATGGCGGGTAAATCGGCATTGCTCCGGCAAACGGCACTCATTGTGCTGATGGCGCAAATGGGTTCGTTCGTGCCGGCGGAAAGTGCGTCCATCGGTATTGTGGATAAGATTTTCACCCGCGTGGGCGCAAGCGACAATATATCCCTCGGCGAATCGACTTTTATGGTGGAGATGAACGAAGCGGCGTCTATTCTGAACAACCTATCGGAGCACAGTCTGGTACTTTTCGACGAGTTGGGACGTGGTACGAGCACGTATGACGGTATTTCGATTGCGTGGGCGATTGTGGAATATATCCATGAGAACAGAGGTCATGCGAAGACGCTTTTCGCGACCCATTACCACGAGTTGAACGAGATGGAAAAGACCTTTGAGCGGATCCGCAACTATAATGTCTCGGTGCGCGAAGTGAACGGCAAGGTGATTTTCCTGCGCAAGTTGGTACGCGGCGGTTCGGAGCACAGTTTCGGTATTCATGTGGCCAAATTAGCGGGCATGCCGGCATCCATCGTGGAACGGGCAAATCATATTTTAGCAGACTTGGAACGCGCAGCGAAGAACGGCGACATAGCCAAACCGATTGAGCATATAGGCGAGACGAGAGAGGGCATGCAACTCAGTTTCTTCCAACTCGACGACCCTGTTTTGGAACAGATACGCGACGAGGTGAAGAGCCTTGATATCAACAACTTAACTCCTCTGGAGGCACTAAACAAACTATCCGAGATCAAACGATTAGTGGGAGGCAAATAAAAAGAATATGGAATTTAAGAAGAGATATTTTCTGCGTGCAGCGCTGATCACGATAGGCATATTGGCTTCCGTGGTAACGACGATCGCGATGAAACATTACTACCGTCTGGAGGTGAGTAACTTCCGCTCGGTGGACGATCAGCCGCATAGTTACAACATCCATCCGGGCACGACGATCGAACAGGTGTTGACGATGATGGAAGGCGATTATAACATCGGCAGCCACCGTGACGTTTTGCTTCATGCGCGTTTGATGCATTTCAACTACCCCGAGCCGGGGCACTATATGTTTGAGAACAACATCAGCAACCGTGAACTCATCGAACGCCTTAAGCTGGGCAAACAGACGCCGGTTAAGATTACCTGGAACAACACCATCCGTACCCGTGAGCAGTTAGCGGGCAAAGTGGCATCCTATCTCATGATGGACAGCACTACGCTGCTGAGCCACTTGGAGGATGAGGCGTTCCTGGAGCCGTACGGTTTCAACATCGAGACGAGCCGCTGCCTGTTCATCCCCAACACGTACGAGGTGTATTGGACGATTACGCCCAAACAACTCTTCGACCGCATGAAGACGGAGTACGACCGGTTCTGGAACGATGAGCGCACCGCCAAAGCCGAGAAGATCGGTCTCAGCCCCGTGGAAGTGTCTATTTTGGCATCGATTGTAGAATCGGAGAGCAACAACAAAAAAGAGCTGCCGATCATCGCCAGTCTGTATCTCAACCGCATCAAAAAAGGTATGCCGTTGCAGGCCTGTCCGACGGTTATCTATGCCTCTGGCGACTTCGCGCTGCGCCGTATTTTGTACCGGCATTTGCAGATTGATTCGCCGTACAACACCTATCGTTACAAGGGTCTACCGCCGGGACCGATCCGTTGTGCGCAACCACGGTCGATGGATTACGTGCTGAATGCGCCGAAAACCAACTACCTGTTTATGTGCGCGAACCCGGAACTGAACGGCACGCACATCTTCTCGTCTTCGTTCAGCAACCATGCCAACGCCGCCGTGCAATACCATCACATGATGGATCAAAAGAAAAATCAGAAAGAGGAATAATATGATCTGGGATAATAACGAAGATATACGGTTGATTGAATGCGAGAACAAATCCCGCGTTATTCAGCGGCATCTGGATGCCTGCCGCGAGGAGCGGAGACCTTATGTATTCGTGACGCCGACCATGACCATCAAACCTCTCCGGCGTCTTTTAGTGCCCGTTTCGATGCTGGAGGAAGAGACCTATAAAGCGGAGATTTGCACGTATATAGCGCGCAAAACGGGAGCGCATATCATCCTCCTGCAAGCGAACGACTACGGCTCCCACGCGCGTCAAAATGTCAACCGGATGGTCACGCATATCAAGGCGGTAACGGAGAAAACAGGCGAAGCCATTTCGTATGAGGTAGTGATGGCGCGCAAGGACAGTTTCAGTCTCATACGCGAGGCGTCAGAGCGGCAACGGGATTTTACGCATGACCTTTTGGTTCTAACCGCCAGCAGAGATTACGGCTTGGATGACATTCTTTTGGGTCCGCCGGAGCGCAAAGCCATCCAGCGCGCTTTGGTGCCTGTGATGTTAGTAAACCCGCGTGAAGATTTATTCTCACTTTGCGACTAATACTGCCATTTTGTCAACCGAATTTAGCATTTTTTAGTTTTATGACACTTTTTTGCAAAAATATTTGGTCATATCGTCAAAAAGCAGTACCTTTGCATCGTGTTTTTCATGGTATTAGATTTAAGGTTAAATGAAAAGATTGGGTTGTCGGGAGACAACCTTCTTTTTTTTTCTTTTGTAAGCACAAGCGTGCTTAGAAAAGTTAAAGAAGGGCAACCTTCTTTTTTTTCTTTTTCCTCTTTTTATTTGCATATATGAAAAAAAAGTAGTACCTTTGCAGCATGAAACGGCTTTTGCTTCTCATCGGTTTGTTTTGTTCCATAGGAATGCACGCAGAAATCCATCTGCCTGACTCGTTGTGGACCTTCAACAAGAAAGGTGAACATCACCATGCCGAGGTGAATGAGATCTGGCTCTCCGCAGACCGTCCGGGAGTGGGGTCAGAGGTTTTAGGCAAAGGGTACATCCAGTGTGAGACAGGATTTGAAGTGACGCATATGTTTGATGCACATTTTCTGCTGCTGCCCAATACGCTGTTCCGTTTCGGCGTGCATGAGAAAATAGAGATGCGGTTAGAATATGCCGGGCAAATGCTGATCATCGACAAACCTAACAGCGCGATACCTTGGCAGAACGATCCGCTCTATCAACCGTCTTATATGTATTTGGGCACTAAGTTCCAGTTATGTAAGCTTTACGGAGGCGAGTTGGATAAGAAATGGATTCCCCGTACCGCATTCCTGATCAATGCCGGCATACCGATTACATCCATCATCGCGAAACAAACACCTTTTTACGGGGGAGCGTTTTTGCTTTTCGAAAACGAGGTATTGGAGTGGTTGTCAATCAGTTATGATATAGGTGTCAATTGGTCGGAATGGGCGCCTGTGCCGGATATTTTGCCCTCAGTCTGCATCAATTTTATGCCCACGGACCAGCTGGGCTTGTTTGTGGAGGCATTTGCCATGTTCGATTGCGATGCCGTTAATGAACAGAACCGGGTTTATACCCATAGTGACATCAATTTTGACTTAGGTGTCACATATGCAGTCCATCCCCGTGTGCAACTGGATCTGTACGGAGGATTTAATCTGTATCAGACCAATCCGCTTATTTCCGGACCGAAGCATTGTTCTTTCGTCGGACTCGGACTCACATGGCTTATTTGGCATCCTTATAATTAAGATAGAAGAGTAAATACGGTATCTCGTCGGTATCTCGTCGGTGTCTCGTGATCTAATAAGAAATTGAGTAAATGTAAAAATATGAAAATATGAAAGTAGTTGTATTATCTACAAGTCTCCGTGCGGGATCGAACAGCCACGTTCTGGCGGAGCAGTTTGCAGAAGGCGCCAAGAGTGCCGGACATGAAGTGGAATTAATCTCGCTGAGAGGCAAAGAGATTAAGTTCTGTATCGGTTGCCTCAAGTGTCAGGAAACAGGTGCGTGCGTGTTCAAAGACGATGTGCCGGCGATTATGGAGAGTGTGCTCAATGCCGATGTCGTGTGCTGGGCAACGCCGATTTATTACTATGAGATGTCGGGTCAGATGAAGACGCTTATCGACCGGATGAACGCCATGTACCCGAAGGATTACCGTTTCCGCGACATCTACCTGCTGACCACCGCCGCCGAGGATGAGGAGTTCACGCCCAAACGTGCCGAGAGCGGTCTGCAAGGATGGATCGATTGCTACGAGAAATGCACGCTCAAAGGGCATTTGTTCTGCGGCGGCGTGAATGATCCGAAAGAGATCTCCGGCAATGCCAAACTGCAAGAGGCGTACGAATTAGGCAAAAACATCTGATAGGTTACCTAACCATTATAAAAACAAACAGACATGGATTCGTTGGAAGAACTGATACACAGCGACTTACAGCAGTATCTGCTGAGCATCAACGAAATAGACGAGCGTTTGCCGGAGTGCCCCGATGTGGAAGAGAAATGGGAAGCGATTGCGAATGCCTATATCCCGGATGGAGTGCGGGAGTTTCAGCACTACCCTATCGCCTCGCTCGGATGGATGATGTATATCGGCATGGCGGTAGCAAAGATGTGGGATGACAACTGGCAATACTACGCCGCGAAAGAGAACCTGTATCTTTATCTGCGGGACAAACGCGGCTATGATGCCATGGACGAGTACATCCGTCGGGACTTGCTCAAACTATCCGCCAAGGATTTTGCTGCGACAGAAGAGCTCGTCAGCGAGTGCGCCTCGCGCGTTCATAACGGTCTGATGCATCAGTCCATCGAGCCGGGCACGAAAGAGGCATTCCTTGCTTACGTCACCTGTCTGCATCAGTTGTACCTCTTCGGTGTTGCCGTGCAACTCAAACGTCTGGGTTACCACATGACGCGAATTTAACCGGAATATAGTATGATAGACCAAATTATTGATTACAACCGTCAGTTTGTGGCGGACAAGAGTTATGAGCGGTATTTGACCGACAAATACCCCGACAAGAAATTAGCCGTTTTGACATGCATGGACACGCGTCTCACAGAACTGCTCCCTGCGGCTCTCGGACTCAAGAACGGCGATGCGAAAATCATCAAAAACGCTGGCGGACTAATTATCACACCCTTTGATTCGGCTATGCGTAGTCTGATAGTGGCGATCTACGAATTGGGCGTGGAGGAGATCATGGTGGTCGCACATTCCCAATGTGGCGCGTGTCACATGAGTTACAGCCATTTCCACCATGTCATGAAAGCACGCGGCATCAAAGACGAGACGCTCAACATCATCCGCGAATGCGGCATCGACCTCAATCATTGGCTCGAAGGATTCCGCGACACGGAGACGTCCGTCCGCAAGACCGTCAAGACCATTCAGACGCATCCTCTCATTCCGAAAGACGTCACCGTCCGCGGGTTCATCATCGACTCCGTCACAGGTGCTTTGGAGGAAATCAAATAATAATTGTAGAGGTTTCAAGGACGAGTTGCAACCCGTTTTGGAGAAGGCCATCAACGCCGATACGTGCGCACGCGTTGCGCGGAGAAAGAGCATCGTTTTTATCTCGACCTGATTCCGGAGCTGCCTATTGGATCAACCGCTACACCTCGGTCGAGATCGCCCGTCTTCTCCGTGACCGTTCTCTGACCTTAACCGACATCGCATACCGTTTCGATTTCTCTTCCCCTGCCCATCTCAGCCGCTACATCCGCCAAAACCTCGGCATCTCTGCGTCAGAGATTCGGGGAGGAGAGAAATAGCAACATTGTTACACCATGTCTTTAACTTCCGTACAAAAGAAATATTACGGTTTAAGGAGATTTATAGGAATAACATATACCCCATCCGGACGTTGATACGCATAAGGTCCCACGCCGATGACAACCATCTTGAATGCCGGAGCTTTCATTTTGCTTGTGTCAATATTAGTTGCCAACTTGTTTAATGTAGTTGCCCCTGCATCTATGTTATCCGTTCCGCCCAGTTTGACTTCTATCAATCCGTAAGACCCGTCTCTACGATGCAGGACTGCATCACATTCCAGTCCGTTAGCATCGCGGTAATGGTATATTTTCCCGTTCAGGGCATCAGCATATACCCGCAAATCACGAACCACCAGATTTTCGAACAGCAGCCCGAATGTTTGCAAATCGTTGATCAGGTCGTTCGGTCCGATGCCTAAAGCAGCAGTAGCGATACTCGGATCTACAAAATATCGAGTATCAGATGTACGGATGGCGGTTTTGCTTCTAAGATTAGGATTCCAAGCCTCGCTGTCTTCAATCACAAATATCTTACGTAGCGCATCGGCATAATCAATAACCGTATCTTCGTTGAGCGTTTGGCTATCGTGCTGCAACATATCCGCACGCAAAGTGCTATATGGCGTCTGTGTCGCGATATTTCGCGCGTACGATCGCAAAAACATTCGAGCGCGTTCCGGACTACGCTTAACATCATCGACACGTTGTATATCTGTGTTCGTTACCGCTTCATAATAATCAATCGCTTGGTCTAAAGCCAATTCTCCTGACAATAATGTAGCCTGCGGCCAACCGCCCCGACAAGTCAAAAACGCTAACTGATTCAGGTCGTTTTCACAATGTAGAACATCTATCTGCTCACCGTTGAACAAAGCGGACAAACTGACACGTCCGTCACTCTCTCCAGACTCCCATAATGACATAGGACGCATACGCAGTCTTCCTATACGTCCTGTTCCACTATGACGCGTTTTTTCTTTAGGAGGAACTGCAGAACCGGTAAGAATAAACTGTGCGAATTCCGAGCGTTTGTCCACTGCCGTGCGAATACTATCCCACAAGGCAGGCAGCGTTTGCCATTCATCAATCAGACGCGGTGTTGCTCCTTCAAGCAAGGCAGAGGCGCTAAGTGCAATCATCCGCTCACTCTGATTAAAGACATCCGAATCGCCAAGATCTAAAACACTCTTGGCTATTTGCTTGGCGGTAGTAGTTTTTCCACACCACTTGGGTCCTTCGATAAGAACGGCTCCCTTGCCTTGTAATTTTCGCACTAACAAAGCATCTGCGACACGTTGTTTATAAGCCATAATAATCTACTTATTAAAAAACGCTGCAAAGGTACAAAAAATAAATGAATTATGCAAATTTTATTTACACTTTTCCGAAGATTGTGGATATTTTGTTCCGAAAGTTGTGGGTGATTCATTCCGAAAGTTGTGGGTGATTTGTTCCGAAGATTGCGGATTCCTTTTGTCAGAATTGTCGATTATTAAGATTCTATTACGGTATCTCGTCGGTATCCTGTCGGTCTATCGTTTCGTATCCGAGTCGTAAGTAAGTCGTGTGCGACAGGTACACGGAAAAATGTACTATTATAAAGATTTCCACAACAAAGCCTCTTCGGTTGTTATTCCGTACAATGCGCAATATATAGCCAATATCTTTGCTATTTTAGTTAATAACTTTTGCTGGCAAAGGTATATGTTTTTTCGCGGAAAACAGAATATTTTCCGTTAAAAATTGTTAAAAGTTTAGGAGAAGATATTAACAATAAAAAAAGAGGACTTTAGTCCTCTAATTATAAATCATATTTTTTAAATCTCCATTTTCTCATGCATTTCTTGAATACATGACCGGAATAGCGAAAATACTTGTCTGGATCAAAATCTTTCTCCTTGCACTCTATTTTAGAATATTTTCCTTCTTTATATTCGTACTCTGCCACATTCTGTCTCCACTCTCCTTTGGGAATATAAGTTTCCTTTTCAGGTTGTTCTTCATTCACCCATTTAATCTCAATAGTTTTGCCTAATGGCACTCCCATATAAAGCATTTCAGAATAGATATGCGTAGAATGAGAATCATATGCATGAGGGTCATACGCACAACTGCCGATATGGAAACCCCGAATTAGGAAAGATGCGCGATAGTGTTTATCAGGATTCTCGAATGTAACATCAACACCAGAGATATGAAGATTAAGTCTTCCTAATTCGAAATAAGGAATCTCCTTTCCTTTTCCTTCATTTTGATTAGTATGGTACATTATAGGATCTTTCAAACCATCCGCCGTTTCCTCGTGATAGTAAAACTCAATATCGTCTAAATATAAACGCTTTTTACCTTCAATAAGAAAATAACCACCATAAAGCAGTTCCATAGCCATTAAGCAAAATTGTTCATTTAGAGAATCTAATTTCTCCTTTTCGGTGGGTATGTCAACAACTCCTTTAAATTGTTTTAAAATATCGATCATTTGCATATGAATCTATGTTATTTTCTCCTTTCATCGAGTGCTCGGAAGCAGCGTCGCGGAGAAGGATAATTTTTAATTGCATCAAATTCGATGCTTTTAAATTCAGCTACAAAGGTACTGCTTTTTTTGACATGTGCAAGTATTTTAGGCAGTTAAAAGTGCTTTTTCTGCGAAATGTGTAAAAAATGCCGTAAATTGTGTAACAGATAATTGCGGAAATTGTTGTACCTTTGCACCGCAAATCAAAAAACACTTTATTATGGAAGAATTTCGAGTTGACCCGCGGGTGACGACACCCGAAGCACGGGCTATGTACATAGAGCAGGGACGCAAGCTCTTTGCCTTCAATCAAACGATTCCTTTTACGCCGGAAAATATTGCGGCAACCAAAGCGCTCTTTGGCGAAAACCTCGGCGAAGGGAGCAACTATCCTGCCGGGTGTGACGGTTGGTGAGAACGCCGTCGTAGCAGCCGCGGCGGTAGTGACGAAAGATGTGCCTGCCAATGCCATCGTCGGCGGCAATCCTGCCAAACTGATCAAGATGATAGAATAGTAAAAATCATCCTTTGAAAACAAAAAATCCCACAAAAACTTGCGTATGTGGGATTTTTTTTGTAATTTTGCACCGAATTGGCAGAATAATTATGACGTACAACGAGTACATAGCGCAAGAGCAACAAGCGATGGATGAGGAGCAACAAGATGATAGTTGCTTCCTTGCATATCAGCCCGAAGGGCAGTTTGTGAGAGGACACTAAATGAATATTTATTATGGCACACGCATGTGAAACAGAGCATTCTTCTTGTAACAGACGAGTAATAGGCATCGGCGAGACGGTGTTGGATATATTGTTTAAGAATGACCAACCGCAGAAAGCCGTTCCGGGCGGATCGACGTTCAACAGTATCGTATCGTTAGGACGAGCCGGTGTGCCTTGCGTCATGGTGACGGAAGTCGGAGGAGACCATATCGGCGATCTGACTTGTCAGTATCTGCGCGAGAACGGCGTGTCGGATGCGTTTGTCCGCCGGCATGCGGGAACCAAGTCGCATATCACGCTGGCGTTTTTGGACGAGCACAACGATGCACAGTATATCTTTTACAAGGACCATGCATCTGCGGCTTTGGACGGCGAGTTGCCACGGATCCAAGCAGATGACATCGTGCTCTTCGGTTCGTTCTTTGCCATCAATCCGGCTATTCGTCCTGCCGTGCGTTCGATGCTTTGCGAGGCACAAAAAGCGGGCGCGTGGTTGTACTACGACATCAATTTCCGCAAGACCCATATCGCCGACATTCCCGATGTGATGGCGAATATAGAAGAGAACATGCAGTTAGCAACTATTGTTCGGGGATCGATGGAAGATTTCGGGTATCTGTACAGCCTGACCGATGCGGACGCTATCTATGAACGTGTACGGCTATTCTGCCCGAACTTGATCCTGACCGATGGCGCACGGATGATACGGGTCTATTCACCCGAAGGCTGCGAGACGTTTTCCGTTTCGCCGATAGAGACCGTCAGCACGGTGGGAGCAGGAGATAATTTTAATGCCGGGTACATCTATGCGAAGCTCAAAGGCATTGACGATTCCGCACAACGCATCGCCATGGCGCAACGCTGGAGTCAGGATGTCTGCCGGCAGTTAGGGAACAACATCAGCGACGCTTTGGTTGCCGAACTGAAACAACAATAGAAAGAATGGTGGGTCCGAGTCCATAGATTAAGATAACAAAAGAGGAACACCCATGAAGGATGTTCCTTTTTTGTTGCTCAACCAGGACTCGAACCCAGACAGACAGAACCAGAATCTGTAGTGCTACCATTACACCATTGAGCAGCGGCGCGTGTCCCTCAATGGGGCACAAGACGCTCTTGTTTTTCAAAAGCGGGTGCAAAGGTACTACTTTTTTTTGATATGTGCAAATTTTTTTGCATATTTTTGCGAAAAAAACGTAAAAAAATGCAAATTTGTTGTTTTTATGCGGATTTTTTTGTACCTTTGCACCGTTTTTTGATCTATTCGGGGAAATAAACAGGTAAGAAAAAGACACAACAAAAAAACAGACAACCAGTTCAAATCAACACACAAATAATAACGGGGAAAGAGAAATGGGTTAGGAAAACGAAAACTATTTAGAAAATGAAAAAAGGATTTATTTCTTTATTGCCGATAGTGGTAATGATTTTACTGCTGATTGCTTTTTCGGTTTATTACGGGGGTGTGAGCAATGCGCCTCTGTTGGTTATTTTTGTCATTACGGCGATAGTGTCCGTTGCGCTCACGCGCGGGATACCATTAAACGAGCGCGTGAAGATTTTTTCCAAAGGAGCCGGAAGTCCGAACTTACTATTGATGGTTTGGATTTTTATGTTAGCCGGCGCTTTTGCGGCTTCTGCGAAGGAGATGGGCGCCGCAGGTGCGATGGTGGATCTGACGTTGCGTTTTCTGCCGGCAAAATTTGCTTTAACGGGTTTGTTCTTGGCGGCATGTGCGACATCGCTGTGTATGGGAACGTCTGTGGGAACGATTGTGGCGTTGATGCCGATTGCAGCGGGTTTGGCAGACAAGACGGAGATGGCGTTGCCTTTAGTGGCGGCTTCGGTGGTCGGAGGTGCGTTTTTCGGTGATAATCTGAGTTTTATAAGCGATACGACGATCGTTTCGACACAGACACAGGGCTGTCAGTTGAGCGACAAGTTCAAGTTCAATATCCGCATGGTGTTGCCGGCGGCAATAATTGTGGCGGTGATCTATGTGTTTTTAGGAAACGGCGCGACGGAGATTGCGCCGGAAGGTCGGTTTATGTGGTGGAAAGTGATCCCATATTTAGCGGTATTAGTGAGTGCGGCTTGCGGGGTTAATGTATTGATTGTGTTGGTGTTAGGGTGCTTGCTGACTTGTGTAACGGGAATGATAGACGGCAGTTTTGAGTTCATGGGCTGGATCGACAGCACGTTGAACGGCGTTATGGGAATGAGCGAGCTGATACTGATCTCGATGTTAGCCGGTGGTATCTTTGCGCAGATCAGTTACAACGGCGGTTTGGAGTATGTGATCGATCGTATCACCAGGCGTGTGAAGAGCCGCCGGGGAGCGGAATGGAGTATCTGCGGGTTGGTGGCATTTGCCAATATCTGCACGGCGAACAACACAATTGCTATTCTGTCTGTGGGGGATATCACGCGTCGTGTGGCGGAGCAGTTTGATATTGATCCGCGTCGTAGCGCGAGTCTGTTGGACACGACGAGTTGCTGCGTGCAAGGCGTTTTGCCATATGGGGCTCAGTTGCTGATGGCAAGCGGTCTGGCAGGGATCAGCGCAATGAGTATTGTACCATGGCTGTTCTACCCTATTCTACTGGGCTTATCGGTGGCAGTAACGGTGGGGGTAATTGATAATTGACAATTGATAATTGACAATTGATAATTCACGGCGGGGAGTAAGCGGGGAGTAAGTGGAGAGTAAACGAGGAGTGGAAGGATAGCAAAAAAGCAGTAAGTTACCCTTATTACCTCGCACTTACCGCGCACTTACGACGCACTTATCACGCACTTATCACGCACTAATTTTTGCACCTTAACACGTTGGTATTATATACTATGTATATAATACTGTGATGTTTGATATTTTGGGTGCAAAAGAGACCAAAAATTAAGGAAAATTTTTATTTTTCAGTTCGTCCAAAATGCTCCTAAAAATTATGTGAGGGTGTGTCAAAAATCAATAATTGGAATTTTATCGGTCAAAAATTATCCAAAATTATCCAAAAATTCTTTATAAAAGTCAACAATTAAAGACAATTATCAACAATTATTATTAAAATGAGAGTGTGCCAATTAGTTTTGACACACCCTCGCTAACAGACGGAGTTCATTAGCGACGAAAGGCCTTCAGAGCCAAGAGAGATAATAGAGATAATTATAAGGCAGAAATAAGTATTTATATTTCGGGAGAATGGTGAAATTTGCGAGAAAATGTTTAAAAAATTACATTTTTTCTTATTTTTCCAAAGAAAAACTTGCGTATTAAAGAAAAAATTAGTAATTTTGCGGGCTTTTTTAGGTTCACAAAGGATAGAAAGGGACGAAAATATAGATCCACAGATTTAACAGATTAAACAGATTTTCTTTTAGGTCAACAATTAAAGACAATTAAAGACAATTTATTTTTTGTTTATCAGTCCAAAACGACCCAAAATGGTCCAAAAATTAAACGAATTTATAAAAACGGCGAATTAAGCGAAAAAATCGTTCGAGTGAAACGAGATAAGAATTCAACGAATTTATAAAAAAAATCAAAATACTACAAATACAATTAACTTATTATTAACAACAAAAATTAACTTATTTATTAACAACAAAAATCTTACAGAAATGAAAAAGATTTTATCTATTTTCCTTTTAATTGCTCTCGCCCTTGGCGGAACAGTTAAGGCGGGTGAGTTGAAGATTGGTAGTAATGACACCAGTACTAAGACTGCACCTGTCAATGGAAGTGATGCCGATCGTTATCAGTATCACAATCAAACAATCTTTTTGGCATCTGAGTTGACAGCTCTGGCTAATCAGCAGATTACCAAAATCACTTTCTTCCAAAAAAGTAACAAAACCTCAAGTGATTTTGCAAATGTTCAGATTAGCCTCATGGAGGTTAGTAACACCTCTTTTGAAGACTTGAATTTCCTATCTACATCTGGTGCTCAAGTTGTTTACACAGGATCATTACCTTCTAGTTCATCCCTTGAATTAGAAGTAACTCTTTCCTCAGAATATGAATACAAAGGAGGAAACCTGTTAGTAGACGTTCAAAAAACACAACCGAGCGGAGGTGGCTATGGTTCGAGTTCTTGGAAAGGATTCCAAGCCACATCCAAAACTACTTATTTCGTTCTTGCTGGAGCAGGCACATCATCCGGTCTTCCTTCTGAAGGAAACAGAAGCATGAACCGTCCGGACATTAAGTTCACCTATGAAGAGGTTGTAGTTGCGGGATGTGCCAACATGGGTACACTAACCACATCGGACATCACAGCAAACAGTGCAACTGTTAGTTGGGATGCTGTAACGGATGTTGAGAACTATCAGTCGGTATGCGTACTGAAAGGCGCTGAAGTAGATTGGACCGGTGTTACTCCGAGCGCAGCAACTTCTGTTACCTTCAATTCACTCAAAGCGAACACCGAGTACGACGTTTATGTTCGTACTTACTGTGGTTCTGACGAAGGTAAACAAGGAACGGCAAAGAAGGCATCCTTCAAAACCGAACTCTCTTGCTTTGCTCCGAAGAACCTTGGTGTGTCTAACATCGAGAAAGACGGTGCTACCATCTCTTGGGCTGCATCGGGTAAGGGTGAGACTGAGTATCAGTACACATATGAGGTATATTCTGATGAAACTCCTAACTGGGAAGGTGCTCCGACGACGACTGAAACGAGTGCTACCCTCTCCGGTTTGAATTCTTCTACACCTTATCAGGTATGGGTTCGCTCTTATTGCGCAGAAGCGGATCAGAGCGAGGCTATCTCAGAGTACTTCACAACACTTGTAGACTGTGGTGCAAAAGATCTGCCGCTCAACGAGGACTTCAGTAATGGGGACAGATTCGCTTGCTGGAAGATGGTAGATTGCAATAGTTCAACCAAAGTTTCCGATGGTAAATTCCAATTCTATTACACCACAACTCCTCCTATGTACTTGATTACTCCGGAACTTATTGCATCTGAGAAGCAAGTTAAGGTTGAGTTTGATTATTGGTGCTATTCCAGCAGTTACGAGGAGTCATTCCAAGTTGGTTATTCTACTACCACCAATGAGACAGATGCCTTCACATGGGGTACTGAATATAAGACCAAGAACACCAGCGCGTCTTCACCGGATAAGTTCTCTGAGATCTTCCCGGCAGGTGCTAAATATATTAGCATCAAATATACTGCAAATAATAAATGGCAACTTTACATCGACAATTTCTCTGCAACTGAGTACGAAGCTCCGGCTTGTCCGGCTATTTCGGCATTAGAAGCAAGCGAAATTGGCATCAACAGTGCTAAACTCAGTTGGACGAAAGGCGGCGAAGAGACTGCATGGAAACTGCAAACATCTGCAGATGGCGAGTCTTGGAATGAAGCTGTTGACGTTACTGAGAATCCGTATACACTCGCTGGCCTGACGGCTAAAACTACGTATTACGTTCGCGTAGCAGCTAACTGCGGTAGCGAGGTAAGCGAGTGGTCAAAAGCCATCAACTTCACTACTGACTGCGCAGCACAGGATCTGCTCTCTGAGTCCTTCAGCTCTACTCTTCCTGAGTGTTGGAAAGTTTCCAAGACAGGCGGCGATTACGGTTGGGAACCAAACAGTTCTTACAAAGTAAGTGCATCGTATTCGATGAATTACTATGCTACTGCATCTACAGAATATTATGCTGACCTTACTACTCCGCTTGTTAATTTAGGCGACAAGGAGACTCAGCTTACTTTCCAACTCAAGAACGATGCTTATAGCAGCCAAGTAGTTGGCGAGGTTTATATCGTAGTAGCGGGTGTAGAGACCAAGATCTATGACTTGCCTTCCACATCAGGCTTTGCATTACAGACTGTTGACCTGAGCGCATATGTGGGCAAGGAGGCTAAGTTCATCTTCCGTGCTCATGGTGCAGGTACATATAAGAACATTTACATTGATGATGTAGCTATTGACGTCATTCCTTGTGCTACTCCGACCGGTTTGGCTGCGGTACAAGGCAACGCAAGTGCTACTCTTACATGGACGGACGAGAATGCCGACAAATGGAATCTGCGTTACCGTATCGTAAAAGCAGAAGAGCCGTACAATGAGTGGATTGAGGTTAAGGACATAACCGAGAAAACCAAAGAGATCTTCGGTCTGACGAACGGATCTGAGTACGAAGCTCAAGTTCAGGCTGCATGCTCGGCAACACGCACGAGCGATTGGACCGCTTCTGTGAAATTCACTCCGGAAGACTGCCCGAACGTAACATCTGTTTCCTTCGGCGCTCAGACCTACAACAGCATCGTTGTTAACTGGGCTACTTCCAGCGCAAGCAACTGCGACGTACGTTACAAAGCCGGCGAAGGCGATTGGACTACCGTTTCGAACATCGCAGAGACTACAAAGACTTTGACAGGTCTGACCACCGGCGCTATTTACACCGTTCAGGTGAAACCGTCTTGCGGCAACGCTGACTCTTGGGTAGCTGCTGCTGAGACTTACACGCCGGCATATAGCACTCCGGCTAATGCTGCTGTAGCAAGCATCACCGATAACGGCGTTTCTGCATCGTGGGAGGCTGTAGCTGATGCTCCTAACGGATACAAATATATCGTAGTAGTTAAAGATGCTGAGCCTACGTGGGCTTCTGCAACCGCAACGAACGAACTGAGTGCTGCTCTTGCAAACTTGGATGCGGCTGTTGAATACGACTTCTATGTAGCTGCTGTTTACGGCGAGATCCTTGGCGACGCTGCAAAAGTAAGCTTCAAGACCGTTACCGTTGCTCCGAAGAACCTGACGCTGAGTGCTGTTACGGCTACCACCGCAACACTGACTTGGGAGTACGAAGGTGCAGCTACCGCTTATGAGTACGCTGTCGGCGACGATCCGGATGCATTGGAATGGAACGGCGTAGCTGAAATGACTAAGACGCTTGACGAGTTGGCGGCAAACACCTCTTATACATTCTACGTGCGCGCTAAATATAGTGATAAGGTGAAGAGCGACAGTGTCAACATCAGTTTCCGTACAGATTGCAACGCAATAGCCGAGTTGCCTTGGTTTGAGGGCTTTGAGGATATGGCAGTCGGCAATTATCTGAGTGCAGCTCCGGCTTGCTGGGCTCAGCTCCATGTGAATGACGGTCTTCCGTATGCTTACGTAAATAATTCGGCCGCCTATGTTAAGACCGGCAGTAAGTCTATGAATGTGGTATCCAGCAGCCTGACGGATGGTTATCTTATCCTGCCGGCATTTGATGCAGCACTCAACGGTTTGCAAATTTCCTTCTCTCACAAAGAGGAAAGTGCGACCAAGAGCACCGTACTCACGCTGGGTTACATCACCGATATAGCAAATGCAGAGACGTTCGTGGCTATAAAAGAGTTCGGTCGCGCGACCAGCTGGCAGGAAGAGAAAGAGATCAGCCTTGCATCTATCCCGAACGAAGTAGCTACAACCGCCCGTTTGGCATTCAAGTTAGGCAAAGCACCGAATAACTGGTTCACCGGCATTGATGACATCACCGTGGCTAAATTGCCGAGTTGCCGCAAGCCCGTTCTTGGCGAGACAACTATCCTGCCGGACGGCGCAAGCTTCACATGGACAGCAGGTAACGGCGAGACCAAGTTCCAATACGCTGTAGGCAACGATCCTGACGCATTGGAATGGACGGCAACAGAAGCCACAGAGGCAACCGTTCACGGTCTGGTACCGGGCAATAACTATACATTCTATGTACGTGCGTTCTGCGATCCGGATGTCAGCGACTCTGTTTGGACTGCCTTTGCACCGGTTTGCAATGCGCCGACCGAGGCGGCATTGACAGCAGCAACAACCAATACGGCTACCTTCTCCTGGACAGCGGCTGCGAACATCACCTCGTATCAGTATGTAGTAATGGCTAAGGGCGTAGCAGCTGATTGGAGCAAGGCCAAGACGACGACCAACACCACCGCCGAGTGGACAGAGTTGGCTGCCAATACCGCCTATGATTTCTATGTACGCTCCTACTTCAACGAGACCGTACAGAGTGCTGCTGCAAGCCTCAGTTTCCGCACGGAATGTTCAGCTATTGCAGCTCTGCCGTGGAGCGAGAACTTCGAGAACGCAGATCTCAACGCCGCTCCGGCTTGCTGGGCATTGCTTGACGCACAAGACGCTGCTGCCAGCACCTATCCGTATATTGCGGTACGGGCAGAGAGTGGCTATTACAAAGATGCACAAGCTCTGTTGTTCCGCTCAACCACAAATGTGGGCTATGCAATCCTGCCTGAGTTTGATGTAGATCTGAGCAAAGCCCAAATCAGTTTCACACACAAAGAGGAGAGCGGTAAGGGTACATTGGTACTCGGTTATCTGACAGACATCGCAGATGCAGAGAGTTTCGACACAATTTACGCTTGTGCTTCTTCTTCCAGTTGGACAGACGAGAAAGCTATCGTTTTGAGTGAGGTTCCTGCCGGTGCACGTCTGGCATTCCAGTACAACGGCAATGCTGCTTACTACTACGACGCTGCGGTTGACAATATCCTTATTGAGGAGATTCCTGCTTGCGCAGTTCCGACGGGTCTGGCTGCAAGCGAGGTAACGGCTGCTACTGCAACTCTCAGCTGGACGTCAGAGGCTGCAAACTTCAAAGTTCAGTACACGACCGACAAAGAGAACTGGGGCGAAGAGCACGTTGTTACAGCTACGACTCTTGTATTGGAAAATTTGACCGAGCAAACGACTTACTACGCTCACGTGAAAGCTGTTTGCAGCGAAGAGAGCGAGAGCGAGTATTGCGCAGAGATCTCCTTCACGACTCCTTGTGCTGCAAAATCAATGCCTTACGCTGAGAGCTTCGAAGACGGCGTACCTGCTTGCTGGGAGACTACCGGTACTTGGACAACCAACAGCGAGTACGCTCACAGCGGCAATGCACTCCGCGCAGATGTGAAGAATAAAGAGGCAACTCTGACCATGCCGGCTATCGCAATCAGCGAGGCAGATGCTGAGTTGGTATTCTACGTACGCAACGTATATTACGGATACAATTACGTATCCGGCAAAGTGATTATCACTCCGACAGAAGGTGAGGCTAAACACATAGATATCATCGATAGCAACGATATCAACAACAAGCAAAAAGTGGATCTCTCTGAGTTCAACGGCAAAGATGTTGTCATCAGTTTCAGCATTACATCTGTCAGCTCAACCGCTTACGTCTACATCGACGATGTGACTGTAGCCAAGAAACAATGCGCTACTCCGACCGATGTAAAGGTAACTGAGGGTGACAGCAAAGCAGATGTTGAGTGGACTGCCGGCGAGGAAGAGACTGCATGGCAAGTGCGCTACAAAGCAACCGCTGCTGTGGATTGGAAAGAGATAGAAGAAACGATTGCTACCACCTCTTACAGCATCACCGGCTTGGTAAATGGCACCGAGTACGAGGTACAAGTACGTGCATACTGCGACGAGACGCACCAGAGCGCATGGACCGAGCCCGTTACGTTCACGCCGAGTGAGGCTACCGGTTTTGAGAGCATCAATGGCGGTGAGAAAGCGATCAAGGTAATGAAGAATGGTGTATTGTACATCATCCGCGACGGTGTTCAGTACAACGCACAAGGTGCGAGAGTAATGGATAATTGATAATTGACAATTGATAATTGACAATTGAGAATTAGCAATTCAAAAAAATGACGTAATTGTCATTTAAATAATTCAAAAGTGCGCATTTTTCAACAAAGTGCGCACTTTTGTTGTATTTTTCTTTCAAAAAATTTGGTCATGTGTAGTTTTTTTCGTAACTTTGCATGCTTTTTAACATAAAACATTGCATTATGTTTTGAAAACTACTGTTTACAAATCATAATATATACATATATGAAGAAAATTTTTACTCTATTTTCAGTAATGCTGGTAGCGACTTCATTGTGTTTGGCTACAACTCCTTTTACGGAAGGTTTCGAATCTTCGTCTCTGCCGGAAACATGGACTACTATCCATGTCAGCGGGTCTTCTTGGCAGACGGTACGTAATAACTACTATGTAGCCCCGCATACCGGAGACTACTCAGCAATGGTAGCGTACGCGTCTTCCGGAGGTGCAGACAACTATCTTGTTACTCCTCAATTGAGCCCTGTAGCAGGGGAAATTATTCAGTTCTATTTAGCTTCCCAAAATTACGCAGGTACCACAGTAACCATTGAAGTATCTGAGGCATCAAATACGGATGCAGCGGACTTTACAACCGTTTTGGCTACCTACAAATCCAATGTTGACATTACCAGCAAATGGGGCGATGCGAAAGAGATTTCTTTAAGCGCTTACGCAGGAAAGAACATCTATGTCGCCTTCCATGTAATAGACGATAACGGAGGAAATATCTATGTGGACGATGTATCTATCATCGCTCCCGAATCATGCGCAAAACCTCTGGATTTAGTAGCTGCTGCTACTCCGGACGGAGGTGTGTTTAGTTGGCAAGGCGAAGAAAATTCTCAATACCAAGTATGCGTAGTGGCAACAGGCGAAGAAGCTGCCGGTTGGAAATTACTGGAAGCAAACGGATTTGCCTATACCGTAAAAGGCTTGACTGCCGGTACCACATACGATTTCTATGTACGCACCTATTGCTCCGAGAGCGAGCAGAGTGCTGCAGTAAAAGCTACTTTCACCCCGGTATGCAATGCGCCGGCGAAAGTGGAGTTGTCGGAGCTGACGCATAATAGCGCTACCCTCTCATGGAGCGCAGTAGCAGGCATCAGCAAATACCAATACTTGTGTCTGCCGGCAGATTCCACTCCGAATTGGGAAGACGTGAAAGAGGTAGAGACGCTGACTGCAACGATCGATACCTTGCAGCCGAGCACGACATATGATTTCTATGTGCGCTCGTATTTCAACGCCGAGACGCAGAGCGAAGCTACTAACGTATCTTTCACGACCAACTGCGTAGCAGAGGCATTGCCTTATGTAGAGACGTTTGACAAGGCTACTACTCTACCCGCTTGCTGGGAAGTAAGCAATGTGTCCAATGCCAAGTGGCAGATGTACACCTATGGTGACGAGGGCAAAAGCGGCTATTGTTTACAATTCTCCAGTAGAAGTGGAGCTACCGCTACCCTCAAAACGCCGGCTATTGAGTTGTCTGAAAAAGCGCTGCTGAAATTCTATTGGAAGAACTCATCCGCTATTTCTGTCAAACTTCAGATCTCGACCAATGGCGGTTCGACCAAGACAGATATTGATACAGACCTCTCTTCCACACAAAGTACACTGGTACAAAAGACGATAGATCTCTCCGAATACGCAGGCGAGACCGTTACACTCTATTTTGTAGCTTCCAATACCATTAACTCTAACAAATATATCTATATGGATGAACTCTCTGTGACTGCTAAGCCCTGCGAGTTGCCGAAGCAACTGAAAGCGGACGCATCGTCCACCGGAGCCGTGGTTACATGGGTTGCAGGCAGCGATGAAGCAGAATGGAACTTGCGTTACCGCGCAGTGGGAGACGAAGATTGGAAAGAAGAGAAAGAGCTTGCAGAACCGAGTTATACCCTGAACGGTCTGGTATCCGGAACTGAGTATGAGGTACAAGTACAGGCATCCTGCTCTACGGACAAACAGAGCGGTTGGACTACTTCGGCTATCTTCACACCGCAATGCCCCGTTCCGTCCAATCTCCGCGTTTCGCAAATCACCGATACCGAGGCTTTGGTAACATGGGACGGAACAGAGGCTACGTACAACCTCCAATACCGCGAGAAGAATACGGAAGCATGGACTACTCTCTCGGCCATCGAGGGCAAAGAGACTTTGCTGAACGAGTTGAGCGGCACAACGAGCTATGAAGTACAAGTACAGTCGGCTTGCGAAGGTGCGTTCTCTTCCGTGAAGACATTCACCACCGCTTGTGCTCCGCTGAGCAATGCTATTCCTTTTGCAGAAGATTTTGAGAAAGTAGAGGAAGGTTCACTGCCGTCATGCTGGACCCGCCGCACAGAGAGCGAGTACCCGAAGGTAATGAGTACCAAGGGAGCTTACGGTATCAAAGAGGATAGCGACAGTACTGCCAATTGTTTGGTATTCAGCGGAGAAGGCGAACAGGTAGTTATTCTGCCGGCATTTGATGCACCTCTCAACGCACGTGCGCTCGCGTTCTATTATAAGGTAAGTTCCAGCGCTGTGGAAGTAGAAGTCGGTTACCTGACCCATCTATACGGTACTTTCCAAGTAATCAAGGCTCTCGACAACACCGTATATGCCTATGCAGAGCCGGCTACAGAGGTGTCACTCAATGAGTTACCGGAAGATGCCAAGTACTTAGCAATCCGATATACATCCACCAGCCAGTGGTCAAGTTCCCATTTCGACAACATCAGCATTGCGGATCCGTCTCCGACCGGAATGGAGAATATTCACACGACCGGCAAAGCCATCAAACGAATTGAGAACGGAATGCTCATTTTAGAATATAATGGCACAAAATTTGATGCTACAGGAAAAAAGGTTTATACTAAATAAAAACAAATCAATTATTAACACATGAAAAAGATTTTATCTATCATCGCGGCAGCGTTGTTCTGTGTGAACATCTATGCCGATCAGGCGGTCAACGTTAACTATAGCGGAACTGCCACACAAGGTCATTTCCCTGTGTATGGCCTTAACGCCGACACCAAGACCAGCTCTCCGTCGATGGGAGGGCAAGCGATCTACTTGGCTGACCAACTCAAAGGTATCGCAGCAGGTAGTGAAATCAAGGCGCTGACTTTCTACTCCGCCAATCAGAATCAATCATGGGGTAAAGCTGAGTTCAAAGTGTCTCTTGCCAAGACGGATTTCACTTTCTTCCAGAATGCCAAAGGTGCTTATGCCACTCCCTCGGATGGAAGTGCGCTTACCAAAGTGTACGAAGGAACTCTGTCTGTAGTGGATGGAGAACTGACTATCAATTTCACCACGCCGTACGCTTACGAGGGCGGTAACCTGCTTATTCAGGTGGAAGTCACCAGAGAAGGTACCTCCGCTGCCTCTTCTTTCTATTCCGCAGCGAACACGGATTACCTGATTAAGTACGCCTATAGTGGCTCTTCCCGTGACGGCCTACAGCCGAAAGTCACCTTCGTGATAGCAGGTGGCGGCGATGATCCCGTCAGCGAAACTTGCAAGGCGCCGACTGCGGTTACGGTAGAAAAAGTTACTGAGTCAAGTGCCACTATATCCTGGCAAGGCGAAGCATCGCAGTATCAGTACTGCCTCGAATTCGAAGGCGATCAGCCCGACTGGACAGCTGCTACTCTGACAGACCAGAAGTCTGTAACCGTTTCAGGTCTCTATGACGAGCAGAAATACTATCTCTACGTACGTTCCTATTGCTCCGCAACGGAAGTGAGCGAGACCGTAAAAGCTACTTTCAAGACGGCTTGCGCTCGTCTGAACTTGCCTTGGATTGAGACTTTCACTCGCGATGCAGCCGGTAGTGAAGTAGTGGGTGATGTAGCTCCTGAATGCTGGGTTATTGCCTCCGCAGCTCCTGCCGTAACTATCGTAGCAGAGAAAGAAGATGACGGTAGCGGCAATCAAGTACCTACGGGTCAACAACACCTCACGGCACGTGGAGGTGGCTCCACTTCCGCTCAGGTATTTGCGCTTCCTCTCTTCAATGCGAAACTTGACACCTGCGAGTTGGCATTCGACTACTACGGCCAAGTGGTCAGAGAGGACTACGGTTCGTTGGAAATCGGTTATATGACGATCCCCACAGACGCTTCTTCTTTCGTTTCCTTAAAGACACTTGAGCAGACCACTGACAGCAAACACGTGGTATTCCCATTGAACGTTCTGCCTGCAGGCATAGAGTACATCGCCTTCCGCTTCGCCGGAGGTACCAGCAATTTCGGCAGTGTATCATTGGATAACTTTGTACTGGCCGGTATCGGTCATTCGGGCGAGGTTGATCCGTCAAAAGAGGAACTGCCGGATGCAAACATCTATGCCCTGTCCTATTGTCAGGCTCAGTTCACATGGTATTCGTACAACGCTTCCGCTTTCGCTATTGGTCTCTTCAATGCAGAAAGCCAGAGCTTGGTAGCAGGTGTTACAGTAACTACTGAAGAGTGCGAGCGTTTTGCTTACGAGGATCAACAGACCGGTGAGTTCAGCGGATTCTCCTCCAGCGACGATTATGAGAACCACTACTACTGCTCCACGAAGTGGATCCTGAACGTAGATGAAACTGGTCAACAGCGCGGCGAGGCATGGTCGAGCAGCGTAATCAACGTAGGTTCGTTATTAGGCTTAGCCCCTGGTAAGTACCAAGTTCAGGTTTATGAGCTGGTTCAGAACGAAGCGGGTTACTCGAAAGGCGAGTTGTTAGCAACTATTCCGTTTGAACTCGTAGCTAAATACGTTACTAACCTGAAGGCAACTATAGCTGAGGACAAACAGAGCGCTACTCTCACATGGGATGCTCCTGAGTTTGGTCAGGGCGAGCGTTTGTACGTTCGCGTATGGTCAGGCGAGACAGTAGCTTACGATAACTTCGATACCAATAAGCGTCCGGAAAGTCCGCTGACGGTAGAGGTAGTAGAAGGTAAAACCTACACTGCAGTTGTACAGGTAGTAGATAGAAACAACAACCAACTTGGTCCCGAGACGCAACTCAGCTTCACCGTAGGCGTGAACCCGTATGTGCCGACCAACCTCAACGCCGAGGTATTCTCCGGGGACAATGTGACCTTCAGTTGGACAGCAACTACTGTGGCTGACCGCTATGTGATCACACTCTATTGCGACGGAGAGTTCTACTCGACACTCAATGTGAAAGGCACTTCCAAGACCACTACAATGCCTAAGAATGGCACTTGGTCATGGACTGTACAAGCATTCAATCAAGGTACAAATGGCAACTATTTCGAGGCTTCTGATGCAGTAGCAGGTGCAGATTTCGTATCCAAAGCAGCAGATATTCCGGAGGACGCAGTTGTTATGGAAGTATGGGGCATGGAGGCTGCTTATCTCGACCAATATGTGGATCAGTTCCCGGAGGGCAAGTTCGGCTGGTACATCACCTTCGCTACGGGCGAAGAGGATGGAACGGGTTATCCGATGCCGACCTTCCTGATCTATACCGACAAAGAGCGTGCTATCTCGGGTGTATATAATGTAGCCCGTCAGGGTATTGATGCCGAGTCCTGCTATATCAACGTCAATGGTCGTCAGTCGGATGCAATCATGGCTACCGATGCAGAATTGCGTCTGCAGTTCGAGGGCTACGACGATGATAAAGCAGCAGAAGGTCCGTATCGTTACGGCTACTACACCGGTTCGTTCCGCATCGTGGGCAGTGACGGTAAGACGTATGTCGGCAAACTGTTCGAGCAATTCTGCAACTCCTTCAATTTCTCGACCTATTCCAGCACATACCGCGACCACGTGGGCATGTGGGATGAGGATCCGAACTATGTTGGTCCGCAAGGCATTGAGAATATTGCCGTTCCGACCGAGAAGGCAGCTAAAGTATTGGTTGAAGGTCAACTCTATATCGTTCGTCCTGACGGCAGCATCTACAATGCATCAGGTGCGAAAGTGAAGTAAAAAGGGAAGGACAAAAAGAAAAGCGTCAGAAATCTGGCGCTTTTCTTTTGTACTTTCACCACTCAACTATTATTGGTGTTGCTCGCGGAGAAGATCGTTGACCGTCTTAACGGGGTTGAAGGTGGAAACAGGTACTTCGACAAAGATCGTGTTCCAACGGCTCATTGCGCCGTTCCAGAGACCCGGAAGTTCGAGAGCCAAGAGCTCTTTGCCGTCTTTCGATTTATTGGAGATGAAACCTGTTTGCGGATCTACATACTTCGGCAGGTCGAACGGCTTGCCCTCGTAGTCACGAATAGCGCAGACGAGATCCACGGGGTTGAAGTGCGTAGATTGCTTCATCAATTCCGGATCGCTGATCTGGGTCGATTCGAGGATCTGGCAGGAGATAGAGCCGTCCGCCTCACGAACCAAGAACGGTCCGCCGCCGGGCTCACCTGTATTCTTTACCACACCGCATACACGGATCGGACGATTCAACATTGCGCGCTCCTCGTCGCTGAGATTCGGGTTCTTGAGCGCCTCGAAGACACGTTTCTGCTCCGTTACGAGCACGCCGGCAAGGATCTGTTTATAGCGGATAGTGTCCTTTTTGAGACGATCCGGCACTACATTGTCGATGTTCTTGATGAAGACGATGTCTGCATCCTGCTGGTTCAAGTTCTCGATGAGGGCTCCGTGGCCGCCCGGACGGAAAAGGAGTTTGCCGTCTTTTGTGCGGAACGGCGTGCCGTCAGGATTAGCAGCGAGCGTATCGGTGCTTGGCATTTGCTCCGAGAAAGTGACGTCATACTTGACGTTGTACTTCTCCTCAAATTTCTTGAGGTTATCCGCGATGTGCTGACGGAAGAGTGGCAGGTGGTCATGGCTGACGGTGAAATGGAGGAATACCTCGGGTTTCTTTCCATCCTCAGCAGGCTCGGCGCAATACTGCGCTCCTTCTACCAGATGCTCTAACGCGGGCGTACGCGCGCCATCGCGATATTTATGGAAAAGGAGAAGTCCTTTCGGCAGGTCGCCATAGTGCATGTCCTGAAGCAGGTAACGCACAGCATCCTGTCCCTCTTTGCCTGCCAACTGCGGACCAAAAGCGAACTCATCCTTGTGCGCCAGAAACTCCTGAATGAACGGCGTCTCAATACCATCTTCGAGGTATTGGAAGAGGTTCTTGAACATACGGCTTGCTGCACCGGAAGCAGGTACGAACTTGAGGATCTTGTGTCCCTCTTTCAAATACTGCTGCCAAGCGGCGATGTACTCCTCCTGCTCCGCACGTTTGGGCGCCAAAATACCCTTCTTGGTGGATGCCGGAGCAACGATGTCTAACTGCGGAAAACCGTTCTTGAAGCACTCCAATTGTGCCTCTGCTTTCTCTACTGAGATTCCATGAGCGTGGAGCTGCTCAAGGTCTTGCGAAGTGAAATTATTCATGGTTAAAAAGATTAAATTGTACAATTACGGCACAAAGGTACAATTTTTTTTGCACATGTCCAAATTTTTTTGTAATTTTGCAGCGGAAAATTAAAAAAAACTGAATTATGATCCTAATTGCCGACAGCGGGAGTACAAAAGTGCACTGGTGTTTAGTCACCGCCAGTGGTCAGTCTTCGGACGTTTTTACCGATGGAATCAACCCGCTTTTCCAGACCACTATCGCGATGCAGAACAGCATCAGTAACCAACTTCTGCCGAAAATAGCACCTTTGCTTTGGGCAGGAACACTGACCCATATTTTCTTCTACGGAGCAGGATGTACGCCGGAGAAAAAAGTGTTTGTACAGAAAGCCTTGGAGGCGGTGTTCAAGAAAGCGCAAGTGTTCGTAGCGTCGGACATGTTAGGCGCCGCGAGGGGTTTGTTGGGACACCAAGCCGGTGTGGCTTGTATCTTGGGAACCGGCAGCGGCAGTTGCTATTACGACGGAGAGAACATTGATTGGTGTGTGCCTTCGTTGGGGTATATTTTAGGCGATGAGGGCTCAGCGGCTGTTTTAGGCAAGCGGCTTGTGGGCGATCTGCTCAAAAACCAGTTAGGAGACGATCTCAAGGAACAGTTCTTCGCCGAGTACGAGACTTCCATGGCGGACATTATTGAGAAAGTGTATCGTCAGCCGTTCCCGAACCGGTTCTTGGCGAAGCTGTCCAAGTTCTGCGCGGATCATATAGAAGACCAGCGCATTCACGACCTGGTTTATGACCATTTCGTGCAGTTCATCCGCCGCAATTTAGTGCAGTACAAATCCAAAGCACCGGTGGGTTTTGTGGGATCCATTGCGTATTATTACAAGCCGATTTTGGAGGAAGCGATGCAAGCAGAAGGACTTCCTATGGGTACGATTCTGCAAGATCCGATAGAAGGTCTGAAAGAGTACCACAAGGACGTTATTGTACCAACGACGGAGTAATTCACAATTCACAATGCACAATTCACAATTCACAATTCACAATAATGATCGATATATTTTATCTTCCGGGCAGAGTGTGTCCGACGAAAGCGATCAAAGAAATCGCGGAAAAGAGTGAGAAGAAATACACGATGATCTGTCTCAAACCCGAGATCGAATGGATCTACTTGGGTCAGGAGCGCATGGTACAAGTGATGGAAATGACAGGTGCCACGATGGTTTATGCGGATCACTTCAATAAAGTACATGGGACAAAGGAAGAAGCGTGGATTATCTCCGAAGCACCGGTGATTGATTATCAAACGGGCGCATTGCGGGATGATTTTGATTTTGGAGCGGTGATGCTTTGGGACACGGAGAAGTTGAAAGCGCTGGTGGCGCAGATGGATACGGAATACGAGTTTGCAGGTCTGTATGATCTTCGTCTCCGTGCAAGCCAATGCACAATTCACAATTCACAATTCACAATTCACAATGCACAATGCACAATTGTCCACATTCCGGAGTATTTGTATTACGAAGTGGAGACCGATACCCGCAAGAGCGGTGAGAAACTGTTTGATTATGTCGATCCGCGGAACAGACAAGTGCAGGTGGAAATGGAAGCGTGCGTCACGGAGCACTTGAAGCGCATCGGGGCATACTTGAAGCCGGGCGAGTACAAGGAACTGCCGAAAGCGGACGACTCGTACCCTGTGACCGCGAGCGTGATTATTCCTTGTAAAAACCGCGCGCGCACGATAAAGGATGCGATTCTTAGTGCTCTGAGCCAAAAAGTACGAGAGGGCTATTCGTTCAACGTGATCGTAGTGGATGACAACTCGACCGACGGAACGGCGGAGATTATTGAAGAATTAAAAATTCAAAATTCAAAATTAATTCATATTGCGCAGGACAAGACCTGGCACGCCATCGGTGGCAACTGGAACGTGGCGATTCATGACCCGCGTTGCGGCAAGTACGCTATTCAGCTGGACAGCGACGACACGTACTATGACGAGACCACCGTGCAACGTTTCATTGACGCGTTTGAATCAATTCACAATGCGCAATGCGCAATGCACAATGTGGCAACGCCGCAGTACGGCATGGTGATCGGTACATACCAATTGACGAATATGGCAGGAGAGATTTTGCCTCCGGGCGTGATCGACCATCGCGAGTGGACGGACGAAAACGGTCGCAATAACGCACTACGAATCAATGGTTTAGGTGCGCCGAGAGGATTCTATGTACCGCTTCTCCGCACGATCAATTACCCGACAACCAAGTACGGCGAGGATTATGCCGTGGGTATCCGTATCGCGCGTGACTACCCTATCGGACGCATCTATGACGTGGTCTATAACTGCCGACGTTGGGAAGACAACTCCGACGCCAACTGCGATATTGTAGCCATGAACCGAAATAACTGGTACAAAGACCGCTTGCGCACCTTTGAACTGACGGCACGAATTAAGAATTAAAAATTAAGAATTCAAAATTGCAGATCCGTGTCGGGATATTAACGGCGCCGAAAATTGAGTTTGAGAGGCGGGAGAAGACGTTCGTTTTGAAGAACGTCCGGATCGGTATCGGCTTCCATTGGGACCGATACGAGGATCAGGAGTTTGCCGGAGAACTGGAGATAAAGCCTACCCCCGCCATTGTTCTACGACCGTCCACCGGACGCTCGATCGAGCAAAGCTCTTCACCCGTAAAAGGAGGGGAGCCCTGGGAAGTGGCCATTAACACGATTGAGTTGGAGGACTACTTGTGTTCGGTCATTTCGTCGGAGATGAATGCCAACAGCCCGATGGAGTTGCTCAAAGCGCACGCTGTGATCAGCCGCAGCTGGGCAATGCGGGCAATGATGAAACCAAACCACGAGGGGTATGATGTCTGCGCGGACGACCACTGCCAGCGGTATGAGGGCTTGCGGCGCATGAACGACCGGGCGGTGGAGGCGGTTCGGGCGACACGGGGAATGGTACTCACGTACGAAGGCGAAATCTGCGACTGCCGCTATTACAAGTGTTGCGGAGGACGGAGTGAGATCTGGCGAACCTGCTGGGAGGATATTGACGTGCCCTATATTCAGTCGGTGCAATGCGATTGGTGTAAGAGCCCTTCGCCCAAAGTGTTGCGGTTGGTTTTGAATGATTATGACCAGGAGACCAAGGATTTCCGGGATTGGACGGTCACCTATACCGCCGACGAGTTGAGCGAGATTATTCGTACCAAATCCGGCATTGATTTCGGAGAGATCGTTGATCTGATCCCTCTTCATCGCGGTGCGTCGGGGCGCATTGACCAATTACAGATCGTGGGTTCCAAGCACACGGAGATCATCGGCAAGGAGCTTAAAATACGTCTTTGGCTTTCAAGAACCTGCCTCTATAGCAGTTGGTTTGAGGTGGAAAAAGAGCCTCGTCGCTTTGTGCTTCGGGGACACGGATGGGGCCACGGAGCGGGACTTTGCCAGATCGGAGCGGCGGTGATGGCGAGCGAAGGAAAAAGCTACGAAGAGATACTCAGTTATTATTATGTCGGTTCAAGACTTAGCACTTCAGCGCAATAAATACAAGCACCTCTCCGACGCCGAATGGCGATGGTTCTTACAGCAGGTAGAGGGGCGCGAAAGGACAGCAGACAAGCTGCCCACTTTTGCGGCGATAGAGGATTGGTGGTACCCCGTGCGCCTCAGCTGCGAGCAGTGTTCGTCCGAACTCACGGCGCGGTACAAAGCGGAGATCATTCACCCTTCCCTTGAGGGAAGGGACGGGGTTAGGCTTTTAGACCTCACCGGCGGTTATGGCGTAGACACCCTCTTCCTGAGCGAACTTTTTGAGCACACGCACTATGTGGAGCAGAACGCTGAGTTGTGCAGGATTATGGAACACAATAAGGAAATCAAAAATGAGAAATTAAAAATAAAAAATATCAGCGTTCATAACTGCACTGCCGAAGAATTCCTTTCTTCCCCCCTTCAGGGGGGAGTTGAGAGGGGCTTCTCTCTGATCTTCGTTGACCCGGCACGAAGAGACAGCCATGGCGGTAAGGTCTTCCATCTCGAAAACTGCACGCCGAATGTAATCGAACTGTTGCCTGAATTGTTAAAGCTTAGTCAACGATTGTTATTCAAACTCTCCCCGATGCTGGATATCAGTCAGGCAATAAAAGAGTTGTCAGCCGTCAACTGGGACATTTACGTTGTGGCTATCAAGAATGAAGTCAAAGAAGTGCTGCTTCTGAGCGGAGGAAACGGAACGATCACCGCCATCGACCTCTCGTGCCCGGAGCAGGCATTCACTTTCACCCGCGAGGAAGAGAGCGCTGCAATCTCCCTTCCTTTTAGAACAATGTCGGGGTTAGGCTTCTATTTATACGAGCCCAATGCCGCTATTCTCAAAGCCGGGGCATACAAGCTCGTTGCACAACGGTTCAATCTCCGCAAACTGGACCCCAACACGCATCTCTATGCCTCAGACACGTACAAAGATAATTTCCCCGGGCGCGTCTGGAAAACCTCTCCCCTTCCCTCTCCAAAGGAGAGGATGATCCAGCAAGCGAACGTCCTTGTTCGCAATTATCCCCTGACCGCTGAGCAACTGAAAAAGAAAATGCGTCTGAAAGACGGCGGCACGGAGTATATCATCGGTTGCCGCGTTGCCGGCAAACCCGTGGTCTTGCGGGCTGAAAGGCTCCGCTAACCCAGCGGATTAAATATATCCAAACCGAAGGCAGATGTGAACGCATCTGCTTTTTTGAGGTTTTCGGCAGTGTCCAACTGCACGCCGCGGGCATGAGGGGACATGAGGAGAATGCGGTCGGAGAGCGCAAGCGCCAGATCTAACTCGTGCGTGGAGATAAGGATCGTCTTGCCTTGCTCATGCGCCAAGTTCCGCAGCAGACGAAGCACGAGAATGCGATGCGGCAGGTCGAGATGCGCCGTGGGCTCGTCCAATAAGATAATCGGTGTCTGCTGAGCCAGCGCTTTGGCGATGAGAATGCGCTGTTTCTCGCCGTCCGAATGCGCGTTGAAGAAAGTGGTAGCCCCTTTCCAACCTTCCCCTGAAGGGGCAGGAGAAAAGCCCACTTGCCGGAGCGAGTCGGTTATAACCTGTTCGTCCGCAGCGGTCAGACCGCCGAGAAAAGAGGTGTACGGGTATCGTCCCATCGCCACGACGTCATGTACCGTGGTGTTCTCCAACGAGAGCCTTTCCGTCAAAACGAGCGCTATGCTCTTGGAGTTGAGCGTTGAAGCTTGAGAGCTCAGAGAAGCAAGGTTATACGCCCCGTTCAAAGCAGGTTGCAGACCTGCCAAGGTGCGCAACAGGGTCGATTTGCCGCAGCCGTTGGGCCCGAGCATACAGACCATCTCACCCCGGTAGAGCGAGAAAGTGAGGTCGCGTTGCACGACCGCCGCATCATAGCCGATGCTCAGCTTATTCGTAGAAATAGATACGTTGGACACGACGGGAAACGGATGTTAATATTTCATAGGTAATCGTTCCGAGTTTGTCTGCCAGTTCTTGCAGCGGCATGTGTTCGCCGAAGACCTCCACTATGTCTCCGGGGCGTGCATCGGCTCCGGTTACATCCACCATCGCCTGATCCATGCACACATTGCCCACCACCGGACACCGTTTGCCACGCACATACACCTCGCCGCCGTAGTTCGAGAAACGGCGGTCAAAACCGTCCGCATAGCCGATAGGAATGACGGCGATGACACGGTCTTCCGTCAGTTTGGTATGCCGTCCGTAACCGATCGTCTCGCCGGCTTTGACGGTCTTGACGGACAGGATAGTGGTCTCTAACGTACACACATTGCGCAGTTGTGCACCGGCGAACGAGAACCCGTAGAGACCGATACCCAAACGGCACATATCGAACTGGTATTGCGAGAAACGCTCTATGCCCGCGGAGTTGCAGATATGTTTGATGATCGGGTATTGGATGCCGGCTTTCAGCTCCTCCGCACAGGCGTCGAAATAACGGATCTGATCAAGCGTGAAGTCATCAAACTGCGCCTCATCGGAGCCTGCCAGGTGCGAAAAGACCGAAGCCACACGCACGGCTTTCTGATGCGTCAGACGGTCTATGAGCCATGGCATATCCTCTTTGTAAAAGCCCAGACGGTGCATGCCCGAATCGATCTTCACGTGCACCGGCACGTCTTCCAGACCTTTTGCCGAAGCCGCCGCAATAACGGTCTTGAGCGACTGATGGGAATACACATTCGGCTCCAGGTTATTCTCCAAAATCAGATCCATCGCCGCCACTTCGGGGTCCATGATGATAATCGGCAGAGTGATTCCTGCACGTCTCAGTTCGACACCTTCGTCCGCTACTGCCACTGCCAGATAATCCACTAATCCGGAAGCCTGCAAGGCTTTGGAGACCTCCACGCTGCCGGCTCCGTAAGCAAAAGCTTTGACCATACAGGTCAGTTTGGTCTGCGGTTTGAGCAGCGAACGGAAATAGCGCACATTCTCCACCAAGGCGGAGAGGTTCACTTTGAGCACCGTCTCGTGCGTCTGATGCAAGATACGCGAGGTGATCGTCTCTTCGTCATAGCCCAACGCGCGCATGACCGCAGCACAGGTGCGCACGTTCTGGTGTGTCGGGTCTTCCAGCACTTGTTCGGAATGAACGAACAGTTTCATTTTCTCCGCACGTTTCTGCTCCAAAGAAGCGAAATTCTCGTCATGCTCATGCCCGATATACGTGATCACACCGATTGTCGGGCGGATGATTTTCTCCAAACGCTCCATCTCTCCGGGCTGTGAGATACCGGCTTCAAAGATCGCCAGAACAGGCTTTTCCGTGGCAGTTTGTATATTCGCCAACTGCCAAACAGAGAGCGGTACACCGATCTGCGAGTTATACGATTTGGGCGAACGAACAACGGTGTAGTCCTCTTTGAGCAACTGGTAAAGCCACTCTTTGACCACCGTCTTGCCGTTCGAACCGGTGATGCCGATCACCGTGCCCGTAAACTGCGAACGGACGTGCGCCGCCAGCGCTTGCAACGCAGCCAACGCATTGCCACGCACAAAAGCCTTCACACCTCGGCTTTGCAACTCCGGGATGTAATTAGCACCGTCGTTCTTGTCTGTTTTGATAGCAAAAAAGAGCGTCGCTTGCGGCTCTGCGCCCAATTGGCGGCTGTCTGTCAACAAAAAACGGATGTCCTGCGAACCATCACCTTCCACTTCGGCTATCGAGCCGATTACCTGTTTTATTTCCGATAAAAGCATATACAATCAAATTTGACTGCAAATTTACTTCTTTTTTTTGACATACACAAATAAAACCGCAAAAAAATGTATTATTCTGTTTTTTGGGCATGTCGTTTCGTGCAATTCTCCCTCAATGAGTGCTCATTTTTACAAAATCATCCCTCAATGAGTGCTCATTTATACAAAATTCTCCCTCAATGAGTGATTTTTTTGCTAATTTATTTGCATATGTCAAAAAAAAGCAGTAATTTTGTCGCCTGAAACAATAAATCGCGATGAATATGATAGATCCTTCTTTGATCGCTTATCAAAATGAGCAGTTACGCAAGACACCGAAAACGTTTCATCGGTACATGTATAATCGTCTGCCTTGGGAAAGCCGAATGTTCGGTTTGGTGGGTCCGCGCGGGGTCGGAAAATCTACACTGTTATTGCAACATTTGGCAGGAAGTCCCGACCGTGAGCAGAGTTTGTACATCTCAGCTGATACGTTGTATCTGGCATCGCACACGCTGGTAGAGTTGGCGGACAACTTTGTCAAATACGGCGGCGTACGGATGTACATTGACGAGGTACATAAGTACAAAAACTGGTCTCGAGAGTTGAAACAGATCTACGATACACATGAGTCGCTCAAAGTGATTTTCACGGGTTCATCCATTTTGGACATCATTGAGGGTGAAGCGGATTTGAGCCGACGAGCGCCTATATACCACATGCAGGGCCTGAGTTTCCGAGAGTACTTGGCTTTGTTTCATCAGATTGATTTGCCTGTTTTCTCCTTGGAACAGATTATCAAACACGAAGAAACGGCTGTTTTGGATGCCATTGAGCATCCGTTGATCTATTTCAAACAATACCTTCAAACGGGCTACTATCCTTTCAGCAACGAGCCGGATTTTGCACTTCGTATAGAGCAGATTGTTCGTCAGACCATTGAGTCGGACATTGCACAATACGCAGATCTGAAAGCCTCTACCGCACGCAAACTGATACAACTGATGGGTGTCATTTCCGGTATTGCGCCTATGAAACCCAATGCCGACAGTTTGTCTCAGGAAATCGGGGTGAGCAAAAACAATATACCGGACTATTTGGTTTATCTGGAGAAAGCCGGCATGATCGGTCAACTGAGGGACAATACCGGCGGACTGAGGGGGCTTGGAAAAGTGGAGAAAATTTATATTGACAATCCTAACCTGATGACCGTTCTGGCTTTCGGCAAACCGGAAACAGGCAATCTGCGCGAGACATTCTTTTATAATCAATCGCGCGTCAATAATAAGGTATTGGCATCGCGTGTCTCTGATTTCACCATTGGAGACTACACCTTTGAAATTGGAGGCAGAAAAAAAGGAAACAAGCAAATAGAAGACGTACCTGATGGCTTTGTCGTAAAGGACGACATTGAATTTGGTTCATTCAATACGATTCCTCTATGGGCTTTCGGAATGAATTACTAATATAAACTTTAAAAACTTACGAAAATGAAAAAGATTCAGATTCTTTTGCTGGCTTTAGTAGCCGTAATGGTCAGCGCTTGCGGATTCAAAACCGAAGCGACTGTGGATGTGGAAGTGACCCAGAAAGGCAAACCGATGGTCGGAACAACCGTGTACAAGTTCCCCGAGGACCGCTCGGCATTGTACAAGGACAATGCTACCGGTTCGGCGGTGACCAACGCCGGAGGTGTAGCGCATTTCGACCTCAAATCACCGGAAGACATGGATCCGAGTAATATTGCAGGGCAGAGATTCGAGGGCAAAGCCACATTCGTTTTTGCTGTCTTTGATGCCAACGGAGACCAGCGTGCCGCTGTCAGCGTGGAGGTCAAAACCGGAGACAAAAAAACGGTCAAGCTTGACGTCCCGGAAGGCAACGTAAACTAATGGAATCCTAATAAAACGCGATAGATCGCTTTTTTTCAAAAAAAAATGCCCGAACGCTTGCTTATGTGCGAAATTTGTTGTATCTTTGCAGCGTTTTTGGACAAAGGTGTCGTTTATATAGCAAAAAAACAAATCAACTAATTAACCATATTTATTAACACTAAAAATCAAAAAATTATGAGGAAAAAGATTTTTACAATTCTTCTTGCCCTCGCAGCAAGCGTGGGGATGAGTTGGGCTGACACCTATGTAACCATCACCCAAAACGACTTCCCCGAGTCCGGCCATTCTTTCACTAAAGATGGCGTAACCGTTTCGGTTGGCTTGGGGGGAGGTTCTTTTAGCACTACACTCGGCAACTTTACCCATATTGAAGTAATGGCAGGAGATGTTTGGGCATTAGGCGAAGGTTGGTCAGGCGATGATGAAAGCCAGATTTGGTCAGGCAATGCTTCCAGCGTATCGTTCAGTGGCGATATTTTGAGTATGGGTCAGGGAATCACTCTCTTGTTTACCATTGGAGATCCTGCTCCGACTTACACCGTAGCGCTGAAAGCAGGCACAGCCAATGCCGATAAAGTAACGCTGAGCGCAACTTCTGCTGTAGAAGGCGCAACCGTTACCGTTACTCCAAATGAGGAATACGAGATCAAGGCGTTCAAGGCTACGTACAATACGACGGAAGAACTTAGCACATCTTTCAATGCAGAAACCGGTGCATATAGCTTCACGATGCCTGCCTATGCCGTAACCATCGAGGCTGCGATTGCTTTAAAGCCGGTTCCGGAAGGAGACATTTTCGCAGGCTTCACGGCAACGGCAGGTTCAGGCGGATTTGACAATGAAGGTCATGCCAATCTGGTAGATAACAAGTTTATTAGCTCGAATTGGACAAAATGGTGTACCAACAATGATCATAAGAGCGTTCCGACGGGCGAGTCCGGTGATGCTTGCTGGTGGATAGATTTCGAGGCAAGTGCAGCCCTTAATTTAACCGGTTACATTCTGACTACCGGTAATGACTCTGGCAGTGAGCACGGACGCAACCCGAAAAACTGGCTCCTCAAAGCCAAACTCAATGCCGATGACGCATGGACCACGATCGCTACTGTGACCAATGATGTCACTATGAAAAATCAAAGTTTCAAAGACTACAAGTTCTTTGTGGATCAGTCGGGTACGTACCAATACTTCCGCTTTGAAGTGTTTGCAAATCAGGGCGCAAGTGTAATGCAGCTTTGCGAGTTACGCCTTATCGGTACCGAAGCTTCCGAACCGGTTTTGGCAGTTGCCTACACCCTGCAACTGCATGTGAACGATGCAGCGATGGGATCGGTAGCCGTTACCAACCTGCTCGGCAGCGACATCTTCGACAACGGTGACGGCACATACGACGTGCCGGAGGGCGCAGAGGTAACACTCCAAGCAACCCCGAACGAGGGCTATGAGTTCATCGGATGGAAAGCAAGTAGTACTATTTGCGACTTTGCCGATTGTGAATTCATTGCTCTCCCCACCAACGATAACCCGATGACCATAGGCATGTACCAGGAAGTAGCTATCATGGCTGAGTTTAAGGCTTCTGATCCGACCGCAGTTGAGAATGTACCAACCAACCCCGTACAGGCTACCAAGATTCTCCGTGACGGTCAACTCTATATCATGTACAAAGGAACAATGTACAATGTACAAGGAGCGAGAGTGAAATAAATCGTTAACAAATTCAAACAAACAAAAAAGCGCATTTCGGTGCGCTTTTTTGTGTCCTTTGTGAAAAAAAAGTGAAATTATTGCAAAAAGTTTCAAAAATACTTGCGTATATCAACAAAAAGTTGTATCTTTGCAGCAAATTTGAAACAAACAGATGAATTTATTGCCTCTTTTACATCAAAAACTCCTATTCTCCACGGAGGAAATCGTGAAGGAAACAGGAAATCCGCGCAGCGTAGCTACTATGTTGTGGCGTTACCAGCGTCAGGGCTTTATTTCTCAAGTGCGGCGAGGATTGTATTGCGTTAATAATATGGCGACGCAGCAACCCGAGGCTAATAAATTCCAGATTGCATCTGCTATCACTCAGACTTCGTATGTCGCTTACCACGCGGCGATGGAGTATCATGGCTTAGCTCATCAGGTGTATTACGACGTTGTTGTCGGTAGCAAACAAACGTTTAGGTCATTCGACTTTGACAATTATCATTATATACCTCATCTTTCTGCTCTTACCCACGGCATTGAGACGCCTTTGGCGGATACACACGTTCGCGTAACCAGTGTGGAACGTACTATCGTTGACTGCATTGACCGTATTGACCTTTGTGGCGGAATAGAGGAATTGGTAAATTGTCTGCGAAGTGTACAATATTTGAGGGAAGAGGAGTTGGAAATCATCTTGCAGGAATACCGCAAAACAGCTCTCTATAAGAAAGTCGGTTTTCTGTGCGAACAACTACAACTGCCTGTATCGCGCGATTTTATTGCCGATTGTCAGAAATATGCCAAAGATAGTGTTCTCTTCTTGACACCGGATGGCACAAGTGACACATTCCACGCCTCATGGCGTTTATATGCTCCACAAAATTTGTTAACTATCAATAATCAAAACGCAGATGAACTCGTATAACAAGAACGACCTTGCGCAGTTGGCGGCACGAACAAGTTTCTTACGCGACAATCTTGAAAAAGTGCTACGATTGACGGATGTATTGCGATTTATCGCTGGTAACCCCAAACTTAACCATTGTTTGGTGCTCAAAGGAGGAACGGCTATCAACTTGACCGTTTTTGATATGCCACGCTTATCGGTGAATATTGATTTGGATTTTCATAGCGATTGCACACGCGAAGAGATGTTAACAGCCCGATTAGCTATTAACACGGAGATACAATCATACATGGTGTCGCAAGGATATTTGCTTAGTCCGAATACCAAGAATCCACACTCTTTGGACTCGTGGGTGTTTATCTATCAAAATGCCGGCGGTAATCGGGACAATATCAAGATAGAGATAAACTATTCGATGCGGCAACATATCTACGCACCCGAAAGGCGATCTATTAACGTAGATTTTCTTGCAGACACAAGAGTTCTTACTTTAGCACCGATAGAACTATTCGGCAGTAAGATTAAAGCACTTATTGAACGGCATACCTGCCGAGATTTATACGATGTCTATAACTTATTGCATAGCGATTTGTATCCAACATTTGACCTTCCGATGCTTCGCAAGATAGTAGTCTTCTATCTGGCAGTTGGCGGAAGTGATATGCCATGTAAAGAATATGATTTTGAGCCTATTCGACAAATCACGTTTGCGCAGATTAGGGCATCATTATTACCAATGCTCAAAAAAGGAGACTCGTTCGATTTTGAGACAGCGAAAGCCGAGGTTTTACTTTTCTTACAATCGTTGCTGCAACTCACCGAAAGTGAGAAGCGTTTTATTGATGCTTTCAACGCAAAGCGATATCAGCCTGAACTGCTATTTGATGACGAAGCAATCCTCTCTAATATACTCCATCATCCTATGGCATACTGGAAAACACGGTAATTACTATATCAACGACTTCTTCTTCCTCTACCAAGAAACCAAATATAGTACAATTTAACAAAGTACAAAGTACAAAGAGAGGCGGCGCATGTATGTGCCGCGAGATGCACTCACAAGAGGTAACAAATCAGGCAGATAAACCGACAAACAAGCGGCAGGAGCACGAAGCACCTGCCGCTTTGTGTTTATAGAAACAAATAAACTTAATTAACACTAAAAATCAAACAACAATGACAAAGTTGGGCTCCATCAAGAAACCGATGCCGCTCAACCGTCTCGGTATGCTCCTTTAAAAAGCCGGGTACACTCAGAAATGTTTGAGCGGTAAAGCGAGAGGATGGTTAGTACGCGAGCGCGGATTAGAAGAGGTAAACGCCAATAGAAACATTAATGCTCGTCCATGACAGTATGACAGATGACAGTTCTTTTTATATATCTCACACACGCGCGTAGGTGTGTATATTTTAGGAATTTATCTGTCATCTGTCATACTGTCAACCCGTCCGCCTGAATGACTTTGTCCATTGCGTCCGGATCGTATCCGGACATCCCAAAAGCGTCGTCCATTAGGTCGGATGCCATCCGACATCCACCTGACATCCATCCGGCAACCCTCCCGACAGCCTCCAATTACCTGTTGAGCCCGCGATATCCCCGCGACCTCACCGCGACCTCACTGTAGGGTCTTTGTCAAGTTCATCTTGCCGGACCAACATCCGGCTAAAAAATAATTCGTTTAATTTGTTAAATTCGTGAACAAAAAGAAAAAATATTTGCATATATGGAAAATTTGTAGTACTTCGGTCCTCCCTACTTTAGAAAGCAGGGTCCCGCCGAAAATACGTTCGCATTTTGCCGGACATAAGCAAGGGCGGGCATTTTTTTTGAAAACGGGACTGACGTCCTATATTCTAATAATTCGCGATAAATCGCTTTTTTTACAAAAAAAATGCCCGAACGCTTGCATATGTGCGAAATTTGTAGTATCTTTGCACGAATTTTCGTTTAACACTTAACATAAATCAAAATGAAAAAGATTTTCACATTGATGGCTGCTGCTCTGATGAGCGTTGCTATGTGGGCAGGAGCAAATGACCTGCTGTGGGACTATTCCGAGAATCAGATCCCGACATCAGGGTCTGACAAAGACGCTGTTTCTCAGACCGTGCTGACGTATGGCGGTTATGTAAATGATGCGCCAAGTACGAATTTGGGATTGAACGGCGTGAAAATGAATAGCAGCGGTTACGCTTATTTCACCAAAGCAGCCGTAGCCGGCAAACTGAAACTGACCTATGGCCCGCGTAAAACAGGCTCCAAGTTATCCTTGTTAGTGAACACATGGGCAGGTGAGACGCCTAATGCGGATAAACTGATTGTGGAGACCAAGATGGTAGATGAGCTGAGTACTGCGGTAGTTGATTTGACTGCTGAGCAGAACAATATTTATATTACACGTTCTTCTTCCAGCGGAGAAGGCGTTCTGCAAAAGATTCAGTTCATCGAGTTCGTGCCGCGTACGTTCGTGGATTTTGAGCTGGTGATGTGCAACATGGCATCGGAATATGACTTTACGACGCTGCCGGAAGGCGTGACTGCAAGCGGTACATTCAATACCGACCAACACGGCTACCGCGATTTCAAAATCACCGTGCCGGTGGATGGCACCGTCCGTTTCACCATCGGTGACTGCCAATATGGCAACAAACCCATTGAGGTAAAGAACAAAAAAGGAGAGGTCATTGCTACGCTGAACTATCCGAAAGCAGGTTGCTATGGTCCGAATACGACCGGGAATGTATTTCAATACATCTATTTAGGCGATGCGGACACGCTGACGTTTGAGAAGATCCAATACTGCAACTATTTCAAGGCAGAGGCGGCTGAGATCACACCTTGCGAGGTGACTTTCAAAGACCAGAACGGCAAGGTGCTCTCCAAAATCGAGACGTACGAAGGAGCCACATTAGGCATTTTGCCGGAAGTGAGTGTACTGCCGGAGATCGGCGAGGGCTATGCCTTCCGCGGATGGTTCTATACCAACGGCAAGAAAGCACAGATAGGCGATGCGATCAACGGCAACACGACGATTCAAGCGAAAGTGACGCCGATCGAAACGGCTATTATCGGAAGCGTACAGACGTATGATTTTGCGAACGGCGCATTCTACCCGGAGGATCACGAGACCGTAGAGGTAGCCAATGGAGCATTCCACGACGCGACACACGGATGGTATTTTGCAGCGGACGGTTCGATCAAAGTGCAAGTAGCCGGAAATGCAGTAGTAGTGGTCAGCCTTTGCAAATACTCGGAGACCGGCGAAGTAGCCGTTACAGCCGGAGAGAAAGAGATCGCCCAAATGCGTGTAGTAAAGGACACTACCGCCGATGGCACCGAGTTGACCGCACAATATGAAGGCGAGGCCGGATGGCTGACCATCAGCTGGACCGCTAAACAATACGTACACAAAGTAGTGGTATATAACGTGCTTGATTTCCTGGAGAAAGATGCGGCCACGGGCTATTATATCGTTCCTGCAGGGGATGTAGCATCGTTCCTGTTGGCACTCGTACAGGCGCAAAGCGGCGACAAGATCTTCTTGCCGAACGGCACATATGACCTCGGTGAGACTTGTCTGACAACCATCAGCAAGAACAATATCGCAATTATCGGTCAGTCGATGGATGGTACTATCATCAAAAACGCGCCGGACGCTGCCAAAGAGAGCATCGACAAGACCGCGACAATCAAAATCAACAAGAGCGTATCGGGTACATACCTCCAAGATCTGACGATTCAGAACGCGCTGGATTACTACAAGAGCGACAACGGACGCGCGGTATGTCTCTGGGATCAGGGAACGAAGACCGTTTGCAAGAACGTGAAACTGCTGAGCTATCAGGATACGTATTATTCGAACCTGCAAGGCGCGTTGAAGTATTTCGAGGATTGCGAGATCCACGGAACGGTCGATTTCATCTGCGGAGACGGTAGCGTTTATTTCAAGAACAACCTCCTCTATTGCGAGAAACGCAAAAAAGACGGAGGCGGAAGTGACGCCTTGACCGCGAACAACGGTATTGCAACGGACAAGGGCTACGTTTTCGAGGGTTGCACCGTGAAGAGCGAGTGCCCGGTCGTTTCGATGGGACGTGCATGGAACAACACGCCGAAAGTAGCGTTCCTGAACACCTTAGTTGATTACAGCGCAGGTCAGTTTGCTTTCGAGAGCAGCGACATCCAGCGCTGGACGAAGAAACTGATGAACGCCAACGCTTGGCCTGAGTTCGGCGAGTTCAATACGCATCTGGAGGACGGAACAGTACTGACGCCGGCAAGCAATGTAGTGAAATTCTTAGACGAGAAGAGCGGCAATGCAACGAAGGATATTGAGACCGTTTGGAGCGCAGAGAAAGCTGCTACTTACACGATGGCATATACCCTCGGCGCATGGGCAGAGACCGCTGCCAAAGAGGCGGAGCAGGCTGTGGCTGAAGAAGATGCCAAAGATTTTGAGCCGGACGGCATCTATCTGGTGGAAGGTGACGGCGAGTTCAAAGGTATTATTCTCGGAAGTGAGTTCATGGACAAGTTTGCCCTATATGACGGCGTTAACTACACCGTTCGCAAGGCCAACGCCCGCGGCGGTTTCGGTTTGAAAGCCGGCGAAGAGCCTTCTCAAGCCATCAGCAACACCGCTGTCAGTAATGAAAAGGTAGCTAAAATCATCCGTGACGGAAAGGTAATCATTATTCGCGGTGATAAAGAATTTAATGTGCTTGGCGCACAACTCTAACAGGAAAGAATGCAAAAGTTGAGATTTCTCCTTATAGTATGCGCGTGCGTGGCGGTTAACGCCACCGCGCAAGTGTCGAACGCCGGAAGGTCGGTATTCTCTTTTATGAGTTTACCGACATCTTCCCGCATCAATGCGTTAGGAGGAAGCAACGTCAGCCTGAGCGACGGAGATATTTCCATGGGCATGTGCAACCCCGCCCTGCTCCATGAGAACTCGCATATGACGCTGCAACTCAACTATTCGTATTACCTGCCCGGAACGATGTTCGGTTCTGCGCTCTACGGGCATAATTTCGCAGAGAAGAACTATTTTGCAGTGGGTCTTCATTACCTCGATTACGGTTCGATGAAAGAAGCGCTGGAAAACGGTTCGCAGACAGGGCGGACTTTCGGCGCACGGGATATTTTGGTGGATGTCATGTACGCGCGGCAGTTACATCCGTGCTGGAAAATAGGTGTGACCCTCAAACCGGTTTATTCCATTTACGAGAGTTATTCGTCTTTTGCCATCGGAGCTGACGTCGGCGCACACTACCAAAGTCCCGACTCCGCCTTGCAGATGGGTTTGGTACTCCAGAACATAGGTTGGCAACTGAAAGGCTTCTACTCCGAAGAGGGCGGACGCAACCACGAAATGCTGCCGCTGAACCTCCAATTCGGACTGAGTTACCGCCTCAAACATGCACCGCTGCGATTCCATGTGCAGTTACACAACCTGCAAACATGGAACTTGAACTACGAATGGACCAGCCTCGACAAAGACCCTGTGAAGGGAGAGATTATTCCGCACAATGTGGCATGGTACGATATGCTCTTCCGGCACACGATATTCACCTTGGAGGTAGTTCCCAAGAGCGATAAATTCTATATCGCACTCAGTTATAACCACCGCCGCAGAGCGGAGTTGAACCTGATCGACCAGCGTTCGTTAGCCGGATTTGCTTTGGGTGTGGGCGTGAAGATCAAACAAGCCCGCGTCGGGTTTGCTATCAGCCAGCTGACCAAATCGAACTTCTCGTACCAACTCGGTCTGACCTTGGACATCAACTCGCTCATGAAATAGGGAGATGAATTGTAAATTGTAAATTGTAAATTGTGCATTGTAAATTGTGAATTGTAAATTGTAAATTGTGAATAAGATTATTGTAGCCATAGACGGATATTCATCCTGCGGTAAATCTACTATCGCCAAAGAGTTAGCGAAATACGCAGGTTATATTTACGTGGACACAGGCGCCATGTATCGCGCGATAGGTTTATACACGCTTCGAAACGGTCTGACGGACGAGGCTTCTATCATCCAAGCCCTGCCGCAGATACAGGTGGGTTTCATTCAAGCCGGGGGTGCGCAACACGTCACCCTGAACGGCGAAGACGTCGAATCGCAGATACGCACCTTGGAGGTCGGCAACAGAGCGAGCCAGGTGTCGCAGATCAAAGAAGTACGGGCTTTCCTCGTGGCGCAACAACAGGCCATGGGAAAGGACAAAGGTATCGTTATGGACGGGCGCGATATAGGAACCGTGGTTTTCCCGAAAGCGGAACTGAAACTGTTCCTCACCGCCAGCCCCGAAGTGCGTGCACAGAGACGTTTCGACGAACTGGTAGAGAAAGGCGAAAAGCCGGACTACAATGCCGTGTTAGCCGATGTGAACGACCGAGACTACCGTGACACACATCGCGCCGAGAGCCCGCTCAGGCAAGCCGAGGATGCGATTGTGGTGGATAACAGCCACATGACCCGCGAAGAACAGATGCAAGTCATTTATGATTATTTCAATCGATTCAAATAGCGGTTTCTGTTTCGGCGTCACGCGCGCCATTAACACCGCCCAGACAGAGCTCCGCAACGGAGCTCTTTATTGCTTAGGCGACATCGTCCATAACGGTCAGGAAGTAGCCCGTTTGGAAGAAGCCGGCCTGCAGACAATCGACTACGACGATCTCCGGACGCTGCCTTCTCACTCGCGCGTGCTGCTCCGGGCACACGGCGAACCGCCTTCAACGTATTGGATTGCCCGGCAACGGGGGATCCAACTCTTTGATGCGACCTGTCCGGTGGTGAAGAAATTGCAAGACCGTATTCGCGCGTGCTACGAGGCGCACAAGAACGATGAAGCCCTGCCGCCGCAGATTGTCATTTACGGCAAAGCCGGACATGCGGAAGTAATAGGTCTCCAAGGTCAGACTAATAATACCGCTATCGTCATTGAGAACGAAGCGCAACTGAACCTGCTTGATTTCTCGCGACCGATCTATCTCTTTTCGCAGACCACCAAGTCCGTAGAAGGCTTTCAGAGCCTCGTGGAAGCGATCAAATCACAATTCACAGATCACAATTCACCATTAGCTTTCGAAGCGCACGACACGATTTGCCGCAACGTGGCAAACCGTGTAGCGCAGTTACAGGCTTTTGCCCGGGAGAACGACATCGTACTCTTTGTCGGCGGGACCAAGAGTTCCAATGCCCGCGTGCTGTTCAATCATTGCTTGGAGGCGAACCCCAACACCTATTTCCTCAGCAGCGCAGAAGAGATGAGCGAATCACTCATCAACGAATGCCGTGCAGCAGAGCGTGTCGGCATCTGCGGTGCAACCAGTACGCCACAATGGCTCATGGAAAAAGTAAGGGACAAGCTTTCGCTCATCCCTTCCTTCTAAACTTTTGTTCTTTATCTGACGCTTGTCAGTTTCTTGATCTTGTCGTTCAGTTTCTTTTCCCTGAGTAACTGCTCAAGGCTGATGTGCATTCTGTAGTTCCAGAACTGACGCGGGTTAGACGGTACGTTGATACGATCCGCGAACTGGTCTTTGATGCGCACGTCGCCATCGATGGCGAGCCAGTCCTGCAGCGGAAGAATGGTCCACATAGCCGGGCTGTACATATGCTGGTTGATAATGAACTCGGCGATCTCCGGGGTCATTTCCTGCGGAGCTTCGCCCCACCAGCCCATTTGCTCGTTGTAGAAACGCTGGGTTACGGCTCTATCCTCTTCCCACCAAGCACGAAGCGGGTTCATATCGTGCGTACCGGTGGTACAAACGGACTGATATGGAGCATCTGCCGGGTGCGCAAACTTGACGGTCGGATCTTTCGGCATTCGTTGGATCTCAAGGCTCAAGATCTGTAACTCATGCATCACATCGGGTACGCAAGCAGGTACCATTCCCAGGTCCTCACCGCAGCAGAGCATATGCGTTGCACCGATGAGCGTTGGCAGTTTACGCATAGCCGAGTCACGCCAGAACGAGGTATGACGGCGGTAGAAGTACTCGTTATAAATGCGCATCAGCACTTCCTTCTGATCCGAATAGAGCTCGTTGAAGGAGTGGCTCTGATAGATGGAGATACGCGGATGCAACCATCCCGGACGGCGTTGGTCTTCCACCATCAGCACTTCGCAATGCAGGTAAATGAGTCCGTTGCATATATTATGCACCGCCTCTTCGCTCAGGCCGGAAGCCTTCAACTGCTTCTTGTCGCCCAACAGACGATCTGCCCATTCCTGCACTTTGACTTGGGTATCAAACTCCGGACGGAACCAATAGATATAATTGTCGTTGGTCTGAAGTGCATTCTTCTTCGCCCATTCGGTGTCAAAGCCGAGCACATCTCCTAAGAAGTTCGAGCGGATATAAGGCTTGGTCATTCGGTCCCAGTCGAGGCAAACGCCTTGTGCGCAGAGGTCGTCATAGCTATACGGCAATGCAGGAACGAAATGTCCGCAGAGACCCCAAACATCGGTCTTGCGCATCTGCCAGATACGGAAGAAACCGAGAATATGATCTACGCGGTAAGCATCGAAATAATCCTGCATCTTCCGGAAACGTGCTTTCCACCAAGCGAAACCGTCCTTTGCCATCTCGTCCCAGTTATAAGTCGGGAAGCCCCAGTTCTGACCGGAGATAGAGAAATCATCGGGCGGAGCACCGGCTGATGCATCCAGGTTGAAGAGCTCCGGATAAACAGCCGCATCCACTGAATCGGGACTAATACCGATAGGGATGTCACCCTTCATGGCTACGCCGATCGAGTGCGCATAAGCCACCGCGTCCGACAACTGCTTGTCCGCATGGAACTGCAGGTACTTATAGAAATCAGCCGGCTGTTTGTCACGTTTGTGCAGGAACTCGGCGTACGGCTCAAGCCATGAGGCATTCTTGGTCTCAAAGGCTTTGTATTCCTCCGACGAGAAGAGCGCCTCTTTATCCTGTTTGTACAGCGCTTTGAAGAACACCATCTTGGCGTCATAGACGTTCTGGTAATCCGCAAAAGTGAGCGCGTTCAGTTCGGCTTTCTTCGCCTCGTATTTCTTCTTCTGCGCAGGGGTCAGACGACCCATCTTCTCGATATTGATATAGATCGGGTGAAGCGCGAAGACGGAAACAGCGTTGTACGGATAGCTGTCCAAGTTGTTATGACGAAGCGTGGTGTCGTTGATCGGCAGGGTCTGAATCATCTGCTGACCGGTAGCCGCTGCCCAATCCGCCATTTTCTTCAGGTCTTGGAACTCACCGATACCAAATCCCTCTTGCGAACGGAGCGAGAAGACAGGAACAGCTACGCCGGCGCCTTTCCAACGAGGCTGTGTGCGACGGAAGCCACGGTCGTTCTGGCAAATAATCAGCCCTTTCTCAACGCCCCAGATCTGACGGTTCTCACCCCATTCCATATCTATACAAGCACCTGTTTTGAGGTCATAAACAAGGTATTTGTACTCAATAACATCCTGTCCATTGATCATGATGTCTGCATGCCAAACCGGGAAGTCGGAATCGCTCATAACCAGCTTCTTGTCGGGATCCCAGTTGCCTAATTCAGGACAGTTACCCACGATTGCCACACCTTGCGTCGGCAGAATCTGCGGCAAGTCGATGGTGAAACGGACGTTGCCTTTCATCGCTTTGGGAGCCGCTTTCTTGTGGCGCATGAAGAGGGATTTGAGGAACGCGGTGGTGTAGAACGAATCCTCATATGTGCTGGCTTGCCAAGCGTCGCGAACGATAAGTTTCTTGTCTGCCGCCTTGAGGGTTAACGTACGGGGCTCACCTGCCTCGTAAATATAGCCGCCGTCCTGCAAACGAATTGCGTACTTGTACTGAATAGAGCCCGCAAAATCGCTAACGGGAGCGTTCACCTGCCAGAAATCTGTTCCCTGACAAGTCAGCAACAAAGGGTGTTTCTCCGTCCAACCCAAGATCGATTCTTGCGTCTCGATGACGCACAGCGTTTGCCCATACTCGGCACGATAGTGAATCTGAAAATTAATGTTCATGGTATAATAATTAATTAGTAGTTTTCTGTTTTTGATATTTCGACTACAAAATTACAACTTTTTTCTGAATTACGCAAATTATTTTTAATTTTTTCTGAAAAATAATCCTATTAGGCATGGAAGAAGGGTATTTATCGCCCATAAAAGCACTCCGGCGAGGGCAGCGTTCATTGTTCCGAAGACCCAGATCGCCCATGCTCCACGGACGCCCGCTTCCACAATCGGCACGTTCGGAGTGATGGTCACCAGCAGATAATAGATGAACAGGTTGGTGATGGATGATTGATAATTGGTGATTGCCCCCAAGGCAAAAAGCACGAGCGCCAACTGGACACACCAACAGCCCAAACGAACCAAACTTTGCGCCGTGCTACGGAAAAGTAGCATGTAATTGACCTCGGCGTATTTTTTGAGGGCTTGCGGCGCGAGGGCGTAAGCGATTGCCAATACCGCTACTACGCCGACCAGCGCATAGAGGTAACTATCCCCCAAGACCGCCAACACCGCCGGCGAGAACGCAATCCCTGCCGCGCCGGCTAAGACGATAGCCGCGGTCATGGTAGCACTGCCCACCGCTCCCATGGAAAGCACTTTCGCCATTACATCCTTTGAGCTTCGTTCATTTTCCCGCTGCATTTCCATCATTCCGCGCGCAGGATACTCGCCAAGCCGCCAGGGTGTGATGAGGCCGGCTAACTTGCCGGCATACACCTGGCGGTGCGCTTCTGCCCAGGACATAGGCATGAGCGTTTTCCACCGCCATGCTTCGAGCAACATGTTTATGGGCATCAGTGCAACGCATAGCAGAAGCGCGATCCATTGACGCTCATTCAGGTTCGAGAGGCAGTTCCATAGGGACGCGTAGTCGTCATAAACGGCTATTTTCCATACTAAAAAACAGCACGCCAAGACCGAAATCGTCCACTGTATGATATGAATCAGTACTTTTCTTTCCATAAAACGCTACAAAATTACTACTTTTTTTGCATATATGCAAATAAATGTGTAAATTTGCAGCGTGAAATCGCTTATTGCCGCCATATTACTGATTGCGAACTTCTCGCTGGAGGATATTGTCCTCGATATCTACAACGCCGTTTCAGAGTTTGGAGAGGTGGAATATGAGCAGTTACAGGCGGATTTGTACGCCATCCATGAGTCACCGATTGACCTGAATCATACCAGCGACGAAGAGTTGAGCCAGCTCTATTTTCTCTCACCGCATCAGATAGACGAAATACTGCTTTACGCCGACAAACATCCGTTTGTGAGTTTGTATGAGTTGCGGCTCATTTCTTCCTTGACGGAATACGAGATACGCGATTTGTTGCCGTTCGTCAAGGTTGATCCGCCAAGTGCGGACGAATCGGCTTATAATACTATAAAGTACGCGCACGACGTGTTCGCGCACGCGAGGCATGAACTCACCATGCGCGTTGATGCACGTGACATAGAGAATTTCGGAGGCAGCGACCCGATGTTTGTCCGGACGAAATACCGGTTCGACTACCAGCGGCGCGTGCTTTTCGGCGCGCAACTGAGTCGTCCGGCAGGTGGTCAAGCCCAAGACCTGCAATACGGTGCATTCTTGCAGTTGAGGGATATTCACCCGCATCTGCACAATGTGGTAGCCGGTAATTTTCAAGCGTCCTTTGGTCAAGGGTTGGTCTTCGCGCCTGTGTTCCATAACGGCAAATCCGCTTATGTGCAATCCGCTGCGTATAACCGTCAGGGTCTGCGGTATTACTCCTCGGTGGATGGCGCGGGTTTGCACGGAGCGGGAGCTACGGCGAGGTGGTATTGGAGTAAAGCCACGCGATTGGATGCAACCGCGCTCTATTCGCTCAAACGCGCCAATGACAGCACGTGGCATCACCTCATCGGCGCGAACCTGACGTTTCGACACAATCACCTCCAAGTGGAGCTGAATGCTGCGCAGAATATATGGTCCGACAGTATTCATCCCTATAACAATGCCGCTTACAACCAGCGTTATTTCCGGGGAAGACACCAAGCCGTGATAGGCGCGTCCGCGCGTTATAACCACGGATGGTTTGACGCCTTTGCAGAAATAGCCACCGCCGAGAACTACGAACGCTTTCCGGAGAATGCCGGTTCACCAACTAACGCTCCTCATTGGGGCATAGGAGTGATTGCCGGAAGCCGATTCTACCCCACCGATGGTCTTTCTCTCATTGCGCTCTACCGCTATTACAGCCCCTATTTCGACAACACATTAGGCTATGCTTTTTCCGAAACATCCCGCATCGGCGATGAGAACGGAGCCTATCTCGGCATAGAGATCACGCGATGGAAAGGCTGGAAGATCAGCAGTTACGGCGATGTTTTCCGCTTCAGCGGTCCGAAGTATGGCATTCCCTATGCGCCTTCTATCGGCTATGACGTGATACTCGACTTCACCAATACTCATTTAGGTAGCTTATCGGACGCGCGGTATGCCGGATGGTGGGTGAACGGACGGATCAGAGCAAGGAAGAAGGGTGATTTGAGTACTTATTCCGCGCGGGCGCAGTTCAATTGGCAAAGCGGCGGATGGTCCTTGCGCACAATCGCCGATGCCAATATCACGACCGAAAAGGGATTCTCAGGCTATGGAGTAAGTATCGCGCAGGATGCGGGCTATGCGTTTGCAGAGGTACCTCTGTCTCTCCGCGGGCGCGTGCAGTATTTCGATGCGCGGAATTGGGACAACCGCATTTATATGTACGAGCACGATGTGCTTTATGCTTTTTCCATTCCGGCAGTCTATGGTTTAGGCGGAAGAGCGTATATCTGTCTGAAATGGCAGATTCTTGCACCCTTAGCGCTCTATCTGCGTGTGAGCGAAACAGTTTATGCACCTAATTGGGCGGCGGAACATCAACGCGCTATGACAAGAACGGATGTACATTTGTTGCTGAGGGCAAAGTTATGAGGTGGTTTGAAGTTGTTTGAAATTGTTTGAAATAGTTTGAGGTGGTTGGAAACAAAAAAGGAGTTTGCATCTCGCAACCTCCTTTTTTGTGGTCCCACTTGGGCTTGAACCAAGGACCCCCTGATTATGAGTCAGGTGCTACTAACCAACTGAGCTATAGGACCAACTTTCAACATTTATGTAACTACAATTTATTTTCTAATGATGCCGTACATTCTAAGGCATTTCTCTTTGCTAATCTTTTGCTCGTTCTCGGTGATCTCAGGGATAGTGAGTTTCATACCCGGAGTAACGGAACTTGGGTTAGCGAGTTTCGCCTTGTTCGCAGCGTAAATGTACACCCAGCAATGCGTATTGTTATAGTGTTTACGTGCGAGTTGCGCGAGCGTGGTAGCATTCTCAACAGTTACCTCTTTACCCATTCGGTCTGCAAAGCGCGCCAAGATTTCCTCTTTGGTAGAAACGACTTCCTGCTCCTCGTACGGACGGTTGTTTTTCTCATTCAAGAGTTCAGCACATCGTTTGTCGAATGCCTCTTTGTCCATGAGTTCCACCACAGCGCGTCTGTTGGGCGCATAAGCAGCCTGGCTGCGACGTCCCACTACGAGACCATGACCGAAGGCGAAGATGTGGCTCGGATCGATTGCGTATTCCTCACGCAGTTCCTCTGCGATGTTATCTGCACGTTTCTTAGCCAGCGTTTCATTGACTGCACGTGTGCCGGTGTTGTCACAATAACCAATCACTACTGCATAGATATCCGGGTTCTCCATCATTCGCTCGGAAGCCTGTTGGATGGTGATCAGACCTTTCTCGTTGAGTTCCGACTCATTATTGTCGAAATAGACATTGAAATGCTGTTTCGCGATATGAGAAGAAGAAGCGTTCTCAACGATGGTCTCACGGATGATAACCGTGTCGCGATAGATGATAAGTGTATCATGAATAGGAGCGAACGTTTCCGTGGGGTGAGCCATAGCTTGTGCAAGGACCGGGCTGGACTCAATACCGCCCATGTTACGAACGTGCGAGTTCTTGTTGGCAGAAAACTTAATACGCATGTTGAGGGTTACATCGAAGACACCATCGTTGTTTTTGGAAGCGATAGACTGACGTCCCGAAGTACCACGACCGTCAATAGCGTCGGAGAGCATATAACTATAAGTACCGCGCACACCTAACGCGATAACACGCGTGATATTGAACTCGAAGTTAACACCTGCCTGAAGATATGCGGCTCCGTTGTAAGATGTCATTGCATCCGGTGTACCGGGAGCATCTCCGTTCTCGTTAATATAATTGATCGTGTTACCTTTTTTATGGGTAGCGGTCGGGCCGACTGAGTCATCCCAAGCGTCATCCTTGAAAAAAGCGGTAGATTTATACCAACCGTATCCACCACCTGCCATGAGGTCCATACAGAAGATTTTGCTTTTTCCGTGAGGATAGAAGAGCCCGATAAGATCCATGGAGAGATATGCGCCCGCTTTGTGCATGTGCCCGTTCAAGAGCGTAGAAGCATGTCCCGGACGGCCTTTTGCGCCATAACGCGAATACATGTACTCAACGCCGATACCGAAGACCGGAGTAAAATCATACTCGAAGTCCAAACCGAGCGAAGGGAAATTAATCGGATGCTGCAACTCCGAAGGGAAGTTAAAATCTCCATCGAAGAGGTTAAAACCGACGTGCGGGATCAGCGACCAGTTCGCATTTTTGAGGGAAGCCTGTTTATTCAGCGTAGTGTCATACGGATAGTAACCAATATTATTATTGGTACTTGCTTCCAAGGCGGAGTCTTTCACCAAGGTTTCCTGCGCCATCATGGAGACCGCGCAGAACATGGAAATAACTATAAATAGTCCTTTTTTCATACCGAAAAAGTATTGTTTTTTTAACATTGTTCGCAATTCAGGGTGCAAAGGTACAACTTTTTTTTGACATGACCAAATTTTTTTGCAAAAAAATCTTTTTTTTATAGTAAGTATTGCATATATGGATTTTTTTTTGTATCTTTGCAGCAAAATTACAAAAAAGGTTCAAGGCGATAAAAAAAGAGTTAAATCTAATTAAAAATATAAGAATATGGACATTTTAAATCAAATGATTGCGCGCGCGAAGGCAAATCCGCAGCGCATTGTGTTGCCGGAAGGTGACGAACCTCGTACGTTGGAAGCTGCAAACATTTTGTTGAAAGACAAGATTGCGCAGCTTATTTTGATCGGAGACCCTGAGAAAATCAAGGGAATGGCTGCTGAAAAGGGCTATGAGCATATTTGTGAGGCGAAGATCGTTGATCCGATTCACGATCCGAAAATGCCGGAGTACGCGAAGCTGCTGTTTGAGTTGCGTAAGGCAAAAGGCATGACGGAAGAAGAGGCTGCGAAGAAAGCACAGGATCCGTTGTATTTGGGTTGTTTGATGATCAAGGCAGGAGACGCGGACGGTGAGCTCGCAGGTGCTCGTGGTACGACGGCAGATACTATTCGTCCGGCATTCCAGATTCTGAAGACCAAACCGGGTTGCTCTATTGTCAGCGGCGCATTTTTGATGTTCACGCCGGCTAAGCATTTAGGCGAGGACGGATTCCTGCTGTTTGCGGACTGCGCGGTTAACCCGAATCCGGATGCAAAACAGTTGGCAGAGATCGCTATCTCGACGGCAGAGACCGCACGTGCTATCGCAGGCATCGAGCCGCGCGTAGCTATGCTGAGCTTCTCGACCAAGGGTAGTGCTAAACATGAATTGGTTGATAAAGTACAAGAGGCAACAAAGTTGGCAAAAGAGATGGCTCCTGAGTTGGCACTCGACGGCGAGTTGCAGGCAGATGCAGCGCTGGTAGAGAGCGTAGCGAAGACCAAAGCACCGGGTAGCAACGTGGCAGGTAAGGCTAATGTGCTCGTGTTCCCGGATCTGCAGGCAGGTAACATCGGTTACAAGCTCGTTGAGCGTTTCAGCGGCGCGGATGCAGTTGGTCCGATCTTGCAGGGTATTGCTGCTCCGGTAAATGACCTGAGCCGCGGATGCAAAGTACAGGACATTGTGCAAATGGTGGTTATTACCGCTAATCAGGCGATAAAATAAATTAAAAATTAAAAATTACGAATTGCGAATTATGAAGATATTAGTATTGAACTGCGGAAGTAGCAGTATTAAGTATAAGCTCTTTGAGATGGAGAGCAAGGAAGTGATGGCACAAGGCGGGATCGAGAAAATCGGTTTGCCGGATTCGTTCCTGCAGGTTAAACTGCCGAACGGAGAGAAAGTGAAATTCGAGAAACCGATGCCGGAACATACCGTGGGTATCGAGTTGATTCTGGAGAAGCTTGTTGATCCGGAGATCGGTTGCATCAAAGAGTTGAAAGAGATCAACGCTGTGGGTCACCGTGTAGTCCATGGCGGTGAGAAATTCAACAAGTCCGTTCTGATCACGCCGGAAGTAAAAGCGCAGATCATCGAGTGTATTGATCTCGCTCCGCTGCACAACCCTGCTAACCTGAAGGGTATTGATGCGATAGAGAAGATTCTGCCGGGCGTTCCGCAGGTAGCTGTATTCGATACCGCTTTCCACCAGACGATGCCGGACTACGCGTACATGTACGCTATTCCTTATGAGTTGTATGAGAAATACGCGATCCGTCGTTACGGTTTCCACGGCACAAGCCACCGTTACGTGAGCGCGCGCGTATGCGAATATTTAGGTGTAGATCCGAAAGGCAAGAAGATCGTGACCGCACATATCGGCGGCGGCGGAAGCTGCACGGCTGTGATGGACGGTAAGAGCGTAGATACGAGTATGGGTCTGACGCCGGTAGAGGGACTCGTTATGGGTACTCGTGCGGGTGATCTGGATCTCGGAGCGGCTACGTTCATTATGGACAAAGAGCACCTGAGCACGGCTGAGTTCAACAACTTGGTGAACAAGAAGTCCGGTTTGATGGGTGTGAGCGGTGTTTCGAGCGACTGCCGTGACATCGAGGCTGCTATCAATCAAGGCAACAAACGTGCTGATCTGGCGCGTAAGATGTTCATCTATCGTCTGAAGAAATACATCGGCGCTTATGCTGCTGCGATGAACGGAATTGACATTCTGGTGTTTACCGCAGGTATCGGCGAGAACGATCCTTATATCCGCGCAGAAGTGATGAAAGGTTTGTCGTTCCTGGGTATCGAGTTGGACGAAGAAGCCAACAAGGTACGCGGCGAAGAGCGCATCATTTCGAAACCGGGTAGCAAAGTGACAGTTGTTCTCATTCCGACGGATGAGGAGCTGATGATCGCAAGCGACACAGAGGCGCTCATCTAATGAGCGCGTTAAGATGGTTTGCTTCGCAAACGTTAAAACGTTAAAATGGTTTTCTCAGAAGAGAAAACGTTAAACTGTTACCATAGAAAGACACAAACACAATATGATCAACAAACCGATTATTTACCAACTCTTCCCTCGTCTGTTTGGCAATTACAACGATACACGTAAGCGCTACGGGACGAAGGAAGAGAATGGTTGCGGACGTTTTGTGGATATCAACGAGCGCGCACTCCAGGCTCTTGTGGAGTTAGGTGCGACGCACGTTTGGTACACCGGAGTGATTCGTCACGCAACCGCAGAATATAACAATCCGGCTATCACGAAAGGCCTTGCCGGTTCGCCTTATGCGATCACCGATTACTATGACGTCGATCCTGATTTGGCCAAGAACAAAGCCAAACGAATGCAGGAATTCGAGGAATTAGTGAAACGGACGCATGAGGCGGGACTGGATGTACTGATTGATTTTGTGCCGAACCACGTGAGCCGCGAGTACCATAGCGTTTGCAAGCCGGCAGGCGTGGAGGATTTAGGCGAGGGCGATCATCCGGAATGGGCTTTTTCGCCGCTGAACAACTTCTATTACATGCCGGGCGAGCGTTTTACGATGGACAAAGACTTGCAGGGCTATGAGGAGTTTCCGGCAAAAGTGACGGGAAACGATTGTTTTACAAGTCATCCGGGCGAGAACGATTGGTACGAGACCGTGAAGCTGAACTACGGCGTCTTTTATCAAGGCGGGGGAGAGAAACAGTTCTTCCCGATCCCGAACACATGGATCAAAATGCGTGATATACTGCTGTTTTGGGCAGACAAAGGCATAGACGGTGTGCGGGTAGATATGGCGGAGATGGTTCCTGTGGAGTTCTTCCAATGGGCGATTGCCGATGTGAAGAAGAAACACAAGAAGTTCCTTTTCATCGGCGAATGTTATGATCCGAACAGGTATGATGCTTATTTGGCGGCAGGCTTCGATTATCTGTACGACAAAGTGGGCATGTACGATTATCTGCGCGGCGTGACGAGCAAAGGCTGGCCGGCAGAGGGGATCACGCATCAATGGATGCAACACGGCGACGAGCGGCTGAAACATATGCTGTATTTCCTGGAAAACCACGACGAGCAGCGCATTGCGAGCGGTTTCTTCTGCGGAAGCGGTCTGTGTGCCGAGCCGGCGATGATCGTAGCCGCGACGCTGAATCAATGCCCGGTGATGATCTATTCGGGTCAGGAATTAGGCGAACGCGGCATGGATATGGAAGGTTTCTCGGGCATAGACGGACGTACCACGATCTTTGATTATTGGGGTGTCAAGAGCCTGCAGGCTTGGGCTAACAAAGGTAAGTTCGACGGTGCAAAGCTGAACGATGCGCAGCGCGAGTTACGCAATTTCTACCAGCGGCTGTTGACCTTGGCGCGCGAGGACAAGGCTATTCAGAAGGGTCAGATGTACGACATCACTTATGCGCAAGGCGAGGGATTTAACAAACGGCAACACTATGCTTTTCTGAGGCATACCAAAGGCGAGACGTTGTTGGTGGTGGTCAATTTTCACGACCGGGAGCAGAAGATCAACATCCGTATTCCGAACGATGCGTTCGTGTATTTAGGTTTGGAAGGCAAGGCGAAAGCCACGGCAACGGACCTGCTGCGCGGCGAAAAGAGAGAGATCGCTTTTACACCCGACAGCACGACGGAGATTGTTTTGGAAGCATGGAAAGGAGTTATACTGAAAATCCGATGAACTCGGATTTTCAGAAATTAAAAATTAAAAATTAAAAATTATTGGAACAATTTAGAGACATAATGAGGTTAGTGAGGTGGGGCAATGTGCTCTTCCTCGGGGCGTTGATATGGGTGATGGAGAAATGGGTAGCTACGCCGGTATTGCGTGAAGCGGGATTCGGCGAACAACTCCCATGGTATGTGACGCTGTTGCTGATGTGTGCAGCGATGCTGATCGGCGCCGGCGGTTACGTCATCAACGATTATTTCGACGTCAAGATAGACCGGATCAACCGGCCGGACGAGGTGGTAGTGACACGCAGCGTGAGCAAGCCCGCCGCGGTGCGGCTGAGTATCGCGCTGAGCGGAACAGGTATTGCGTGCGGCATTGCTGCAGCAGTGCTGTTACGGAGTTTGACATTAGGCATTCTGTTTGTGCTCATCCCCGGGCTGTTGTGGTTCTATTCGTCGAGTTACAAACGGCTGTTCCTCATCGGAAACCTCATTATAGCGCTGTTAGCCGGTATGACACCGCTGATTGTAGCGATGGCGAATGTAGCGCAGTTGGAAGTGCTATATGCCGGCATTCTGCCTTACATGAGTCTGCCGCATGATTTGTATTGCTGGCTCGGCGGTTTCGGATTGTTCGCCTTTCTGCTGACATGGATCCGCGAGATCGTCAAAGACCTGCAGGACCAGATGGGTGACCGTGAGTTAGAATGTCACTCGATGCCGATTGTATGGGGTGAGATATGGACGAAAGTGTTTGTAACGGGGCTGATTGTACTGACCATCGCTATTATCGGACACCTTTGGTACCACGTACTCCCCTTCCCTATCAGTTGGAGCAGCCTCAGCACACGGTACATCGTTTTCGGCATTGTTATTCCGCTGCTATGCGCACTTTGCTTACTATGGGCAGCGAAGATACCGAGCGACTACAAGAGTTGCCAGCAGATACTTAAACTGGCAATGGTATTCGGGACGCTGTATAGTTATGTGATATAAGTTGAGAGTTGAGAGTTGAGAGTTGAGAGAAGTCGTTTAGTAGAAAGATTTTTAGTAGAAAGTTATAAAAAAACGCGGATTAGAGAAGTCCGCGTTTTTTTAGTTCGGCATAGACGAGATGGACAGGAAAGCCCATGACGTTGAAATAAGAGCCGTTGAGGGCAGTACAGCCGATGTAACCGATCCATTCCTGGATGCCATAGGCTCCTGCTTTATCGAAGGGTTTGTAATGATCGATGTAATAGTTGATTTCCGCGTCGGATAGTTCCTTGAAGGTCACGTCGGTGCGATCGACGAGATTGACACCTCCCGTCCCCCTCTCAGAGGGGGTGAGAAACGTAACGGCAGTGAAGACCTGGTGGGTTTTGCCGGAAAGGGAACGGAGCATGGCGAAGGCTTCTGCTTCGTTATGCGGTTTGCCAAGCATTTGGTCATCACACCAGACGATGGTGTCAGCGGTGATGAGGAGTTGGTTTTCGGTGAGCTTAGGCGCGTACGCGTGCGCCTTCGCGCGCGAAATATAATAAGGAATGTCGCCAGCCTGAAGGTTAGCAGGGAAAGATTCATCTGCCTCGATGGAAATAGCAGTAAACGGCAGGTCCAAACCTGCCATCAGTTCGCGTCGCCGCGGAGATTGTGAACCAAGTATGATTTCCATTAGAAAAGATCCAATTGGGTATCTTTGGGTTTCTCGAACGTCATAGGAACGCCTTCTATGTCTATCGACGTAGTTTGCGTAGAGCCTTTTTCCGGGATATCGGTATTTCGAGATACCGGAGTATCGACAGAGGGCGCGGAATCAGTTGTATCGGAAGGTGCACTATTTTCCTCAACGGTTTCCTCCGTTTCTTCAGGAGAGACTTCGGGTTCGGGCTCGGGTTCGGGGGTGATGTCTTCCACGGACGCTATTTCGAGCGTAGAGACACGTTTTCCTTTCGCGCGGGCGGACTTATCATCAATGAAATCGGACATAAGGATCTCCAATGCCGGTTTGTTCTCATCGGTGAAGTTTACGCGGAAAGTAGCCTCCTCCCGATCGGAAAGCACCGCGATGCGTGAGCTCTTATCGTCACCGAGGAAAGATTGTATTTTGGCATTCGCATCATCGAGTTTGAAGCGTTTGCCATAATAGAACTTGAGTTCGCCGTTCCACTGGATGAGCGACCAGATCTTCTCCGGCTCCCATTTCTCAATGCGGAGGATGTTGTCCTCAAAATGGGCAGTGAGGTCAAAGGAGGTGGAATAATAGGTACCATCATTATTGATGACGAGGATGCGGTCTTCATCCCAGAACTCGCCGAGGTAGATGCCGTGTTCGTCATAATTGACGCGCAGTACATCGGGATCGAACCACACTTTGCGTCCGCCGAGCGTGGAGTGACCTTTTTGCTTGAGGGTGATGGATTTGACTTCAAACTTGGTGAGGACGTTTCCTCTTGCTGTACGCGATTTGACCGCCAGCTCGGAGAGATCTTTGCAGACCTCGAGTTTCTTGAGATGCAGTTGCGGTTTGAGTGCCACTTTGATGATCTCCGCTTCTCCGTTGGGGTTCGCTGTGAAATAAATGACTTTCGAGCCGGGCGTACCTTGGGTGAGGTCGTACTCTTTGTCTTTCGCAACGCCGGTGACGTTAAAGCGCTTCATGAAATAAACGCCTTTCTTTCCGTCACGGTACACAACGTTGTACACGGTGCGATTATCATTGCGTTGGAAGACAGCAATATGGAGGATGTCTGTGCCCACAAAGAGTTTGTCCGCCACTTTCACGACTTTATATTTACCGTCCTTGTGGAAAACGATGATGTCATCTATGTCGGAACAATCGAAGAGGTATTCGTCCTTTTTGAGACCTGTTCCGATGAAACCTTCTTCGCGGTTGATATAGAGTTTCTCGTTGTTTTCAACGACCGCTTGTACGTTGATCGCGCCGAAGTTGCGAACCTCTGTGCGTCGCGGGTATGCTTCGCCGTACTTGGATTTGAGCATCTCAAACCAAGCGATGGTGTATTCCGTAAGGTGGTTGAGGTTCTTGACACAGGCTTTGATCTTCTTGTCCAGTTCCTTCATCAGCTCGTCCGCTTTCTTGGCATCGAATTTGGTGATACGAATCATCCGGATATCAAGCAGTTTCTCAATATCTTCGGTGCGTACTTCACGGATGAGTTGCGGTTTAAACGGCGTGAGTGCCTCGTCGATGAATGCAATCGCTTTCTCTTTGCTGGTGGCGTTCTCGTAACCTTCCTCCTTATAGATACGGTTTTCGATGAAGATTTTCTCGAGGGAGGTATAGAAATACTTCTCTTCGAGTTCGGATTTCTCGATTTCCAGTTCCCATTTGAGGAGGGCTTTGGTGTTGTCGCAGGACAGTTTGAGGAGGTTCGAAACGGTCGTGAAGATCGGTTTCTTATTCTCCACGACGCAGCAGTTAGGGCTGATGTTCACCTCGCAGTCTGTAAAGGCATAGAGAGCATCGATTGCCTTGTCGGACGAAGAGCCCGGCGCCAATTGAACCACAATGCGCGCTGTGTCGGCAGTGAAATCATCGATCTTGCGGATCTTGATTTTACCTTTCTGGTTCGCTTTGAGGATCGTCTCAATGATCTTGGAAGTGGTAGTACCGAAAGGTATCTCGGTGATGACAAGGGTCTTGTTATCGTCCGCTTTTTGTATGCGCGCACGTATCTTGACCGAGCCGCCACGTTCGCCGTCGTTGTATTTGGTGACATCAATAACACCTCCCGTGGGAAAATCCGGGAAGAGTTGGAACTCTTCGTTCCGGAGGTACGCCAAGGAAGCATCGCAGAGTTCGTTGAAGTTATGCGGCAGTATTTTCGAGTTCAGACCGACCGCAATACCTTCTACGCCCTGTGCGAGCAGCAACGGGAACTTAACCGGCAGATGAATCGGCTCGTTCTTACGTCCGTCATAGGATTTCATCCACTCGGTGGTCTTGGGATTGAAGACCGTTTCGAGCGCGAACTTGGAGAGCCGTGCTTCGATATAACGGGGCGCAGCCGCTCCGTCGCCGGTAAGGATGTTACCCCAGTTACCCTGACAATCAATGAGGAGGTCTTTCTGGCCCAATTGAACCAGAGCATCCCCAATGGAGGCATCACCGTGCGGGTGATACTGCATGGTCTGACCGACGATGTTAGCCACTTTGTTGTACTTACCATCATCGACGGTCTTCATGGCATGCAGAATACGACGCTGCACAGGCTTGAGGCCATCCTCAATCGCCGGCACAGCGCGCTCCAGAATCACATACGAGGCATAATCCAGGAACCAATCCTGGTACATGCCCGTCAAGTGATACTTCACCGCATCATTGAATCCCCCTTGGGTAGCCATTTGTTATCCGAGACGTTTGTTGATAAAAATGTATGCCAGAATACCTGCTACCTCCAATACCATACCGGATACGAGCAGCCAGTTCTCAGGCTGTGCATATTTATAAATTACGAGGCAAATAACGCCTAAAATGAGGAGAACAACTCCTAAATACTTCATAAAAGCTTCCATAAAATGTATATGATTTAACGGTTTTCGCTAATTGATTTTTCTAATCGGGTGCAAAGTTACAAAAAATTTCGGACGTGTGCAAGTAATTTTGCGTTTTTTTATCTCACAAAGCGATAAATTCCTCCCGGAAGTGCCCGAATGAGACCATTTATCTCCAATAAAAGGAGTTCCGAGGACACTTCGCCGTACGGCAACTGAGTTTCCATGACGATGTGATTGATGTGTATTCCGTCCTCGGCTTCCTGTATTTTTTGGAGGATGGTCTGTTGCTTCTCAGTGAGGTCGTCGCGAAGGCCTATTATCTCCGTTTGGACGGGTCGGGAAGGCGTGTTCCGCGTTTTCCACTGCATGATGTCGATCAGGTCATCGGCGTTATTGATGAGATGCGCTTTGTCTTTGCGGATGAGTTCATTGCATCCGATAGAGGATATATCCGTGGGTCGTCCGGGAAAAGCGAACAATTCGCGGTTGTAATCACCTGCCATACGGGCTGTGACCAGACTGCCGCCTCTGTCACGACTTTCCGCCACCACGACCGCATCCGCCAAACCGGCTATGATGCGGTTTCGTTGCAGGAAATACGGAGCTAAGGGTTCGACGCCGGAGGGGAACTCGGTGAGCAGACCGCCGTGTGTGAGGGATGCTACCGCTTCGGGTCGATGCTGATAGGGGTAGATGCGGTCAAGTCCGTGCGCCGGAATGATGATAGTGGGAATACCGCACTCTATAGCGGCCCTGTGCGCCGTTATATCTATGCCATAGGCACCTCCGCTGACGATGGTGACGTTCTCCAAACGCTCATGCAGGTCACGCACAAGCGCCGTGACCAGTTCTTTTCCCCGCTCCGTGGGCCGGCGTGTTCCAACGATGGAGACGATATAGCCGTCCGAGGGTTGCAGGTTTCCTTTGCCATAAAGCACCAAGGGTTTGTCAGGACACTGGTTCAAGCGATAAGGGTAGTCCGGGTCGGTGGTGGTCCATACGCGAATGCCGTGCGCCTCAATCCACGCCAATTCCTGCTGTGCCCGTTCCAAAGCCGCCTCCTTGCCCGGCTCATGGACAGCATTCCACGCGGTTTCAGCCGAGCCGTAATGGTCCATCATCGCCAGTGAATACCGCAAACGATTGCGATACAGGAACGAAAGGGCTATGTCATAGAGGGGAGAGGTCATTTGTTATTTGACATTTTGGCAAGTATGTACACGACGAGGAGACCTAAGAGCGCTCCGAGAGCATCGGCGTATATATCCGCCATTTCGCCGGAGCGCGTGAGGGTACAAAACCGCTGAAGAATCTCCATCAGCGCGCCATAGAGCGTGACGGAAAGGAACACATATAAATAGGTAAACGCGCGCGTCCGCACAATGCGCGTGAGAGGCCACATCCACGTCATAGCCAGAAAGGTGTACATCAACCCGTGCATGATCTTATCGCTCAGTTGAAGAGAGGGCGGCACTTGGGGATTTTCCCACAGGCTAAGCACAGCAATACCGACCGTCAAAACGACGGCCGGTAGAAACGCCATATAGGATCTGTTAGTTTCGATCTGAGAGGTGGATTTTAACACCATAACAAAGGTCACCGGCGTCGCCAAGACCCGGAACGATATACTTCTTATCGTTGAGAACCGGATCCACAGCTGCGCACCAGAGGGTCACGTCCGGGCTATCATTGAGTGCCTTTCGCATATACTCGATCGATTGCGGCGTTGCAATAGCGCAACAGAGATGCGTATGAACAGGCTGACCATGTTTGAGCAACGCGAGGTATCCCACTTCCATGGACATACCGGTAGCTAACATCGGGTCAGCCACAATAAGCGTCTTGCCATCAATAGACGGCGCCGCCATGTATTCCGCTACGATCTCCAGTTCGCCTTGCTTATTCACGCGGCGATACGCACTGAGGAACGCATTCTCCGCGCGATCGAAGATATTCAGAAAACCGTGATGAAGCGGCATACCGGCACGAAGGATAGTAGCTAAAACCAGTTGGTCGGAGATAGTGTTTACCGTTGCGACATCAAGGGGTGTTTGCACTTGAACAGGCTCGTAGTTCAGGGTTTTGCTCAGCTCCATCGCCATAAACTCACCAATACGCTCAATGTTCCGGCGGAAACGAAGCGGGTCTTTTTGGATATTCACGTCGCGGATCTCGCGTAAGAACTGATTGAGCACACTGTTTTGCTCGGAAAGATTGATAACCTTCATATTATTGCATGGATTTAGCGGATTTCTGCTCCGTTTTCAAGATGGCGGTACGCTCTTTGAGTTGCGCTTCAACAGTGGCTACTTGAGCTGCTTTTTGCTGCAGCTCCTGCAAGTACGTATTCAAGCTTGATTGTCCGTTTTGCATCGAGGTCTCCAAGTCAGCGATAGAGCGTTGACGGTCAGCCACCTCGCGGATCGAATAGCCTAATTCTTTCTGTTGCGTTTCAAGGAAACGGGTGTAATCATCACGTGTAGCATCGCTCAAACTCATTTGTTTAGACAGGTTGCGTTGTTGACCGGCTACTATCTTCTGCATATTTTTCAGTTCTTTTTCCTCCTGGGCATACAGTTTCTTGAGGGAAGCGGTCATTTTGGAAGCCTCTTTGAGCGAAGTTTGCATCTGTTTGCCGTGCTCCTGCTCGGCTTTGAGTTGCGCCTTGGCCGTTTTCAGTTCTTCCGCATTTTTCGCCAACTGTTGGGAAAGTACGTCCAGCGAAGCGCGATACATCGTCGGCTCTGTCTGATAGAGCGCGCGAAGGGAATCGAGTTTGAGGTCAACTACTTGAATGTTCACCGGCACTACATGCTGCGCCGCAGCGGTCATACAGCAGGCCGCAAAGACAAAAAAGAATACTTTTTTCATAGCAATTTATCTTTAAAAATTAGAATGTTACTAAATTTTGGTGCAAAGTTACTCATTATTTTGCATATATGCAAATTTTTTCGTACCTTTGCAGCGTTTTTCTTAAAAATAAGGTATGAAATCGTTTATTTATAGTGAGAGTACCATCGCTTTTGTGACCGCAGCGGCACAGACATGCCTGCTAATTGAGAAAGCCGGCGAGCATGAGCGGGAGGAATGGAGAGAGCAGATGCTGAGACTTCTGCCGGTATTGTATCTGCGTACGCGTTTGTTGGAACAGGCGGAGTGCGTGATGGAAGAAGAGCCGCAGCGGTTTGTGGCGGAAGAGGATTATAACTATGCGCTGGTCGGGATCCGCGAGTTGTTGGGTTCGGACGATGCGTATCTGGATGTTTTTGTAGATCAGGGTATCTACACCGACGAGGTGCAAACAGCCTATATCTCGGAGGGTCTGGCGGATATCTACCAGGAACTCAAGGACATGGCAGCTGCGTTCCAGACAGGCGAAGAGCCTATTATGAACGACGCGGTGGTGCTTTGCCGCGAGGCGTTTGAGGCACATTGGGGTCAGAAACTGCTGGCCGTAATGAGAGCGTTGCACGCCATGACAATTGATAATTGACAATTGAGAATTGAGAATTGAGAATTGGAAGTGGAAGAGAATCATTATATACATAGAATCAGCAAGGAACTGCTGCAATGGATGCCGGTGGATGCGTTTGAGGGCAAAGTGATTGTAGTGGACAAGGAGGAAATGGTAGCCGAAGCGGTGAATTACCTCAGGCAGCAGTCTGTGCTCGGGGTCGATACAGAGGCGCGGCCGAGTTTCCAAAGGGGCATACACTACCCCACCGCCTTGGTACAAATCGCTACGCATGAGCGGTGTTACCTGTTCCGTCTGACGCATGTGGGCATGCCGCAGGAGTTAGCGGACCTGTTTGCGGATCCCAACATCCTGAAAGTGGGTTTGGCATTCCGGGACGACATCAACGGGCTTCGCCGGAGACGCAATTTCACGCCGGCTAACTGCGTGGATATTCAGTCCATGGTTGTCAAATACGGTATTTTGGATTTGGGTTTGCAAAAGATCTATGCCATTTGTTTCGGCAAGAAGATCTCCAAAGCGCAGCAGTTGACCAATTGGGAGAACAGCCACCTCACGCCGGAGCAGGCGCGTTATGCCTCCACGGACGCATGGGCGACACTGCTGATCTACGAAGACCTGATTGCACATGAACCCTTGGCAGCAAAGGAAGTAGAGGCACTCAAACGCGAAGAGAAAGAGCGGATGATCGAGCATCAGCAGGAGATACAGGACCAGCGGTTGCGCGAGCAAGGCATAGAACCGCCTCCCCATTTGACGTTGGAAGAACGCGAAGAGCGACAGGCCGCCAAACGCCGCGAATCCCGCAAACGCAAGCGGCAACGAGTGAGCGCGCGCAAGAAAGAACAGAAAGAACAGAAAGAACAAAACAAATAATGATATGAAACGAATCCTTTTTATCGCGCTATGGGCAGCGATAAGTCTTTGTAACTTCGCACAGGCGAAGTATGTATTTTATTTCATCGGCGACGGTATGGGTCATAACCAAGTGCTGAGCGCCGAGATGTACCGATCCGCCCTCGCCGGCGAGCCTCTCGGGCGCGTACAGACGCTGATGACCACGTTCCCCTATTCCGGCAGTGCTTCGACGTATTCGAAGAGCAACGGGATCACCGATTCGGCAGCTGCGGGTACGTGTCTCGCTACAGGTAGCAAGACGACGAACGGCACCTTGGGTCTGGACGAGAAGGGCAATAAACTGACCACCATCGCGGAGGATCTGAAAGCACACGGCTGGGGTGTGGGTATTATGACGACGGTAGCTATTGACCATGCAACTCCTGCGGCTTTCTACGCGCACGTAGAGAAACGCAACGAGTACTACAAGATCGGCAAACAGCTCTGCAACAGCCATTTCGATTTCTTCGGCGGCGCCGGTTTCCATTACCCGGAAGGCAAGCACGATGACAAGCCGGAGAACCTGTACCGCAAAGCCGAGCAGGCAGGTTATGTCATTGCGCACGGCTATGACGAGGCACAAGCGCTGATGAGTGACTCGGCAGCGCAGGACAAGAAGATGATTCTTGTGCAAGCCACCGATGACCAAGGCGCCAAACACGGTGACAACCTGCCTTATGCCATTGACCGCAAGGAGGGCGATTTGACCTTGGCGCAGATCGTGAGCACCGCTATCCCGTTCCTGGAGGAGAGATATGAGCGGTGGTTTATGATGGTAGAGGGCGGTATGATCGACTATGCCTGCCACGGAGACGATGCCGCTACTTCTATCGGCGAAGTGTGGGATATGGACGAAGCAATGCAACAAGCCTATGCTTTCTACAAACAACACCCGGAAGAGACGCTGATCATCGTGACCGCGGACCACGAGACAGGCGGTTTGGCACTCGGAAACAGCGACTATACGCTGCACTTGGACCAACTGCAATACCAGAAATGCTCCTCTTGGGCACTGAGCGACCAGATCCAGAAACTCTTTGACGACAACAAGAAACCGTCTTGGGCGCAAGTACAGGCTATTTACATGGAGCAATTGGGTCTTTGGACGGAAGTGGAACTGACCGACGAGGAAGAGGACGAGCTGAAAGCCACCTATAAGAGCGTTATTGAGCATAAGAGCAAGGACGTAAAAACGATGTACAAGACCATCAACAAGTTAGGCGACGCGGGCATTGCGATGCTGAACAAGAAAGCCCATGTGGGTTGGACCACACGTGCACACAGCGCGCACGCCGTTCCTATTTTTGCTATCGGCGCCGGCGCACAGTACTTCACAGGCTGGCATGACAATACCGAAATCGTTCCACTTATCCGCAAGGCGATAAAAGAGTATAATTAATTGAGAATTGAGAATTGACAATTGACAATTAAACTCACGAGATCACGAGGTCACGAGATATCGAGATCACGAAATATCGAAATATCGAAATATCGAAATATCGAAATATCGAAACCAATAAAGAAGAAGGCGTACATTTGCACGCCTTCTTCTTTGTATTCGTCGCTTCTTTTGCGGCTTACTTCACGGTTTGACCCTGTACATTGTACATTCTCTCGTTGTACAAGATCAGGAGTTGACCGTTGAGGATCACTTTCTGTGCTTTCTCGGTAGCCCAGATGTTATCCAACGCCGTTCCGCCGCCTTGTGAAGGCATTTCTACGGTCAGGAACAAGCCATTTGGATTGAAGTAGAAGGAGTATTGACCGGCCTTGGTCGGCTTGATACCGATATTTGCTTCACCGCCGCCGATCTCCCAATTAGAGCAGTCGTCAGAGGTCATTGCGGAATAGCTCTTCAATCCATACCAAACGGAATCTGTGCCATGTACGTAAACTACCTTGAACAGCGGAGCCTCTGTAATATCAGCTATTTCGATGTTAGTAGCATAGTTGCCGTCTTTTTCGGTCATCTTAACCATATTATCCTTCCAATTGGTGAAGGTACCGGCGATATAGTACTCCCTCTGAGCGAACTTACCGGTAACGGTGAAGGTGGTTGCGTTATAAGTAACGGTCACGTCACCGGGCTCGTTCAGTTTGAAGATAATGTCATTGTCGCTATTGGTGTCGAAAGAAGGATCTTGTACGGTCAGGTCACTGTAGCCTTTCACTTTGCCTTCCTCCCAAATACCCTCCAAGGTAATTTTCATCCTGTAGGTACCCGCCGGCAAGTTCGGGAAAGTATAGCTGTCGCTCGCTACTTTAATAGCATCGGGTGCCCAACTACCCATCACTGCGGCATCACCGGAGATATAGTACTTGGCGGTAGCGTCCAGCACAACGGCCTCTTCGCTTGCATACCAGAATCCGTTGCAATAATACGGAGTTGCTGCACTCCACAACATATCTTTCGTTTGAGTGGTCGTTTCATCCTTCTTATTGAAGATGATCGTGGTATATTTAGCAGGGAAGGTATAGGAATAGAGGTCTTTTTCTTTCACTTTGCGCTCCTCTTTCGTCATTGCCTCACCCGGCCAGATCTTATACACAGCGTGCTCGTCCACAAAGACATACGCATTGACACCGTTCCAACCGTCTTTGTCCACGAAATAGATAGTCTGGTAAACGATCTTCTCTTCGTCAGCGGTGATCGTGATCGGGTAAGCCGGCATGATCAGTTTGCCGTCCGTGATAGCTACTTCAACACCCTCTTCCCCGGTCTTATACGCGCGCAGATTCTTTATTTCATATACGGCAGGATCATTAGCAACCGCGGTAACGGTCAGTACAGTTCCTTCCTGTACTGGAGCGCTAATAGCGTCTTCGCCGTTCTTGACCGTGATCGTTCCGTTGGTCGGAGCGGTAACCGTTACATCATAAGATACCAATTCAGGGAATTTCACGGTGAGTGTACTGTCGGCATAAGTCCAAGTGAAAGTATATTCGCCTTCCTTGTCAGTTGTCAGCGCGAAGTTGCGACCGTCAACGATGTTCACGTGCGCTGCACTCGGCCATGTGCGATGAATGCCGTACTCGCTTTCTCCTTCGCCGTTGAGGCTCAACCAGTTTCCATCGGAAACCATCTTGAAGCGGATCGTATCGGTTACACCGAGGTTCACTTTGAGACTTGCGCTCAGGCTGTCCTTTGCCGGAACGAGGAGGTTCTCTGCCCAATTCCAACTATTGAAGTTAGCAGCGAGACCGACCTTCGGCAGTTTGGCATAGTCGCCCTTTACTACAAAGACGCCTTCTTTATAAACCACCGTTACGTTGCCTGCTTGCTCCATAGTGAAGCCGATCTGATGATCCTCTGCGTCCAGCAGACCTTTAGATTTCTCGGTCAACTGGTCATAGCCGATCCAGTTCGGTTCTGCATCTTTGGTCACTACTTTCATCAGGTAGTAGCCGGCAGCCAAGTTTTCAAAGACGAAGGTGTCTTTCGTTACCTTGATAGCTTTTGCATTCCATTCAGACTCTTCTGCCAAACCGGCATAAGCTACCAACGCTGCGTTTCCGGTGATGTAATACTTAGCCGGCTCAATCTCCGGAATAGCTTCCTTATTGGCATACCACGAACCGTCACAGAAGAACGGTTTGTCCTTGGTCCATGCGTAAGTAGCGGTTTTGGCTTCTCCGTTGTTGAAAATGACACTGCTATAGGTAACCGGCACTTTCGCGGAATAGATGGCTTTCTCCCATACTTTCTCGCCGGTATTGGTCATCTCTACGCCCGGCCATGTTTGATAACCTTTCTCACCCACAAATGCGTGCGCATAGATCTTATCGGTCCAATCCTTGTTGGTATTGACGAAATAGATCGTAGCGGTATCCGGTGCAGCAGGGAAGGCAATATGCAGCGAGTCGTTAGCAAAGACCCAAGTGAAGGTATAATCACCGGCATTGTCACGATCCAGAATCATGTTGCGGTTGCCGCCCTTGATGTCTTTGTCTTCGTTCCAATCGCGATGGAAAGTATAGAAACTTTCTCCCTCGCCGTTTTTGCTGATCCAGTTACCATCCAATACAATCTTGAAGGAATCCAAACCGAACTCAAGGTTCTTGAGTGTTACGGAAGCACTCAGTTTGTTCTCCGCGAGTTCCATTTCAACAGGGCTCCAACTGGTTACGTTTCCGGCAATGGCAACAGTCGGCATAGCGAAATTGCCTTCTACGGTAAATACCTTGTCCGTCAGAGTTACGGTTACATCACCGTCGTTTGCCATTTTGAAGATGATATTGTCCGCTCCATCCGTCTTGAGACCCAGAGCCTTTGCCGTCAGATCCTTATAGGTTTTTGCGGTTTCCCATTGACCGTCAATAGTAGCTTTGAGCTGATACTCATGTCCCTTCTTCAAGCCCGCGAATACATAGGTATTCTCTGTTACCTTGATTGCAGACGGGCTCCAAGCTTTGGCCTTATCCAAGCCTGCATCAACAACCAATGCGCTGTCGCCGGTGAGGTAATACTTAGCCGGGATATACGGATCCCATGTACCTTCATACCAATCGGTGATGGTATAAGTCAGATCGATCTTGTCAATTGTGTCTCCGGCAAGGCTGTTCCAACGGAAGTTCTCTTTGTCCTCCCACGAAGGAGCCTCGGCGGTACTGTTGAAGCGGACAAAGACGATACTATCGGCATCGGCGTCTAATTTGACACTCAGCGTATCGTTGCCCGCAGATTTCGGCGCGAAGAACGCGGTCCATTGATCTGCCATTGCATGTCCCTCTTTCCGGGTCCAGATCCATGCGGCAATCTTTGCTTTTTCTTCAGCCCATACGCCCGGCACAAACAGCAAGTCTTTCAGAACAATCGCCTTTTCGTCTGCGGTAATGGTGATCGGGTAAGCAGGCATCGTCAGCTGACCATTCTTGATCTCAACCGTAGTAGCCGGCTCTCCGGTCTTATACGCGCGTAAATTATAAATGTGATAAGCGGCTGCGTCTTTCGGAGCTGCGGTTACGGTCAGTACGGTACCTTCCTGTACGGTTTTGCCAATAGCGGCTTCACCGTCCTTAACCGTGATCGTTCCGTGCTCCGGAGCGGTAACGGTTACATCAGAAGATACCTGTTCTGGGAAAGCGATGGAGATTTTGAGAGCAGCGGTCGAATAATCCACCTTGATCTCATAATCACCTGCCTTATCAGCACGGAGTTGGATATTCTTAGCATCGGCCAGAGTCTGCTCTTCTGTTGTGCGCAAGAACCAATAACTCTCGCCGTCAGCCGGCAGACCGTACCATTTATTTTCGTCATCTACAATCTTGAAATAATAAGCCGCATTATCAGTTTCTCCTACAGGCGCAAGGTTGCTGATGGTGATATAAGCGATCTTCTCCGTGGAATGACCGGATTTCTTTTTGAGCGGAAGAGCTTGCTTCCATGCCGTTTCTCCGAAAGCGGCGCCACCGTTCAGGACAAACGGAGTACTCAGATCCTCGTTATAATTAGCTACGGCAGAAACAGCATCACCATCACCATTGGTACGAACAGTGATAGAGAGATCTTTTGCGGCATTGCCGCTTACCACTACCAAATTAGAGGAGAGGGTCCATCCGGCAAAAGCAAATCCTTCGGTTGCAGCCGAAGCGGTCAGTTCGGTTGTAGTAGCAATACCGATTGCAGCAACTGAAGCTTCCGCGGTATAAGCAGCAGTACCTGCATCGAAATGAACAGTAGGTTCGATAGCCACTATGTTCTCGCTAAACGAAGCACTTACACTGGCATTCTGATAAGCGACCGCGCTGAATTCACCTGTTGCAGCATTGGTCTTAATTGCACCTTCGCCGGATACCTTTGTCCATTGGTCAAATGAATAGCCGGTATTCGGACGGGCATAAATAGCGACATCGCTGTTGGCTTTGATATCCGCGATCATGGCATTAGCACCCCAAACACTCTTATCGGCACTCACTTCACCGCCTTCGCCGGCAAGCAGTGTAACAGAACCGCCGTCTATCTCTTTCCATTGGGCATAGAACGTCTTTGCACCTGTTGCGTCGGCTGCAATAGCCGTAATCGCTTCGCCGGTACAAGTCGCGTTGTCATACCAGCCTAAGAACTGGTGATCCGCCTTGATTCCGTTAACCAACGTTACACCTGCGCCATACTGATAACTGCTCGGTAATGCTTCGGAGTTAGAACCGGAATACGCAGCATTGTTTTCATCCTTATAGGTAATGGCATAATTCTTACCCTCCCATTTAGCATACAGAGTACTATTGGCACGAGCAATCCATTTGCCATCTTTGTCGGTATAATTCTCCACACTGCTTTTCCAGGAGCCATCTGCGTTAATGACAGCAGTTCCTGTACCATTATCTTCGGTATAATAGCCCTTGAAATCATAGTTCGCTTTTTCTGGAATAGTAATAGCGGTTGCAGCTACGCCGTACTCAGCCTCAACAGAAGCACTTCCCTTGTCGCCGCCTTCCTTATCAAAAGTAACGACCGGTGTCTGACATACAACACTGATTTTCTTAGTAGTTGCATCAATAGTAACCGTTACCGTACCTTCCATGGCAGGCTGGAATTTCACATTTCCATCATCAGCCGAACAAGAAACCACGTTCTTGCTGGAAGCTGCGTCGTAAGCATCAAAGCCATAAGCATTTCCCCAACTATAAGTGGATACTTTAAACTTATGATCTGCTGCGGAAACGCCATTGATTGTTTTTGTGAAGATTCCTTTTTCCTTATTCCAAGTCATCTTGTTTGCCTCATCGGTGGTGTTCCATTCTGTTCCGCACCATCCGTCTCCGGCTATATACAAGGCTCCTTCCGGCAAAGTTGTAGATGCACATACTACCGGTTTTGAGGTATTATTAATGATGGTGTTAGGGTAATAAACCAGAATATAAAAATCTACCGTGCAATAAACACAGATATTATCCCCGTCCCAATTTAAGCCGATGGATTTATCACCTTCCGTGTTTTGGATATCGGTACCATTGAAACCACGAGTAACGTAACCGTTATTGTAGTCCCAAGAATCAGCAGTTTTAGATACTTTAAAATTGTTGTTCGAGTTTCCGTTGTTGGAATAACCTTTGGCAGCAAAATAAGCGTAGAAGCCATCGGTACTTTCAGTCATTTCTGAGGCAGTCCAACCGTTTTGGTTGCCGCGATAGTAGTATGTGTCTGCTGCCCACATGCCTACGCTGAACAAAGCCATCAGAAGAAAAGAAAGAATTTTTCTCATGATAATTAAATAATTAGATTAGGTTAGTAATATTTTGCAAGAGGAGTGCCGGAGCACCCCTCTTTATTGCGTGCGAAAAGTATAATTACTTAACGATTTGTCCCATTACGTTGTAACGAACGCCTGCTTTCTCAATAACGAGCATGCCGTTTACAACAGTCTTTACTGCCTTACCCTCTACAGCGGTATTGGTGATAGCAGTTGCTTCCTTTGCCTCGATATACATGTTGCCACCGAAAGCAGCCCAAGTCTCTTCTGCGTTGCCAGCAGGGCGGAAATAGATAGTCATCAAACCCGCATGGGCAGCATCTACGGTATAATTATAGTCGTTATTCGGATACCATGATACGATAGCATCTGCTTCTACCTTTGCCACTTTGATCTTCTCACCTTCTGTGAGTGTGATTTCGAGTTTGTATTCACCCTCTTGCTCCGTTTGAGCGAACAATTGAGCTGCAGTTAATTTCGAAGCACTCCAATCATATTTATCACCAATCAGGTAGTATCCGTCTGTCAATGTCGGCTCGATCGAGGCGATGTCACCTGTTACGGTGAACTCGGTTCCTGTATATTTGACAGTTACATTTCCAATTGTGGTCATAGTGAATACTACGTTACCGTCCTTGTCGGTGGTCAAATTGGTTTTATTGGTCAAATCAGAGAAACCTTTCTTAGTTGCCCAAGTTCCATCCACGGTGATAGCGAAAGCATATGTGCCGGGAGCGAGATCCTCAAAGGTGTAACTCTCTGACGTTACCGGCAACTTGTCAGGATTCCAGTTACCCACTAATGTTTCGCCGGTGATATAGAATTTCACATTCGGGTCAACGGTTTTCTCTACGAAGTTACCGGTTACTGTAAATTCGGAAGCTGTATATTTGATAGTTACAGCACCTGCCTCTTTGAGAGCAAAGACAACGTTATTGTCGTTACCGCTTTTCAGATTTGTTTTGTCCGTCAATTCACTATAACCTTTTGCGGTTGCCCAAGTACCGTCCACGGTTACTTTGAAAGCATATTCCTTGTTTGCCTCGAGGTTTGGAATTGTGACTGACTCTTCGTAAACCGGCAATTTGTCAGGGTTCCAGTTCCCTACTAAACTTTCACCGGTAACATAGAATTTCGGTTTTGCACCGGCTGCCTCTACATCTGCCAAAGTTGCATACCATACATTAGCATAGAAATACGGTTTTGCTTCATTATAAACGAGGTCGGCTGTTTGAGTTTTGTCTCCATTGTTGAAAATCAAGTTAGAGAAACCTTCTGGTACCTCATATGAATAAACATCAAAACCTTTTGCTTTGTCGATGGTCTTGGTCATAGCAACTCCGGGCCATTCTGCATTTTTCTTGTCTCCGTCTGCCCACATATAGGCATTGACAGCAGTCCATGCATCCGCATTAACAAAATAAACATTTCCCGCGAACATGCTTGTGCAGAACAGCACAGCTGCAAATAAAGAGAAAATCTTCTTCATGATAATTAGATTTTAGTTAATAAATATGGTTAATTTGTTGTGATTTCACAATTCGGGCACAAAATTACTATATTTTTTTGATATATGCAAGAGAAAAATGTATTTTTTTACTTTTTTCGTTAATTATTTGTATTTAGGAGCACAAAACGAAACGAAATCTTTCGAAACCTTTCTAAATAGTCATGTTCTTGGAATAGTACTGTTGCAATAATTTACGAACATAAACGAACGGCGATAAGGCGTTTCAGAAAGAAGGCGCACATTACTGCACGCCTTCTTTCGAAATGGGTCTTTCGACCTTTGACTTACTTGATTATTTGTCCTTGCGCATTGTAAGTCTTACCGTTCTTCATAATCATCAGTTGACCGTTCAACATTACCTTGACTGCTTTCTCGCCTGCCTCGGTGTTATCCAGCGCTGTACCCGGCACTGTCGGCATATCGATAGACAGTTTCATTTCTTCAGGAACGAAGTAGAAGGTGTATTTGCCTGCACAGCTCAGTTGGAGACCGATGTCTGTATTACCACCGCCAATGATCCAGTTCGCACAATTATCCGGTGTCATCGTAGCTTCACTGGCAAGACCATACCAGGTCTTGTACGGACCTTGTACACGAACTACTTTGAATTTCTGTGCTTCTGTCGCATTGATAGTAACTGTAGCTTTATACATACCTGCGTCTTCCGTCATCTCAGCCATGTTGGTCTCCCAAGAGGTAAAGTCACCGGCGATGTAATACTTAGACTCTGGCATATCCGGGAAGCCAATCTCGATGGCATTGGTAGCGTAAGTCCATGTGAAGGTATATTCACCCTCAAAGTCAGCGTGGAAATACATATTAGCGCCGTTCTCAGTAATTTCGCTTGCACCGGTAAAGTCACGCTTGTACTCATAACCATTACCGCGCCAGCCACCATCAACGATTATCTTGAAGTTCGGCCAACTGTCTGCTGCGAAGTTCACCTTAATCGAAGCCTTGGTATAGTCCTCGTTCGGAGTGAGCTGAATTTGTGACCAATCCTCGCCGATACCATAAGCCAGTTTCACTTCCGGCACAATTACTTCCACATTCAGGTCGTAAGATACCTGAGCTGCCTTGTAGTCGTTGTTGCCGTAGAAGGTAGCGTAGATCTTGGTGGTTCCGAATGCTTTCGGAGTGATCTCGCCAGTAGCAGAGTTAACCTCAGCCACGTCGGTATTCTCAGCGCTAAATTCAATAGCCAGCTCGTTCGGGTTGCTGAATTCAGGCAGGTCGCTGTTGATAGCTACACCGTCTTTAACCTCGATGCTGCCATTAGCCTTACTCCAAGCAATACCTGCTTCTTCTTTCTCGATGATCTTAGCGCTAAATACATAATCCATTTTTCCTATAGTACCTACCATTTCATCAATAGGCTTATTATTGACAACCACCTTGCCTGCTTTGTAGTTCGTCTCCGGAATGATCTCGAAGATCAGTTGAGTACCCAGTACTAACTCATCGCCGGAGGTAACCTTAGTACCGTCTTTACTGTACTTGACAACTAATGTTCCGTGATCCGGTTGCACAATAGTTACTTTGTGCTTTATCACCGTCACGGCTACGAGTTCCGCTGCACTTTCAATGCCTTCCCATGTAGCCTTAACAGATACATTGTTATCCATTGCAACAGTAGCTGGAGTAGCTGCCCAAGTGATTTCAGCGGCAGGAATCTCATACTCTTCCTCGTTGGTATAAACAGCCTTTGCGCCTAAGCCTTCGAAGGAGAACTTATATCCGTACTCATAAGCGGTATTGCTTGCCTCGCCGGTGATGACTACGGAAGCCGGAGCAACCACCGTCAGGGTGTAGCTAACCTCTTTAGCCGCGTACTCATCATTGCCTGCAAAAGCAGCTTTGATGACGGTAGAACCCGCTGCTACAATAGAGATCTCGCCTTCGTGGTCTTCCTCATTGGAGATAGTAGCCCAAACCAAGTTCATTGGTCAATGTCGGCAGCGTGTAAGTCTTACCTACGGTGTAAGCCTTCGCCTCTGCTGCGCTCCAAGCCAACTGCTCGTCGGTAATCGTACGGAGTTGTTTGGTGACAGCTACATTCTTCACATCCGAAGTGATACCCTGCCATGTAGCAGTTACCTCGATGTTGGTGTTGGCGGTAATAGCCGGAGCCTCAGCAGGAGCCCATGTGATTTCCTCTGCCGGAATCTCGTACTCAGTTTCGTCAGCATAAGTAGCTTTAGCGCCCAAACCTGCAAGACTGAAGGTCTCGCTGTAGAAGTACTCGGTCTTGGTTGCCTCGCCGGTAACGACTACGGTAGCCGGAGCATAGACGGTGAGGGTGTAGCTAACCTCCTTGGCTGCATACTCATCATTGCCTGCAAAAGCAGCTTTGATGACGGTAGAACCCGCTGCTACAATAGAGATCTCGCCTTCGTGGTCTTCCTCATTGGAGATAGTAGCCTTGGTCAATGTCGGCAGCGTGTAAGTCTTACCTACGGTGTAAGCCGTAGCGGCATCTGCACTCCAAGCCAACTGCTCGTCCGTGAGCTCACGGAGTTGCTTGGTGACAGCCACTACTTTAGCATCGCTGGTCTTGCCGCCATAAGTAGCAGTTACGTTTACATCGCCGGTAGCGGTAACCTTATCCGGATCAGCAGCCCAAACGAGACCTTCTTCAGAGGTGACATCTTTCTCGTAGCCGGTGTTGTAAATAGCTTTAGCGGTCAGACCTTTAAACGAGAAGTCATCGTTATAGTAGTACTCGGTATTGGTTGCCGTACCGGAGATAACTACAGATTTTACCACAGCAGCAACACGGTTAGAAATAACGTTGCCTTGTTTCAACTCATGAGTTGTGCCATAGAGAGTATATTCTCCGGTGATAGTTACTTTGTCACCCACAGCTACAACTTCAGCAATTCCTTCTCCAACACCGCGGTAGCTTTGGAACTGAGCTTCGCTTTCTGCTCCTGTATCCGAGATATTGAAAGTAATGTTGCTATGTTCTGTACTATATTCGGTTACAATCTCACTTACAACACCAGTTACGGAAATGTCACCCAGGAATGCTTTCTTAGTAGCAATATAAGCGAACAGGTCACTTACGGTCTCGAACGGAATATTGATTCCATAAGTAGCAGAAACGACCTCCGATTTGTTGTCACCGTCAATAGCAATCGCCTTGATGGTGTATGAGCCATAAGAATCCAGAGCGATAGCAGCTGTGTAAGGAGTACTTTCCGTTGTCGGATCTGTTCCATCAAGTGTGTAATAGATTGTACCATCAGCCGCATTCAATTCGATGGACTTGGTTTCTGTATAGGTTCCAGCCTCGACGCTGAATGTCGGATTCGCCAACTTCTTCGGACCGGAGGTGGTATAACCATTCCAAGTAGCGTCCCCTACTACATGTTTATAGAGAGAAACTTCATCCATAGAGCCTTTGCTTGCATATACATTGAAACGATCACTACCTTTATTATAATTATAGAACATAGTGTAGTCAGTTTCACTTAATGTTCCTGTTACAGTAGCCACTTTCGTTTCATTGTTAAAGGAAATGCTCCATTTGAATTCTTCGTTTTGCAGGCCAATCTGTTTTGCTGCTTTAATGTATAAGTATTGTCCTTCATTAGTAAGAGTCCATCCGTCATCTGCGTTTCCTCCTACTGTGTATTGAAGTGCTCCAGAAGCAAGCGATGTGATTTTACTCTTATCAGCATTATAAGTAGAAGCAGTAGCATTCATATATGTGTAAGTACCGAAACTACCATTGGTCTTCATATCATTGGTTGTATATGAAGGGATTGTACTGAAAACAACTACATCACCAGCTTTAACTTCTGTAGTAACTTGCCACTCATCGAGTGCTCCGTGACCGGAAGCATAAACTGCATAGAGTTTATTAGAAGTTGCATTGAATGTAAATTCTGCGCCCGGTTCGAGATAAGCCGGTTTAACATCAGTTTTAGCTATCTCAACGGTGCTCCAACCCACGAACGTCTTCTCGGGAATGGTTGTCTCCACTTCTGTCGGCAGAGCCACTACATCATTCAATTTGTGCGAACCCGGCAAAGCACGCTCCACACCATTCTCGCTCAGCGTCAGCGTAGCAGCAGGATAATCTGCAGTAGTAAAATAGCCTTCCAATACAGGGTTACCTTCTTCACAATAGTCTGTACCATCACCTACTGCCATGATTGTATAATCATAACGAGTATTAACTTTCGTATTAAGAATAGATGTAGTGAGGCTTGAAGTCTTTAAGTTAGTAATCTTTGGATCACCTTCATGCTCAGTTACGTTAACGAGATATTGGCTTGCATTAGCAACAGCTGTCCATGCTAATTGAGCATTGTCATAAGAAGCCCAGGTATTCTCGTTATCCAATGTCGGCTTTTCCAGTAAGGAACAAGAAGGTGCATCAATGATAGTAACAGACATCTCGCCTACTTCGTAATCTGAGAATTCACGATTACCGGTGCACCTTACATCAATAATTTTCTCAGAAAGCGTACCCTTTTCATCTGTGGAGGTAGGATATACATAGACATCAGTATCTACAACGCCGTTCTCATCTGCCGTCGGGCTATAAGGATCTGCTGTAAAACCCACAGCACAATTAACACGTAACTCTTTGTTAGCGGTCAAATTCTCCACATGCAAATGGAATGACTTCTTGTAGTCAGTAGGATCGGCACCTTGATAAATCTCTCCAAAATCAAAACTCGGGACATTAGTTACCGTAACAATACCTCCTACGTGCATGGTTACAGGAACAACTATGCCTTCTGTCAAACCTCCACCACTGATGGTTATATTCTCACTGAAATCGCCATAAGCAGCAGTAATCGGAGTAACAACAAGGCTTGCAATAACAGCTCCTGCATCGGGCTCCAAGCTGTCACCTTCTTTGACTGCGACAGTGAATACATCCGTGTTGCTCGAAGTTGCAGTCAAATCCGACGTCAAGTTCTCGCCCTCTACTACAATTTCTTTAGCAGCAACTTCGGCATTCAGTTTTACATTCCCAAATGCTAATCCCTCTTCTGGATCAACAGAAACGCCCGGTTGAGGTGCACTATAGGTAACCTCGATCCCTGCCATGCGGTTTGTAGCGCCAAAAGAAATCTTCACAGTTTGTGCCTCTCCTGTCCATGTTTTTGTTTCTGAATCATAGTTCCCTTTATCAGCCGATACACTTCCTCCCCAAGAAGCTCCAGAAGATGGCTCTAAAAGCACTATTTTCGTTATATTATAGCCGGAAGGGACTGAAATAGCCGCATATGAACCATTGTAATATCGAACGTAATCGGCATCAATACGAGGTTTTGTTCCGCTTGTACACCACGTTTCCACTGTGACATCGTGTTGAGTTAGTGTTACGGCTTCCGAAATTGTCGTTTGAGCATCAACACCATATTCGGTACTATTCAAGTCCACCGTATATGTACCGGGAACTATAGTATGAGGAGATACTGTGATGTTTACATCTTTATTTCCAACGATTGTGCCTTTAGTTGCTGTAACGTTAACAGATGTTAAACCTAATGTTAGTGCGCCTGCCGGGGTATAGGCCCAATCTACAATGGAAGTAAGATCTTCTTCGCTATCATCATCATAACTTCCAGTTGCAACAAGTCCTGTTGGATCAAATGTTTCTCCAACTTCATAATCTGTTTTGTCAGGAGTTCCAGAGATTGCGATTGAAGTTAAAGTTGCACTACTCGTCTCTTCATATGTTACGCTAATGGACTTAATATACAAAGCGCGAGAACCATCAGTAAAAGAGATTATAATTTCGCCAGAAGAGGTTCCCGTTCCTGATTTGGCATTCACAGTAGTCCACTTTGCCGTAGCAGTAGAAGCAAGATAAGTCTTTCCTCCTACAGTAATAGATACCTTATGTGCGTTGTTATAACTACTACATTCAACAGATACAGACTTAATTGTACCTGGAATTTTCGAAGTTGAGAAGGTTATATTCTCGACTCCTCCATTCTTTCCAAGTTGAATACAGTTAGAAGTAAATCCAACATTGTCTGCGCCACTCTTGAGAGTACGACTGTAACTCCACTGATAACTAACAGTTTTACCCTCATCTTGGGTAATAATATTACCATTCGCAGTTCCATTAACCGCTGAAATGGTAGAACCAAGAGCTCCAGAACTTGCTGTCCAAGAGACAGTAACATCTTTCGCCCACACATTTCCCAGACTGAATGCCATCAGCATTAGCAGGGAGAGAAATAGTTTAAATTTTCTCATAATGTTAAATTTTTAAGTTAATAAAAAGTTAATTTGTATATTTGGTTTGATTTTACCTTTATAACACTTTTTTCAACTCCTTGATTCGTTCGGGATTCATCTCCGTAAATGCAAATAGTCTTTTTCCGGCATATTAGCACTATTTACTCTGTACCCCACAGATAATATGGCGTCCAGATTATAAAACATCGTACGATACTTTTTTCCATCTGAGGCAGTATTTTCCAAAATGGAAATAACTGAATTTTTATCAAGTTCTCCCTCTCGGAATATATTTGATAGATGCTTGGATATGGCAGGTATCTGTACTCCGAACAGAGTTGCTATTTGTTGCTGCGTCAGCCAAACCGTCTCGTCAGCGAGCTGTACATCCAGATGCACAGCATTATCTGCGCTGCTGTACACTACCACATTTCCCGTGCTATTATATGTCACTATTTCGTTTGGCATTATTGTTCAAAAAAATATATTAATTCGTGTTCGCGAGCTACAAATTGTTTTTAATTGTTGATAATTTTTGACCTTCTAAAAAATGTTTTTTCATCGGATTTGGACATCACAATTTGTGATGACCCCATGTAAATCAGCGAATTAGACTCTTCTTTCGTCAGTCGAAACATAAAATCTTGCTATTTCCGCTTTCTTTGTCATTTAAGTAGTATTTTTAACAAAAAGAAACAAAACCTTACAATGGTTCTGTTTCATAATGCGCGTTACATATCCCCTACGGTGGTGAGACCGGAGGCAAAATGCTGATATACTGTAGTTTTGTTCATACAAAAGTAGTGTCTTAACTGTTGGTACTTTTCTACATTTTCAAATTTAGTGCAAAGTTACAAAATATCTTTGATATTTGCAAATATTTTTGCAGAAATTTTTATTTTGTATGCGAAATCGCTGTTTTATGAGTTTCTTAAACTTTCGCGCCCTCATCCTTCATAATCATCAGCAGGGAGAGAAATAGTTTTAGTTTTCTCTGAACTGCGGAGACAATTTATCCCTCATCATGTTCTACGATATAATCATGAAATACAGCAATTACATGATTGTGCTTCGGATGATCTTTTCGCAAAATGATACTTGAGAAATATTGCACATTATCTAAGGTCATCTGCTCATTATACATCGTATATGACTTATTGTGCATATACGTGTTAAACCAAATTCGGAACAATCTATCGCGTGAAGCCTGACGTTTATCTGCCGTATCGCATATATATAACATCACCGGCTCTTTCTGCGCAAAGAATTCCTCTATAATCACACGCACCGTCTCAAACACATTATTGTCTTGCCCAACACTTTTGCCGGCAGAAGCAATTAGAAAGAACTGAAAAACGCCATCTTCCAAAAACGAAGTATCTGGCACAAAGCCCACAGAATAGGTAATCCCGTATTTTGTAACAAAGGTAAAGATACTACTATCCACCTGTTTTACAGGATACGGAGCACGGATATTAATCGCCTCTGCAGAAAGAACAATCATAACACAACTTGCATTTCAGGATGCTTAGCCATAATCTCTCTTACGCGAGCCTCAAACTCTTTTCTCATACCGACCATGCGGCGCTTTGCTGCTAACCGCTCCTCTTCTGAATTAAATTTAACCGGTTCAAAAGTATACATATTATTTTCTCCTTTCTCTTTAATTTTTATTTCGTATGCGAAATCGCTGTTTTATGAGTTCCTTATTTAAGTTTCCCGGTAGTTGATCTTTAATTTGAGGGTATCACAGATTGTGATCCCCCATTGTAAATCAGCGTTTTTGAAATCCGCTGCAAAGTTAGTAAAAAAAAATGACATGTGCAAATATTTTAATTAAAAATTAAATTTATTTTGTTTTTAGTTCAAAACGGATCCAAGATGCACACAACATAAAATTCTGATAAGCATATGATAAGCACTCAATTAGTACTTAATTAGCATCAAATTAAGAAAAAAACAATTCGGGATCCCTAAAGACCCGCGAAATACCCGCGAAATACCCACGAAATACCCACGAAAGCCCCGAGTACGGGGAAAAACGATATAAAAACGATGTCAAACCAAAAGACAGCCATACAATCACCATAGGATCACCATAGGACAAGAGCAAAAAAAAGGGCGAAAAGTACTATTTTTCGCCCTTTTACTATATATATACTATGTATATATATACTTTTTGCTCAATTTTCGCTTAACGAATAACTGCGCCGGTAACGTCATACTTAACGCCGTTCTTGATAATAACGAGTTGTCCGTTCTCGAAAGTCTTGAAGGTCTTGGTCTCGAAAGCGGTGTTGTCAATAGCGGTAGGATCTTTTGCCTTTTCCAAAGAGATATTACCCAGAGCTACGTTACCGGAAGATTTCTCGGTATAGATCCACTTGATGTAACGAACACCGGATTTGATATCAATTTTTTCAGTAGCAACATCACCCAACTCGGTATAAGCTTTCAAATCGGTATAGTTCTCACCATCAGCCGATGCTTGCACCTTGAAGGTACCGCCGGAGAAGCTATTACCTTTGATATCGAAAGATAATTGACCAGCATCTTCATTAAATTGAAGGATCAGGTAATCACCTGTACCATTAAATTTCAGTTTCGGAGAAGAACCATAATCTGAATCTAAGCCGGACTGAGTAAGTCCCTGAGTCTCATCAATATCCGCCTTTCCGCCATCGAACTCGAAAGGCAGCGTAGCATAAGCGGGAACGAATTTAGCTTGTTGGATTGTTACCAACTCAGAGTACACTTCGCCCACGTACACTTTGAGGTAAGCTACACGTGCCTCGGATTCTTCCGTTGCAGCAACTGTAAATTTAACATTCTTTTCTTCATCAAAAGAAGTAGTCAACCAAGCATAGGTAGCCGGAGTAGTGCCGTCTTCCTCATAGAAAGCAACAGCGGCAGAAGAAAGGTCAGCGATATTGTTATAAGTTACGTCAATAGTGCCGGAAATACCCGCGGCAGGTGCGTTATAAGAGGTGGTAGGGATGATGATAGCTATTACAGCAGGAACATTGTATGTCAATTCCGTCCATTTCCAAGTCGAGGAAACTGGAATGATCTCCCATTGTTCGTTATACAAAGTCCATGTTCCTTGGATAGTACCGGATACAACGCCTCCTATATTCCACGCTGCCGGAACCTCATCCGAGTTATAATAAATTTCAACATCTTTTCCAGCGGCTTTCACATTCAAGAATAAACCTTGACGTTTGTCACTTTTATTTACAAAAATATTTGTGATTTCTACTTCGCTAAAGGAAACAGTCACCTTGGTATCCGTAGCCAAACCAGCAGCAACGAGTTCTTCAATAGAAGCGTATACAGGAGCCTTGGTAAATTTCTGTGTAGCAATATTACTCTTTTCCTCTCCTTTGATAGCAATAGCTTTCACTGTAGCCGCTTCCGACAATTTGATAGCGAGACCTAAATATTCGGTAGAAGCAGCAGTCGGATCAGTGCCATCGAGGGTGTAGTAAATTTTAGCACCTTCCGTCTTGCAAGAAAGCGTAACAGACGTTGACTCAAAGAACTCAGCCTCACCGTCAATTACAGGAGTAGCAACAGCGGAAGCCGCAGTAGTAGTTACAACTACATCCCAGATACGAACAGCTCCTCCAGCAGTAATATAACCGGTAGTCAAGCCTAATGAGGAAGCATCAATGGTTACTGAAGAAGCGCCTGTTCCGGAAACGACTCCTGAACCTGCCGCGGAGGTATTTTCCTTTGCGCTGAAGAACAAAGTTGCTGTGTTTGAGCCACCGTCCATAGGTTGTGAGGTGTTGGAAACAGTCATTGTGATAGACTGAATTGGCTCTTCCAGATCAGGGATTTGAATATAATATGCTGTATTACTTGCATATTTTTTGATTTGGAGGAAATGCTGACTCGATGTCGCTTTACTGTGCTGGTTCTTGATTGCGTAGGCTTTCCAAGATCTGTTAGCACCGTCCTTAATTGTCCATTCTTGATAACCGCTAGCGCCGGAACCGGCGGCAACAATGTTTGCATTGGTCAGAGAATACTCGCCGGCCATCATGCTTCCTGCAAAGAGGAGAGCGGTGAAAAGAGAAAAGATTTTCTTCATAATTACATGAAATTTAAAGAGTTAATGAAAGAATTTGTTTTTGTTTATATTTTGAATCTCAAAATAAATCCGAATGAGTTCCTATTCTGGTAAATAGGTTGCTGTACTGGATAGAATACATCTTTAGCTCAAAATTTGCTTGAACATTTCCTCCGCACTATCGGCATGATATACGCGCCCATTTCGCGCATCCTCACGCGCCTCTACAAGCGCATTGACTGTTTCTTCATTGAAATACTCTCCCGTTTCAGGATCCATCAAGAACGGCTTCTCCTCTTGTGAAGAAACAAGCCAATCCATAGCTTTAGCTATGGCCTTGAAACGCTTTACATCTGCTTTAGGGACGCTAATCGTGAATGGACGGTATTCTACAACAGCAGTATTCATACAGTTTTCAAAATTTGCTGCAAAGGTACAACAAATTTTTGACATATACAAATTTATTTGACATTTTTTTCAAAATTGATTACGAATTATAGGACGGCGAATTGAGCGAATTAAGCGAATTTTTCTTTAAGTCAACAATTAATTTGAAATGAAATATTTTTAATATTTTCTCTTTTGAGTGCTTTAACTCGTCAGAGTTGTGGAGTTTGTGGATAAAAACTATCCGAAAGCTCGCTTGCG
>CADCEV010000013.1:0-396 GCA_902800525.1 uncultured Bacteroidales bacterium
CTCACCGGCGTAGTGCGTTCGCCGCGTACGGAGGTGTACTTACGTTCGCTCGCCTTGCGATAGTTGTAGGTCGTGCGGAATTTCTTACTGATCTTGCCCGAAATGTGATGTACCGGGTCTTCAAAAACTACTTTTCCCATAATGTTAAGGTTTTGGTTTAATGGTTTAATAAATTGTTTAATCCTTGTCCGATTTTGGATTTTTTCCGGAGCAGATTAGGTTTTTCTTGTAAGGGAGTTATGGGGTCCATAATGACCGAACAGAAAAGCCTAAGATGCCCGGAAAAAACCTAAATCAAAGCTTCTCGTACTCTTTTGCGAACATGTAGCCACGCAAGGACGTGTACTTGCTCTGGTTGTCGAAAGCGGTTTTGTAAGCGGCCTTCTCCTCCGGAGT
>CADCEV010000013.1:422-67794 GCA_902800525.1 uncultured Bacteroidales bacterium
TCTGGAAATACGTGTCGGAGTGCTCGCAGATTTTACCATGGTACTCTTTTACCATGTCGATAGGCTTGTATTTTGCCATGGGTAACTCGGCATTATTTATTCTCGCACCGTACGAGGGGTTTAGGTTAATAAAAGTGATTTTAGACTTTCGGCAGGTCTCCGCAAGATGACCGGCGAGTGCTATAAAATATGATCGCGCGTAGCATATCTCAAGCATATCTCAAGCATCTTTGTTGAGGCTGAAAAATGTCATTTTTCGCAGTAATCGTGTGAGGATCATAGCCGAACTAAGAAATCCGATGCAAAGATACGATGAACAAATTACCTTTTCCAAATTTTTTTGCAACTTTTTTACATTTTTTGCATTTTTCTAAATTTTCTGCACCAAAAATTGCATAAATTGCAGAATTGCACAACTATGTAGCTTGATAAAATCCTCATTATAATAATATAATATATTATATTATATATAATGTCCATAAAATGAACCCGCATGGATGTGCAATTCTGCAATCCATGCAATTCTTCCTCATCCTCGCGTCCGATTTTTTGCTATCATTTTCTTGCCCTAAAACTTGTATATATCAGATTTTTTTTGTACCTTTGCAGCCAAATTTGAATTATAAGAAGAATATGAAAGAATACGATTTTGAAGAATTGAAAGTTCAGAAAAAACATGGTGATTTTCTGAGTATATCCGAAATGAGGGAGCTATTACAACAAGCGCCATACAAGCCATACGACGATGAGTATTCCACAGATTTGTCTTACGATGATCAAACAGGAATGTATTACACAGATTATTTCAAGAAGCAAGGAGATGATCATATCTTGCTCCGCCACATATTGGCAGAGTTATGTATAGCGCATAAAGAGGAGTTAGATTGGAGCCGTGTCACCGATGGTTATGATGCAGCAATATTGGCAGAAATTATAGGTCTATACAATGCTCCGTTGGCATGGTGCAAAATCCCGCATTCGTTAACTGAGGAATATGTGATAATCGGAAAGTTCGCGCAGGAGATTGAGGAGAAGCGGGACGATTATGAGGAACTGATAAATTTTGTTCTGAATGAGGTTCGCGAAAAGCGTGCATTGTGGTTTGCAGACCACCTGCCTGCCCGAGGAATAGCGAAATGGGAGACCTTTCTCTCGAATTATAGGAGAGCCGATTTGTTGAAAGCGCTAAGTCCAAGGGATGGATATATTAAGTTACCTAAGGTGAATAAGTCTTCATTAGAAGAGAATTTAGAATACGTAGTAGCGCATCGAGGAATAGAAAAAGCTCGGGAGGTATTAGAGCGCTTGAAGAAAGATTGGAATCACTTGGTTAAGTTGAAGTTATGTGGTTTTGACCGCCTTTCGAACGAAGAGATCGAAGTTTTATATAATTATGTATTCGATGTCGTCAATTATAAGATGGATTTATGGCAGATTGAATATGGCGCGGATAATGAACCCATCATCAATTCTGCACAATCCCCCTCCGATGCACGTTTCTCCCTCTTGACCGATGAGTGCTATGAGGAAGGAAAAGCGAACAAAGTGATTTCGGAGTTACGCACGGCTTGTAAAGGGACAGCTGTGGGATTATGGAAAGTGATCCGAACAAATGAGGCTTTGGATTATCTGGGAACACGAGGAATGCAGACGTCTAAGATATACCGAGCGATAGTAGATTATTTCGGAGAATTGCCCTATTCCGAGCGGAATTTTAGAGACGCAAGAGATAAAAAATAATTGCCGAAAACTTCCGAGAAAAATTTCCGATAATTTCCGAAAATAAAAAAGTTATTTCCGTTTATTGCCGAAATGCAGTCACAAGTTGTGTGGCTGCTTTTTTTGTACTAATTTTGCAGTCGAAATCGGTAAGAGACCGGTTATAAACATTATTAAAAATCGCGAAAGTTTTTGTATAGCTTGTGTACACGTGAAAGGCCTTTCGTAAAGCAAAAGCCAAGCAGAAATTTTCGTTTTATGAAAAACAAAGTTAATCGCGCCCTTGTGGCAGAGAAAAAGCAAATGTATTTGTGCGTCGATTTAGAGACGCAAATGAAAAGAAGTGATTTGAAAGTGATGGACAGCCGTAAAGGAACACTCTTCCGCAACGAGGAAGACAAGTTCACTTTTACCGAACGCGGCGCACGACCGCACGGAATCCATCCCGAACTGCACTGGCGATTGCTCAACCGCACGCTCCACGGACGTATGAGCACCAACGCAAACCATATCAAAGTTGAGTTCTACATCCGTCATGGTGAGTACGTTTCCGAGCAACAAGTGGCAGATATGCTCGCCTCGGAGATCGAAACGATGGGTGACGCGCTCTGCGAAACCGACCTCAAGGAGGAGGTAGAGAAATGTTGCTGATAGCCCTTCGGAAAGGTGGTAGTCCGTGTAGCACGGACTGCCCCTTCTACACCGAGACAGGCAAAGTGACCGGTGTACGTGGAATTCCTCTCAAGACCCATTGCCGCATGACGATGAACCCGTGGATGGCAGACTGTGACATCTACAACGTCCATTGCATCGATAAACTCGAAGTCACCGAGGAACAATGGAAAGCCATGCAGCAAGCCGTCCATAAGCGTGCTATCCGTCAGCGCAAACTCTATCCCGAAGACCATGCCGAGATTCACGCTGTCGGTTGTGAATGGACCCGCTCCAAAGACAACTGGAATGCTAACAAATCCGCCAACGTCCATTCGTCTTCGAAATCTCGACGTCTCGATAACCCGACGTCTCGGTAAATCCTAATATGCGCTCATTGCGGATGGCTCATTTGCATCCGCCAAGTTTGGCGGATAGCCATCCAGCAATGTTCGCATACCCAAAATGTTTAATCTGTTAAATCTGTGAACAATATGTTTTGTTATCAAGAAAGCGTAAGCAAAGGTACGCCAAAGCCTTGCACTCCCGAAATCTGGGACCAACTCATCGACAGTCCCGAAGTGTCTAACATCTGCCGTCGTATAGCCGCGCTCGACCCAACCGCCGAGGACTACAACGACCGCAAGCAAGCCCTCAAACGTCGCTTGCCTATCATCATCCCGCACGCAGCCTCTTTCAAGAACGGCAAGCGTATCTCCGCCGATGCCATTCCATCCGGTCTCGCCATGTTGGACGTTGATCATGTGGACAATCCCCGCGAGTGGTTCAATTCCCTCGACAAGCAACTCCTTTCCGACAACAAGATTTATCTTGTGGCGATAACAGCCAGCGGTAAAGGTCTCCGTCTCATTGGCGAAAGAATGTCTATGTCCGTTGGGTCGGATGATATCCGACAATTGGAATCCATTGAGGCGGCGCAATTAAGAATCGCCACCGCCCTCGGCATCAAGGAGTATGACGCAGTTACCAAAGACCTCGCCCGCGCCAGTTATGTCGTCCCGCGTTCGTACATCCTATGGATTTATGCCGATGGTTTATTTTCCATTTCGCGGTGTCCTGTGTCCGGCACCTCCGTTGCCGGAGTTTCCACCCCGCCGTGTCCTATGCTCGCGAGTTCCGCGAGCGAGAAATCTCCGCTTCTTGCCCTCCCTCCGCATGTTGATCCTTCGTCTGTTAGCCCCGAATTTAGCTCTGCTCGATCGGACTGCCGGTGGCCGTCCGTAGAACAATCGGAGGTAGGCTCGTTATCTTATCGCGGCATCCCTTACGCCGACATCGTTCAACAACTCATGCTTGCCATGGGTGCAGCCGATGGAGCTGTACAAGGCGAGCGCAACACGGTCTATTTCTCCCTTGCCAACTACATGCGCTATATCTGCGATTTCAACGCCGATTTATTGCTCCGTGTTTTGCCCGATTTCGGTCTGTCCGAGGGCGAACGCCGCCAAGCCATCAACTCCGCTATCGGTCGTCCGCGCAAGTCTCAGATCCCGGTTGTCCTGCAATCGTCTATAGCCATCTGTGAGCGCGAACTTTCGTCGGCTGCTCGGGGCGTGAGCGCCGAGAAATCCACCGATCTCCCGCTCCCCGAACTCCCACGCCTGCTCAAACTCGTCTGCCGCCGCTTGCCCGAGGACTACCGCGCAGCGATGATTATCGCCAGTCTGCCTGTCATCGGAACACTCGCAACCCGCATCCGTTTCGAGTACCTTGACCGTCAAGAACAATCGCTCTCGTTCTTCTCTTGTATCACCGCACCGGCTGCTTCCGGTAAGTCGTTCATCCGCAAACCGCTGGATCTGCTCCTTACTCCGATCAACGAGCAAGACGCTATCGAGCGCGAGAAAGAGCAAGCGTATAAGGAAAAACTGCGCGCCTCGAAGAACTCCAAGAACCAACCCGAAGACCCGCATGCCTGTCCTCGCAATAACGGTGTGGCTATCTCCATCGCCAAACTGCTCCAACTGCTGACGTACGCCGAAGGCAAACACCTCATCGGCATAGGCGAAGAAATGGACACGCTGGTCAAATCGGAGCGTGCCGGCGTCTGGAGCCAGAAATCCGACATCTACCGTCTTGCTTTCGACAACGCCGAATACGGTCAAGCGTACATGTCCGATGCTTCGTTTAATGCCCATATCAAGGTCTATTACAACCTATTGTTAACCGGTACACCCAACAGTATGAAACGCTTCTTCAAAGATCTCGAAAACGGTCTTGCCACGCGTGTCTGCTTCGCCCAACTGCCGGACACATCGTTTACGGAGATTCCTGTTTTTGCACCCTATACCGAATCCGAGCGCGCCGAGATCATCCGTTGGGCTCGCGAGTTAGATGCCATCGGTAGAGGTCCTGCTCTCGGCGGTATTCCGTCGAGCAAAGAATCTTCGTTGGCTGCTCGGGGCGTAAGCGCCGAGAATCTCGTCCACATCAGTTGTCCCCAACTCAACACCGTCATCTCCGATTGGTTAGAAACCAAACGCCAGCAAGCCATCGACGCCGATTCTCATTCCATGGATACGCTTCGCCGTCGTGCTGGTGTCATCGGTTTCCGCGCAGGAATGCTCTGCTACTTGCTCGAAAACCGCAAGTTCACCAAGACCGTCGCATCTTTTGCCGAGTGGGTCGCAGAGTATGTTTTCCGTAATCAGATGGAACTCTGGGGCGAACAGATGGAGCAAGAACTGACCGGTGCTTTGGACATCATCTCCGGCGAACGCGGTTCAGCATCCTCACTCCTCGCACTCCTTCCGCAGGAGTTCGCCACCGCCGATCTCATCAAACTCCGTGCCCGCAAAGGTCAATCGGTCACGCCAACCAGTATCAACTCGCTTCTTTGTCGCTGGCGCAAACTCAACCGCATCGACAAAACCGCTGATGGTCACTGGAAACGCCTGCAATAATTCGCTTTCGGGGCGACCGCTTGGTCGCCTCGATTGCATAAATTGCAGAATTGCACAACATTGTGGCTTGACTGTAATAAAGTACCACCTTGCCCGCGAAATTCGAATAAATCTTACTAATTTCGCGCCATAAATATCGATGTAAGGCGCGAAAAACGTAAAAAAAATACACTTTTCGCGCCCTAACTCTTGCGTATATCATTTTTTTTGTTGTACCTTTGCACCGGATTTCAAATCAAGATCAATATGGAAATTATCGGCAGAGCATTTGGCAGTTGGAGGCAATTGTGCGTCCTCCTTTTTAACGCCAGGGAGTGACGTTGGTTTATCGTTTTGATTCTTCCTCTTTAATATATTGCTCTATTTGAGGACGGAGAGCAGGAATGTCTTCTGCATATGCTCAAGACGCTCTTTATCTCTAATTCGCTCTCTCATAAATCTTGATTTTATCTCTATTCGCCGATTTGCGGGCAAAAGGTTTTAGATAATCTTCCTCTATCAGATCTACCGGACGATGAACTATTTGACCGAGATCATAAATCATTCCGCCTATATCCATCAACGACATTTTATCACTATCCGTATAGGTTACAAGCATATCCATATCACTGTCCGGAGTTTCTTCACCGCGTGAGCAAGAGCCGAACAAATACGCTCGTTCGACAGGTTGAGTAGCGAGATAAGCTTGTATCTCAGGTATCATCTTTTGGACTTCTGCACTGGGCATAATAGTTCTCCTTTCTTCGCTTAATGGGGCGATTAAATCATTTCGGCTGCAAAGATACAACAAATTTCGCACATATGCAAATATTTTTAGTGTTTTTTATTTCTTTGGGTCAACAATTATCAAAAATTAAGGAAAATTTTTCTTTTTTTCGTTAAGTCCAAAATGTTCCAAAATATTCCCAAAAATTATTTATTGTTCACGAATTTAACAAATTAAACTAATTTTCACAAAGGACACAAAAAAGCGTCCTTCGGGGCGCTTTTTGTTTGTGTTTGTTTTTAGTACCCCTGCGGGAAACCAATCCCGCAAGGCTTTTTATTTTTCTATTTTGGGCGTAGCGGTCATATTCCCCTCCACCGCTTGGATAACGATGGTCTTGTCGGACGCGTCTTTCTCCCGGGTTCGCCATTGGGTTGCGCCGGTGGGTAATTCCGGATAGACAATCGCTTTGCTTTCGCTCTTGAGTTCCGCAGCATCCTTGTCCTCAAAGAGAACGGTGGTCTTGCCTAAGTTAGCATAAGCCGCTTCGGCGGCGAGGAGCGTAGCATAGTTGGAGACTTGGGTTTTCGGCGCTAAGGTCAGTGCATCGTATGCGGTGCGGGCGGCAACGATGAGATCTTTGCTTTCTGTGGTTACTTCTCCGATGGCATTGATTTTGGCAATGACCGCCAAGACGGCATACATCTCTTGTGCTGCGCTCAGTTGGCTATAGTTGATCACCAGGGCTTTTGCTTCTGCGGTCAGTTCATCGTAAGCCGCATTAGCTTGTGCAATAGCCTCAGCGCTGCCCGGATAAGTCACTTCGCCGATAGCGGCGATTTTCTTAACAACGGTATCTACAGCGGCATAGAGCGTTTCGGCAGCGGTCAGGGTCGCGTAGTTGGAAACCAAGGCTTGTTCTTCCTCGCTCAGTGCATCATACGCAGCGCGGGCAGCAAGGATGCGTGCGTTGCAGCCTGCGGTGTACTCCACCGTGCCGATAGCGCTGATGAGAGCCACTACAGAAGCCGGTTGCGCTTTCCATACCGCATAGAGGGTGACAGGACCTTTGCTGTCTTCGGTAGCTGTAACAGCTGCTTTGTCGTTATAGACTTTCTCTCCGTTAGGAGAGGTTGCCCAACCGGCAAAGGTATAGCCCTCACGGGTGAAAGTATTCGCAGGCAGTGTGCCGCTATTCTCGATATCATACCTTGGCATGATGCCCTTGCCGTCGTTGCCGTCAAAGCTGATATACTTGTAGTAATAGGTATCCCAGCTTTCGGATAGGTGTATGAAAGAGCTCCATTCGTGAGTACTGGTTTTATCATAGCCCCCCGAAACCATTGTCTTCAAGATATACCACGATTTAACGATGGTGTCGCTGCCGTATCGATTGTCAAACTCAAAGGTTGCAGTCGTTGGGTCCGACGTTCTTGTTTTTTTAGTTGACCAAAAAACATCTGTATTCCCTTTATATCCAATACAATATGGTCCCTTGTCTTCCTCTTTATAATCATAATAATAGTACCAGCGCACCTGTAGATTCTTTAGTGCATCCAGGTCTGGGAGCGCGTACAAGCAACTATTCATGCCATAACTATCATCTTGCATCGAGCGTATCTTAAATTTCCACGTTAACTTCCTGCGGGTGTACGGAGGCAGTTTTTCGTCATGATAATAGGTGGAGAATATACCAAACGTAGTTGAAAAAGGCATACTGCTGCACCAGGAAAAACCGAGACCATCCTTGTCTTGCCATTGATAGATAATGGGGTGCCCGTCATGACTTCTTTTGCTCCAGGCGGTATGGTCCAATTCATTAAAAGAATAGTAGTCTTTATAGTATTTGAAGTCATCATAATCTTCATCATATCTTATCGCCCGGCTGTTGACCGCTTCAAAGGTCCACGGTCCCTCGGTGGGCGCCGGATTTATCAATACGGGGTAGTAATTAGTCTCCCTTGCCCATGCTCCCTGTGCTGCAAGCAACAGAAGGGCAATATATAAAATCTTTTTCATAATTCAAAATTAAAAATTAAAAATTAAAAATTAACACGTTGCCCGTTAATGGTATAGATAAACTCATCCTTGAGGATATACACGTTACCCTCCTTGATGAATTTGGAGGCCTCACCCCGACCCTCCCCTGAAGGGAAGGGAGTTTCCTCGATGTCTGTCGGGGTGGATGTATAAACCGCTTGGAGGCGGATGATGCCATCGGAGAGATTTTTCTCTGCTACCCTCCAGTATTGGAAAGTATAGCCGGAAATCTTCGGAGCTTCCGGATAATCCAATTGGATCTTTGCTTCTGCAATAGAGGATTCGTCTTGGTCCATAAATTGAATCGTGGTATTGCCTGCTAATGCTTCATAGGCCGCTTCGGCAGCGGTCAGGGTTGCGTAGTTGGAAACCAAAGCTTGGTCTTCCTCGCTCAGTGCATCGTATGCTGCGCGTGCTTGAGCAATAGTCTCTCCGCTCTCGGTGGTTACCTCGCCGATAGCCGCTATCAGGTCTTGCGTAGTACCCACTGCATTACTCATCCAATGAGCTGTGTAGGACTTGTTGCCCGTTGAGCCTTTGGCGATAGAAACAGCGGTCTGCGGCACAGAGCCGTTCGAGCCGGTCCAGCCGAGGAAGGTGTAACCTGCTTTCGTCGGAGCATTGAGCGCAAGTGTCTCATTAAATGTATATGTTGCCGGGTTAGAGGCCTCTCCGCCGCCGAGGTCATACGCGATATCATAGGTGTTCGGCGTCCATACGGCATAGAGGTTCACGAGGCCTTTAGTCGCTTTGGTAACGGTAATCAGCTCTTCATCGTCATAGGCTTTCACACCGGTAGGCTCCGTTGCCCAGCCGGCGAAGATATAACCCACGCGGGTGAAGAGGTTGGCTTTCAACTTACCGCTGTTGTCGATAATTTGCTTGGTCATCGTACCCGTACCGCCGTTGGCATCGAAGATAATATTCTTAGAATACGTCCATGTGGTATCAGCACGCAGATGCTTGAAATACCCTCGCTCATCCAAGTCGCTCTTTCCGCCTGCACTCTCCAACACATAGACATACATCATATACCATGTTTTGGTTTGGGCCACGCTGCTTTCGCGGTTATCAAAGACGAATGTACAGGCATGGTCAGAATAACGGGTTTTGCCATCCTGATTGATGTGGATGAACGGAGGAGCCATCAGGTATTCGGCACCCGTAGTGGAAACATAGTCATCCGAGAAATCCACTTTCAGATTCTTGATTTGGGCTTCCGAATCCGGGAGTGCATACAGACGCACGGAGGAGTGATGCTTTTTGCTCTTGCTACCTAGGCGGAAGTTCCATGCCAGTTTCAAAGTCGAATAGGCAGGCACGGATTCGTCATGCTTATAAATCGAGAATATGGCCATTTTGCTATAATCGGGACTGTCATCTTCAAAATCATAGCCGGTACTATCGCCTTTTAAGCCCCATGAGTACAAGCCATCCCATTTTTTGCCGTTCAGACCATTGTAGGAGACAGACGGATTAGAGGTCTTTCCGCTTGTACCGTTTGTTCTCCCCACATGCGTCCATATATCCGCTAAGCCTACCTTGGCACAGGTGCCGGGCACCCATTGGGCATAGAGGGTGACGGGTCCGTTGTCGGTAGCAGAAGCGGTTATCTTTGCGCCGTCGTTATAGACAACCGGACCAGTAGGCACCGTTGCCCAGCCGGCGAAAATGTAATCCGTACGGGTGAACGCATTGGGTGTCAGATAGCCGCTGTTGTCAATAATCTGGTCTGCCATTTCGCCCGCACCGCCGTTGGCGTTGAAGGTGACGATCTTACGGTAAGTCCAAGTGGTATCGACAACCAGACTCTTGAGCGTAGCCCATTCGTCCAAACCGCTCTTTGCTCCTGCGCTGGCTATCACGTGAGTGAGCAGCAGATACCATGCTTGGGTTTGCGGAGCATTGCCATCGATGTTATCAAAGGTGAATGTATGGAATTGAAAACCCGTATTACGAACCGCAGTATAGGCTGTACTGCCTTCATCGCCCTGCTGGTCATAACGGGTCAGCCGTGCCAACAGGTTCTCCTTACCCGTTTGTGTGTCATAGTGATTGGAGAAATCCACTTTCAGCGTATCGACACTGAGAACCGTTCCTTTGGCTGCATAGAGACACGTGGTGGAGTGATGCTTGGTAGTCTTGCTATACAGACTGAATCGCCATTTCATATCTAAGCGCGAATAGGCAGGTACTTCTACTTCATACTGATAGGTAGAGAAAATACCCATCTTGCTTTGCGCAACGCTATGCCCTGAGTAGGCGTAACCTATACCCGGCTCGCCGCTTATGTTTTGAACCACACCCATATTCCATTTTTCGTTGTTCATCTGACTAAAAGACATCGTTGGTACAGAGCCGTCGTTAGGGTGGACATCGGTCCTTACAGTCAATTGCGTCCACGGACCTTCTTTCGTACTATGTCCCCATTCCTTCCAAACGGCATAGAGGGTTCCCTGGGGACCCTTGTCCTCGGCAGTAGTAGTAATCGTTGCACAATCGGTATAGACCACCGGTCCGTTAAGAGAGGTAGCCCAACCGGCAAAGGAAGAACCGCTTTTGTAGTACGTGTTGGTCGGCAGGTTACCGCCGTCATCCACTAATACGTTTTGTTCCATCTCGCCCTCGCCGCCGTTGGCGTCGAAGGTGAAAATCTTAAAATAAGTCCAGGTGGTATCTATATGTAAACTTTTGAAATACCCGCTCTCATCCAAACCCTCTGTACTCTTACTGTCCGCGCTACCAACCATAAAGGTCATCATCATAGACCATTCCTTGGTCTGCTCCGTGCTTCCTGTGCTGTTGTCAAAGGAGAGAGTTGCTGATAACGTATCACTTGATTTTACATTTTTACTATAACTATCATTATAGTACCAAGCCAACAAACCTTTAATAGTCGATTTATCCTCAATTTGGTCAAATCTATTCGTGAAAGGCACTTTGAGATTTTGAATAGAGACCCGAGAACTCGGAAGCGCATAGAGACACACGGTGGAGAAATGCTTGGTGCTCTTGCTGCTCAGTTTGAAAGTCCATTTTACGTCCATACTTGTGTAAGGAGGCACCACTGCGTCTTGCATTGCAAAAACCGCGAAAGTACCCCTCATTCTATTCGCTGGGCTTGTTCCTGTCCAATTGAAGCCGAAACCATTAGCATCGGTCACGCGATCAACAGGTCCCCACCATTCGCTGCTTGTGGAATAATCATTAAATGCAATGGAGTCATTGGCAATCTTTGCTCTTTCCTTGGTTCCGGAATCTTTCAGTGTCCATGGACCCTCTATGACCGGATCATCCGCCCAAATACTCGCCGCGCATAGCAGCGCAGCTGTAAATAATAAAATCTTTTTCATGGGTGTAATTTGTTTGTTTGTGTTTATTTGTGTTTGTTTGTGTTTGTTTGTAACTTTGCGGGAAACCAATCCCGCAAGGCTTTCAACTTTTATCTTTCTATAAAAGCGGTTACCCGTTGCGGGTGCAAAGTTAATACTTTTTTTTGAAACATGCAATAGGCAGATGCAAAAATTTACGCAAAGTCGATTTTTAGGGTCATTTTTTTACGCAAAGTCGATTTTAGATGCAAACCAATCTCAAAATCGCATCAATTTTTCCACATCGTCAATTTTTACACATACACGATTTTTTCTTAATTTTTGGTAATTTATTTGCATATATCAGAAAAAAGTAGTACCTTTGCACCCAAATTAGGTACAAATGAGAACAAAAGCCCATCTATCTGACCTCGTTACAGAGCGAGAAAAGCGTAATCAACAATTATCGTACGACATAGCTACAGAAGGCATCGTGCTGTTGGAAAACGACGGCACGCTTCCTTTTGCGCCGTGCCAAGTAGCGCTCTATGGCGCCGGTGCGCTCTACACGCTCAAAGGCGGAAGCGGCAGCGGAGAAGTGAATGTGCGCCATAATGTAACCATCATGGAAGGCATGGAGAATGCCGGTTTCGAGATCCTCACACACCATTGGATCGAACGCTATGACCGTCTCTGGAAAAGCGGCAAGGAGGATTTTCTGCGCAGAGTAAGACGCAAACTATGGTGGCCGACCGCGCATGTCTTTGACGAACTGATGGCGGCGGAATACCGTTTTCCGGCAGGTGATCTGCTGAGCGAAGAAGAACTCTCTTCCTGCGATACGGACACATGCGTCTATGTGCTCTCGCGTCAGTCCGGCGAAGGACACGACGTAGAGGACAAGCCCGGCAGTTTCCGCATGGATAGCACGGAGGAACACAACATCCGTCTCTGTGCCGCGCATTTCGCACGTTTTGTGTTGGTTATCAACACCGGTTGCCCGGTGGACTTATCTCCTTTGGAGGACATGAAGGGCGTGAATGCCGTGGTATATATGGGTCAATTGGGCATGGAAGGCGGTAACGCGCTGGCGGCTGTTTTGACCGGCCAAAGCAACCCTTCCGGCAAATTAGCGCTTACTTGGCCTAAACGCTATGCCGATGTGCCTTTCGGCGATGAGTTCGCGTGCGATCCCGTGCACGCGGAATATAAAGAAGGTATATACGTCGGCTATCGCTATTATGACAGTTTTGAAGTCACGCCCCGCTACCCCTTCGGCTACGGGTTGAGTTATACAACTTTTGAGACGGAACCGCTGAAAACGGAGATGGTCCACAACGAAGTACAGGTACACGTCCGCGTGACCAACAGCGGCAAAGAAGCGGGCAAAGAGGTGGTACAAGTTTATGTCCGTTGCCCGGGTCAGGACGTTGAATACCAGCGTTTGGTAGCATTCGGAAAGACGGTTCTCTTAGCGCCCGGCAAGGCGCAAGAATTGACCCTCACCTTCCGCGCTGAGGAATTATCGCGTTACCTCGAGGCAGAGGCACAGACGGTGGTAGAGCAAGGCGAGTACTTGGTGTTAGCAGGAAACTCCTCGCGTACCACCAAGCCGGTAGCAGGTATTCGCATATCGAAACGGATCGTTCTGTCGCAGCATAAGAATCTCTGCGTGCCAAGCACCAAAGTGACCAAAATGAGCCATGTGAACGTGTTTGCTATCCCTGAAGACGTTCCTGTTTTGTCTTTCAAAGAGCAGGACTTCACGCCCTGCGAGATGGATTATACGCCTTCCGAAGAGACGTTCCCGAAAGAGACCGTCCAAGCCTTGGAGAGTTTTGAGCCGGAAGACGCCGTGCGTTTCTGCGCGGGCACAGGTATGTCGGGTGAGAAAGGCGGTTTCTGCACGCCCGGCGCCGTGGGACACACCACTACCGCCTATATCGAACGCGGTATTCCGAACGTGGAGATGTGCGACGGTCCTGCCGGTGTGCGTCTGGAGAAAAGAGCGGTACTCTACCCTGACGGAGACATCCGTGCGCTCGACCTTTCCATCTCTATCTATGAGTTCTTCCCGCATTTCCTTTTGCGGTGGTTCGTATTAGGCGACCCCAAGAAAGGCGAGCTATTATACCAGTTTGTCACCGGTTTCCCCATTGAAGCGATGGTCGCGCAGACCTGGAATACCGCGTTGGTGGAAGAGATGGGCAAAGCCGTTGGTGAAGAGATGAGCGAGTACGGCGTCACGTTCTGGCTCGCGCCGGCGATGAACATCGTCCGCAACCCGCTCTGCGGCCGTAACTACGAGTATTACAGCGAGGATCCGCTCATTACCGGACGGATGGCATCCGCAGTAACCAAAGGCGTACAAGCGAAAGAAGGACTGTATGTCACTATCAAACACTTCTGCGCCAATAATCAGGAGAGTGAGCGTTATACCGTTTCCTCCGAGGTAGATGAACGCGCCTTGCGTGAGATCTACTGGAAGGGCTTTGAGATAGCTGTGAAGGCATCGCACCCGCGCGCGCTCATGACCGCGTATAATAAGGTGAACGGTGTGTATTGCGCCAACAGTGCAGAATTATGCACCGAACTACTGCGCAAGGAATGGGGATTTGAGGGCGTAGTGATGACCGACTGGATGTCCACGGGCAAAGACCGTGCGGATGAAGCCAAAGCCATAAGCGCCGGCGTGGATCTGATCATGCCGGGCGGTAAGAAAGAGATAAAAGCGATCTTGGAAGCGTATAAGAAAGGTGCTCTTCCGGAAGCGGACATCCGTCGCGCCGCCGGAAGAGTGATCACCGCTATTTTACATTCGATCAGGCATTTCGATGCCTAAGAGCGCCATCGCACTTTGCAGCACTTTAGCAACATTCTTGGCGAGCAGCAAACGTAACGCACGTTTCTGCTCGTCTTTTTCATTCAGGATCGAGAGATCATGATAGAACGAGTTGAAATCGCACGCCAAGGCGTACGCGTAGTTGCAGATCACCGCCGGGGAGAAATCCTCACCGGCAGTGCGAACAGCCGCCGGATATTCGGTCAAGCGCTGGATCAATGCCAATTCCTTTTCCTCGATATTTCGAGATTTCGACATATCGATATTTCGAAAATCGGAAGTCTCTGCTTTTCTCAACACGGACTGAATACGGGCATAGGTGTATTGGATGAAAGGACCTGTGTTACCGTTGAAATCGATGGATTCAGCGGGGTTAAAAAGCATGTTTTTGCGCGGATCGACCTTCAGAATGAAGTATTTGAGTGCACCGAGACCCACTTTGCGGGCGATCTCGTTTGTCTCCTCCTCGGTGATACCCTGCAGCGTGTTTACTTTGTCCTTCGAGATCTCTTTGGCGTCCTCCACCATTTTGTCCATCAGATCATCCGCGTCCACCACCGTTCCCTCGCGGCTTTTCATCTTGCCGTTCGGCAGTTCCACCATGCCGTACGAGAAATGGACGAGCTCTTTTCCGAACGGGAAACCGAGGCGGTCCAGCAGGATCGAGAGCACTTTGAAGTGGTATTCCTGCTCATTGCCGACCACATAGACCATTTTGTCAATAGGATAATCTTGGAAACGCAGTTTGGCGGTTCCTATATCCTGGGTCATATAGACCGATGTTCCGTCCGAACGGAGCAGCAGTTTCTCGTCGAGACCGTCTTTGGTCAGATCCGCCCAGACCGAGCCGTCCTCACGGCGGTAGAACGCACCGGAAGCAAGTCCTTTCTCCACTTCCGATTTGCCTTCGAGATAGGTGTTGGACTCGTAATAAATCTTATCGAACGAAACGCCCATACGTTTGTATGTCTCATCAAATCCGGCATATACCCACTCGTTCATTTTCGCCCAAAGACCGCGCACTTCGGGGTCATTGGCTTCCCATTTGCGAAGCATCTCCTGCGCCTCTTTCATCAGCGGCGCTTCCTTCTTGGCGGTCTCTTCGTCCATGCCGGCTGCCATCAGTTCGGCTACTTGCGCCTTGTATTCCTTGTCAAAACGCACGTAGTAGTCGCCGATGAGGTGATCGCCTTTCTTGCCGGAAGTCTCCGGTGTCTCACCGTTGCCGAATCGGAGCCATGCGAGCATGGATTTGCAGATATGAATACCGCGGTCGTTGACGATATTGGTCTTCACCACTTTCCATCCGTTCGCCTCCTGGATCTTGGCGATCGAATAACCGAGGAGGTTATTGCGGACGTGACCGAGGTGCAAAGGTTTATTGGTGTTCGGCGAGGAGTACTCGACCATCATCAAAGGCTGTTCGCCGTTGTTTCCGTATCTTACGTAGTTTCCGTATTGATTGTCCGCGTCGATAGCTTCCAGTTGGTTGATCCAGAAAGCATCGGAGATGCTGAGGTTCAGGAAGCCTTGTACCGCATTGTATTTGGAGACGATGTCGCTCTTGACCAATTCTTCGCCGATCTCCGTTGCCACTTGTGCCGGCGCTTTGCGAGCCAGCTTGACGAACGGGAACACCACTAATGTGATGTTTCCCTCAAACTCCGGACGGGTCTTTTGCAACTGGATCTGCTCATCCGTTGCCTCTATGCCGTAAAGCGACTTCACAGCCGCCTTTGCCAATTCAGTTATTTGTTGTTCTAAACTCATAAACTCTCAACTTCTCTAAACTTTCAACTTTCAACTAAATCTTCGGATATTTTCTAAACCAGGAACTGATTTTGAGGCGAATAACGCCCAAGAGCGCCTCGGAGAAGATACCGCCGCTCATTTTGCTGGTTCCCAGAACGCGGTTGACGAACACAATAGGCACTTCGATGATCTTTGCGCCGCATTGGGAGGCGGTGAACTTCATTTCGATCTGGAAGGCATATCCTTTGAAACGGATCTTGTCCAACTCGATGGTCTCCAGTGTGTGCCGTTTGTACGCCACAAAGCCTGCGGTGGTGTCGTGGATATCCACGCCTAATACAAAGCGCACGTACTTGGAAGCGAAATAGCTCATCAGCACACGTCCCATAGGCCAGTTGACCACGTTCACGCCGGTGACATAACGGCTACCGATAGCGAGGTCTGCTCCTTGGTTTGCACAAGCGTCGTACAGTTTGAGCAGATCCTGGGGATTATGGCTGAAATCGGCATCCATCTCAAAGATATAATTGGCTTTGTGCTCGATTGCCCATTTGAAACCGCAGATATACGCCGTTCCGAGTCCCTGTTTGCCCGAACGCTCCACCAGATCCACGCGGCCTTTGTATTTGCCCGCTATGAGCTCTTTCACGATCCCGGCAGTTCCGTCCGGCGAACCGTCATCAATTACCAGCACATTGAACTCAAGCGGCAACTCCATTACCGCCGTAATAATCGCCTCAATGTTCTCCTTCTCGTTGTAAGTAGGTATAATAACTAATCTTTCCATAAAAAAGATATTTAAGATTTCAATTTATGATTCAATGATTTTGTTGTTCAGCACATAAGTCGGGCTTGGTGTTGTGCGTTCCAGGGCTTTGAGGAAAATATCCTGGCCCGGCATGATCTCTATCTCCTCCAGATAGGATGCAACTGTCCGATACGCCACTTCGGGGTCGTTGTTCTCCAGCGACAGGTGGCAAAGCCATACGTTTCGCAGCTCGGGATGCCAGTTCCGCTCCAATAGTTCGCCGCAGACATCGTTGCTCTGGTGACCGCGGGGCGAGAGGATACGCTCCTTCAGATAGGTCGGATAAGGACCGTTGAGCAGCATGTGCTCATCGTGGTTTGCCTCGATAACCAAGTGATTTGCCGTGCGGATATAGGCTTCCATCTCTTCGTTGACGGACCCGCAGTCGGTCATGAGCACAAAGCGCTGGTCCATGTAATCGATGCAATACCCCAGACAGTCCGTTGAGTCGTGCTCGATATGGAAGGTATTGATTTTCATGCCGAAGAGTTCCCATTCCTCGCCTCTTTTGAAATAGCGCCGGCTGGTACGCAATTTCTCGCGCACGCCGTAATTGCGGTCTATTCCCTCATGAATCTCCGCCGTGGTATAGATCGGCAGATGTACGCGCTCGCCCAGAGTGCCCACCGCGCGGATATGGTCCGCATGGTCGTGGGTTACCAGTACGCCCATGATATTCGGAAAATCCAAGCCCATCTCGCGCAGATGTTTCTGTATCGTACGTGCGGAAATGCCCGCATCAATGAGGACACCCCGCTCATGCGTACCCAAGTAATAGCAGTTACCGCTACTACCGCTCGCAAAACATCTGAATATAAGCCCGTTTTCTTCCATATTAACAAATCAGCCTGCAAAATTACAAAATTTTTTTGATATGTGCAAATATTCGTGTATTTTTTTTCAAAAAAAGTACCAACGCAAAATAAATTTGCACAATTCGATTTTTTTTTGTACCTTTGCAGGCTGTTAGCACGCTAAAAAGGAATATGACATATGGGAAAGAGCAATTCAGGGGATGTTAAATCTTGGACGCTTTCCGAGAAAACGCTGGTAAATATTCTCACGGAAAATCATTATACGCCGAGCGAGTTTGCGAATTCGTTGAGTTCTCCGTCTTTCACGAAACTACTGCAGAGCGTCAAGCCTTATGCCCCATGGGGGATGAAGACGGTTTTTAAGGCCGCCGTTTATATGCGTGTGCCTAAGTTGAACCGGCGTTTTGCGAAAGAGTGCGGGCTTGGTTTGTTTGCCGGACGCTGTTGGGAGATCCAGAGTATCACGTTCACTTATAACAGTCAGACGGTGGACGGCCGCGATGTTGTACTGTCCGGTCGCGTCACTTTTTTGAACAACAAAGACGCGAACATTCCTCACCAGGCGAAAACGATCTCGCTGCATACCCACCAGGCGTTCTTCGATCCTTCCTGGGCGCCCTCGCAAAATTTGATGTACGTCCCGCTCAAAGTGATGTGGGATTCGGTTGTCATTGAGCCGGACTTGCAGAAATGGGGCGTCACCCACGGCATTGAGAGCGACGGCAGCGGATCGGCTATTCGCACAGCCCGCCAGATAGCCGATTGTGTTGTAGCCGCCTTAGAGATCATGCGTCAACACCATGTGTCCCTTGCGCCGGACGGCTACACTACCAACTGGGGCGGTTCGCAAGGCGCTATACCGACCCTATGCTTCGACAAATGGTACGACACCGAGGCTCCTCAATGGTTTAAAGAGGCGTTGAGACTACGGTCTTCTTTCATCGTGGAAGGTGTTACCATCGTGCCCGAATTGACGAAACACCTCTATCAGGACGGACAGGATTTTCCGCTCAAACCGGTTACTTTGGTGGGGTATCTCAAAGCTTTTACGCCGGAGCAGTTAGGCGGATACAAGCCGCAGGAATTTGTGCCGCAATGGTGGAATGACACCAAGTTCCAAGTGGACGGACGGGAGATCTCCTTCTTTGATGCTGTATGTCATTACATCCCGGAAGGAATGTTTCCTCTTTCTGACACGCTTGATTCCTATGCCGGTTTAGTCGCCCCGGATATGCTCACGCCGGACGGACAGGTGGATCTGAACTGCCCGAAAATACAAGCGTGGTTGGAATGTCAGCGCGTGCAAAACGACCTGAGCGGCTGGACTCCTGCACACGATATTTATATCGCCCACAGCCCGGCAGACGACATGATGCCTTACCGGTTTGCCTATGAGCAATACCGTGCGATCAGTAACGATGGTAAGAACTCGTATGTCCACATGCTGAATGTCCCGGCGATGCGTTTTGTACCTCGGGGAGGCATGAAACTGCATTTTATTATTGCCTTCATGGGGCAGATCATTATGGCGTTTGCCGAGAACCCCGAAGGCATGAAAAAGATATATAAATCCGTCCAATAAAAACCATGATAGAAGAGATGAATACTGAGACGTTGTGGAAATTCATGGAACGCGGCATCGTTTCTGACAACAACCGTCACGATGCGCTGGTCTATTTCGGCCGCCGTGTCAGCCGCAAAACATTTATAGAAAATGTACGCCTATGGGCGCGCGTTATAAAAGGAATGGGACTCAAAGAGGGCGATGAACTGCTGCTCTTCGGACCTTCTCTGCCGGAGTTTATCTATATTCTGCTCGCGGCGGACATGGTCGGTGTGAGTGCCAACCTCCCGAACTTAATGGCTTCGCCGGAAGCCTTAGAGACCATGGTGGGCAAAAGCCGTGTCGCGTTCGTCTTCGACGGCATGGAGAAAACGATTCGTCATGCACTCCTGCGCGAGCAGTTCGAACACGTGGTCATCATTTCCGCCACGCGTTCGATGGGCTATCCGCTCAAAATGATTGCTTCGCCTCTGAACAGCCTGACGCATTTCTGTTCCCGCCACAGAGCCAAATACCTGACCGCCGACGCGGCTATCCGGCGTTTCGGGCACTATGAGGGTCCGTTAGAGGCGACGCCTGTGAAAGGCAAAGCGGCCTATGTCTTCTGCTCGTCCGGCACGTCCAACAAAGGCGTGGCAAACCAGATCGGTATGAGCGACGAAGCGATGATCGCCATGTTCCGCAATGCCTTAGCTTTTAATGAGAACGGCAATCCTTTCTGCGAAGGAACAAGGTCTTATTGCCAACTGCCGCCTTTCGTCTGCACGGGATTCTTTGTGCTTGTTTTGGCGCCTCTTTTCCGTGGCATGACCGTCTATTTAGATCCGCGGCCAGGCGTGAAGCAGTTCACCAAGAACATCCTTGCTTTCCGTCCGCAGACCTCTCTGGCTACCGGTGCGTCGTGGGTGAACCTCGTGGACCATATTGACCGACTGATCCAAAGCGGCAAAAAGCCCGATCTCAGTTTCTTCCGCTTCCCCGTTATGGGCGGAGAAGGATGTACGCCCCAAGCCCTGCAACATATCAACGAGGTCATGCAAACCTGCGGCAGTACAGTAGCGCTTACCTCGGGCTACGGGCTCAGCGAGACGTTTTCGGTATGCACGGTGGACTACCAGCCGACCGGTTTCGACAAAGATTACTCCCGCCACGCGGTTTGTGTCGGAGCACCTTTCCCCGGCGTCACGGTGGGAATCTTTGACGAGGACGGTAAGGAATTAGGACGCAACCAGCGCGGCGAGATCCGGGTGAAGACGCAATCCCTCACCGTGGGTTACATCAATAACCATGAGTTGAACCAAACGAAACTGCACGGAGGATGGCTTCACACACACGATTTCGGCGAATTGGATGAGAACGGCAAACTGTATATCTACGGTCGCATGGCGCAATATATACTGGCGCCCGACGGAGAAAAAGTTTATCTCTTCGACATCGCCAACCGGCTTCGCGATGACCCTGCTGTCAAAGAGGCGTTGGTATGCCCGTTAGTAACGGAAGACAAGCCTTTAGTGGCGCATATTGTGTTGGAAGACAATCACTCCGGGACAGAGAGCGAAGTGCTCCACCGGCTTGATCGGATCATGGCGGATTTTCTGCCTGCCGGATTGCGCATAGAGAAATACCGTTTGGAAAAGGAGCATCTGAAAATAAACATCGTCGGGAAGATCGACCGCCATTACTACAGCCATCTTCTCACCGGCTATTACGAATTACATTCATAAACAACATGAACCAATATACACACAATTATTCACTCACGGCAGCGGATATGGACACGCGTTACCGAATGACGCCCAATGCCGTGCTACTCTATTATCAGGACTGTTGGGCGCGCTATATGTCGTGCCTCCATCTGGCGGCTTTTGATGTCATCAAACAGAATCGCATCTGGGTCATAACGGAGTTCAACGCGTGGTTTGAAGAACAGACAGCACTTTGGTCGGACGATATCCAAGTGACCGTTTGGAACAGCGAAGTGGGCGCACTACGTCTGTATGCCGAGTTCCGCGTGCATCGGGCGGATGGCGTGGAGGTGGCGCATGGCTACGGCTGCTGGACGCTGCTTGACATAGAGGCACACCGCCTTGCGCCGATGACGCCTTTCCAACCGCAGATACCTGTCCTGCCGGAGATGACCTCTGAGACCCACAAGAAACGTCGTTTCCCGACTGACGGCACGCCGCTCCAGCAGATCGAGCACCGTGTGAACCCCATTAACCTCGATTTCAACGGTCATGTCAACAACCGCACATACCTCTCTATCGCCATGCAGTCAGCAGACGAAGCGTTCATGGACGCGCACGCTATCCGTAGCCTGACCATCCACTGGCTCAAAGAAACTTTCTTGGGAGATACCCTCACATGCCGCCTTACTTTGTTGCCCAACGAGACCGGCGAACCCGTCTATCACTACCTCCATGCCATCGCCCGCAACGAGGCGGAAACAGCCGCGCAGGTTTATTCCGAATGGATCCCGCGCTCCGAGCAGATAGACGTCTCGGAACATGCCTCCAGGAAATAAATAGATTCCCAGCAAATAGCAAAGGTTTGGCAAACGGTTAGTCAATGGGTGTGTGGTGGATGCGGTAGAGGAAGAAGACGGCAAAAAGCATCGAAGTGAAATCAACGATGGGTTGGACCCACATGCAGCCGTATAAGCCCAGGCACGCGTTCATTAGGAACAAAAGAGGAATGTCCAAAACTCCTTTCCGGAGAATGCTACAGACCAGAGCTTCCCGCGTGCGTTGCATGGCTTGGAAATAGGTAATAGCCGGATAGCAGATCGCCATGAAGGGCATCGCCACCACTTGTATCCGCAGGAATTGAGCGATATAAGATACCGTCGTCGGTTCCTGGGTGAAGAAAAGTGCCAGCGGTTCCGCCCACACCTCATAGACCCCAAAGCAGGCTACGGCAAATCCCACAGACAAGAGACATCCACATCGGAAGATCTCGTTGCGCCGTTGAATATTATTGGCGCCATGATTGTATGCCAGAAGCGGCAAAATACCTTGCGAAAGTCCGATGGAGAAATACAAAGGCAGGTAATCCAAACGTTTGACGACACCCAAAGCTGCTGTGGCTTCGGTAGCATAACGCGAGACAAAATGGGTCAAAGCCGCGACCGCCACCACCGTCAGCATGTATTGCAGGGAAGAAGGGAAACCGACTTTGAGCATCCCTGAGAAATGCTGTTTCGCCGAGCGTAGCAAACGCGGCGAGGCAGAGATCACTCCTTTTTTCCTCCGGGCGACAATAATCGCCATCAGCCAAACCGCCGAAAGGATGTTGGAGAACGCAGTAGCAATACCAGCTCCGGTAATGCCCATATTTCCCAATTCGGGCAACATGAGAAGAGGATCGAGTACACAGTTCAGTATTCCTCCCGCGGAGATGGCGACAGATGCCTGACGCGCCAAACCTTCCGCACGAACGAGGTTCGCCAGCACAAGGTTCATAATTATGGGCACACTCCCGACTGTAATGAGCCAGAACGTGTATTCGCGAGCAGGCGCAAGGGTAGCTTCGTCCGCTCCGATAAGCCGCAGCAAGGGTTCGTCCACCATCGGGTAGATAACACCACATAGCAAGGCGAGCAGGAGTCCCAACCAAATCGTGAGCGAAGCCACGGAGGAAGCACTTTCCGTATCGTGTTTGCCCAAGAAATGGGAAAACAGACTTCCTCCTCCGACTCCCGGCAGATTGCCGATCGCCGTCAGCATGAGATACAAAGGCAAGGCAATCATCGCCGCTGCCACCAGTTCCGGCTGGTTGAGCCGAGCAAGGAAGAACGTATCCGCCCAGTTGTAGAGCAAAGCGATGAGTTGGGCAATAATAGCCGGCAAACTTTGCGCGAGAACCGCACGGAATACCAGCTTTTTCTCAAAGGTCTCTATGTCGATGTGCTTCGCCGCCATGACGTTATGCCATCACTTTTACGTTGTACACATCGGACAATCCGGCTTGTTCTACCCGCTGGCGAATCTGCTGAATATCTGTGGTGTAGAGTTGCAGTTCCTGCATTCGTTTGAAATAGTTTCCGCCGGAGAACGTGAACCGTTCGGCTGTGTTGCGGCGCTCCTTGATCGAGGCGTTTGCCGTAGCGATGATGTCTCCGACCGCCAGTTGAGAAGGTAGCACGATCAGTTGCTTTCCGGCGACTAATCGCACAGCGTTCGCCCCGGCTAATGTGCCGGTAACAATCGCCTCGGTATGTCCGATGAAAAGTCCGCTCTTCTCTCCGGCACAAAGGAGATTGTTCATGTTATCCACGCGCATGTCGTTAGTCCGATAAGCCAGTGAGAGATAGCGAATGGAGTTTCCTTTGCTTCCGGCGCAAGGATCCACATATCTGGCATTCTCCAAGCCCGGCAGCAGACGCAGTTTATCCAGAGGATAATAGCTGGTCATCAGTTTGGCGTCACCGGTGTCCAGGATAATCATGTTCTCCGAGAAATCTTTGATGGCGTATTGCTTGCAGGCTTTCATCTTCAGTTTGTCGTAGTTGATCTCCTCTTTGGGAAGCGGAATGATAGATACTCCGTTGGTATTCAGTTGCTCCTGTAGTTGCCGGGACAAACTCTCTTTGGACAGTTTGCAGGAACCGGAGAAGACGCCGAAGACATCGGGAACCCGTTCTCCGCGGTATTCGGGCAATCCGCATCGTCCGTTGATACTGATACGCGGTCCGAAGGCCGGGCAACGCAGCACGCACATCGAACATCCGTTGCCGTATTTCATGCAGTTACCCATCGGTCCGGCCGTTCCGGTAGTCTCGATGAAGACATCGCCACCGAAACGCTCTCCCGAGTCGGAGAAAACCGCTTTGACGGTTCCTTCCTCATATTCCACATCGCAGATATGGGTAGAAGTGCGGACATCAATGTCCATTTCTTTTAACAAACGGCGTACGTGTGCCTCAATGGTGTTGACCGGATACAAAGTGGCATGGTGGTGTCCGGGAAACTCCACGTTACGATGTAAAGCGATACGGTCTATGAGTTGAAAAAGTTCTCCGCCACCCAAGGCAATCATCTCTTCGGCAGCTGTGAACCGTCCGTTATTACGCATGATTCCTCCTGCGTTACCACATCCCAGCAGCATATCGGTTTTTTCCAATAGGCAGACATCCGCTCCGGCTTTCTTGGCGGAAATAGCGGCGGCCGTTCCTGACCATCCGCCTCCAATGATTATCACTTTCATAATTATCAGATTTTACGAGGGTTAACTTGTTCTTTGCAACGATGAATGACATGTTTTCCGGCGGTAGTTTCTGAGCACGCTCCGCAGATTCCTTCTCCGCAACACATGGTAGCGTTATTGCAGGCCGAGAGGCGTATGGAACCCAACCCGACGGATTCGATATATTCCGCTATTTTGCGGATCACGTATTCGGACCCACCAACATGAATCAAAGTGCCTCCCGAGACCGCAAAACGGAGGATGGTCTCTTTGACTTCTTCCCTGAGTTGGCCGGCAGGGTCCAAGATGTTTATGGGTTTGTAATGCAAGTCGAAAAGATCGAGGCAGAACTTCGATATAGAAGCCGGGAAGCCGCCTTCGTCCAGATACACATCCACCTCGTTGTGCCGGGATTGCAGATAGCGAATGACCGCCATGGAAGGCAGGAGACCTATTCCTTTCGCCAAAACAAGAGATTTGCCCGCCTGTTGTTTCTCAATATGCCGCAGCCCTAACAAACCGCTGGTGTACGGTCCGCGAACCAACAAGGTGTCCCCCTCTGCGATGTTGGCGAAACGGGACGTTTTCACGCCCCTGAGCAAGATAGACAGGGCAATACTCCCCACGTTCAACTCCTCGTACATTACGGAAATAGGCGTGTCGAACCAAGTTTCGTCTTCCATGCGGCGGACAAAAACAAATCCTCCGGGACGTTTGACTTCCATCTCCAATTCATGCGGCACTTGCACCCGCAAAAAGACCAGATCATCGAAATGGATGATCGTAGAGACCTTGCACTCGTACGTTTTGCGTCCGGGCTTGGCTTTTCCTCCATTGCGTATCAGTTCCTGCTGTACGCAAAAGCCTCCGCTAATCTTGCAGTCGCAGAAATCGGAACCGTTCACCTGACTGCAGACGACACATTCTCCCGTCTCCGCCAGAATACAAGGGCAATAAGAACTGCTGTAATCAGCACATAAACCATCTATTATCATTTGTTCACACTATAGAATCGCAGCGCAAAATTACTGCTTTTTTTTGACATATGCAAGAAAAAGACGAATTTTATACACAAAAACTTGCATAATTCGGATTTTTTTTGTAATTTTGCAGGCAAATTGACTAATACCTTATAACGATGAAGAGATATTCTTTTTGGGCATTCGTGCTGGTAGTGCTAATGACCCTCGGTTTCGCAAGTTGCAAGAACAATGAGTCCGTTCAAGCCAAACATGAGCCATGGACGCAGGAACTGATTGATGCTTTGGAGAAGGACACTGCCGCCAAAGCGCTATTAATCAAGTCTATAGAGATTGCCAAGGCAATCAATCCCGACCCGGCAACGAACCCCGCGCAATCGCTTGAATTGTATTACGACTACCTTGATTGGTCCACGAAATGTCTGCCGTGGAGCATCATTCCACAGCCTGTGGGACGCAAACTCTATGACCAGATCGATCAGAGTGTGGATTATTTCTACTTTGTGTTAGATATGCCGCTGGACGAGTTAAAAGACCGCGAGGGTCTGTATTATCCTTCTATACAGTACATCGAGCCTTTCAAATCGTGGTATCCGAAGTATCATAACGCCTGGGGAGCATTCCTTTCGACGGCGGAGTCCTGGAAGCCGGAATACAAAGATGTCGTGCTCTCGGATCCCATGTTCGGTTTGCAGAACGGCTGGTACGAAGATCCTTCCAACTGGCACTCTTTCAATGATTTCTTCATCCGCAAGCTGTCTTCTCCGGCAGCACGTCCGATAGCCGGCGTGGGCGATGCGAGCATCGTTGTTTCCGCGGCAGATGCACAGCCGCAAGGGGTTTGGGAGATTGATGAGGACGGCAACATCGTACAACATGAGGGCGTGCTCATCAAATCTCGTCAGTTCAATGCCGTGGACGACCTGTTAGGACCGGAAAGTACCCACCGCGGTCAATTCAACGGCGGTACACTCACCCACTCTTTCCTCGATGTCAACGACTACCATCGATACCATTTCCCCGTTAGCGGAACGATTACCGAACTCCGTAAGATTCAAGCGATTGATGCCGCCGGCGGAATTACAATTTGGGACGCGGAGGCGCAACGTTACCGTTTAGAGTGCGACATCCCCGGATGGCAATCCATTGAGACACGGGGACTTGTGGTGATTGATACGGAGGAGTATGGTTTGGTGGCGGTTCTGCCTATCGGCATGTCGCAGATCAGCAGTATTAACTTCGCGCCCGAACTGGCTGTGGGACAGCACGTTGAGAAAGGTGACCTGTTAGGCTGGTTCCTCTTCGGCGGGTCCGATATCGTGTATATCTTCCAGAAAGATGTACAATTCAGCCTTTCCACCAGCAACCACCTGCTTATGGGCGAACAATTAGGCACTTTGACCAAACGGAATTAGCGTATCTTACGCGTGTGTAGCGCGTACTTAACAATATTAACACAATGAATACCTATTATTTTAGGAAACAGATTCACCGGTTGCCGGGTAAAGTGATTCACACGATTCCCCTGCCAGAGCCGGAAGTGACGGAAGGCTTGGCAGCAAGAACGCAAATAGGCGAGATATGCAGTAAAGCCGGATACAAACATGTGCTGTTGGTCACAGACCGCACGCTGAGCGATTTGGGCTATGCGAAAGCGATTACCGATTCGTTGGATGCAGCTCAAGTAAGCTATTCCGTCTATGATGACATCCATACAGAGCCGAACATAGCCATCATTGAGGCGGGTCGCCTGATAGCGATAGACAACCATGCGGAGTGCATCATCGCCCTTGGGGGCGGCAGTGTGATGGACAGCTGCAAGATGATTGCCGCGGGTGTGAAGATGCCTCATCTGCCCGTAAAAGCCTTGCTGCTGAAGTTCCTGCCGGTTCCCGGAAGCACACTGCCGCTGATTATGGTTCCTTCCACTGCCGGAACAGGCGCCGAACTGACCGTTGGAGCCGTGGTGACGAACGACCAAGGCACTAAGAGTTCCACCGTGCTTATCGGGCTCAACGTGACGCATGTGATCCACGACAGCGAACTGACCATCCATGCCCCGCAATCCGTTACAACGGCCTGCGGCATAGATGCTCTCAGTCATTGCATCGAGGGCGCTATCAGCGATACGGATGTTGATGAAGAAGATATGCAGATGTCGTTGGAGGGCATCAAACTGATCTTTGCGAACCTGCCGGCTGTGTTGCGTGAGCCGGAGAACAACGAAGCGCGTCTGGCGATGTGTCGTGCGGCGATGTATGGCGGTAACGCCATCAACACGCAGTTAGCCGGATATGTACACGCTTTCGCGCACAGCATAGGCGCCAAATACCACATGCCTCATGGTCAGGCTATTTCGCTCATGCTGATGCCGGTACTCAAGTTCCAGAAAGAGGCATGTCAGACCAAATACGAACGGATTGCGAAGTACTGCGGCGTGCCGGATTTCCTGCAAGCCGTTCGCGAACTGATGCACACTTGCGGCATGGACCAGATTCCTTCGCCTGTGCGCACCTGCGACCACGAACAACTCATTCCTATGATTGCCGCCGATTCGATCAATTACTCGGCTCCCGTGACGTTGAGCGAAAAGGATATCAAGGCGGTGCTTGAGGAAATTACGAATTACAAATTACAAAATCCAAATTCCGAAGATGAGATTCGCGAGATAGTAGCGGCTCAGCGGCGTTTTTTCCGCACAGGGCAGACTTTGCCCGTTAAGTGGCGTATTCAGCAACTCAAACGCCTCAAAGCGGCGGTGATTGCCCATGCGGACGAGTTTGCGGCGGCACTCGCGGAAGACTTGGGTCGCAGCGAAGTGGAGGCATACCTCTGCGACGTCGGACCGATTATTGTGGAGATCAACGAGATGATCAGCGGTTTGCGCCGTTGGTCTCGCCCCGAATGGCATTTCAGCGGACTGATGTGTTTCCCGAGTATTGTGACCAAGGTCTATAAGATGCCTTATGGCGTCTCGCTGGTCATCAGTCCGTTCAATTTCCCGATTTTACTTACCATCGGCGTGGTAGCCGCAGCGATGTGCGGCGGTAATACGGTGGTCGTCAAGTCCAGTTCCAAGTCCGCTGCCTGCACGGCGGTTCTCAAACGCTTCTTTGCAGAGGTATTCCCGCCGGAGTACATAACGCTGATCGACGGCGGTCACGACGTGGCGGACATCTGTCTGGCACAGCGCTTCGACAAGATTTTCTACACCGGTTCGCCGGCTGTGGGTAAGCACGTGCTGGCAGAGGCAGCGAAGAACCTCACGCCTGTTGCATTGGAATTAGGCGGCGAGACAGGCAACTGGTGTGTCGTTAGAGCCGATGCCGACCTCAAAGACGCAGCCCGCAAGATTGCGTTCTTCAAACTGACAAACGCCGGACAGATATGTATCAATATCAATCAGATAGCCGTTGCCGAAGAGGTGGCAGAAGCGTTCTTGGAGGAGTTGAAAAAAGCCTTTGTTGCGCAAATAGGCGAACATGCCGAGACGAATCCTGAATACCCGAAACTGATTACCGACGCGGCGTACGACAAGTGCGCTAAGTTGGCTGACGAGTACCGCGAGCGCATCGTGTTCGGCGGCAACGGAGACCCGGCGACGCGCAAGTACGCCCCGACGATGATTTACCCTGTGGACATTAACGAACATATCGTGCAGCATGAACTCTTCTGTCCGCTGTTGCCGATCGTACCGTTCAAGGACGCGGAAGTGGATGAACTGATGGAGGTGATAGCCGACCGCGAACACCCGTTAGCTATGTACCTCTTCACGAAGAATATGCGCTGGGCAAACCGCGTCATGCAAACACAGCAATTCGGCGGAGGCTGCATCAACGAGGTATGCATCCATATGATGGTCAAAGGCGTTCCGTTCAACGGAACAGGCCACTCCGGCATGGGAGCATACCACGGCGAATGGGGGTTCCGTGAGTTCACACACCCGCAGACCGTCCTCAAAGGTAGCACGCATTTCAACCTCCCGCTCCGCGAACATCCCTATTCCGGCGAAGCAGGCAGGAAGAAAATGTTCCTTTTGCGCCTCTTCGAACGCTAAGACACGTTCGTTAGAGGACATTAAAAGAAATGAGTATGACAATAGAGCAATTTCGTAAACAGATGGCAACCGGTGAGCCGATAATAGGCGGCTCGGACTTGCATATGGAGTTTCATAAATACTCGCAGGAAGCCCTGCGTATTACCGCCGAGATCAACGGTTCGTACCACACACCCGAAGAGCTGCGACGATTGTTGAGCGAGTTATGGGCAATAGACGTGCCGGAGTCGTTTGGTATGTTCCCTCCGTTCTATACCGATTGCGGTAAGAACACACATGTCGGCGAACGGGTGTTCATCAACATGGGCTGTAAGTTCCAGGACCAAGGTGGTATCTTCATCGACGACGATGCCCTTATCGGTCATAACGCCACGCTATGCACGCTCAATCACATCCCCGACCCGGCGCAACGGGCAGGTATGATTGCCAAACCGATTCATATCGGCAAGAAAGTGTGGCTCGGTGCGAATGTTACCGTCCTGCAAGGCGTCACCATCGGCGAGAACGCCATCGTTGCCGCCGGAGCCGTTGTGACCAAAGATGTGCCTGCCAATGCCATTGTCGGTGGTGTCCCTGCGAAAGTGATTAAGATAATACCATAGCCCTTCCAATCCCTAACGCGGGATAGATTTACTGCTATTTCCTTACCTCGTTAGGACTGACCCCTAATTGGTTCTTGACATAGCGGTTGAGATGACCGACGGACGAGAAACCGAACATGTCCGTCAGTTCCTGAATCGTCACATTGGGATTACGCAGCAGGCGCGAGATATCCAATGCCGTATAGCGGTTTATCCAGTGGTTCGCCGGATAGCCGCTGTATTTCTTTACAGTCTCGGAGAGGTACTTGCTCGTCACGCAGAGGCGGTCGGCATAATAAGCCAAATCGCGGTGTTCGCGGAACTCGCCTTGCTCCAAAAGCCTTAGAAAACCTTCCATCAATATTGCCGCAGGTGTGGTGACCGTCTCGTTGCCATAAAGCGCTGCATGGAAATCGAAGAAGTCAATAATCATCCGCTGCACGGCGTTGAGCAACATATCCCGATAGAAGAGGTGACCGGTCATAGCAAGGCATTCCTCGATATACACCATGCTTCGTCTCAACCTTTCGGTCTGCTCTTCGTTCAGCGGCATTACGGGGTTCTGGAAAAGCAACATCCCGCCACGCATGCCATAATTACTCATCGGCGTAGCGAGTTCGGTAAACTCGGTCACAGCAAACACATTCAGTATCTCGAAATCTTCGGTTTTGCTAATCAATTCGCCTTGTTCACTCTTGCGCAGGATAAAACTATCGCCTCGATGGAGCCGGTACTTTCTGCCGATCAACTCCACTTCCGCTTCTCCGCCCAGACACAAGGCGTGCGTCAGATACCCCAGCATCTGCGCTTGCTGCTCCGTTTCAAAAGTATGACTTACAATGACGTTCAACATAGTTGAGAATGTATTTCAGCCTGCAAAGGTACTACTTTTTTTCGACATATGCAAGTAAAATGTGCAAAAAATGCCGTAGTTATAATTTGTTCACCTCGTAAAAAAGCAGTAATTTTGCACTCGATTTTGAAACACAATGAATATGAAACATAAATTTTTAACCTTGCTGGCGGCGATGGCGGTATGCATCAGCTGCAGCGCACAAAACAACAAAACAACAATGAGTAATCACAAAGCAATCGTAGTTTTTTTCTCCCATGCCGGAGAGAACTACTCAGTAGGAAACATCAAAGTGGGCAATACCAAGATTGTTGCCGATTACATCTCCGAGCTTATTGGCGCCGACCAAGCCGAGATTGTGACGCACAAGTACGACGGTATGGCTTATACGCCGCTGACTAACCTTGCGCAAGATGAGCAGAACAACGACGAGCGTCCGGATTTCGAACTCGTGCCGGAAGTGGATTTCAGTCAGTATGACACCGTTTTCATCGGTGGTCCGATCTGGTGGGGAACATATCCGCAGGTGATGTTCACGTTCTTCGACCGCTATGACCTGAACGGCAAAACGATCTATCCTTTCACCACCCACGAAGGTAGCGGTCTCGGCTCATGCGTCAACGATGTCCGCCGCGCGTACCCGAACGCCTCCGTGCAGAAAGGCTTCTCCATCTATGGTCACGAAGTGCGTACCAACAAAGCAAAAGTAGAGAACTGGCTCAAAACGATACACGGATAAATTAAACCAATAAGAATATGGATATTTACGAAAGAACCTATAAATTCCCCATACAATGATTGACCATATTGAAGACCGCATGGAGTTGAAGGCGTTAGTAGACTTCTATGCAACCGAATCCGACAAAAACAACCAGGACTGCTATGTGGACATTTTCCGTCCAGACATTAAACTGAATGTTTATTTCGGCGGTAAGTTAGGTATGCAGGCGCGTGACGTACAGGACATGATCCGCCAATACAAAGCGTTCGGAGCTGCCAAAGTGTCGTTTCACATGAACGGTCAGCAGAATGTTACCTTCGAAGATGACACCCACGCCACCGGCACATGCTATGCGCTGGCAACGCTTGTCAACGAAGCAGAAGGCAAGGACAAACTGACCATGCATGCCGTACGCTATTTTGACAAGTACGTGAAGATCGACGGTCGCTGGTGGATTGCCGAGCGCGAACAGTATTTTGAGTGGTCTGCTTTTCCGCCGTTGGCGTAAAAACACATTCTCAATCAGCGGCTCACAGCGATGTGAGTCGCTTTTACATAGCTCTACCTACGGTATGCCATTATTCTGTCACGTTTGTTCGCCTGACCAAGCATCGCGACTGGATCATGCTGACCGATTCACCAACAGGCATTGTGAACGTGCAACCAATTCTGGAAGCCATCTGGCTTTTTCTTCTTGGCAGTTGCCGGCGTTTGGCAAACGCCGCTCCTTCTCCGTCCATTTCGTCGGGATTTGATCCCGACATCGGCTCTGCCGACATCTGCCCACGGTGTCCTGTGTTCGGCATCTCCGTTGCCGAATAACCATCCTTGGTGTCCTGTGTCCGCGAGTTCCGCGAGCGGATTTCTCCCTTCGGATTTCTCCTGTCGATACCCCGATAACTCGATCTGTCGATTTCCCGGAAAACCCTAAATCTACCTATTCCTGCCTAAATCTGCCTATTCCGGCATATTTCTCCCCTAAAAATTTGCATATGTCAAAAAAAAGTAGTATCTTTGCACTCGATTTTAAAAGCGCAAAGCGTTGCGCAGACATGTTGATATTCACGCAGTAGAGAAATCGCCAAATTCAAAGCAGTTTGAATATAAGAAACACAGAGAAACCAGTTTAGTGGTTTGCTTGTGTGTTTCTTGGGCGTTTGGCGATGCCCTTCTACTGCGACAAGTGAGCCACTATTTATATTAAAGCACAAATAAGTGAGACGAGGTGGAGGCATATTCTCGCTAATAAAGTTGGGCGTTTTGATTGCAAAGCGTGTAACTGGAGAATCCGGAGCAGGACGCAGAGGGGAACGAGCTGTCAGATGGCGGCTTGGTTGGTTACCTGACGAATATCTCGTAATAAACGACCTAATGATCAACAGGGGAAATGGCCATACCTCGCAAATTGATCATGTAGTTGTAAGTAAATATGGTGTGTTTGTTATTGAGACAAAGAATATCTCAGGTCATATATACGGAAGTGAATATGCTCCAAAATGGAAAAGATATTGGAAAGCATGGTATTATGGTGTAGAGCATAGCAATGAGTTGGAGTTTGACAATCCCATTCTCCAAAATGAAGCTCACATCAAAGCACTTTCCCGAATTATTGGTGACAGAGTAACGTATATACCTATTATTGCCTTTTCTACTAATGGGGAATTACATGTTGCAGCCGAGCATACCCATGTCATATACTCATCACAAGTACGCAGACTGATACGCTCCTATAAAGAGCCTATAATGAGTTTAGAACAAGCTCAAAAGATATATGAAAGCCTTGTCGCAAACAATATTACAGATGAGAATGTGCGTGCACAGCATTCAATTCGCGCGCAACAAAACAAGAACAACTACCAACAAAGACAAGAAGAAGCCATTTCCAACGGAAGATGCCCAAGTTGCGGAGGAAAGTTAGTAAAACGTCAAGGTAAATACGGAGTATTTTACGGATGTAGCAATTATCCTAAATGCAAATACACAAAACCAATAGTATAATAGAAATATGCAGCACTTAATTACATATGCCAAGGATAAAACTACAGGCGAAACTCGAAATATCAAAGATGTTGAGAGTGGCTTGGCATGTAATTGTGTGTGCGGTAATTGCGGTGGCGCATTAGAAGCCTGCAAAGGAAAGATTAGGCAACACCACTTCCGTCATTATTCAGTTGCGGAATGTAAGGGTGCATGGGAAAGCCAGTTACATTTGCTTTCTAAAGCTATTATAGCGAATAGGAAAATGGTTGCCATCCCAGTGTGGACGGGCCAATATCTCACTCATAATGCAAAGCAACAAACATTTGAAAGTGTAGAGTTAGAAATCGCTCAAGATGACTTACAGCCGGATTGCTTATGTACTTATATTGATGATGTTGGCAATAAGCAAACACTTTGGATTGAGATATTGAACACACATGCCGTTGATGAAGAAAAGGCTAAAAAGATTAAGGAAAGAGGTATCGCTTGTGTGGAAATAGATGTAAGTCAACTATTTCAAGAGGCGGAGGTTATAGACGAAGAAACACTTACAGACTTTCTCCTTAATAAAACAGAAAATCGGCAATGGATAAATAATCCTATTGGGGAAAAGGACGAACAATTCTATATAAGTGAAGCAAGAAAACTGAATCAACAAAGCAATGTTATTCGCTTTATAGAGGAACATTCATTGGATGCCAAACTATTAAATAAACTTACTTTCATTTGCTTCTATTTCTATGTACAAGGCTTCAAACTTAATAACCAAACGCACAATTTCTTGTATGATTATATCACGTTTTATAGAAGTCGAATACATGAGCGTGGAGAAATTGAGCAAAGATTCTTTGTGAGCGCAATGCAGTTTCTAACATGCAATCAAGTGCAATTAAATAGATACCGTCTTCGGAATTATACCAAAGAATCTATATTCTGTGCTTTATGCATGGATAGAAAAGGGCTAATAAAAGATTTAGGCAGGAGTATTGACGAGGCAATTAAGCCTGGAAAAATGAGATAAATATAATACAATAACAACCATGAAACAATTTTTATTTGTTATGGCAACTGCCTGTATATTAACAGGATGTAGTGTGCTAAATGTGCCAACAGCTGATGTTAAAGGAAATGTATATAAATATAACTACGTATATGTTATTCCTACAAGTGGGGTAACGTCCAGTTCTGGTGTATATGGCAATCAGTATGGGGTGTATGGAGGAAGCACAAAAACGGTAAATCCGTCTGAAGTTATAAGCGGTTATCTAATGAAGAAAGGCTACACCACTTTACCAAACGTCGATCCTAATTTGGCAGAAAACACAATGATTGTTTCTTATGGCTATACGGGAAGAAGGCAGTTATCTTTATTCTCATATGCAAGTTGTGTAATGATCCAATTTAGGGATGCAAAGACACATGAACTCATAGCCACTTGCGAAGGTGAAGGTTGCGGAGAGGACGAAACAGCAGACATATTGCAAGCTATATATAGTGCGTTAGGAGTGATTTTTACACCGAAAAAATAACAATTAAAACAAATAATAAAATGAAAAATTGGGGCTTATTTTTAGGAGGAGTTGTAACGGGAGTTATACTAACATTCCTTTTTGCGTATTTCTACGCATATGGCAGTAACGATGGGCTTTCTGGTGTCACTAATTTTGACCAGCCCGGACAAGTGATAAACGAATCATCTGTTAAGGTGATGCAAGTGGTTGGCGACAATGCCGCACTAGTACGTGGACAAGACAATGATAGTTACGACGATTGGTATTTGGGCTCAATATATTTACTACGTAATAATGAAGGTAAGTATTATTGTGACGATGAAATAATTAGGAGACCAGCAGGGAAAAAATTTAGACAAACAGGCATCTATAAATATGAAGCAAAATCGGGAGATTACAAAACGGTAGCAATAATTGAAATTAAATAAAATCCCCCTCTCGCTTTCTCGATAACCCGATAACTCGATCTATCGGAACTCCAGTCTGCTCCACCACAGAGCAGGCTGGCTTTTTCTTCGTCTCGTTCGCGGTACTTTAGTGCCGCGTTTTTTCTTCGTCTATTTCGTCGGATAACATCCGACACCTTCGTGATCACCTAATCACGTGAGCACGTGGTAACGATTTCTTTCTTCTTTTCCCCTGCATTTGATGCCGGCTGTTTCTCGCGTTCCTGCATCGTGCATTGATGCGCGATTTGTATTACGTCTCTGACACGGAACAAAGCTCCGCTTTTTCTATGTCCATTACGTCGGATGTTATCCGACGATTTTCACAAAAATCCCATTTTCCTTACTTTTCTATCCCACAAAATTTGCATATATCAAAAAAAAGTAGTATCTTTGCACCGAATTTAGATAGTGTTCTTTTTCCCGTTTGGAGCAACCGCTTGTGGCCGTACATTCCAATGTCCTACAACAGACCGCCTCGCCCCGCAACCGCCTCGACCTAAAATCGAGGTTTTATAAGGGTTAAAAGCATCCAAAAGCGCGTGATTAGCGCGTGATAACCGGGTGGTTACCGCGTCATTAGCCTGTTGTTCCTATAACGTAAGCGGAAGAAAAACATGACGGATACTCGAAATCCTAACTAGAGTTAGAAATCTTGAAATCCTATAAAATATACCACAAAAACTGTGCCATTCTATGACAAAAGTTAAATTCCATGCACCCGTGGCAGAAATGCACGGAGAATTTGAGAAAAATAGCGGAATTATCATGCGCCAAAAGAAGTACCGAGCACCCAACGGCGCGGTTCTCAAAGTCGGTGTCCAGGAGTCTTACAAAATAGCCTATCCGCGCGATTTCGACAAAACACCCGCTCAAGGCGCCGAACTTGCCAACATGCGCTCTTTCGGAGAAGTCAGCCGGATGACGACCGAAATCATCCGTTCCGAGCGTTACACTGACGAAGAACTTGCCGCAATGACACCCGAAGAACGCGCGCATATAACCGAACTCCGCCTCCGGTTGGAGAACTATCGTACCCGTTTCTATGCTCAGTTCAAGAAACCCGACCCGGAAGCTCCTTTCGAGAAAAAACTGCATCCCGGCGCATCCAAACTCTACCGGAAGCAGTACTCCAAACTCGACACCTTCATCCAAGCCCTCCTTCGCCAAAAAACAGCAATAAACAACTAAAAATCCCTCAAACCCTTGCACATGTGGGATTTTTTTTGTACCTTTGCACTCTCAAACAACAAAGTTGCATTTATGAACGTCGAAGAGATTCGCGAAATGTTCCTTTTGCGGCTCTTTGAACACTAAAAATAAAACATTATGGAAGAACTAAAACAACGAATTTTGAAAGAGGGGAAAGCGAAGAAAGAGGGAAACATAGTGCTGGTCAGTAGTTTTCTGAATCACCAATTAGACCCGGAACTAATGATGCACTGTGCGCAGGAGTTCGCGCGCTTGTTTGCCGGCCAGGACATCAATAAGATCGTCACCATTGAAGCGTCCGGTATCGCGCCGGCGATCCTTTTAGGTTATATTATGCACCTGCCGGTGGTGTTTGTCAAGAAGAGCATCCCGAAGACGGTGGATAAATCCTGGGAATCGTGGGTGTGGTCTTTCACACGCGGCGATCAAAAGACGGTTTGTATTGACCGTGCGTTCCTGACCGACAAGGACCGCATCCTCTTCATTGATGATTTTCTGGCGGACGGCCACGCTTCCGGTTCCATCATCCATCTCTGCCGGCAATCCGGCGCACAGATAGCAGGAATGGGTTTTCTTGTGGAGAAAGGTTTCGCGAAAGGCGGTCAGTTCCTTCGGGATCACGGCATCCCTTATCACGCACTCGCCACTATCCGACAGATCAACGACGACAACACGATGGTAGTGGAAGGATAAGTATTGGGAGTGATCCGATTTTCACATGACATATTTGCAGGAAGTGGACAAAATGGCATGAAAGTGGACAAATTGGCAGAGATTTTGGGCTTGGCACGTTTATTGCCACTATTAGGGTGAAACGCAACTACGCATACTACGCCAACAACGTAAACTACGCAAACTACGTTAAACATCGTTTAACTAAATTAGGAGGATTGAATATGAAACCTGCAATGTATCGTAGAAACAGTTGGCTGCCGGCAAACGGATGGTTCCCGACCGTATTTGATGAGTTTTTGAACAATGACATGCTGAACACGGCAAGCAATGTGGCGCCTTCAGTTAACGTCAAAGAGAACGAGCACGGCTATGTAGTGGAGTTGGCTGCTCCGGGCGTTAAGAAAGAGTACTGCCGGGTACACGTCGATGAGGATCACAACTTGTGCGTCGCCATCGAGAACAAGTTCGAGCATAAGGAAGAAGACAAACATTCGCACTACCTGAGACGCGAGTTTGCGTACACCAACTTCGAGCAAAAGTACACCTTGCCGGACAATGTGGATGAAGCGAAGATCGCCGCGAAAGTCGAAGATGGTATTCTGACCATCGACCTGCCGAAGATCCAACGCGAAGAAGGCAAGACCGGACGCCAAATCGCCATCTCATAACGAGGCATGTGTTGCAAAACCGGAGCACTCCAAGAGCGAGTGCTCTTTTTTGCGTCCGAAAATCCTATAAATGGAAAATTTTTTAATAAAAAACTTGCACATATGGGATTTTTTTTGTACTTTTGCACAAAATTTCACAATCAACATTAAAATAACCAAAAAAATGAAAAAGATGAGAAATTATGTTTTTGCGTTGCTTGCGATCATGTTCGTATTCGCAGGATGTAACAAGAAGAGTTCAGACGTGGACTCACGTGATGCTTTTGTCGGGACATACTCCTATGTAACGGATGGCGAGATGGAATTCTCCAGTTTTGTGCCCGGGTTAAACCCCGTATTGCCGCTGAAGTCCGAAGGAATCATCAAAATTGAGAAGTTGAGCAAACAGGACTCGGTCCTGATCTCGGGTGCTTTCGGCAACAGAGTTGATCCGTTCAAAGCAGTAGTAAAAGGCAATCAACTTGAGTTTGTGGAAGACAGCTACGTTGCTAAGGGACAAACGTTTGAGGCGCTAATGACCATCAGCAACAACACGGCTACTTTGGCGAAAGACACGCTTACTTGGGTGGATGATCATGTGGTATGCGATGGCGACATGATGAGCGTTGAGATCTCAGGCGAAGGTCACGTTACCATGAAGGCCGCAAAGAAATCCGCATATTAATTCCTGGGGTCTCCGCCATTTTTTGATGCAGACAACCCATAAAATCAGCAAAAATCCCGCAAACTCTTGTGTATGTGGGATTTTTTTTGTACCTTTGCACCCGAAAACGACTTACATATATGTTACGAAAAATTCGAATAAGCCTTGCTGTCATCTGCTTTGTGCTGATCAATCTGCTCTTTCTCGGAGTCAGTTGGGGCATCAGCCAACATATTGCGTGGATAGCGAAGATTCAGTTCCTGCCGGCTTTGCTGGCATTGGATTACGGCGTTTTGTTAGGGCTGATTGCGCTGACGTTGCTGTTCGGCCGCATCTATTGTTCGGTCATCTGCCCTTTGGGGGTGATGCAGGATCTGTTCGGCTGGATGGGCAAGAAAGCGAAGAAGAACCGCTATCACCATTCGCCGGAGAAGAAATGGTTGCGTTATGGCGTGTTGGCGGTGTTTATCATCTGTCTCATCGTTGGTTTTGCGCCGGTGACGACGCTGTTAGCACCTTATTCGGCTTACGGACGAGTAGTCAATTCGCTTTTCCGTCCGCTGTATGACCTGCTGAACAACGGTTTGGCGACGATAGAGAGCGGGCATGACAGTTATGTCTTCAGCGAAGTGCAGATATGGATGCGGAGTGTGACCACGTTTGTGGTGGCGCTTCTGACGATTGTTGTTTTGGGCTTCCTGGCATGGCGTAACGGCCGCACGTATTGCAACACCATCTGTCCGGTCGGCACGATACTCAGTTTCTTCAGCCGCTTCTCGCTCATGCGCGTGCAACTCAATAAGGAGAAATGCAAGAACTGCTCGCTATGCGAAAAGAACTGCAAGACGTCGGCGATTGATTTCAAAGCAGGAACCGTAGATGCCTCGCGATGCGTGGCTTGCGGCGATTGTATTGACAAATGCAAACACGATGCGCTGCACTATAGACCGCTAAAATCTTCAAATCTTCAAATCTTCAAATCACCGATTACCAATACCAAGCCCGATGCTTCGCGCCGTGCTTTTGTGACCGGAGCGTTACTGGCTACCGGAGCAGCAGCGATGGCGCAAGCGAAGATCAAAGTAGATGGCGGAATGGCGGTGATAGAAGACAAACTCGTGCCCCAACGCGAGACACCTGTTACGCCGCCGGGTTCGATCTCGGCATACAACATGAACCGGCATTGCACGGCGTGTCAGTTATGCGTCAGCGCGTGTCCGAACAATGTGCTGCGACCGAGTACTGACCCGCTGAAACTGATGCAGCCGGAGATGTCTTTCGAACGCGGTTACTGCCGTCCGGAGTGTACGCGCTGCTCGCAGGTGTGCCCCACGGGTGCTATCCGCGCGATCACCAAAGAGGAGAAGACCGCTATTCATATCGGGCATGCCGTGTGGATCGAGCGGAACTGCATCCCCGTGACCAACGGCGACCATTGTGGCGCATGTGCGCGGCATTGTCCCGCAGAGGCGATTCAGATGGTGGCGCGCGAGATCAACGGCGCACAAGTCGAAGTGCCCGTGGTCAATACCGAAAAATGTATCGGTTGCGGCAAATGCGAGAACTTATGCCCCGCGCGACCCTTTAGTGCCATCTACGTGGAAGGAAACAAAATGCACCAAATCAATTGATAATCGTCAATAAAATTCAATCGTCAATAAATCGTAAATCGTAAATCGTCCAATCGTCAATCCCATTATGAACAGACGTGAATTTATCAAACATAGTGCAGCAGCCGTAGCCGCCACTTCGGTTTTAGCGACAGCCTGCAAGAAAACGGACACGAAACCGTCTCTCCCCCTTGAGGGGGAGTTGGAGGGGGCTTCTATGACTTATCGCACGAACCCCAACACCGGTGATCAGGTGTCTCTCTTGGGTTTCGGAATGATGCGTCTGCCGGTAGAGGCAGGAGGAACGGCGCGTGAGAACCCAGACAGCCCGATCGACCAAGAGGCGGTCAATGAGATGGTCGATTATGCCCTTGAGCATGGCGTCAATTATTTTGACACTTCGCCGGCGTATTGCCAGGGTCTGTCGGAGCAAAGCACAGGAATAGCGCTGGCGCGTCATCCGCGAAACAGCTATTTCATCTCTACCAAGCTGTCCAATTTCTCGCCGGACACCTGGTCGCGCCATGAGTCGATAGCGATGTTCGAACGCTCGCTCAACTACCTGCAAACGGACTACATCGACTACCTGCTGCTGCACGGCATCGGCATGAGCGGAGGTGGCAAAAACGCGATGGAGACCTTCAACGGACGATACATGGAAAACGGCATTCTCGATTGGCTCGTGGAGCAGAAAGAGAAAGGGCGCATCCGCAATCTCGGTTTCTCGTACCACGGCAATGTGAAGGACTTTGACACCCTCCTTCAGTGGCACGACGAAGGCAAGTACCATTGGGACTTCGTGCAGATTGAACTCAATTACCTCGATTGGCACTATGCCAACGAGATCAATCCGCGCAACTCCGATGCCGACTACCTGTACGCCGAACTGGAGAAACGCGGTATTCCGGCGGTGATCATGGAGCCGCTGTTGGGCGGACGGCTGGCGAAACAGCCTGATCCTATTGTGGCGAAGATGCACGAAAAAGACCATCGTTATTCGCCCGCAGCATGGGCATTCCGTTTTGCCGGATCGCTCAAAGGTGTACTGAGCGTCCTGAGCGGAATGACCTATCTGGAGCACCTCAAAGAGAACATCGCCACCTATTCGCCGCTGATTCCCCTGAGCGAAGACGAAGAGCAATGGATCTTAGCGCTCGCCAAGGATATATACGAACTCAAAGCCATTCCTTGCACCGCCTGCAACTACTGCATGCCTTGCCCGTACGGCTTGAACATACCGGGTATTTTTGCACATTACAACAAGTGCATCGCCGAGGGAACGATGCCGACTGCCGATGACCCCGAGAACGAGTTCAAACGCAATCGCCGGGCGTTCCTCGTGGGCTATGACCGCTCTGTTCCGAGGCTTCGTCAGGCGGACCACTGTATCGGCTGTAACCATTGTGTCTCTCATTGCCCGCAACGTATTAACATCCCCGCCGAGATGCAGCGTATCGACCGCTTTGTGGACCAATTGAAACAAAAATTGTAGTTTTTCCACCCTAACTCTTGCATATGTCAGAAAAAAGTAGTAACTTTGCAGCCGAAAGTTGCAAAGCTTAATGAATATGGCTCGTGAAGAGAGAAATATTATCGGTTATACAATCGCACTTGTAAGTGAGTTTGCGAACCATTTTGGTGTGGAACCGCGTCAAGCGTATGCGTACATGAAGCGTTATAAAGGAATGGAGCATTTGCAGCAGCACTATGCCGTTCTTCACACGCAATCATTCCCTGACGCGGTTGAGGCTCTGGCACAAGTGTGCGCACATAACGGAGGAGGTTTGAGATGAAACTATACCATGGTTCCAATGTGCCGGTGAATGTGCCAGACCTAAAGCACTCCAAGCCCTACAAGGATTTTGGACGTGGTTTCTATCTATCTGCCGACCGCAAGCAGGCAGTTGGAATGGGTGAGCAGAAGCTAAGCCAGATAAAACAAGGCAGCGTGTACGTCTCTACTTTCCTGTTCGATGAGTCAGTCATGACTTCCGGCGAACTGAAGGTGAAGATTTTTGATGATTATAGCGAAGAATGGGTAAATTTCATTATTGCTAATCGCAGTTATGACCGCAAGCAACCTGTACATGACTACGACATCGTCTATGGCCCGATAGCCGATGATGGCGTGACGTATCAGTTACGCCGATACGAAGGAGGCGTTATTTCGTTGGAGAGACTACTAACAGAATTACGCTATCCGAAGGGTATTACTTTTCAGTATTTCTTTGGGACCGAACGCGCATTAAAATGTCTAAAAAGAATCTAATATGGCTTTAACAAAAGAGCAAATACAACTAATGAAGGATGATCTCAGTACGGAGTTGGCAGGTTTTCTTGTTGATGATTACCACTATGATCCACAGCAAGCAATTGATGTCCTTTATACGTCGGAGACATTTGAACGCTTACAGGACAACTCTACAGGCTTGTACTACCAAAGTCCCGGCTACGTCTATTCCTTCCTTCAAAACGAACTCACCACCGCAAAGGTGATATAAGATGCAACTAATCAACAACAGCACAGTGCTTCTTGAACGCGAGAAACCGCGTACAACAAGAACCAACACCTTGACCATTCGCGCCAAGCGTCTCTCGCAAGGCATTAAGAAAACCGTCCGTCCGCAACTCATGAGCAAGGAGGATTTCTTTGCGAATGTCATTAAAAAAGCATCTAATGGCAACATATAAGAAGGAATGAATAGACTTATAATGTCAAATCAATATGAATATATTAACGAATTAACCATCAGCCTATGGCATAAAACAACAGACAAACAACATATATAAATAAGCATTTGCTTTATTAAGGATATATTCAATCTTCGACACATTGTAATGGTTTTCCTGATATAGCGAATGTTCACACTATGAGTGTGGACTTTCTGCATATATTGGAAACCATGGGAGTCGAAGCCCGAATATACCACTATGAACAGATTGTTCACACTTTTTAATATTTATTTATACAACAATTATTCTTATGGGAAAGATCTTAGATTCTGCCGAAAGGCGATTTGGACACATAGCTGGTAACTGGGCAGGGTATTCTATATTCGGAGATAAAGGAGCTGATGCTCGTCGTCATATCATTCAAGATGCTCGTGCTGATGCGGTGAGAGCACGAGAGTCGAATCGCGCACGCATAGCGAATGAACATTATATAAATTCTGTGGATGCTGCTGTATTACGTAATGTGGATGCGGTAATTGGAGCAGAGTTTTCGGATAATCCCAATGAATTAGTTAGGCATTTGATGGATCTAATAGTGCAAGTTAAAACCAATTCATTTAAGGCCCGTAGTGACGAAGAGAAAGTCCGCACAAAATATACATATGCGGTATTGGCAAAATTGGAGCAAGGAGTTGGATTATTGGAGTATATCGATCCTATGAATTCACGACTTAACTATATTACTTGGCAATATCTTTTAGCTAAATGGCGTAAAATTTTTTCAATAAGGAGAGGTAGTTTTTCCGAAGACACTAGTAAATTTTTATGGGCATTTGGAAGTTTAGGACTTGTGTTTGCTTTCGGTGCATTGATGGCTTGGATTGAAAAAGGTGGAGATTTCAAAGATCTTATTTTTCCAACCATTGTTATTAGTTTGGGCATTATTCTTATTCTCATTTCTATAAAATATGGCATTCTTGGATTATGTATGCTTTATCATAAGATTAAAAGGAACCATTTCTATAAACAGATACAAGCCGAGCAGATTGCGATACAAAAAGAGGAGCAGGAAAGGTTAATACAAGAAGAAAACATAAAAATAAAACAGGAAGAAGAAGCGAAAAAGAAATTAGAAGAAGCTGAACGCATAAAAGCGGCAAGAGAAGAAGAAATGCGAGACGAAGAAAGACTAAAGCAAGAGCAAGAAAAGAAGCGTATAGAGGAAGAAAATGCTCGCATAAAGGCAGCAGAAGATGCGAAGTTACCCAAAATGCAAAGAAAGTACAATACACTTTGGGAACTCTATCAAAATACGCATCCAATTTTAAGAAGAGGATATCGAATATCGTTGAATGAAATTCATAAGGATATTTTGATATTGGGCTTTAATAATCAAAATATAGCAAATTCAGTATCAGAAACATATCAATTCCCTTTAGTTGAAGACAATGTTGGGGATAGATTATTTAAAATGTTAAAATCCGACACGAATAACCTTGTGAGCAAAACTGCATATATGGATTTATTCGGATTTAAAGAGGAATATCATGCCGTTGCTATGAAAGAAATTATTTGCAATCCTTTAGTATTTGAATATGTTGCCAAACAAATAGCTTTATCACAAGATATTATTGAAGATATCATTTTACCCAAACTCATCATTACACTCGATAAAGACATTTGGGCATTTATGGGTAAAATTAAAGGATTTACTTGGATGGGCTACACTTATAAAACGATCAGCAATTTCAATGGATTTGAACTATGTGAAATAACGGGTTTCTCTAAAACTAAAGACCGTATTTCTCAAGATACCAGGCCAGCGACTAATCTAATTGGGACAAAAGTATTATTTGCAGATGGTATGAAACCAGATAATTATCCAACACCAGAAGACATAATAGAATTGATAAGATGAAAGCACCGGAAGAAATCTTCAAAATCAATGCTGAATATTTCAGCACTTTATTTCAATTGGTCGCTAAATGCGGCATCATAGATGCAAATTCATTTGAAATTAAGAGTGAAAATTTCAACCCTCAATATCGACCATACCAAACGGACGGTATTGATGTGCGGACAGCAGCCCCTTTCAAAAATATGTTTGAATGGTTGAAACAATATGATGCTTTCCCTTGTCTGTATCGATGGGAAATCATATCGCCGGATATTCTGTCGAAAGAATTGGTAGAAACTATTAAAAATGAGGTAAAGACCATAAAAGAAAATACATCCGTTCAAACACCGAGAATTGTCAAATATGCTTTCCCTAAAGACAACACTTTGTATGTGGGTAAATCTGATAATATTGTTAGCAGAATAATGAATCATCTTGGGTATCATGAACAAAAGGACCAACATGGTTTACATCTTGATATGTGGACCAGAGAGCATAAAATGGTATTTAAACTACATATATATGTTTTTCCTCAAGAATGTAAACCGGTTATGGAACTATTTGAGCGTTCACTCGCAGAAATTCACCCTTCGTTAATAGGATCTCATTAAATTTCCGGATAACCTGATAACTCGATCTATCGGAACTCCAGCCTGCTTGGATGGGAAGCAGGCTGGAGTTCTTCTTTTATCACAAAAAAATGCCCTTTCTCTTGCATATGTCAAAAAAAAGTAGTAACTTTGCAGCGTTTTTGGTTACTAAACATAACTATAAAGAAACGTTAATTTTTAATTCGTAATTTTTAATTTCTCATATGCATATCGGAATAACTGAAATCATCATCATCGCCCTGATCGTTTTGCTGCTCTTCGGCGGCAAGAAAATCCCTGAACTGATGCGCGGCCTCGGCAAAGGCGTCAAGTCCTTCAAAGACGGCATGAAAGAAGGAGATGAGGAAGAGAAGAAAGACGAAAATGTCAAATAATCGTGCCCCTTGGGGCTAAGAAATCATAAATAAACTCGTGCCGAGTTTCTGGGATCATCTGGACGAACTACGCAGCGTGCTGATACGTTGCGTGGTAGCGTGGGCAGTATGCGCGGTAGCTGCCTTCTGTTTTCGTGACGCCCTTTTTGCATTCCTTTTTGCCCCGGCTCATCCGGATTTTATCACGTACAGAGTATTGGAAAACTTATCAACTTTCAACTCTCAACTTCTCTCAACTTTCAACTCTCAACTATCAACTATTTCCTTTATAAACACCCGGTTAGCCGCGCAGTTCACCACGCATATGCAGGTGGCGGCGTTAGCAGGACTTGTCATCGCTTTTCCGTTCCTCATCCAACAGGTATATTCCTTCCTTTCGCCGGCGTTGTACCCCAATGAGAAACGTGCAGCAGGAAGAGTTATCAGCTTCGGCACGATTCTTTTTCTCTGCGGCGTGGCGTTGAACTACCTGATTATTTTTCCTTTCGCCTTTCGTTTCTTAGCTACGTACCAAGTGCAACCGGAAGTGGTGAATCAGATTGCCTTGGACTCGTACGTCTCAACGCTCCTCATTCTCTCGCTGGTAATGGGACTTCTCTTTGAGATGCCGATGGTCGCCTGGGCGCTTGGCAAAGCGGGAATCCTCGAAGCCGCATGGCTCAAACAATACCGCCGGCATGCCCTTGTGGCACTCATGATCCTTGCAGCGGTCATTACCCCGACAGGCGATGCGTTCACACTCATGCTCGTCACTATCCCACTCTATTTTTTATACGAACTATCTATCCTTGTTATGCCCAAATGAAAACCCGCATCCTCTGCATAGCACTCTTTGCTTCGATTCTCCTGCCACTTCGGGCAGCCGAGACAACTGATACCTTGCGCACGGTGGACTTGCAGGAAGTCGTAGCTACCGGCACACGGACGACGACCGATCCGCGTCTGCTACCCGTGACCGTGAATGTAGTCTCCGAAGAAGTTTTGACGGAGAAACAGCAGCCGAATATCTTGCCGACCCTGACCGAACAAGTACCGGGTCTGTTCGTCACGCAGCGTGGTGTCTTGGGGTATGGCGTGAGTACCGGCGGTTCGGGCGGCATCAAAGTGCGCGGTATAGGCGGTCAACCCAACACGGACGTGCTCGTCCTCATTGACGGTCTGCCGCAATACGCAGGTCTATACGGACATCCCATCGCCGATAACTACCAGACTTCGATGGCAGAGCGTGTAGAGGTCATCCGCGGACCTGCATCCCTCTATTACGGCTCCAATGCCATGGGAGGTGTGATCAATATCGTCACGCATCAACCACAAACGGACACGATCCTCACGCGACTGCATGCCCAAGGCGGTTCGTACGCATCGGTCGATGCCGGTATCACCAACCAACTCCGCCGCGGTCAATGGACTGAAGCGGTGGGCTTCAACTACGTCCGCACGAACGGTCATCGGGACAACATGGGGTTCGAGCAATACAGCGGATTTGCACGTGTCGGCTATGACTTCAACCGCCACTGGTCGCTCAATGCCTCGGGCAACATCGCCCATTTCAATACCGCCAATCCAGGAACCGTGACCGATCCTATTCTCGACAGCCACCAGCATATCCTCCGCGGCATGGCTACCCTTTCTGCGGAGAACCACTACGACCGCACGGAAGGAGCTATCCGCGCGTATTACTCCGGCGGCAGACACCGCATCAACGATGGTCACAAAGCGTCTGAACCGCTGCCGACAAGCGAATATAACCACACGGATCTCATGCTCGGCGTGAGTGCGTACCAGACCGTCCGGCTCTTCCGAGGCAACCACACCACGTTCGGCTTCGATTACCAGCATTTCGGCGGACACGTCTGGAACCGCCTCTTGGCGGACAACTCCACCAAAGACATCGTCCGCAAGACCCAATACGAACTCGCCGGTTACATCGACTTCCGGCAACAAGTGCTTCCGTGGTTCTCGCTCGATGCCGGTGTGCGTTTGGGCAACCATTCCGCCGCAGGTTTTTACTATGCGCCGCAAGCAGGTCTCTCTTTCCTCCTGCCGCATGACGCACAACTCAAAGCGGTCGTCTCTCGCGGTTTCCGCAACCCCACCATCCGCGAACTTTACATGTACGCGCCGGCAAACGACAGCCTGCAAGCGGTCTGCCTTTGGAACTACGAAATAGCGTACAGACAATACCTCTTGGACGGCAGAATACGCCTCGGCGCGAACATCTTCTATCTGCATGCGAAGAACATGATCGAGACGCGTCCCGTGGACGGTCGGCCGCGCAACATGAACACCGGTGAACTGAAGAATGCCGGAGCGGAAGCGGAGTTCTCTGCCCGCGTTTGGCAGGGACTCATCCTCGGCGCTAACTATAGCTATCTCTACATGGCGAAACCAATTCTCGCTGCTCCGGAGCACAAACTGAACGTCTCGCTCGCGTACCACCATGACCGTTTCCGTATCGGTACGAACGTCCAATACATCCACGGTCTCTATACCCAACTGCCTGCCGCAGGAAATGCAGGCAAACAACAGAACTTCTGCCTTTGGTCAGCCCACGCCGCAGGACGTCTCTGGCGCGAACTATGGCTAACTCTTACCGCCGATAATATCCTCGGTTCCGAATACGAAATCAACGCCGGTTTCCCCATGCCTCGTACCACCGTCATGGCAGGCCTGCAATTTGCTTTTTAACAACACTAAATACACACAATTATGAAACGAGTAATCCCTTTATTGATGAGTCTCATCACTTTGGTCGGCTGTGCAAAGAATAGCACAGCAGAACCGCAAACAGCCGGTAATGACAAACCGGTAGTGTATATGACGCAGGAGATTTCGCCTGCCGCTTTAGTCCGTATCTACGAAGCCCTCGGACGCCCTGCAGAAGGACGTGTGGCGGTGAAGATCTCTACCGGAGAAGCCGGCGGACACAACTATCTCAAACCCGCACTCATCCGCCAACTGGTCAATCAGGTCAACGGTACTATCGTGGAGTGCAACACCGCTTATCCCGGTAAGCGCAACACTTTTGAGGCACACTGGCAGACCATTAAGGATCACGGTTTCCTGGACATCGCGCCGGTGGATCTCATGGACGAAGAAGGCAGTATGCGTATCCCTGTGCAGGACAGTACGTGGATCAAGTATGACCTCGTCGGCTCGCATTTGGCTAACTACGATTTCATGATTAACCTCGCCCATTTCAAAGGTCACGCGATGGGCGGTTTCGGTGGTGTTCTCAAGAATCAGTCTATCGGTGTTGCTTCGGCGGCCGGCAAGGCGTATATTCACTCTGCCGGCGTGACAGAGGATGTAAACGAGTGCTGGAGCCATACAGCCAACCAAGACGGATTCCTGGAGTCCATGGCGGCGGCTGCACAAGCGGTGCATAACTATTTCGGTCAGGGCGAACGGATCATCTACATCACTGTGGTCAATAACCTCTCTGTGGACTGCGACTGCGACAGCCATCCGGCGGCTCCCGAGATGAACGACATCGGTATTCTCGCTTCCCTCGACCCCGTGGCGCTTGATCAGGCTTGTGTGGATCTCGTTTTTCATTACCCTTCGAAAGAAGGAGATGATGCTGCCGCACTCATTGAACGTATCAACTCGCGGCATGGTATTCATATCCTTGAGCATGCCGCTCAAATCGGTTTCGGCTCACGCGAATACCAACTTGTCTCTATTGACGGCGAAGACATGCTTGCCAAACTCAACGAGCAGCACATCAGTCTTATCGTCCGCAATGCAGGCTTGACGACCGAATATCATCAACATGGTGTAAACGACTTGCTCCAACTTTTGGAGAACGAGCCGCAACGTTTGCAAGGAGCCGTGGTAGCAGACAAGATGATCGGAAAGGCGGCAGCGGCTCTTATGGCGGTCGGCGGCGTCAAGCAGGTCTATACCAACATCATCTCCAAGCCTGCGCGTGAGATGTTGGAGAAAGCCGGCGTTCAGGTCTCTGCCGCCGAGGAAGTGGAGATGATTCTTAACCGTGACCAGACAGGTCAATGCCCCATGGACAAAAGCCTCAACGACATCGACAACCTCGACTCCTGTATCAACATCCTTAAAAACCGTCAAATGCCATAGCATCCGCGTGGCTAACAGAAAAGTCTATGATGAACGTAGAAGAGATCCGCGAGTACTGCCTTTCTTTAGGTTCGGACGTAGAAGAGAAACTGCCTTTCGTCAAGTTCAAAAACGGCGAGGGAGTGCTGGTTTTCTATGTCTGCGGACATATGTTCTGTTTCTTCGATCTCAATGATTTTCAGGTTATCTCGCTCAAGTGTCAGCCTGAGCGGATAGATGAGTTGAAAGCTGAATACGACTGCATCGGCAACCCCTATAACGAGTCGCCAAAACATTGGATCGGTCTTGACCCGCATACTTCGCCGGACGACTTGACACGCGACCTCATCCGAAATTCATATGAAATCGTCAAAGCCAAATACACCAAGAAAAAAATGAGGACAGAACGGGAAAAAATGTTAGCAGGCGAAGTGTATGACGCCTGTGACGCGGAGTTATTGGAAGACCTCAATCGCGTGAAAGTGCTGTGTCAGCAGTACAATAACCTGTTGCCGACGGACTTTGCCGCGCGAAACAAAATGATCCGCGAGATATTAGGTCAAGCCGATGAAGACACGTTCATCAACCAGCCGTTTTACTGCGACTACGGCAAGTATATCCGTGTGGGCAAACGGTTCTTTGCGAACTTCGGTTTTACCGTGCTGGATGAGGCCTATGTGACCATCGGCGACGATTGCTTTCTTGGACCGGGTGTGCATATCTACTGCGCGTGTCATAGTACCGATCCGCGTGAGCGCAAGACCCGCCAGGAATGGGCAAAACCCGTCACCATCGGCAACGATGTGTGGATAGGCGGTAATGTAACCATCCTGCCCGGCGTCACCATCGGCGATAATTGTACGATAGGAGCCGGTTCGGTCGTTACACACGACATTCCCGCGAACACCATCGCCGCCGGAAATCCCGCGAAAGTAATCAAAACGCTTGACTGACAAACCGTTATTCATCAGACTGTAGTTTAAAACGTACCCTATATGACAAAGCATTTTATACCGGCACTTGTTTGTGCCACGATGATCATGGCTGGATGCACGATGCAGCCTCAGCCGGAACAAGTATCAATGGACTACCCCCGGGCTGAGTGGGATAAAGCAGGAGTGATCCTGATGCATACCCCGGGACAGGAGTTGTTCGATGGGGTCATTCATCCCTCGGCAGGTCTGTTCGAGCACTATTTCGATGTGGAGAAAGCAGCCGAAGAGCACCGTGGGTACATCCGCCTGTTGGAGGCGAACGGCATCCGGGTCTATACCGTAACCGGTATCCTGAACGAAGTGTCGTTGGACACTCTACGGATGCTGGCAAGCCAAGAAATGATGTACGACATCAACGCTTTGCCGGATGCAGACAAAGCCGCTTCGGAGGCATATCGGCAGGAGGTTCTCTCGCAAATGAGCCGTGCGGACCTGATACGCTGTATTTTGCTCCGCCCTGTTGTCCGGCTATTCCCCGAGGATAACAACACCGGGGTGAAGGCGGAGTATCTCCACGAACCCTTGATGAACCTCTATTTCACGCGTGACCAGAGTATCACCACGCCTCGCGGACACATCATCTGCCGCATGAACTCCCCGCAAAGGGCTTCGGAAACCTCTATCATCGACCTGTGCTACAGGCATTTAGGGCTGACGCCTGTGCTGCGGATCGAAGGAAACGGACGGCTCGAAGGAGGCGATTATATTCCCGCAGGAACGGTTGCGTTTATCGGCTTCGGAATGCGAACCAACGAAGAGGGCATCCGTCAGATCATGGACGCGGACGCCTTCGGGCATGACACGATCGTGGTGGTACATGACCACAAACGCTGGCAGATGCAGATGCACCTTGACACGCATTTTAACATCATCGACCGCGACCTGTGTACCATGGTCAGCAGTCGTCTGAATGCCAAACCCGGAGAGCCGGAATTTAACACCTGCGACATCTATGTGCGCGAACCCGGCACAAAGCCGTACAGCTTGCTGCAGAAAGACCTGCCGTTTGTTGAGTACATGCGCGGACGAGGGTTTGAGATCATTCCTATTGATCATGAGGACGAGATGCACTATGCAAATAACTATCTCACGATCGCACCTCGGCATATCATGGCGGTAGCAGGACAGAGCAAAGCGCTTCAACAGCGTCTGGCGGATGCCGGAGTGACCGTGGAATGGATTCCCTTGGAGAGCCTTATTGACGGCTACGGAGCTGCCCATTGTATGACGCAAGTGCTCAAACGTTATTGATATGAAAAAACTCTTATTCTTCTCCATGCTCCTTTTGGTGGCATGTAACCGTCCGGCTGAGACTTTCATCCCTGCTCCTCCGGATTATCACTCAATCGTTTTCTTCGTCTATTGAATAAGAAACACGGACGCCACCAAGCAATATCTTCGGATGAGCCTGTTGTACTACTTTTGTCGCCGATTTTGAAAAATCTCGAAATTTATTGTTTTAATGAGTCAAAATGATGCAATTTATGAAATAAATTTGCATAATCCAGTTTTTTTTCGTATCTTTGCATGCATTTTGTATGCAAGGTAAAACGCAATCGCTAAATATTTGCAAGCACAAGGCATTATCCGTCGTGTTGGTGCGGACTTCAGCGGTCATTGGGAGATAATCGAAAAATAGCATCATCTGTCCCCGCCGACCGATGACCGGGACAAGACCGAGACACAAAAAACCGCCGTCCAAATCGAAAATCTTTGATTTTCCTTGCATATCTCAGAAAAAAGTTGTATCTTTGCACGCTGAATGCGTGCAGAAAGAAAAAATGGTAATTGACTAAATTGTAGTAAATGTCTTTATGGCTCAAAACAAAGGTGCAATAGTTCGCTATCGGGCAATAGATAAGTGCTTGCGCTCCAAGCACGGTCGCTATGGATGGGAAGAGTTGGCGCAGGCCTGTTCGGAAGCCTTGTTTGACGCTTTCTCCGAGCGCATGACCGTTAGTCGTCGCCAGATTTTCCTTGACCTCAACCACATGGAGTCCAATGCCGGTTATCGCGCGGACATTGAGCGCGTAAAGGACGGTAAGAAAACCTACTACCGTTACGCTGACCCGAATTTTTCCATTGAGAAAATGCCCATCACTGATGATGAGATGGAGCAACTCAAAGAGACTATTCTCATGCTCAACCGCTTCAAGGGTATGCCGCATTTCGAGTGGATGGAAGAACTACTTAGCAAGCTCGAAGACACTTTCCACCTCAAAGGCAGCGACGATTCTGTCATCGGCTTCGAACAGAACCTCGACCTCAAAGGTCTGGAGAATATTACGCCGCTCTTTGAAGCCATCGTCAACAAACAAGTGCTCAACATCCGCTATAAATCCTTCAAAGCCAACAAACCCATTACGTGTGAAGTGCATCCGTATTTTCTCAAGCAGTACAATAACCGATGGTTCCTCTTCGGCTGGAACACCGAGTTCCGGGCTATCACTAATTTTGCCTTAGACCGCATAGAGGCTGTGTCTCCTCTCTTTGCAGAGTACATGGAGAAACCGTCTGACATCAATTTTGACGAGTATTTCGATGACATTATCGGTGTCACGATTCCCAAGGACAAACATATCGAGCATATTGTCATGCGCGTCGCGCCCGACCGCTATCCTTATATAAAGAACAAACCGCTTCACCCCTCGCAGCATAATTACGACAAGGAGTTCCGCATATCTATCGACGTTATTCCCAATAACGAATTGATTGCGCTTCTCCTCTCGTTCGGTTCGCAACTCGAAGTCCTCGAACCCCAATCCGTCCGCGACATGATGCGCAACCACATTAAAACGCTAAATAAATTTTATAAATAATTGCATTTCCCTGCTACCGGAGCAACATCTTCGCACACAAAGGCAGTACTTTTGCAACGAATTTGAAAACAACAGACAAAAATAATTACCATATATGAAATCAATTGGTTTTAAAAACTTTCGTAGGTTTGAGAAGTTAGATCCGCTTCAATTAGGGGATATTACTTTCTTTGTAGGTGGAAACAATGCAGGTAAATCCACCGTTGTCAAAGCGATGATGCTTTTGCTGGATAATCTAGGAGCTAGGGTTTTATATACTAATGCAGATAAAACCTTTGATGCACCAGCTTTCCGTTTGGATGCAAATCGTATACATGAAGTGCACATTGGCACCTTTGGCCGCGCATTGCACAAGCCATATTCAGAGCAAAAAGAACTGGTTATAGAAGCGGAAATAGATAATTATCATTTTCGCTATGTACTAACTGGCGATACAGAGTCCAAGCAGGCAAACGCGAATATCGCAAAACTAGAATTTACAAACAATAATAACTATGTGCAGTATTCTTTTGATTTTATCAATGGGGAAGCGGTAGTTAAATACAACACAGCTGTTTTAAAGAAGTTCTCAGGAGAATATGATAGACTTAATCCGCAAGATGTTGAGGAGTTACAATCCCGCATGAATGCACTACAACAACAACGATCAAATATATTGGCTGAACTAAAAACATTTGAGGGAGATGCTGTACAATTGGCACGCATTAATGCAAATGCTAAAGTTGTCGAGAGGCAGATTGCACAACTTCGGAAAATAATCGATCCTTCTGATGGGAAGTTTAAGAAAGAGGATGTTGAATACAAGTGTCCCATACAACTCAATAAAACTTCCAATCGTATGAATCTAATCTCTGAATTGTTGTATGATATATCTGGTAGATTTGAAGAAAGGATATATATTTCAGGAACCGATGAAACTGGAAATTTTTCCATCAACAAGCCCCAAAAATTAACGGAACAAGAAAAAGCATTTGGAAAAATGGTGAATAATGAGGTTCTGCAATTGTCTTGGCTTCGTCATAAATATACAATAGAGTACATATCAGCACATGCTGCTTCACAGAAAGTGCTTTTTTCCATAGAGGATAAGAATGATTATATGGCTTCTGTGATTAGAGAATTTAAACAATGTCGGATCAACAAAGGAGATAAGGAATACCGATTTATTACAAGATGGATGGGAAAAGGGTATTTGAACATAGGTCTTAGATTTGAAATTGAGCCAATATCTGGTGAAGCATACACTATTGATATTACCAATATGAATGGCGAGGTCATGCCTTTAGCAGATATGGGTATGGGATCTATTCAGATGATGATACTCCTTCTAAAATTAGCAACTATTATTCGCGAGAAACGTGGAGAAGGTTGTGTCGTTATTGTAGAAGAACCTGAGCAGAATATTCATCCTCAATTACAAAGTAAATTAACAGAACTTTTTGCAGAAGTTAATCGTGAATTTGGCTTCCGCTTTGTAATTGAGACTCACTCTGAATATATGATTCGCAAATCACAAGCTATGGTCGCAACCGGCGAAGTTGAGTTTGAAAAAAATCCGTTCAAGGTTTTCTATTTCCCTGAGACGGGAGCACCATATGATATGGGATATCAAGAAAGTGGTCTCTTTGAGAAGAAATTTGACGAAGGCTTTTTCGATGAAGCAAGTCGTCAACATGTAGTGGTAATAAAGAAAGCAAGAGAATTGCAGTAATGTTTAGAATTTACATCACAGCAAAAGCTCTTGCCGAAGTATGTTTGCAGGAGCAGTCAAAGGAATACAAAGACCAGAGTGCGTGGTTCCGTATCTTGTGTAGACAGGATGAGATATACACGATTGGCTATACTCCACCGTCTACGGATACTATAGGGGAAGATGATCTTTCTGATTCTGCTATAATCGCAGGAATGAATGCTGCTTACAATATTAATTTTATTCCTAAAGATGGATATATCAGAGCAGTCAAGCGTGAACATTCAAATGTTTATCGGCAACCCAATGCAGCTTTCTTCCTTGATATCTCGGACGCAGAGGCACAGCAAATACAAGATGAGTATGGTGTTATATGTCAATCTGTTGACAATATAGACGCCTCAGTGTTTACAGAAGAATGCGTGCGATTTGAGTTTGTCAAGGATAAACTTGTAAAGGGAGGTTGGAGTGATCTGTTTGAGGTTCAATCTAACATCCCATCAAATTCGCTATGTATCATTGACAGATTCCTATTTGCATATGATGGGCAGAATAATCCGAATGCTGAGTATTCTGATGAAATCATATATAATGGACTAGATACTATCTTACTTATATTAGCTGCGGCATTGCCCAATACGTTCAAGAATACATATCACGTGACTATCGTTTGTGACAAAAAACAGATTAAAAACAGGCTGATTTTTCAGACACTTCAGCAACACCTTTGGGATAGGGTAAGCGTTATTTCACATAAAAAAGGTTACCCGATTTTTGCACAATTAATTGCAATTGATGGAGAAGTGGCACCTTATACACATCGTTTAACGCATAATCGACAGATTATATCCAATTATCACAGGATGTTTTTCTTAAATGGGATAAACGCAATCAGGCTCTATTCTGGCTCTGCTGGAATGGCGGAATACCAACAAACAGTTCAAGGAGAGTTATTATATGGGGCAGGATTGCGACATCAGAATTCTGAATGTCCTGTTCAATCTGTTGAATCGACTCAATCTGCATTCAATTACGTACTAAGAAAATGGAGGACCTCGTACGAACCGGATCATTATTATTATGCAGATAACGAAGGAAATTCTAGTATTAGAAATTTCAAAAATCGACTTTTTTCATAATCCCGTGCAACATCTTTGCACATAAAAGCAGTACCTTTGCACCAGATTTTAAAAATCAACACAACACATGGCAATGACACCAACTGAATTTGGAAAGAAACCCACAGTGGACGCTATTTGGTCCATCCTCGACACCCGTCTTCACCTCGTTTTCAAGCGCAACGAGCTTGGCGACGTCATGTTCCCTTTCATCGTCCTCAGACGTATGGATAGCATGCTCGAACCGGTGAACGACAACGTCCGGGATATGTATCGGAAGTTCTACGGCAAGGTCAATGATGACAAACTGGATCCTATCCTCCGCAAAGCTGCGGGGGGACTCCATTTCTATAACACCTCACGCTTCACGCTCAAGTCCCTGTTGGATGACGCGCCCAATATCGCAACCAACTTCATGATTTATATCAACTCATATAATAGTGAAGTGCAAGATATATTGAAGAATTTCTATTTCGACAATACCGTCGCCAAGCTCATCCGCAATAACCTCTTGTACCAACTCATCCAGTCGGTGTGCGAGTATGATTTCCGTGTAGAAACTGTGGATAACCACGAGATGGGAACCTTCTTCGAGGAGATCATCCGGCTCGCCAATGAAAACTCCAACGAGACCGCCGGAGAGCACTTCACCCCGCGTGATGCCATCCTTCTCATGTCCGCTATCATGTTCGAACCTGACGCACGTGAACTGCGCCGCTCGGACATCATCCGTACTATCTATGACCCTACGTGCGGTACGGGTGGTATGGTCAATATCGGCAAGAAATATATCCTCGATACGGTCTGTCGTGAGACGGACAAACCGACCATCCGCACCTATGGTCAGGAACTCAATGAGACAGCTTATGCGGTCGCTAAGTCCGAAGCGCTCATCACTGAAGCTGATACCGATAGTATCCGTTTGGGGGACACATTGGTCAATGACCTCTTCCCACACAAGACCTTTGATTACATCATGGCGAATCCGCCGTATGGCATCAACTGGGCGAAAGAGAAAGACGCAGTTACCTCTGAATCCTTCGATCCTAATGGTCGTTTCTTCGCAGGTCTTCCTAAGGTCAGCGATGGGCAGTTGCTCTTCATGCAACACATGATTCATCACATGGCTGCAAACGGCAAAGTGGGTATTGTTACCAACGGCTCACCGCTCTTCTCCGGAGGAGCAGACAGCGGGGAGAGTAATATCCGCAAATGGATCATCGAGAACGATTGGCTCGATTGTATCATTGCCTTGCCGAAGGATCTCTTCTACAACACCGGTATAGCTACCTATATCTGGATTCTCAATCGTCGCAAGACCGCTGAACGCAAAGGCAAAGTGCAACTCATCAATGCAGCATCTTTCTATCATCCGGCACTCAAGAGCCTCGGCAGCAAGCGCAATGATATCCGACAAGATAATATCGACGAGATACTACGTCTCTATATGGAATTCAAGGAGAATAAGTTCTCCCGAATCTTCCGCAACGAGGACTTTGGATACCTCCAGCTCACCATTGAGCAACCCAAACGCAAAGAGGATGGCTCTATCGAACTGAAAGCCAAAAAGCCGGTTGCCGATTCGTCTAAGCGCGATAGTACAGAACGAGTATCACTTGATACCGATGTGCCGGCATACTTTGAGAAAGAGATCCTGCCGCATATTGATCCAGAGTCATGGATTGACTACTCCAAGACGAAGATTGGGTACGAAATCAATTTCACTCAGTACTTCTATGAGTTCAAGCAAGGAGACTCGGCGGCTGACATCCGTGCACGTATCATGGATCAAGTCGATGAGACAACCGGTCTTACCCGCCAGCAAACGATCCAGCAACTACTGTCGATGATCTTTGATGAAGCATAAAACAAACTATTAGTCCGCTTGTCATCCGCTGTCAGACACGATACATATACGATAGATATACGAAAGATACACGTTAGATAAACGATATATTAGGCTAATCACAAGCTTATGAAACAATACCCTACATACAAAGAATCCGGGCTCGTAAATATCGAAACTATACCTGCTCACTGGGAGGCATTGAAATTGCGTTTGGTGTGTGACCAAATATTTACAGGGAACACGCCTGTATATGCATATGAGCCAAATGAGTTCTTGGTGTTTGGACAAAGGAACAACCAAAAGAACTGTATAGATTTCGCTGGTATTAAATACGCAGACCCAGAATTCTTTGCAGCAAGAACGGAGAACGAGTTCTTACGATACGGTGATGTCCTCCTGAATACACTTGGAGGAGGAAGCGTTGGACGTATAGGCTTCTACGATGTAAAAGACAAACAGGTCATCACAGATGGTCACGTGATGATTCTGCGAGGAAATAAGTCTGTTGAGCAGAAATATTTGTACTATTTTTTGCATTCCCAACAGTCTCTTCTTGAAGAGGCTGCAGTTGGTTCGACAAACCAAGCATTCTTGACAACTACGCAGATGTTTCAATGGAAAGTAGCCGTTCCCCCTCTTGCCGAGCAGCAAGCCATTGCCAAATTTCTGGACTCCAAAACGGCAAAGATTGACGAAACCATTTCGCTCTATGAGCAACAGAAAGCCGATCTCGTCGAGTATCGCAAGGCACTCATCTCTGATACCGTAACCCGTGGCCTCAATCCCAATGTCCCCCTCAAAGATAGCGGCATCCAATGGCTCGGACAAATTCCGGAAGGATGGAATGTCTCCAAGATCAAGTACTGTTGTGATGTGTTCGGAAGAATTGGTTTCCGTGGATATACAATAGAAGATATGGTTCCTGCTGGCGAAGGAGCGATAACATTGAGTCCTTCAAATATCAAAGATGGGAAGATGTCTTTTGATAAATTGGCTTATTTGTCATGGGCAAAATATGAGGAATCTCCTGAAATTCAGATTCAGGTTGGAGATATACTATTGACGAAGACCGGATCATCATATGGAAAATGTGCATATGTTGATTATCTTCCAATGGAGGCTACCATCAACCCACAGTTTGTGGTATTGAAGAATTTCCATGAAAATGCTAGATATTTGGCATATATCATGCAGACTCCTATGATAAAGAAGCAGGAGGAAGATTCTGTTGTAGGAGGAGCCATCCCTACTATGGCTCAGGAGGATATTAACAATTTTGTTCTTCCTGTTCCTTCTCTCGCCGAGCAGCAAGCCATCGTTTCCTTCTTGGATACCAAGACCGCGATGATTGACGAGGCTATCCGTCGTATTGACGAACAAATAGCAGACCTCAAAGCATACCGTACGGCACTCATCACCGACGCAGTGACCGGAAAAATTGACGTAAGAAAAGAATAATATATAGATATGTCTAAATTCAAAGTATTCATAAGCAGTGTTCAAGCCGAATTCGCTCAAGAAAGGAAGCGCATCTACGAGTACATCCGTGGTGATGAATTGATGAGTCAGTATTTTGACCCGTTTATCTTCGAGCGTATAGCCTCGCAGGACGCTAATCCGAAGCAACTCTACTTAGAAGAAGCAGCCCAAAGCCAAGTATATCTGCTGCTTGTTGGGCAGCAATATGGTAACGCACAGCCCGGCATGCCATCCCCTACTGAGCAAGAGTATCAGGCAGCCGCAGAGGGAAATGCTTATAGAATTGCCTATATCAAAGACTTAGATGGTGTGGCACGTGATGAGCGAGAAGAACAATTTTTCCGCAAAGTGCAGAATGAATTATCCTATCGCACATTCGCGAATCCCTCTGTATTGGTATCGCTTGTCAAACAATCGCTCATCACATTCTTGAAATATAAAGGAATCATCCACGAACAGACTCTTGACGAGCAGGTACGTAGTGATGCTTCGATGGAGGTTATAGATACAGAAAAGGTGCGCGAGTTTATCCGAAAAGCGCGTTCTAAACGAGCGTTCCCTCTATCGGAAGATACTGAGCCGGAAAAATTGCTAAGGCATTTCCGTATGTTACGAGACGAAAAGCCAACCAATGCGGCGTTACTGCTCTTTGCCAAGGATCCGCAGTATTTCTTTCCCACTGCTGTAATCAAGTGTGCGTGGTTTTTAACGAATGAGATGGTCAAACCAATCGAGGACTACAAGACTTTTGAAGGAGATGTGTTAGACCAAATAACGCAAGCCACCAGTTGGACGATGTCTAAACTGTCATTGCGATATGGTGTAAGAGAAATTTCTCCGCAAAACGACACGGAGTTTGAGATTCCGCGTTCTGTCATCTTTGAGACCATCGTAAATGCAGTTGCGCATCGTGATTATAATAGTACAGGCAGCGTGCAGGTATCGGTCTTCCGTAATCGCATAGTGGTTCGCAATCCGGGTACGTTACCGGTTGAACTGACCAAAGCAGATTTGATGAAGGAGCATGGTTCGTATCCCCATAATCCCCTATTGGCGGAGGCAATGTTTCAAGCTGGCTTTATTGACAAATACGGCACAGGTATCACGGAGAATATCCGCAAAATGCAGGAAGCACATCTACTCGCTCCGGACATTGACCTCAGCGCAGAGTTTGTAACCACAATATGGCGCAATGATGCAACTTCCCTTACAAATGTGGCAACTTCGATAGCTAATGATGCAACTTCCCCTGCAAATGTGGCAACTAATGTGGCAACTTCCCCGGTAAATGTGGCAACTGAACCGCTGGCAGAGAATAAACGCTTTATTGATTCGATTGTAGCTCCAAAGGTAAAAGCTAAAATGAGTCCGGCACAATTGCGCGAATGTATTATTGAAGCTTGCCTCGTAGAACATTCTGTTGAAGAATTGGCGGCTCTATTACATAAAGCACCAAAACACCTACGTAATAGATATATCCCGGATCTTGTGGCGGAAGGTATCCTTTTACCTACAAAACCCCGTCATAGTCCCGGACAATCATATTTCACCAATCCCAAATATAACAAGTCTGAAAAATAATACACCATGTCGAATATAGTAAATGAAGCGCAGTTTGAGTCGCACATCGTAGAGCAACTCGTGAATAGTGGTTACCTGCAACGTAACCCCGAAGACTATGACCGCAAAGACGGTCTCCTTAAATGGGATCTCATTGACTTTCTCAAAGATACCCAACTGGAGACATACAATCGCCTTGTTGCCGAAACAGGCGGAGAGGAGTTTGCGCAACGCAGTCTCTTCTCCCGTATCCGTACAGAGATTCAAAATGGTACACTCAATGTGCTCCGCAATCAGGCTTTCGAAGCCGGATTTGGCTGCCGGTTCCAATTGCTCTATTACCAGCCTGCCAGTGGACTGAGCGAGAGTGCTATGTTTAACTACAAGCACAATCGTATCTCCATCGTGCGCCAATTGCGCTACTCTGTGCGCGAGGAGAATAAGAATAACTCTATCGACCTTGTTATCTTCATCAATGGTTTCCCTATCATCACCATCGAACTGAAGAACAAGCAAACGGGACAAACCTACATGAATGCTATCCAGCAATACATGCGCTCCCGCCGACCCGATGGAGAACCGCTGCTGGCCTTCAAACGTTGCCTCGTCCACTTCGCCATGGGTACGGAACAGGTCTATATGACAACCAAACTGGCGGGAGACGACACCCGCTTCTTCCCATTCAACATGACCTGCCAGAACGAAGGAATTCAAGGCAATCCATATCGTACATCCTATATGTGGGAGGATGTGCTCCAGATTGACTCGATCATGCAACTCATCCAGAGCTTCGTGAACGTTCAAGTCAATTCCACGCCTGTCTATGACGAACGCGCACGTAAGTTCATCAACCGCGAATCCGAAGCACTCATTTTCCCTCGTTACCACCAGCGTCGTGCTGTGCGTAACCTCATCGCTGATGCGAAAGCACGTGGAGCGGGACATAAATACCTCATCCAGCACTCTGCCGGTTCCGGTAAGTCCAACACCATTGCATGGCTCGCATACAGCCTCGCAGGCCTCTATCAGACCCATAACGATGACCGACCAGTCTTTGATACCGTACTCGTCGTAACCGACCGTCGTGTGCTTGACCGCCAGTTGCAAAACAACCTGCGGCAGTTTGACCTCCATAGCCAACTTGTCTGCATTGACGCACGGCAGGGTATGAACTCCCAAGACCTAAAGAACGCCATCGAGAGCCGTAAGAAGATCATCGTTACTACCCTCCAGAAATTCTCGGTCATCGCTGATGTCATCCAGCATTTCGATAACCGTACTTTCGCTATTCTCATCGATGAAGCGCACTCCTCACAGACAGGTGAAGCTGCACGCGATATGCGTAAAGCAGTTTCCCTTGAAGAAGCCGAAGCATTTGATCAGCAGATGAGACAATCGGACTTCTTCGATGATGCTATCGATTTTGCAGAGCGCCAAGACCATCTGACCGATTTGCGCGTTAGTTCCGAGATTCGTCAAAAAGGCGCGAAAAGAAATATCTCCTTCTTTGCTTTTACGGCTACTCCGAAGCAAAAGACGATAGAATTGTTCTGCGAGAAGAAAAATGGTAATTATGAGCCTTTTGATGTATATTCGACTGAGCAAGCCATTAAAGAAGGGTTTATCCGTGATGTGCTTGAGAATTATACATCCTTCAAGCGTTATTTCAAACTGGTGAAAAGAGCCGGGGTTGAAGATAAAGAGTATGAGAAGAACAAGGCTATTCGTCTGTTGAGCAACTATGTGGATCTGCAAGACACTGCGATTGAGCGCAAGTCGCGTATCATGATTGAGCATTTCGTGGAGAACACGGAATCCAAGATCCAAGGTCGTGCACGTGCCATGGTTGTCACCCGCTCGCGTCTCCATGCCGTGCGTTACAAACGGTGGTTTGATATCATCATGCGGGAGATGAACCTGCCATACCAAGCTCTCGTCGCCTTCTCAGGAACGGTCTATGATGCTGAGACGAATCAGGAATATACGGAATCGTCCATGAATCATCTCGAAGGAAACATAGATATCCCGCTTGCTTTCAAACTACCTAAATATCGTATTCTTATTGTGGCGGAGAAATTCCAAACAGGTTTTGACGAACCGCTTCTCCATACCATGTATGTTGATAAGAAATTAGGTGACGTGAGTGCCGTGCAAACGCTCTCGCGTCTCAATCGTATATGCCCGGGTAAGGATGGCACCTGTATCATCGATTTCGTGAATGACCCTGCCGAGATTCAGAAAGCCTTCCAGGACTATTACGGACAGAACTTCATCCCAGAAGATGAAGCGACCGACCCGAACAGCCTTTACGATGTCAAGTCCAAGGTAGAAGCCTATCACATGTTCGACCGTGAGACCGTCAATGAGTTTGCAGCCATATACTTCGATCCTAAACGCAACTCGGCTGAGATTTATCCTATCCTCAATCGGGTATGTGACCATGTGAGCGAGACACTCAATGCGGATGAGAAAGATAGTTTTCGCAAAGCCTGCCAACAATTTGTCAAACTATATCGTTTCCTCTTCCAAATAATCAGTTTCAAAGATGTGGAACTGGAGAAGATGTATGTCTTCCTCGCAGCACTTGTCAAACAATTGCCGTTCGATGTGGAGCACATGCCGTATGAGGTTCTCAAAGAGGCGGAATTGGATAGTTACAAAGTACAGTACCAATTCACAGCCAACTTGTCTCTCAACAGCGGCGATACAGCTATGTCCGGTATGAAACCCGGAGCAACCAATCCCAAACAACCCGACGAGGAAGAGTGGCTCAGCAAAATCATCAAGGCTCTCAATGATGAATTTGGTATTGATCTCACCGAACAGGACAAAGTGGATCTCCAAATGCTTCGCGGACGTATCTATTCCAACTCCGAACTCATGGGATACTTCAACGACAACAATTCGCGTGAGAACATACGCGATAAGTTCTTCGAGGAAGTGGATAATGAATTACTTGAATTCATCAATGGAAAATTGGAATTATATAATAAACTGACAGACGATCAAGTTAACCAACGTTTCAAATACGCATGGTTCAATGAGATATATTCCCGTTTGGTGAGTGGTCTTAGAAATTAATAATGTCCAACATTCTCTATAAATATATAAACATTGAAGGAGCAAGATGGATGTTAGGAATGGAGAAAGGAAGAAGATATCCCAATCTTCAGTTTACTAACCCATCTAAAATGAATGATCCGTTTGACTGTGACAAAAATCTTCTGGATTATTCGGACATCCCTGATGCTATGACAAATGGATGGATTCCTAAGGAGTGGTTGCGAGAAAAAGAAATCAATGATGCACATAACAAACGATATTTCGCATGGATATGTAGTCTTTCTAAAGTGAAAGATGAGTTGTTAATGTGGGCTCATTATTGTAATAATCATAGCGGAATCTGCATAGGATTGAATATTGACATCATAATTAAAAATACATATCCGCTTTTTGACTCCATCTATTGTGAGCCATTGATAGAAGATGTACAATACAGAGATATTACTCAACGTCCGGATTTCAAAACGGTTTCGTGGGATTATCAATTAGTGACTAAGGATAAACGATGGGAATATGAGCAAGAGGTAAGACTGATTTTTCCTCATGCCACACATCGAATTGCAGAGTTTCCGGCATCTGCTAAAAGCAATGATGCAGTGGAACTGCGTGACTATCTACCCTTGAAAAGTGATAGTATTGAGTCTATTTATTTTGGAAAAGATATTGATTCAAAAGAAAAGAGCAAGATAATAAAACATATACGAAAATTGAATCCGGAGACAAAACTATACCAAATGCAAGTAGACGAAAACGCCTTCCGCCTCAAAGCAGAACCACTCACAGAATAACCATCCCTGTCCGCAAAAAAATGAAAAAAAGTTGCTTTTGAGGTGATAGATTTCAGGTCTTTTTTGACTTATATATGGAGGGGTATATATAAACATGAATCTATTAACACAAAACATCTATAAATAAGAACGAAGAACAATGACAATAGACACTACGAATATGTGCAGGCATCTGCAGCAGAAGTTATTTGCGGAGGACGGCGAGTACCGCGCCATCCGGGAGCAGATAGAGAACGATCCGACGCTCACGGCGGTTGTGCGTTCGCGGCAGCTGCATATCTACCGCGACGGGAAGAAAATATTGGTCCTTGCCGGCAAGAGTGCACCAAAAATCGTTCGTGAAGATACATTAACGGAGTTGCTATGACACTATGAGTTACACCGGTTTACATAAATAATAAATGATTGCGCAGTAAGAGAATGAAACGAATATGTGATTTTATAGCCAAATGGATGGGGGCGACAGTGCTGTTGGTAGCAGCAATAAGTCTCATTGTGCCTTCTTCACTCGCGTGGATAGGCACATGGGTCATCAATCCAATGTTAGGTATCATCATGTTCGGCATGGGATTGACACTCACGGCGCAGGACTTACGAATTGTACTGAGTCGTCCGCGCGATATCTTCATCGGTTGTCTCACGCAGTTTACCGTCATGCCGTTTCTGGCATGGGGACTGACACGGGTTTTCTCTCTTCCGCAAGAACTGGCGATAGGTGTGATCCTCGTAGGCTGCTGTCCCGGAGGAACCGCATCGAATGTGATCACCTATCTGGCGAAAGGCGACCTTGCTCTTTCTGTGGGCATGACCGCTGCATCTACCTTACTGGCACCGCTATTGACGCCGCTCCTCGTCTGGCTGTTGGCAGGCACGATGGTCGATGTGCATGCATCAGGAATGCTATTGAGTATCGTATATATAGTTATTCTCCCCATCGTCTGCGGGCTGTTATGCCAACGCTTCGTCCCTAAAATCACACAACGCGTAACGCCTTACCTGCCGGCGTTCTCGTCACTCGCCGTAGCACTTACCGTAGGCATTGTTGTTTCACACAATGCCGACCGGCTTTTGAGTGCAGGTTTTCTTGTGGTGCTCGTAGTGATGCTCCACAACCTGCTCGGACTCGGCATAGGCTATCTGGTCGGACGCCTGTTGCGTCTGCAACGGCCCAAGAGTGTGGCACTCAGTATCGAAGTCGGTATGCAGAACTCCGGTTTGGCTACATCGCTGGCGGTGATGCATTTTGCCGCATTCCCCTTAGCCACTATTCCCGGAGCTGTCTTCAGCGTCTGGCATAATATCAGCGGCGCCATCATTGCACGCATATATTCACGGAATAACAAAATAGATTATGACTTTTGATGAGATATATAATCAAATGCGCTGGACGCGTGAGCCCGCGAGAGTAGAAGAGAAAGACGGTGTGATTGCCGTCACCACCAAACCGCATACCGATCTCTGGCAGCGGACGTACTACCACTTCAGGAATGACAATGCGCCAGTTTTGCAGATGAGGACAAGTGAGCGGTTCTTTTCGTTTGTCGTCAAGACCGACTTTTCGCAGAGCCACCATCGGTTCGACCAGTGTGGTATTGTGATGTACCTCGACAGCGAGAACTGGCTCAAAGCGTCCGTGGAGTATGAGAACGGGCAGTTCCAACACCTCGGTTCGGTGGTCACCAACGGCGGCTACTCGGATTGGGCTACTACCGCTATCCCTGCGGATGTAAAAACGATGTGGTACCGTTTCTCGCGGCGGGAGGACGATTATTGCATCGAGAGTTCTACGGACGGCGTACATTTCAGCCAGATGCGCATCTGCCACATGCACTTAGGAACAGGAGAAATACGTTTCGGTATCTATGCCTGTTCGCCGGAAGAATCGTCGTTCACGGCTTTGTTCTCAGATATGCAAATCACCGCCTGCGCATGGCATGCCCATGACGGACAGCAACCGGATTAAATAATGGCTCACTATTCCTGTCCGTGAAGTGAAGTTTTAAAATAGACAAACTACAATTATGACACGTAAAGAAACAATCATAGCAGCCATACTGCTAATAGCTTTCGGTACAAGCATGCATTTTGTGCATCACGTACCATTCTTCAACCATTTTATGGGCTATATC
>CADCEV010000014.1 GCA_902800525.1 uncultured Bacteroidales bacterium
TAAAGAACGGTCACTCCTGCGGAACGTATCTGACGGGTACTCACCGCACCGCTCCGACCTCCAATCCGACCTGTACGCGTCTGTACATCCGCGAGGCGGGCTCCTACGACCGCACCACGCCGCTCGGAGCTGATGAGCTCAAGGCACGTGCCCGCTTCCAAACCGTAGCCGGTATGGTCAAGGCGCGTAAGAACGACCTGAGCCACATGTCCGAGGACCAAGTCAACTTCGCTGCACAGAAGGATCTTGCCGGCGGCTGCCCCACCATGAAAAAGTACCTCTGGAAGATCTGTGGTGCTGAATATGATCAGCAGCACGGGTAAAAAACAAAACAAGCAAAAAGCGTCCTTTGGGGCGCTTTTTGTTTTGGTTTGACTTGGTTTGACTTTGTTTGACATCGTTAACCACTTCAAACCATTTTCCAACCTTCTCAAACATCCCCAATAATAGGGAATTCTTCCTGTAATTGGAGAGAAAATTTGCATATGTCAGTTTTTTTTTGTACCTTTGCACCCGTTTTTGATTTAAGGTACATAATTCAATGAAAAAGATAATTATACTCCTATTTATATTTGCGTCGGTGTGTGCGTATGCGCAAGTGAGCGGCGTGGTGTTGGATGATCATGGCGAACCGCTGGTAGGCGCGAACGTCTATTGGGCGAATACAAGCACCGGTGTTGCGACAGATTTCGAGGGGCAGTTTACGATCATGCCGGTGAAAGGCACGAACCGTCTGGTGGCATCTTTCGTGGGCTGCCATAACGATACGCTCACGGTGCTGAACCGTCAGCCGCTGACGATCGTGTTGGTGGATGAGACGGTGCTGGACGAGGTGACGATCACGGAACGCCGTATGGGGGTGCTCAAAAGTCGCACTTCCGCTTTTGACACGGAGACGATCGGTACGGAGGAGTTATGCCGTGCCGCATGCTGTAACCTCTCCGAGGCGTTTGAGACGAATGCGTCGGTGGATGTAGCTTATGCCGATGCGGCTACGGGCGCCAAACAGATCCGTCTGCTCGGTCTGAGCGGCACGTACGTGCAGTTGATCCAGGAGAACACACCGGCGGTGCGGGGACTGGCGCAGAACTTCGGTTTGGAGTATATACCCGGCTCATGGATGAGTTCGATACAGGTCAGCAAAGGAACGTCCTCGGTCATCAACGGCTATGAGGCTACCTCCGGTCAGATCAACGTGGAGCTGCTCAAACCGCAGACGCAAAACCCCTTCTCCTTGAACCTCATGGTCAATTCCGAGACCATGGCGGAGGCGAATATCATGGGCGGTTGGAAAATCCCGCTCAAGGACGATGAGGAGGAAGAAGAGCACGAGCATCATCACCATGAGGAGGGCGAACATTGTCATCACCAATCGCTCTATACCGGCATTATGGCGCATTATACCGGCTCGTACCACGCGATGGACGAGAACCACGATACGTTTGCCGACATGCCGAAGATACAGAATGCTAACTTGGCGAACCGCTGGTTCTACAAACACGGCGATTATACGTTTCAGGCTTTTGCCCGCGGGCTCTTTGACCGTCGCCGCGGAGGACAAATCACCCATCAGTCCACCCCCGTCACCAATCCGTACCTCATCAACCTCAACACCTGGCGTGTGGAAGGGTTCATGAAGAACGGCTACGTCTTTGACGACGAGTCCGGCTCGTCGGTGGCGGTGATAGCGGCGGTCAGTTACCACGACCTGGACAACACCTATGGTCTGCGGAACTGGAAAGCGAACCAGCTCAACGCGTACCTCAACGCGATCTGTCAGCTCAATTTCGAGGGCGGGGGACTGATCGACAATGATCATCGTCTCTCTACCGGCCTCTCCGTCAATTACGACCGCTACAACGAGGATCTCTCAATTATCAATTCTCAATTATCAACTGTCAATTTTAACCGTCAGGAGCTAACGCCGGGTATCTTTGCCGAATACAGCTACACGTATGCCGAGACGCTGTCGTTGGTAGCCGGTGTCCGTGCGGATTATTCCACGCGGTACGGTTTCTTCGCTACGCCTCGGGCTAACGTGCGTTATTCGCCCTTTGAATGGTGGACGCTGCGCGCTTCTGCCGGTTTGGGTTATCGTTCGCCGAACGTCATTGCCGATAATGCGTTCATGCTGCCTTCGAGCCGCACGCTGCACCTGAACTCCGTGGCGCAGGAACGGGCGGCGAACACAGGTATCAGCACGACCTTCTATATCCCCGTGGGCAGCAAGCAACTCCAACTCTCCGCGGAGTATTACTACACCCATTTCTTCAATTCCGTCATTGTCGATCTCGACCGCGACAAACATGCGGTCTATATCTATAATCAGTCCGACATGCCGGGTGCCAAGTCGTTTGCCCACAGCGCGCAGGTGGAAGCATCGATGGAGGTGCTGAGGGGCTGGACATGGACGGCGGCTTTCCGTTGGACGGACGTGGAGCAGACCACTGTCGATGCCGAGGGCAATGCGCGGCTACGCATCAAACCGCTCACGAACCGCTTCAAAGGCGTGATCACCACGTCTTATCAGACGCCGCTCAAGAAATGGCAGTTTGACGTCACGGCGCAGTTTAACGGCATCAGCCGAATGCCGGACGGCTTTGTGCCCATGGCTGACATGGCAGGGGGCTTGAAGAACCCGCGCCCCGTGACCTGGTATCCGCAACTCATGGCGCAGGTGACCAAGTATTTCCGTACATGCAGCCTCTATCTCGGAGCAGAAAACATGACGAACTTCCGCCAGTTTAATCCCATCATCGGCGCGGATGCTCCTTTCGGTCCTGACTTCGACGCCTCCATGGCATGGGGTCCCACCGCCGGATGGAAAGTGTATCTCGGTTTCCGGTACGACCTCGAAAAGCCCGAAGAATGATTTCTTTCGGGTTTTTTTATCAAAAAGTGTCTTAAAAACTTGTGTATTTGCAAAAAAAGTTGTACCTTTGCACCTGTTTTTGATTTAAGGTACAAATTTCAATGAAAAAAATACATTCTTTTTTAGTGTGCTTATGCGTCTTGCTCTCTGCTTTTACCATGGTGAATGCGGAGACATATAATTTTGATGCACACTTGACAGGTCACGTACTCGACGAGAAAACCGGCGACCATATGCCGTATGTAACCGTCCAGTTAAAGGGCACGAATATAGGTACAGTAACGGACGAGAGCGGTCACTATTGGCTCAAAAACCTGCCTATCGGCAGGCAGATCATCGTCTTTTCCTATATGGGGTACGAGACCGTAGAATTACCGATCGTATTGGAAGAGGATAAGACCGTCGAACTCAAAGCGGTACTTCATGAGCAGTCGCAGATGTTGGAAAACGTAGTTGTTACAGCGAACCGTTACGCTACCAAACGTCAGGAGACCGCCACGATCGTCAATGTTCTCTCACCCAAACTTTTTGAGACCACCGCCGTGAGTTGTGTGGCGGACGCTCTCTCTTTCCAGCCCGGCTTGCGGGTGGATAACACCTGCTCCAACTGCGGTAAGACCGACCTCCGTATCAACGGTCTGCAAGGCCAATATACCCAGATCCTGATGGACAGCCGTCCTGTCTTCTCCTCCATGGCGTCCGTCTATGGTTTGGAGCAGGTACCGGCAGCGATGATCGACCGCATCGAGGTGATGCGAGGCGGCGGATCGGCGGTCTATGGCGCGAACGCCATCGGCGGCGTGGTGAACATCATTACCAAAGAGCCGGTGCGCAATTTCGTCAATATCTCCAATATCTCGAATATCAACGAACATGCCGGCTATGACATCAACACCGACCTCAATGCTTCGGTCATGAGCGAAAACCGCAAGATAGGTGCGTACATCTTTGCTACCCATCGTGCCCGCAGCGCCTACGACCGGGACTTGGACGGGTTCAGCGAAGTACCGCAACTGAGGGCTACTACCGCCGGTACACGCCTTTTCTTCAAGACCTCGGCATATAGCAAGATCACCGCCGAGTACCACCACACCACCGACTATCGCCGGGGAGGTAACAAACGCGATGAAGAGCCGCATAACGCGGACGTAGCGGAACAACTGCGCCATAACATAGACGCCGGTTCGCTCGCCTTCGATTGGTTTTCGGAGGATAACCGCCATTTCGTCTCCGCCTATTCGGCGATCCAGCATATAGGCCGCGAGAGCTATTTCGGTACGGGACAGGATCTCAATGCCTATGGTCGCAGCAAGGATCTGACTTCCAACACCGGTCTGCAATACCGTTTCTCGTACCCCTGCGGACCGATGAACGGCGACTTGACCGTGGGCGCTGAATACAACTACAACGGGCTGCATGACCGCATGCTGGGCTACAACCGCGATATTAACCAGAAGGTGCACGTGGTAGGAGCATACGCGCAGAACGAATGGAAAAACGAGGCATGGAGCGTGCTGGTCGGTGCGCGTGCGGAGAAGCACAACATGCTCCGGAACGTCGTGGTCAACCCTCGTGCAACCGTCCGTTATACCCCGATAGAGGGACTTGTCTTCCGCGCCGGTTACAGCAGCGGTTACCGTGCCCCACAGGCTTATGACGAGGACTTGCACGTAGCGGCTGTCGGCGGTGCGGTCTCGCTTATCACACTTGACCCGAACCTCAAACCCGAGTATTCGCATAGCGCTACTCTCAGTGCCGATTGGTATCGCCGTTTCGGGGGAGGGTGGGAGATAAACCTCACCGCAGAAGGATTCTACACCTATCTGCAAGACGTGTTCTTCCTCCGTGAGGACGGTCAGGACGCTGCCGGCAACATGCTCATTACGCGTACCAACGCCCCGGGAGCATGGGTCGGAGGACTGAACGTGGAGGGCAAGCTCGCGCTGCAATTATCCACCTTCAATTTCCAACTTTCCGCCGGTTATACCTACCAGCAGAGCCGTTATACGGTAGCCCAGCAATGGAGCCCGACCGTTGCCGCACAGACGCGTATGCTCCGCACCCCTGACAACTACGGCTATTTCCTCTTGGATATCAGTCCTCTGCACGATTTCACCATCTCCCTCAACGGTAAAGCGACCGGCTCTATGCTCGTACCGCACTTTGCCGGATATATACCGCAGGATGAGGAAGTGAAAACCCCTTCTTTCTTTGATTTGGGACTCCGTCTGGCGTATGATATTCACCTCTATAAGCACTACTGCCTGGAGGTAAGTTGCGGCGTCAAAAACATCCTCGACCAATACCAGCGCGATATAGACAAAGGAAAAGACCGCGATGCCAATTACATCTACGGTCTTACCACTCCGCGTACGTATTTTGCGGGACTTAGGCTCAAATTATAATAAGTTAGTTGAGAGTTGAGAGTTGAGAGTTGAGAGTTGAGAGAAGTCTTCTAGTTGAAAGTCTTCTAGTATCAACTATCAATTCACAATTTGCTGAATTCGCATCCGCAATATAGCTGGTTATAGAAATTGTATTCTTTGAGCAAGGTGTTTCTTCGTTCCTGCAGTCCGTCTTTTCGCCAGTTCTGCGCCCAGAACTGCACCTTTGTCCCTTGTACATTGTCCCGTTGTACTTTCTCTTCCGCCGCTTTGCCGGCGGCATTGATCTGGTCTAAGTTCTTCCACCGCGAAGAAGCCAAGGTCGTGGCAAAAAACGGAATACCGGACTCCTGCGCTTTCTTCGCTGTCGCCAGCAGCCGGTGGTAGAAGCAGGCTTCGCATCGTCTGCCCCGTTCCGGCTCGTTCTCCAAGCCCGTTACAGCACATAGCCAACTCTCGTGATTATAATCATCGTCTATCCAACGAATACCCAAACTCTCGGCATGCCGCTTGCTCTCGTTCTTGCGGATCTCATATTCCTCACGCGGGTAGATATTGGGGTTAAAATAATAGATCGTCGGGGTGATCTCATGCGCCAAAAGCCATTCCACGATGGCACTCGAACATGGCGCACAACAGGCGTGCAATAACACGCGTGTACACCCCTCTGGAACTATAATTGCAGGTTGTTTACTCATAATTCGACGCAAAATTACAAAAATATTTTGATATATGCAAATTTTTTTGTACCTTTGCACCCAAATTGGCAAAATTGTAAATGATTAAATCATAAATGTCTTTATGTTTGATAATTTAAGTGAACGATTAGAACGGTCTTTTAAGATTTTAAAAGGTGAAGGCCGTATTACGGAAATTAACATCGCGGAGACCGTCAAAGACATCCGCAAAGCGCTGTTAGAGGCGGATGTAAACTACAAAACCGCAAAGCAGTTTACCGATCAGGTAAAAGAGAAAGCACTCGGACAGAACGTCATGACTTCCGTCCGTCCGGGGCAACTCATGGTGAAAATCACCCATGATGAGTTAGCAGCCCTCATGGGAGGCGAAGCGCAGGAAATCAACCTCAAAGGAAATCCGGCAATCATCCTCATGTCCGGTCTGCAAGGCTCCGGTAAAACGACTTTCGCGTCCAAATTGGCGAATTACCTCCAGACCAAGAAAGGCAAGAAAGTGATGCTGGTTGCCTGCGACGTCTATCGTCCTGCCGCAATAGAGCAGTTACGCGTTCTCGGTGAGCAGATCAACGCGAAAGTTTATACCGGCGAGAACGAATCGAACCCGGTGAAGAAAGCGCAGGACGCCATCGCCGAAGCCCGCAAGTTCGGCTACGACGTGGTGATCGTCGATACCGCCGGACGTCTTGCTGTGGATGAGCAAATGATGCAGGAAATAGCATCCATCAAGCAAGCTATTCAACCCACCGAGACCCTCTTTGTGGTCGATGCCATGACCGGTCAGGATGCAGTCAACACCGCTAAGGAGTTCAATGACCGCATTGACTTTGACGGCGTCGTACTGACCAAACTCGACGGCGATGCACGAGGCGGTGCGGCACTCTCGATCCGTTCGGTGGTCGATAAACCGATCAAGTTCATCGGAACAGGCGAGAAAATGGAGGCGCTTGACGTCTTTCACCCTGCCCGTATGGCGGATCGTATTCTCGGTATGGGTGACGTCGTTTCGCTCGTTGAGCGCGCGCAAGAGCAGTATGACGAAGAGGAAGCACGGCGTATTTCCAAGAAGATCGCGAAGAACCAATTCGACTTCAACGACTTCATGGGGCAGCTTAATCAGATCAAGAAAATGGGTTCGATGAAAGACCTGATGGGAATGATCCCGGGTATGGACAAAGCCCTCAAAGGAGTCGAAGTGAGCGACGATGCGTTCAAACCCATCGAGGCGATGATCAACTCCATGACCCCGGCGGAGCGTGCGAACCCCTCGCTGCTTAACGGTAGCCGCAAAGCCCGTATCGTCAAAGGTGCCGGCGTGGATATTGTCACCCTCAACCGTTTCCTCAAGCAGTTCGACCAGACCTCCAAAATGATGCGTAAAGTGCAACAAATGACCGGCAAACGCAGATGATTCTTGATGGAAAACAAATAGCAGCGGATATTCGTGCGGAGTTAAAAGAGCAAGTCTCTGAACTTTTGGCACAAGGAAAACGTGCACCTAAACTCGCGGTGATTTTGGTGGGGCATAACCCCGCTTCGGAGACCTATGTGGCGAACAAAATCAAGGCGTGTCAGGAGGTCGGCATAGACGCAGAGAAAATTGCCTATGACGAAACGATCACCCAACAAACGCTTCTTACGGAGATCCACCGGCTCAATAATGACCCTTCCATTGACGGCTTCATCGTCCAACTGCCGCTCCCGGAACACATCAATGAATCAGCCGTTCTTTCTGCGATTGATTTTCGCAAAGATGTGGACGGCTTGACGCCGGAGAATGTGGGACGCACGGTACAAGGATTGCCCTCGCTCGTTTCCGCAACGCCGAGAGGTATTCGCGAACTCTTGGCACGCTATAATATTGCTACGGAAGGCAAACACGTGGTGGTGATCGGTCGCTCGAACATCGTCGGCAAACCTATTGCGATGCTCCTGATGCAGCGTCCGTATCTCTCCCTCCCCGGAATGAGTGCATCCTCCCTCGGAGACGCCACGGTCACGATCTGTCATTCCAAGACGCAGGATCTGGATGCAATCTGCCGTACAGCGGATATAATCATTGTAGCTGCAGGAAGTCCCAAACTGCTCACCGCGAACATGGTCAAAGAAGGTGTGGTAGTGATTGATGTCGGTATCAACAGGGTAGAGGATCAGACCACGCCGCGCGGCTACAGGCTCGTCGGCGATGTGGATTTTGAGAACGTAGCGCCCAAAGCATCCTATATCACCCCTGTTCCCGGTGGCGTCGGACCAATGACTATCGTCTCACTTCTGCAAAACACCCTCCAGGCTTACAAAGAAAATAATTTTTAATTTTTAATTTATAATTTTTAATTTCATTGGACATTCTCGATAAAATAGACGGCCTTGAGGCCAAATTCCATGAGGTGTCGCTCCTCATTACCGATCCGTCGGTCATCGCCGATCAGGCGCGTTATGTGCGTCTTAACCGCGACTATCACGACCTGGAGCGAGTGCTCGAATGTGCGCATCGCTATAAGAAAGCCGTTACCGACCTTCAGTCCGCCAAAGACCTCTTCTTCAATGAGTCCGACCCGGAGATGAAGGAGATGGCGAAGATGGAGATGGACGAACTGGAGCCGCAGATTCCTAAGCTCGAAGAAGAACTCAAACTGCAACTTCTGCCCCAAGATCCCGAGGACGGCAAGAATGTGGTCATGGAGATTCGTGGCGGAACAGGAGGAGACGAAGCGGCGATCTTTGCCGGAGATCTCTTCCGCATGTACACCAAGTATTTTGAACTCAAAGGCTTCAAATATACCATTTCTTCTTTCACAGAAGGAGCGTCCGGCGGTTACAAAGAGATCATCTTCAACGTGACCGGACAGAACGTCTATGGTACGCTCAAATACGAATCCGGCGTACACCGCGTACAGCGTGTACCTGTCACCGAGACACAGGGACGTGTGCATACGTCCGCCGCAACGGTGGCTGTTCTGCCCGAGGCGGATGAGTTTGAAGTGCATATTAACGAGGGCGAGATCAAATGGGAGACCTTCCGTTCAGGAGGAGCCGGCGGACAGAATGTCAACAAAGTGGAGTCCGGTGTGCGTCTGCGCTACATGTGGAAGAACCCCAATACCGGCGAGACACAGGAGATCCTCATCGAGTGTACCGAGACGCGAGATCAGCCAAAGAATAAGGAACGCGCGCTCTCGCGCCTGCGTACGCAGATATATGACAAGGAGCATCAGAAATACATCGATGACATAGCGGCACGCCGTAAGACCATGGTCTCCACCGGTGACCGTTCCGCGAAGATCCGCACATATAACTACCCCCAAGGCCGCATCACAGACCACCGCATCGGCTACACGGTCTATAACCTCGCCGCCTTCATGGACGGAGACATTCAAGGTGTCATTGATGCGCTCCAAGTAGCGGAAAATGCCGAACGTCTCAAAGAATCGGAATTATAATTTTTAATTTTTAATTCTTAATTTCCCGTGTATTTATTCTACTGTCCTGATATAGAAACGTCACAGACGCTCTCGGAAGAGGAGAGTGCGCATTGTGTACGCGTCTTGCGGTACACCGCCGGAGATGAGATACTCATTACCGACGGTCGCGGCACGACCTATACTGCGCGAATCACCAATCCGCATCCGAAGCATTGCGATTTTGAGATCATCAGCCGTGAGGCGCAAGAGGCTCTGCATGATTTTCATCTGCACATAGCGGTGGCTCCGACCAAGAACATCGAGCGGGTGGAGTGGTTAGTGGAGAAATGTACGGAGATAGGTGCCGATGAGATCACAATGCTTCTCTGCCGTTTCTCCGAACGCAAGCAGATTCGCATGGATCGTCTGGAGAAGATCATGCTCTCTGCTGCCAAACAAAGCCTGAAACATTACCTTCCGAAACTCAATGACCTGCGGGATTTCAATACCTTTATCCGCGAGGAGGCACAGAAAGACCAGGATTGCTTCATCGCACATTGCTACAAGGAGGACAAACGCGAGCTGAAAAATGAACTCACCCCCGGACGCGATGTATTGGTGTTGATCGGTCCGGAAGGCGATTTCAGCGAAGAGGAAGTGAAAGAAGCACTCTCGCTCGGGTTTAAACCTGTGGGTTTAGGCAAAGCACGTCTCCGCACAGAGACCGCTGCTATCGTCGCCTGCCACACTGCGGTGTTACTCAATGAGTAAATCGTAAATTATTTAAATCGTCAATAAATCGTGCCCCGTAGGGGCTAAGAATAATCTTAAAATCGTCAATCGTCCAATCGTCAATTGAATTTTGATACCGAAATATTATATTGGATCAACGGTCATTCCTCCGAGTGTCTGGATACGTTCATGTGGACGGTCAGCCGTTCCAAAACATGGATCGCGCTCTATGTGCTGCTCGTGGGGCTGATTGTCTATCGTTTCCGCTCCTGGAAAAGCGTCCTGTTGATCTTAATCGGCTTCGGTATCGCGGTGGGGCTTTCGGATTTCACGACCAGCGGCATCCTCAAACCTCTTGTCTGCCGCCTTAGACCGACACATGAGCCGTCTATCGATCCGATACGTATGGTATATCAATACACGGGCGGTTTATATGGTTTTTGCAGCTCTCATGCCGCGAATACCATGGCGTGCGGACTCCTCTTTAGTCTGCTTTATAAAAACAAATATGCTACCGCAGGCCTGATGACTTGGGTAGCATTGAATTGTTATAGCCGGATGTACCTCGGGGTACACTATCCGAGCGATATTATGGTCGGTCTTCTGTTTGGGGCGCTATGGGCGGTGCTTGTTTGGCTTGCTTTAACCCGTTGGCTCCACGTGGACGACGCGGCTGTTCGGCAGGGTGGTTCATAAAACGCTCGAACTCCTCCGGGGTCAACAATGCCTTCAACTCATTGTAGATCGCTTGCATCCGCTCCATGTTCTCGCCGCGAGACAGACCCTTCTGGCGAAAACGGGCATACTTGAGATGCATCTTATACAGCGTATCGATGCGAACGGAGTCCTTGATCCCTAATTCGCGAACTAACCGGGTAGTCTGCTTTTGCGCTTCCTCTTCCGGCGTACGTTGAGGACGGGATTCAGCACTACTAACAGCCTCCTGGGCTATTACACTTCCTGCCATGAAGGCGGAGAAAACAATAAAGAATAAACGTTTAATCATACAAGTTTGTAATGTCGTCATGACTTAATGACGTCATCACTTACAATACAACAAAAATCATGCCAAACAACGAACTTAAAATAGCATTCCGGCTATATTATTCGAGCCAAGGTCAGGAACGCAACTCGCGTCCTGCTGTTCGTGTGGCATTGGCGGGTATGATCGTGGGCGTTATGGTAATGATCGTGACCATTTGTATCGTCATCGGTTTCAAGCAGACCGTTGCCCGCAAAGTGGCTGGTTTTGGCGCACATATACAGCTCGTTTCTTTTGAGAATAACAACACCTATGACCTTCAGCCTATCGAGGTCTCCGATTCGCTTTTGGCAAGTTTGAGGGCATATGAACATGTGCGGGCAGTAGCTCCCTTTGTTACCAAACCCGGCATGCTCAAGACCGATTCGGCTTTTCACGGCATGGTACTCAAAGGAACCGATTACTGGGATTTCTTTGCTGCCAACTTGGTGGAAGGTGCGCTGCCCGAACAAAACAATCAAGTGCTGATTTCTCGTCTGATGGCGAACGCTATGCAGCTTGGAGTAGGGCAGAACGTCTTGGCGTATTTTGTCGATGACACGGATATCCGTGCGCGGCGTTTCATCATTTCCGGCATTTACGACTCCGGTTTTGCACAATTGGATGATCTCTTCCTTATTTCGCCGCTATCAACGGCTGAGAGACTTATTAACTCTAAACGAGACGACTTCTCTCAACTCTCAACTCTCAACTCTCAACTATCCATAGTTTCCGGCGTTGAGATCCTATTGGATGATATTCGCTATTTGGAGGAGACAGCTGACCGTATTTATTTCGCGACGGTTAACCATTTGGACGAGGACGGCTATCATGCCTATTACGTCCAGACGCTCAAAGAACAAAACCCCGCGGTTTTTGCGTGGCTCGATCTGTTAGACATGAACGTCGTGGTGATTATTATCCTTATGCTTCTCGTAGCGGGCTTTAATATCGTTTCCGGGCTGATTATCATGATCTTGGACGGCGTCCAACTCATCGGTACTCTCAAAGCCTTAGGTGCCGACAACCGCTTTGTGCGGCGAATCTTCATCTACCAGGCCGCACTCCTCATCGGAAAAGGTATTCTTTGGGGCAATATATTCGGTTTAGGGCTTGCGGCGGTTCAGTATTTTACCCATCTTATCCCCCTCGAAGCAAGCACTTATTACGTCAGCTACGTGCCTGTTGAGTTCGCATGGACTTGGATCATCGCTTTGAATATCCTGACGATCGTCATTTCCCTGCTGATCCTTTTGCTCCCGTCGCTCATTGTAACTAAAATCAGTCCTGCTAAAGTAATGCACTTCGAATAATGAAACTGCAAACGATAGTTGATATTAAGCCTTCCTGTTGGAAGATCGGATACGAGGATCACATTCTCCTGTTAGGTTCGTGTTTCTCGGATGAAATCGGTGCGCAGATGCAGCAACGCAACCTGCACGTCACCTGCAATCCTTTCGGCACGCTCTATAATCCGCTCTCTATTGCGCAGGCTCTCAATTCTCAATTATCAATTGTCAATTACCAATTCCACGAGGGTCTCTGGCACTCTATGGCGCATCATGGTTCTTTCTCGCGTCCTACACGGGAAGAGACGGAACAAGCCGTGAATGCATCTATTGACATATTACAAACCGCTCTTCGCACCGCTTCGACCGTCATTATTACCTTTGGAACATCGTGGGTGTACGAGATGGATTCTTTCATTGTGGGAAACTGTCATAAGCTCCCGGCGGAATGTTTTACGCGTCGTCGCTTATCGGTAGAAGAGATAGTGGCGGCATGGCAACCCATCATTGATAGTTACCACGACAAGCATTGGATCTTTACCGTCTCGCCGATTCGTCACGTCAAAGACGGACTCCATGAGAACCAACTTAGCAAGGCAACATTACTGATGGCGGTGGAACAACTCTCCTCCCAAGAGGAGAGGTCGGACAGGGTTTCTTATTTCCCCTCTTACGAAATCCTTCTGGACGAACTGCGCGATTATCGTTTCTTTGCGGATGATCTTGTGCATCCTTCATCCCTTGCGGTGCAATATATATGGGAGCGGTTTGTCGAGACCTTCTGCACACCGCAGACTCGCAATCAAATGGCGATTGAATACAAACACTGGAAACAAACCCAACATAGACCCTTACACCCATAACATTATGAAACGTATATCTGTCCTCATCCTCTTGTGTCTTTCCACGCTCGCTTCCTTGGCTTGCGAACGTGTGGGTAAGCGCGTGTTACTCTATCCGTCTGTGGATCAGTTCGGCGAACCCGTTACGCTTTCCGGCATGATCTCGTGGCCGCAGAAAAAACAACCAAAAGGTATTATCCTCCTGCCGCATTTTACTATTTTTGCGAACTCGGAGGCTCCTTCACAAAACGGAACAGGAGAAGAGAAAAACTTCCAAAAGGACTTTGTCCTTATCATGCCGGATTATATCGGCTACGGGGCAACGAGTGAGCGTGTTCATCCGTATCTGGACGGAGAACTGACCGCCCGGAACTGCATCGATATGGCGCTTCACGCGATGCCGATTTTGGATAGTTTGCAACTCCGCATTCCGAAAGACAGTATCTATATCGTCGGTTATTCGCAAGGAGGAGCAGCGGCTGTTTGGATCCTCAAAACAATCGAAGAACGTTATGCCGACCGCATCCACGTCAAGAAATGTTTCGCGGGTAGCGGTCCGCACGACGTGGCGGCTACGTATGACGAGGGTGTTCAGAACAACCGAATCCTCATGCCGGTAACGATCCCTCTGTTGATCAAGGGAACGGACGCGGCTTATGCCCTCAATTTGTACGAAGAGCATTTCTTCACGCCGGAAATGCAGGAAATATATGAGCGTGAGATGGTGAAAAAAGAGAAAACTTTTGGTGAACTCTTTATTCAGACAATCAATTTCGAACTCTCTCATTGGCTGACGGCGAAAGGCATGGATAAGAACGATCCGGAAACTCATCGCCTCTATCAGGGTTTCTTGCGTTCCAGCCTCGTTCATTACCCATTGGATACACTTGCTGACAATAAACCGGACTCATTGCTCCTTAATTTGGCAGAGGACAGAGTTATCCCCACATGGGAGCCGCGTACACCGATGCTGGTTTTTCATTCCACGAATGACAATGTGGTCACTTTCCGTTGTGCGGAGAATCTTCATCGCCGCTATGCCGATAATCCGTACATCACATGGGATTTCGGCGAGTATGGCGATCATCTTTCTTCCTCTAACCGCTTCTTCAAGCTTGTCCGCGAGCAACTCCTCGAATCTCACAAATCCCAAAAATCCCGCAAATAATCAAACAAAAACGATTGCCGAGAAAGGCAATCGTTTTTTGATGAACGATATGTAGCCATTACTTGCTCTTGAGGGCTTTGATGGCTTCTTCGATGGAGGCAATACGGGATTCTGCATCGGACTTCTTCTTCTGCTCGAGAGCCACGATCTCCGGTTTGGCGTTTTGTACGAAGCGCTCGTTGGAGAGTTTCGCCATGACACCTTTGAGGAAACCTTGCTGGTGAGCGAGGTCGGCTTCGAGTTTCTTGAGCTCTTCCTCTACGTTGATGAACGCGTCCATCGGGATAGCATATTCGACCGTTCCTACAAGGAATTTGGAGAGACCCCCCTCGTTCCCCCCTTGGATGGGGGAGGATACATCTACATTCGCGAGTTTTTGGAGGAGAGACGCGTATTGGTAAATATCTGCTCCTTCGAAATAGAGGGTCAGACGCTCCTTCTGCGGAATGTTCTTCGATGCACGGACATTGCGTACTCCGGAGACAATCTCTTTCAGCGTTTCGATAGCTGCAAGTACCGCGTCGTTTTCGTCTCGTTTTCGACTCGTTGTCGTCTCGTTTTCGTGTTGGGAAGCTATCATGATGCTTTCTCCCGGTTTGCGCTCATAGAGGTTTTGCCAGAGTTCCTCAGTGATGAACGGCATGAAGGGGTGGAGTAGTACGAGCAGGCGGTCGAAGAATGCGAGGGTGGCTTCGTACGTAGCGCGGTCGATGGGTTGCTGGTATGCGGGTTTGATCATTTCGAGATACCAGCCGCTGAACTCGTCGCAGTAGAGTTTGTAAATCTCCATAAGCGCCTCGGAGAGACGGTATTTGGAGAAGAGGTCTGCTATCTCTGCGGCGGTCTTGTCCAGTTGCGCATCGAACCACTCGATGGCAAACTTGCTGGTCTCGGGCTGCGGGATATCTGCTATTTCAAGGCCTTTGACCATACGGAAACAGTTCCAGATCTTGTTGCAGAAGTTACGTCCCTGCTCGCAGAGGGAATCATCATAGAGGATATCGTTTCCTGCAGGCGCAGAAAGGAGAATACCCATACGCACACCGTCGGCGCCGAAACGCTCGATGAGGTCTAATGGGTCAGGACTGTTGCCGAGAGATTTGGACATTTTGCGTCCGAGTTTGTCACGTACAATACCTGTGAAATAGACGTGCTTGAACGGCATCTTGCCTTGGTATTCATAGCCCGCCATGATCATACGTGCTACCCAGAAGAAGATAATATCCGGTCCCGTTACGAGGTCTGCGGTCGGGTAGTAATAGTTGATCTCTTTGTTGTCCGGGTGCTCAATACCATCAAACAAGGAAATCGGCCATAACCAGCTGCTGAACCAAGTATCCAAAGCTCCTTCGTCCTGAACATAGTTGCCTTCCGGCGCGCTCTCTGAAACGATGATCTTGTCGTCCGGGTAGTTCTCGAGGCCGGTTTCAGCCAACAGGTCTGCGTCGTAATATGCCGGGATGCGGTGTCCCCACCAGAGTTGGCGGGAAATACACCAGTCTTTGATGTTCTCGAGCCAGTTGCGGTATGTGTTCTTGTATTTCGCAGGATAGAAAACGATGTCGTCGTTCATAACCGGCGGAAGTGCGATGTCTGCGAAATGCTGCATTTTCATGAACCATTGGAGGCTCAAACGCGGCTCGATAGGCACGTTCGTACGCTCGGAGTAACCGACTTTGTTGTCGTAGTCCTCGATTTTCTCGACGAGGTTAAGCGCTTTGAGGTCTTCGATGATAGCTTTGCGGCAGTCGAAACGATCCATGCCGTGGTATTTGCGTACGTTAGCTTGGAGTTCCGGCTCCACTGTGTCCATGTTGAGGTGTGCGTCCGGCGTGAAGATGTCAATGGTTTTCAAATTATATTTCTGACCTAAAGCGTAGTCGTTGACGTCGTGCGCCGGGGTCACTTTGAGGCAGCCTGTTCCGAAACCGATCTCCACGTAACGGTCTTCGATAATAGGGATCACACGCCCAACGCCCGGCACGATGACGTGCTTGCCTTTGAGCCACTGGTTCTTCTCCTCTTTGGGGTTGATGCAGACTGCTATGTCGCCGAAAATGGTCTCCGGACGCGTGGTAGCCACGATGGCATATTTGCCCGGCTCTTCGGCAACTTCGTAGCGCAGGTAATAGAACTTGTTATGCTCGTCGTGGTAGATCACCTCCTCGTCTGAAAGGGCCGTCTGACGCTCCGGGTCCCAGTTGACCATACGCAGACCGCGGTAGATGAGGCCTTTTTTGTACAGGTCGCAGAATACTTTGATGACGGCTTTTGAACGGGTTTCGTCCATGGTGAAGGACGTGCGGTCCCAGTCGCAGGAACAGCCGAGTTTGCGGAGCTGCTTCAAGATGATGCCTCCGTGCTCGTCGGTCCACGCCCACGCATGTTTGAGGAACTCCTCGCGGGTGAGGTCGGATTTATTGATGCCTTGCTCTTTGAGGCGTTTGATCACTTTTGCTTCGGTTGCGATAGACGCATGGTCGGTACCGGGCACCCAGCAAGCGTTCTTGCCTTCCAAGCGCGCACGGCGTACCAAAATGTCCTGAATCGTCTCGTTGAGAACGTGTCCCATGTGCAGCACGCCTGTTACGTTAGGCGGCGGAATAACGATAGTGAACGGATCGCGGCCGTCCGGCTCGCTATGAAAGAGTTTGTTGTCAAGCCAATACTGATACCAGCGGGCTTCGATGTCTGTCGGATTGTACTTAGATTCCATAGGAATATTTATGATTTGATATTTGACATTTGATATTTTCACAAAAATAGCGTGCAAAGTTACAACTTTTTTTTGATATACGCAAGCGTGCGCGTATTTTTTTTGAAATTATTTGCGTATGTCAAAAATTTTTTGTATTTTTGCAGTCGGATAGTATGTGTTTTTAAGTAATGAATGCGATATTTATAGTATTACCTATTTTAACGTTGCTGATGTTTGATTTAGGTCTGACGCTCAAACCGCAAGATTTTCAATTGGTTGTGACGCGTCCGAAACCTATTCTCATCGGCTTGTTGGGTCAAATCGTCCTTTTGCCTTTGATAGCTTGGATGATTATCCGGCTTTTCCCCTTTTCTGCAGCTCTTTCGCCTTTGTTCATCATAGGAATCATGTTGGTGGCATGCAGCCCGGGCGGCAGTTCAAGCAATGTGTTCTCTATGTTGGCGAAAGGCGATGTGGCGCTTTCGGTAACGCTCACGGCTTGCAGCAGTATTATCACGCTTTTCACCCTGCCGCTTATCATGGCTTGGGTTACTTCCGAAGTGGGCGAGGCGGTGAATATCCATCTTCCTGTCGGCAAACTGCTGATGCAGAATATCGTGCTGATGGTGGTTCCTGTGGCAGTCGGGTTTATCGTTAATCTCTTCCGTTCGCAGGCGGCTGAGAAGATTCACAATGTGCTCAAACGTATCGCGATGCCGGCGTTGGTACTATTGGTGACGATCTTCTTTTTCCAGCATAAAGAGACCATTGTGGCGGAGTTCACGTCCTTGGGAATGTTGATGTCGCTGCTCATTGTGGCTACCGCCGGTTGCGGCGCTTTGCTGGCTTTGCTTTTCCGTCTGTCCTCTAAAGAGCGGCGGACGTTGGTCATCGAAATAGGCATGCAGAACGCCGCGCAGGCGATCACTATTGCTTGCAGTCCGCTCATTTTCAATAACGAGATCATCGCTATTCCGGCTATTATCTATGCGCTGATGATGAATCTTATCCTGCTCGCTTATGTGGGCTTGACCAAGTTTGTTAAATCCTAAAATATATACAATAATGAAAAAGTTTTTCCTTTTTGCCTGTGTAGCGGCTATGTTCGCTGCGTGCGCTCCGAAGAATGACCAGAAGTCGAACACGTTTATGGATTTGGCGCGTGCCCGTTTTGCGGTACGTGAGTACTCCCAACAGCCCGTAGAGCAGGCTAAAATCGATTCTATCCTCGAAGCCGGACGTCTTGCTCCGACGGCAAAGAACGTGCAGCCACAACACATTTATGTGTTGCAAAGCCCGGAGGCGATTGCGAAGATAAACGAGCTCACCCGTTGTGCGTACCATTCGCCGGTTGTGTTCCTCGTTTGCTACGATACAGAATTGGCATGGACCAAAGACGGCGAGAGTTCGGGAAACATGGATTGCTCAATTGTGGGTACGCATATGATGATGGAGGCTACGGAACTGGGTCTCGGAACATGCTGGGTGAAGTGGTTTGACCCGGCGGAAGTAGCTGCGGCTTTTGAGTTGCCGGCTAATCATAAACCGTCCTTCCTCATGCCTTGCGGCTATCCTGCCGAGGGCGCTAAACCGTCTGACCACCATTTCGACCGCAAGCCGCTGAGCGAAACCGTTTCTTATAAATAAGGTATGAATTTCTCCGACATCAAAAACAGCGTTATACGTTTTCTGCGCAGGCAACTCAGTCTGGCGGATTATATAGACGTGCAGGCGGCGGACGCGAATATCCGCAGTAACATCCCTTTCCGCGGACCGAATATCTACATTCTGTTCGTGGCGATTATCATTGCTTCTGTGGGCTTGAACGTCAACTCCATTCCGGTGATCATCGGCGCGATGTTGATTTCGCCGCTTATGAGCCCGATCATCGGTTTTGGCATGGGCCTCGGCACGAACGATACCGACTTGCTGTTGCATTCGCTCAAGAACCTCGGTATCATGTTTGTTATCAGTCTTTTGGCGTCCACGCTCTATTTCCTCGTGACGCCTCTGGAGACCGATAATCCCACCGAGTTGTTAGCCCGTACGAATCCGTCCATTTACGATGTGCTGATTGCTTTCTTCGGCGGTATAGCCGGTATCTTGGAGCTCTCGCGCAAGGATAAAGGAACGGTGATGTCCGGCGTGGCGATTGCTACCGCGCTTATGCCACCTCTTTGTACGGTGGGCTACGGTATCGCCAAATGGAACTGGGAGTATGCGGGAGGCGCGCTTTACCTCTTCTTTATCAACTGCATGTTCATCGCGCTGGCTACCTATCTGGCGGTTAAATTCCTGCCTTTTCCGGCGAAAGTGCATGTCAAATCATACCGGACGATCATCTCGTCCGCGCTGCTCATCCTGGTGGTATTGGTGCCCAGTTGCTTTAGTGCGTATAACATCGTTTTGGAGAACCGTTTTGCGAACGATGCGCGCCATTTTGTAAAAGAGAACAAGTCTATCGGCGGCACGTATATCTTCGATTATTCGACGGACATGACCACCAAGCCTTATACGCTCACGCTGCGTCTGGCAGGCGAACAGCTGACCAACGATGCGCGTGCGCAACTGTATGCCGAAGCGGAGAAGAAAGGTATTATGCACTCGCAGCTGCACTTTGTGGAGGATGCTACAATCGAAGTGCGCCGTCTTAATGAAACGGAGATCATGCGCGATTGGCTCGCTTCCACGGAGGCGCAACTGCGTCAGCGCGACGATTCGATCCGTTCGCTCGCGGCTCAATTGGCGAATTATGAAGCGCGAACTCTGCCGTTCGGGCAAATTGCGAAGGAGATACAAGCCCAGTGGCCGGCGGTGGAGAATGTAGTCTTAGCGCAAGCGGACAGCACGGTGTACCTGCTTGTTTCCGCGCAAACACCCACGCACAAAAATCCCTCTATCCAGGAGCCGGACCTCGCGCGCATGGAGCAGTGGCTCTCTATCCGGCTCCAAACGCCGGCTGTCAAAGTATATTTGTTACCTGCAAAAAAATAATAATATGAAAATCATTTTAACCGGAGCTACCGGCTATGTGGGCGAAGGAGTGATGTTGGAATTGTTGCGCACGCCCCAAGTGGAGAAAGTGCTTTCTGTCGGAAGGCGCTCCGTGTCGATCAACCGATACGATTCGCTGACCGCTGAAGAAAAAGCCAAATTGGAAGAATACCTTGTGCCGGACATGATGGCGTTGAAAGCCGGCGATCCGCATTTCGTGGGCTATGACGCGGTCTATTTCATCGCCGGCATCTCGTCTATCGGAGCGTCCGAAGAGGTCTATCGCCGCATCTCCTATGACATCCCTGCGCATTTCGCGGATATCATGCCCGATAAGGGGAAGATGACTTATATCTACCTATCCGGAGCAGGCACAGACCCGAACGGCAAACAGTGGTGGATGCCTATTAAAGGTGCAACCGAGAACTATATCACCACGCTCGGTTTCAAGCACGCATTTGCTTATCGTCCGGCTTTGATGCGTTGGGCGAAAGGGCAGGTGAGAATGCAAAAGATGCAGTATGCGTTCTTTGTGTTCTATCCGCTGATGCGCCTGTGCGGTCTGGCGAACAACATGACTGAAGTGGCTCGCTCCATGCTCGCTTGTACCCGCGACGGCTATGCGCGGTTCGCTATCAATCCGCGCGACATAACGCGCTTGGCTAAATTGTTTTGATGAATAATGGAGACGTTTCAATTTTTAGGATTTAATTTGCATGCGTGGATCACGATCATTACCATTTTGGTAATGTTCTCCGTCCTTCTTTTTACCAAACTGCGCTCGGATATCGTGTTCCTCGGGGCAATAGGAGTTCTTTTTGTCACCGGCGTGTTGGATTCCAAAGAGGCTCTTTCGGGTTTCAGTTCTGCTTCGGTGGCAGTGGTCGGAGTGCTGTTTGTGGTCATCGCCGGACTGACGCATACCGGGGTCTTGCAGTGGATCGTAAAGAACCTGCTCGGCGTTCCCGATTCGTTCTCTAAAGCCATTTTGCGTCTGATGCTTCCGGTAGCGGCTCTGAGCTCTTTTCTGAGTAACACCACCGTTGTGGCGCTCTTTGTGAATATCGTGAAGATGTGGTCGAAGAAACTCGGTATTTCGCCTTCCAAACTGCTTATTCCGCTTAGTTACGCGTCCGGCATGGGAGGTGTCTGTACGTTGATCGGTACGCCGCCGAACCTGATTATCAGCTGTTTATACGAAGAGAAAACAGGCGAAGCGATGAATATTCTGGCTACCACTATTCCCGGTCTTTTCTGTCTGGCGGTCGGCGTTTTGTCTATTATCGCCATGCGCCGTTTGTTGCCAAACCGCAAAGCTCCGGAAGAGGCCTTCGAATCGACAGGCGATTATACGGTGGAGATGTTAGTTCCTTCGGATAACAAGCATATTGGTATGACCGTTGGCGAACTGAAACTCAATAATGTTCCCGGGGGAAGTCTGGTGGAATTGCGCCGTTTCGATGGAGAGAAAGTGCTGTCGCCTGTTCCCGATGACGAACCGCTCATGGGAGGCGATAGGCTTGTTTATGCCGGTGAGATAGACGAACTGCTGGAACTGGAGCGTTCACACGGCTTGGTCAATGCGCCTCACCATGTGTTCCATTACAAAGACGCGAATCGGAAAAAACGCCGCTTGCAAACAGCCTATATCACATTCGGCAGTTCGCTTATCGGTACAACCATGGGAGAGAACGGTTTCGAGAAAGAGCACCATGTTACTCTGGTTGCGGTGAGCCGCAGAGGCAGTCGTATAGAGGAATCGCCCAGAAGCGTGGTTTTGCAGGCCGGTGATACACTACTTATGTCATGCAGCGAATTGAGGTCTGATACCAGCCATATGACATCTGACCTGCATTTCTTTGAGTCTGAAGAGATTCCGAATATCAGCAAACGCACGTTCATCTCCACGTTTATCATGTTGACGATGGTGGCGCTTTCTGCATTTGGTGTGTTGCCGCTTTTGCAATGCGCGATACTTGCGGTCTTTGCGATGCTGATCTTCCGTTGCTGCACGCCCGAACAGGCGATGCGATCTATCAATTGGGATATATTGATGGTCTTTGCGGGAAGTGCGGTCTTGGGCTTGGCTATTCAGAATACGGGCATTGCCGAGCGGTTTGCAACCGGTATTCTGGATATCTGCGGTACGAACCCGATCGTGGTAATGACCGCCATCTGTTTTGTCGGTACGTTTATCACGGAGTTCATCTCCAACACGGCGGCAGGGGCGATGTTCTTCCCGATCATGTACGAAGCGGCGGAGAAACTCGGCTATGAGCCTTACCCCTTCCTGATTGCTTTGATGATTGCCGTCAGCAGCAGTTTTGCTACGCCGATTGGTTCGCCGACGCACATGCTCGTCTATGGCCCGGGAGGTTACCGGTTCAGCGATTTCCTGCGAATAGGACTGCTGATGAACCTCATCATCCTGGCGGCTAATATACTCATTGTGAATTTAGTATATCCTCTCACGCCCTTAAATCCGTAAATAATATGAATACAGTTGTTATAACAGGCGGTTCGTCCGGTATCGGTAAGGCTACGGCGGAGTTATTCGCCCAAAAAGGCTGGCGTGTGTTTGAGTTGTCGCGTAGCGGTCAGTCCACCGATGCGATCACGCATATATCATGCGACGTCACCAAGCCCGAAGAGACCAAGGCGGCTGTCCGGCAAGTGATTGATCAGGCGGGGCAGATAGATGTTTTCATCTCCAATGCCGGCTATGGCATCAGCGGAGCGATCGAGTTCACCACTTCGGAAGACGCGCATCGCCAGATGGAAGTCAATTTCTTCGGTGCGCTCAACAGCGTACAAGCCGTTCTGCCGTATATGCGGGAACGCAAAGCCGGACGCATCATCTTCACCAGCAGCGTCGCGGCGATTCTCAGTATTCCTTACCAGAGTTTCTATAGTGCCTCCAAGGCGGCTATTAACGCTTTGGCTCTTGCATTGCAGAACGAAGTGCGGGCGTTCGGCATCCATGTCAGTGTCCTCATGCCCGGAGATGTGGCTACCGGCTTCACCGCCGCGCGAAAGAAATCCGAAGAGGGCAGCAATGCCTATGGCAATATCCACAAGGCGGTTGAGGCGATGGAAAAAGATGAACAGGGAGGAATGAGCCCTCTTCAGATGGCTAAGTGCTTGTATTCCATTGCTACCAGCTCGTGTCCTGCTCCACAATACATCGGCGGCGCGCAATACAAATTATTCTGCTTCCTCGACCGACTGCTACCAAAACGCTTCGTCAATTGGGTCGTCGGATTATTATACTGATCCATATGAATACATCGGAAAATCCCATAAAGAATTGGTTTGCAAACTCTTCCCGCGCTGGTCTGTGGGTGGTGATAGTGGCGGTTATTACGCTGGAGGCGACCAACATCATCCAATTTGTTTTTGCGCGCGAGGGAATTCGCAAAGAGGCGGAGCAGCGCGCCCAAAGTGTACTTACCAGCGCAGGTAACCAGATCATGGACATTGTGGACCAAACTGAAGTGGCGGTGACTAACAGTATCTGGATCGCCGAGTGGTGTCTGCTTAATCCGGATAGTTTGGTCCGAGTGCCGCAACGTATTGTGGGGCTTAACCCGGTGGTCGTCGGTTCGACAATCGCCTTGGTGCCGGGCTATAGCCGCAAGTATCCGCTTTATTCGCCTTATGTGACCCAGCGTCCGGGGACGAATGAGTTGGAAGTGCTCTCGCTCGCTACCGAGGAGTACGATTATCCCTCGCAGGAGTGGTTCACACGGCCCTTGCAAACCGGCAAGCCCTACTGGTCCGAGCCGTATTTCGATGAAGGAGGCGGAGATATACTGATGACTACGTTCTCTGTTCCGATTAAGGGTAAAAACGGTCAGACAGCGGCTATTCTTACTGCGGACATTTCCCTCGATTGGTTGACCGAACTGATGAAGGAAGCCGAGCCTTACCCGCACGCGTTCAGTAAGGTTACCAGCCGCACAGGACATCTCATGGTGTGTACCAATAACCAGCTCCCGTCGCTTGACGAAAAACTCTTGAATTATTCGATTCCTGTAGAGCGGACTGGATGGACACTCTCGGTACACATCCCCGAAGGAGACCTTTTTGTGGGCGTGCGGAAAATAGCGTTGGTCGTCCTGTTCCTGCAAATCGTCGGTATTATCATGATCATACTCATTCTGCGCTATATTGCAAAAAGGCAGCGTGAGTTCAACCTCCTGGATAACCAGAAAGCCGCCATCGAGCGCGACCTGCAAGTAGCCAGCGGCATACAGATGGGCATGTTGCCTGATAAGTTCATCGAAAAAGGCGACCGCGACGATGTTATGTTATATGCCTCTATCACACCCGCCAAGGATGTGGGAGGAGACCTCTTTGATTTCTATTTCCGCGATAATAAGCTCTTCTTCTGTATCGGCGACGTCTCCGGAAAAGGAGTGCCGGCTTCGCTCGTCATGGCGTGTACGCGTACGACGTTCCACACCATTTCCGCGCACGAGCACAGGCCGGATTGTATCATGAACTCCATGAACAAGACCCTCTCGGACATGAATAAAACGAATATGTTCGTCACGCTTTTTGTCGGAGTGCTGGATCTATCTGACGGGCATCTCACGTATTGCAACGCGGGTCATGACGCGCCGATGCTCATCGGAGACGGGGTGGGGCACCTGGTGTGCGATGCCAATATACCCGCAGGGGTCATGCCCGAATGGCAATATACGTTGCAAGAAACGGAGATTTATCCCGGCACAACGATTTTCCTCTATACGGACGGACTTACCGAAGCGGAGAACAGGATCCACGAGCAGTTCCGCATGGAGCGCGTGAATGAGGTGGCTACCCTTGCGCTGGCGGAGCGTCAGCAACAACCGAGGCCGCTCATCGAGCGGATGTTGGCCGCCGTGCATGCCTTTGTGGGCGATGCAGAACAAAGCGATGACCTGACGATGATGGCAATTAATTTTATGAAGCCCAATAAGACAAATTGATATATGTCTTAAATTATTAACAACACAAAATTCAACAATTATGAAAACCAGTACTAAAATCTGGATGTGTCTTGCGGGTGTAGCACTCGTAGCACTCGGCGTAATGTGTATCCTCTACCCGGGAACCACATTGTTAAGCCTCGCTTGGGTATTTGGCGTGATGTTCTTCCTCGGCGGTTGCACGGAGATGGCGGCATGGTCGGCTACACGCGGATTTATCCCCATGAGCGGACTTATGTTCCTCTCTGCTTTGCTGCAAATCATCCTCGGTGCTATCATGGTCTTCCATCCGGCTCCATTGATGGTCGCGCTGCCGTTCATCTTTGCTTTCTGGCTCTTGTTCGAGGGTATCAACCTCGCTGTCAGCTCCTTTGATTTCAAGCGCGTCGGTTTCCGCCGTTGGTGGATCGTTTGCTGCTTTGGTATACTGGCGGCATGCTTCGGCGTGTACTGCCTCGTGAACCCGAATGTCAGCGCTGAGACGATCGCTTGGATTGTAGGACTTGGTATCATCCTTGATGGTATCGGAAACTGGGTTAAAGTGGCGGTTGTCAACAAAGTGGAGAAGCGTTTCGTCAAACTGCATGACCGTCTCCGTGAAGTAACCGACATTGATTGGGAAGACGTTAAATAAAAGCCTGACAACTTACCAATTCATCAAGAGGGTGTGTCAAAACGAATTGGCACACTCTCTTTCTTTGTCTCTCTGTCCTCTTCGTCCATTGCCCGGCATTAAAATACCATAAAAATGCGAATTGCTCTTGCATATATCGAAAAAAAGTTGTACCTTTGCACGCAATTTTGCGTAATAAAAAATAGAAATTATGGCACAAAATAGATTTCAATTGGATAGACAGACCAAGACGCGTCTCGAAAAACCCAAACGATATAATGTGATCATGCACAACGACGACGTGACCACCATGGATTTTGTGGTACATGTGCTGCGGGTCGTTTTCTTCAAATCGCCCGAAGCGGCTACGCAGATCATGTTGGACGTGCATAAGGCCGGATCGGCGAATGTGGGTGTTTACCCGTACGACATCGCCGTGAGCAAAGTGACCAAAGCCATGCAACTGGCGAAAGACGAAGGATTTCCGCTGCGGCTGACAATCGCTCCTTTCGAGCCGGAGGATTTACCTTTCTAAGGGCACTTAACGAAAAAAAAGATGGAAGATGGAAAATAGCAAACGATTATCAGAAGCCCTTCATTTCGCGGAGTCATTCGCGGTTACCAGCCGTGTGGAGTTCCTGACGCCGGAACTGCTACTCGTCGGTATCTGCTGCCGAAATAACGAGTTCATGGCGTTGTGCGACAGTTACCATGTGGACTACCAGAAGGAACTCAAAGAACCCATCTACGGCGATATGCAGTATAACTCTGTTCCGGATGAAGTGGGCGAATACGAGATCCTGCCGTCTATGCAGTACGTGCAGATGATGACGATTGCAGAGAGTAACGCTGTGAATGCCGGCAAAGAGGAGATAGACACGACGCATGTACTGCACGCGATGTTGCAGTTGGAGGAGTCGCTCGCGAATTATATCCTGCGTAGTCAGTTCACGGAAAACGAGACCGAACTCCTGCGTTCGATCATCGATGCCTATGAAGGACGCGCCTTGCCTGACCACCTCCCGGATTTTGATGACATAGAAGACGATAGCGATGAGATGGATTCGCTCTTTGGCTTTGAACGCAAACAGAAATGGACGGAGTTGGTGACATGCGTCAATGACCTTCTTGCGAACCATAACCCGCTCATCGGTCGTGAAACCGAACTGGATCGTACGATCCAAGTCCTTTGCCGACGCGATAAGAACAACCCGCTGCATGTGGGCGAACCCGGTGTCGGCAAGACCGCACTCATCTATGGCTTGGCGCAACGGATAGAAGAAGGCAACGTGCCCGAACGACTCAAAGGAGCCAAGATCTACCAGATGGATATGGGTACGATGATTGCCGGAACACAATATCGCGGTGAGTTCGAGGACCGTATCAAACGCGTCATGAAAGGTGTCTCCAAACTGAAGAATGCCATCGTCTATATCGACGAGATACACACGCTCATCGGTTCCGGTGCTTCGGGCGGCGACAGTCTGGACGGCTCGAACATCCTCAAACCCTATCTCGAAGCCGGAGACATCCGTTTCATCGGCGCAACGACCTACAAAGAGTACAACAAGTACATGCAGAAATCGCAAGGTATCGTCCGGCGGTTCCAGAAGATCGATGTGCCGGAACCCTCGCAAGAGGAAGCAGTCCGCATCCTCGAAGGACTACAATCTCGGTACGAGCAGTTCCACCACGTGCAATATGCCGAAGGAATGATGTCGTACGCCGTGGAACTGAGTGCCAAATACATAGCCGACCGTTTCCTTCCCGACAAAGCGATAGATCTCATTGACGAAGCCGGAGCATACCGCGAGTTACATCCCTTGCGCAAGAAAACACAAGTGGTGGACAAAGCGCTCATCGAAGCGACGGTCAAGAAGATCTGCAAGATCTCTGACGATATGTTTGCCGCTTCATATGGCGAGAACAAACAGTTAGCCACCCTGTACGAGCATATTACTGCGCAGTTATTCGGACAGGACGAAGCGGTAAAGCAAGTCGTAGAAGCAGTGCAGATGGCGAAAGCCGGACTCAACGAACCTGACAAACCGCTTGCCAGTTTGCTCTTCGTTGGACCGACAGGTGTCGGAAAAACCGAATTATGCAAAGTCCTTTCCTCCGAATTGGGTGTGGAGTTAGTGCGCTTCGACATGTCCGAATACACGGAGAAACATGCCGTAGCCAAACTCATCGGTTCGCCGGCGGGCTATGTCGGTTACGACGACGGCGGTTTGCTGACCGATGCGATTTGCAAATCGCCCAACTGCGTGCTCTTGCTTGACGAGATAGAGAAAGCACACCAAGATATTTACAACATCCTGCTCCAAGTGATGGACTACGCACGGCTGACCGACAACAAAGGCAACAAAGCCGATTTCAAGAACATCATTCTGATCATGACCAGCAACGCCGGAGCGCAGTTTGCGTCCATGGGAACGGTCGGTTTCAGCAACACCAAGACCCGTGGCGATGCGATGCTTGAAACCGTCAAGAAGACTTTTAAACCGGAGTTCATCAACCGTCTGTCCGGCATGGTGGTCTTCAACGACATGTCGCGTGAAATGGCGGCGCAAGTGTTCGATAAGAAACTAAGCATCCTCCAAGAGCGTCTCCAAGCAAAGAAAGTCACTCTCAAACTGTCCGACGCGGCGCGCGATTTCCTCATCCGAAAAGGCTATTCCGAGAAATACGGCGCACGGGAAATGGATCGCGTCATCCGCAAGTATCTCAGTTCGATGCTCATGAAAGAGATCCTCTTCGGCAAACTGCAAAACGGTGGCAAAGTGCGTGTGGACATAAAAGACGAAGAACTGATCTTGAAATAAATGGTATTCCGGCTGGACGACAATATTATCGGTTTTCCTGACCCGCATTTGGCGAACAAAAGCGGGCTCTTTGCCGTTGGTGGCGATCTCACGCCCGAATGGCTACTCTTGGCGTACAGCCATGGTATTTTCCCGTGGTTTGACTACCGGAGCGATCAGATCTTATGGCATTGCCCGCAAGACCGTTTCGTCATTTTCCCAAAAGACATCCACATCAGTCATTCCATGCGCACGCTCATGAATCAGGACAAGTACCATGTCACGTTCAACAAGGCATTTGACCAAGTCATCGAGAATTGCGGCAAAGCGCAAGGGCGTGATCAGGAAGTGGGCGCATGGCTTGGCGGACGGATGATCCCGGCGTATAAGAAACTGCACGAATTGAACTTCGCTATGAGTGTCGAAGTCTGGCAGGAGGACGAACTCGTCGGCGGTTTGTATGGCGTGACCATAGGACGCAATTTCTTTGGCGAGAGCATGTTCTCCCTGGCGCCAAGTGCCTCCAAAATGGCACTCATCTATCTCGCGTTCATGGTCGGTAGAGTGGGGGGCATCATTGATTGTCAGTTCGAAACGTCTCACCTCAAATCTATGGGCGGCACGCACATCCCCTATGACGAGTACATGCAATACATCAACCCCGAAAATACCGGCCCAGCGTTTCCCCTTACTGCGAAAGATAACTAATCATCAGCACTTTGTACTTTTTATAGGCTCTGTTTGTTCGTAAAAGTGCAGATTTTTTTGTCTCAGCCCGAAAAAAGAGAGATTTATTTGCATAATTCAGAAAAAAGTTGTAACTTTGCAGCCGAAAAGTTGCAAAGAGTTAGTTATATGGATTTTAAAATCTTAAATTTTACGATTTTTTGCGTCAATAATGTGGCTTCGTATCTGAACAAAAGCGCAAGGGACGTGTATCATGCTATGCAAAACGCAGGTATGATAGATGGTTATATTGTGCCATGTTACGATGTTTTGCACTCATTCTCAAAGGAATACATAGTGGATGATTTAGTGTCGCTTATGCGGCAGAAAGGAGTTCAGCTATGATTCTTTATCATGCAAGCTAATCCAACCATATTACAAATGAAATATGCTCGCATTGTGAAACTCTTTGCAGAGCAAGCGGGACTTTCGTACGAGGAGGCATTGGGCAAGTTCTATGATTCTACGACGTACGACTTAATCAGTAACGGAGTAGCCGACATGCATTGTTTCAGCGATGAATACCTTGCCGATGAACTATTATTAGAATTCGGCTACAAGAAATAAAATCCCGTCCCCTTTCCGAGACGTTAAACCGGAGACGCTGAGATCGGCAGCGTAAAAAGCAGTAAAAAAGAAGAGTCGAACAAATGAAATACATTGTAGTCATAGAGGAGATTTTGCGAAAAGAGGTATCTGTTGAGGCAAAAGACGCAGAAGAAGCAGAAGAGGTCGTTGAAGCACTTTATCGCAAAGGGGAGATTGTTCTGGACGCAGGTGATTTCATTGGAGAACCGACCATAACATGTAAGTAGAATAGAGATACAAATTTGACATAAAAACATCCGCAGCGGCGGAGTAAACATATTTATTAATTAGCGTTTGCTATTTGTCTATTCGCACTGAAACGTAGGAAATTTCAAGAATAAGCAAATTAGAAAGGACATAAGCAAACCCGCAGTTTTTGCGGGCGACTTGTCTTTCTATTGGTGCTATTCCTACGACCACAGTGCGAGCAAGTTTGCCCGCATTTTGTATTTATACAGGTCGTAGAAGCAGAATAGGAAAGGTAGCAGACAGTAAAATGCTATCTAATGAAAATCACCGAATCGGTCGCCAAACCATTTATAAAGTGGGTTGGCGGAAAAACACAGCTCATTGAGCAATTAGAAGCTTTGCTTCCGGCTGATTTTGATGAATGGAAAGAGGTGACGTACATTGAGCCTTTTGTGGGCGGAGGAGCGATGCTCTTCTATATGTTACGTACACACGCCAATATCCAAACAGCCGTTATTAACGACATCAATTCGGATCTGACGACGTGCTACAAGGTGGTGCGCAATCATCCGTCGGAATTGGTGGAGTCTCTGCAACAGATCCAAGACGAGTATTATGCACTCACGTCCGAAGATGAGCGCAAGGCTTTCTATATGCAGCGGCGTGACGAGTTTAATACCAAGTCGTTAGACCCGCTCCGTAACACCACGTTATTCTTTTTTCTGAACCGTACTTGCTTTAACGGCCTTTATCGCGTCAATAAAGCAGGACTTTTCAACGTGCCTTTCGGTCGCTATGATCATCCGCAGATATGCGACGCCAAGACGATTTATGTGGATAGTGCGTTATTGCAAAAGGTAGAGATATTTACCGTGGATTACCAGCAAGTTTTTCCTTTTGCTCAAGGAAAGACGCTCTTTTATTTCGATCCGCCTTACCGTCCTTTGAACAATACCAGCAGTTTTAACGATTATGCGAAAGAGCCTTTTAATGACCTCGCGCAAGTTCGTTTGAAAGAATTTTGCGACACGGTTGACGCGTCCGGCTATCATTTCATGCTGAGCAATTCGGATTGTCAGGATGGTTTCTTTGATGATCTCTATTCTCCATACATCATTGAGCGTGTTTTTGCATCGCGTAGTATAAATGCGAACCCCAGCAAACGCGGCAAACTGACCGAGATCCTGGTGCATAATTATAAAGAAGTCAAACAAAACCAATTATTCTAAACTATGGCAGCACATACTACAGCACAATTCGATTTGTTCATGTCTCAGTTACGCGAGACGAACGCAACACTTGATTTCTATTGTGACTTCCCGAAAATTGCACGGAATGTTGCGGACATCGAGATAAGTCTTAACACTCTCAACTATCTTATCGGAAAAGAAAATCTCCGTGAGGCAGTAGAGGCACTTTGGAATCGGGACAAACGCGTATTCGAAGTAATGGACATCCTCATAGCGACGCGAAAGAAAGACGATAAGAAATACATTGACTACGATGGTTCTATGCACTCTATTCACTCGCTTTTTCATTCGGTAGATGGAGTAATGAAATTTATCGAGGGAACAGGTCTTGATAAGGTTTTCAAAAACAAAGAGGTGAAAGATTTGGTGGATTACGTCTTTGGTGTAGAAACAGGACTTGATACGAACGCGCGCAAGAATAGAAGCGGAGAGATTACAGAGACGCTTGTGGCTCGTATCTTAAAAAATGCGGGAGTTAAGTACCGCGAACAAGTGTCGTCCAAAGAATTCCAGGCTATTTCGGCTGTGCTTGGAGCAGACCAGAAAGTTTTTGATTTTGCGGTTTCTGCTAATGGAAAAACCTATCTCATAGAGGTGAATTTCTACTCAGGAGGTGGTTCTAAACTCAATGAAGTTGCTCGCTCCTATACGGATGTCGCGCCGAAAGTAAACGGAGTGCCTGGCTTTGAGTTTGTGTGGATTACCGATGGTATCGGTTGGAACTCTGCCCGCAATAAATTGGAAGAAGCGTTTGCGGCTATACCAAGTATCTACAATCTAACGACCATTAGCGAGTTTATCGAACGTGTCAAATAACGCAACATATCCCGATTTCCGCATCCTGCAAGGCGATTGTATGGAGCGATTGAACGAGATAGAGGATAACTCTATCGACGCTATCTTTGCTGATCCGCCGTACTTCTTGAGTAATGGAGGAATAAGTGTGCAAAGCGGCAAGCAAGTGTGCGTGGACAAAGGCGATTGGGACAAAGGCGGCACGCCTGAATACATCTATGAGTTTAACCGTAAATGGCTTGGTCTATGTCGCTCCAAACTGAAAGAAAATGGAACGATTTGGATTAGTGGCACACACCATAATATCCATGTGGTTATGCGCTGTTTGCAAGAGCTCGGCTACAAAGTGCTCAATACGATTACTTGGCAGAAAACAGACCCGCCACCCAATTTGTCGTGCAAGTATTTTAATTTCTCTACCGAACTCATCATTTGGGCGCGCAAGTCGGAAAAGAAAACGCACAAGTTCAACTACGAGACCATGAAACAACTGAACGGCGGTACGCAGATGACCGATGTGTGGCGTATTCCGGCGGTGGGTTCATGGGAGAAAGTGCAAGGCAAACACCCGACACAAAAGACCTTGCGTCTATTGTATCGAATCATCCTTGCTTCCACCAATGAAGGCGACACCATCCTTGACCCGTTCAGCGGTTCAGGCACAACAGGTATTGCTGCTAATCTGCTCGGACGCAAGTACATCGGCATTGAGCAAGATCCTTCTTTTGTGGACTTATCTTTGCGTCGCCGCGAAGCCTTAGAGGACGAACCGACACGCAAGAAACTCGTTGACAAAATGCGTGAGAACGGGCAAGAGGCAACGGTTCTGGTGAATCACATGCGCGAGAAAGACCGTGAACTGGCGATGCGGTTAGGCATAACGTACACGCGTGCCGGAGATAGTAAAGGTTCGTTGCTTGTGAAAGAAGGCTTTGAGCGTTTGGGCTATATTTGCCTGCATACCAACGGAGAGAATCCGCAACTATTCAAGCAGACCAACAAAGGCTTTCGGATATATACCGCGAAAGACTTACAGAATATGGGATTTTCTGCCGAGAACGCACCATATTATGCTGTATTCCTCTTTGACCCGAACAAACCCATTTCCTTCGACCAAGAGATAGACCTCCACAAGAAGAAATACACCCAAGTGGCACACATAGAACCACTTAGGTATTTTATCGCCATCAAATAGTTTTAGCTTCGTCCATTTTGCCGAAATAATTGTGCCTTGGGCTAAGTTATTATTCGGTTTGAATCCTCGTCCATAGTCTTGACCTTATCCCATCTCTCTTCCGCTTGGCAAATGATGCCAAGCGGTTTTTCTTTTTTGGTAGTTCCGCGGGATTGAATCCCGCCCTTCAATGTGCATGTCCAAATTTGCCCTCTATAAAAATTTGCATGATATAGTTGATATTCTTGATACACTTCCCCAAAACTGTCTCAACTATCTCAACTGTCTCACATCATTTTTTGTATTGACCGTATTGACCGTTTTGACCATATTAGGATGAAACGGTCAAAACGGTCAATATGGTCATGTACTTTTTTATCGCTCATTACCAAACATTAAAATTTGCACTGGCATAAATGGCATAAGTGGCATAAATTTCCCGATTTTATGCCGTTTCTTCCACTTATGCCACATCATTTTTTTAATGAATCAACCAAGTTTGGAACCTTCTGGGGACCCCGAAAATTTTAATTTTTGCGGGTGAAGAAGTGCCTCGGATGGCACTTCGAGTGTTGCAAGCAACACATAGAACTTTCGGAGGCGATGGTCGCACCTGCCATTAAGCGGAGCGGTATGGCTTTTGCGATCCATTTGCCGAACGCGACTGTTAGTCATTCTTGTATATTCTTAGTCATTCGTTAAAGAGAATTTACCCGATTCTTAATAATAGTACATTTTACTATACTGCGAAAATTATCAGTATGCCAAAATTTGCTCATGTCCGAAAAAAGCAGTAATTATCCTTCTCAAGCAAAAAAATCCCACAAAAACTTGCACATGTGGGATATTTTTTGTAATTTTGCAGGCGAATTAGTGTATTGCTGAGATAAATAACGTTCTATACCCACAAATATATGACAAAGCATTTTATACCGGCACTTGCTTGCGCCACGGCATATCATGGCGGTAGCCGGGCAGAGCAAAGCCTATCAACAGCGTCTGGCTGAAGCCGGTGTGACCGTGGAATGGGTACCCTTGGAGAGCCTTATTGATGGCTACGGAGCTGCCCATTGTATGACGCAAGTGCTCAAACGTTTTTAAAAGAAATAAAAGATATGAAGAAAATTACTAATCTTTTGTTGATGACCTGTCTGGCATTCAGTACATGCCTGACCAGTTGTGTTAATGACAAAGAAGTGGTAGATCCCAAAGACAAAGACCCGAACTCCAAGTATATTATTGTGATGAGCGACATCCACGTAATGGCTCCTGAACTGCTGGAAAAAAGAGGTTCCGCCTTTGATGATTATCTGAGTCAGGATCCCAAGCTGTTGGAATATAGCGACGAGGTGTTGGAAAATCTGGTAGGCGAGACGCTGGAGCGCAAGCCTGACCTGGTCATCATTCCGGGCGATCTGACGAAAGACGGAGAATTAGTGAGTCATCAGTTGGTGGTGAATATTCTCACAAGACTGCGTAATGCCGGCATACCGGTCATTGTATTGCCGGGCAATCACGACATTGACAATCCGGAGGGCTATTACTTTGACGGCGACCACACGCGCCCGGCAACGCGCACATCGCCGGAGCAGTTTGCGTCGCTATATGCTGATTTCGGTTACAACCAGGCTTATGCCAAAGACCCCGCCTCGCTGTCGTACGTCTGCGAACCGCTGAAAGGATTGGTATTGCTGTGCATCGACACCGATAAGTATGAGGAAAATCGCTCCATAGATAAGGGCGACACGATAAACTATAACCAAACTTCGGGCCGTATCCGTCCGGCTACGCTGAGTTGGATGTTAGATGAGGCAGATAAAGCCCGCGCTATAGGAAAACAGGTTGTGCTGGTACAACACCATAACATCGTACAGCATTATGATGCCCAAGGAACGCTCCAAGGCGCTTATCTCATTGATGACTACGAGAATGTAAGCCGGCAGCTGATGGAGCATGGCATACACATGGCATTGACCGGACATTCGCATCTGCAGGATATAGCTCAGTATCGCATCATAACAGACGATGCCCGGATTGACAGCCTGATTGACGTGGCTACAGGATCAGTTATCTCTTACCCTAACCCGTGGCGCACAATCAAGGTGAATAGTGATTTCACGGAGTGGCAGATCAGTACTGAATACGTGAAGACTATACCCTCGCTGAGCAACGTGAAAGAGACGTGCTACAAAAGCCTTTATGACAATTTCATGGGAGGACTTGGGTGGCACATCAAAGATGGATGGAGCAGCATCAATCAATTACGCTATCAGCTGGAAGGTATGGGCTTACCACCGGAATTCCTGCCTCAAACACCCGAAGAAATGACACAGATGCTGACAACATACCTCGGCGATCAGTTAACCGGAATCTTCATGATTTATAACGAGGGCAACGAATGGAAGAATCCGCAAGCATCCATACTGGAAAGCCAGTTGAAGAGCAATATGGAGCAAATGTTGCGTGACAGAGCGGCAACGGTCGGCTTGGATGAAACGCAGACCGAAGGGATCGTCTATACTTTCAATGACATGTACAACATGTATATGGAGCCGGGAGTAAAGAGTATGATAACAGATATCAACCAGTATATCGCTCCTGATAATAGATTGACAAGCAGAACGGACGATCTCAACCTTGTGTTGCGTTTAGCCCGATAATTCTGGGTGTTACGTCGCCTTCTGCTTAAGAAAGGTATTGAACTGGCATATGGCCATAAGGTCAGCATGCCTGTGCGCAACAGGCTTTCCGTACGAACGGTCAAGATGTTCGCAAAGAACGTCAATACCGCCATCCACAAATCAAACTGAAAGACCTGCTGCTAAGATAAACTAACATGATATATTATTTCTCAGCTACAGGCAACAGCCAGCATGTGGCAACCCGTATCGCCGAAGCCATCGGCACGCAAGCGCAGTCCATTGGACATTAAAAGAAAATATTAACCAACAAAAATTATATTCTTATGAAAGAGCAAGTATTGAATGCCATGCGCGAAGCAGGCAAGCCGGTATCGGCAGGTGAAGTAGCCAAGTCTTTGAATGCGGACCGCAAAGAGGTGGACAAAGCCTTTGCAGACCTCAAGAAAGAAGGTGCCATCGTGTCGCCTGTTCGTTGCAAATGGACCGTAGCATGACAAACACCCAAACCGATACACATCGGTCGGTTGTGGGTGGCAATCCTATTAAAGTAATAAAGATGATTGAACATAAATGAAAATAAGAAGTTTATTCGTTGTTATATGCACTGCCTTTTTGCTCTCTTCGTGCGGCAGGCAGGAACCCGAAAAACCGGTTCGTATAGGCATAGCCTGGCGTGGAGATAGTACAGCGGTAACTTATACTTCCACTCTGCTAAGTGTGCGGGAGGCAGGTGCTATTCCTGTTCCGCTGCCTTTATTCAAGTCTCCGCAGATGGAGTATGACGGCGACCGGTTAAAGGAGCAGTATTTGGACAGCCATGGCATCCTGTTGCAGGAGTATGCCGACGCGGTCAAATCCAATCCTCTTCATGGCCAAAATCTCTCCGATATACTGAATGGTTTGGATGCGCTCATTTTTACCGGCGGTTCAGATATCAGTCCCACACTATACAAAATACCCGAACCTTGGCATGGAATTGAAAGCGAAGGCATGTATGACGGACGCCGCGATGTGTCGGATTATATCCTTATGTCCTGGTGTCTGGAGCGTGAAGAAACGTTGCCCGTGTTGTGCATCTGCCGTGGTATGCAGATGTTAGGAGTGGTGTCCGGGGCAAGTATGATTCAAGATCTACGGACTTTCTTCGATGAGTTGGAACTTGCATATCATGACGACCATCGCGTGGAACCCTCTGATGAACACGGGCGTAACTTCGCTTCTCATTCTGTACATATTACGGACGCCACGTCGCTAATCCGGCAAATCGCAGGAACCGATAGTATAGCGCGAGTTCCATCTTGGCATCACCAAGCTATCCGAAGCGTAGAAAGAACCGCTCTGAAAGTGACCGCCGTTACGTCCACGAACGGAGTGAACATCATTGAGGCAGTGGAGCGTACGGACAAACCTTTCTTTGTGGGTGTCCAGTTTCATCCCGAGGTGGCGGTTAGCAAGCACGTGAATAAAGACCCTGAAGCATCTCGATTTATGTCTTATGATGAGGCAATGCGTTACTTCCGGGCTTTGGTGAAAGTAAGATGATAGAATCAAGGCTAATGTAACGCCTCTATAGTACCCTTGCATAATGGACAAATTGGCACAAAAGATGGACAATTTTTTCAAAGAAAAAACTAATTTAGCAGAATTATTATGACACTACATGTAACACCGGAGTATATCACTTCTCTGAAGCCGAACGAGATCTTTGTGTTCGGCAGTAATCTTGCGGGCATGCATGGCGGCGGAGCGGCGCACATTGCGCACAAACTCTTTGGAGCAGAGTGGGGTGTGGGAGTCGGTCCGACAGGGCAATGTTATGCCATTCCGACCATGCAAGGCGGCGTGGAGACCATCCGTCCGTATGTGGATGAGTTTATTGACTACGCGAAGCAACATCCGGAACTGCTGTTTCGCGTGACGCGCATCGGTTGTGGTATAGCCGGTTTTACGAACGAAGAGATAGCTCCGCTTTTCAAAGCCGCCGTGGCAATGGAGAATGTCTCGCTGCCGAATGGCTGGAGAGAGATGATTGGATAACTTTGTTATGACTTACGACGAGTACATAGCGCAACAGCAGCAAGCGATTGATGAGGAACAGCCGGATGACACTTGCTTCATGGAGTACCAGCCTGAAGGACAGTTTGTAAGAGGGCACTAATAGAAATGAATATGACAGAATACGAAAAAATGCTTCATAACATGCCGTATGATTATACGGACAAGGAAGTTCAGGCGAATATCCTGCGGGCGTATTATGCCATGCGGGATCTCAATCAATGCGGCGCATGGGATATGGACGAGTTGCACCGTTGTATCAAAGCTCTCATTCCCGATGCGCATCCCTCGGTAATCATTTGTCCGCCATTCCATTGCGACCACGGTAACCGAATCAGCATAGGCGAAGGTTCGTTTATCAATTTTAATGGGGTCTTCTTGGATGGCGGAGGTATCACTATCGGCGCTCACACGCTCATCGGGCCTAACTGCCAACTGCTGACGCCTGATCATCCGCATGATTATCTGGAGCGGCGTCAGACCATAGAAACAGGTCTGCCGATACGCATCGGCGATGACTGCTGGCTGGGCGGCGGAGTGATTGTTTGTCCGGGTGTCACCATCGGTAACCGTGTGATTGTTGGAGCCGGTTCGGTCGTCACGCATGACATCCCAGATGATGTCGTCGTTGCCGGCAATCCCGCCAGGATTATAAACACGAAGAAATGAAATTGATAGACACCACTAATATGTGCTCGCACTTGCAGCGGAAGTTATTCACCGAGAACGGCGAGTACTGCGCTATCCGTGAGCAGATAGAGACCGACTCGACGCTGACAGCTGTTGTCCGTTCTCGGCAGTTACATATCTATCGCGACGGAAAGAAAATCCTTGTCCTTGCAGGCAAGAGTGCGCCGAAGATCATTCGGGAAGATAAATTGACAAAATTATTATGACATACGAAGAATACATAGCCCAACAGCAGCAAACTTTGCATATTTGAAAAAAATCTATATATTTGCACACTCTTTTAGTTTGTGGGAGTATGAAGCAGTAATTTTGCAGCCGAAAAATTTAACGCACATGGAAACGAAAACAAATCAGAAGTCATCAAGGCCGTATCTCTTTAAGAGCTATATTTGGCTGGTAAATACTATCGCTCGCGGTCCTATATCACGAGCCGCGATAGACGAGAAATGGGCGCACGCTTCTGCTAATTCATATAAGCAGGATTGTATCCCTGAAAGTAATTTCCACCGTTGGAAAAGCACTATTGAAGAACTTTTCGGTATCAAAATCAAGTGTAACGGGAATAACGAGTACTACATCGAGGAGGCTGCCGACTTACGCGGCGGCGATCTGCGTATGCGCGCTCTAAACCTTATGTCCGCAAACAACCTGCTTAAAGACAGCGAGGAGCTATCCGACCGAATTCTGTTTGAGCCTGTTCCTTCTGGAGAAAAGTTTTTGACTCCTATCATTGAAGCTATGCGTGATATGACCGCCATCAACATGAAGTATCAAGGTTTCACGCGTCAAAAACCGGCTACTTTCAGCGTTGAGCCATATTGCCTCAAGGTGTTCAAGCAACGCTGGTATATGCTTGCGTATTCTCCCGGTCTTGATAAGACGATGATCTACTCTCTCGATCGTGTTCACGCAGTTGAACCGACCAAGCAGAAATATAAGTTGCCGAAGGGCTTCAATGCAGAAGAGTACTTTAAAAATACGTACGGTGTTACAGGCATGGATGAAGAGCCGGAGGATATCGAGATATGTATCGATGCTATGCAGGCAAATTACTTACGTACACTGCCTCTCCATTCAACGCAAGAGGAGATTGAGCGCAATGATGACTATTCCATCTTCCGTTTTCACATGGTTCCTTCCTTTGAGTTTATGCAGGAACTACGGAAGTATGGTTCGAATGTGCAGGTTATTTCTCCGGAATCTTTACGTTCTGAATTTGCTGCTGATGCAGAAAGTTTAAATGACATTTATACAGGAAAGGCTCCTTGGATATGAAAGATTTTGTAGCTATAGATTTTGAGACCGCTAATGGTAAGCGTAGCAGTATTTGTTCTGTGGGAGCGGTTGTCGTGAAGGACGGAGAAATCGTTGATTCCTTTTATTCCTTAGTAAAGCCCACGCCCAACTACTATGCATGGTTCTGCCAGGAGGTGCACGGTTTGGACTACTGCGACACAGATGATGCTGACTTCTTTCCGGAAGTGTGGGCACGCTTACAGAAAAAGGTGCACGAGTATTTCCCGTTCATCGAAGATGGAGAAGTGCCCTTTGTTGCGCACAACGCACGCTTTGATGAAGGTTGCCTGCGTGCTGCATTTGCCACCTTTGATTTGGCTTTGCCAAACTACGAGTTTATGGACACCCTTGCAGCATCGCGCAATTATTTTGGCTCTGCGCTCCTGAACCACCAATTACACACGGTCGCAGCTGCTTGTGGCTACGATCTGCAGAACCACCACCATGCCCTCGCCGACGCCGAAGCCTGCGCATGGATAGCAAGAGAAATTGTTTAATTATATAATTTGAATGATTATGAATACGTCAGGACACAAAAGTATTGATCCTATTCTATGGGATGTTGCACAATTTGTCAATAATAACGGTAATGAAGCTTTTGGTTATATCCAGAGCGCATTTGGTATTGATAAAGAAAGAGCTAATGCTCTTATTGACTACCTATGTATTGCTGGAATTGTCACTATGACAACATTTGGTCCCCGAGCAAATTATTTTGACAGGGATGGCTTAGTGGATAGATGTAGCTTACTTGATTTTATGTATGACAATCGTATGGAATTAAAGGCTATTTCACCGAAAATAAAAGTTCTTGATGAAGGTTTGATTATAAGCACAAATGCCAAAATAGATGGTTACAAATGCATGTTGTTGATGTACATTGTCGAGAATGATTTAATCGCCATTTTGCGCGCAGATTCTGCAAACACAATCATAGATGAGCATTTTGTTTCTCAATTTATAAAAGACAATTTTATGAACTATTTTGAATATGAAGAGCCTCATGCATTGATGAAATATTTCCCTATAGACTTTTATGATTGTGCTTATGATTGGTACAAGAAAGTGCTGGCTAAATTCTTAGAATTTAACGAAGAAAACTAATATTATGGAAGCAGATAAATTATGTTCATTGCTTAAAGAAATTGAGCAATTGAGAGTGAAAATAGATAACGTTCAATGTGAGTATCCATACCGTTTAAATGTGATTGACGAATTGCATATAAACGAAAATGGGCATAGCCGAATATTATCGAAACTTCTTCAATACCGTTCGGAGATTGGTCAATATGTATATTTAGAATCTCTCTTAAATTATATTAATACTCATAAGAGTGTTAATTTTCCGACTCGTGTGCATCCTAATCCTAATATTACGCAGGAGGAAGAAAGAATCGACTTGTGGGTGAGGGATAAAGACTTTGCTTTGATTTTTGAAAACAAAGCATGTGGAGCTTACGATCAAGATACACAATTGTTTAGATATATTCAACGGACTAAGAACCATGGTTATTTGGATAATCAGATATACGTGATTTATCTTCCTCCTACTAATGATAGCGCCCCTTCTGATTATTCATGGAATGGACTTGAAAGTGAATTTGCAGAAAGGTTCGTCCAATTATCTTTTAGAGATGATATCGTTGAATGGATGCAAAATGAGGTCATTCCGCAAATCAATCCTAAAGACAAACTGCTGGGTACTGCAATGTTCCAGTATTGCGATTATTTAAAAGAAATGTTTAACTTAAATGGCGATAATATGGAAAGTCATATTTGGAAAGTGTTAGATGAGGAGTTTAATCTACCTCAAGATATTGAAGAAAAGAATATCGCGTTATTTGATGCATCTAACAAATATCAAGAAGTACTTAATGAAATTTCAAGGTACAGGGATAGTGTAAATACTGAACTGAATGAAAGAATAAAGGCATTCTTACATTCTGATGAGGTAAAAAAGATAGCTTCTAATTTGAAATATATTGACGAAAATAGAGGTGGGTATCAATTTGTATGTGAAGGAAAGACAATAGATTTCGTTATAGGGCTTGGAGGCGTACGTTGGTATGTGCAAATGCAGTGGAATGACGCAACTCCTTATAACGATAGAAACTATCCCGATATCCTTAAAACTGACAAGGATATCTTTGAGGTTGGAGGTAAATATACTCTGAATGAACTTTCCAGTTGGAAATTTATATATCGCTACTGTCAAAATTTGAATGAGACCTTCGATGTTTACATGCACGTTTTGAAACGTATCGTAGAAATCTGTGATAAATAATTTTTCATAAAAATTCACCCTCTCCCATTTTATAAAAGAGTGGTGTTGTAATTTTGCAGCGTGATTCGAAAGAGTCGCGCTGTAATTTTATAGTATGAGCAAGAAAAGCTACACAGAAAAAGAGTTTTGGAGTCATAGCCATGACTTCCCTATCGAAGAAATCTGGAACACGGAAATCACGATTGCCGCCTTCGTTGCACCACGGCTAAAAGCATTTAAGAGCTTAAAGAAACATGGCTTCCCTTCGGAGATGAATAATGAGCGACAATGGGATAGCACTATCCAAAAGATGATAGACGCCTTTGAGATATTAAGTCGCCCATATACTCCGACAGACGAAGAATATCCAATTGTAGAGGAGGGGCTTGACCTTTTCCGCAAATACTATCGCAATCTTTGGGACTAATATAAATTTTAATAGTTATGGACACGCAATCTATTGATGACCAGCTGGAATTGCTGCGTCTTAAGGAATTATTTATGTCGGATATTAAGATCCGAAGTAAAATGGCTATGCTTATCTGCGAAGAAGACTCCTCACACAAGGAATTTTGCGAACTTACGCATTGCACACCGGACATAGCGAAAATGTTTGCAGAACAATTGTTAATAGATGTTTTTCTTACTCCGGAAGAAATTGCAGCAGAGCGTGAACGTTTAGAAAGGATGAAACTATAATTCTATTTTACTATGATACAATATGACGAACAGACCCTTCAACTTATTGAAGAAGAAATAACCTACATTTATCAATCCGATGTAACAGGCTATCCGCAAAGTGAATTTTTGCTTGACTTACGGAAAAGTATCTTGAACGAGCAAGCATTAACGCGTGAAGCTCAAGAAGAACTTCTGCCCGACATAATTGCCTTTAATGACGCCTTGCATGACGCGCTTAAACGTATGTATGACCGCGCGCATGAGCTCTATCGTCAGATGTCAGCTATTCAACCAGATATTCAGTTAATCGCCAAATGTTATCTTGCATATGACTATCCTGCTTTGCATCCCTACCAAAAAGAAGACAGACAAGATTTGTTTGATGTTATATGCGATTTCGGTTGGAATAGACTATATGCAGATGGAGTTACTTTTTCACTGGAATTGCCACGCGATATAGACATCCCTTTCGACACTATCAGAGGCATGGACTGCAAACCGTTTAACTGGAATGAAGGTCTTGACCCCGAACTTACGAAAGATCTCCATATCAATCGTGCCTTCCACAATCTTTTTGACCATACCAACTTTGCACTAACAGATTTTATCTTCTGCCGAGATTTTGTCTTTGAGTATAGCACTATTATACAAGAACAAACCAACTAATTTAATTAACAAGCATGAAAACATTTGTAAGAAAACACTTCAAAGATGAGTATGGAGTAGAATTCTCCACTTGTGCTGACATTACCACACTCACACGTATGCCATCGGGCATAAAGGGAGAATATCGAATTCCGGACTTTGTGACTGACATCGGCGCATATGCCATAAATGGATGCAATGAGTTGACAGCACTAGTCATTCCTAAGACTGTATCGGTGATAGGGAAGAATAATTTTGAGTTGTGTGAGTAAAAAAGGGTGTCACCCTGTCACCCCGTCACCCTGAATGCCGATTGGCAATCGGCGGAACTATCAAGAAGGGATAGCCGGATAAGATCCGGCACTAATGGAGAAGAGGAAAGGAAGAAAGAGACGAAAGAGACGTGACGTAGACGTCCGTAATGGTCGCGAGATGGTCGCGGGATTGACCCGTAAGGGGAGGGTAATTGGAGGGTAATCGATACGATTTGGAGAGGAAGCCTCCGGATAATTGATAAAAAATGCAACATCCGTTTAGAGCCACTTCCCGGACTCGAAAATTGCACATGTGTGCAATAATCGTACCCTTTAGGGTTAAGACCCCCCGGATTCGAGGCCTTGGAAGTGAAAGAAACGCCCCGAAGGACGTTTCTTTAGAGCCACTTCCCGGACTCGAACCGGGGACCTACGCATTACGAATGCGTTGCTCTACCAACTGAGCCAAAGTGGCAGCGCGTTCGGCAACAGGGTTGCAAAGGTTTATACCGCTCCGCTAAATAAACGGGCAACCTGTGCCTCCGCTTTCCCCAAAAATTAAAATTTTCGGGGACCCCGAGGATTCTAATTTTTGAAAAGCGGGTGCAAAGGTACTACATTTTTTTGAAATATGCAAATTTTTTTGCAAATATTTTGTATTTTTTTGCATATGTGGTATATTTTTTGTAACTTTGCACCCGAAAACAGATAAAACTCGTATCTTTTTGAGGTAAAGATGAAAAAAACAGCACTCATATGGATTCTTTTAGTGCTCGGTTTTTGTACACATGCACAGACGCATGTGCACGTATATAATGAACAGATACGCACGTTACGCGTGGAGCGTGTGTTCCTTGCGCTGACAAACGGAATAGTAGATGGAACAGACGCAAGCAACACGCTGCATATATCGTTCGACGAGATGAGCCACGACGTGAAAATGTACACCTACCGGGTGCAAATGATGGAATGGTCCACATCGCCTCAGGAAGGCATGCTGAAACCCAACGAAAGTCTGACGTCCGGCGAGTATCTGAGAGGTTTCACCACCCGGGACATAACCGATTACGAGCATTCATTCAATACCAGCCGCGAATATACGCATTATTGGTTTGATTTTCCGAATGAAGACATGCAACTCACCAAGAGCGGCAATTACCGTTTGACGGTCTATGAAGACGGCAATCCCGATAACAAAGTGGCGGACGTGGATTTCTGTGTGGTAGAGCCGCTGGTGAAGATGGCGACCAAAGTGCGCGCCAACACGGATATAGAGTTCAACGGGCGGTATCAGCAGGTGGATATAGAATTGGGGTTGCAGGAGTTTACAAGCCGCTATCAGCCGTCTGAGTTCCGGCTGTTAGTGACGCAAAATAACCGTTTGGACAATTGTGTGACGCTGACACAGCCGACGTATATCGAGCCGAACAGGTTGCGGTACATCAACAATAAAGCACTCATTTTTGAAGGCGGAAACGAGTATCACCATTTTGATGCATTCTCGCGTTTCTACGCCGGAACAGGAATCGACCGCGTGTTCCACGAGATGGGCGATTACCATGCTCCGCTTTTTGCGGACGAACTGACGACGGGCATTTATATCCATCGATTTGATGCCAACGGCCGCTATCTGGTGAATGCCGAGCGCACGAATGATCCGGACACAGAGGCGGAGTACATGTGGATCTATTGGAGTTTGCCGGCAGAGAAACCATGGTTTGACGGCGCGCTGTATGTGGGCGGCGAGTTGTTTCATAACGAGTTGGGACTTCGCAACCGAATGCAATATGACAACGAAACCAAGTGTTATTGGCTGACAGCTCTGGTGAAGCAGGGCGGGTATGACTACCAGTACTGGTTTGTGCCTAAGAACGGCGCTACTACTATGCAGCGTGTGGACGGCAGTTACTGGCAGACTGAAAATGAATACGCTGTCTATGTCTATTGGCGTCCTTTCGGCGAACGTTATGACCGTTTGGTCGGTGTTCAAGTTATCAAATCCAATTAGAACGACATTACAACTCTAAATTAAATACCATTATGCAAGTAGATCAGATTTTTAAAAATGCGAAGATCTTCACGTCAGACAAGAAAAAAATGAAATAATAGCATTGTTCATCAATAAAAAAGGTGTGCCAAATCATTGACACACCTTTTTTATTAAACGAATAGTTCTTACTTTGCCAAGCGAGCTTTGATAGCTTTGCTTTCTTCTTCGTAACCCGGTTTGTCGAGGAGGGCGAACATGTTCTTCTTGTACGCCTCTACACCCGGTTGGTTGAACGGATTGACGTCCAGCACATAACCGGAAATACCGCAACCGCGCTCGAAGAAATAGATGAACTGACCGATGTTGTACTCGTCAATCTTCTCAAACGAGATATGGATATTGGGCACACCGCCGTCCACGTGAGCAAGTTGTGTACCGAGTTCCGCCATCTTATTCACCTCATCTACGCGTTTGCCGGCGAGGAAATTGAGTCCGTCGAGGTTCTCTTCGTCGGTCGGAACAAGCACGGTCTTGTTGGCTTTCTCAATGGAGATTACGGTCTCGAAAATCGTACGCTCGCCGTCTTGGATCCATTGACCCATGGAGTGCAGATCGGTTGTGAAGTCCACAGAAGCCGGGAAAATAGCTTTGTGATCCTTACCCTCGGACTCGCCGTAGAGTTGTTTCCACCACTCGCTGAAATAGTGCAGTTTCGGGTTGAAGTTCACGAGGATCTCGATCTTCTTACCGCTCTGATAGAGGGCATTACGGATAGCTGCGTATTGGCAAGCGGGGTTCTCAGCGTACGGCACTTTGACGTCCGTTGCTTTCTCCATATCCTGTGCTCCCTTAACCAGCGCTTTTATGTCGCCACCTGCCACAGCAATCGGCAGCAAGCCCACCGGCGTCAGCACAGAGAAACGTCCGCCGACATTGTCTGGGATAACAAAAGTCTTGTAACCCTCTTTGGTAGCAAGCGAACGCAGCGCACCTTTCGCACGGTCGGTAACCGCTACAATACGATGTTTCGCCTCCTCTTTGCCGACTTGTTTCTCGAGCATGGTTTTCAAGAGACGGAAAGCCAGCGCGGTCTCGGTTGTCGTACCGGACTTGGAGATATTGATGATACCGAACTGCTTGTCAGCCAGGAATTCCATGAGTTCCGCCAGATAATCCTCACCGATGTTATTGCCGGCATAAACCACATAGGGGTTCTTGCGATCCTTGGCTACAAAAGCATCAAAAGCCGAGCTAAGTGCCTCATTCACAGCGCGTGCACCGAGATACGAACCGCCGATTCCGGCTACGATCACTACTTCGCAACGTTTGCGCAACTCGTCAGCCGAAGCTTGCACTTCTGCGAGGAACTCATCCGTGATAGAGGAGGGCAGATGAACCCAGCCGATGTAATCGTTTCCTGCTCCCTGACCGTTCTCCAAAAGGAGATTAGCGGCTTCGGTTTGCGACTCTAATTTCTTCAAAGCCTCTGCTTCCACAAAGCAAGCGGCGTTTTTAAGACATAATTTCATAATATTATTGTAATTTAGAAGTTAAAGACTTGATAATAGGTTTGGCTTTTTGCCGGTTGTAGAGGATTTCGTACATGGCGTCAACGATCGGCAGCGCTACTTTCATCCGTTGGTTCGCCTCATAAATGGCTTTGGTGCCATAATAGCCTTCGGCTACCATCTCCATCTCCATTTGCGCCGCTTTGACCGAATAGCCGAGTCCGAGCATCTGTCCGAACTGCCTGTTACGGCTGAACTGCGAATAACCGGTAACGAGCACGTCGCCCAAATAACCGCTCATGGTGATGTCGCGCGGCACATTGCTCATCGCGGTTGCAAATCGCTGGATCTCCTGAATAGCGTTGCTCAGCAATACGGCTTGGAAGTTATCGCCGTAGTGAAGTGCCTGACACATACCTGCCGCGATGGCGTAGATGTTTTTCATCACCGAACTGTACTCCAAGCCGATGACATCGGAGGAAACAGCGGTTTGCACGTACGGCGTCTGGAACAATTTCGCCCACACTTCCGCGTTCGGCCGGTTCTCGCAACCGATGGTGAGGTAACTGAGGCGCTCCAACGCAATCTCCTCCGCGTGACACGGACCGGCGATGACGCCTAATTGGTCAAACGGAATGCGGAAACGGTTGTGCAGATAATCGGTGATGATCACGTTTTCATCGGGGATCATACCTTTCACGGCGGAGATGACCACTTTATGGGTCATGTCACGGCGGATTTTTGTCAATGTCTGCTTGACATATGGCGATGGAATCGCAAGAATCAGCACGTCGGATTGCGCTACCGTTTGGTTGATATCCGACGAGAAATGAATCCGTCCGACGTCGAAACTGGCGGCTCCAAGATAGGTCGGGTTCTTGCCGGTTGCGATGAACTCATCGATCACCTCTTGCCGGCGGATGAACCAGTTGATCTCGCCTTGGTTCTGCATGACGATTTTTGCCAACGCCGTCGCCCATGACCCGGAACCGAGAATAGCTACTTTTCTATACATAATTATCAATTATCAATTGTCAATTATCCATTGACTTCCGGTTTCATAGTGGGGAAGAGTAGTACCTCTTGGATTGTCGGCTGTCCGGTCATGAGGATTGCCAGACGGTCGATACCGATACCGATACCGGATGTCGGCGGCATACCATATTCCAGCGCGCGCATAAAGTCGTGGTCGATCACCATTGCCTCATCGTCACCTTTATCCGCCAGTTTCATCTGCTCCACGAAACGGTTGTACTGGTCGATCGGGTCGTTGAGCTCCGAGTATGCGTTTGCCAGCTCTTTGCCGTTCACCATCAGCTCAAAACGCTCGGTAAGACCGGGTTTCGAACGGTGCATCTTCGTCAGCGGAGACATCTCAACAGGGTAGTCGGTGATGAACGTCGGCTGAATGAAAGTGCCCTCGCAGGTCTCGCCGAAAATCTCGTCAATCAGCTTGCCTTTGCCCATATGCTCGGTATCTTCCACGCCGAGTTTCTTTGCCTCCACGCGGATCTCGTCCTCGCTCATCGAAGCCAAATCCAAACCTGTCTTTTCCTTGATAGCATCGAGGATCGGCAATCTTCTGTAAGGAGCCTTGAAATCGATCTCGTTTTCGCCCACTTTCACTTTCGTCGTACCGTTTACAGCAATCGCAATCTTCTCCAACAGTTGCTCCGTGAAGCCCATCATCCAGTTGTAATCCTTGTATTGCACATACAGCTCCATGCAGGTGAACTCCGGGTTGTGACTGCGGTCCATGCCCTCGTTGCGGAAGTTACGGCCGATCTCATACACACCCTCAAAACCGCCGACAATCAGTCGTTTCAGATAAAGTTCGGTGGCGATACGCAGGTACATATCTACGTCCAGCGAGTTATGATGCGTAATGAACGGACGCGCACTTGCGCCGCCGGCAATCTGCTGCAAAATCGGGGTCTCTACCTCGGTATAACCTGCCTCGTCAAACACCTGACGCATCGTGCGCAGAATGGTAGCGCGTTTGAGGAATGTGTCCTTAACGCCCTCATTTACAACCAAATCCACATATCGCTGGCGGTAACGTTGCTCCGGATCATTAAATCCGTCATAAGCCACACCGTCTTTGTATTTTACAATCGGCAGCGGTTTCAAACTCTTTGCCAGCACGGTCAGTTTCTTTGCATGTACGCTGATCTCGCCCATTTGTGTGCGGAAAACGAATCCCTCAATGCCGATGAAATCGCCGATATCGAGCAGTTTCTTGAATACCACATTGTACATCTGTTGCTCTACGGTCGTAACTTGTTCGCCCTCAGCAACGGGCTCTTGTATATCATCTCTCGACACATACACCTGAATACGTCCTTTCGAGTCTTGAATCTCAATGAAAGAAGCCTTGCCCATGATGCGTTTGGACATCAGACGACCTGCAATACGCACCGTGTCTCCTGTGTGCCATTCCTTCACGGATTCATTCTCCCCCTTTTGAGAAGGGGGCAGGGGGGATGTCTCATCTACAAACCCGGCTTTGATCTCGGTTGAATAACCGGTTACTTCATACTCGGCGGCAGGATACGGATCTATGCCCATGTCGCGCATCGTCTGCAAACTCTGTCGCCGTACTAATTCTTGTTCGCTTAAATTTTCCATATATCGTTTATTTTATTCCCTATTTGACCTAATTTACAATTTGGGTGCAAAGTTACAATAATTTTTTCATATATGCAAATTTTTTTATAAAAAATGTTCGCGCGCTTGCGTATATCAATTTTTTTTTGTAATTTTGCACCCGAATTGTAATTTGCCTAAAAAGGTGAAAATTGATAAATTAACTGTAAATTGTTTTATGGATAAACAAACGCAAGCTTATGTGGACGCTTTCATGGCGGACCTTATTAAGAAAAACCCCGGTGAGAATGAGTTTCACCAAGCTGTCAAAGAAGTAGTGGAATCGGTTGCTCCGATGATCATGGCATACCCGTATCTGCGCGAGCAGAAAGTGATGGAACGCATCGTTGAACCGGAACGTGTGATCATGTTCCGTGTGCCTTGGATGGATGATCAGGGCGAAGTGCAGATCAACCGCGGTTTCCGCGTGCAGATGAACTCTGCCATCGGTCCGTACAAAGGCGGTATCCGTTTCCATGCGTCTGTTAACCTCTCCATCATGAAGTTCTTAGCGTTCGAGCAGACCTTCAAAAACGCACTCACAACCCTGCCGATGGGCGGAGCAAAAGGCGGATCGGACTTCTCGCCGCGCGGCAAATCGGACGCCGAAGTGATGCGGTTCTGTCAATCTTTCATGACCGAACTCCAGCGTCATATCGGAGCGGACACGGATGTGCCGGCCGGTGACATCGGCGTCGGCGGACGCGAGATCGGCTATATGTTTGGTCAGTACAAGCGTCTCCGCGATGAGTTCACGGGCACGCTGACCGGAAAAGGTCAGATGTGGGGCGGTTCGCTCATGCGTCCTGAAGCTACCGGTTACGGTGCTTGCTATTTCGCAGAGGCCATGTTGGCTACCCGCGGATTGTCCTTCGAAGGCAAAAAAGTCTGCATCTCCGGAGCAGGAAACGTAGCGCAGTTTGCCGCACAAAAAGCAACCCGTCTTGGCGCGAAAGTGCTCACTATGTCCGATTCCAACGGGTTTATTTACGACGAAGAAGGACTCAACGAAGAGAAACTCGCGTATATCTTTGAACTCAAAAACGTCCGTCGCGGACGCATCAAAGAGTACGTCACCAAATACCCGCAGGCTAAATATTTTGAGAACGAGCGTCCTTGGTCTATCCCCTGTGACATCGCGATGCCGTGTGCTACCCAGAACGAGATCGAGAAAGCCGATGCTGAGAAACTGATGGCGAACGGCTGTTTCTGTGTCTGCGAGGGTGCGAACATGCCTTCCACGCCGGAAGCTATCGCTATCTTCCAGGCCGCTAAGATCCTCTATAGCCCGGGCAAAGCATCCAATGCCGGCGGTGTAGCTACATCCGGCCTTGAAATGACCCAGAACTCAATGCGTCTCAAATGGACTGCCGAAGAAGTGGATCAGCGTCTCCGCACAATCATGGCGGACATACACGCAGCCTGCCTCAAATACGGAACTGAAGAGAACAACCTCGGACCGGACGGCAAACCATACATCAACTATGTCAAAGGTGCCAACATTGCAGGTTTCATGAAAGTAGCCAACGCGATGGTCGAGCAGGGTTTAGTCTGATAAACAGCAGGTATTTCGCTGTTGAACACGTAAACGAGACGTAAACGAGACGTAAACGAGTCGAAAACGAGACGTAAACGAGTAGGTGGAAAATCGGAAGAATATGCAGGTGAATAACTACACATCCTTAATGGAGAAGCGCGTCAAGCGAATACTCCTTGTGTGCAACAACTACGATAGTTTTGCACTCGAGGAGGACGGTCGTATTGACGTGCAGATCGCGCAGGAATACGCCGAACTGAACCTCTCTAATCCGCCGTCTATCACGCGTGCAGAAACGACCAGAGAAGCGCTTTCCATCATTGAGGAACGCAAAGCGGCAAAGAAACTGCCGTTTGACCTCATCCTCACCATGTACAGCGTGGGCGAACTCGATGTCTTTGATTTTGCCAAAGAGGCAAAAAGCCGAATGACCGAATGTCCGATTGTCTTGCTTTCGTCGTTCAGCAAGGAGATTTATAACCGCATCGAGCAACACGACCGCTCGGACATCGATTATTTCTTCAACTGGAATAACTCCACGGACCTTATCATCGCCATCATCAAACTGATAGAAGACCGCCTCAATGCGGAACACGATATCCTCGTTGAGGGTGTCCGCGCGATTATGCTGGTCGAAGACTCCGTGCGTTATTACTCTACGTACCTGCCGCTTCTCTACAAACTGGTTCTTCACCAAAACGCCATTGCTATCCGCGATGCGCTCAACGAGAAACAGCAGTTGCTCCGTAAACGGGCAAGACCCAAAGTGCTCATGGCTACCTGTTACGACGAGGCGGTGGAACTGTACAACCGTTTCGGCTCGAACATGATAGGCGTCATCTCCGATGTGGGATTTGTGATCCATAAAGGCGAACCCTCCTCTATGGAAAAATTGGACGCCGGCGTTGATTTATGCCGGTTAATCCGGGAAAATAACCCCACAATGCCGTTCCTTATGCAATCTTCACAGGAGTCTATGCGCTCTACGGCGCGCAAACTGAATGTCGGCTTTGTGGTCAAGAAATCCAAAACCCTCTCGCAAGATGTGAGCGATTACATTGAGCAGGAGTTTGGTTTCGGCGATTTCATCGCCCGTGATCCGAGGACCGGCAAAGAGATAGCCCGCGCTTCCGACCTCGAAGGCTTCGAACGTATTATTTCTTCGATTTCATCGGCTGCTTTCAGGCGCCTGAGTGATAATAACTACCTCTCCAAATGGCTTTTTGCCCGCGGTCTCTTCTCGGTCGGAAGACCTGTGAGCGCACTCAAGATACAAGACGAAGCGGACATCGAAAATATCCGTCAGACCAATATCCGTCTCATTCACGACTACCGCATCAACCAGGCACTCGGCGTGGTTGCCAAATACGCGCCGGAAACGTATAACAATACGATTTGGTTCTCGCGTTGCGGGAATGGAGCTATGGGCGGAAAGGGTAGAGGACTCGCTTTCCTCAACCATATGTTGCAGAAACATGACCTCTACGATCATTGGCAGGACTTGCGTGTCTTAGTGCCGCGCACGATGGTTATTACTACCGATTATTTCGACCAATTCATCCATGACAATGGACTTCAATACGTCATCAATTCGGACTTGACCGACGAAGAACTGCTCTCGGAATTTGTGGCGGCGATGTTACCGATGGAGTTGCGCGACGCTTTGCGCCATTTCATCCGTGTCACCAACAGACCGTTAGCTATACGTTCGTCCTCCAAACTGGAAGATTCATATTATCAGCCCTTTGCAGGAGTTTATAGCACGTATATGATCCCGCACACGGAGAATGAAGACCAGCAACTCAGAATGCTCTCCAAGGCAATCAAATCCGTTTATGCTTCCGTCTATTTTGCGGCTTCACGTGGTTACATCATCTCCACAGGCAATGTGCCTTCCGAAGAAAAAATGGCAATCGTTCTCCAGGAAGTATGCGGTGAAACCGAAGGAAATTACTATTTCCCTGTCATCTCCGGCGTAGCACGAAGCATCAATTTCTACCCGGTGGGCAAAGAGAAACCCGAAGATGGCATCGTCAAGATCGCTTATGGTCTCGGCAAAGCCGTGGTGGATGGCGAACAAGTGCTCCGTTTCTCGCCCAAATACCCGAAGAACGTCATGCAGACTTCTACGGTCGATCTGGCGATGCGCGAAACACAGCAATCCATGTTAGCTCTCTCCCTCAGTCCTGAGAAATTCAAGACATCCATTGACGATGCCGTCAATTTGGAACGCATTCCGATTCATGAGTGCGGGCAGTTTGAATCCCTCAAACTCATCGCTTCCACGTACGACCGCGAGAATATGCGCATCGTGGACTCATGTTATCCCGATGGACCGCGTATCGTCACCTTTGCCCCGCAACTGAAGTTCAACACGTTCCCCTTGGCGGATATTATCCAACACCTATTAGACATCGCGCGCGAGGAGATTAAAACGCCCGTGGAGATAGAATTCGCCGTGAACTTGGAGCACGAACCGCAAATCTTCCATGTTTTGCAGATTCGTCCCATTTCAGCAGACAGTTTGACCGCAAAGGTGGAATGGGAAAAAGTCGATGAAACCGGAGCTTTCTTGCGTTCCGGCAATGCACTCGGCGTCGGTAAAACGGAAGATGTAACCGACATCATCTATCTCCGCAAAGAAGCCTTCAACGTCCTGCGGACACAGGAAATGGCGGCTACCTTGCGCGAATGGAACAACAAAATGCGTCAGGAAGGACGCCAATACCTCTTGATCGGTTACGGCCGTTGGGGATCACAGATTCCGACACTCGGTGTGCCGGTTCAATGGGGAGACATCAGTGAGGCAAAAGCTATCGCCGAATGCTCCTTGCCCGATTTCCGCATCGAACCATCACAAGGCTCGCATTTCTTCCAGAATATGACCTCTTTCAACGTCGGTTACATAAACGTGGATCCCTGGGCGCGTCCTCTGACCGACGAATACGATCAAACCATCCTCGATGCCCTTCCGGCAATCGGAGAAACAGAACTAATCCGCCATGTGCGCCTTTCCAAACCCTTGGAAATGTACATCGACGGCTTTGCTAACAAAGCACTCATAAAACTATAAACTCACAACTAGACGACTTCTATCAACTATCAACTATCAACTATTAACTATAATGACAAACACCTCAAAAAAGAAAATCGCACTCATTGCCGGAGCGGGACCTGCTGGTCTGACGGCGGCATATGAATTACTCAAACAAGCGGATGTCATGCCAATTGTGTGTGAGAAAACAGATGCCATCGGTGGCATCTCTCAAACGGTGCAATATCATGGCAACCGAATGGATATAGGAGGACATCGTTTCTTCTCCAAGAGCGACCGGGTAATGAACTGGTGGCAGGAGGTGATGCCGCTTCAAGCCAAACCGTCCAAAGATGATATTTTGCTCAACGAGACGGAGAAAGCCTTTGCACCTCAAGGACCCGATCCAGAGAAAGAAGACCGTACGATGTTGCTCCGCAGAAGAGTAAGCCGCATTTTCTTTCTCCGCAAGTTCTTCGATTACCCTATCTCAATGAAGAAAGAGACCTTCCTCAATATGGGATTCGTGCGAATGATGCGTGCAGGATTCGGCTATTTATGGGCGTGTGTGCATAAACTGCCGGAGACTTCGCTGGAGAATTTCTATATCAACCGCTTCGGAAGACCTCTGTATGAGATGTTCTTCGAGGATTATACCACCAAAGTGTGGGGCGTGCATCCTTCCAAATTAGGAGCGGACTGGGGTAGCCAGCGTGTCAAAGGGCTCTCTATTCTGGCTGTCCTCAAAGATATGTGGCGTAAGAATTTCGGCAAACAGGACAGCAAAGAGGTCGAGACTTCGCTCATTGAGCAGTTCATCTATCCCAAATACGGACCCGGACAGTTGTGGGAGATCGTAGCGAAAGAGGTAGAGCAAATGGGCGGACAAGTGTTGATGCAAACGTCCGTTAGCGGAGTGAATATAAAAGACGGTAAAGTGGTCAGCGTAACTGTCACTAAATCAGATGGTACAACCGAAGAGATTGCTTGCGATTATTTCCTCTCTACGATGCCGATTAAGGATTTGATCCCGGCGCTTAAAGGCATTGAAGTACCGGCTAACGTGTCTAAAATTGCCGCCGAATTGCCTTATCGCGATTTCATTACCGTGGGGCTGCTCGTCAATAAGATGAAGATCAAGAACGAGACCAAACTCCGTACATATGCAGAACGAGTGCCCGATACATGGATCTATATCCAGGAGCGCGATGTCAAAATCGGTCGTTTGCAGGTCTTCAATAACTGGTCTCCCTATCTCGTCAAGGACTACGAGAACACGATGTGGATCGGTTTGGAGTATTTCTGCACGGAAGGCGACGAGTTATGGAATATGCCGTCCGATGAGTTTATTAAGATGGCGAAAAGTGAATTGGCTAAGATTGACATCATTGACGAAGACGCGGTGCTTGATGCCTGCCATGTGAAGATTCAGAAAGCGTACCCGGCTTATTTCGGCACGTATTATCAATTGGACGAGGTCAAAAACTTCCTCAACACGGTTTCCAACCTCTTCTGTTTGGGACGTAACGGACAACACCGCTATAATAATATGGACCACTCAATGATGACCGCTTTTGAAACGGTGGATCTCATCAAACGCGGTGCAATCAATGATAAATCAACGATTTGGAATGTAAACACGGAGACCGAATATCATGAAAGCAAATAAAACGATCATTGCCGTTTGCTGCGGCGTATTGGCAATCATTTGGGGTATATTGGCGGCAAAGACCTTTAACCCCAAACCGGATCTGAACGGAGATAATATCAATTATTACATCTATGCCACCTCTCTGGCAACAGGTCATGGCTATAGCGACTTATCTACTCCGGATATAAAACCGACTACGAATTTCCCTCCGGGTTATCCTTTGTTGATGACGCCGTTGCGGATGATTACGGATAGCATCAAAGCGCAAAAATGGCTCAATGAGATTTTTGTACTTGCCGGTATAATACTCATTTTCTTTACATTACTGCAACTTGGCTTCCGCTGGGACGTCAGTTTCGTTGCTTCCGCCGCGGGATTATTTGCTCCCCGCTTATGGCATTTCTCCACGATGATGATGAGCGAAGCGTCGTTCTTCCTGACTTCGGCTTTCGTCTTTTACGCGCTCGCGCGTTATTTTGATAAGGAGCAGGAAAACTCTCCGTGGTACGCAGACTTGAAACAGCCCTGGTTATGGGCAATGATTGCTGTCTTGGTACTCAATTATCATATTCGTACGCAAGGCTTGGCGTTAGTGGCAGGTGTGGGATTGCTGCTCCTCTTCAAAACCCGTTGGACGGCACTCGGAATGACCGTGGTGGGCTTTATTACTGGATGTCTGCCGTACATGTTGCGAAATCGGCTCTTGGGCTTGAATGGTAACCGGTATATGGATACAATCATGCTCAAAAATCCTTTCCAACCCGATGCCGGTTCGTTGACGCTTGTAGAAGTAATCGAGCGCTTCTTCGAAACCCTCAAAATGCTGATCTTCAATGCAATACCAAATACGATCTTCCCGTATCTGAACGTGAATTGTGATCAGCCGGAGTTCGGTTTCTGGATTTATGTTATCGGAGCTTTAGTCTTAGCGGCTATCCTAATCGGTTACTGGTCTATGGGCTCGCTCAGATGGGGACTAATCGGCTACTTGGCGGCGACATTAGGACTGATTTCAATCTTCTCAACACCCAGCGGAAACAGATATATTACATCCGTTCTGCCTTTGTTCTATGCCGGATTGATATGCGGTATTTGGCAGATTGCCGAGTGGATTTTAGCCAAACACTCCAAATGGCTTTTCACCGGCTGTGCGCTCGTCCTTTGCTTGCTCTTTATTCCGGCAAAAGCAGGAATACAGGAAGAAATAACTATTTCCAAACAAAAATATCCCCTGCCTTATACCCAGTTCTTCTCTATGAGTAAGCAACTCAAAAAGAAAGTGCCGGCAGGAACGGTTGTTTGTAGTCGTAAACCGCAGCTCTTCTGGTTGGAGAGCGGTTTGCCGGGGGTGAACTATAAATATACGAAAGACGCACGGGAACTGATTGCCGGGCTTGTGCAGAATAGGGTAGATTATGTAGTCTTGGACGCGCTGGGATACGGCTCTACGCCGATGTACCTCTATCCCGCTATACAACAGTTCCCGCATCTCTTCCCCCAAGTGGTCATGTATTATGAAAACACGCACATGTATCTCTTGTATTTTGATAGAGAGCGTGCTGCAACGGAATTGGAATTATGATTAAGAAATGGATCCATACACTCTTTGTTGCGCCCACATCTAACTGGATGCTTCAACTCTTCCGTTACGGATTTGTAGGCGGAGCGGCTTTTGTGGTCGATTATGGCACTCTGTTCGCGTTGACCCATTATGCCGGCGTACCGTACTTGTGGTCCGCGGCTGTCGCGTTCATTCTGGGATTGGTAACAAACTACCTCATCAGTATCAGTTGGGTTTTTCAGCACAACGGCAAGATGCGCGTGTGGCAGGAGTTCCTCTTTTTTGCCATTATTGGTATTGTCGGATTACTCCTCAACGAACTGATTATGTATGTCGGAACAGACCTCTGTCATCTCCATTACATGGTCTCCAAACTGGTATCTACGGCAATCGTGTTCTTTTGGAATTTCTTTGCCCGTAAATTCCTTATCTTCTCGAAATCATAGAATAATTTTTAATTTATAATTTTTAATTTATAATTGCTATGCAATTAGCTTTACAAATCATTACACTCATCGGTTCCGTAGCGATGCTCATGTACGGAATGAAAGTGATGAGTGAAGGCCTGCAAAAGATGGCAGGTAGTAAGTTGAGTAACGTGCTCGGCACGATGACCACAAATCGTGTTTCCGGTGTGTTAACAGGTGCTTTCATTACCGCCGCAGTTCAATCATCTACGGCTACCACGGTCATGACCGTGAGCTTCGTTTCGGCGGGTATTCTATCCCTGGCGCAAGCGATCTCGGTTATTATGGGTGCGAACATCGGTACAACGTTCACGGCCTGGATCATGGTATTGGGCGGCGGTTCGTTCGATCTCCGTCTCGTGGTGTATGCTACTATCGTCTTGGCGGTCGCTTTGATCTACACCAAGAAGAACGCGAACCTCGGTGATTTCCTCATCGGTCTCTCGCTGATGCTTCTTGGTCTTACTACCTTGAAGATCAATGCAACCGAGATGCACCTTGACCAAATGACCCCGGTGCGCAACTTCTTCATCGCTACCTCTTCTTGGGGCTATGGCAGTTATTTCCTCTACTTGCTCGTCGGTGGTATTCTGACCTTCGCGGTTCAATCGTCCGCGGCGATTATGGCTATCACCATGACCCTTTGTTCAACCCACGTCTTACCGATCGATATGGGTATCTCGCTCGTCTTGGGTGAGAACATCGGTACGACCATCACCTCGAATATCGTAGCTCTCTCGGCGTCGGTGCAAGCACGCCGTGCGGCGATGGCGCACTTGGTGTTCAACCTCTTCGGTGTCGTTTGGGTGCTTTGCGTCTTCCGTTGGTTTGTGGGAGGCGTGTGCGAAATCTGGGGCGTGGAATTCGAACCGGGTGTTCCTTCGGAGGTCTCGCCGGATAAACTGAACGCTGTCCTGGCTACTTTCCACACTACCTTCAACGTGACGAATACCCTGATTCTCATTTGGTTCGTTCCGCTCTTGGAGAAACTGGTGACGCTTATCATTCCTTCCAAACCCGAGCAGAAAGATACGGATAGCCAGCTGCGTTTCATCTCCGGTGGTCTTATGTCCACATCTGAGCTTTCTATCTTACAGGCTTGGAAAGAGGTTCACGTCTTTGCTATCCGTACGCAGCGAATGGTGGGTATGATCCATGACCTCTATCACGAAGAAGATGATACCCAGTTCACAAAAATCTTCTCGCGTGTGGAAAAATATGAAGGTATATGCGACCGGATGGAATACGAAATAGCCCAATACCTCAATCAGGTAGCCGATGGTCGTCTTTCGGATCAATCCAAACACGAGGTACACAAGATGCTCCGTATCGTCAGTGAGTTGGAGTCGGTCGGCGATGCCAACTTCAATCTCTCGCGCTACATCCGTCATAAGCACGATTCGCACATTCAATATACAGAGTATCAGGATAAGAATGTGGAGATGATGATGTACCTCCTCAACGGAGCAGAAGCAAAAATGGTTCAAGCCCTCGAGAAAGTGAATATCACCGAAGATGAGTTCATGGAAATGACCAATATGGAGAATGAAATCAATAACTTCCGCGATGAACTCAAAACCAAGAACATGCAGCATATAACCGACAAGGAGTACGACTACACCACCGGTGTCAACTACATGGATATCATCCTTGAACTCGAGAAGATGGGCGACTACATCATCAATGTCGAAGAAGCGGTTTATGAGCATAAACATGACAAATAATTAATCAACCAAAAACAACCAAAAAATGAAAAATAACATTTTAGCGGGCGCATTGGTTGCGCTCGGACTGAGCCTCGCTGGCTTATTTATCTATTGTGGTATCAGCAAGTTTGCTGACAAGGATCGTGCCGTTACTGTCAAAGGTCTCAGCACGCGTGAAGTGGAAGCCGATTATGCCGTCTGGCCCCTCTCGTTTGGCTGGAATGGTAATGATCTGCCATCCTTGTATCAAACGCTCGGAACGGTTTCCGATAAGGTCAAACAACATCTGCTTGCCCTTGGTTTTGAGGAAGCGGATTTGCGTCAGGGACCTATCTCGGTGGATAATAACTGGGATAACTACTATGGAGAACGTCGTCCGGAGTATAAATACACGCTCCGTACATCCATCATCGTTTCTACCGACAAAGTCAAACTCGTCATTGCAAGCCAAGGCAAAGAGGCGGATCTTCTCAAGCAGGGAATTATCGTCAATTCCAATAAGTGGGATCTCGATTATCAGTACAACGGTCTGCCGGAACTCAAGCCTGCTATGATTGAAGAGGCTACTCGTAACGCGCGTGCAGTAGCGCAGAAGTTCGCAGATGATGCACAATGCTCACTCGGGTCTATCCGTCGTGCGAGCCAAGGTCAGTTCTCTGTGGAGAACGACGAGTACCAGCCGTGGATCAAACACGTCCGTGTTGTAACCACCGTTGATTACTATCTTGACTAAAACCATCCTAACCTGCGTATTAACCTTAACACGCAAGTCGGAATAAGCATAATGATAAAGCACAATACCTGCCAGAATACGGTGGGTATTGTTGTTTTGCTTCGACCGTGGAAGAGTGCGCGAAGAGCGCGACGCGACAACATCTCCGGCGAAGCGATGATACCCAGACACTTACCGGCTTTTGTCACCCATTGGGGGATTGAGAATAACCCGGTATCTACTGCTCCCGGGCTGACATCCGTCACATATACCCCGTAAGGCTTCAGCTCGATATGAAGCGATTTCGTGAATGCGGCAAGGAAGGATTTCGTGCTGGCGTACGTCCCTAATCGTTGAGCCACAATGCGGCTCGTCACGGAGCAGATATTCATAATATAGCCTTTCCGCCGGGCGCGCATTTCTTGCCCGAACAAATAACAAAGCATCGCCGGCGTGTACATATGCAGATTCATGATTAACCCTGTAAAAGCCTCGCTGTCGTCTAAAATATCCTTGTCGTGATAAACGCCGGCATTGTTCACCAACACTTCGATCTCTATTTCTTCGAGTTTCGTGTACTCGTATAGCTCGCGCGCAGATCCCTGTTGGCCTAAATCCATCACAAGAGCGATAACTTCAATGCTACCTTCTTTCGACTTTTGACCTTCTTCTTTCAGCTCTTCTATACGTTCATGTATGGCCTCTACGTTACTTACAATCAGCAAGTTATAGCCCCTTTGAGCCAAACCTTTCGCTATCGCCAGACCTATTCCCGACGATGCTCCTGTAACTAAAGCAAAATGTTCTTTCATATCTATCTTTCAACTCTTAACTTTCAACTAGAGGCTCTGTCCCGTTCTCTCACTCTCAACTTTCAACTCTCAACTATTCCCCCACTTTCTTCGCCCTCATAAAACCTGCCGGCTGTTCCGAGGTGTCCGCCTCCGATCCTTGTATCGCGAAATGAATCTGGTTCTTTCCGAACTTCTTGTTGATCCCGTCGATGGTCTGCATGAGCCGTTTCTTTTTCGCCTGATCTTCTACTTGATTTGGCGCAAACAGATCCAGTTGCACACTCTCATTGTGCTCCAATTGTCCCACAATCAAGCCGGCCTGTTTGTATTGGTAGTTCTCGCGGTAAAGCCTGTCTAAAAGCACGGTCACCGCCTCTATGATCACCATCGAATCATCGGTCGGGGTGTGCAGCTTGAGTGTGTCATCCGCATGGTATTGCGCTAAATCCATCCGATGCCGGTTTGTGGCGAGAAACAGCGTCACACTCTTGCATCGCGCTTTCTGTTCACGCAACTTGCGCGCCACGGATGAAGCATAATTGCTCAACTCCCGCAGTAAGACCGTCTTGCTGCTCGTCATGTGCGCAAAAGTACGGCTGTACATGATCGATTTCTGTTTCTCGTGCGACACAATAGTGATTGCCGGAATGCCGTTCAGCTCTTTCCACGTGCGCACGCCCGTTATATTAAACAGACGGTTTACCCACATCTCCGGCTTCTTCGCAAAATCCAACGCGGTCTTCACGCCGGCTTGTTCCACTTTCTTGATACTCCGCCACCCGATGCCCCAAATATCCCGTATAGGCACTTGCGCTAAAGCCCGCTCGCGCTTCTCTGCCGGCATGATACAAATACCTTGGTAAGCAGGGTAGTGTTTCGCAAAAAAGGTTGCCGTTTTGGCTAATGTATAACTCTCGCCGGCTCCACAACTGACCGGGATGTCGGTTGCGCGAAGTATAAGTTCTCTCAGTTCTGACAGATATTCGCGTAATAAAACAGGATCATCCTCCGGCATAAAACCGAAAAACTCATCCACGCTGTATTGGATGAAACCAAGTACCATTTCGGTCTTGCGGACCTCTTCCATAATATGGCTTGAGATCTCGTGATACAGATGATGGTGAACATCAATCACGGTCACTTTGTGCGCCTCAATGGTCTTCGTCACTTGGAAAATCGGATTGCCCCGTTTCAAACCGACGTTCTTGGCTTCTTGATTGAGTGCAAGAATGATACCGCCGTTGTTGTCGTTGTTGTTAGCAACGACTACTGGCGTGCCGCGTAATTCGGGGCGTGAGACCAACTCACAACTCACGAAAAAATTATTGCAATCAATGTGAATATACATCCTTTTTTCAAAATCGGCCACAAAGATACGAAAATATTTGCATATATGCAATTTTTGTTGTAATTTTGCAGAAAATTTTAGGAAACTAACAAATTTATTTACTTTCTTGGCTTTGAATAATAAAAATATAGCAGTTTTGATCCTCTGTTTGTCGTTCTTCACGCAGACAGCCTATTCAGCGCTCGCGATCCGTTCAAACGGAGCGGACATGTCGGACTCGTTGCTCTCTGCAATACGCGCGAATGACACCCTTGTCTTGGATGGAGTTAACGGCGATTTCATCTTGTCTCGCACTATTGTCCTGAAGCATTTGAGCAGCAAAACCATTTTGGGCATCAACAATGCCTGTCTCCGTACGCGTTTTCGTTTGTCGGACGATCTGCGCGCCATGTTGGATAGTGCGCAGGTCATGAGCCTCTCTACTTCGGGAGACGGTGGACTTCTTTCCAATGGAGCCTCTGTGCGCGAGCAGCGCGAGTGGAAAACGCGCCAACTGCTCATTGACCGGCTTGACGATCAGGAAGAGACTTTCCGGTCTGCCGGGTGTATGCAACTCTCGCATTGCTCCCATATAACCCTTCGGGGCTTGCATTTTCAAGGACCCGGAGCGGTGGATGTAAGCGGAAATGACCTGCTCGGAATGGATCATTCTACCCATATTACGGTCGATAGTTGTGTCTTCAAGGACGGAATGGATGGCAATTTGGACATCACCTCGCAATCCGATTCCATCACAATCACCCATTGTTATTTCGGCTATTCTGCGTTGAGTTACGACCACATGAATTCAAACCTGATCGGCGCTACGGATAGAGCGGTTGCGGATAGAGGCAAACTGCATGTCACTTATGCGTATTGCACATGGGGAGAAGGCTGTCGTCAGAGAATGCCCATGGTTCGTTTTGGTACAATCCTCTTGGATCATTGCCGCTGGACGTGTACCACCAAACATCCGGCGGTAGATGCCAGACGCGAATCCACGGTGATTATCATCTCTCCCTTTTTCTCCTCCGGTGTCCAAATCCCTTACCGTTCCGATCCCTCCGCTCACTTAAAAATTACCCCTCAATAAATCATCAAATCGTCAATCGTCAAATTGTCAATCGTAAATCGTAAATCATATGAAGTGTTCTTATTCCAAATGGCCCAGCATTGCACTTATCGCTGCCATTTATCTTTTTGCCGCACTAATAGGCGTTGCTGTCTATTTCGCTGTTGATTCGCTGATGATCCCAGACTTTACCGCCACTAATCAGCCACTCTTAGGCTTGTTTGCCGCGGACGTAGTGGCAACTATCGTCGTCTGGGCGTTCGGCCTTTTGTATGAAAACGTTTCCGTTTATGACCCGTATTGGTCTGTCTTTCCGCCGATTACGTATCTACTTTGGGCATTTCACACGGGTGTCTGGTCTTTGCCGGTAATACTGCTCCTCGTCGCTTCATGGTATTGGGGCTGGCGTCTTACGCGCAACTGGGCAATCACTTTCAAAGGCATCGCCCATGAGGATTGGCGTTATACCAAGTACCGCTCTTTGCATCCCGCACTTTTCCATCTCATCAATTTCTTCGGCCTCAACATGGTTCCAACGCTTGTCGTCTTTGCCGCCATGCTCCCCGGCTTGAAATTATATGAATGGTCAATTGTCAATTATCAATTGTCAATTATCAATTATTGCCTTTTGGCAATCGGTTTCCTCGTCTGCCTTGCTTCCGCTACTATCCAGCTCATTGCCGACAAGCAGAGCCATGATTTCCGCGCCGCGCATCCCGGCGAGGTATGCAATGTGGGGCTCTGGAAGCACGGCCGTCATCCGAACTATTTCGGCGAGATCCAGTTCTGGTGGGGTATATGGATCATGTATGCTGCATTTAACGGCTTCGATTGGTTTATCCTTGGTCCTGTTGCCATGACCGCTCTTTTCCTCGGCATTTCCATTCCTCTCATGGAGCATCGCCAACTCGCCAACAAACCCGCCTATGCCGCCTATCGCAAGCAAACAAGAATACTGATCTAATAAAAATCCGCCAGCTCGGCGGATTTTTTTTACAGGCTCTTTTGTATATATCGTATGATGAAAATCACGAAGAGAACCCACACCGTGGGAGTGATTTGACGAATGCCTTCTTTGCCCTTGCTGAGCTTCATCAACACGTACATAATTGTACCTAACATGATTCCGTCGCTGATGCTGTAACTCAGCGGCATCATAAACAGCGTGATAAAAGCAGGAATAGCTTCGGAGTAATCATCCCAGTTCACACTCGTTGTGTTAGATATCATGATTACACCCACGATGACAAGCACCGGTCCTGTAGCTGCTGCCGGGATAGCAAGGAAAAGCGGACTGAAGAACAACGACAGCAGGAAGCAGATGACAATCACAAAAGCCGTTACTCCCGTTCGTCCGCCAACTGCCACACCTGCGATGCTCTCAACATACGTGGTGGTGGTCGATGTGCCCAAACATGCGCCGGCGGTAGTAGCTATCGCGTCCGCCATCAGCATATGACCGACGCCATGCACCTTGCCGTCCTTATCCACCATATTCGCCTTCATGGAGACGCCGATCACTGTCCCCACAGTGTCGAAAAAGTCCACAAAAAGGAACGTGAATACAACGATCAGCATGTCCCATGAGAAAATCTGACTCCACTCAAATTGCATGAAAATCGGCGCTATAGAGGGTGGAGTAGAGACAATTTTTTCCCAGTGGGTCACTCCCATCGGAATACCGATTATGGAAGTCAGCAGAATGCCCCATAGAAGTCCTCCGGGTATCTTCCGGACGACCATAAAGCCGCAGATAACAATCCCGATGAGCGCCAAATGAACCGAAGGGGTATTAAAATTAGCAAGGCTGACCTGCGTATTCGGATTTGCCACAATGATACCACAGTTCTGCAAACCGATAAAAGCGATGAAAAGACCGATACCGCATCCTATCGCCGCTTTTATACCCGACGGAATGGAGTTCGCTACCAGTTCCCGGATCTTAAAGAACGAGAGGAAGATGAAAATTAGACCCTCAATAAAAACCGCCGTAAGCGCAAACTGCCAACTATGCCCCATACCCAGACAGACACCAAAGACGAAAAAGGCATTGATGCCCATACCCGGAGCAAGACCGAAAGGCTTCTTGGCATAGACTGCCATCGCTAATGTGCCGACCACTGCTGCCAAAATAGTTGCGGTAAACACCGAACTTGTCGGCATGCCTTGCGGCTCCAAAGCACTAAAAATACTCGGATTCACAGCCAGAATATAGGCCATGGTCAAAAAGGTAGTGATACCTGCAAAAATCTCTGTACGCAAATTATGTTGCGTTGCGTCAAACCCAAATAACTTCTTTAACATTTTTCCTCTAACGATTATTGTGCATCAAATTGTCCTGCAAAGTTACAATTAAAATCAGACATATGCAAGTTTTTTGAACAAATATTGCAATTTATTTGCATATTTTAAATAATTGTTGTAACTTTGCAGAAAAATTTAAAGATTTATGAGGAATATCAAATATGTGGGCTGCGATGACGCAGAGTTGGATTTGTTTGAAAGCCAGTACGCTTTGCCGGAAGGTATGTGCTACAATAGTTATGTAGTGTTTGGTGAAAAGCAGGTGGCGGTAATGGATGCAGTTGACGCGCGTTGCGCGCACGAGTGGTTAAACAAGGTGTCCGAAGCTCTGGACGGACGCACACCCGATTATTTGGTGTGCCACCACATGGAGCCGGATCACAGCGGCGCGATGGCTTTGTTTCTGAACCAATACCCGCAAGCGCAAGTCTTGTGCTCGAAGCAAGCGGTGGTGTTGATGCAACAGTTCGGCATCGAAGCCAAGAACGTACAAATCGTGGCGGAAGGGCAGCGTATAGACCTCGGCGGCATGACGCTACAATTCATAGCTGCTCCGATGATCCACTGGCCCGAAGTGATGATGACCTATTGCTCTGAAGAGCAAGTCCTCTTCTCTGCGGACGCGTTCGGTAAGTTCGGCGTCTATCATGCCGACGAAGACGATTGGTCCTGCGAGGCAAGGCGCTACTATTTCAACATCGTTGGCAAGTACGGCGTAGCGGTAACAAACTTGTTGAAGAAAATAGCGGACAAAGAGATTAAGACCATTGCTCCATTGCATGGTTACATGTTAGAGGGCGAGCAGAAAGACGAGGCATTGCGGTTATATAAAATTTGGAGTGCGTATGGCATTGAGACCGAAGGCGTGCTCATCGCTTATGCCTCTATCCACGGCAACACGGCAAAAGCTGCTGAGCAACTTGCAGAGATATTAAAGGCGAAAGGAGCAGGGAAAGTTGCTGTTACCGACCTTAGCCGTGACGACATGGCAGAGGCGATCGAGGACGCGTTCCGTATGAATCGTTTGGTTCTATGCTGTGCTACGTATGATGGAGACATCTTCCCGGCAATGCATATGTTTATTCATAAGCTCCGTCTCAAAGGTTACCAAAACCGCCGTGTCGCCCTTGTGGAGAATGGCTCTTGGGCGCCACAGGCTGTTCGTGTCATGAAAGAGATGCTTGCTCCTTGCAAGAACATCGAAATCGTCGAACCGACCCTTACCATTCGCGGTTCCCTCAAACCGGATCAAATCCCCGCCCTGGAATCCATTGCCGACGCCTTGTTAGCATAAGTGATCGCGAGTATTTGTGTCATTAGTCAAAAATTAATTTGTGATCCCGAAAGACCCGCGAAAAACCCGCGAAATACCCACGAAAGTGGGGCTAAAATGCACGAAAAAAAAGAGGGCGAGAGTTTCCTCCCACCCTAAATGTTTACACATCGGAATAATCCTTATTGTGTATGTCATTCAAAAAGTTGTGCAAAAGTACTGCTTTTTTTTGAAATATGCAAATTACAACTTTTATTGATTGATGCGGTCGTAAGTGTTCATGCGTGTGGGGTCGATGTCGGTCAGCAATTCATAAACGGCTTTCTTCTCTTTGTCTGTGCCTTTCTTGAAGATATCCACCAATTCTTCCGCTTTGGCGTCCAGGAATGTGTTGATCACATACGTGGCAGGTCGTGCGCGGTATGCTTCTTTCAAGACCGGCATGCCTTCAGCAATACGTGCGCGGCCATTGGTTACATTGGCACTCATCTCATCCAAACCCAAACGGTGGTACTCGTAATAGAAATTGCGGTATTTCTTGAAAGCCTCGTCTAAGAGATTGTTTATCAGCGCATAGCGGTTTCGGTTGCTATCAAAAGCAACCCAACCTTTCTGCTCCGATGGATCCATGCTGGCAGACTGACATGCCGTTACGATCTCCTCGCATACTTGGAAGAACGGCGTGCCGCCAAGACGCTGAAAACTATCTTGATCATGCCCGATGATGAGGTAGCAGTAATACGCTAGCATTGCCGTCAAGTTGGTGGTGAACTGGTTTTGCTGGTACTCAATACGGTCAAACTCCTGGTAGGTGAAGTTGAAGTTCTTGTCTACGAAATTCAGAAGCGGGCTGGAGTAGGTTGTGCCATACACCGGCCTGCGGCTTTGCAGCGTCATTTCGCACACATACATGTTTTCCTGCACGGCTTTGACGATGATCAGCATGCTGCACTCGATTTTCTCATGCTCGGCATACGTCATGTTCGTCCATCGGTTCTGGTTCATGTAGTCCTGAATAGACGATTTGAGCGTTTCGTACACCTGTTTGTTCGAACCCTCAATTTGGTCGGAATTGATGGTTACTGTGCAGTTGATCTCTTGGGCATTGACCTTGCTTGCCATCAAAGTCAACAGACAAAATAGGATGAATGGTATTCTTTTCACAATAATCAATTATTTGCTGATAGAAACAATGTTTCCTGTCTTCTCATTAAATACGATGGACGGCAATTCTTTGCCGGTAAATAAGTCTTTGGCTAACGGCACATCCACGCCCAATTGAGCAATCGCGATAGTTTGTTTTTTCAGGGTCTTGCCGTTATACACCACTTTCACTTCACCGCTTCCGGGCAGGTTATAGACAATCTGCGAAACAGCGGCTTTTTTCTTGTTCTTGGTGTCCTCTGTGCTGGCGGTATAACGCTGCGGGTAAAGAATGACATCCGCGCTAATCACCTCAGCGTCAATGTTCTCGGCATCTGTAAATCCGTTTTCGGAGGAGAAATACCATTTCTGATCTTTAGCTTGCGGATCGAAAGTCACCAGCTTATGCTCGGTGCGTCTGCTCTTCTTTCCGGTAAAGAGCGCAATCAGCGCGTTTTCCTGCTTTTCCAACTCCTCGAACACAATTCTCATCGCCTCGCCATCAGCCGGAGCGTGTTCCACTTCTCCGTTAATCAGATACATACGCGTCTCGCGGATGTGAAAAATCTGCTGCGCTGCCGCTTGTGCCTGCGCTCTCGGCGTAGCGGCCTTCAGCACTTCCTCCGGATACGGAGCTTTCTTGAAACGGTTGTTTTGACCTACGTTATGTCTGTTGTTCGGCTGCTGAGGAGGTGTGTTCGGCTTCTTCTCACGCGGCACAACATTATAGCCCACCAACAGACCTTTCTCATTGATATTCAGCAACATAGGCATCGCCGGATCATTCACCACTTTGTGCGGACGCGCGTAGTCTGCTTCTGCGCGAGTAGCAATACGCACATCTTTGAGTGTATAACTCGTTTTGTCCTCTGTTACCACATCGTTGATGCCGAGCAGCGATTTGGCATACTCCGCAAACACACCTTTTTCTTCTTTCTCAATGGTGTATGTAAAATCCAAAGAAACAGTCGTTTTTGGGCTGTAATACACCATAGCCGGTTCGCCTTTTTCTACAATCTGCGCGAAACCCGTGCATACCATCATTGCTCCCAAGAGCACTAAAAAGATCTTTTTCATATTTCTAATTATCAATTATCAATTATTCCAAATCTTCCACGCTGCTTTCGCTTGTCCGAAGAGCATCTCCATGCCGTTTTTGATGCGTGCGCCTTGCGCCTTGCCTTTTTGCAGGAAAAGCGTCTCTTCGGGGTTATACACGCAATCGAACAACAAATGTCGTGCCGAAATCCATTCGTACGGGATCGCGGGGTACGTGTTTTCCTCCGGCGTCATACCGAGCGGCGTACAATTGACGATCACCGTGTATTCGCTCATCAGCTCTTCGGTCAATTGGTCGTAACCCAACATGCCCTCTTTCGGTGAACGGCTGACGAGAGTGGGGGTGAGCCCTAATTTTTTAAACCCGTAACAAACGGCTTTCGATGCGCCGCCGGTTCCGAGTACCAAGGCTTTGCGGTCATTCTCGCCCAACAACGGCCGGATCGACTCCATGAAACCGATACAATCGGTGTTGTAACCGACCCGTTTATGAACCACATTGACTGCTCCCACAGCTTCTGCCGTTTCGTCCAAATGCTCCAGATACGGAATGATGGCTTGCTTGTACGGCATCGTGACATTCATGCCGTCCAAAGTGTCCAAAAGTTCTTCTGCTTTCGGCTTTAAATGTTCCGCTTCCGTCGGGTACAACGAGTACTCTGCCTCTATTTTTTCTGTTGCAAATTTCTCGTTGAAATACTTCGCCGAGAAGGAGTGTAATAATGGAAATCCTATGATACCAAAGTGACGCATAATTTTCCTTTTTTAATCGTTGCTTGGTGGGTCTTCGAGGTGAATGTTTTGCCTCCTTCTCCTTTTTGCAACGCATCATAAATTTTATCTATTTCTGCGAAATTATATTCGCGAATTTGTTCATAAAGACGCACAATACCTTCTTCGCGCGACGTTCTGCCCTCTATTATATCCACATACCCTTGCATATATTCCGCCGTTTGAGCCATGTGCTCGATCTCCGTTTTGGAGTAGTTTTTGAGCTGCTCGCGGATCGCATTTCGGGTGATTGAAGTGTCCGAATTAGTGCTGTCTGTCACCCAATTTAGGTGCCTTTTGTCCTTCAAATAATGTTCAATATATCCTCTCGTTGTACAGAGCAGCGGACGCACAATAGGCACGCTTTCCGGCACGATAGGATTAGCGCTTACGGGTCGCATTCCGGCAAGTCCGCGGATGCCTGTTCCTCGTTTGAGATTGAGCAAAATGGTCTCCGCCTGATCGTTCTGATGATGCGCCACACACACCGCTTGACAGCCATGTTTGCGCGCTATTTCATCGAACCATCGATACCTTAACTCGCGTGCTGCCACTTCGATACTCACCTCATGCGTACGCGCGCATTCTAAGGTGTCGAAATCCGTGACCTCCAGCTCCACGTTCATTTGCTTGCATAGATCCCGCACGAAAGCTTCGTCCCTGTCGCTCTCTTCGCCCCGCAGGTGAAAATTGCAATGTGCCGCGATGCACGTATATCCGGCTTGCAGGAGCACATCGAGCAGGCTCACGCTATCCGCTCCGCCGCTTAATGCCACCAAGACAGGCTTGTCTTTAACCAACAACCCCCGCTGCCGAATATATGTGGTTACTCTGCGTAACAAGGTTAAACTGTTAAATTGTTAAATTGTTAATCTGTTAAGCCGCGGTAACGAACACGTTTCGGTTCGCAGGCTTCTTCGCCTAGACGCATCTTTTTGTTCTCCTCGTATTCTGAGTAACTGCCTTCGAACCAGAACACTTTTCCGTCGCCTTCATACGCGAGGATGTGCGTGCAGATACGGTTGAGGAACCAACGGTCGTGCGAGATTACTACCGCACATCCGGCGAAGTTCTCGAGACCTTCCTCCAACGCACGGAGCGTGTTGACATCAATATCGTTGGTCGGCTCGTCGAGCAGGAGCACATTGGCTTCTGATTTGAGTGTCAGGGCAAGGTGAAGACGGTTTCGCTCTCCTCCGGAGAGGACACCGCATTTCTTCTCTTGGTCTGCGCCGGTGAAGTTGAAACGGCTCAAATAAGCACGTGCGTTGATCTCACGACCTGCCACACGGATGAACTCCGTTCCGCCGCTGATTGTCTCAAAGACGGACTTATTCGGGTCTATATCTGCGTGTTGCTGATCGACATAACCGATTTTCACGGTCTCGCCGACGGAGAATGTACCTTTGTCTGCTTTCTCGCTGCCGATGATCATACGGAAGAGGGTCGTCTTACCGGCTCCGTTAGGACCGATAACACCCACAATACCGTTGGGCGGCAACATGAAATTGAGATCCTCAAAGAGCAACTTGTCGCCAAACGACTTGGCTACGCCTTCGGCGTTAATGACCTTGTTACCCAGACGCGGACCGTTCGGAATGAAAATCTCGAGTTTCTCCTCACGCTCTTTCTGCTCTTCGTTCAACATACGGTCGTACGACTCCAAACGCGCTTTCTGCTTCGCGTGACGTGCTTTCGGCGCCATACGGATCCACTCCAACTCGCGCTCCAAAGTCTTGCGACGTTTGGATGCCTGTTTCTCCTCCTGCGCCATGCGGTTTGTCTTCTGCTCAAGCCATGAAGAGTAATTGCCTTTCCATGGAATACCTTCTCCGCGGTCCAGTTCAAGAATCCAACCTGCCACATTATCAAGGAAATAGCGGTCGTGCGTGATACAGATCACCGTTCCTGCATATTGCTGCAAGTGTTGCTCTAACCAATCGATGGACTCGGCATCCAAATGGTTCGTCGGCTCATCCAGGAGCAGCACATCCGGCTGTTGCAGCAACAGACGACAGAGCGCTACACGGCGGCGTTCACCTCCCGAAAGGGTAGTGACACTCGCATCATCGGGTGGACAGCGAAGTGCGTCCATCGCGCGGTCGAGTTTCTGGTCGATGTTCCATGCGTCGGCTGCATCGAGTTTGTCCTGTAACTCAGCTTGACGAGCTAAGAGTTTGTCAAAATCTGCGTCCGGCTCCGCAAACGCCATGTTGATATCATCGTACTCCTTCAACATGTCCATGATCGGCTGCACGCCTTCCTGAACGACCTCGCGCACGGTCTTGTTCGGATCCAGTTTTGGGTCTTGCTCCAGATAGCCGACCGAGTAGCCGGGAGACCAAACAACCTCGCCTTGGTACTCTTTCTCGATACCGGCGATGATCTTCAACAAGGTGGATTTACCTGCGCCGTTCAGACCGATGATACCGATCTTCGCGCCATAAAAGAAACTCAGGTAGATATTTTTCAATACCTGTTTTTGGGGACCAAAACTCTTACTCAGTCCCACCATCGAAAAAATAATCTTCTTATCGTCTGCCATAATTATCAATTTTCAATTATCAATTATCAACTCGCTTTAGGCTCAATTGTATTCTTCCTCGCGCGCGATCTATATCTAATACGCGTACGCGCACGTGTTGATGCAGTTTGACCACTTCCTGCGGGTTGGTTACACGCCGGTCTGCCATTTCGGAGATATGAATGAGTCCGTCTTTGTGTACTCCCAAATCCACGAACGCGCCAAAAGCACTGATATTCGTCACAATGCCCGGCAAGATCATACCTGCCTGCAGGTCGTCTATCGTGTGTACATGTTCATCAAAATGAAACTCTTCCGTTTCGCCGCGAGGATCACGTCCGGGCTGTGCCAACTCTTTCAAAATATCGGTTAGAGTAGGGAGTCCCACTTCTGTGGTCACATATTTACTCAAATCAATCTGATCCCGCAACTCTTTCTTGGCAATCAGATCTGAGACAGAGCATTTCTGGTCTTTCGCCATCTTCTCCACGATTCCGTAACTCTCGGGATGTACGGCGCTGTTATCCAGCGGATTAGCTCCTTTCAACCGCAAGAATCCAGCAGCCTGTTCAAAAGTCTTAGCGCCGAGTTTCGGTACTTTCAGCAACTCTTTGCGGCTTCCGAAAGCCCCGTGTTCCGCACGGTAATCCACGATATTCTGCGCTAACATCGGTCCTAAACCGGATATGTATGTCAGCAGATGTTTGCTGGCGGTATTGACATCTACGCCCACATAATTGACCACGCTTTCCACGGTCTGCTGCAAACTCTCGCGTAACTCGGTCTGGTCCACATCGTGCTGGTATTGCCCGACACCGATGGATTTGGGTTCAATCTTCACCAACTCCGCGAGCGGGTCAATCAACCGCCTTCCGATACTTACCGCTCCACGCACGGTCACATCCTCATCGGGAAACTCATCCCGTGCAATCTTACTTGCGCTATACACCGAAGCTCCGGCTTCACTTACGACGAAGATCTGCGGTCTGGTTTCTGATGGCTGATGGCTGATGGCTTGACGCGCCATTTCCTCACATTCGCGGCTTGCTGTTCCGTTGCCGATAGCGATGGCTTCGATCTTGTATTGCTCAATCAGCTTTTGCAGTTTCTGCGTGCTTTGCAGGTTATGCAGAAAAACCACATCGTGCATCAGCAGGTCGCCTTGCTCATTCAATACAACGGTCTTGCATCCTGTCCGGAATCCCGGATCCAAGGCGAGCACGCGTTTCTGACCTAATGGAGCACCTAATAACAACTGCCGCAAGTTATCCGCAAAAACACGAATTGCCTCTTCGTCCGCTTTCTCTTTGGAGAGCGCGGCAAACTCGGTCTCGATAGCCGGTTTCAGAAGCCGTTTATAACCGTCCTCCATTGCCTGCTCCACTTGATAAGCCGTGTCGTTATTCGCCCGCAACCAAATGTTCGCCAATTTATCCAGCGCTTTCTCCGTGTCAGGAGAGATGTCCACACGCAGAAAACCTTCACTTTCCGCGCGACGAATAGCCAATAACTGATGGCTCTTAATATGTTTGAGCGGGCACTTGAAATCAAAATAATCCTTGTAGTTCTGCGCCTCGGGGCTGTCACATTTGGTCTTCACCGCCTTGCAACTCAGCATGGCGGTATAACTGAACTCGCGTCGGATAGCATTTCTGCTTTTCTCGTCTTCCGCGATTCGTTGTGCAATAATATCCCGTGCGCCTTGCAGGCTCTCTTCATCCGGCAGACGCATCGGTTTCTGCTTCAAGATCTCCTCTGCTAATGGCAACAAACCTTTCTCTATTGCCACATCGGCGCGCGTCTTCCTGTGCGGTTTGTACGGCAGGTAGATATCTTCTAATTCTGTGGCGTCCCAGCAATCGGCTATACGCGCGCGCAGTTCCTTATCTTCATTGCCGAGTTCATCCAACCGCGCATAGATGGTCTCTTTGCGTTTGGCTAATTCCTGCAACTTACCGTATTGCACCTGAATAGCGGCGATCTGCACTTCGTCCAGACTGCCTGTCCTCTCTTTTCGGTAACGCGCAATAAAAGGAATCGTCGCTCCTTCATCTAACAGCGTTATTGTCGCAGCTACTTGCCGTTCTGCTATCCCTACCGCACCACTAATTATTTTTGAGAATTCCTCTCCCACCACCATGAGATAATTTTTAATTCTTAATTTTTAATTTTTAATTTCCCTTTCGTATTCAGCGAAGGTAAAGTCATACGGGTTCTTTTCGTCTGCTTTGTGTTCCTCGGAACTAATCAATTTCCATTCGTCCTCTTTGATCTCGGGGAAGAACGTGTCTGCATCGTCCCAACTATGATGAATATGCGTGATATATAATTTATCCGCTATCGGCATCATCTGGCGATACACCATTCCGCCGCCGATAACAAAGGCTTCTTCTTCGCCTTGCACTTTGACGCATAAGTCTTGAAGTGAGTAAACAGCTTCTGCGCCTTCAAAAGTCTTGCCTGCTACATCGGTCAGCACGATGTTCCGCCTGTTTGGCAGCGGATGTTTGGGTAGCGAATAGAATGTCCGTTCGCCCATGAGCACGGTCTTGCCGCTTGTGATCTCTTTGAAATGTTTCAAGTCCGCCGGCAGATGACACAGCAAATCGCCTTTCTTCCCGATGGCATAATTCTCTGCTATAGCAACTATGATACTTATCATAAATTACGAATTAAAAATTAAAAATTAAACGGACACTTGTCCGGCAATGTGGGGATGCGGGTCATATCCCTCTAATTGAAAATCTTCGTATTGGAAGCCGAACAAATCCTTTACATCGGGATTGATCACCATCTTTGGCAAAGCCCGCGGCTCACGCGTCAACTGCAATTTCACCTGCTCCAGATGGTTCAGGTATATATGTGCATCGCCGAGAGTGTGTACAAAATCTCCGCATTGGAGCCCCGTTACTTGCGCCATCATCTGGAGCAGTAAGGCGTACGAAGCAATATTGAACGGCACACCGAGGAAAATATCCGCGCTCCGCTGATAGAGTTGCAGACTCAGTTTTCCGTCCGCTACATAGAACTGAAACAGGCAATGACAAGGCGGCAAAGCCATTTTCTCCACTTCCGCCACATTCCACGCGCTCACCATCATCCGGCGGCTGTCGGGATTCTTCTTGATCATCTCCACGATATTGGCAATCTGATCTATCGTACCGCCGTTGTAGTCCGGCCACGACCTCCACTGATGCCCATAGACAGGTCCCAGCTCACCATTCTCATCTGCCCATTCGTTCCAGATGCGCACGCCGTGTTCCTGCAAATACTTTACGTTCGTATCGCCTTGAAGGAACCACAGCAATTCATAGATAATCGATTTCAGATGCAGTTTCTTGGTCGTCAGGAGCGGAAAACCGTCCTCCATCTTAAATCGCATCTGATGTCCGAAAACAGAGATTGTCCCTGTTCCCGTCCGATCATGTTTCACTGTGCCTTCCTCCAGCACTCTCTTGCATAAATCCAAATATTGTTTCATATTATGTAGTTTATAGTTTAAAGTTTATAGTTGAAAGAAGTTGGTGAGTCCATAAGTGGAATGTTTCTTTCAACTGTTAACTTTTTACCAGACGGCTTCTCTCAACTCTCAACTATCAACTTTTAACTAATATAGTTTATACGTTGTTTTAAGTACCTTAAACTCCGTCCTGCGGTTGATTTGGTTGCAAATCTCCTGTTTGTCCGCCGGCAGACTCAGGATAAACGTCTCATCCAATGCTTGCTCTATCGGAATCCACGAATAGCGTTTATTAAGCGCTTTGTCGCAAATAACCGGCTTCGTTTTTCCGTAACCCACCGGCGTCAGACGTTCTTTCTCAATGCCATGTTTGATCAGGTAATCGCAGCAACTTTGCGCACGTTTCTGACTCAACTCCAAGTTGAACTGCTCGTTACCCACCAAGTCCGTGTGAGCGCTCAACTCAATCGTGATATTGGGGTTGTCGTTCAGCAATTTAACCAACTGCTCCAACTCGCCTTCGCTGGATTTGGTTACTTCCCATTTACCGAATTCATAGAAGATATTCTCCATCTTCACCGGCCGGCTTATCGGGTTAAGCGTGAAGTTCATGGTGTATGTCTTGCTGTCCTTCAGATCAAAGGTGTTCCATTGCTCTTTGGCATTCAGGTGTCCGCGTGCAGTAGCCAACATGACATACTTGACATCTTTTTTGAGTTTGATCTTATAACTTCCGTCGCGCCGAGCGTTCAGTTTGCTGTTGGTTCCATCCGAACCCACAATACGCAACTTGGCGTCCGATATCGGATTGCCTTCCTCGTCGCTTACCACACCCTCGGCGATAAACTCCATCTCAGGCAAGGTAAAGCGGAAAATGCGGTCAAATCCTTTCTTGTCGCCTTTGTTGGACGAGAAGAAACCATCTTGGCTGTTTCCGGCAAATGTGATTCCAAAATCGTCTCCCACACCGTTGAAAGCAGGACCCATATTGAACAGAATCCAAACAACGGAATCTTTGACGGTAGTGTCGCGGTTGGCTTTGTAGATATCCAAACCGCCATATCCCGGATGGCCGTTTGATGCAAAATACAGCGAACCGTCGGCATGCACAAACGGGTACATCTCATCGGCTGCCGTATTGATGCCGGAGCTCAGAGGATGCACATTCACCCACTGGTCACCGTCCAATTCTGCCATCCATATATCTTTACCGCCAATTCCTCCCGGCGCATCGCTGGAGAAATACAACGTATCGCCGGTGCTATTCAGAGCCGGATGCCCCACCGTGATCGTGCTGTCAGCAAACAGTTTCACCTCTTGCGGTTCACCCCATTCGCCACTGGCACGCTCGCTCATGTAGATCTTAGCGCCTAAATCTTGTCCGTTCACAGGCTTCGAGTACGTAAAGAGCATGCTTCTTCCGTCGCGGCTGAAAGTACAAACACCCATTTCGGCATTGGCACTTCCTTTTGCGCCACCGGTGGAATCATTCTCCTGTTTCTCTTCATCCTGGTCGCCGTACAAACCTTCTGCCAACTCTATATCTTCCCATTGCCCGGCAGCATTCTTGCGTGCTTGATAGAGTTGGAACAACTGCTGCCCGGTTACGTTACTGGGACGTTTCAGCTTCTTTGTACCGCCTTTCTGCTTCTCCTGACGGTTAGAGGTAAACATCAACGCATCGTCATTCTCGCCAATGAACATCGGCGCAAAACTGCTGGTACGTTTCTGGTTAAACTCCTTGGCTTCCGAAACTTTGTATCGGCTGGTCTGCCTTTTCCATTCGTCTATCTTGTTGCAGGCATACTTACCGGCTTGCGCTACGTAGTTGTCCGGATGGCTCTCCAGATACAACTCATAACTCTTGGCGGCATCTTTGTATTTGCCTTGGTATTGAAGTGCCAAACCGCAATTCAAAAAGATCGTCGAGTCCTGCAAGTAATACTTGTTACGCAACGCATTCTGATACGCATTCACCGCACGCGGATTATTGATCAACCGGTAACACTCGCCTTGCCGATAAGCCACATAGCCTTTCAGCGCTCTGTCTTTTTTGGAGGATAACTGACCGTAGCATTGTTTGTATATGTCTGCTGCGTTGTAATACTCACCGATTGCGAACTTCTTATCCGCACGCTTAATCTTCTTCTGCACGCTGCAACCCGAAATGGCACAAACCAACAGGCTCAACGCACAAAGAAATAATATGTTTCTTCTAATTTTCAATTGTTTAATTATCAATTATCAATTATCAATTCAGCTCGTGAACAACCAGTCCCGAGCGCAGTTTCGGCTCAAACCATGTTGTTTTCGGTGGCATAATGTTTCCGCTGTCGGCGATGTCGATAATCTGTTGCATCGTAACAGGGTAGAGTGCTAACGCCATTTTCATTTCGCCGCAATCTACTCTCCGCTGCAACTCGCCCAAACCGCGAATACCGCCCACGAAATCAATTCGTTTGTCTGAACGCAGGTCTTTAATACCCAAAATCTTATCCAAAATCAAGTTGCTGGAAATCGTCACATCGAGCACACCAATAGGATCAGCATCGTCATAACGGCCTTCTTTGGCGGTTAGCGAGTACCATTTCCCACCCATATACAGGCTGAAATTATGCAATCCTTTCGGCTTCACCTCCGAGAAGTCATTTTGATTTTTTAATTCGTAATTTTTAATTTCAAAGTCCTCCTCAAGGGCTTTGAGGAACTCCTCTTCCGTCAAACCGTTCAGATCTTTCACCACGCGGTTGTAATCAATGATATTCAACTGATCATCCGGGAAACAAACCGCTAAGAAATACTCGTACTCGGGATTTTCAATTTTTAATTTTGAATTTTTAATTTTTAATTCCTTTCCGACTCCTGCGGCGGCAGCGCTTCTGTGGTGTCCATCCGCAATATACATTGCCGGAATCTGAGCGAAGATCTCCGTGATTTTTTGTATCGTTGCGGGATCGTTGATTACCCAGAATGTGTGGCGGAATCCTTCCGGAGCTGCTACGAAATCATACTCCGGCTCACCTTTGGTCACTTCCGCAACGATCGCATCCAAGTCTTCCCGATGCGGATAAGCAAAGAACACCGGCTCCATGTTCGCATTCAGCACACGCACATGTTTCATCCGGTCTTCCTCTTTGTCACGCCGTGTCAACTCATGCTTTTTGATCCGACCTTCCAGATAATCATCCACCCATGCGCCAACAACCAAACCATACTGAGTCTTGACAGTTCCTTTTAACTTTTTACTTTCCGCTTCGGAACTTCTATCAACTCTCAACTCTCCACTCTCAACTATACTTTGTGCATAGACATAGTATTTCTCTTCGGCATCCTGCACAAGCCAGCCTTTTTCTTTGAATAACTTGAATTGCTCTACCGCAGCGTCATACACACGCGGATCATGCTCATCGGTGCCCGGCTCAAAATTGATCTCCGGCTTGATAATATGATACAAACTCTTCTCGTTACCCGCAGCCTCTTGACGTGCCTCTTCACTATTGAGCACATCATACGGCCGGCTGCTTACTTGCTCCACCAACTCTTTTGGCGGACGAATTCCTCTAAATGGTTTGATCTTCATGGCGTATTAACAGTTTAACGAATTAACAGTTTAACGTTTTAACTATTTAACGGCTTCTTTAGCGGCTGTATTGCCGCCCATAGAGCATGTGCCGTTCAGCAATGCACCCGGCTCTACAATCAAAGTCTTGGTAATCACATCGCCGGTAATCTTACCGCTTGAACGGAGCGACAACTGGTTGCTGCAGGTGATCTTACCGTCCATTAGACCTAAGATCTCTGCGTTTTGACACATTATATTGCCTTTCACGCGGCCTGCTTCGCCGATAACTACTTTTCCTGTGCAACTCAAGTCGCCTTCTATCAATCCATCAATCCTATAATCGCTATCTGCGGTGATAGTACCCACAATCTTACTTCCGGCGGTCAATGCATTGAACATCATTCCGCTTTGTTGTCTGTCATTTGCCATAACATTTTCTATTTTTTTACGGTTAAACATACTTATTTGTTTGTTTTGCATACAAAATTGCGTGCAAATTTACTACTTTTTTTTGACATACGCAAGTGCGCGCGCGTTTTTTATCAAAAAAGTGTACTTTTATCCACAAAAATAGTACTCTTTCATCGCGTCTGCTTTTTACTTTCAACTATTTTTTGTACCTTTGTCCCCCAAATTATCAATATATTCGGATAAAATAACCCAATTGATACCATTATGTTACACATTAATGAAGAAGTAGCAAGATGCTTACTCTGTTATCAAAAAAAGAGAGTGCGCCGATTCATTCCGGCGCACTCTCTTTCTTTTTGCCCAAACGCTTGATTAGCTGTTCACTACGGCGCGAGCCATCGCGTCTTTGTAGTACTTCTGATCTACGAAAACATCCTCCTTATACGGGTTGATGTGACGTGCCTTAGCTTGGTACATAATGTAACCGAAAGCAACGATGTTCGTAATGAGCGCCAAAGCGGAGATTACCAGCATAGCTGTCGGATTAGCAGCCGTAGCGCCCACTGCCTCGATGGTCGTACCGGTTGCAGCAGCCTCACCACCTGCTTCTGCATAGAGAGCGGTGATCGTGTCAAAGCCGTTGACATACTGCGTCGGCAGAACAACCCAGCTGAATTTGTGGAAACCATCCTTGAACACCTCTTGGAAGAGCGGGAATACCTGTGCAAACATACACCAGATAGCCAGGGTGTTAGCACGGTTCTGAATCCAACCGCCACGGTTCCAAAGGAGAGCAGCTACTGTCGGAGCGAGCAACAACGCAATACCGCAATACCAGCTGTGTGTCGGCAAGCAGTTGTACGTGTAAGCGAAGTTCCAGATGTCATAAACGAGGATATATACCCAGGTCATGTCCGCCCAAATCATATCTTTCTTGTCTTTGGACGGATACACATTCCACCATGCGGTCATACAGAAGATGTTGAACAAACCGGCAAGACCATTGAATACGTTATGCCAACCGCCATACAACCATACACCTTCGCTTGACAGCCACCATTTGTTCCATCCCATGATTGCGGACTCGAAATCCGAAGCCACGGCAATCAGAATGTTAATAGCTACGATGATGAACGGGAACGGTTTGAACCAGCGTTTTGCGCCAATTCCCCATTCGTACTTAATCATCATAAAACCGATACATCCGGTCAGCGCAGCATACAGCTTGGCATAGTGGAACCAACCGTTCATGTACAGATGCGTCTGGTTCGTCAGCGCCCACTCAGCACCCATACGTGCACCGATAGCGATAGCCACGAAATACGCGGTCAACGCCAGCGGAATAGCAAAGAACGTGATAGCTCCGCCGAGTTTAGTACGGCGGGCAAACTCATTGAAAAGGATTAAGCCTACGAGGACAACTAACAGCATTCCCCATTGAGCAAGGGCATTTGCCCCATACACTTCAAAAAACATAAGCTTTTGTGTTTTAAATGATTGATTATTATTGATTTTAAGGATCGCATTTTGCGGTCTTTCTATGCGTTAACAGTTTGGCGCTCCTTGGTGTAAGCCCATATAGCCCATACAACGGTGACGATTACCGACATCGGTACACCCACGGTCAGCATCTCTTTGAGCATCACCATACTGCCGCCTTCGGTTTCCAAGGCGGTAAAGAACGGGTACATCCATGTCACCTCGCCGTTGATGATATGATCCACTATCAGCATCAATGAACCGCCCCAGAGCATTTTCTCCAGAGCCGGTAGATGCTTGCTGAGCGCATTGTAGTTACTTTGTGCAGGTTCAACCTGCGTTTTTTCCATACGTTTGCGGTATGCCGTTGTTGCCACCGCCTGTACTAATGGTACAATAAAACAAGCCATAAAATTATCAATTTTCAATTTTCAATTATCAATTATCAACTCCTTTATCTCCACTTCATTCCCGCGGAGCAGCCAAGTCTTCTCGCTGCCGCAATGCGGACAGATCTTTCCATGCGCCACCGTGGGGTACTCCTTGCCGCAACCGTCGCAATGCGTCACTGCCGGTATCGGTTCGATCTTCAATTCGCAACCCCGCAGCAACTCTTCCTTATCTGCCGCCCAACGCCAGCAATCGGTCAAGTATTCCGGCACGATAGTGGACACCTCGCCGATGTTCATCACCACTGCCGAGACATGCTCTACGCCATGTTCTTCTGCCGCTTTCTTGACGTCGCGGATAATATAGAATACTATTCCGAGTTCGTGCATTATTTCTTTTTAAATAGGATTTTCCCGGTGCGCTTGATCATGTACGGAAGGATGCCGTCGAACTTGTTCTCGGAAGTGCGCATGACGCTGGCTTCCGGGTGCTCGCGATGCAGGTGAATGGCGTCGAACGCGCACTTGGTGGTACAAATACCGCAGCCTATACAGCGGTTCTCGTCCACAACCGACGCGCCGCAACTTAGGCAACGGGCAGTTTCTTTCTTCACCTGCTCTTCGGTCAAAGTGCCGTGGTATTCCTCGAATTTCGTCTTCGTCGGAATGACTCCCGGGTCTTGACGGCTGCTGTTATCGTATTGCTCCACCAGAATATCCTGCTTATTCAGTTCAATGAAATCACGACGGTTGCGACCGATGGTCATGTGTCCGTGCTGCACGAAGCGATGCAGGCTCTCTGCCGCTTCCTTGCCAGCCGCGATAGCGTCAATCGCGAACTTAGGACCGGTGAACACATCGCCGCCCACGAAGATGTCGGGTTCGGCGGTCTGGTACGTCAGTTTGTCCGCTACCGGATAGACGCCGCGGAAGAACTCCACTTTCGTATCTTTGAGCAGATCTTTGAGCACTACCGTCTGACCGATAGCAAAAATCACCAAGTCCGCCTCCAGCGTAATCGTCTCGTTCTCATCGAACTTCGGCGCAAAACGATGCTGTTCATCAAATACCGAAACGCAACGTTTGAACTTTATTCCGGCTACTTGGGAGACTCCCTTCCCTTTAGGGGAGGGCTGGGGTGAGGCTATTACTTCCATAGGTCCCCATCCCGAGTTGATTACCACGCCATCCTCACGCGCTTCCATGCGTTCTTCAAGCGATGCCGGCATGATATCTTCGGTCTCCAGCGACAGCATCGTCACTTCGCTTGCGCCGCTGCGTTTTGCCACACGCGCTGCATCGATAGCTACGTTTCCGCCGCCGACAACAACGACTTTTCCGCTGATCTTCTTGTCGCCGCAATTTGCCTCATGCAGGAAATCAATCGCTGTCATTGTGCCCTCCAAATCCTCTCCCGGAATGCCCGGCAGACGACCACCTTGGCAACCGATAGCTATATAGAAACCTTGGTAGCCTTGTTTGCGAAGGGCGTCTATTGTTATGTCTTTACCGACTTCGACGCCGCATTTAATCTCCACACCTATCTCGCGCATGATGTCTATCTCGGCTTTGATGACGTCCTTGTCAAGCTTGTAAGAGGGTATGCCGTAACGCAGCATTCCACCAGGTTCTGCATTGCGTTCGAACACAGTGGGCTTGTAACCCATCGTCGCCAGATAGTACGCACAACTCAGACCCGCTGGACCACCGCCGATGATGGCAATCTTCTCCTCCCAACGCTCTTGGGCGTTCGAGCAGATATTGACTTCTGGCACAAAACGTGTCTCGGCATGCAGGTCTTTCTCAGCGATGAATTTCTTCACGGCGTCGATCGCTACTGCGCGGTCAATCGTGCCGCGGGTACAAGCGTCCTCACAACGGCGGTTGCAGATTCGTCCGCATACTGCCGGGAACGGGTTCTCGCGTTTGATCAGTTCCAACGCCTCGGTGTATTTGCCTTCTGCCGCTTTCTTCAAATAGCCCTGCACGGCGATATGTGCCGGACAGGCGGTCTTACACGGAGCCGTTCCGGTCGGGTAGCAGTTGATGCGGTTCTTGTCGCGGTAGTCTTCCGTCCATTTGTCTTCTCCCCATTTGGTTGCGTCCGGCAACTCCTGTTTCGGGTAGGTCTGCGGACCATGTTTGGTACATAGTTTTTGACCTAACTTGACCGCTCCTGCAGGACAATACTCTACGCACCGGCCGCACGCCACGCAGTTTTTCGGATCCACTTCCGCTACGTACGCGCTACGCGACATATTAGGTGTATTGAAGAGTTGCGATGTACGAAGTGCGTTACAAATCTTCACGTTACAATTACAAATCGCAAAGATCTTACCCTCGCCGTCGATATTCGTTACTTGGTGTACAAATCCGTGGTCTTCGGCTTTTTTGAGGATCGCCATCGCCTCGTCGTAAGTGATGTCGTGTCCGCGACCTGTCTCACGCAGATAATCCGCCATATCGCCCACACCGATACACCAATCGCGGTAATCGTCCGCGCAACCTTCATCCAATTTCTTGCGGCCGTAGCGGCATGAACAAATACCCACGCCGATGTGTCCTTCGTATTTCTTGAGCCAATAACTAATATGCTCGATATCGACACTTTGGTTCTCCATGGAGATGGCTTTCTCCACCGGAATAACGTGCATACCGATACCGCTTCCGCCCATTGGAACCATCGGCGTGATCTTCTCCAAAGGCAGGAATGTCATTCGCTCGAAGAACATCGCTAACTCCGGATGACGATCCATCAAATCGGTGTTCATGTTCGTATATTCGGCACTTCCCGGCACAAACATCGGCACCCAGTAGATGCGGTCCTCGCGGTTGAAGGTCGTTCCCTCGTCGGGACCTTGACCGTTGGTATAATGATCTCCGTAATCGTACTCTAACATGCCGAAATAAGCGAGTTTATCCAACAACTCGTCAAAACTCTTATCGTCCGGCGTGTAGTGTTTCTTGGTGTTCATCTCATGCAACTGCGCGTACGTGTGATGCTTGCGTACCTTAAAGAAATTACCGGGCAGCATATCCAACAGCAGATCCAGCGACGCCTCACGCGTTACGGCATCCATCTCATCTTCGAAGATACACGCGAGACCCCAATACTCCGGGGCGTCTGTGGTCATCTTGATTTTTCCGGGAATACGGTCCGTGACATGGCGGACGAATTTCAACAATTTCGGATTCGGGTTCTTGTCCCCTTTGTGTTTCGGGACAAACTTGTCTGACATTTGTGGCATGATATAACGATTTAACAGTTTAACAGCTTAACAGTTTAACGGTTTAACAATTTAACAGTTTAACGTTTCCACTCGGAAACCTCATTAAGCAGCCATTCGGCAAAAACATCCACGCCTTCTCCTGTTTTGGCGCAGATAGGAATAACGGTGGCTTTCGGGTTACGCATATGGATGTACTCCTTGCATTTCTCCATATCGAAATCGAAATAGGGTAGTACATCTGTCTTATTGATTACCACCACATCGCAAATGGAAAACATCAGCGGATATTTGAGCGGCTTGTCATGTCCTTCCGGCACGGAGAGAATCATCGCGTTCTTCACAGCTCCCGTATCAAACTCCGCCGGACATACCAAGTTCCCCACATTCTCCAGTATCACAAGGTCTGGACATTGTGAATTGTGCATTGTGAATTGTAAATTGCTAATCCCTTGCTTTGTCATCTCCGCATCCAGATGGCACATGCCGCCGGTATGCAACTGAATGGACTCCACGCCGGTGGCTTCCTTGATCTTGATGGCATCGACATCGCTGTCGATATCCGCTTCCATAACGGCAATACGGATTTTGTCTTTAAGACGATTGATGGTCTGAATGAGGGTAGTCGTCTTGCCGCTTCCGGGCGAAGACATCAGATTGAGCAGAAACACGCCCTTGTTTTTCAACTCCCCGCGCAACTCATCCGCCGCACGGTCATTATTTTCGAAGATACTCTTCTTAATCTCGATTATTTTAACGTTTTCCATGGTATAAATTTCTACATTTTCGAAATCGGCTACAAAGATACAACATTTTTTTGACATGTGCAAATAAAACTGAACTTTTTTAAAAAATTGCTTCGAATATGGACGAGCGGACACCCTTTCCTTAAAATACGCACACGCGCATATAAATCCCAAAATTATTTGCATATCTCAAAAAATTATTGTACCTTTGTGCAGTTTTTCGAAAAAAAATGCACTTCCTTTGTAAGATTTTGGCACGAAATTCGTATTACATATAGAAAGCCATTCAAAAGAGTATGACGCACGAGCAGTTTACGCAAATATATTTACCGTTCAGCGGAAAGATGTATGCGCTTGCATACAACTTGCTCCGTAACCGTGACGAGGCGCGTGACTGCGTGCAAGATGTGTACTCTGAGTTATGGATCAAACGGGATACAATAGAACCCGACAAACCACCACTTCCGCTTGTTTTAACGATGGTGCGGAACAACTGCCTTGACCGTCTCAAGTCCCGAAGCACACAAGCAGATGACGAAACCCTTGAGACGCTTTTAGACCACAACACCGAAAATCAGATTGAAGCGGCAAGTGACCTCAACGCAGTAATACAACTGATTGACAAACTGCCGAGCGACCAACAAATTATTTTACGGTTACGCACCATTGACGGACTGGAGATCGAACAGATACAAGAACTGACCCATTTCAGTCGCGAAAACATTTATACCTTGCTATCAAGAGCAAGAAAAACATTAAAAGAACTGACTGCAAAACTATGACATACGATATGAAAAACGTCGTTCGAATGAAAAGAGATAAGAACATAGAACAAATCAAATCGTTACTCGCTCGTTTCTACGAGGGGCAAACGACACCGGAAGAAGAAAGGCTGCTGGCTGATTTCTTCCGTCGTGAGGATGTGCCGGAAGATTTGCAGGAAGACAAGCAACTCTTCCTATTGCTTGCACAGACATCCGACCAAGAGATGCCGCAAGACATAGCCGAGGAAATCACCGCTTTTGTGAACAACCTCGGCGTTTGAAAACACCTCCGAAGATGTGGTATCGCGTAGCGGCAACGGTGGCTATTCTTCTCGCGATAGGTGGCGGCATGTTGTTTCATCAACGAATATACACAACTGACCCATTCCGCGATACATGCGCCACGCCGGAAGAAGCCGCTGCACAGATTCAAAGGGCAAATAGTATGATTGCCAAAGCCACCGAACAATGTATGGCTCCGACTAGCAAAGCCCTGCAAAAAGCGGACGCCACAAAACAAGTAATCAACCAATACATTAACTTCTAAAACTCAAATACAATGAAACGTATTATTTTAGCGATATGCATCATTGCCTGCTCACTTTCCACACATGCGCAGAATCAAATATTCAGCAAGTATGCGACCATAGACGGAGTTGACTTTGTATGCATCAACAAAGCCATGTTCGGCCTCGGCACAAAAATGATCAGTGTCGCAGGAGGTGGTGAGGATTTGAGCAAGTTAGGTTCTCTGGACAAAATGCTCATCATCAGTTCTGACAGTGACGGAGGTAAAAAGCAGATTGATAAAGACATCCGGACACTTTCGACCGACAAGGACTACGAAGTTTTGATGACCAGCCATTCTTCCGGTGGCGACAACATGTTCATTTTCACGAACAAACGCAAACCGCACGAACTCATCATCGGCACTATTGGAAAAGATGATAGTTCGATGGTAGTCGTTGTTGGCGACTTCTCCAAAGAGGACATCAGCAATTTCCTTAACCAGTAAGTAATCTTAGATATACAATGGTTCTAGAGCAAGTCCGCAACAACGGGCTTGCATCTTTTGGCATAAAAATTGCTAAAAAATGAACGAATCTAATTTATCGGTGTATGCTGTAGTGAGAGCGCACTCAAAATAGATTGAAAACCGATAAACAAATAGCAAAATGAAAAAGAAAACTTTTATCATTGCAGCCGCCGTATTTCTGCTTGGCTGCATCGGGACACTTCAAGCGTTCACACATTTGGAGACGCAAGAACCCCAAGAAATCCGTGGTATTGTTGTGGATGAGTACGATGCCGCATGGTACGAACAACAGCAAACATTGTGGCTCAAGAAGGCACAAGCCAATCTTACTGACGAGCACGCATGGGAGCAGTGCTTCAGCGCGGCACGTTATGCCGATATGCTCAACGAGCAGTATGGAATGACCGACCGCAAAAAAGCTGTACTTGACGAGATGGCGAAACATATCCCTAACTCGTTTACGTATAACCTCGCCATGTACCAAACAAAACGTGATATGTACGGCGAGGACGCAAGTCCGTGGGCAGAAAAGGCATTGCAACAGATTCCGGAAAACATCGGTCGTCAAGATGCATCCATGCTTATCGCTTATCTGGAGATGAGCGGCAAATGCTTCAGCGATAAAAAGACACAAGAGACCAGCCATGAACTCATCGAGTTGCTGTACAAAAACAACGCTTACCCAAGTTATTTGCTCCGTTATGCCGACAATTGTATGCGCGGCATGGAGGGAAACGCACTATACTTCATTAACGGCGATGTGCCTTGGTATGGATCGCGTATTCTGCAAGAAGCCTTGGATTTGCACAAAGACAAGAAAGTAATTCCTATTTCGTTCCTTGCTATACCAGTCTATCGTGACGCTCTCTGTCAATCGCTTGGCATTAAGCCATTTGAAGCCAAAGAGAATTACGATTCCATAGATTACCATGAGGTGTTAGAATATATCATCAATAAGAGCAAGCGTCCGGCATACTTCTCGCCGCACTTCAATTCTTCACAAGCCGATGATTTTCCTTTGAAATTATATAACGAGGGGTTGGTATTCCGTTACTCGGCAAAGCGCTATGACAATATGGCTGTAGCCCAGCGGAATGTGGAAGAGAAATATCACTTGGAGTATCTGTTGGAGCCGCAGTATGTCAACGAGGAGCAATGGCAAGGCAGTGAACGCATCCAACTCAACTATATGGTCATGCTTGCACCGGTAGTAAAAAACTACAAGCAAGCAGGT
>CADCEV010000015.1 GCA_902800525.1 uncultured Bacteroidales bacterium
AATTAAAGCAAGCTTCAATCCCGCTGCCCCTCGACTTGCATGTGTTAGGCCTGTCGCTAGCGTTCATCCTGAGCCAGGATCAAACTCTTCGTTGTAAAAAGAAATTATAAGATAGCTCAGAATAATCGAATTTATCAAGTGTAGAATTTCTTCGGGAACCTTTTACAATTCACAATTTACAATTCACAATTCACAATGGAATTCACAATTCATAATTCTCAATTATTTCAGTTCTTGTACTACACTAATTGTATCAATCTTTCAAAGAAGTTTTCTTTCGGTTTGGCGCAAAAAAATTAGGTCCTCATTCGAGAATCTGAATTTTAATGTCCGGGCCTCCGGTAGAAAATCGAAACTCACTTGTTTCTCAAAAGCGAGTGCAAAGGTACAACAAATTTTTGAATTGACCAAATATTTCTGCAAAAAAAATGCAAAAAAAATGCACTTTTTTCATAATTCATTGATTTACAATTAATTAAAAATTGCATATATTTAGCCTTTTTTCAATGTTCGTTTTGTCTAATATGTTGTATAACGGAACTTTTATATTTTTACGTCTCATATATAATATTAAATAAGGAACGGGTGTGCGCGCGCACGTAAATAAGGGGTGAAAAAACACGAATTTGTTAAAATTTCGGCTAAAAAACTTGCATATGTGCGATTTTTGTTGTAACTTTGCACGAATTTTGAAGTTATGGAGATACTTTTAACATATTTATTGCTTGCGATGGGCGTGAGTTTTATATGCTCAATGCTTGAATCGGTCTTAATGACGACATCGCTCAGTTACATCAACTTGCGTGTAGAAGAGGGTTACAAGCCCGCCAAGTTGATGCAAAAATTTAAAGAGAACACGGGTAAGCCGTTAGCTGCTATCTTATCGCTGAACACGATTGCGAACACGATCGGTGCCGCGGGTGTAGGAGCACAAGCGGCACAATGGGGAGGCAAATGGGTTGGAATAGTATCCGCTATCACCACCATTTTGATTCTTGTTTTCTCCGAGATCGTCCCGAAGATCATCGGTACGACCTATTGGCGTCAGTTAATGGGTCCCGCCGCCCGTATCATTCAGGCGATGATCTACGTGCTGTACCCGTTGGTATTGTTAGTAGAGTTGATCACACGTCTTTTCCCGGACAACGAAGCCTCGGTGAGCCGTGAAGAAGTGTTGGCAATGGTGAATGTAGGCGAAGAGGAAGGAGTGGTAGATGAAGACGAGAACAAGATCTTCAGCAACCTAATGCGTTTGGACACGATCCATGCGTACGATGTAATGACGCCCCGTTCGGTAGCGAAGATTGCGCCGGAGAACCTGACATTGAAGGAGTACTACGACAACGATGACTACGACCATTTCTCGCGTATCCTGCTTTTCAACCCGACCCAGCCGGAGTATATAACCGGTTATGTGCTACGGAACGATGTGTTAGAGGACTTGGCGGAGGATCATTTCAAGAAACAAGTAGGCACAATCAAGCGTTCGCTGCCTGCGTTCGATCAGGATCTGACGCTGGGCACGATCTTCGATTCGATGCTCAAGCAGAAGAGCCAGATTGCACAGGTGATTGACGAGTACGGCTGTTTTGTAGGTATTATCACGTTAGAGGACATCATCGAGACGATTTTCGGACTGGAGATCATCGACGAGAGCGATGCCGTGATTGATATGCAGCAGTACGCCCGCGAGCGCTGGGAAAAGAGACAAAAGAAATACAGAAGAGTAGAGAAGCCAGCCCCTACCCTCCCTGAAGGGAAGGAGACAGAAGATGAGGAAGACGAGCAACATACAGATATTGAACAAAAAGGCTAAGTTTGAATACATTATCTTAGACCGTTACACGGCGGGTATTCAGCTCTTCGGCACAGAGATCAAGTCCATCCGCGAGGGTAAAGCATCGCTGGTGGACAGTTACTGCGCCGTGGAGCACGGGGAGATGTACGTCAAACAGATGCATATCGCCGAATACCGGTTCGGCAGTTACGCCAACCACGAGGCGAAGCGTGACCGTAAGTTGCTGCTCCAACGGCGCGAGATCCGTAAGTTAGAGAAAGCGACCAAAGATACCGGCAAGACGATTGTGCCGCTGTGCCTTTTTATCAACGAGAAGGGTTTGGCGAAGATGGAGATAGCGCTTTGTCAAGGCAAACACACGTACGACAAGCGTCAGAGTCTACGCGAGGCGGATGACAAACGCGAGATGGCACAAGTGCGCAAAATGGCGCATTTGTGATAATTGATAATTGACAATTGATAATTGATAATTATATGAGTAAAGCATTATTAATGATTTTAGACGGCTGGGGTATCGGCAACAAGTCAAAAGCCGATGTGATCAGCGTGACGCCGACTCCGCATTGGGATGCGTTGTTGGCCAAATATCCTCACTCTCAGCTGCAAGCCAGCGGTGAGAACGTGGGTCTGCCGGACGGACAGATGGGTAACTCGGAAGTTGGACACCTCAATATCGGTGCCGGACGTGTTGTTTATCAGGATTTAGTGAAGATTAATCGTTCTATCCGTGACAACTCGATCATGCAAAATCCCGAGATCATAGCCGCTTACAAAGCCGCACAAGAGGCAGGAAAGAAACTGCATATCATGGGCTTGTGCTCGACAGGCGGTGTACACAGTTCGCTGGATCACCTGTTCAAATTAGTGGAGATTGCAAAGGAATACGGTGTGGCAGACAAGACGTTTGTACACTGTTTCATGGACGGTCGTGACACCGACCCGCGTAGCGGCAAGGGCTTTGTGGCAGACCTGCAAAACGTGTGTGACGCTAACGGCGCGCATATCGCTTCCATTATCGGCCGTTTCTACGCGATGGACCGTGACAAACGCTGGGAGCGAATCAAAGTGGCATATGACCAGTTGGTGAACGGTGTGGGTCGTCAAGAGAGTGACATGGTAGCGGCTGTACAAGGATGCTACGACCGCCACACGGAGGAGCACAAAGACACCGATGAGTTCATGGAGCCGTTGGTAAACGCCAACTGCGACGGTCGCATTGCGGAAGGCGATGTGGTTATTTTCTTCAACTACCGCAACGACCGCGCAAAGGAAATTACGATCGTGCTGACGCAACAAGACATGCCGGAACAAGGGATGAAGACCATTCCGAACCTGCACTACTGCTGCATGACGCCGTACGACAGTTCGTTTACGGGTCTGCACGTACTCTATCCGAAAGAGAACGTAGAGAACACCTTAGGCGAAGTAGTGAGCCGTTTGGGAATGAAGCAGTTACGTATTGCGGAGACGGAGAAATTCGCGCACGTGACGTTCTTCTTCAACGGAGGTCGCGAGGCTGAATATCCGGGTGAGGAGCGTATCTTGATCCCGAGTCCGAAAGTGCCGACTTACGATCTGAAGCCGGAGATGAGTGCACCGGAAGTGACGGAAGCACTGGTAGCGGCTATCAAGACACAGAAGTTCGATTATATCACGCTGAACTTCGCAAACGGCGACATGATCGGTCACACAGGTGTTTATCCCGCCATCGAGAAAGCGGTTAAGTGCATCGACGAGTGCTCGCACAAAGTGATTGAGACCGCATTGGAGAACGGCTATGAAGTGATCGTTATTGCTGATCACGGTAACTGCGACAACGCCATCAATCCGGACGGAACGCCGAACACGGCACACTCGCTGAACCCTGTTCCGTTCGTTTATATCTCAAAGGATCACGTGAACGCGCACGTAGAGGACGGAATCCTCGCGGACGTAGCTCCTTCGCTCTGCCATATTATGGGCATTGAGCAACCGAAGGAGATGACGGGTCGGAATTTAATTGTTGATTAAATTTCGACATTTGAGATTTTAGATTTTAAATTTGAAAGAAAATGCAAAAAGAAAGCGACTTCGGAAAGAGGTCGCTTTTTTCTGTCTGTACCTTAAATGGAGTAAATCAATACTCGAAAATACAGGAGTAATAAATTACTCAGCTTGAGCAGGAGCAGCTACGGTGTCAGCACAGCAAGTTTTAGCGCTATCAGCGCAGCACTTGGTACTGTCAGCTTGGCAGCAAGCAGCTACAGAATCCTTGCAGCACTCGCTCTCGCAGCATTTTTTCTCGCTCTTGTTACAGCAGCTCATTGCAGCAACGGCAACAACTGCGATCAGAAGCATTTTCTTCATGTCTAAAAAAATTTTAAGCTTAAAAATAATGTTAATTCTTCGCCTTTTTGCGAAAAACGCTGCAAAATTACTGCTTTTTTTGGATATATGCAAAAAAAAGTGTAACTTTGCACAATATTTTTTGATTTTTTATGGAAAAGAAGGAGAAATTTAACAAAACAGACCTAAAATTCATCGGATGGAACATCGTTGCAGCCCTCATCGTGGTTGTATTGATCATCTTTGGGTTAGTTAAATGGCTACGCAGTTACACTCAACACGGCGTGGAGGTGGAAGTGGCGGATGTGCGCGGTTTGGTAATGGCAGAAGCAGAGCCGCTGATTTCTGCGCAAGGGTTGCATATCGAGGTAATTGATTCGACTTATTCGGACAAAGTACCGTTTGGCACGATTGTTGATCAGGATCCTAAGCCGGCAAGTCATGCCAAACACGGGCGTGCTGTGTATGTAATTGTGAACGCAAGTACCAAGCGGCAAATCGTCATGCCGGACTTGCACGATATCAGTTACCGACAGGCAGAAACGACGCTGAAAGGTTTGGGATTGAAAGTAGATAGTGTGTATGAATATGAGCCTTCGACCTATCGGGACCTGGTATTGGACGTCAAGGCGAATGGTGAGAGCGTGAAGCCGGGGGATAAGATTGCAGTGGGCACGAAAGTGAAGTTAGTGGTCGGTTTCGGCAAAGGAACGGAAAAAGTGGAAGTGCCGAGTACAATCGGTCTGAGTTTGCAAGACGCACGAAGTCTGTTGCTCAGTCATCGGCTGACGATCGGTGTTGTTTATCGTGACGAGCCGGAGGAAGAAGGCGTACCGCAGTACATCTATCGTCAGAGCCCGAGCGTCGGACAAACTGTTTTGGAAGGCGAAACGGTAACGCTGTACTTGTCAAAAGACATTGAGAAAGCCGCTACCATTGACCACCAGGCGGAAGGCGAGGACAGTTGGTTTTGATAATTGATAATTGACAATTGATAATTGATAATTGAAAATTGGCTGAAGAACAAGACATAGAGCAAGAGGAGCTGTGGGAGAGATGGCGATGCGAAGTAGATAAAGGTCAGGGCAAAGAGCGCGTTGACAAATACTTAGCGGAGCACATGACGAACACGAGTCGTAACCGCATCCAGACCGCTGCGGACGCAGGGAATGTGTGGGTAAACGGTTCTCCCGTTGCCTCCAATTACCGCGTCAAACCGGGCGATGTGATCCAAGTGCTGTTAGATCATGAGCCGCACGATTTCACCATTACGCCGGAGAATATACCGCTGAATATCGTCTATGAGGACGAGGATCTGTTAGTGGTGAACAAGCCGGCAGGTTTGGTGGTTCATCCGGGGCACGGCAACTACGAGCACACTTTGTTACATGCACTCGCATGGCACTTTGAAGAGGAATTAAAAATTAAAAATGAAAAATTAAAAATTGACATCAATGATCCGAGTATCGGTTTGGTACACCGAATTGACAAGGATACCAGCGGTTTGCTGCTGATCGCCAAGACGCCGGAAGCAAAGACGCATTTAGCCAAACAGTTCTTCGACCACACGACGGAAAGGACGTATAACGCGCTTGTTTGGGGAACCTTCAAAGAGGACAGCGGCACGATAGAAGGTGCTTTAGCGCGTGACAACCGCGACCGGACGATTTACAAAGTGTGGGATTTGGAAGAGTGTCCGCAAGCGAAAGAGGCGATCACTCACTGGCGCGTTTTGGAGCGTTTTCCTTATGTAACGTTAGTGGAATGCCGTTTGGAGACAGGCCGCACACATCAGATCCGCGTTCACATGAAACATATTGGTCATCCGCTCTTCAGCGACGAGAAATACGGAGGATGCGAGATCCTGAAAGGTCTGCGCACACAGAAATACCGGCAGTACATCGAGAACTGCTTTGCGCTTTGTCCGAGGCAAGTGTTACATGCCAAGACTTTGGGTTTCACACACCCGCGAACCGGCGAACGGATGTTCTTCGACAGCGAATGGCCGGAAGATTTTACGAACCTGATAAACAAATGGAGGAACTATGAGCCAAATACTTTGGGTTGACGACGAGATTGATCTGTTACAACCGTACTTGATTTATCTGAAAGAGAAGAATTACAACGTTTTAACTGCCACGAACGGGGATGATGCCTTGGATCTTATCAGCCATCAGTCGCCGGCGATTGACATTGTGTTTCTGGACGAGAACATGCCGGGCATGTCGGGTTTGGAGACGCTGCAGGAGATCAAGCGCATTCACCCGGAGATACCGGTTGTCATGATCACAAAGAGCGAGGAAGAGCATATCATGGAGCAAGCTATCGGCGAGAAAATCGCGGATTATCTGATCAAGCCCGTTAACCCGAGCCAGATCTTACTGTGCCTCAAGAAACATATCCACCAGCAGGAGATCGTGACCGAGCAGGTGCAACAGAACTACCGCCAGGAATGGAGCGATATATCGTATATGATCGACACCGCAACGACGATGGAGGAATGGAAAGCGATCGAGCGTACGCTGAGCCGATGGGACATCGAGTTGGAGAATTCTCCAATGCGTTCCATGATCGATGACCAGCGGACACAGGCAAACGCCGCCTTTGCCAAATGGGTTGCGAAGAACTACGTGGAGATGGTCGGAGAGCGCAAGAGCAAAGAGGATTGTATTTTCTCCCCGGACGTTATGAAACACGCCGTTTTCCCGTTGCTGGACAAAGGGGAAAAGGTATTGCTTTGCGTGATCGACAATTTCCGTTACGACCAGTGGAAGACCATCCAGCCGCTCATCAGCGAGTTCTATACCGTACAAAAAGAGGAGCAGTACACCTCTATTCTTCCCACCGCTACGCAGTACGCCCGGAATGCCATTTTTTCGGGTTTGCTACCGCTGCAGATTCAGCAGATGTACCCGCAATATTGGGTAGAAGAAGGCGATGAGGACAGCAAGAACCAGTTCGAGAAAGAGTTGGTTCAGACCCTTCTGGACCGCTACCGGCGGAAAGACAGTTTCAGTTATTGGAAGGTGAACGAGAGCGATTTCTGCGAGCGCGTGATCCATCAACTCAAAGGCGCACGCACGGATCTGAATATTGTGGTATTCAATTTCATAGACATGTTATCTCACTCCCGTACAGAGAGCAAAATGATGCGAGAGTTAGCGAATGACGAGGCGGCTTATCGGAGTCTGACGCTCAGTTGGTTCCAACACTCACCCACATTAGCGTTGCTTCGCCGCGCGGCGGAGTTGGGTTTCACGTTAGTGCTCACCACCGACCATGGTACGACGCGGGTCAAGAACGCCGTGCAGATCGTAGCGGACAAGAACACTAACACGAACATCCGTTACAAAGTGGGCAAAGCGCTGAATTGCAACTCGAAGAACGTGTTTACCATCGAACAGCCCAAACAAGTGGGTCTGCCCTGCCCGAACGTGAGCAGCAGTTACGCATTCTGCACAGGAAGCGATTTCTTCGCCTATCCGAACCAGTTCAATTATTACGCTCAGTATTACCGCAACACCTTCCAACACGGCGGTATATCGCTGGAGGAAATGATCATCCCGTTAGTAACTCTCACACCCAAAAAGTGAAACGGATAGCGTACATACTACTGTTGTTTCTCCTTCCGGCGGCGCAGATACAGGCGGAAAAGACGCTTACTGTGCTGACCTGGAACACGTACCGTTTGGGCAATTTCAAGAAACCGGCACAGAATGAAGTGCTGCGATATCTGATGAGCCAGGACGCGGATGTGATCTGTTTGCAGGAGGTGGATATTTACAAAAACGACAAGTATCTGACCTTAGCCGAGGTGAAGCAGGTATTGGGCAAGAAATACAGGTATTCTTACCTTGATTTTGCGGTATATGACAAGCGTCATCAGTTCGGCACGATGGTATGGTCCAAGTATCCGTTGATACACAAACAGAGCATTCATTATGAGACGCGGGGTAACCTCTCCAACCGCTGCGATATCGTCATAGAAGAGGACACGATCCGGCTGTTTAACAATCATTTGGAGTCGTACAGTTTCACCGCCAAAGATTTGGACGATATGGATCAGCTCCGGGCGAAGACCAAGCGTGCTATTCCGCTGCGCAACAAACAGGCTCAGGTGATACGAAAAGAGATAGAGGCAAGCCCCTATCCCGTTATTGTGTTAGGCGATTTCAATTCCATAGCACTCAGTTTCGCCTATCTGCATATCAGCCGTGGTCTGCATGACGCATGGCGCGAAGTGCATCCATTCAGTTGGGGTGCAACCTGCGAGCACCGGGGTATCGGTCTGCGCATTGATTATATTCTTTGCTCCGATCCGCTTGTACCGGTTCAGTGCACTATTCCCGATGCGCCGGGCTCAGATCACAAACCCGTTGTGGCAACGCTGAGATTTTAAATTCTGAACAGGTAATAACCAGTACTTAACCAGTACTTAATTAGTACAAAACTCTTACTAATTGAGAATTAACGACTTCAAACAGCGAAACGCAACCTATCACACCCGTTTCTGGTAGTGATAGTTACTGAATCTGTCGGATTTGGAACTATCCAAGCGTTGGTGACCACCGAATTTGTTTTTCCATTCATTCCATAACTCTCCGGGGTCACGCCAGTTCGTTTTCTTCCAATAGAGCACTAATAGCCATCCGAAGAGCATACCTCCGAGGTGCGCGAAGTGCGCCACATTGTCCGCCGTGAAGCCAGCCACGGATCCTAAGCCGGCGAAGAGTTCAATCAAGGCGTATCCAATTACGAAAATACGCGCGCGTATAGGCACAGGAATAAAAAGGATATAAAGCGGCACGTCAGGGTATAGCCATCCGAAAGCGAACAGAATACCGAAGACCGCTCCTGAAGCACCGACGGTGGTCAGCATAGAGGCATAATGCGCCAGCGCCGCGGCGCCGTAATGAGTGCTCATGTTCGCCAGCATAAGACTCCAAACACCCTCTTGAATCACAGCGGCACCGAGACCGCAGACCAAGTAATAAATCAAGAACCGCCTCTCACCCCATTCATTCTCAATCATCGGGCCGAACATCCACACCGCGAACATATTAAAGAAGAGGTGGCTGAGGTTCGCATGAAGGAACATGTACGTCAGAGGCTGCCACAGATGAAAAGTGGAAGCGGAAAAATAATGCAGACCTGCAATGTCATTGAGGTCAATACCATAGCGCTGAACAATAGAGGCCAGCAGATAAACAACACAGTTCGCTATTAAAATATAGCGCGTTACAGTCGGGATATTTCTCATAATTAGTCTTTTAGCGTATTTGCAATTTCGAGCACAAAATTACTGCTTTTTTTTGAATTATACATACAAAAAGCACACCAAAACGAAAAAAAAACGTATTTTTTAACTAAAAACGTAATTTTTTTGAAAAAATAGTTGCATAAATCAAGAAAAAGTTGTAACTTTGCAGCCGATATTCCTAAAAGGAGGAAACAATTTACTTTTTTAACCAATTAATAAACGCTAAAGTTATGAACAAAGCAGAATTTATCAAAGCAGCAGCAGCAAAGGCAGAGGTATCTGCAGCAGCAGCAGCAAAAGTTATCGACGCAGCTCTCGAGGCAGCTGTTGAGGCCGTTAAGAATGGTGAGAACGTACAGCTCGTTGGCTACGCTAACATCATTGTTTCTGAGAAAGCAGCTCACACCGCAAAGAACCCGCGTACCGGCGAAGTAGTAAACGTTCCGGCAAAGAAGGTTGTTAAAATCAAACCGGGTGCTAAATTTGCTTTCTAATCGGCAATGTAGCTTTATAAACGAGTTGCCCTGAAAAACGGGTAACTCGTTTTTCGTCTGTTTATTTAATTTGGACAAATTCATTTTGTCCGTTGTATTTTAACTTATGTTAAACATTATTTTATGCGGTGCGCCGGGTAGCGGCAAAGGCACTCAATCTGATTTTATTGTCAAGAAATACGGTTTGCAACACCTCTCTACCGGAGATGTTTTGAGAGCCGAAATCGCTAAAGGAAGTGAATTAGGTCAACAGATCGATGCACTCATTTCGAAAGGCAACTTAGTACCGGACGAAATGATGTACGGCGTGATTGACAACTATTTAGCTTCGCTGCCAGCGGATTGCAAGGGAACTATCTTCGATGGTTATCCCCGTACCGTAGCACAAGCAGAGTCGTTGACGGAGTTGCTCCGTAAATACAACATGGAGGCTATTATGATCGACCTCATGGTAGATGAGCAACTGCTGATTCAGCGTCTGATAGAGCGCGGCAAAGTAAGCGGACGCGCCGATGACAACCTCAACACGATTCGTCACCGCATTGCCGTTTATCACAACCAAACCGAGCCGATTGCGCATTATTACCTGCACAACGGTAACTACGAGGCTGTGAACGGAAACCACAACATGGAGGATGTGTTCCTCCAGATTGAGCGCATTTTGAACCGCGTCAATCATTAAAATCGTAACAAATCCCTTTATGGCTGCAAATTTCATCGATTACGTTAAGATCTACTGCCGCTCCGGTAAGGGCGGCGCAGGTTGCATGCACCTTCATCGCGCCAAGTATCTGCCCAAAGGCGGCCCGGACGGCGGCGATGGCGGTAAAGGCGGTTCGGTCATTTTGCGCGGAAACCGCAACTTATGGACACTGCTGCACCTCAAGTACCAGAAACATATCATGGCGACGGATGGCGGCAAAGGCGGTCAGAGCCGTTCGTTCGGAAAAGACGGCGAAGACAAGATCATCGAGGTACCCTGCGGCACAGTGGTCTATGACGGCGATACAGGTGAATTCATCTGCGAAGTAAAGGAGCATAACGAGCGCGTGATCCTGCTCAAAGGCGGCCGTGGCGGACTTGGCAACTGGCATTTCCGCACGGCTACGAATCAAGCTCCGCGATATGCACAGCCCGGTGAACCGGCACAGGAACGGACGGTGATCATGCAACTCAAAGTGCTGGCAGACGTGGGTCTGGTCGGTTTTCCCAATGCCGGCAAATCCACTCTGCTGAGCGTTGTTTCGGCGGCCAAACCGGAGATAGCCGACTACCCGTTCACGACCCTCACGCCGCAGTTGGGTATCGTTTCCTATCGTGACGGACGGTCGTTCTGTATGGCAGACATACCGGGTATCATCGAAGGCGCGAGCGAAGGAAAAGGTTTGGGTCTGCGTTTCTTGCGCCATATAGAGCGCAATGCCGTGTTGCTTTTCATGGTACCGGCTACCAGCAAGGACATTGAGGCGGAATACAATATCCTGCTCAACGAGTTGGAGCAATACAACCCAGAGTTGCTGACCAAGGCGCGCATTTTAGCGATCACCAAATGCGACCTCCCGCGGATTGACGAAGAGGGCAACGAACTGCCGGAGATCAATTACAAAAAACTGAATAAAAAGTTAGGCATCGAAGTACTGCCTATTTCTTCCGTAGCAGGAGAAGGCATTGATGCCCTCAAAGACGCCCTGTGGGAGGAGTTGAACAAGGAACAGAACCAAGTGATTGAGATCTCTCACGCGCCGATTGATATAGAGAAGATCGAGCGTGAAGAGCCCGAAGCACGCGAGGAGGATGAAGAAGAGGGAACTATCTACCTCAACGAAGTAGAGGAAGAATGGGATCTCGACAAATACAAAGGCATCGGCTGGGATGAGTGATAATTGACAATTGATAATTGACAGTTGATAATTGACGTGCGAAGCACCTTCTACGATAGAATGATCGAATGGCGTGAACGCCATATCTCCGAGAAGCATCTGGTGTTGCTGCTCTCGTTCTTCGTGGGCGTGTTCTCCTCCATGGCGGCGGCAATCCTCAAATCGTTTATCCACCTCATTCAGTGGTTCGTTGAGGAGCAACTGATCGCCAATGAGCATACCTGGTGGTACCTCATTACGCCGGTGATCGGTATTACCCTCTCGGCGATTTTCGTCAAATATGTGGTCCGCGACGATATTTCACACGGTATCACGAAGATCCTCTATGCCATCTCGCAACGCAAATCCATCATCAAAGCGCACAACATGTGGTCTTCGGTGGTGGGTTCGGGTCTGACGATCGGTTTCGGTGGATCGGTCGGCGCCGAGGCGCCTATTGTGCTCACCGGCGCAGCCATCGGTTCGAACCTCGCGAAAGCCTTCCGTCTTGACCAGAAGACGATGATGCTCATGATCGGTTGCGGCGCGGCAGGAGCTATCGGCGGTATTTTCAAAGCCCCTATCGCCGGCTTGGTCTTCACGTTGGAAGTGCTGATGATGGATCTGACCATGACCTCGGTGGCTCCGTTGCTCATTTCGTCCGTCACCGCCACGGCGATCTCGTATATCCTCACCGGCACCGATCCTATGTTCCCGCTTGAGGCGAACGAGCCGTTTTTGGTTCATCGTATTCCCTGGTACCTCGTTTTGGGAGCAGTCTGCGGACTCATCAGCCTCTATTTCACGCGCGGCATGAACCGCTTGGAACAATGGTTCAAACATACCATTACCAACATGTGGCTCAAACTGCTGCTCGGCGGAGCCACACTGAGTGTGCTCATTTTCATCTTTCCGCCGCTCTACGGCGAGGGCTATGACGTCATCCGCCAGCTCATCAACGGCGATTCGCTTTCCGCGTTGCAAAACAGTCCCTTGGAACATAACTCGTGGGCGGCGCAGAACGGCTCATGGTTATTACTGACTTATTTCGGCTTTATTATCCTCTTTAAGATCGTGGCTTCGGTGGCAACGAACGGAGCCGGAGGTGTCGGAGGTATCTTTGCTCCTTCGCTCTTTATGGGAGCCGTAACGGGTTTCCTGACCGCGCGCATTATGAATATGTGCGGTCTCATCGTGCCGGAGACGAATTTTGCGCTTGTGGGCATGGCAGGACTCATGTCCGGCGTCATGCACGCGCCCCTAACCGGTATCTTCCTTATCGCCGAACTGACCGGAGGCTACCATCTTTTCATGCCGCTTATGATCGTCTCCGTCATTTCGTATCTGACGATCATGTTCTTCGAGCCGCACTCTCTCTACGCGATGCGTTTGGCGCAGAAAGGCGAACTGCTCACCCATAACAAAGACCGCAACGTGCTCACGCTGCTCAAGATGGATTCGGTATTGGAGACCGATTTTGTCACGATTTTCCCGGAAATGACATTGGGCGAACTGGTCAAAGTGATCTCCGAAAGCAAACGCAATATCTTCCCGGTTATTGACCATGACGGCAGGCTGAAAGGTATTCTACTGTTGGACGAAGTGCGCAATATCATGTTCCAGCCGCGGCTTTATAAACGTTTCACGGTCGGTCAACTCATGACCTCGCCCGCGGCTATTTTACGCTTTGATCTGCCGATGGAAAAGGTAATGGAGATCTTCGAAGACACCGGTGCATGGAACCTTCCTGTGGTGGATGGCGAGCGTCGGTATTTAGGTTTCGTCTCAAAATCCAAGATCTTCAATTCCTATCGCCACGTCCTCGTCCATTTCTCCGACGAGTAACAAACAAAATGCGCTCCACTTGCCACTCTCTTGCCGAATTGTATAAAAAAATTTGCATATATCAGAAAAAAGTTGTAACTTTGCAGCAGTTTTTAATCGAGTGCTACTAAGCACGAGAAAAACGGCTAAATTAACCGAATTTGCAAAGATAACTAATTAGGAGGGTAAAAACATGTGTATGTATAGCCTTACATTAAATGACGAACTCGTTCAGCGTACACGTCAATCGTTTGCTAACGAGACGGATATGACAGCTTGGTTGCAAAGGCAAGTTGAAGCACTGTTGATGGAGTATAATACAAAACAGCAAACCATTCGTCGCAACGCGCGAGCTGCGATAGCAGCAATGAGACATCAAAGCGAATTAAATGGTAATTCTGAGATGACATTAGAAGATATCAATAACGAAATCTATCAAGCACGACAAGCCAGAAAAGTAGCGGTACAATGAAAACTTTTTATGCTGTTTTTGATACAAACGTGCTGGTGTCTGCATTGATGTCCAAACGCGCTGATTCTCCAACAGTCTTGCTATTGGATTACGTTTTGGACGGAAGAATAGTCTTGCTCTATAATGAAGATATTATTCACGAGTACGAAGAAGTGCTACATCGTGGTAAGTTTGATTTTAGCGAGGATAGCATATTGAATTTGATAGAATTGGTAAAGTCCGGTTTATATCTTTCCCCGACGGAAAGCGATGAAACATTTCCGGATAAAGACGACCAGGTGTTTTACGAGGTAGCCCTATCTAAAGAAGATGGCTATGTTGTAACCGGCAATATCAAGCATTTCCCAAAATCTCCGATTGTAGTCACTCCTGCCGAAATGATGCACCTCATACAGGGAACAAATAATAATTAAGTTATTATAATCGCCTATGGCATAAAACAACAGACAAACAACATACATAAATAATAAAGCATTCAGCTTAGAACTTGGATTGTTGAAAACTGGACACTTTCAAACAATTTCATTACCAAGAACAAGGCTTTTGAGTGCTCACGTTGCGGCGTGAGCCTTGTTCGGTAGATATTTGGTAATGAAAGGTAGTCCAGAATCCTCAACAATCCAGATTGAAGCTAACAAGCCTCACGTTTTTTATGGCTCTATATCAAGATATTCAAGACATAATTCGTTCTCCAAAACTCCATGAGTTTATCCGCTTTGCGATAGTTGGCACTATTGCAACCGGCATTCATTATGGCATCTATCTGTTGCTTGTTTGGCTTTATGACATAGAGCAAACAGAAACCTCTTATGCAGACATTGCATATACTATCGGTTATATACTTAGCTTTCTTTGTAATATGTGGTTAACGGCACATTTTACATTTAGAGAGAAACTAACGATAATACGTGGAGGAGGCTTTGCACTTAGCCATGTTATCAATTACTTGTTACACATTGTTTTTCTAACATTATTCTTGTGGCTCGGAATCCCGAACAAATGGGCTCCTATTCCTGTATTTTGTATAGTTATACCGATAAATTTTCTATTGGTACGTTTTGTCTTTAAGTCTAAACATTTTGAAAAATGAAAAAAGTATCAGTTATCATACCTTGCTATAACGAGGCGCAATCTTTGCCACTTCTTCATACCGAGTTGTGCAAATTAGCAGAAAAGGAACAACAATATACGTGGGAATTTCTATTCATCAATGATGGTTCGCGTGACACCACTATTGATGAATTAGTCAAACTTCATGCAATAGATGAGCGTTGTAACTATGTGGATTTGAGCCGCAATTATGGCAAAGAGGTTGCTCTCTTGGCAGGTTTTGACTACACCTCGGGAGATTGTGCTGTAATTATGGATGCTGACTTGCAACATCCGCCTCATGTGGTACATGAAATGTTGCGCAAGTGGGAAGAAGGCTATGAGGATGTGTATGCCCGTCGTATATCGCGAGGAAAAGAACCTTGGCTACGGAAACAACTTTCGCTGGCGTATTATCGATTGTTGAGCAAATCTACTCGCATAGATGTGTTGCCCAATGTGGGCGATTTCCGATTGTTAGATCGTCGTTGCTTGGATGCTCTTTGCCAATTACGTGAACAAAGTCGCTATACCAAAGGTATGTATTGCTACATCGGCTTTAAGAAGACTTTTGTGGAGTTTGAAACACAAGACAGAGTTGCGGGCGAATCATCTATGAGTTACCGTGTACTTGTAAAACTTGCGATTGAAGGACTAACGGCTTACACAACTTCTCCGCTTCAATGGGCTACGGGAATAGGTCTTATTGTTTCAATCGCTTCTTTCTTATATGCCTTCTGGGTTATTATCAAAACGCTTGCTTGGGGCGAACCTGTTGCAGGATTCCCAACAATGATGATAGCAATTTTGTTCCTTGGCGGAGTGCAACTTCTCTCGCTCGGAATAATTGGAGAATATTTAGGGCGCGTATTCAACGAGACGAAAAATCGTCCGGTGTATTTTGTTCAATCTTTTAATGGAGACAAATATGAAAAATCAAGAAAACATCATTAAGTGGACATTTTGGGGAATATGGCTTGCCATTATTGCCGTTTGTTCTTATTTTATTGTCGCTAATGCGGCTTGGGTAGATTACGATGATTCGCAAGTAATCATGTACACAGGCTGGGACAAACCGATTTTCGGATTCTTTGTTGATCCTGCCTATGGGCGTTTCTTCCCCTTGGATTACACAGTCTATGACATCCTGCCCATCTTTTATGACGGACAAATACCACCATCTGCCCATTATGCGATTCATGTCTTTTGGTTTATTATCTACATGGCATTCTTTGCTGTCATAGGATTGTACCTTCTCAAAGATGAAAAGCCCATTTGGAAATATGCCATTACGCTTGCACTATTATTGACCGTTTTAGGGAGAACATTCGGTCTGTTTATGCAACTTTGGACTGGTATATGGACTATTTTCACATTTATTCCCATATTCCTATATGGCTATATTCGCTTCATAGATACAAAGAAATGGGGATTTGGCATTCTTGCTTTAATAGCCATTAACTATGTGCTTTATTATTATGAAACGATGTTCACTATCCCAGTAGCGATAGGCGCTTGTTCTCTGTTATTTTCATACAGGAAACAGGATAAACAAGAGCGTCTATTTAATTACTTGTTGATAGCAAGTGGTGTGCTATTCTTGTTACTATACCTCATCCTTGTTGTGCCAAGAATAGAACACATGTACCATCATTACACCCACGATTCAATTTTTGCAAATGCGATGAAGATCTTGTTTGCGCAGAAAATAATGTGGCTGGTAATTGTAGCGTTGATTGTCCGTTTGGTTGCGTTCATCAAAAAGCAAGCCGACTACACTATCTATGACAGCATACTTTTAGCTTCTTGCGCTTATTGTTGCGGAGCGGCGGCTTTGCATTTAGATTACACCTTATATTATACACCTGCGGCTATTTTGGCACTTCCGGCACTTTTGTATTTCGCCAAACTGTATCTCAAACCTTGGATGGTTCTGGTTCTGTTTGTTTGCTTAGCGGGGTTCTATTGCCGCAAACTTCCAAAAGAAATCAGAGATAGACAAGCTGCAAGAATTGGTTATTACAATAATATATGCAAATTCAACGAGATTGTGGCTACAAATGTTGATTTATTTTACTATTTGCCTGAAAATCCCGCTTTGGACGAAGGAGAATTAGATATTCGCTCTTGCAAAGTCATGTATTTGGAGAGTAAAGCAGGTTGGTATCAAAACAATCCTGATTTTTCTATTACTCGTGTAGAGGAATGTGATGATTTTGCACAAGGTATTTGGATTATGGATAAAAAGGACGAGCAAGCGTTTAACGCTAAATGTCCTTCTGCACAATTGGTAGAACACATTACATTCGACGACTACAAAATCTATTTGGTAGAATAGTTCATATTTTTCAATTAATTCAATATCTTTCTAAAACCCAACGCAACATTTACTACATGTACAGCGTTGGGTTTTAGCGTTCCATTTAGGCGAGCATTGCAAGGTTGGATTGATGCAATTTTTCACTAATTCACACTTCCACAAATTCACACATCCGTTTCGGTTTGCGCGGATGTTACGCGGATGTTGCGCGGAGGTTAGATAGTTGGAGAATCTTAAAAATCGTACATTTTCAGGAAGGGTATGGGAGTGGCTCGAGAGATGCTTGAGAGTGGCTGATTAGCCAAAGAATAATGGAAAGAGTGCAAAAAGACCGAATCTTAAAAATCGTACATTTAATCACACGGTATCTCGTCGGTCTCTCGTCGGTCTCTCGTGATCTATCGTCCCGTATGTCTCCCGTAAGCGAGTCGTGTGAGGGGCGTGTGAGGGGCGTGTCAAGCTAAATCTTAATAATCGGCAATTAAAGGACAAAATGAACTTGCATAATTGAATAAAATTCAATTGAAGTTAAGAGCGGAGATGTCATCCTTGCACTGTTTGAGAAGCGTAGTCGCTTCGGAGGCTAGACGCTTGTACTCATCCATGCCCAAAGCCTCAGCTTGCTCCAAACGGAGAATGATGGACTCGGCTTGCTTTATTTTTTCATCGAAACTCATAAGATAATTGACGATTTATTTTCCTTTTCCTTTTATAATGACACCGATGGTGAAGAAGAGGATCTTGAGGTCAAGGAGGAGCGACATGTTCTCTACATAGACAATATCGCAGTTCAGACGCTCGATCATCTTTTCCATGGTATCGGTATAACCGACACGGATCGGTCCCCATGAAGTCAAGCCCGGACGCACTTTGTAAAGCAGGCAGTAATACGGCGCCTCTTTCATGATCTGCTCAATGAAATAGGGTCTTTCGGGTCTCGGCCCGACGATAGACATGTCTCCGCGGAGGATGTTCCATAACTGCGGCAGTTCATCCAAACGGTATTTGCGAAGCCACTGCCCCACTTTGGTGATACGGGGGTCATGATCCTGCGTTATTTGCGGCACGCCATCTGCTTCTGCGCCTTGGATCATCGTGCGGAACTTATAGATACGGAACGGCAGTCCGTAGTGCCCGATACGTTTCTGGCTGTAGATAACCGGTCCTTTGGACGAACACCACACCAAAGCGGAGATGACCAGCAGTAACGGCGACAGGAAGATCAGTCCAAGAACCGATGCCACGATATCGAACGCACGCTTGATACAGAGTTCCGAATCCAACATGTTATACTCGGTGATACGGATGAGTGACGGCCGGTCGATAAACCCGATTCGTGCAGCGCCGGTTAACATGTCATATACACGCGGGACCATACTGATCTGGCACATGAGCGGGTATAGTTGCGCGATGATTTCGTATAACTGCCTGTCGGTATGCCCTTCCGGCAGGTCGATGATCACCTCATCCAATTCGCCGACCTGAAGCCGTTTCGCCTCATCCATAGAATGAATAGTGCGCGTACGCATGACACCACGGCGACGGGAAAGGAGCGTGATCGTCAGACGCGGGATATAGCTGAGGGTGAACTGCAAGCCAAACAGCACAATCAACGACACCAGATAGCGGTTATACGACTCCACTCGGTCGTCGATGATGATAATAAAGAAAAAGAGCAGGGATATGAAGGCGGCGGACAAGAAAGTGCGCAGGAACTCTCGCCAGAGGGGTTTCTGGAAAGGCCGGAGGTAATAGCCGGAGAGGTAATAGACGCTCAGACAGATAAGAGGATAGACGACCAAGGGCACCCAGAAACTGAATGCGGGTATCAGGACATCGCTGAAAGAAGCCACTCTGCCGTCATAGACTAACCATCGGAAAGCCAAAAAGCACAGCCAAACCAGCTCACTACTGATGAGGTCCGCTAAGATATACCATAATTGTTGTTTGCGCCTAAGGGTCATAAAGTAAAGTACAATGCAAAGGGTTATTGGCGAATGATTGCAAAGGTGTTGTCCGTGTTCACTTTGATGATGGACGAGGGTTGATGTGGTGTCTCATCATCGCGCCGGAAGAAGCACACGTAATCCGCTCCGTCGAGCACTTCCTGCGCTATTTCATGGAAGAAACGCGCTGTGGGCTGACCGCTGATGTTGGCGGAGGTGGAGACAACAGGCCGTTTGAGTTGCGCACAAAGGGCTTTGCTGAACGGCTCATTCGTGATACGGATACCGACCGAGCCGTCTTCCGCGATGAGGTTTGGCGCCAAATGCCGGGCATTGGGATAAATGATTGTCAGGGGCTTTGCGTCATCCTCTTCATCGTGATCACGATCCTGAGAAACGGACTCCAGCAGCATTTCCGCCGTTTCGGGGACATCGACATAGTAGTTCAGTTTAGCCGCCGAATCGAGCAGTACGAGCATGGATTTGGAATCCTCGCGCTGCTTGAGGGCATAGATCTTTTTCACCGCCTCCTCATTCGTTGCATCGCAACCTATTCCCCACACCGTATCGGTCGGATAGACCACTACCCCACCGTTGCGCAACACACGCAACGCCTCCTGTAAATCTTCCTTATTGTATCGCTTTGCATCCATAATCGGTGCAAAGTTACTGCTTTTTTCTGAAATTGACAAACAAATTATACAAATTTAAGAAATTTTCTTAAAAAACGTACTCAATATTTGCATATTTGCAAAAAAAGTAGTAATTTTGTAGCCGATTTAATAGGGCTTGATTGTAAACGCTAAACTGTTAAGCTGTTAAATCGTTCAATTGTTAAGATAAACAACTAAATATTTTACAAAAATGGAAACATTAGATCTTACCAAGTATGGTATTCAGGGCGCAACTGTAATCGCCCACAACCCTTCCTACGAGTATCTGTTCGCAGAGGAGACGAAGCCGGAGTTGACCGGTTATGACAAAGGTCAGGAGACCGAACTCGGCGCAGTAAACGTAATGACAGGTATCTACACCGGTCGTTCACCTAAAGACAAATACATCGTAGATGACGCTCAGAGCCACAACAATGTTTGGTGGACCACTGAGGGTTACAAGAACGACAACCACCCGATGTCCGAGGAAGTATGGGCAAAGGTAAAAGAGCTGGCTATCAAGGAGTTGAGCAACAAGAACCTCTATGTAGTTGACGCATTCTGCGGCGCAAACAAAGAGACCCGTCTGGCTGTTCGTTTCATCGTTGAGGTAGCTTGGCAGGCTCACTTCGTTAAGAACATGTTCATCCAGCCGACCGCAGAGGAGTTGGAGAACTTCGAGCCGAACTTCGTGATCTACAACGCATCGAAAGCGAAAGTAGAGAACTACAAAGAGCTCGGTCTGAACAGCGAGACTTGCGTAGCATTCAACACCACCAGCCGCGAGCAGGTGATCATCAACACATGGTATGGCGGTGAGATGAAGAAAGGTATGTTCTCGATGCAGAACTACTACCTGCCTCTCCGCGGCATCGCTTCGATGCACTGCTCGGCTAACACCGACATGGAGGGCAAGAACACCGCTATCTTCTTCGGTCTGTCTGGAACCGGTAAGACCACTTTGAGTACTGATCCGAAACGTCTCTTGATCGGTGACGACGAGCACGGCTGGGACGATAAGGGCGTATTCAACCTCGAGGGCGGTTGCTATGCAAAGGTTATCAACCTCGACAAAGAGAGCGAGCCGGACATCTACAACGCTATCCGCCGCAATGCTCTTCTTGAGAACGTAACCGTTGACGCAAACGGCAAGATCGATTTCGCAGACAAGAGCGTAACCGAGAACACCCGTGTTTCGTATCCGATCGACCATATCGAGAAGATTGTTCGTCCGATCAGTGCAGGTCCTGCAGCGAAGAACGTGATCTTCCTGAGCGCTGACGCCTTCGGCGTACTGCCTCCTGTATCGATCCTGACTCCGGAGCAGACGAAGTACTACTTCCTCTCCGGCTTTACTGCAAAACTCGCAGGTACAGAGCGCGGTATCACCGAGCCGACTCCGACCTTCTCTGCTTGCTTCGGACAGGCATTCTTGGAGCTCCACCCGACCAAATACGCTGAGGAGTTAGTTAAGAAGATGGAGAAGAGCGGTGCGAAAGCATACCTCGTTAACACCGGTTGGAACGGAACAGGCAAACGTATCTCGATCCGCGATACCCGTGGTATCATCGATGCTATCCTCGGTGGTGACATCCTGACCGCTCCGACGAAGAAGATCCCGTACTTCAACTTCGAAGTACCGACCGCTCTGCCGGGCGTAGATCCTGCTATCCTTGATCCTCGTGACACCTATGCTGACGCAGCTCAGTGGGAAGAGAAGGCAAAAGATCTCGCAGCTCGCTTCATCAAGAACTTCGACAAATATACGACGAACGAAGCCGGCAAGGCACTCGTTGCAGCAGGTCCGCAACTCTAAAAAGTGCTAAAACTGCTGAAAAAGCAGAAAAAAGCGAAAAAAATGGCATATGTATTTGCGTATGTCATTTTTTTTTTGTAACTTTGCGCACTTTTTGTGTGTCGTGCGCGAATATACGCGTTACACGTACGAAAATAATGCATATTATTTATTAAAAAACAAATACAAAAAAACAATTATGCAAAACAAAGGACTTGTAAGAATTTTGGCAGCGTGCCTTGCGTTGGTATGCGCCTTTTATCTGTCATTCTCCTTCGTGACTCGTCATTACGACAAGGCAGCGAAGGCGTACGCAGATGGTGATGCAGTAAAAGAGTACCTGTATTTGGACTCGATTGCAACAAAGAAAGTGTGGTTCGGTTACACGCTGAAAGAGTGCCGCGAGAAAGAGATTAACCTCGGTCTGGACTTGAAAGGCGGTATGAACGTAACGATGGAGGTTTCTGTTCCGGACATTCTGGACGCCTTGAGCGGTCACAACGAGACCCCGAACTACAAAGAGGCATTGGCTCTCGCAAAACAAAAACAAAAATCGAGCGGTGCAGACTTCGTAACGCTCTTCATTGAGTCTTACAAAGAGGTAGATCCGAACGGTCAGTTGGCATCTATTTTCTCAACTTTCGAGTTGAAAGACAAAGTAACTCTGACCTCGACGAACGCAGAGGTAGAGAAAGTGATCCGCGAGGAAGTGGACGGCGCTATTCAGAACTCGTTCAACGTGCTCCGTACGCGTATCGACCGTTTCGGTGTTGTACAACCGAATATTCAGAAACTGGCTCAACCGGGTCGTATTCTGATCGAGCTTCCGGGTATCAAAGAGCCGGAGCGTGTTCGTAAACTCCTTCAAGGTTCGGCAAACCTGGAGTTCTGGGAGACCTACGAGGCTTCCGAGTTACTGCCGATACTGGCACAGATCAACCGCGAGTTCGCAGCTTCCGCTCCGCAAGAGGAGACCAAAGCCGAGGAAGTAAAAGCCGAAGAGGCACCGAAAGCCGAAGGCGATGATTTGGCAGCGTTGCTTGGTGACTCCACCGCCAGCGCAGAGGCAGATCAAGCAGCACAAATCGCAGAATACAAAAAGAGCAATCCGCTCTTCGCTGTACTGAACCCGTCTATCAATCAGGCAGGTCAGGCATACCGCGGTCCGGTAGTAGGAACTGTACACTACACCGACACCGCTAAAGTAAACGCAATGCTGAACTCGCAGATCGCCAAAGCTGTTCTGCCGCGTGACGCACGTTTCTACTGGACCGTAAAGGCCATCGACGAGGCTAACTCGTACTATCAGCTCGTAGCTCTGAAAGCACAACGCGACGGTCGTGCATCGCTGGAAGGCGACGTGATCACCGACGCTCGTGCAGACTTCTCGCAGATCAGCGCTTATGCAAACGTTTCGATGAGCATGAACGCAGAGGGTGCTAAGACCTGGCAACGTCTGACCAAAGACAATATCGGCAAATCGGTAGCTATCGTACTGGACGGATTCGTATATTCGTTCCCGACCGTACAGAGCGAGATCGCCGGCGGTAACAGCCAGATCACCGGAAACTTTACCGTAGAAGAGGCAAAAGACTTGGCAAACACTCTCAAATCCGGTAAGATGCCGGCTCCGGCCCGTATTATCGAGGAAAGCGTAGTTGGTCCGTCTCTGGGTCGCGAGGCTATCCAGTCGGGTCTCTGGTCATTCGTTCTCGGTTTCTGCCTCATCCTGATCTACATGATCTTCTATTACGGCTGGATTCCGGGTCTGATTGCCGACTTTGCGTTGGTATGCAACGTATTCCTGCTGTTAGGTATTTTGGCTTCTTTCAGCGCCGTACTGACGTTGCCGGGTATTGCCGGTATCGTGTTGACGATGGGTTGTGCTGTGGATGCCAACGTGCTGATTTACGAGCGTATCCGTGAGGAGCTGCGTGGCGGCAAAGGTATGCGCAAGGCTATCGAGGACGGTTTCAAAGGTGCCATCACCGCCATTATTGATGCAAACGTAACGTCGTTCCTCACCGGTGCTATTCTCGCTATCTTTGGTACAGGTCCTATCAAGGGCTTCGCTGTTACCTATATGATCGGTATCATCTCTTCGTTCCTGACGGCTGTGTTCATCACCCGCCTGTTGCTGGAAGACTACTGCAAGAAAGAGAACGCGAAGGAGCTGAGCTTCACCACCGCGCTGATGAAGAACTTCCTGCAGAATGTACACTTCGATTTCGTTGCAGCTCGCAAGTGGGCTTACTGCCTGTCGGGCGCTGTTGTGATCTTCGCTATCCTCGGTCTCGAGCCGCATATCTTCGGTAAGTTGAACCTCGGTATCGACTTCTCCGGTGGACGTAACTATGTGGTTCGTTTCGACAACAGCATCAACACACAGGATGTTCGCGAGAGTCTGGAGAACACCTTCAAGGCTACTTTGGAGGAAGGCGAGACCTTTGGTATCAACGTCATCACTTATGGTAACGACGCTAACCAGGTACGTATCTCCACCAACTACCGCATCCACGAGGAGACCGCCGAGGCAGACGAGCACATTGAGGCTCTGCTGTACGAAGGCTGCAAGCCGTTCTTGGGCGAGAACATCAGCTTTGACGATTTCCGTTCGACCGACTCGAACGCAGAGGTTGGAATCATGTCGAGCCAGAAAGTAGGTCCGGCTATCGCAGACGATATCACCACCAGCGCTATCTGGGCAGTGCTCGCAGCACTCGTAGTGATCTTCCTCTACATCCTCTTGCGTTTCCGCAACTTCGCATACTCAGTAGGTGCTTTGGCAGCTTTGGCTCACGATACCGTGATCATCCTCGGTCTGTATGCAATCCTGTGGAAGATCATGCCTTTCTCCATGGAGATTGACCAAGCGTTCATCGCTGCTATCCTGACAGTAATCGGTTACTCCATCAACGATACCGTGGTCATCTTCGACCGTGTACGTGAGTACAACAGCCTCTATCCGAAACGCGAGAAGAGCGTGAACATCAACGACGCATTGAACAACACGCTGAGCCGTACGTTCTCGACCTCTATGAGTACATTCGTCGTTCTGTTGGCTATCTTCGCATTCGGCGGCGAGACAATCCAAGGTTTCGTATTCGCACTCCTTATGGGTGTGATTGTAGGTACCTACTCGTCTCTGTTCATCGCTTCGCCGATCGCTTATGACATTCAAATGGCACAAGCAAAACGCGCTGCTGCTAAAGCAGAGAAAAAGTAATCGTAAATTTGTAAATCGTAAATCATGACTAATGATTTTCTGAAATTCGCGTCTGCACAAGGCCTTAACTCTATGCATGTAGAGAAGGTCTTGTCGCAGAGTGCGAACACCGTTCTCGCTTCCGGCGGATACATCTCTCCGACGATTTTGGAGGAGCGACAACTGAATGTCACCCAGATGGATGTGTTCAGCCGCCTTATGATGGACCGTGTGATCTTCCTCGGCACCGAGGTAAACGACTACACGGCAAACGTCATTCAAGCGCAGTTGCTGTATTTGGACTCCGTGGACAGCGAGCGGGATATCAACCTGTATCTGAACACCCCCGGCGGTTCTGTTTATGCCGGTTTGGGTATCTATGATACGATGCAGTTCGTGAAAGCCAAGGTAGCGACGATCTGTACAGGTCTGGCGGCGTCCATGGGCGCTGTGCTGTTAGTAGCCGGCGAGAAAGGTATGCGTGCAGCGCTACCTCACAGCCGTGTGATGATCCATCAGCCGCTCGGCGGCATTCAAGGACAAGCATCGGATATCGAGATCACCGCCAAAGAGATTCTCAAACTGAAGGACGAACTATACCAGATCATCTCCGATAAATCCGGCAAGTCCATGGAGCAGATCCGCCAAGATGCTGACCGTGACCACTGGATGACGGCCGCAGAGGCATTGGAATACGGCATGATTGACAAAGTCTTCACACGCAAGGAGTAAACATGGCAAGAATGAAGAAAGAAGAAGTTTGCTCGTTTTGCGGGAGACCGATGCCGGAGATGTACAGCGGTATGGACGGCAGTCTGATCTGTACCGAGTGCATTGAAGAAGGTCACCGGATCGTAACGACCAAGCTCAAAAACAGCGATGCCAAGGATGCTTCACTCAACGTAGACAACCTGCCAACTCCCCAGGAGATCAAAGATTTTTTGGATCTATACGTAGTAGGTCAAGATCAGGCAAAGCGGTATATCGCCGTAGCAGTCTATAACCACTACAAGCGTCTTCTGCAAGAGATCAGCCCCGATGATGTAGAGATCGAGAAGAGCAACATCCTGCTGGTCGGTTCAACCGGTACCGGCAAGACCCTTCTCGCCCGCACGATAGCCAAGATGCTGAAAGTGCCATTTGCCATCGGTGATGCCACCTCGCTGACGCAAGCCGGTTATGTGGGCGAAGACGTGGAGTCTATCCTGTCCCGCTTGCTGCAAGCCTGCGACTACGACGTCAAGAAAGCCGAACAAGGCATCGTCTTCATAGACGAGATAGACAAGATCGCCCGCAAGTCCGAGAACCCGTCTATCACCCGCGACGTCAGTGGCGAAGGAGTGCAGCAAAGCCTGCTGAAGATGTTAGAGGGCACGGAGGTGAACGTACCGCCCCAAGGAGGACGCAAGCACCCCGACCAGGAATATATCCGCGTGAACACACGCAATATCCTCTTTATCTGCGGCGGTGCTTTTGACGGCATTGAGCGTAAGATCTCGCAACGGATGAACACGCAGACAGTTGGTTTTGCGGCACAACAGAAAGCGGCACAGATTGACAAAAACAACCTGCTGCAATACATCGCTCCGCAGGATCTCAAGTCGTACGGTCTCATTCCCGAGATCATCGGTCGTCTGCCGGTTTTGACTTACCTGCAACCACTGGACCGCGAAGCATTGCGGAGTATTCTGACCGAGCCGAAGAACGCCTTGACCAAACAGTACAAGAAACTGATGGCAATGGACAATGTGACGCTCACCTTTGATGACGAAGCATTGGATTATATCGTGGACAAGGCGTTGGAATACAAACTCGGCGCTCGTGGACTGAGGGGACTGATGGAAAGTGTGATGTCGGATCTGATGTTCGAGATGCCGAGCCACAAGCAAGTAGGCAAACGACAGAGTTTCACCATCACCAAAGAATACGCTTCTGAGAAATTAGGAGAAGAAAAACTGATCCATTTAAAAAACGCGGTTTAAGCCGCGTTTTTTTTATTTCTTTATGTAACGTTTCGTCAGAAGCCGCTATAGACGATTTCGAATTTCATACCATTCTCGGCAGAAAGAATCTTGGTCGCCGAGACTGTTTGTTGCTGGCGGACACCGGTGATTGTACCGGTAGTGGTCGTAGTGCCTAACGTACGCTCTACGGAAACCGGCACTAACAGCATATTAAGGAACTCCTGATCGCCGGGTTTTCGCAACTGGTTCGTCAAGAGCTGCGAGAGATCGTAGGAATAATAATAGATCTCTTTGCCCTTTGCGTCATAGCTGGTGATGAACTGACCCAAAATAGCACAAGTGTCCGAAGGCAGTTCCTTGAAAAGGAAAAAGCGCTTCATGCTCTCCTCCTTGATAAGGAGCATATAGTCCGCAGGCTGGAGCCAAGCATCCGCGCCCGTATCATTGTTCTTGTTCTGCACACTGACGCGCACCTCCGCCTTGTTGACATACGGGCGCTTGGTGACATAGGCATATTCTTTGGTGTCGTCCATAAACAGCGAGTCCACTACCAAGCGATACATGATCGCCTGCCCGATCATACGGATAGGCAGCGATATACGCGTATATGCGCCCGCGGGCGATACTATATAATTATAGGTATCCGAATCTTCCTTGAGGGTCTCAATCCACTCTTTCTTATCGCGGTATTCGAGGTGATTGACAGTGCGCACCTCAGAGTTGGCATAGAACGCCTTCATGTCATGAACCACCGTGTCGCGACCATTCTTCTTATAGCCAAAACGGTAATAGACACCGAGCGCTATATCGGAGACGTTAAGAACCGTAGAAGAACCGAAGGAGGTCTCGATATACAAGCCGTTGAATTGTTTGTTGAATTTCTCCTGGCTTTCAAAAGAGGTGATGGAGCCGAAGACCCTCTCAAAATCATCGTTGACCCTCATACGGACCATCGGGATATACACACCGCTTGCATTGCGGATCGAGTCGCGCTTCTCCGAAGCCAGGACAATACGCTTGTTATTGAGAATACAATGGTCGCGCGAGCAATAATCACTGATATTCAAATCCGTGGGATAGACATTCGAGTATTCAAACGTGCCCTTATCCATCATATAGGCATTGACGGAGAGCGGTGAGTTCGGATCTCCGACCCAACTGGAATAATACATAAAAAGGCATATTGAATCAATCGAATCCACGTGGAAGTCCGCGGGGTATTTATATCCCTCCGGGCATGCCAATTGGGTCAAAATAGAGGCACTGAGCGTACCATACGAAGTCTCAATCTCGCCCAAGAGGAACGAGTCCGCCTGCGAGATAATAGCCTCGCAACTATCTATCCTCGAACTGACAGGAAAGGTATCCGTCAACACAATAATAGCATCATTTTTATCCAAAACAGACTGACCTGTATTGGAGACATCACCTTTGCAGGACGCAAAGATGCACAATACAATGCCTAGAAATCCTATCAATAAATTTTTACTATTCATTCACTCCTTCCCCGGACAACAAAGTCTGATAAAAATCATAATGCCTCTTCGCCGCGGAAGTGAGATCAGGCGTCTCCTCATACGGCAGGATCGGCTTGCCTTTGGTCTCCGCATAATTAAGCACACGCTGGTTGACATTGGGCATAGCGAACACGATCGCGTCCGAAAAATCCACCGCCAAACGCATCAGTTCCTCATACCCTACAGGGAAGCCGGCAATAGAACGTACATCGGTATTGTTGATACCCTCAATACGCAGTTTGTCCGCAAACTTCGTAGAGAAAGCCTTGGTATATTCCTCATTATCGAGCTGCAAAACGATCTTGGTATGCGAGAAGAAGGGCTCGTCGCCGTATGCCGTTTTGAGATATAACGGCGCAAGGGCACTCATCCAGCCCGAGCAAACAATAATATCCGGTGTCCAGCGGAGCTTCTTAACGGTCTCAATAACGCCACGGGCATAGAAAATCACTCTGTCGTCATTGTCCGCATACTCCGCGCCTTTCTCATCGCGCACCCCTTTGCGGCGGTGGAACAGATCATCGTTGTCGATGAAATAAATCTGAATGCGCGCAGACTGAATAGACGCCACCTTGATCAACAGCGGATGATCCGAATCCTCAATAATAAGGTTCATTCCCGAAAGACGAATCACTTCATGCAACTGATTTCGACGCTCGTTAATCTCTCCAAACTTAGGCATGAACGTACGGGTTTCAAAACCATGGGCTTGAAAATACTCCGGTAACTGACGGTTAAATAGCCTTATCGGCGACTCGTCTGGAAGGAAAGGAAATATCTCTTGCGAGATAAATAATATTCGTTTTGGCTCTTTCATACGTATGAATGCATTATTTGGCACTGCAAAATTACAAAAAAATTTTGATATATGCAAAAAAAAGTGTAACTTTGTGCGATTTTTCATAATTAACACATTATTTAATAGCAAAAATATGCAAATTATCACCACAAAAAGCGCTCTGCAAGCTACAATTCAGGAATGTAAAGATGCAGGAAAGACCATTGGTTTAGTGCCGACGATGGGTGCTCTTCACGCGGGTCACGCCAGTTTAGTGAAGCAATCCGTTGCGGAAAATGACATCACTGTCGTTTCGGTTTTTGTGAACCCCACACAGTTTAACAACAAAGAGGATTTAGCCAAATATCCACGCAACATCGAGCGCGATGCGGAGCTGCTGAAATCCATCGGCGCGCAATATGTGTTTGCACCGACGCCGGAAGAGATGTACTCCGCCGAGGAGATGAACACGACCTTTGAATTTGATTTTGCGGGACTCGACAAAGTCATGGAAGGCAAAATGCGCCCCGGTCACTTCAACGGTGTGGTACAGGTGGTAAGCCGTCTGTTCTATCTCGTCCGTCCGGACAAAGCCTATTTCGGGGAGAAAGATTTCCAGCAATTAGCCATCATTCACCACATGGTAGAACGCAGTTCTATGGCAGGTACATTCGGAGATCTACAGATTGTGGATTGTCCGATCGTCCGCGAAGCCAGCGGTCTGGCACTCTCCAGCCGCAACGAGCGTCTCTCCGAGAGCGAGAAAGAGACCGCTTTAGGCATCTCGAAGACCCTCTTTGCTTCGCTCAATTGGGCGAAAGAGCCGGGTGCGACGGTTGAGAACGTACAGCAACGCGTAATTGACACCATCAATGCGATCGAGGGATTGGAGGTCGAATACTACGAGATCGTGGATCAAACTACCCTGCTGCCTACCAAGACGTTCGAGCACGCCATCGGCTGCGTGACCGTTTACTGCGGACCGGTACGATTGATCGACAATATCAAATACTAAAAATCACAACTTCGTAATGATTAAGTACTGGTCTAGTACTGGTCTAGTACTGGTCTAGTACTGGTCAAAATGATAAAAATGCGAATTATCGTAGATGCACATATACCTTTTGTAGTAGAGGCTGTTCAACGCAACTGGCCTCAGACAGAGGTCTTGGCACTCGAGCCGGAGGAGATCGGTTCTTCTTCGGTTCGGGACGCCGATGTGCTCATTATTCGTACCCGCACGAAAGTGAACGAAGCGTTGTTGGCAGGTTCATCCGTTCGTTTGGTCTGCACGGCTACCATCGGTTATGACCATATTGACCGTTCGTATTGCGAGACGCACAGCGTAAGATGGATCTCCTGTCCCGGCTGCAATGCACAAGCCGTTTGCGACTACATCGAGGAAGCGATAGAGGAAACAATGGACAATTCACAATGCACAATGCACAATTCACAATTCACAATGCACAATTCACAATTATCGATCGGTGTGGTCGGTGTCGGGCATGTCGGGTCTTTGGTAGCACAAATGGCGGAGCGGAAAGGATTCAAAGTGCTCCTCAATGATCCGCCGAAAGGAATCGGTGTTTCGCTCGATGAAATCGCCCGTCAGTGCGATATTATTACCTTTCATACTCCGCTTGACAACACCACTTACCATCTGTGCGATGCGGCGTTCTTGGCGCAATGCAAGCCCGGCGCACTGATCATCAACGCCGCACGAGGAGGGGTCGTCGATGAGGAGGCATTGCTGCAAAGCGGGCACCCTTTCATACTCGACACCTGGGAGAAGGAGCCGGAAATCAATGCCGCCGTGTTGGAAAAATCCCTGTTGGCATCTATGCACATTGCCGGCTATTCCGTGCAGGGCAAAAGGAACGCCTCGCAGATGTGTCTGGACGCTGTTTCTGAGCTTTTCGGGCTGCCGAAAATAGACATCTCCCGATACCTCTATTCCGCATCGGGCACAAAAAAAGGAGACTCAGAGCCCGGGTGGCTGCTCCGAATCTCCCATGAACTCAAAAATCATCCTACGGATTTTGAGTCTCTTCGCAAAGTTTATCCACTGCGCGGAGAATAGGCTCAATAGAAGGCGCTTCGCCCACCGCCTGAATCATCCACTCTTTGGGCGTCAGTTTTCCTAAACGATAAATACGCATGTACTCCTCCGCAAACTCCGTTTGCGTTTTGCATTGCGCCAGATGCTCCTCCAACTGATACTGAACAATGTGTCCCAAGGGGTAATTGGGGAGGTACATCGGCGAATTGACCATGTGGCTATAGATGCCTAACAGAATACAGTCATGTTCGCCCAAGACCGGCTCGAAATAGGTATTCCAAACCCCTTTGGCGATGGTTTGTGTCGCCTCGCAGAGCTCTTTCGGCGTAGCTTTGGGGTGCGCATAGATCCATTTCCACATCGCCATATCCACCAGACTGACACCCATGATCTCATACATTGACCAGAATTGATCGAAGACTTCGTCATGGTTCATGGGTGATTGGTGATTTGTCATTGGTGAATTAGGCAGAAGTTGGAGGTCGCGTTGTTGCCAGAGGAATGCCGACGCTTCGGTATAAGCCGTATTGGGCACGCCGAATAGCATATAATGGTCAATGAAATACATGTCCAGCACTTCCTCTACGCAATGCCCGAACTCATGCACGGCGATGTTATAGCCCTTATAGTCCATGCCTGTTGCGGGAATACGCGTACGAAGCCGCGCTTCCTCTTTGCGTCCGACAGTAGGCCACGCGTGCCCTGATCCGCGAGCAGGCTCTACCACGATATGTTGCGCGATACGGCGTGCATCCTCCGTGCGGAAACCCATACTCGTCAGAAGACGCGGCATGTCTGCCGCAAAAGCATTCGCATCGGGGTACAATTGACGCGTCCGCGCGGTCAGCAGATCTTCATTCATCGAGGCACGGGCTTTGAAACCGTCGTACCATATATCATACGGACGCAAGTCCCTGCCTAATCGCTCGCGGATAACAGAAGCCACTTTTTGCACTTGCTCCGCGCCTAACAACACACGGAAAAGACTGTCCAATTCCGCTGCAGAAATCTCTACATCGCCTTCGAAATTGCGGATAATAGCCGTGTTCATCGACGGACAATACGCATCCTCGGCAAAAAATGCCTGTGCTATTTCCAAGATCCGCTCATAACGCGTGTAAGGCTCATGGGCATGCTCCCGGGGATCATTGTACGGCTTCCAAACGAAGTCGGGGTTATTGACAGCCTCAGCAGGAATAGACTGATCTACAATGCGTTGCATCACGCGGTAGATCATTTCCTGTTTCTCACGGTTCAGCCCGCGGGTCTCCATGTTGTCGGCTTGATAGAGGGCTTTGAGTTCGTCGCGCAAGTTCCAATGGCTGAGCAGCACTTTGTCATTGTCCCATAACTGCCGTCCGTCCTCCGTGCGCAAGTTGCCCATATAGATATTGTAGTCGGCAATGTAGTTCTCGCCGTCCGCCAACGCCTGCGCAATTCGCGCTTTTATTTCCGCCGGCACACGGGTAGTGAACACATCCCCCATACGGGCATAAGCCCATTGCTGACGCGTCCAATTACGACCAAGGGTATTCTTTTCCTCCAAGGTGTAATGGGGGAAATTGATGATCGTGAGGAACGCTAATTTATTGGCGAACATATCGTCGGAGAAATGCGCCAAGGGGCTATAACCGGACATGATCCAATCCGGTATCTGCGGCTCTGCGGCATTGGTCAGTTGAGTCGGTTTGAGCAACTCAACGGTCAGCATGTCCGCAGACTGGTTCACTTGCTCCAGAATGCGGCTGAGGGACTCAAAGAGCACAAGCCGTTCGCTGTCGGTCTTGCAGTAATGAGCCTCTACGAACCGGTCAAACTCTTCTTGCGTACCGTCTTGCTCCGTCCAGAGAGCCGCAGCTTGTTCGATACCTTTGGCAGGATAATTCATTGTCGTCTTGTTATTACGGGCACACGACGCCAAAAGCGCCGTGCAACCCAATACCCAAAGGGTGATTCGGAAAGATTTCATATTATTCGTGGGTTATTTCCGGCGCGATAGTGCGCAGGAAGGATTCCGGGAAAGCGATTCGGTTCGGTCCGCAACTGTTACCATAAGCATTGCGTTTGAACTGACCGTTCTCTTCTTTGCGTTCCTGGCCGTCGATAAACTTGGTGATGAGGTACGTATATAGTTTCTGCCAATCCGCCACTAAGTTCTCCGCCTGCGCGCAGGAGTAATTAGTAAGGAACGCGCGCGCGTCTTCGTCGTTGAGGCTCGATGCCTGATCGTCCACACCCGCTATCTGGGTATTGAACTTTTCGTCCCATACTTGCTGGGTCTCGCGGATATGGGGGTACATGCGGCTGTACTTGGTGTATGCCCAGTTAGCTACCATGTTGAATGTCCACCAAGCGCTGGTGGGGCTGAAGGTATAACTGTCGCCGTTTCCTTCCGCAAAGCATTCGGGCACATGGTTGATGCACGAATACATCGGCACATAACAACTGCATGCCGCATCGTCCACACCGAACCAGAAAATACCGTACCGGTTATAACTGCGCATCTGGGAAACGAACGACCATGCCGTTTGTTGGGTAGCCGTCGGGCGCTCATACCAGTATTGGAGCGTGTCCGTTCCGTTCACCGCGCACTTGAAACCCAAACCGCCGTAACGGAGTTTGCTGTTCCAAGGACCCGCATCGGTGCCTTGGGTAATATCCAGAGGCGTACCTTTGTACTCGTCACGCATACACTCTTTGATATCCTGCACCGACACTTTGCGCTCCGGCACGAACCAAAGCGGCATGTGCTCGCCCTCGTTCTTGCCTTTGGTGTCGCGGAAGGTCTTGCCCGTAGCATAATCGAAATAGCGCTCCATGCCGGAGACGAAATGGTTAAAGAACGACCATACGCGCGCCTCACATACATACAGGCCACTGAAATCGAAGGGGTTAAAGGCGGCTTGGTAAGAGAAGTCTTTGTCCGCGCCGGAGAAATAACCTTTCGCTCTCGCGGAGGCAATGAGGTCTTTGTCATACATCCAATCTCCGTGGCAGATACAGTTCAGTTTCTTTTGCAACTGCTTCTGCTCCTTGGTCAGTTTGGCTTTTCCTTGCGGGATGGTGGTGATGCGTGCTTGGTTAGCATGCGCCGCGATGGCATTGTCAGGGATGCGTACAGCCACCCAGTTAGCGCCTTTCTGCCCTTTGCCCTTACCGATCAGATCCATGATCCACACTTCGTTGGGGTCACCGATGGAGAACGACTCTCCTTCGGAGGCATAGCCGTATTCGTTGACCAGCGAGACCATACACTCAATCGCCTCGCGGGCGGTCTTGGCACGCTCAAGGGTCACATAAATGAGCGATCCATAATCAATACCCACCGTGTCCCATAGTTCCTCACGTCCGCCCCAGGTGGTCTCACCGATAGTCACCTGATGCTCGTTGGTGTTACCCACTACGGCATACGTGTGCGCCGGTTGAGGAATGAATCCCAACGGACGACCCGTATCCCAGTCTTTTATTTCGCGCATAGCGCCGGGTTCATGATCCGCTGCGGGCACAAAATGCAGGAAACCGTACATGCCGTACGAATCGGCGGCATAAGAGATGATCGTACTTCCGTCCGCAGAAGCGGCTTTGCCGACCAGAAAATTGGTACAAGCAGAAACGGTGGACAGACGAAAGACAACAGTAGAGAGCAGCATAGCTGCTATGACAAGGGATTTTCTCATAATAAACGGGGGTTCAGAAGTTCATTGAAGCGTTTGTCTCTGTTTTTGAGCGCAATGTCGTACGCCTCGCGGTAATATTTGAAGAAGTGTTTCCAATCGGCTTTTTTCGCCACCGCTGCTGCTTCTTGCCGTGCACGCGCTTTGTCCTCTCCGCAGAGACGGTCGTAACGCAGCAAATCATCGGCAATATGTTCCGCCACTTCGTTGAAGTTCGAATCGTTGCGATCCACTACGATCACGCCGTATTGGTCTTTCTGTTTAGCCGCCCATGCGCCGAATCCGGCCAGCGAGGTAGTGATCGTCGGCACATGGAACGCACAGGACTCGAGCGGCGTATAACCCCATGGCTCGTAGTACGACGGGAAGACCGTTACATCCAAACCGATGAGCAGATCATAATAGGTCTTGCCGAACAACGGATCATTGCCGTCGAGGTAATACGGTACATAGACCTCACTCACCTTACCTTTACGCACAGGTGCCCTGTCCAGATAAGGGATCATGACGAATGCCACTACCTCTTTTTCGGGCTGATCGCTATGGAAGATCTTCTGCGCCAACTTGTCCAACGCTTCCTCAAAGACGTCCACACCTTTGTTTTTCCATTCCAGACGTCCGGAAATACCCACGAAGAGTGCGTTCTTGGGCACGTCGCTGCCTAATAACCTGCCGGCTACCTCACGCAGTGCCTCACGCGCCGCATCACGGTGTTGGTCAAAAGATTTGCCTTTCGGTACGAAAGTAGGTTCAAAGCCATTGGGGGTGACAATATCCGGAGCTTTGTCAAGAAGCTGCTTGCACTCACGGGCGGTGATATCGCTGACGGTTGTAAAGCAGTCGGCATAATGCGCCGCTTGTTTCTCCACGGAGTGTTTGGAGACCATGTTCAGTTCCTGCGCCATCTGGTCGCCGTTATATGCCTCAAAATAGTCGTAGAGCGGCTTGCCGTTTCCGGCGATGGAACGGCCTATACCCGTGGCATGCGTGGTGAAGAGCGTAGCTATCTGCGGACATTTGTCCTGTAAATAGAAGACCGTGAATGCCGTTTGCCATTCGTTGGCGTGCACACACACTTGCGGTACGCGCATGGAGGGATTAAGGCTGATATCCTCCTTTTCCAGGATCCATTTATAGAGGCTCTCCATCACCATACCGGCGGCATAGCCGAAGAGGCAGGATTCATCATAGTCGCCGTATGCGGCGTGGCTCTGCACTTGGAATCTATTCCAAGCCCATGCGTATATCTCGTCCTTGCGGCTCCACATGGCGTCGAACTTGAGCAGAACAGCTATCGGTTTGCCCGGTACGTCCCAACGACCGATACGGACAGGTATATCCTCCGGGGCGTTCCAGCCTTTGAGGAGCGTCTTGTCCTCCCGGAACCACGTATTGCTGTGAGCGCCGAAATCGGGACCGAAGAAGATCACCTGGTCCGGATGCTCTTCCTGCATTGAGGCGGCACGGGTACTTAATACGGCGTATATTCCGCCGACACGGTTACAGACCTCCCATGAGGTCTCAAAGATAAAATCCGGTGATTTTAATGTAGATTGTTTTGGCATTTAATTATCAATTATTTCTTCTCGGGATCTTCGGCAATGCGTGTTACGTTACCCATTGCGTTGAGTCGAGTCGGGGTGGTTACAAATCGGTTGTTATCCGAGCCGATAAACGGCAAGTACCAAACGCCGTTTTCGTTCGCCCAGTAGATGCGGTTATCGGTATGATCAAGGGTCATGGCGGAGCATGGCAGCGAGTCTATCTGCACGGCGTACGCACCGTCTATATTGGCTACCCAAAGGCCGTTGAGACGATAGTAGATCTTGCGGCTGTTGATATGGAATCCCTCTATACCCGGGAATACCTCGGCTATTTCGCTCAGGGTAAACTCCTTGCCGTTATAGAACTGCGCGGTATCCTGTTCCAGATCCAGCAATGTTTCTGCCGTCGGGTCTTCAACAGGATCGGCAAAACGCGGTGCAAAAATGCTCTGGCGGTAATCGCCATCTTCGGTACGCATCAGGATAGAGTTCGTCGGCACGTCATAGATATAGAACTCCTGCAGGATCTCCGTGGTGTCCTTTCCGTCCATCACGATACGCAAAGCCAACGGGGCTCTTTTCTCCTCTTCGGTAAAATAGAGGGTGATTGAGCTCCCGGTCATGGATTTGCTGGTCACTACGGCGTAGTCATCCTCGCCGGGCAGACTCCAGAGGTACTCCAGTTTGAGGTTATAGGGGTTATACACCTGCGCCTTGAAGGTATAGTCGGTATAGACCACAAACAGATCGTTGTCGCAGGTGAACGTCGGTACCGTGTCCGACACGGTGATGGTCAGGGAATGCGTGAGCCATTTCTTCTTGTCCACGGTCAGACGCACCAGATACTCGCCGGGCTTTTTGAAGGTATGCGTCGGCGATTTGAGCGTCGATGTACCGCCGTCACCGAACGTCCAACTCCAGTCTTCACCGCCGGAGGAGACATTCTTGAAGGTCACGGCCTCACCGGCTCGCGGCAAAGCAGGCGTTGCCTGAAAATTCACTTCAATCTTCTTTTTGCAGCCCACAAGAGCCAAGAAGATCATCAATAATATGTATGTTCTTTTCATATGCGTTATTGGCGTTTAACCAGTGTATTTCTTTGTCCCGTCTGAACCAAGTGAGTTGCCGCTTGGCATAATGTCGGGAGTTTTGCTGAATCAGTTCTATAGCGCGGTCAAGGTCGTATTCCCCGTCAAAATACGCGAACATTTCCCTATACCCCACTGTCTGCAGCGATGTCAAGTGACGCTTCGGATAGACCGCTTTTGCTTCCTGCTCCAGCCCATCAGCAATCATCTGCTCCACGCGACGGTTGATACGGTCGTACAACTCCTCCCGCGGCCGGTCTAACGCCACTTTTACAATGCGGAAAGGGCGAAGACCCAATTGTGCATTGTGCATTGTGCATTGTGAATTGTGAATTGTGCATTGTGAATTGCTCAAGAGCGAACTATAAGGTTTGCCGGCAGTACGGCTCAGTTCGACGCAATGCATCAATCGTGCGGGGTTCTGCTGATCAACGATCTTCCAATAGTCGGGATCAAGACGTTGCACTTCGCTTTGCAACCATACTAAGCCTCCCTGTTCATAATTACGCTTGACCTCTTCGCGTATTTCTGCCGGCACGGCTGGCAGATCGTCCAAACCCTTGCATACGGCATCGGCGTACAGCATTGATCCTCCGGTCATGACCACTACGTCATGTGTCTTAAAAAGTTCCTCCAACAACTCCAACGCATCGCGTTCGTATTGCCCGGCGTTGTAGTCGTCCTCCAGTTCGCGCGATGCGATGAAATAATGTTTCACGCGCGCCAACTCGTCCGCCGTAGGAGCCGCCGTACCGATTGGTATGCCGCGGAAGATCTGCCGGCTGTCACAACTGACGATCGGACAGCCGTAATGTTCCGCCACACGCAGCGACAGTTCCGTCTTTCCAACCCCCGTCGGTCCTAAGAGCAGAACGAGGGTTTTGCGCTTGGTTATCGGTGATTGCTCAATTGTCAATTGTGAATTGTGAATTGTGAATTGTGAATTGTCAAAACATCGTACCATCGTCAAAGCTGAGGTCTTGGAAACCTTCCATGTCGATGTCGCCCAGGTCGTATTCATCCTTGAACTCATCGTCGAACATGAAATCATCGTTTCCGCCTTTTGCTCCGAGCCCTGCCATGGGATCGTCGGATTTGAGTTGTTTGGGCGCTTTGCCTCGACTCTCCACACACTCCACACCATTCATTGAGCCGGGTTTGATCTCTTTGAGCGAGCCGAAGAAATAACGCTCGAACATCGGGTCGAACACATAGATCAAACGCTGGCCCTGCTCCTCAATGAGGTCGCTCAGACGGGTCTCATTCATCACCATGTTGTCGTACTCAAAGTTCGAATCCATCTCCACAAGGGTCACTTCCTGCCCTTTCTCCCATTCGTCGTTGCACAGGAAGAAAGAGGTCATCTGGTCATCCGGATAGTTAACGGATTTCAGAATAGCGTTATGCAAATCTAAAAACGTGGCGTCTGCATCCGCCTCAAACACACGGCGGAAATTCGGATCGCCCTCTTCACACGAAAATGTAAATCTGTATATCATAATTCGTTCAATTTTTTGCCTATTTACCAATTTGGGCACAAAGGTACTACAATTTTTGCATATATGCAAGCGTTCGGGCATTTTTTTTGAAAAAAAAGCGATTTGGGGAACAAAAAAAGCGCACCGAAATGCGCTTTTTCGTGTTACAGCCCTTTCCGGCTGGCGTCATACGTCTCCACGGTTTTGGTCTGAATGACCACGCTAGTGTCCCCTCGTTGCCATGCCTCCGACCGTGTCGTCACCGTGCGGGTGACATTGCAACTCTGCAACCCAAGGGCGATGGCTACACAGGTCACAACCGCCGTGGTGATGGTCACTACCATCTTGTAAATCGTGAATTGTTACAACTCCTCCGGCCAATCAACTTGTTTGGTGGTCTCGTTGTAGTACAGATAGCCTTTGCCGAACAGCCAGCCAAGATAGGTGGTGTACTTGAACGATGCACCTTGTGCTTTCTTCTCCGCCTTGTACGCCACTTGGTCTTGCGACATGTGCGCCAAGTCCTTGGAACGTGCGAGTGCTGCGAGGCGGATGGTCTTGAATTTCAACCGCTGTGCAATCTCGTCTGCACTCACCGGCGTAGTGCGTTCGCCGCGTACGGAGGTGTACTTACGTTCGCTCGCCTTGCGATAGTTGTAGGTCGTGCGGAATTTCTTACTGATCTTGCCC
>CADCEV010000016.1 GCA_902800525.1 uncultured Bacteroidales bacterium
CTCGGCGATACGCAGCCGCTCGTCTTTGCTGAGGGAGGTGCTGTTCGCCATCTTACAGCTGTAGGCACGCAGCTCGGGCGGCAGGAGGTGCTCCAGCCACGTCGTCTTGAAGATACCCTGCTTGCCCACGAGGACGAGCACCTGCTGGTTGACCACCTCGTCGCTGAGCCAACTCGCCACCATCGCCACGAACCATTTGCGGAAACAGTTCACCCATAGCTTCTGCTCCTCTTCGCCGCCGGCGACGGTCACACGGCTCGCGAGCCACGCTATCCAGTCGGGTTGGTCGGTGGTGTACGGCCGGCAGTTGAGCACGTACTCGCGCAACGGATGGACGTCGGGTATGCGGTGGCTCTGCAGCACCGCCAGCACCTCCCGCGCTGTGATCTGCAGCCCGCTCTGAGCCGAACAGTCGCAGACGATATCATTCACATCCGCCGTCGTGATATCCCGCCACCGGAGAGTCTCCGGACACGCAAGGCCATTCGGCGTGAAGATCTGCGTTTTGTTGGAGATTACATCATGCCTCAGCCGGTCGAACTGCACGTAGTTCTCATAGATGTAATTACACACGATTTCTTGTCTATTTGCCATAGTTCATTGAAATTTTGATGCAAAATTACTACTTTTTTGCGACATATCCGTTCCAGAAATTGGGAACGTCACCTAACTTGCTGATTCATAAATGATAAGGCACGGCTAATTGTTGCCGTGCCACATTTTTTGTCGTTAGAAAGTTGGATGTAATTCAGCCCCGGATGCTCCAGATGGTAGGCATAGATGTCCATCCATTGGGCGTACTTGAGCGGAAGCTCGAATTCGTTGAAGAGAATGCTCAGTTCTCCTTCTTCTTTTTTTTGAGCAAAAATTGATACTTGGTCATTGTTTTGATTGTTTTAATGATGATTGTTATACTAAAAAAAGACCCACGAAATGGTTCGTAGGTCATTTGTTGTTTACGTAGTTTTCGTAAATTGCGTAGTTTACGTAGGTATGGGAACTACGGAAATGAGTTATACATCGGTTTTAGCAGCGAACGCGACCAAAAGGCCTTATCTTGTTGCTTGTTCTCCAATATAAATTGGAAATAAAACAACGTATAGTATTTCGAATACACAACTAAATCTTCAAAAAAATCGCGATTCCGTTAAAAATAATGCATTTTTGACCAATATTTGCAGAATTATCAACGGAATCTATGTTTTTTTATCACTTTCCGTTGGTTATCGAATCGACACTTTTTTGTTATTCGTGCACTTTTCACGGTGCAAAGGTACAACAAATTTTGCATATATGCAAGAAAAAGCGCATTTTTGTGCGCTTTTTCTTTGTTTGAGGTGGTTTGGTTCCATGTGCTTTATGGTGTGTTGCGCACCGGCTCGTCAGAAGCGTTCTCGGAATTCGGAGGGAGTGCATCCTTTGGATTCGCGGAAAAGGCGGTTGAAATGGCAGATGGTGTTGAATCCGCACGCAAAGCCTATTTCGGAGACGGAATGTTTGGTTTGGAGCAACATACGTGCCGCAACGCCAAGACGATAATCAATGAGATAGCGATTTGGAGTGCGTCCTGTTTTGTTTTTAAAGAAACGTGAGAAGGCGTCCACATTCATACAAATCATATCCGCCAAGTCCTGAATACTGATATCTTTCATGTAGTTTTTGGCGATGTACTGTTTGATTTTTTCGACGCGTATATCTTCTGTCAGTTCTTGCGCCTCGGTAAAGGATGTAGAGGATAATTCGCGTGCATCATCGACCAAAGAGAGCCGGTACAGGAGGTTCCACAAGCGCACGACCGAGGCGAAACTATCATTGCTTTGTGCAAGGTTCACAATATCTTCCCTCAATATTTGTATCGCCGGTTCCGGAAAAGCGAGTCCTCTTTGGGCGCGCTCAAGCATGCGTCTTATAGAGGCGAAAGCGCGCTTATCAATAATAGCTCCACGGAAGGTATGGGGATCAATATGAATGGTGATTTCATAGATATCCTGCTCAGGGCAGGTTCCTTGTTCCCAAACATGTACCAGTTTGCTACCTGTCATAAGCACCAGGTCAAGATAACCGATGGTCTCATGGCTATCCCCAATAGTTCTTGTAGCACCGGCGGCATTCTCTACGAAGTTCAGTTCATACACCTCATGGCAATGCGGAGGATACTCAAAAAAGGTCTTATGCCGCTCTCCGACATAGAAGATATCGAGCGGTTCCAGATGGGTGATTTCGGTAAAAGATTCTCTCATGGGAGGGTGAACGTTAAATGGTTAAACTGTTAAACTGTTAAACTGTTAAGCCGTTAAACTGTTAAATTGTTAAATCGGGTGCAAAATTAGTAAAAAAATTTGAATTATGCAAACTCTACTTTACAATTTTGCAAAAAACGGCAAATAAGGGTCGGAAAAGTATTAGTGCAGGTCAAAAAAAAGCAGTAATTTTGCACCGGATTTTGAAAAACTATTTTTATGGCAAAAGAATACGGATATTTTGATGACACGCATCGTGAGTACGTGATCACAGATCCCCGCACCCCGTTTCCATGGATCAATTATTTGGGGAATGAGGATTTTTTCGGTTTGATTTCGAATACCGGAGGGGGATATAATTTCTACAAGGACGCCAAGTTCCGCCGCATCACCCGTTATCGTTATAACAGCGTACCTATGGATTCGGTAGGTCGCTATTTCTATATATGTGAGGGTGGTTTGGTATGGAGTCCGGGATGGAAGCCCTGCAAGACGACATTGGACGAGTACGAGTGCCGGCATGGATTGAACTACACGCGCATCACGGGCGCGAAAAATAAGGTACGCGCGAGCGTGTTGCATTTCGTACCGCTTGGCGTAAAGGCGGAGATTCAGCGTCTTACACTGACGAACCTCTCCGACGAAACCAAGCAACTCAAACTGTTCTCTTACGCGGAATGGTGTCTATGGAACGCCGCTACAGACGGCGAGAATTTCCAACGCAACCTCTCTACAGGAGAAGTAGAAGTGGAAGTACAAAGGGATAAGGGACAAAGTACAAAGGAGGAATGGACGGCGATCTATCATAAGACGGAGTATAAAGAGCGTCGGAATCACTATGCATATTATGCAGTGAATTGCGCGGCAAAGGGCTATGACACCGACCGCGAGTCATTCGTGGGCTTGTATAATGAGTTGAGCGAGCCGGAAGCAGTACTGAACGGACATTCGACGGACAGCATAGCGCACGGTTGGAGCCCTATTGCAAGTCATTATATTGAGGTGGAACTGCAAGCAGGCGAGAGCAAGGACTATATCTTCATTCTCGGCTACGAAGAGAACGAGGAGAATGAGAAGTTTGATAACAATTCACAATGCACAATTTACAATTCACAATTCTCAATTCTCACTTCGCTGGGTGAATTGGATCATCATATCATCAATAAGGAACGCGCGCACGAGGTGATACGTCGTTTTGGCACGGTAGAGGCGGTAGAAGCGGCTTTTGCGGAACTGAAGGCACTGTGGGATGAGCTGCTGAGCAAATACCATGTAGAGAGCAACGACGAGCGTCTGAACCGCATGGTAAATATCTGGAACCAGTACCAGTGTATGATTACCTTCTGCATGAGCCGTTCGGCATCGTTCTTCGAGAGCGGCGTGGGACGCGGTATGGGCTTTAGGGATTCGAACCAAGATCTCGTGGGGTTTGTACATCAGATTCCTTCCCGTGCCCGTCAGCGCATCATCGATATAGCCTCGACGCAGTTCCCGGACGGCGGTTGTTACCACCAGTACCAGCCTCTGACCAAACGCGGTAACAACGATATAGGCGGCGGGTTCAATGACGACCCGATGTGGCTGATCTTCGGCACCACCGCGTATATCCGAGAGACAGGAGATTTTACAATCCTGGACGAGATGGTGCCATGGGATAACGAGCCGGGTACGGAAGTGAGCCTCATGGAGCACCTGCGCATCAGTTTCTACCACGTAGTGAATAACGTGGGTCCTCACGGTCTGCCGCAGATCGGGCGTGCCGATTGGAACGATTGTCTCAACCTCAACTGTTTCTCCATGGACCCGAATGAGTCTTTCCAGACGACGGGAAACAAGACCGAAGGCAGCCGGGCAGAGAGTCTGATGATCGCCGGTCTGTTTGTCTATTGCGGAAGACAGTTTGTGGAACTTTGCAAGGCGAGAGGGTTAGAGGATGAGAGGATTAGAGGATTAGAGGATGAGATTGAGAAGATGTGCAAAGCCGTTGAGCAATACGGTTGGGACGGTGAATGGTACCTGCGCGCGTATGATTATTACGGCAACAAAGTAGGTTCGCATGAGAACGAGGAAGGACAGATTTTCATTGAGAGCCAAGGTTGGTGCGGTATGGCGCGCATCGGTGCAGAGCAAGGCTTGCCGGAAAAAGCATTGGACAGCGCAGCACGTCTCTTGGACAGCGAGCATGGCATGGTGCTCAATTATCCTGCCTACACGACTTATCATATTGAATTAGGAGAACAGTCCACTTATCCAGCCGGATACAAAGAGAACGGAGGTATCTTTTGCCATAACAACCCGTGGGTTATTATTGCTCAGACAGAAGCCGGTCGGGGCAACGACGCATGGGATCTATACCGTAAGATCTCGCCGGCATGGATAGCGGATCAGACGCTGCATCGCGTAGAGCCGTATGTCTATTGCCAGATGGTAGCGGGCAAAGAGGCCGCTAAACCCGGTGAAGGCAAGAACAGCTGGCTGACCGGTACGGCGGCATGGAACTGGCTAGTCATCAGCCAACATATCCTCGGTATTCGTCCTACCTACAACGGACTGATGGTGTATCCCTGTATTCCTTCCGATCTGAAAGAATACACAGTCACTCGCAAATGGCGGGATGCGGAATATGTCATCTCGGTCAAAAACCCGAATGGCAAACAACGTCCCAATCAACCGACTATCCTGCCGTATGAACCCGGACGACATGAAGTGGAAATCATTTTATAATCACCAATCACCAATGAAAAAACTATCATTATTTATCGTAGCATTAGTGCTCGGCTTAACCGCCTGCGAAGCACAAGAGAAGAAGACTCGTCCGCAGGATAATGAAGCGGTACAGTTCGCCATGACCATGGGTATCGGTTGGAACCTTGGCAACCAGATGGATGCGCATTACAACGGCTGCTCTTACGAGGAGGGTTGGGGCAACAAAGCCGCTACCCAGCAGACATTCAACGGCGTTGCGAAAGCCGGTTTTAAATCGGTCCGCATTCCTGTTACATGGATGGGCCATATCGGCAACGCCCCGACTTACACCATTGAGAAAGGCTGGTTGGATCGTGTAGCGGAATTGGTGGAAATGGCGCATAAAGCCGGTCTGGTAGTGATCATCAACATCCACCATGACGGTTTCGGAGCCGCCGACACGCCGAGCAAAGGCGCACACTGGATCGACTTGCCGGCAGCGGTAGCAAGCGAAGAAGTGAACCAACGAACCAAACAGGAGTTGACGATGGTATGGCTGCAAATAGCCAAACGTTTTGCCAACGAGGGTGAATGGCTGGTCTTTGAGACCCTGAACGAGATCCAGGACGGCGGTTGGGGTAATGGAGCCAATCGTACCGACGGAGGTGCGCAATACCGCGTGCTGAACGAATGGAACCAAGTATGCATCGATGCTATCCGCGCCGCAGGCGGAGAAAACAGCCACCGTTATATCGGCGTGCCCGGGTATGTATGCAACCCCGACCTGACGGTAGAAAACCTGGTATTGCCTACCGATGAAGCGGAGAACCGCCTGATGGTAGCCGTACACAGCTATGATCCTTGGGATTTTGCCGGCTCTGCGGACAAGAACGAATGGGGTCATACCGGCGTGGATGTAGTTCCCGGGTCGGATGAAAACGCGTATGTAGGAATGCTGAACCGCCTCTTTAATATGTATGTACGTCGCGGGGTTCCGGTTTATTTCGGAGAGTTCGGCGCCGTGCGCCGCGCTTCGGCTGCCGATGAGGAATTCCGTCTATATTATTTCCGATATGTATGCAAAGCCATGCGAGACAGACGCATCCCTGCACTCTATTGGGATAACGGTAATTCGAAAGCCGGCAATGACGGTTTCGGCGTCATCAACCATGCTACAGGCAAGTATATCGGAAACGGAGAACAGGCCGTACGCGCCATGGTGGATTCATGGGAAAACAACGATCCCAACTATACCCTTCAATCGGTTTATAATACTGCCCCGGTTTCCGGAAGGTAGTAATATGACACAATATATTTTACTAACCAATTAACTCAACAACATTATGAAAAAATTTTATTTTTCTCTCATCATCGCTGCCATGGCAGCTGTAAGTATGAATGCAGAACCCGTTCAGCAAGACATCGCCCTCACTCCCGGAGATTGGGGATGGGGATATAACTGCTCCGTTACAGCCGTAGAAGGAGGCTTGCAGGCCCAACTGACCGGCGACTGGGGCGCTCTCTCTACCGGCTGGGATCCCGAAATTGACCTCTCGGGATGGGACAAGATCATTTTCCTCGTGGAAAGTATGCAAGGATGCGTCGGAGATTGGTTCCAACTCAAAGCCTATCTGCGTGACAAATCCGAAAACGAAGCTAACCAAATGGAAGGTCTGTTAGGCAATGATGCCGATGGTAGCCAACAGCAATATCTCGTTATTGACCTCAAACAGAAAAAAGAAGGTTTCGATCTCACCAAAGCACGCATTCTGGCTGTTCAGTGCCAAATGAATGGTGCTAAGTTCGTGATCAGCCGCGCCTATCTCGAGAAAGAAATAGCTACCGGCTTAGAAACTGTTTCCGTACGCAACAACGGCATCCGCTACAATCTCCTCGGACAACCCGTAGGCGAGGACTACAAAGGGATCGTCATTCTCAATGGACATAAAATGATTGTACGTTAAACTTAAAATCCTTAGTACCATGAAAACGTATTTCAGGTATTTGCTTAGCCTTGTAGTTCTCCTCGTGGGAGCTACAGGCTTGGCATTCTCGCAAAACATCATTACGGGTACCGTGGAAGATGCAGACGGTCCGCTGATTGGCGCATCGGTACTCGTCAAAGGCACCACCGTCGGAACCATTACCGATTTTGACGGTAATTTCTCTATTGAAGCGAAGGTAGGAGACGAATTGGAATTCTCCTACATGGGTTACACCTCTCAAACCATCAAAGTGACGGGTGCACCTATTCACATTACGATGTCGGAAAACACCGAGGTACTCTCCGAAGTAGTTGTAACCGCTATGGGTATCAAGCGCGACCGCAAAGCCTTAGGTTACGAGGTAGGCGAAGTGAAAGGCGAAGATCTGACGAAAGCCGGCAACCCGAATGCCGCTACGTCTATGGCAGGTCGTGTAGCGGGTCTCGTTGTATCGGAGACCGCCGGCGGTGCTTCCGGTTCAACGCGCGTTGTGCTCCGTGGTGCAACCGAGATGACCGGTAACAACCAGCCGCTTTACGTCATTGACGGTGTGCCGATGGATAACACCAATTTCGGCTCTGCCGGCAAAGAAGGCGGTTACGATTTAGGTGATGGTATCTCTGCAGTCAACCCGGACGATATCGAGTCTATGTCTGTGCTGAAAGGTCCTGCAGCAGCCGCTCTCTATGGTAGCCGTGCCAGCCACGGTGTGATCCTCATCACCACAAAAAAAGCCGCAACCGGCGATTCCAAATGGGGCGTTGAGTACAACGGTACGCTCACTTTCGATAGCCAGTTGAGCAAGTGGGATAACATCCAGCAAGTCTATGGTATGGGTTCTGACGGTCAATACAACGTAGATGCCGTGAGCAATACCAACAAGTCTTGGGGACCGAAAGCCGATGGAGGTCTGATGCTTCGTTATTACGACGGTCAGGAGCATCCGTTTCTGATCATTCCTAACAACACGGCGAACTTCTTCCAACTCGGTTTGACAGCCAACAACACGGCGGTTGTAACCATGAATACGGGCAAGACAGGTCTGCGTTTCTCTTATTCGGACATGCGCAACCGCGATATTCTGCCGAACTCCAACATGAGCCGTAACAACCTGACGCTGCGTGCCAATACAAGCCTCGGTCCCGTGGATCTGGACTTCAACGTGAACTATGTACATGAGAACGTAAAGAACCGTCCGGCTCTCGGCGACGACAAATCGAACGTCGGTAAAAACCTCATGACCCTTTCCACCACGTATGATCAGTCATGGCTGAAGAATTATCAGACAGCCAATGGCGAATATCAGAACTGGAACGGTATGGATCCTTATAACGTGAACCCGTATTGGGATATCTATAAGAATAAAAACCAATCCTACAAACACTTGCTCCGTATGAACGGAAAGGTGGCGTATAACATCCTTCCGCAATTGAAAGTGCAAGCAACGGTAGGTGCCGAACTCAACCGTTTCGAGTTTTCGGACTTCAAATATCCTACCACACCGGGTTATGAATCCGGTCGTTTGCAGAACAGTTTCTTCAACAACCGAATGATCAATGCCGAGTTCCTCGGTATCTATACAGACAGTTGGGGTGATTTCGATTTCACGGCTACAGCCGGAGCGAATATCTATGATGTACATAACCAGACTGTGATCAACACCGGTACCGATATGGGCATACGGGAAGTGGTGGCAATGTCTAGTTTTGAAGAACAGTCAGTAGAAGAGACTACCTACAACAAACGTATCGTGTCTGTCTTCGGTTCGGCTAACCTTGGGTGGCGTCATATGATTTATCTGGACGCTACCGTCCGCGGAGACAAGTCTTCGGCGCTCGCCAGCGGCAAGAACCTCTATGTCTATCCTTCCGTGAGCGGTTCGTGGGTATTCTCGGAGCTGATCAAGACCAACCGCAAAGTGCTCCCGTATGGTAAAGTACGTCTGAGTTGGGCGGAAGTAGGTAGCGATACCGACCCGTATCAGTTAGGTCTGCGCTATACCAAATCGCAGTTCGGCTATCCGGGTTATACCATCGGTTCTATCTACGGCAATACTATTCCCAATGCCGACCTCAAACCGACTCGTACCCGTTCGTGGGAAACAGGTTTCGAGACCAAATGGGCGAACAACCGCATCAGCCTCGACTTCACCTTCTATCATCAGACATCCCGCGATCAGATTATCGGTATGGCGGTTTCGCCTACCAGCGGTTATGACTATCGTATGATCAACGCAGGTGCTATTCTCAACCAAGGTTTTGAAGTAACCTTCGGTGCCCGCCTTGTGCAGACCAAAGACTTCACTTGGGATTTAGGTATCAACTGGTCGAAGAACAACAACAAGGTGCTCAAACTGACCGAAGGAACGAGCGAGTTGGAGTTGACGAAAGCGACCTGGTGTAACGTCTATGTAGCCGCCCGTGAGGGTGAGGAATACGGTGCTATTTGCGGTCCTGCATTGGCACGCAATGCTGAAGGACGCGTCATCGTTGATGCCACCACCGGTCTGCCTAACTTTACCACCGAGAACAAAGTGTTGGGTAACGCCCAATGGAAATGGACCGGCGGTCTGAGTACTACTCTGCGCTATAAGATGGTAGCCCTCACTGCGTTGTTTGATGTCAAAGTAGGCGCAAACATCTTCTCGATGTCCGAGCGTTCGGCTTATGAGACCGGTAAAGCGAAAGAGACACTCGTCGGCCGTGCCGAATGGTACGCATCCGAAGAGGCTCGCAAAGCAGCCGGCGTTACTTCCGGATGGAAAGCTACGGGCGGTTATCTCGTGGACGGCGTTATTGACAACGGGGATGGTACCTATCGCGATAATGACATCTACATCAACCCCGAAGACTACTGGTATGAGGTATCCCGCAAATCACCGGAGCTCTTTATCTACGACAACTCCTATATCAAATGCCGCGAACTGACTCTCACGCTTGATTTCCCGAAAGAGTGGCTTGACAAGAAAGGTATTGTGAAGCACGTAGGTATCAGCTTCGTAGCGCGCAACCCGTTCATCGTTTGGAAGAATATCAAAGATATCGACCCCGATGCACAATACAACACCTCCGGTCTTGGTCTGGAGTACGGTTCTCTCCCGAGCCGTCGTAGTTACGGTCTGAATTTCAACATCAAATTTTAGTTGAGAGTGGAAAGTTGAGAGTTTAAAGAAGTTTAACAGTTTTTAAGTCTATAGTTATGAAAAAGAAACTATTTATTATACTCGCTGCCATAGGTTTTCTCGCTTCCTGCTCGGACAAGGTTTACGAGGAGATTAACACAGACCCGACCAAAGCAGCCCGTATCAACCCTGCTTCGCAGTTGAGTTATGCCGAGTTGCAGATCTTCGGCGATATGAACTATGTGGACGTACATCGTCTCTACACCTATGCGTTCACCCAGCATCTGATGGGTTGCTGGAACACCACCAACTACGGCGGTCAGCATCGTATGGATGATAACGAGATGTCCCGCCCTTGGGCTAACCTCTACGCAGGCGCCATCCGCAACCTGACGGATGCCATTGAGCAGACCAAATCAGACCCTGCACAGGCGAATATAAACGCTGCGTTGCGCATCTTCCGCGTATATGTAGGCGGGTTATTGACGGAGTTCTACGGCGATATACCGTTTACCGAAGCGGGAATGGGTTATTTCACGGGCAATACCCAGCCTAAATACGACAAACAAGAAGATCTCTATGCGTTCTTCTTTACCGAGTTGAAAGCCGCTTCCGCATCGTTTGATGTCAAAGCCGGTGCCATTACGAGCGATCCTATGCTCGGCGGCAATTTGGAGGCATGGTGCCATTTCGCCAATTCTCTTCGTCTGCGCTATGCAATGCGTTTGTCGGATGTAGCTCCTGAGTTGGCGAAGAAAGAGTTCAACGCTGCCCTGACGGACGGAGTCATGGAGAGTGCTTCTGATAACGCATGCGTCAAACACATGAATGTGACCTATAGTTTCGGTCAGGAGTCGTTCCGTGACTTCCGCGGCAATGCCATGTCGAAATATTTCTATGGCAACGACCCAGCCAACAACCCCTCGTATATATGCGAGACGCTCTGGAACCAGCTCTATGACAACAAAGACCCGCGTACTACCCTTATCTGCCGTTTCTATATTGATGACTATATGTCTCTCTCCAGCGCAGACGGCCGTATTGACGTGACGGACGCGATGCTTGCAACGCAGGAAGCGAACCCGACAGCGGCTCTCATATCGCTTGTCGCTCCGGGTGAGTTCTCATGGGATAACTGGCCTACCTATACGGAAATTCCGGGTAGCCCGTTGGCAGACAAAATTACAGAGATTCAAGGTGCTCATCCCGGTTATAATCCGGGTTCGAACCCTCGTTGGATGAAGCCGAAATTAGCCAATAATTTCCTTCGTTCCGACAACCCGGGTGTTATCATGACGTATGCAGAGGTATGTTTCCTCCGCGCTGAAGGAGCAATCCTTGGTTGGACCTCAGATGATGCGAAAGCTTATTATGAGACCGGTATTCGCGAGGCGATGAATTTCCTGACTGACCAATACGGATGTGCCGGCGTTTCGGATGCTGAATACGCTGCGTATATCGCTCAACCGGCTATTGCTTTCGGCGCAAGTACCGAGCAGCAGAAGATGCAGATTAACACACAGGCATGGATTCTCCATTTCCACAACCCCGCAGAGGCTTGGGCTAATGTACGCCGTTCGGACTATCCGAGACTCAAAGCTCCGAACACCAAGAACCCGCTTATTGACGGCACGGCTATCCCTGTACGTTTGTGCTATCCGGTCAAAGAGGAAACATACAGCAAAGATGCGTATGAGGCGGCCAAAACACGCGTACCCGGCGGATACTCATGGCATGCTCCGCTTTGGTGGGACAAGTACCAATACTAATTAACCATTGTTACCTTTACAAAATATTCCGTTATGAAAAAGTATTTGATATATTTGGCTGTTTTGGCGGTTGTGTTCACGTCTTGCGAGAAACAAACTCCGTTTGACACCCAATCACCGGACGATGCACCGCTCATTCTCAAGCCGTATAACGAGTCCGGAACCGGTTCGTTCACCTATAATTTAGCGAACCCCGATACTCCGCTCTTTGATTCTGTTACCGTCACTCCGTCCAATTATACAACGGTGAACTGGTATCTCGATGGCTCATTGGTATTCACCGGTCTGAAGATAGAAATGACTTTCCCTGCCGGAAACTACGAGCTTGTTATCGAGGCTGTGACACAAGCAGGCAAGCGCACCGAGCGTAAAGGTTCGGTAACCGTGAATCCGTATGACACCGATCCGGCATCCGCTACTCCGTCTGCCGGTCGGCACTGCGTGCCGGGAAATCCTACCACATTGGCAGGAAAGAACCTGAGCAAAGTGAGCAAGGTAGTTCTATCCAAAGACATCTACGCGAAGGAAGTGGTACACACCCTTTCTCCGGAGGCAGGCGCTACCGATACACAACTGTCTATCAGTTTGCCGGAAACGCCGGACGGACGATACTATGTCCGTTTCAAAGATGCAGAAGGCAAGATTTACGGCGCAGGTGAGATCCATGTACACAACGCTTCCGTGGCGCTGGACGGCTATGCATCTTTCGTGCCGGGTGCCGAGTGGACTATCACCGGTATCAAATTAGAGAATGTAGCTTCGGTCAAAGTGGACGAGACGGTGATCACCGAGATCTCCAAGACCGCTTCATCCATCACCTTCACCGCTCCGAATGCAGAGGTAGGCGACCATAAACTCTCCATCAAGAATGCCGACGGATCCAGCGTATATTTCATCACCGACGAAGGTCTGGTAGATGCAGTAACGACTACCGTGAGCTCAGAGACTACTATCTGGGAAGGCTCGTGCGTTACCAATTGGGGCGACTCCAAAGTAGAGCTGACGGCAGATATGATGAAGGATGTACCGGTAGGTTCGACAATTTACGTCTATTTCAATGTACCGGAAGCTGAGTATCATGCTCTCCGTATCACCGATGATTGGTGGAGCCATGATTTGTTGCCGCAAGTGGATGGTATGGAAGGTCAACCGAACCCCTACACCTTCGTTTATGACGAAGCAGGCAAGGCGGCTGTTGAGCAGACAGGCAAAGCACTTATAACCGGTTTTGGCCTGGAAATTACCAAAGTTACCTTCAAGTAAATCGTCAGTTCGGAAAAGTGTTCATTGTAAAATCGGAAAAGTGTTCATCAATATGGTTCCTTTACGAGAAAAAATCGGATATGCTTTGGGTGATGCCGCTTCCGGCGGCATCACCTGGAAGATTATGTCCGTAGCGTTTCCGCTATTCTTCACCAATGTGTTCGGTCTGACGTTTGCGGATGCAGCGGCGCTGATGCTATTAGCGCGTATGTTTGACGTGGTGACAGACCCCCTCATGGGCTCATTGGCAGACCGCACCCAATCCCGCTGGGGAACATATCGTCCGTGGCTGATCTTCGGAGCTATACCTTTTGGTATCGTCTTTGCCCTGCTCCTCTATACGCCGGAATTAGGCATGACGGGTAAGCGCGTATGGGCGTATGGGTTCTACCTATTAATGATGGTGTGCTACACGATGGTCAATGTGCCGTACGGTTCGCTGCTGAACGTCATGACGGAAGACAGCGACGAGCGGAATCAGTTCTCCGCTTTCCGTATGGTAGGTGCCTACGCGATGGGATTTGTGACGCTTCTGACTTTTGCTATGGTGCAGAAATGGGCAGGCGGCTCGGCTCAACACCAATACGCCGTGGTCGGAGCGGTTTTCGGACTGCTGGCCATGGTAATGACCTTGGCATGCGGATTGCTGACCAAAGAGCGGCATAAACCCGTGCGCGCTGAGAAATTCTCTTTCAAGCAGTACGGAGACCTCTTCCGCAACAAACCATGGGTCTATATGACCCTTGTGGCGGTGTGTACCAATTTCTTCAACGGCTTCCGTTATGCCGTGGTAGGATATATGTTCACCTACTGCCTTGACGGCGATGTGACGGTAGGCCGGTTTATCATCAACTACACCGCTTTCATGGCGTTCGGCGAAGTGACCTGCATGATCTTCGGTGCTGTCAGTCCGTGGTTTACCCGCAAAGTAGGTTCCAAACGCATGGCATTCGTTTGGGCTTCGGTCATCTGTGCCGTTTGTTCGATAGCATTCTTCTTCATTCCCATGGACGCGAGCTATATATGGGTGATGGTTGCGGTCTCGATGCTGACCTCCGTAGGTGCGGGACTATACTCCCCGCTTTTGTGGTCCATGTACGCCGATGTGGCAGACTATGCTACGGACACATACGGCAGTTCTTCGACAGGACTGATTTTCTCCTCGGGAACGATGGCGCAGAAGTTTGGCGGAGCTATCTCCGCCAGTCTCATCGCCTTCCTTTTGGGCGTAGCGGGATTGGTGTCAGAAACGGATATACTGACCGGTGAGACGGTGGTTACCATCACCGATGAACAGTCCGTACGCACCATGGTCTGGGCGCTCTTCAGCCTCTTCCCAGCGGCGATTGCATGTATCATGGCTTTCCTTGCCTATAAATTCCCATTGAAAAAATGACCAATAACCCATTGCATATGTCACATTTCAGATTTACACAAAGCGCTGCCTTTTTGGCATGCGCTTTTGTGTTGGTTGCCTGCAACCATTTTAACCCCGACAACGGTCCTATCCGCCTCAATCAGGTAGGCTTTGCGCCGGACCAGGAGAAAACAGCAACGATCGTTATCTCCAATCTCCAATCTCCAATTTCCAATCCTCAAATCCTCAAATCATCAAATTGCTATATTTTAAATATAGCAGGTGATACCGTATGGCGCGGAGAAGCATCCGGGACGATGCTTAACCCCGTTTCCGGCAAACCGTGCCAGATCGTTGATTTCTCGGACTTAACCGCCCCCGGAGAATATACCCTCTATGTGGAAAATTCTGAAATTTCAAATCTCAAATTTCAAATTTCAAATAGGCCATATCGTGAGTTAACACGGCAGGCGCTTCGTGCCTACTACCATCAGCGGGCTTCCATGGCTACCGAAGAACCCTATGCGGAGGGATATGCGCGCCCTGCCGGACACCCGGATGATCATGTGATTGTTCATGCTTCGGCGGCTACCGATGAGCGCCCTGCAGGAACGGTCATCTCCTCCCCGGGAGGCTGGTACGATGCCGGCGATTATAACAAATACATCGTCAACTCCGGTTTCACGATGGGCGTCTGGCTCATGGCATACGAATTCAACAAAGCCTACTACGACACCCTCTATCTCAACATCCCCGAATCCATCGTAAATCGTAAATCGTCAAATCGTCAATCTCCTGATATGTTGTCGGAGGCGATGTATAACCTCCGTTGGATGATGACGATGCAGGATCTGGACGGTGGCGTCTATCATAAGTTGACAGAGCCGGCTTTTGAGGGTTTTATCCGTCCCGATCAATGCCAAAAGCCCCGGTATGTAGTGATGAAAACGACTGCGGCTACGCTGGATTTTGCGGCGACTATGGCGCTCGCTGCACGCGTCTATGCTCCGTACGATGCGGACTTTGCCGCGCAAGCGAAAGAAGCAGCCGAAAAAGCATACTCTTGGGCAGTTGATCACCCCGAAGTCTATTACGATCAGCCGAAGATGAATGCGCAGTTTGCGAGCACATCGTGCCCCCATGGGGCTAAGAACGAAGAGATGAAACAATGCGGAGAGGTAGAGATCACCACCGGTGCGTATGACGATTTTGATGTGAACGATGAGTTTTATTGGGCGGAGGTAGAATTGTATCTGCTCACCGGTGACGAACAATACAAAGCCAATGTAAAAGACCATGCCGGTGCTATTGCTAACACCCTTGCCAAAGACGGCAAGTATTATCTTCCGGCAACATGGGGCAATGTAGCTGAATTGGCGTACCTCGAGCTTCTTCTGCAAGGAAAGACCGACGCCGACGCTCTTTTAACTTACCTTGCGCCTTATCTCGACGACTCTCCGTTTTCCGTTCGCCGTACGGCAACCGCGAATCGGATTTCTTCTGGGGCTGTAACTCGGAGGGCTGCTGTTGGCGCGGCGTGGAATGTCTCTTTGCCTATCGCATGACCGGCGATGAACGATACCTCATCAATGCCGAGCGCTGTCTCAACTACGTGCTCGGCCAGAACGCTACGGGCTTCTGCTACGTGACGGGATTTGGTACGCATCCTACCAAAGATCCGCATCATCGTCTATCTTATTCGCATTCCAAAGGAACTCTCCCCGGTTTCCTTGCCGGAGGGCCGAACCCCGCTCGACAGGATGCAGCCACCGATGGGGTCAAGTACCCCGAAAACGTACCGGCAGACGAGAGTTATCTGGACTATCAGCCTTCCTATGCCTCCAACGAGGTTACCATCAACTGGAATGTCACCCTCTTTGCCCTCACCGCCGGCATTGATGCGCTTGATAATTGATAATTGAGAATTGAGAATTGAGAATTATGAGAAGATCCATCTATCGTGCAGCGATATTCGGTATAGGTCTGCTGGTAGCGTGCTCCTGCGCGCCACAAAGCGACGAAGATCGTTTTGTAGAAAATCTCCTTTCGCAAATGACCTTGGAGGAGAAAATCGGTCAAATGAACCAACTTGACCCTTCATATGACTCCGAGAGAAAGGAAACCTTGATCCGCGAAGGCAAAGTAGGTGCTATCCTCAATGGCATCGGTGCAAAAGAGGTCAACCGCCTGCAACGCATGGCGGTGGAAGAGACCCGTTTGGGTATTCCGCTCATTGCGGGACGCGATGTGATTCACGGGTATAAGACCATCTTCCCTATCCCCCTCGGGCAAGCAGCTACTTGGAACCCGGCTCTCATTGAGCATGCCGCTCAATTAACGGCGCAAGAGGCCTATCAAGACGGTATTCGTTGGGCTTTCTCCCCCATGGTGGATGTGGCGCGTGACCCGCGATGGGGACGCGTAGCGGAAGGCTACGGAGAAGATCCTTATCTGGCATCCGCCTTTTCCGCTGCTACCGTACGAGGCTATCAATCACCCATCACCCATCACCAATCATCATTCCCCCTCATGGCAGCATGCGTTAAGCATTTTGCAGGCTATTCGGCTACGGAAGGAGGACGCGACTATAACGCTACATGGATACCCGAAGTGCAGTTGCGCGATGTCTATCTGCCGCCGTTCAAAGCAGCGGTCGATGCAGGGGCTATGAGTCTCATGTGCTCGTTCAACACCATCAACGGATTGCCTTCGTCTGCCAACAAACATCTGAACATCGATATCTTGCGCAACGACTGGCATTCGGATGCGTTATTAGTGAGCGATTGGGGTAGCGGCATGGATCTGATTCCTCACGGGCTCTGCGCTGACCGCAAAGAGGCGGCATTGCGTTGCATCAACGCACGCATGGAGATGGACATGCAGGGAGAGATATACCATGAACATCTTGCTGAGCTTGTAAAGGAGAAAAAAGTCCCGGAATCCATGATTGATGACTGTGTGCGTTCTATCCTTCGGATGAAATACCGTTTGGGTTTGTTCGAGCATCCCTATGTGCCCGAAGAAGAACCCACGTTCTATTCGTCGGAAGCCCTTGCCATAGCAACCGAAGCGGTAGAACAGAGTGTCGTGCTGCTTAAGAACAACGGTATTCTGCCCTTTAATAAAATCTCAAATTTCAAATCTCAAATCTCTAATATATTAATCACCGGTCCACTTGCCGATCAGCCCAAAGAGCAACTCGGTACATGGGTCTTTGACGGCGAACCCGAGCATGCCGTTACCCCCCTTATGGCATTCCAAAAAGTATCAATTGTCAATTCTCAATTATCAATTACCTACTCTCCCGGCTTGCGATATAGCCGCGATAAGAGCACAAGCGGTTTTGCGAAAGCGGTTGAGGCTGCCCGCAAAGCAGATGTGATTCTCTTTTTCGCAGGTGAAGAAGCGATTCTCTCCGGCGAAGCCCGCTGCCGCGCAGACCTTTCTCTGCCAGGGGCACAAACCGAACTGCTTGCAGCGCTCAAAGCAACCGGCAAGCCCGTCGTGCTCATCGTCATGGCAGGAAGACCGCTCACCATCAGCAAGGAAATGGAGATGGCGGATGCGGTACTCTATGCCTTCCACGGAGGTACGATGGCAGGCCCCGGTTTAGCCAATATCATCACCGGTAAAGCCATTCCTTCCGGCAAACTGCCCATGACATTCCCGAAGATGGTGGGACAGATTCCGTTCTATTACAACCGTCTCAACTCAGGACGTCCTTGTGCTGATAATGCCGTGCTGCTCGATGATATACCCGTCGGTGCTCCACAGTTTTCTATCGGCGCTTCGTCCTATTGGTTAGAGTCCGTTGTAGAACCTCTATTCCCCTTCGGATTCGGACTCAGTTACACCACTTTCGAATATGGTGAAACAGTCATTGAGTCTAAAAGAGGGTCTATCGGTGATAATGGTCTGTTAGTTGTCAGTCCGGACGACGAGCCGTACACGGTCTCGTGTACCATCCGGAACACCGGCTCGTACGATGCCTACGAAGTAGCGCAACTCTATGTACACCAGCGTTCCGGGGATTTGGCAAGACCGATATGCGAGCTCAAGGGATTTGAGAAGATCTTCATTCCTGCCGGTGAGACCCGTACCGTCACGTTCACCCTTACGCCCGAGCAACTCGGCTACTGGCATGAAGAAAAAGACGGTTTTAACAGCCGCGTCTGGTACGCAACGGACAAAGCCGATTTCCAAATACGTATCTCCCCCGACTGCCGTTAACACAGAAAAAGGCATAAAAAACGAATGTACCTGCCCGGTGTTGAAACGGGAACAGGTACAATCGTTAAAAAAGTGGTGTCCGGGTGTCAGAGTCCGGGGGGGCAGAGGTCAATGGTTATTTGACGATTGCGCCGACAGCATTGTAGCGGACGCCATTGCGGATGATGAGAATCTGACCGTTCTCGATGCGTTTGATTGTTTTGTTTTCTCCGGAAACGTTCTCTACACCTTGCTCATCCTCGAAGACGAGAGTACCGCCGGCAACGGTTTCCGCGAGGTTGATTTCAGGCAGTTCTTTCTCTTGGTCACCGGCTTTGTAGTAGTGTTGCAGCGCAGCGGTAACGGTTACCTTTGCACCGAGAACGATTTTCTCGGCATCCTCTGCGCTTACTTTGACGCGGAATGCTTCGAAATCGTAGGTCGGAGTAGCCATATCGTCTGTCATGAAGAAAGAGATATTACCATAATTTTCGTCGTAAGCGATAGCGATGGAGTCCACATATCCTGTTATTGCATAGCGGCTGTCGGTGCTTTTGCCGTTCTCCAGCGCCATAGCGATATCCGTAGCTTCGCTTACAGTAACGGGGATGATAATCTCTTCCTGACTGCTCTTTTGGATGAGTTCAACGGTACCATTGGATATTTCGATGGTGCCATTGTAGTTATAGAGTTTGCCGATAACGACAACAGAGTCGCCTTTGCCGAGTTCGAGACCCTCTTCTCCTTTGCAGTTATAGGGTTTGAAGGAATTCTCTCCGCACGCCATTTCGAATGTATGCTGTCCGTTGTTGTTGACCTGGTCGGTACCTTTGAGGCATCCATATACGCGGAAGATATCGTCGGAATAGTCTCCGGCATTCAGTGAAGCGCCTTCTTCGAGAGCTTCGCAAACAGAAGCGTCGAGTGTGTCGATTTTGACGGTAGCGCGCTCAAGGATCACAACGTCGCCGTTCTTGATCTCGGGAGTGTTTTTGTAGTTCAGGATTTTTCCGGTCAGGGTGATCTTGTCTCCGACATTGAGTGCTTCGTGTCCGGGGAGGTTGCACCAATAGCCTTGCAGGGTTTTCTGTGAACCTTTGACATCGTCCATGTAGAAAGACTGCTGGTCAATGGTAGCGTCTGTACGGGAGGGGCTGATTGCACCATTGGTGTTGGTGACATAGCCGGTAACGATGTACACTTCTTCCGTCTCACTATCTGCTTGTGCCGGCATAGCGGCAGCAGCTTCTGCGCAAGAGACGGCGATCGGCTCCTGTGCGTTCAAACTCATTGCAGCGAAGCACATCGCTGCGAAAGTAAAGATTTTTTTCATTTGCTTAAACATTTTAAATGGTTAATACTATATGTTAGTTGGGTTATTCCTCTTTGAGTAGCGGTTCAGCGACGAGTAGGTCCTGAATTTCCCAAGTCGGTGCAGAGGGAACGTCAATACCGCTGATGTCGGTGTTGTAACGGAATCCGAGGACGATAGTCTGTCCGTTATATTCGCTGAGGTCGAAGATGCCTGAGGGTTTGAAGACCCAGTTGCTACCGTCGGGAAGTTCTTCTGTCCAGGTGAGTTGTTTCCATTCGGTGGTAGTGACGTCCCCGGTGAAGTTATTCGTTACCCAGACGGTGAGCCATTTGGGGTTGTCCACGACATTACCGTACCGAACGGCTTGCATGAAGGTCAGTCTCGGTTCGAGGCTCTTTTTGAGTCGAATATTGGGAGATACGAGCCAATCCTCGACCCGGTGGTTTGTGCCGGCGACATAAGCGGAGGCGGTCATGCCGTACGATGCCTGATAGCGCCAGATATAGTTCAGTCCGTCGAGATTAACATGGTGGATAGTGAATTTGCCTTGTCCTTCTCCGACGAATTTCGCCTGCAGATAGGTAGAGATATTGGCTATCCATCGGTTGAGTTTGACCTCGAATGACATGGTTTCGGCGATGTAACCGCTGTTGAGCACGAAATCGGTTCCGTTGACAGTCCATTCGTCGGCAGTAGCTCCGTTCTTACCCATATACGCGACGAGGTAGATTTCTTTGTCCTGTGGGTAAGGATAGGCGGAACGCAGGTATTTGGCGATTATTTCGGGGTCGGTGATCTGCGTTACTCCCGCTGCATCGTACACTTCCTGTGGCAGAGCGAAAGCGGCTTTGAGTTGGTCGTTGGCGTAGAGCGTCCATCCGTCCTTGGTCAGTTGGTAGAGTGCATTGACTGTGTTGAAATGGCGTGCTTTCTTTGTGCGTCGTACAGGAGCGCCGGCTTGCGGTGTGAAGTGTGAGAGATAGACACCGTCCACTATCTGCGGTTCTCCCGTCTCGGTGGTATATCGACCGATGATGACAATCGAGTCTCCGGGCTGTATATTCTTGTCTTTCCAAACCTTATTGCCGTCCTCGTCGGTTACTCCATAGACGTATATGGACGCCTCTCCGTCCCACATGAAGAATCGTCCGTAGTTGGCGGATTTGACCTCTCCCACCAGACCGTGTATAGCGTGGCGTTTGTTGTCCGGGTACGCCAACAAGTCGCCGAGGTTCAGTTCGTACGGCAGGAAATCAGACATATCCGCCGAGTCGGGTTCGTCCTCGGAGTACGTATATGAGAGGAGCGCGATGTCTCCCTCTTTGGCGTTATAGAGTTTGTAAGAGAGGAATGCCGGAATGCCGGTCACGGTAGCGGGTGTGAGATAATCCGCTCCGCGTTTGTTCCAGATGAACTCATAGTCGTCGCGCGTGAGGGCGAATCCCTGTGCGTCGTCGAAGTCCGCAACGCGGTTGGATTTTCCTTCCCTCATGGTATAGACGACGTCGCATGTTGTTCCGTTATCGAGATAGGGGAATTTGTCATCCATGAGTGCGGGAACATAGAGGTCAGCGGAAGCGGTTTCGGTGAACGCGAGCTCTTTGGCGATAGCTTGCAGTTCCTTCAGTCCAGTCGAGTCCACCGGATCCAGCGCAATCGCTTTCGCGATATTATCCGGGTACTTGGGGATCTGCTGATAGTCCGCTTCGGTCAGTTCATACGTCATGTTGTTGCGTACGTCCGTCACCGGCGGATTAGCATTGCCCATCATATGCTCATCGAAATAGTTCGTACAAGCGTCCAAACAGAATGCGATCAGGACAGCCGGTAAAATATATCTTGTTTTCATAAGAATCCTCGTTATTATGTTTTATTAGAATTGCAGTTTGAATCGGAGGTTCCACTGCCGTCCTTTGTTATAGAAGAAATAGATGTTATCCTTCGTGTTCTCGGCAATGGTCTGGGTGACGGTTGCCGCCGACCATGCTTTCTCTATATGATGCTGGTCGAGAATATTGAAGACGTTCGCCGCGATGGTAGCCCTAACGGTACCGAAGTCGAACGAGTAGCTTACGCGTGCGTCGAAAGATCCGCCAATAGGACATTGGTACGGAGCCACAATCTTCACCGTCTTGCCGATTACGAGGTTGGATCCGGAAATAGCGTAGTAGCTGTAGTTGCGGTCATAGAGGGTATATTCGGCGCCGATACGGAATCCCTTGAAGGGTTTGAAAGTAGCCCCGATGTTCGCGGTAGTCTGCGCCTGTCCACCGACTCGTATATTCTCCATGTCGATTTTCGCCCAGGCGTGCTCTTTTCCGGGTTCGGTGCTATAGGGTGTAGTCTGCGTTCCGTCAGCGGTAATGGCATTGCCGTGTTCGTCGTAGATGTAACCGATGACATCCTTTCCTTTCCACCTCCAGTCACCGAGCGAAAGCATCGCACTCAATTCGAGCCAAGTGGTAGGACGCGATTTGATTTCCAGCTCGAGACCCATGTGTTGTGCTCCGACTCCGCTCATGTTGATGTACGCTTTTTCGCCCTGACGGATGTCGTTTGAAGTGCTCATCGTCTTGTCTATCCAGCGCGTATAATAGGCGTTAGCCAAGATGTTGACGAACTCGTTATGGAAGCCATAGCCGAGTTCGACGCTTGCGATCTTCTCGTTTTTGGCGAATCGGTTCAAGGCATGTGAGGTATTCGCGGTAGCGAAAGCGGATTGGAATTTCGGCGCACGGCTGATGAAGCCGGCGTTGATGAAGACATTATTATAGCGGTTAATGTTGTAGTTCACGCCTCCTTTGATGGTACCACCGAGGAAACCGATGGTCTCGGATTTGCGGTGTGCTTCATCGTAATAGAAGCGGTCCTCGCGCCAGTAGCTGGTATAGTTGAGCGAGCCGTTGACGAACGCGGTGAGACCGAATTTGGAGGTGTACTCCAATGTACCGAAGGCTCCCTCCTGCATCACATGTCCTGTGTAGTCGCGATAGACGACGTCGCCAATGTTCAGTTTTTGGTACGCCCAGTTCGGGTCATTGCGATGGCTGTTATTCTCCGGGTTAACTGAGTTGACGCGTGTTGCGTCGATGAAATAAGCGCCGGACATGAGGTCCGAGATCACCGCAGAGTGAATACCCTGGTAGTAACGGAGGTCGATACCCGCTGTGAGTTCCAGTTGTCCCTGCAAGAACTTGTTATTATAGGTAGAGACGAGTCCATACCAGTTATGGTCGTTTCTGTTCTCGGCGAAGATGAGTTGTGATCCGGAAGCGGAGTTGGCATTCAGGGTCTCGACAGCTTCGTAATCAAAGGAACCGTCGGCGCGGCGGAAGACCTGTGTGACCTTACCGTTATAAGCGCCCCGTGTGAGGTCAGAATAGGAATATTGTGAGTACGGGCTTGCTTCCGCCGTGTTACCGAAACCCCGTCCGATAGAGACATATGCGGCAGTAGAGAGGGATGATTTGAAGTCAATCTGCCAAACGTGGTTGAGGGAGATATGCGGTTTGTGATACTGGTTGTAATTGGCGCCCTTCTGTTTTCCGTTTCCCGCCAGACCGTACGAGGGGTTGTATCGTCTGTAGTCTTTTCCGTCGGTCATGTATCGGCGAACATTATTCCATTCAGCGAGTGTGAGTGCACCGCTGCTTCCGTTTGGACGCGTCCAGTGTGATTGCGGTGCACCGAAACCGGTGAGTGACAACTGATGACGGTCGTTGATACGCTTGCTGATATTGGCGAAATAACTATACCCGCTGTAACCGGTACCCTGTATATAACCGTCCCCCCACGTCTTCGAGCCGAGGACCGTGATAGCCCAGTTATGTTTGGTCAGTCCGGTGCTCACGGAGAAAGCAATTTTGTTGGAGTTGTCGTTACCGATCGAGTACTGGACGTTTCCACCTTTTTTAGCGTCAATACCTCTTGTGACGATATTGATAGTACCTCCGACGGTAGGGGCAGACAGTTTGGCGGCTCCCATACCGCGCTGTGTCTGCATGACGGTAGTGACGTCGGATAGTCCTTGCCAGTTCGACCAATAGACCGTTCCTCCTTCCATGTCATTCATAGGAATACCGTTGATCATCGTAGCGACGTTCGTATTATCGAATCCTCGCATCCAGATCTCCGAATCGCCCCATCCTCCGCCGTTTCCGTTGGCATGTACACCCGGTGTGTTCTTGAGTACTTCCGGGAACTCCTGTCCACCGAGCCTCTCCTCTATATCGAGTGCCATGACCTGGCTGACGGCAACGGGTGTCTGCTGGGTTCGTGCGAGCTGGCTCGTGATCGTCACATCCTCGAGGGTGTACGAGCCGGGTTCCAGGCGGATCACTCCCATTTCTCCTTTTTTGGACTTGAGTTCGAGTGACCGGTATCCCATGTACGAGAATTGCAAGGCGGCGTTCTCATTCACTTTGAGCGCGAAATTACCGTCCAAGTCTGTGATGGTACCATTGGTAGTGCCGGTTTCGAGCACAGAGACACCGATAAGGGGTTCTCCGGTCACGGCGTCGAGCACACAACCTGTCACCTTTTGTGTCTGCGCGTACAATAATGTTCCCGCGCACATGCACATGAGTAAAGACAAGATTTTTTTCATAAAGATGTATTTATTTGTATATCTCATTCAGCAGTTTGGCGAGCCTTATTCCCGCGACATACAACTGCCGCTCCATGGGTATATGCCAGCGGTAGATGTAATGGTATGTGTTACCGTCCCACGTCCGCTGGTAAGCGTATATTTGCTCGGTCAAATGATAGCTGTCGAGCAGCATGTCCGCTTCGGTGGCGGAGAGGATGGTTTTCTTGAGGTATGCGTACTCGATCTCTAATTTCTCTGCGTACTCCGTATAGCTATATCCCTGTGAATCAATCAGTTTGGTATCCCACACGGTGTGGAGGTTGGTATTATTCTGCTTGCTGAACCACGCCATTTTCACGGCGTTCCCGCCTCTATCATCGAGGTGCGCCATGTGCATCGGGCAATACCTGTCGGCGGTAAGATGCACGACGAACCGCAGGGTGTGTTCACATTTCGGGTCGGGGGAGCGTCGAGACGATGTCAGGACGTTGACGAGGGAGTCGAGCGCACGGAACAGGTTACCACCTTCTTTGGGGTAGTCGGTCAGGGTAGCCACGACGGCACTATCGCTCATCCCCGCCGGGAAGTCCTGGTAGTGCCAACCGTCCCGGATACTCTCTGCGTAGATCGTGTCGCTTTTGATCTCATCGGGCCAGTTCGCCCAATAGATCATACCTTGTCTGCCTGAAATCTTGTCCACCTGTTTGCGGGCTTTTGCGGTCAGGTTGTCATAGGCTATTTTGGAGATAATACGGTGCCCTTCCTGACCCCAAGAGAAAACAGGGAGGGAATAACTGATGCAAATCAGCGCGAGAAACGCTGTACGAAGGAGTTGCTTCATATTATTTTTGAATTTCGGTGCAAAGGTACTGCTTTTTTTTGAGATACGCAAATATTTTTTTCTTTTTGTTCACGAATTTAACAAATTAAACTAATTTTTTAGGGAGCCGGACGATACTATCGCCCGGTTTATATTAACGGACGCCGATATGGGATGTCGGGATCAAATCCCGACCTAATGGACGAAGGGGGATAGGGAACGTCGCTTTGACAAGCGACGCAGGGGACGAAGGCGAGGGGGTAGCGATTAGAGCGCAGAGGTCAGACGGAAGCGGACTTCAGTCAGACGGTAGCGGGTTGGACGACGGTAGCGGGTTTTTTGATCTTTTCGAAGGCTTTGAGGAGCGTTGGGACGTCGGTTTTGGAGGGATTGTATGTGACGGTAACGGTTTTGGTTTTGAGGTCACAGACGATGTCCTTGACGCCTTTCTCAAAGGCTATGTTCTTCATGATTTTGTCAATACAGCCCTGGCAATGGAGGTCCACAGAGAGGACCACTATCTGCTTATCGGGCTTTGCCGCGTACGCGTTGCACAATTCACAATTCACAATTCTTAGCCCTAAAAGGGGTGAAAGGAGTAGCAAGGCTACTAAGATATATTTTTTCATATAAAACATTACACTAAAATTATATTTCCGATCTGATAGACGAGGAAGGAGATGAGCCAGGCGAGGGCGAGGGAATGGAAAACGGTGAACCATGCCCAGACTTTGCCGGCTTCGCGTCTGAGGGTTGCAATCGTCGCCACACAGGGGAAATAGAGCAAGACGAAGAGCATGAAAGAGAACGCCGTGAGCGGTGTGAAACCTGCGGCAGAGATGTCTCCGCCGTAGAGGATAGCGAGCGTGGAGACAATCGCTTCCTTAGCAGGAAGGCCTGTGAGGAGACAGACGGACATTTTCCAATCAAAGCCCAAGGGTCCGAGAACCGGAGAAACGGCTTTTCCAATCATGGCGAGATAGGAGTTCTCCAAGTCTTCCAAGTTTTGAGTCGGGAAAAACTCCAAAGCCCAGATGATGATCGATGCCCATAAAATGACCGTACAGATCTTCTGCAGGTAGTCGGCTACACGCTCCCAGATATGTGCGACGGTATTGCGCGCTTTGGGGAGACGGAAGAGCGGTAACTCGTTGACGGTATCGTCGTTCTCCTGTTTGAACCACGGGGTGCGCTTCATGATAAAAGCAAAGAGCACGGAGAGACAAATGCCTATCGCGTAGAGTGAGATCATGACGAGGGCTTTGTGGTTTTGGAAGAAGGTATCGACGAAGAGCATATAGACCGGTAGTCGTGCCGAACAGGACATGAAAGGTACCATGAGCATGGTGAGTATGCGGTCCTTGGGGTTTTGTATATCCCTTGCCGCCATGATAGCGGGCACGTTGCAACCGAAGCCCATGAGCATTGGTACGAAGGAGCGTCCGTGAAGCCCGACTCGGTGCATGACCGTATCCATGATAAACGCCTCGCGCGCCATATATCCGCTGTCTTCCATGATCGAGATGAAGAAGAAGAGGATGATGATATTGGGCAGGAAAGCGAGCACCGCTCCGACACCTTTGAGCACGCCGTCGATGAAGAGGGATGAGAGCCAGTGGCTTTCCGCTCCATGGTGTGCGAGGATGTTGGTGAGCCATCCGCAGAGGGCGTCGATGCCGTTTTCTATCCATTCTTGCGGGTACGCGCCCAGGGTGAAAGTACACCAGAAGACGAAATAGAGGATAGCGAGCATGATCGGGAAACCGAGCCAGGGGTTGGTGAGGACCTTATCGATCTTCTCCAGCCGGGTCTGTTCCCGGTCATCCTTGGCGTGCGTGAGCGTTTGTGTGAGGACGCCATGTACATATGCGGCATAGGTATCCTCGTCTCCCTGGTCGCGGAGGTGATAGATCGGGTGCGCGGTAGAAGCCGGCTTGGCGGCTACCTCTTTGACGAGTTCCAAGCAGTTGGTCATGCCATAATTCAGGCGGACGGAGAGGCGGCAAGTGGGCACACCGATCAGCTCTTGCAGTTTGGGTATATTGAGGGAGTGATCGGTTGCCAAAAGGAGATCATAGCGACCGATAGCGAGGACGATCTTCTGCTCCTCGTCGATGATATGCGGTGTGAGCATGAGTGATTCCTCGAGCCGCGTTGCATCGACGACCTGCAGAACGACCTCATAGGCATGGCTATGGAGCCGGTCCAAGTCATGCACCTCCTCAAAGACCATTCCCTGAGGAGCTATGCGTTGCAAGGCTTCACAGAGGGAAGTTTTGCCGCTTTGCGCTATACCGACAACTGCTATTTTCATTCGGGGTGCAAAATTACTGCTTTTTTCGGATATGGGCAATACCTAAAAGTGGGGAATTTACAATTTACAATTCACAATTCACAATTTACAATGCACAATGCACAATGCACAATGCACAATGCACAATTATAGTGAGCGGAGGGTTTGGCAGAGCCAGTTATAGCAACGCTCGGTGGAAGGGATAGAAAGACGCTCCTGCGGCGAGTGCACACCGTACATCTGCGGGCCGATGGAGACCATGTCGAGATACGGGTACTTCTCGAGGAAAAGTCCGCACTCCAGTCCGGCATGGATAGCCAACACTTTGGGTTCGGCTTTGAAGAGGTCCATATATGCCTTTTTTACCACTTCGAGCAAGGGTGAGTTGGGGTTCGGCGCCCATCCGGGGTATCCGTCGCCGTGTGTCACCTCGTCGCACGCCAAAGAGAGCGCTTGCTCTACCGCCCATTTGAGATGATGCTTGGAGGGCTCTTTGGAGGAACGCTGGGAGGTGTTGATTTCGATATAAGAGCCTAACCCCGACAATGTTCTACGGACGGCCACCGGCAGTCCGATCGAGCAGAGCTCTTCACCCATAAAGGGAAGGGAGGAAGGTTCTTGCTTCATTTTGATGGAGGCGAGGTTAGTGGATGTTTCGACGAGTCCGGGCATTTCACGGCTCATAGCGATCATGCCGTGCGGACACTCACAGAGCGCCATGATAAGACGGTATGCTTTGTCGGCAGGGATGAAGGTCTCAGGCATGTCCGTTGTTTCGAGCTCGAGACGCATATCTTTCTCCACTTCTCCGAAGACTCCTTCCATCTGCGCCACAAAATGATTCCACTCGATGCGGATCTGCTCTTTGTACGCCATAGGGATCGTGATCACGGCTTGTGCCTCGCGTGCTATGGCGTTGCGGAGGTTTCCACCGTGGATAGAGGCGAGTTGAATCTCCGTTTGCGGCCAGATACGCGCCAAGAACCACACAATGAGTTGGTTAGCGTTCGCACGGCCTTTGTTGATATCATCTCCGGAGTGGCCACCCATTAGGCCGCTTACGGATAAGCGGATTGCGATTGACGATTGGACGATTGACGATGTACGATTGACCGGTTCATAGTGCATTTTAGCGAGGGTGTCGATGCCACCTGCACATCCGATGAAGATCTGGCCATCGTCTTCGGAATCGAGATTGATAAGACGTTTGCTTTGGAGCATGCCGTTCTGAAGCTTCATCGCGCCGGTGAGTCCTGTCTCTTCGTCCACGGTAAAGAGACACTCGATAGCCGGGTGTTGCAGTTCGGGATCAGTGATAGCCGCAAGCGCCATGGAGATACCGATACCATCGTCGCCTCCGAGGGTCGTTCCTTTGGCTTTGAGCCATTCGCCGTCGATATAGGTTTCGATAGGGTCGTTCATGAAATCATGGGACACGTCGCCGTTCTTCTCGCAGACCATGTCCATGTGCGCCTGGAGGATCACTCCCTCGTGATCTTCATATCCGGGTGTAGCAGGCACGCGCATAATGACGTTCATCGCTTCGTCGGCTACACACTCGATACCATGCTCCGCCGCCCAAGTCTGCAACCAGCGGCTGATTTTCTCCTCGTGTTTGGACGGACGAGGCACCTGACAAATTTGAGAAAAGATCTCAAATACTCTTTCGCTTTTATTCATTTTTGAAGTCTATTTTTAGCAATTTTACTCAAAATCGGGCACAAAGTTACAAAAAATAATTGAAAAATGAAAATTGAAAATAGAAAATTTGCGTATTTCGTAAAAAAATAGTACCTTTGCAGTCGTTTTTATGATACAAAAGAGCCATATGAGTAAAAAACAGTATATCTATATCGTCATTTTGCTGTCTTTCTGCGTTAGTTCGTTATATGCGCAGGAGAGCAGCAAACCGGTGTTCCAATTGGAGGATAACACGTTCTTCGATCCGGACGCGAACAAGGAGGTGAAGGAGCAGTATTCGTTCGGCGTTGAATACCGGATAGAGGCGGGTTTTCAACAGGACTACCAGCGCGCACAGAATATCTCTTTCCCGGATCTATATCTGAACGGTGTTCGTCTGGGTGCTACTTTCACGTTCAAGCTGCCGCTTCATTTCAACTTGCAGACGGGTTTGCTGTACACCTTATTGTATGGCAGACACGAGCAACACTGGCGGAGTATGGATGCAGTAGAGAGCCAAACGGAGTATATCCACCACCGTGTATTGGCGCATAATTTGACCGTTCCGGTGAGAGTGTTTTACATCATTCCGGTTTGGAAAGAGCTGAACTTGTTTTTCTACACCGGTCCGCAGTTACATATCGGCATGGCGCAGAATGACTACCTGGAGCGCCGTTTGAGCGAAGGTGCTTATAACTGGCTGAAAAAGCAAGGTATTCCGACCGATCCGTATGACCGAATGGCGGACGAGTTAGTGCGTGCGAACATCCAATGGGGCGTCGGAGGCGGTCTGGAATGGAACCGGTATCGGTTGCAGAGCGGCTATGATTTTGGTCTGAATAACTTGGTAAAACATAAACAAACCCCAAACCAGTACATGAGCGAATGGGGATGGTATGTTAGTTTTAGCTACAGACTGTAGATATTGACGATTGGACGATTGACAATTTACGATTGATTGTTCTATTGATATAAATTGTACGATTGTCCGCCGCAAGGCAAATTGAAAATAATTATTAATCATTCGGGGTGCTTTTCGCTTGTGCAAAGCTTCCAGCTGAGATTACACCCGCTGAACTTGGGCAGGTAATGCTGCTAAAGAAAATGAAACAAACATCTTTTTTCATCAACCAAGCTTGGTTGATTGTTGCGAGTGCAAGTACGCTCGCTGTGTCTGCGCCAATGCGTGCGCAAGAGAATGTGGACACTCTGTCCACGAGTGATTTTCAGATCCAGGAGATTGTAGTATCTACCAAGCGAGTCCAACAGACGACGCTATCTAACACAGTAGTCAAGAACGAAGATTTGAACCGCGATAATACGGGTCAGAACTTACCGTATCTGCTCAGTACAACACCGGGCTTGCAGGTGACTTCCGATGACGGTTTGGGCGTGGGTTACACCTATTTCCGTGTCCGCGGAACAGACCACACGCGTATAAACATGACGGTTAACGATGTGCCACTGAATGACGGCGAAAGTCAGTCGGTTTTCTGGGTTAATATGACGGATATGAGTTCGTCACTCTCGTCTATTGACGTGCAGCGCGGCGTGGGAACGAGTACGAACGGGTCAGCCTCCTTCGGTGCGAGTCTGAACATGCGTACAGACGACCCTTTACTGAAAAGAGGAGAGACGGACCGAAGCCATTTCAAGCTGGCATTTAACGGCGGTATGTACAATACGTTCCGAGAGATGGCGAGTGCGCATATCGTACTGCCCTGTCAATGGGTCGCGAATGCGCGATTCAGCAAAGTCAATTCCGACGGATTCCTCTATCACTCCAATAGTGACCTGCTGAGTTACTACGGAGATTTCGGTTGGTATGGCAAGAAGACCCAGGTGGTAGGACGTCTTTTCGGTGGCAATGAGAAGACAGCGCAGGCATGGGAAGGTGTGGATTATGAGACCGCTTACGGGTTCAAGGGAAAAGACCGCCGTTACAACCCTGCCGACTCGCTGAACTGGGACATGTACGGTCAGCAGAATGTGCAGTTAGCGGTAACCCACCGTTTTACGCCTCAATGGAGCCTGAATGCGACGCTGCACTACACACACGGCAAAGGCGACTACGAGCAGTACAAAAAGAAGAAATACAGTTATTGGGGCTTGAGCGACAGCGGAAAGAGTTACGGCTTTTACCAGAAATGGCTGGAGAACCATTTTGGCGGCGCAGTGGTGTCCGCCAAATATATCTCCGAGCAGATAGATGCGCAGATAGGCGCCGCAGCCAATGACTACATCGGTGCACACTGGGGTATATTGGATTATCTGGAGACTCCTTCCGCTACCCATCTGCCATTCCATTACGAGTACTACCGCAACAGCGCCAACAAATGGGATTTCAACACCTATGCCAAAGTCAACTGGCGGGTTATCAACAAGGCGCAGGAGAAATTATCGCTCTACGCGGACATGCAATACCGCTTCATCCGCTATACGATGCGTGGTGTCAGTGACGATAGTATGATGGATCTGCCGTTCGACAAGGATTTTCATTTCTTCAACCCGAAAGCCGGTTTAACCTATCAGAACAGAGGACATTTGTTGTCCGGTTCGTTCGCATTGGCTAACCGTGAGCCAAGTCGTGCAAACTACACGGAGAATATCTATTACGATGCTACGACAAAGACTTATGTGGGCAAAATGCCGGAAGCGGAGAAGTTATTCGACTACGAGTTAGGCTACACGTACGCGCACTCGCGTTTTCATATAGGTGTCAATTTCTATTATATGGACTACGACAATCAGTTGGTGTTGACCGGACGTGTGAACGATGTTGGCAAACAGAGTACCACCAACGTGAAAGACTCATACCGCATGGGTATGGAGTTGATGGGAGGCGTACGAATTACTGACTTTTTCCGATGGGAAGGCAACTTGGTTCTGAGCCGCAACAAGATACAGAACTACACCGAGACCATCACCCTGTATGATGACAACTGGGAGTGGATAGGCGAAAAAGAGGTGTTCTTCAAAGAGACCACGATCGCCTTCTCGCCGACCATCACAGCTATGAGCCTCTTTACCTTCGATTATGCCGGGTTTATAGGCAACATCCAAACCAACGTGACCGGCAAGCAATATCTGGACAACACGCAGAACGAGACCGCCGCGCTGAAAGCCTATACAACGACCAATGTGCATTTGGAGTACAACTTGCCGATGCAGAAATGGTGTAGCGGTCAACAGGGCGTGCCGGATCTTAAGATACTATGCCAAATCAACAATATCTTTGACGCAAAGTACGCCTCGAACGGCGGCAGCGACTGCTCGTATTTCCAGAACGGCAAAGCGTGCTGGCCGTGGTACTACGCGCAAGCGGGTATCAACGTGCATGCCGGATTTGTAGTACAATGGTAAGGAACGTGCATGTACGCGCGCGATCAGACGAAGAAAAGGACTAACAGCTGCGCCGCCATGACGCGGAGGAACGTGGTGAAAGGATAGACGGTGGCGTAGCAGACAGAGGCCTGGTTGTTTTCGGAGGAGAGCGACTGTGCGTACGGCAATGCCATAGCGGATGTCATGGAGCCTATGAGGAGACCGATGACATTGAAATAATTCATCTTCAGCGCCTTATAGGCTATCATCCCCACCACCAAGAGCGGCACTACGGTCATCATAAAACCATAGCCGATCCAGATGTATCCGCCTTCCGTCAGAGTTGGCAGGAAGTTCTCCCCCACGCTCAGTCCGAGCGCGGCCAGGAAGAGCGTCAGGCCTATCTGGCGGAGCATCATGTTCGCGGAAGTGGTGGAGAAAGTGACCATATTATAATAGGGTCCGTAATGTCCGATCAGAATTGCCACAATAAGCGATCCTCCCACCAAGCCGAGTTTGAACGTCTGTCCCATACCGGGCAAAGGGATCGGCAGTAAGCCCACACAGATACCCAAAACCATTCCGAAGAAGACAGGGAGGAGATGCGGTACATCAAGTCGTTTGAGCTCATTACCAAAAGTCTCCGCCACGCGGCTCACGTCGTTCTTATCGCCGACCACCATGAGCCGGTCACCGAGTTGGAGGACCATATCATCGGTAGCCAGCAGGTCTATACCAGCCCGGCTGACGCGTGTGATAGTAGCGTGGTATTGCTGTCGGAGATTGAAAGAACGTATCCGTTTGCCGTTACACTCCTGCCGGGTGACCGCTATACGGCGCGATATAAGGTGGTCGGATTGCTCCCGTTGCATATGCAGGTCGTAATCGCGCATGATTCCCAAAAGCCGGAGCGTCTCCACATGTCTGCGATCGGTGAGGACACGGATTGTGTCGCCGTTACGGAAGACGGTCTGTTCGTTAATCAACTCATCCGATCCGTCCGGACGTATTACACGGCTGACCACCATCTCCTTCACCGGGCAGATACGTTGCAGTTCTCCGAGGTTCATGTCTTTGAGCTGCGGGTTATTGAGCGTTATGTCCACACAAAGGGGCTCTTCGCTGGTAGCCTGCGCCTCTTCTTGCAGTCTTTTTTCCTCTTCCGGCAGGCTGATCTTAAACGCCCGGCGGATGAGTTCCATCGCCATGATTACCCCCACAATACTGAGCGGATAAGCGATGGCATAGCCGGTAGCAATATCCGGATTGGTAGCGCCGGTGATGTCCTGATAAGCCTGTTGCGCCGAAGCCAAGGAGGGCGTAGAGGTAGTAGCACCGGAGAGGATTCCGGTCATGGTGGACATGTCAATGCCGGTAGCGTAATGGAGGACGATGGCGCAAACGCATCCCAAAAGGACGATAGCCGCAGCCAACATATTGAGTTGCAACACGCCGCGTTTGAAAGGCGAGAAAGAAGGTCCGACCTGCAAGCCGATGGAATAGACAAAGAGAATGAGTCCAAAATCCTTGGCGAACTGCGCTACGTGATGGTCGATCTTAATACCACACGAAGCCAACGCAATTCCCACAAAGAGCACCCACGTGACGCCCAAGGAGAACTGCTTGATTTTGGCTTTTTCGCCTAACCAAAGACCGATTGTCATCACGATCGTCAGCCAAAGAAGAGACTGCGTGATGGACGGAGAAAAGAGAAACTGCTCTACCGAATCCATAGCTTATTTATGCTCCAACAAGGTCTTCATCGCCGGTGATGGTTGTCCTTCCGGCGTAAACGAACCCATATCATATCCACCCCATCCCAGCGGAATATACTCCGCCGGCCGCCATCCTCCGTGGCATTGCGGCTCCCAATAGAAGACACCTGCGCACGAATCGATATCGGCAATGCGGGTCAGGAAATCCGTCATCACTTCATTCGAGAGGGCGGCTACGGAGTCGTATTGTGCTCCTTCGCCCCAGTTCATCATACCGATCTCGGCAATCATCACCGGTCTGTGGAAGGTAGCAATGAGCGCCCGGATATTCTCCTCCGCGCGTTGATTAGCTTCCTGCCAGGAGATCCCCGACCAAGCGGTCATCATGGGGTAATGGCTGAGTCCGATCATGTCATAGAGCCCGCCGTGCTCTTCCATCGCGCGGAAGAACCAATCGCGGTAGAGGTACGCATTGTCCACATGGACGATGACGGTGATGTCCGGGAACGCCTCTTTCGCCGCCTTGTAGCCCACCGCGGTAAAACCTGCGTACTCATCCCAATGGTTCGCAGCGGGCTCTTCGTCCGCGGGTTCATGAGGCAGACTGAGGTCTGTGACGCGTCCCACAGGCCAAAGCATACCTTTCGGGGTCTCGTTGCCCACTTGCACCCATTCCGGGCGGACACCCGCCTCTTTGAGGGCATAGAGCACATCCAATGTGTGTTCGCGAACGGCTTCGCATAATTGGTCATACGTATAGTTCTGCCAAGCGGCAGGAATAGCCTGATGGCTTGGATCAGCAAAGAAATCCGAATAGTGGAAATCAATCATCACCCGCAGACCTTGTTTGGCAGCGCGGGTAGCCATCGCCACTACATCCGCTTTGTTGCTCCAACCGGTAGCATGGTTGACCCACACGCGCAGACGAACCGCATTCATGCCCAGCGACTGCATGATATCCAAACAATCGCCCTCTTTCCCGTCGGGATAGAAGAAAGAAACGGAGTCGTGCTCCATCTCACTAAGCCAACTGACATCCGCTCCTTTGGCAAACGAGCCTTTCGGAGTAGAAGGACGATAATAACAGCCCGTGAGGGTCATAACAAGCGCGGTAAGAATAAGAAATCGGATTTTCATATCGTTGTAATTTATCGGATTTGCAGAATTTGACGGGCTTTTACAGAGGCTATATATGCCACCAGAAAAGCACCCGTTGGAAGCCAGAACCAAAGGTCTCGGGTAATTGATAATTGATAGTTGATAATTGATAATTGGTTAAAAACCACGATCCAAACAGCTATTACCGCCAAGCCGATGAGGGTAGCGAGAAAAGCACGGAAGGAGAAGAGGTTCTGATAGTTAAGGTACAACCAAATCGGTATGATCAGAAAGACCACGGAAGGCAACCAATAGGACGCGATACCGAGCAACAAAGCCACTTGGAAACATTGCTCTACTGAGTTGGTATGCCGTGGAATACGATGGACGATGATGACGCTGAGCAGGCTCAAAATAGCCACCGCAAATGCCAACCAGTAGTTGCTATCTGTCCATTCCGCGGGATTGATCAAGCCGAGGTAGAACAGGAGCAGAGGCACTATACTACCCCCTATTGCCAGCAGCCAAAAGGCTACCGGCAAGAGGTGGAATAATATGGTTTGTGTCTGACGAGTCAAGGGATTGAGGATTGGACGATTTAGTCGATGAAACCTTTGCGGCGGAGGAGGTTCTTGGGATCTGCCTCTTTGCCGCGGAACTCGATATAGAGTTCCTGTGCATCACGTGTACCGCCTTGCTCCAAGAGGTGACGGAAACGTTTAGCGGTCTCCGGCTCGAAGAGGTTGCCTGTCTCCTTGAAAGCAGCAAACGCATCTGCATCGAGCACAGCCGCCCATGTGTAGCTGTAATAGCCGGCTTCGTAACCGGTGGTGAAGATGTGGTTGTAGAACGTCGGACGGTAACGAACAATGATCTCCGGGATCATGCCCATTTTGTCCAAGCTGGCCTTCTCAAAAGCATTGACATCGAGGCCTTCGGCGGTAGTCAGTTCATGGAAATCCATGTCAAGGATAGAAGCCGAGAGGAGTTCGGTGGTCACAAAGCCCTGGTTGAACTTACCGGCGGCGTTGATCTTCGCAATGAGTGAGTCGGGGATCACTTCGCCTGTCCGGTAATGGAAAGCGTACGTTTTGAGCACTTCGGGTTCATAAGCGTAGTTCTCCATGAACTGTGAAGGCAGTTCCACGAAATCACGCGGGGTGTTGGTGCCACTGAGGGATTTGTAGTGCGCTTTGGAAAGGAGTCCGTGGAGCGCGTGACCGAACTCATGGAAGAGGGTCTCAACGTCATCCATGGAAAGGAGCGACGGATTGCCTGCAGTGGGTTTGTTGAAGTTACCGACATTGATGATGACCGGACGATGATCCACACCCTCGGCATCCACATATTGGTTGAGGATATTGTTCATCCATGCACCCGGGCGTTTGCCTGCGCGCGGGAAATAATCGGTATAAAGGATTCCGACGAGCGAACCGTCCGCGTCGGTTACCTTGAAGACCTCCACTTCTTTGTTATACACCGGCATGTCTTTGAGCGGCTCAAACTGAAGACCGTAGAGCTTGGTAGCTACACCAAAAGCACCCTTGCGGACGTTGGAGAGTTCGAAATACGGCTTGATCTCTTCCTCATCGAGAGCGTATTTGGCTTTACGCAGTTTCTCAGCGTAGTACCACCAATCCCAGGGTTGGAGCAGAACCTGATCATCCGTGTGCGGCGTTTGCGCCATTTTCTCTGCATCCATCATCTTCTGGAGCTCGGCAGCTTCGCGTTTAGCCGCAGCGAGGGAAGGAGCCCAAACGGATTGCAGGAAAGCATCCACGGTCTGATGGTTCTTCGCCATGCAGTCAGCGAGGATGTAGTCCGCAGGATTATCATAGCCGAAGAGTTTGGCTTTCTCGATACGCAGTTCCATCTCGCGGATGATCACCGCTTTGTTATCGTTTTCGTTATCGTGGTTGCCTCGCGTGGTATAATCCATAAGGAGTTGCTTGCGCAGTTCGCGGTTCTCGCAGTACTGGAGTACCGGGGTGAAAGAGGTGCGCTTCGGAGTGAAGAGCCATTCGCCCGGATGTCCGGCAGCAGCAGCTTCCTCTGCGGCAGCGGCTTTGGCAGACTCCGGCAGACCTTTGAGTTGCGCCTCGTCGGTTACGAAATACTTGCAGTTATTGGTCTCTGCCACTACGTTGTTACCGAACTTGAGGGAGAGCAGACCCAATTCCATATTGATCTCTTTGAGGCGCTCTTTCTTGTCCTGAGGCAGGTTAGCCCCGTTGTTCGCAAAGGCTTTATAGGTCTCGGTGACCAAACGCATCTGCTCGGCGTTCAGACCGAGGTTGTTACGCTGGTCATACACCGCTTTGACGCGTTGGAAGAGTGCATCGTTGAGGATGATACCATCGCCTAATTCAGAGAGCATCGGGCTCACTTTCTCTGCAATCTCGTTCATCTCATCGTTGCCATCAGCCTCCAGGACGTTGAAGAAAACGCCTTGTACGCGGTCGAGCAACATGCCTGCGCGGTCGAGTGCCACGATAGTGTTCTCGAAAGTCGGTTCAGCTTCATTATTCACGATCGCATCAATCTCCGCTTTGTTTTGGCGGATAGCCTCTTCAAAAGCAGGGAGATAGTGCTCAATTTTCACTTGATCAAAAGCCGGTACGCCGTATGGCGTTTTCGGCTGCTCCAAGAGCGGGTTGGTCTGGTTACATGCAATCATCGTCATTGCGAGGGCTCCCAAAAGGAGCGGTTTGAAATTGTTTGACATTGTTTAAGTAGTTTGATGTAGTTGTTATTGTATTCGTACGTTTTTCTCCATAGAGGATTTGATGCGTTGGCGGAGTTCAAGGGACTGCGTGTCCGTCTTATCGAACCAACGAGGACGGAAATCCTTGGCGAACTTACACTTGGCAAGTTTGATCTTCAGGTCATCCATCGAACCGCTGACGTTCACGCCGAGGTAGATCGGAGAGAGGACATTGATGTCATAATCAAAGGTCATGTTGGTGTTATGGCGTCCGCCGAGTGCGACCATGTAGTTATCCATCTGGATGCAGAGCGGATAGACATCAATCTCGTTCTTATAGACCGTCAGTTCGGCATTGATGGAGTCGATTCGGTTCTCGGTTTTTTTCTTGAAACGCAGCAGTTTAGCAATCTGGTCGAAGGTCTCACCATCCAGCACAACGAGGTCTTTTCCTGTGAGCGAAGCCGCTCCGCGGAGGGTACTCATCTTCGGTTGATACTGGCTGTTGAGGTACGTTTCTGCGGCTAAATGGAACTGCGCTGCTCCCTTGAACGAACTGAGCATAGGAACCATCTCTTCGAGATTCGGGATCATGGTCAGCAGTTCGTCTATGTCCACATCAATCATATGGTAGTCCAAGCCGACATAGAGGTGGCTTCGTCTCGGCGTGCGGTACATGGCTGTCAGTTGCAGTTTCGCCGCACGGCAGACAAATCCGACCTCATCCAAGATAAGCGTTCCGTTCTTGACGAAAATGCCACCTTGCAGGTTCTTAGCCGTCTGGTTAAAGATCTCGACCTCCTGCATGTTGGTATGTAGTGCCAAGTCCACGTCTTTAGGAACGAGGAAAGGAGATACATCCCCCGCCCCCTTCTCAGAAGGGGAGATTTGGGCTTCGCTTGTTTGAGGGTTTGAGCCTTCGGCTTTGTTTGAAGTTGTTTGTGGCGTTTCTTCGGAACCGCTATCAGCAGAGAGCCATGCAAGGAGCTGGTTCGCATCGCAGTGGTTCGAGAGGATGTTCAGTTCGCCGGAGAGGATCTCCTGATGGCGAAACCATTTGCCTATGTTGCGCACGCTACCGGAGAGGTTGAGATCCGAGTTACCCAATTCGATGCGGGAGTTATCAATGATCATCTCGCGGTTGGAATAACTGAACTCGATGGAAGGAATATGTACCGCTTCGGGCAAGCGCTCCGGGATGTTCACTTCTCCGGACTTGAGGTTGATTTTCAGCCTCGGGTTCCACTGGAGAAGAACGTTCTCTTCTCCTGCTTTGTAGCGCGCTCCCACTTCGAGCGCCAATGAACCCGCTTTGGCTTTCAGTTCCTCACCCATACGAATGTCGGCTTTCTTGGTGTCCAGCGTAGCTTTGAGTCTCGGAGCGGACTTGTCTTTGCGTCCGCCGGAAAGGGAGGCCGTCAGTTTGGAAGCCGCCATGTTCGCTTTGGTCTCTTTGAAGAATCCTTCCAGCGCATCGCAATCGAGCGACAGTTGCGCTACCGGCATGACCGTTGTGTCCTTGGTGTTATACTCTGCGTATAGGTTCAGTTTGGGAGCATCGATTGTGCCTCCCATGGAATCCATTTCCACTTCCACCATTCGTTCGGTTTGCAAGCCGACAGCGGCATAGAGAATCGGATCTTTGGAAAGGACGTTTCCTGCTTCCAACTGGATAGAAGCGGCTTTGAGAGCTGCTTTGAGCGGAGTAGCCATTTGGAAATCCAGGCTCTTGGTGTCCAAATCAATACGTGCCCAATTCACTTTCGGTTTTGAAGGTTTGGTGTTCGGGATAGCGAGTACGGCATGTGTAGAAGGCAGGTCTGCAACCATCGCATCCATCGCATAATGGATGTCTTTGAGGTCGAGGTCAGCCGTGATCTTTCCTTTCTCCAGACGCATGTCTGTAAGGTCTTTGAGACGTATCTTCGCGTTCATGTTTCCTTTCGCGCGGCCGTTGAGGGTCATTTCTTTGGGCAGGAAGTACGCAAAGTCCGGCAAGTTGGCATCCAGGTTCAACGCCAGGTCGAGCAACATATTTCCCAGCAGGTCATTCACTTCTCCGGTAGCGGAAAGTTTGCTATCTTTGGTCTTGGCCGCCAGTTTGTTGATGACTACATTCGACACCTCTCCTTCATTCAACCGCAGGTCAGCATCGGCATCGAGCGCCAAGTCCCGCAGTTTGTACGGCAGAGGTTTATATGCTCCTTCGCCGTCCTCCAAAGCCAAATGCGCCTTTACCTGCGGCATAGCGTTTTCGCCCAGGAAGCCTTTTACATCCGCCTCCAAAGCAACCTTACCATCCACCTCTAAATCTTTTAAGGCAGCGGTGAACTTCTCCGGAACAAGCGCCAAGAGCGGCTGGATTTGCCATTTGTCGGTCTTGACGTTAGCATCAATAGCGATACTATCCTGAATGGTGACTTCTCCTTCCAGACGGATGTTGAAATCATTAACCGCCAGCCTTGCGCCATCGAAAGCGAAATGCATGGCGTCCAGATTCATTGCCACGGGCGCCAAAATTTCCACATGGAGGGAATCGGCGTACGTGTCTCCTTTGAGGTTTGCACAGACGTCTTGGGCATCCAAAGCGACCAACATGTCGTCCCAACTTTCCGCCTTGGCGGACAACTCGGTCAAGCCCAGAGAAGCGGAGATTGTGTCCTTGTCATCGAGGAAAGTGATGGCTTTCGCTTTGATACGCAGACCATCCACTTTGAGTGCATTGAACGGCATCGCAAAGGCGGATGTGTCTTCCGCCACTGTGTCCGGGGAAGAGACAAAGATGTCGGTGATATTGGTTGTACCATCCTGCGCGATGTAGAAATTGACCTTGGCATCATCGAGGATCGCCTCATGCAGATGGAGATTCTTATTGTTCAGAAACTCCATTACATCCACTGTCACCGTGAGATGTTTTGCTTCCACGACGGTGTCGTTTTGTGAACCGGCTTTGGGATTGATGATCAGCAGACCATCCGCACGCAGGCCGAAGCGCGGGAAAGTGGAAAAGAACGTCAGATCCACTTCACCTATTTCATGTTCGCAGGTAACGAACTTCGCTGCCGCCTGTCGCGCAATAGGGGTCAGACGAGCCGGTGTAAAAATGACGTAACAGGCTATCGTGACCGCAGCCACGATAACCAGTACGATACTCAGAAGCGTCCAACCTATGATTTTAAGGGCACGTTTCATTATTTCGGTGCTACAACTTTAGAGAAGGTGTATTTGTTTGCTTTTTTGTCTTTCTCGTAATATGCCAATTCGGTATCGGTCAGTTTGATAACAACATAGTCAAACTTCGGTATATCCGCTCCTTGGTTATCCATAAAATGGATTTCATGAAGTCCACCATCCGTTACGACAAATTTGTATTTAAACCATCCGTTTCCGGGGTGACCTAATTCTTCGCGGTTCCAGAGGAGGAACTCTTCCGCTGTCATGTCCGGATCACTCCAATCCGCTTCGTGCCATTCGTACCCGTAATAATAGTCGGTTTCATCGGCTTTTTCGTTGGTGAAACGCACATAATGTTCGGTAGCGTCACCGTTTTGCAACCAATACCCTTGCAGGTCTTTCAATTTGAATTTGGGTTCATTTTCTCCGCCGCCGATGAGAGAGCAGCTTGCCAATGCTACGCCGAGAACGGCGATCAGTAAAAATTTGATATTCTTCATAATTTATGCTTTTTTGATGTTAATTTTTACGTTGTAACCGTCCATCTCAAGGAATTGACAATTGACAATTGACAATTGAGAATTGAGTTCGAGTTTGGTAGCGAGGACTTGTGAAGCGATGTATTCGCCGCAATGGAGCACTGCGTTGTGGATCTCCGGACGGTCCTCGAGTTCGATCTCAATGCGGTCGGTTATCTCGAGACCGGAGGATTTACGGAGGTTCTGGATGCGGTTGATGAGCTCGCGCGCGATACCTTCTTCTATCAGTCCGTCCGTCAGTTCGATATCCAAAGCGATGGTGAGGATGCCGTTGTTGGCAACCAACCAGCCCGGCATGTCTTCCGTCAGGATCTCGACGTCCTCGGCTGTTAATTGATAATTGACAGTTGACAGTTGATAATTGCCGTTTTGCTCCATTTGAGCGATCTGGTCCTGATTCATCGCGTTGATCTCAGCGGCTACGGCTTTCATCTGTGCGCCGACTTTCTTACCGAGGACTTTGAAGTTCGGTTTGATTTTCTTGACGAGACGGATCTCCGATTGCTCGGCAGGAACGACGATCAGTTCCTTGACGTTGACCTCTGATTTGATGAGGTCAGCTACGTGGAGGAGCGCATCGGTGGTCTCCTGATCCGGCGTCGGAATAACGGCTTTCTGGAGCGGCTGACGCACATTCTTCTCGGCGCGCTTACGGAGCGAAAGGATGGTAGAAGTCGCTTGTTGGGCGAGGTACATCTGACGCTCAAGGGTCTTGTTGATGAGGGACTCATCGGCTTTGGGCCACGTGCTGAGGTGTACCGTTTCGCCCGTGAGGTCACGGTAGAGACGGTCGGCATAGAACGGTGCGTTCGGCGCCATGAGTTGCGCTACGGTCTTGAGACAAGTGTAGAGGGTTGTATATGCCGCCTGTTTGTCGGCGTTCATCTCACCACCCCAGAAACGTTTGCGGTTGAGGCGCACGTACCAGTTAGAGAGGTCGTCCTGCACGAAATCAGAGATCGCACGTCCGGCTTTGGTCGGTTCGTAGGTTTCGTAAGCTTCGGTAACCTCTTTGATTAGGGAGTTGAGTTTACTCAATATCCACAGGTCGATCTCGGCATAGTCTGCTTTTCCTCTCGAGATACCCTCGATTCGATTCTCTCTCGATAGTGTCTCGCTAGTCTGATTTGGACTAACACTCCAGCCATCGACGTTGGCATAGAGGGCAAAGAATCCGTAGGTGTTATAGAGCGTGCCGAAGAACTTACGGCGGACTTCATCCACGCCTTCGGGATCGAACTTGAGGTTCTCCCACGGGCTGGAGTTGGTGAGCATGTACCAGCGGACTGGATCGGCTCCGTATGTATCGAGTGCGCCAAAGGGATCGACGGCGTTGCCAAGGCGTTTGGACATCTTGTTGCCGTTCTTATCGAGGACAAGTCCGTTGGAGATGACGTTTTTGTAGGCTACCGTTCCTTCGATCATGGTGTGGATTGCGTGGAGGGTGAAGAACCATCCGCGTGTTTGGTCCACGCCTTCGGAGATGAAGTCGGCGGTACGCGGTGCGTCGGCGTTCTCGAAGGGATAGTGGTTTTGTGCGTACGGCATAGCGCCGGAGTCAAACCACACATCGATGAGGTCGAGTTCGCGCTTCATGGGCTTACCGGACGGGGAAACGAGGATGATCGAGTCCACGTACGGACGGTGGAGGTCGATGACGGAAGGATCGTAGTTGGCTTTGCTGTAGTCGCCCACTTTGTGGTTCGGCCACGGGTTCGAGGACATGAAGCCTGCCTTCACAGATTTCTCGATTTCATCGAACAATTCTGCGATGGAACCGATGCATATTTCCTCTGTTCCGTCTTCGGTACGCCAAATCGGCAGCGGTGTTCCCCAATAACGCGAACGGGAGAGGTTCCAGTCGTTGAGGTTATTGAGCCACTGACCGAAACGTCCTGTTCCGGTCGATTCGGGTTGCCAGTTGATGGTCTTGTTGAGGGCGATCATCTCATCGCGCGCCTTGGCCGATTTGATGAACCACGAATCGAGCGGGTAATAGAGGACGGGTTTGTCGGTACGCCAACAGTGGGGGTACGAGTGCACATGTTTCTCTGTGCGGAGGAGGCGTCCGTCGGCTTTCATCTCGAGACAGAGGTGGAGGTCAAGGGATTCAGCTTTAGAAGCTGCGATTTCATCGTACTTTCCGTCGATGGTGAACTGCGGGTCATAAGCGTTCTTCACCCAACGTCCGGCGTAACGGCGGTAGAGTTCGTCGTTGACGTTGGCTTTGTACCAATCTTGGTCCAAATCTTCCACACGCCAATATTTGCCGGTGAAATCGACCATAGGTCGCGGTCCGTTGTTCTTGGTCTGCATGTATAGACCCGGCACTCCGGCTGCGTCGGCTACTTTCTTATCGTCCGCTCCGAAAGTGGGGGCAATATGTACGATACCCGTTCCGTCTTCGGTGGTAACGTAGTCTCCGGGGATGACGCGGAATGCTCCTTCGCCCGGGTTTACCCACGGGAAAAGCGGCTCGTATTCAAGTCCGACGAGGTCTGCGCCTTTGTAGCGGGCTACGATCTTCGGCTCTAAAGGTTTGCCTTCTTCGTCCACGCCGCAAAGGTCTTTCTGATAAGCCGAGAGACGAGCCTCAGCGAGGATAATATGGTCGCCGGCAGGTGTCTCCACTTCTACGTAGTCGATTTTCGGACCGACGCAAAGCGCCGTGTTGGAAGGAAGTGTCCAAGGCGTAGTCGTCCAAGCGATGATATAGGTGGCTGCGCCATTTGAAGATTTGAAGATTTGAGAATTTGAAGATTTGACCTTAAAGCGAGCTGTGCAAGTGAGGTCTTTGACGTCACGATAACAACCGGGCTGGTTGAGCTCGTGGGAACTCAGACCTGTTCCGGCGGCAGGAGAATACGGCTGAATGGTATAACCCTTGTAGAGATAGCCTTTCTTGTACAGCTCTTTGAGCAGATACCAAAGGGTCTCGATGTACTTGTTGTCATACGTGATATAGGGGTTGTCCAGATCGACCCAGTAGCCCATCTGCTTGGTGAGGTTCGTCCATTCGCGGGTGTATTTCATCACCTCGCGGCGACAAGCGGCATTGTATTCATCGACGGAAATCTTCTTGCCGATATCCTCTTTGGTGATACCCAACATCTTCTCCACTCCCAATTCCACCGGCAGACCATGGGTATCCCATCCTGCTTTGCGGCGGACCTGGAAACCCTGCATCGTCTTGAAACGGCAGAACGTGTCCTTGATGGTACGCGCCATAACGTGATGAATACCGGGCATACCGTTAGCTGAAGGAGGTCCTTCAAAGAATAAAAACTGAGGATGTCCCTCTCGCGTAGTGATACTTTTCGCGAACAAATCCTCCTCTTCCCACTGCGCTAACACCTCTCGGCTCAACGCAGCCAAATCAAGTCTTTTGTACTCGTTAAATTTCTTCATATTTTTAATTTTATCGTTTGCAAGCCGTAAAAACGGCTGCAAAGTTACAAAAAAAATTTGATATATACAAACTTAAATGCCGAAAAACTTGCATATGTCGAAAAAAAGCAGTAATTTTGCAGCGCAAAACAAAATTGAGTTACTTATTCGACAATAAATTAGTATAGATAAATGGCAAGTTTTCAGAAATTAACTCCTCGTTCAGAGGACTATTCAAAATGGTACAACGAACTGGTTGTCAAAGCCGATCTGGCAGAGCAGAGTGCAGTTCGCGGATGTATGGTAATTAAACCTTATGGCTATGCCATATGGGAGACGATACAGGCGGAATTGGATCGTCGTTTCAAGGAGAAAGGGGTAAAGAACGCCTATTTCCCGCTTCTTATCCCGAAATCGTTCCTGAGTCGTGAGGCAGAGCACGTAGAGGGTTTTGCGAAAGAGTGTGCGGTAGTGACGCATCACCGTCTGATGAACGACCCGAACGGCCGTGGTGTAGTGGTGGATCCGCAGGCTAAATTGGAGGAAGAACTGATCATCCGTCCGACCTCGGAGACGATCATCTGGAGCACGTACAAGAACTGGATCAGCTCGTATCGCGACCTGCCGATCCTCTGCAACCAGTGGTGTAATGTGATGCGCTGGGAGATGCGTACGCGTCTTTTCCTGCGTACGGCGGAGTTCCTTTGGCAGGAAGGTCACACAGCGCACGCTACCAAGGAGGAGGCAGAGGATTATGCACGTCAGATGCTGGATGTATATGCCGATTTCGCGGAGAATGTGATGGCTATACCGGTTGTCAAAGGTGTCAAATCCCCGAACGAGCGTTTCGCGGGCGCGCTTAATACTTATTGTATAGAGGCGATGATGCAGGACGGAAAGGCGCTTCAGGCAGGCACAAGTCACTTCTTAGGTCAGAATTTCGCCAAGAGTTTTGACGTGCAGTTCCTCACCAAAGAGAACAAATACGAGTATGTATGGGCTACTTCTTGGGGTGTTTCGACCCGTCTGATGGGTGCGCTCATCATGACCCACAGCGACGATAGCGGACTTGTTCTGCCGCCGCATCTGGCGCCGACACAGGTGGTTATTGTGCCGATCTTCAAGAAACAGGAGGATTTAGAGAAACTGATGGTCAAGCTCAACCCGATTGCAGATGAACTGAAAGCTCTCGGAATACGCGTCAAAGTGGATACCGACGAGAAATATACGCCGGGTTACAAGTTCGCTGATTACGAGCTCAAAGGTGTGCCGGTTCGTCTGGCTATGGGCGGCCGTGATTTGGAGAACGGAACGATCGAGATCGCACGTCGTGACACCCAGAGCAAAGAGACGATTTCTATCGATGGAATCGTGGAAACAGTGAAGAATCTGTTGGAGGAAATTCAGAAGAATCTGCTGCAGAAAGCCCTCGATTTCCGCATCGCTAACACCCGTGAGGTGAACAGCTACGACGAGTTCAAAGAGGAGCTCAAGAAAGGCGGTTTCCTGCTCGCTCATTGGGACGGTACGCCGGAGACGGAGCAACGTATCAAGGATGAGACGAAAGCAACCATCCGCTGCATCCCTCTGGCGGATCTGCCGGGCCATCACAACGAGCCGGGGCAATGTATCCTCACCGGCAAACCTTCTGCCGGACGCGTCATCTTCGCCCTCAACTACTAATCGGCGATTATCCATACCTCACCAAAAAACGCTCTTCGTGAGCGTTTTTTGGTGCGCCTGCCTAAAAAAAGAGATTTATTTGCATAATTCAGAAAAAAGTTGTACCTTTGCAGCCAAATTGAAACGGCACGATATTTGTCTGTAGATATTTGGATGAAACGAATAGGATACATATTGCTTTTTCTGGCAGTAAGCGGAACGATGCTTGCCGGGACACCGTATTTGGATTCGTGTATGCTGTCCACACGCGGCGGAGACACGGTGTATCTGGCGTATCTGCATGAGGTGTGGGTCTATCCGCCGATGCGGTTCAAGAACAAAAAGCAGGAGAAATTCTATTGGCGCACCGTGCGGGACGTGAAGAAATGTCTGCCATACGCAAAGATGATCACCAAAGACATGGAATACGCCGATGCGGAATTGGCTAAGTTGCCGGACGAAAAAGCACGGAAGAAATGGTGGAAGACATATGAGAAGTACCTCTTTAAGAAGTACGAAAAAGACTTCCGCGGCATGTATGCAAGCCAGGGAATGATGCTCATGAAACTCATGGACCGCGAGACCGACCGGACGAGTTATGAGTTGATCAAGAAATACAAAGGCAAAGGCGTTGCTAACTTCTGGCAGTTCATCGCCAAAATCTTCAAAAACGACCTGAAAGAAGAATATGATGCGTCCGATAAAGACAAAATTACCGAACGCATCATCAACTTAGTCGAAGCAGGACAGTTATAGTTTGCGTTTAGAAAGAGCAGAGGCTAAAGGGATAATATGCGTGGTACACCAAAGCACCCGCTCTACACCGCCAACAGTCAATACCAACATCGAGCGGATAGGCGAATAGGGTGCTTTGATATAAATTGCGTCAATTTGGTTTATTGGAATACGAATCTCTGTAACCGGACGGAAGAATCCGTATTCTTTGATATAGAGCATTTCTCCTTCTATCACATAGCGGTTGCGAGAATAATAAGCAATCCAGACAACAAATCCCAATAGAAAGACTGCTGCCATAATAGCTTGCGATTTATACTGAAAGACTTGATCCATATGATTGCCCCATGTGCTTACAAGCATAACAAAAAATATCCATATCAATATATATACAAATGCCAACCAATCGAATGAATTGCTGAAATCTACACGAGTTGAAGACAGCTCATTTTTTCCGATTTCATCGGGTACAAACAGTATTTTTTTCTTATCAAAAAGATTCATAACGAAACTCCATAGCAATATAATAGCTAATATACCTAACATCATCGGTATATCATACGGATAGACGAAGTAATAGGAAAAAGTGAATATTCCTATTACCCAACAATAATCAAAGATTACGCGTGCTATGCGTATACGCGTGCGTTTTTGTTGAAAAGTCATAGTGGTTTAATATTTAGGATGGAACAAAGTTTGCGCGGTTTCATCGAGCTTTTCGGTAGCGATATTCATTCGCTTAGCTATGAGTTGGCGACGTTTGTAATAGGTGCGTTTAGACATATCTAACAAAAGTATAATGTCTTGATTGTCAATTCTCATTCCAAGCAGTAAGAGCACTTGCACATCCGTATCTGTCAGCGCAGGAAACTGTTTGCGCAGGGACGCAATACGTTCCTCGTGCGAGTGCATCAACTGCTCCACAGCGTGTGGACGGTCAGTCTGGTGGCGGATCTGCTCTAACAAAGCCGATTGATGGACAAGTGTTTGCTTACTATACATTAGTTCGCGTATGAGTGCATCTGCTAACTGTTGTTTGAGATGGGCGTTTTTAACTAACAGAACAACAATGGCTATCTGCTGGCCTAAGACGATTAGTAACCAAAAAATAATGAGAAACGTAGTTGAGTCCATATTCATTTGTTTTTGAAATCCGGTGCAAAGGTACTACTTTTTTTGCAAATACGCAATAGATATAAAGAAAGCGTAGCACTCTTTGTGAATGCTACGTTTTCGAAATCATCTGATATACAATCGTTTATAATTATTCAACGATAGTACCACGGGGCACAAATTACCGGATGTAATTCTCCCATTTGGTATTGCGCATGTCGCCGGACTTCATGAACTCCTCGTGCATAGCAAATGCGCAAGAGAGGTTATGTTGGGTCTGGCCGTGCTTGGAGATCTTGAGGTAGTCACGGAGCATCTCGCGATACTCGGGAGCGACGCAGTTATTGATGATCTCCTCAGCGCGTTGACGCGGACTCTTGCCACGCAGATCAGCTACACCTTGCTCGGTCACGATGACTTTCACAGAGTGCTCGGAGTGATCGAGGTGCGTTACCATCGGTACAATCGACGAGATAGCACCGTTCTTTGCGGTGGAAGCCGTCGTGAATATACTAAGGTACGCATTGCGCGCGAAGTCGCCCGATCCGCCTATACCGTTCATCATCTTCGTGCCGCACACATGCGTCGAGTTGACATTACCGTAGATATCTGCCTCGAGAGCCGTATTGATAGCGATGATACCGAGACGACGTGCGATCTCCGGACTGTTGGAAGTCTCCTGCGGACGAAGTAACAACTTGTCGCGGTAGAAATCCAGGTCTGCAAGCACTTCCGCCATCTTGCTCTCCACAAGACGCAGAGAACAACCGGAAGCGAACTTACAGTGACCTGCTTTGATCAGATCTACCACACTATCCTGGATTACCTCGGAATACATCTCAAACGGCGGGATATGCGGGTTCTTACCGAGCTCGCCAAGTACGGCGTTGGCTACGTTACCTACTCCACTCTGAATCGGCAGGAAGGACGCAGGAATACGTCCGGCTTTCATCTCTGCCTCCAGGAAGGCAGCAACGTTAGCACCGATCTTGGCGGTTGTCTCATCCACCGGTGTGAAAGCCGCAATCTCGTTCGGACGATTGGTCTTCACAACCGCAGCAATCTTAGCGGGATCAACCTTCAGATGGTCAGAGCCGCAGCGGTCAGAGGGTTTGTAGATCGGTATCTCGCGGCGGCAAGGAGGATCGAGCGGCTCATAGAGATCGTGCATGCCACGCATGGTAGCAGGGAACATCTCATTGAGTTCGACGATGATCTTATCCGCCATGCGGCAGATCGTCGGCATGATTCCGACACCGGCTGCCGGCACGATCGTACCGTCTTCTCCGACATACGAAGCCTCGATGATCGCCCAATTTGGTTTCGGCAGGAAGCCATAACGCAGGTCCTGCGCCATATGGCTCAGGTGCATGTCGAAATAGTGGGTACCCTCGGCGTTGATCTCCTCACGCATGGACTTATTCGACTGATACGGCGTACGGAACTCCACAGCGTGCGCGCGTGCCAAAGCACCGTCACAACTGTCACCCATCGACGCACCGGTCTCTAATCCCACGCGGAAGGGGATGCCCTGTGCGTGCAGTTTCTCAGCGCGCTGTGCGAGGGCAAAAGGAACGGCCTTGGGCACTCCGGTAGCCGTGAAACCACCCATGCCCAAGACGTCACCATGTTGAATCAATTCAGCGGCTTGCTCCGCTGTCATGAAAGGAAGCATAATTTCGTAGTTTTCGTAATTTTCGTAATTTTCGTAGTTTACGTAACTTACGTAAAATACGCAAGCTACGCAAACAACGTAAACAACGCAAAGCTTTTATTCTGCTTTGCCGTCGCTACCCAGCACGTTGATAATTTTGTGCTTGTAGAGCTCCTCCATGAGGTCACGAGCAGGACCGCAGTACTTACGCGGATCGAACTCACCCGGTTTCTCTGCAAATACCTTACGAACAACCCACTGCGTCAGGCAGTTTGCCGCCGTATTGGTTGATCATATCGACATACTCCTGCGGAACAGAAGACGAACCGTGGAGAACGATCGGGAAGCCCGGAAGCTGCTCCATGATAGCGTCGAGCACGTCAAATGCCAATGGAGGAGGAACGAGACGACCGGTCTTCGGGTCACGGGTACATTGCTCTGGAGTGAACTTGTAAGCTCCGTGGCTTGTACCAATTGAGATAGCCAAGCTGTCGCAGCCCGTACGGGTAGCGAAATCAACTACCTCTTCCGGCTTGGTATAGTGGCTAACTGCCGACGAAACCTCGTCCTCAACACCTGCGAGCACGCCGAGCTCAGCCTCAACAGTTACATCGTACTGGTGAGCATACTCAACAACTTTCTTGGTGAGGGCGATGTTCTCCTCATAAGGCAGCGACGAAGCGTCGATCATCACGCTGGAGAAACCGAAGTCCACGCAGCTCTTGCAGAGCTCGAAGCTGTCTCCGTGGTCGAGGTGCAAGCAGATCTGCGGGTGCTCCCAACCGAGCTCTTTAGCGTACTCAACGGCGCCCTGAGCCATGTAACGAAGCAGGGTCTGGTTAGCGTAGTTACGCGCACCTTTGGAAACCTGGAGAATAACCGGGCTCTTGGTCTCAGCCGAAGCTTTGATGATAGCCTGAAGTTGCTCCATGTTGTTGAAGTTGAATGCCGGGATATCTCTCGAGTGTTTACGAGGCCTAATTCCTTGTAAGAAACCATAGTTGTAAAAATTTTAATTTGTTATTGGTTGTTTGTAATAGTTATTTTATTTTCTTTTAGCTGCCCAGATGAAATAGCCTATCAGGATCAAATAAGCCGCGATACCCACGAGTTCGGCGGCAGATGAACCTGCCCAAGCGGCGAGATACCAATCCGCTCCGCAGAACTTAACAATCGCCGAAACGACACCCATCAATGCACCTCCGGCGATAAAGCCCGAAGCAATCAATGTGCCTTTCTCCTGACGCGCTTGCGCTTTTTGCTCCGCCTCTTCTCCATCGCTCTCTTTCTTGCGGCTGACGAGCCACGAGATAGCGCCACCGACTAACAGCGGGGTGTTGAGGCTCAACGGAATGAACATTCCGAGCGCAAACGGCAGTACAGGTACTCCGAGCAAAGCGAGAATGAGTGCCAATACGGCTCCTGCTAAATAGAGCATCCACGGCGCGCCTTGACCGGACATGAGCGGCTCTATAACTGCCGCCATCGCGTTAGCTTGCGGCGCTACCAGAGCGTTCTCGCCCACGAAGCCGTACGTCTTATTGAGCACGATCATTACACCGCCCACAGTAGCTGCCGAGACGAGTGTGCCGAGGAATTTCCAAGTCTGCTGTTTATACGGCGAAGAACCAATCCAGTAACCGATTTTGAGATCCGTAATAAATCCTCCTGCCATCGAGAGTGCCGTGCAGACCACGCCGCCGATGACCATCGCTCCCACCATGCCGCTGGCTCCTTTCATGCCGACGGCTACGAAGATCACCGAAGCGATGATCAGCGTCATAAGCGTCATGCCGGAAACAGGATTCGAACCCACGATAGCGATTGCGTTGGCTGCGACCGTGGTGAACAAGAATGCGATGACTACCACTACCAAGAAGGCCACTATCGCTTGCCAAAAATTATGCAGCACTCCGACCCAGAAGAATACCAGCGTGCAGACTAAAGCCACGGTGATTGCCAGCAACAGGAACTTCATAGACAAGTCCCTGTCGGTTCTTGCAACCTTGGTACTTTGTACTTGATCCTTTTGTCCCTTACCGAGTTCTTTGCCGGCAAGCGACACAGCGGATTTGATCACGCCCCACGAACGGACGATACCGATGAGACCTGCCATGGCGATAGCGCCGATACCGATGTTACGGCCGTACGTGGTAAAGAGTGCCTGCGGATCAGCTGTCTCCATGCCGGGCATAGCGCCTATCATCGGCAGTAATACCCACCATACGAAGAACGAACCTGCGCAGATGATAGCCGCGTATTTGAGTCCGATAATATAGCCGAGACCCAGCACGGCGGCAGAGGTATTGATGGAGAAAACCAGTTTCGTTTTCTCCGCCAGCGTTTCGCCCCAAGTGGTCATTCGGGTAGTGAGTTGCTCGGTCCAGAGACCAAACGTGCTGACCACAAAATCATACAAACCGCCGATAGCCGCAGCCCATAGTAACGGCTTTGCCGTAGATGCTTGCACTTCGTTGTTTGAAGTGGTTTGAAGTGGTTTGGCGACTTCGTCGCTGTTGTTTTCGTTACTAATCAAGACTTGCGTGGTGGCGGTAGCTTCGGGGAAAGGGTATTCGCCGTGTTTCTCTTTGACGAAATAACGGCGGAAAGGGATCAGGAAGAGTATTCCCAAACAGCCGCCAAGAAGCGACGAAAGGAAAATCTGGCTGAACGTAACGGTCATCTCCGGGTATTTGGCTTGCAGGATATAGAGCGCAGGAAGCGTGAAGATAGCACCTGCTACGATGACACCCGAACTGGCGCCAATAGATTGAATCATAACGTTTTCGCCCAGCGCATTCTTGCGTTTGAGAATCGAAGAAAGCGACACGGCGATGATTGCAATCGGTATGGCTGCTTCGAAGACTTGCCCCACTTTCAAGCCCAAGTAAGCTGCTGCGGCTGAGAAAATGACAGCCATCAGTACACCCATAGAAACGCTATACGGCGTCACTTCGGGATACTCTTTGTCGGGTCGCAGAATAGGTTGGTATTGCTCGCCGGGTGCTAAAGGCCTTGCGGCGTTTTCGGGTAGTTTACTCATATCTTTTTGAATTGGTTAGCATGGTGACCACGGATCAACACATGGTGGTTAGCAATAGGGTCTGTTAGGAAATACTGCGCAACTTCCGGCCCGGCTTGGATCCACACCTGCGTGCGGCAGAGGTTCTGTTCGAATTGGCAACGCTCGAGTTCTACGTCCACCGCCAAAAGGCGTTTCAAGTCTCCGGACAGTTTGACAAGGGTGTAGTCACCTGTTGGCAGGTCGCCATGGATCGCTACACCTATGCCGGATTCGAAATGGGTGGTGTATTCGTGTTTCTCTGTCATGCCGAGCGGCAGGGTACAATGGGCAAAGAGGATCTCGCCGTTCTCTTGTATGCGCGCAGGGTTGACTTGGAAACAGAGTTCGCCCGTTAGACGTTTGCAGAGCATCATCGTCAGGAGCGTCGGGATGTCTCCTTCGCACGCTGCGGGAATACCCTCATCATTCAGTTTGGAAAGGGCAATACAGCCGGTGTTCTTGACCGTTGTGAGCAAGTCGAAACAGCGAAGTGTGACACCTTGGAGATGATATTGCGAAACTATCTCTTTGAGCCGCATGTAGATAGCCTCAGCTCCCGGCATGCCCGGATCGACTTCGCCAAGAGAACTTATTTCTTCGATGGGAATATCCACCAACTCGATGTTCAAAGTTTGGAACACTTGCTCGTAGTTGACATTCGAGGCGATGAGCCAATCGGAGGGTTTTCCAACCACGCCTAACCTAAGCTGTTCGTGCGCTGTGGGTAGCTTATGGGAAGCGGTAAAGTCTAGGATCAGTTCTACTTTAGTCTTACTTGAGTCCGAGATGAGTGTGTCCTCAGAGTTACGCATCACTTTGCCGACGCCTTGGTGTTGACGGATATAACTGAGGATCTCCAGCGAGGCAGCAAGCGAATTGCTCTGACCGCTGACCATCAGATAAACGGGTTTGCGCAAGTCAATGAGTCCTTCGTTGACCAGTTGGACGAATTGCGACTCCGTTCCTCCGGTCAGCACAGCCACTACCTGGTTTTCCGACAAGAAGGATTCAGGCAGTTCGAAAGGCAAGTTAAGCGCCTCTTTGTGCATATTCGATGAAAGGATATGTAAGAGCATGGCTTTTCAGGTTTTTATTGTAATAATTGGATGTTGTTTTTCTTGCAATAAGCTCTATCTTCGTCCGACCACTCGCTGACTTGCACTTCGCCGATATGGTGTTTATGGAGCAAGACCATGCAGAGACGGGATTGCCCGATACCACCTCCGATAGTGAGCGGCAGGGTGTTATTGAGGACGAGGCTGTGGTATTCGAGTGTGGACCAATCGGCATGTCCGGCTGTTTGGAGCTGGTATGCCATGGAAGCTGCATCCACGCGGATTCCCATAGAGGACAGTTCAATCGGCTTCTCCAATACCGGATACCAGATGAGGATGTCTCCGTTGAGGCTCCAATCGTCGTAGTCGGCAGCGCGGCTGTCGTGCGGCTGTCCGTCGGATAGTTTGGCGCCTATGCCGTGGATGAAAACCGCTCCGTGCTCCTTGCAAATAGCATATTCGCGCTCTTTGGGCGACAAAGAAGGGTATTTTTGCAGGAGTTCTTCAGCGGTAATGAAAAAGATCTCTTTGGGCAAGAACGGCGTGATCTCCGAATAGTGCTCGCAGACGATGTACTCGGTATTGAGCAGCACGTCATAAATGCGGCGGACGGTTTCGTAGAGGTACGCTGTAGTGCGGTCGGCCGGCGTGATCACTTTCTCCCAATCCCACTGGTCCACGTACAGGCTGTGGATGTCATCCGGCGTTTCGAATGTACGCAAGGCGTTCATGTCCGTGTATAAGCCAAGCCCTTCCGGCACATGCGCGAACCAAAGCCTCATTCGTTTCCATTTCGCCAAGGAATGCACGATCTCACAATGTTTGTTCAGAGCCGGTACATAGAAACTAACCGGCTTCTCAACTCCCGTCAAATCATCGTTCAGACCATGCCCCGACTCGACAAAAAGCGGAGCGGTAACACGGCGAAGCCGTAACATCGCGGATAACTGATGTTGGAAGGTATCTTTGACCAACTTAATGGCGTGTTCTGTTTCTTTTACTGTCATCAAATGATGTATAATTGCAATTCGGCTGCAAAGTTACTAAAAAAAAATGACATACGCAAGCGCGCACGTCACTTTTTTATAAAAGTAAAGTATTTTTGCCCAAAATAACTGATTGCAACCGTGACTAAAGTGATGCACATTTTGCTGGGTGTCGGATACCATCCCATGATCTCGACGCACAGTTTGAGACCGAAATAATTGATCGCCAAATTAACGGCAACGATGAGGATGTAGCGGCCGAGTTGTCGTGCTCCGTGAAGGTTTGAACCGGTGAATGTGACGTATTTCTGCAACCAAAAACCCGTCAGCAGCGTAATTGGAAACACAATACACAGCGTCGCGATATGCGGAGTGAGGGCTTGCGTAAATTGTATATTGTGAATTGTGAATTGTAAATTGACAATCTCATGTCCTATAACAAAGTTATAGATAAGGAAGTATAGCACCCAATCGAGCACTAAGTTTCCTCCTCCGCAAGCTGCATAACGAAACAGTTGTTCCGACATCACTTTCCTAAACGGCGGATAGAAAAAATCAATTATTTTCGTCAGTATTTGCGCCAGTTTGTTCATCTTTTACCTCGGTTATCGGCAAGTAATTTATAAAAACGCTGCAAAATTACTCAAAATAAATGAATTATGCAAATATTTCTGACGATTTTCCTAAATTCCCCGCGATTTTATTTTCCAAAATTCCTAAATTCCCCGCGATTTTATGACCTCATTCTTTGTTCTTTTGCCCACCGGAAGAGTTCCAGCGGCAGATGGCAATACCCGTCCGGGTGCTTGTCCAAATACTTCTGGTGGTACTCATCTGCCGGATAATAGTTCTTGAGCGGCAATAATTCCACCTGTATCTTCTCCTGATACTTCTTTTGTTCCTCCTGAAAAACCGCCTCAATAACCGGTTTCTGTTCCTCGGAAACATAATACACACCCGTCCTGTATCGCGTGCCGATATCAAGTCCTTGCTGATTGAGAGACAGCGGATCAATCGCCCGGAAGAACAGCCGCACTAAGAATTCCAGCGACACTTGTTCGCAATCAAACTCCACCTTAACGGTCTCAGCATAGCCCGTTTTATCAGTATACACTTCTTCATAAGTCGGTTCCGGCAGGTCTTCATTCCCATTTGCAAAACCTGTCTCTGTCCGAACAACACCTTTAATCTGTTGAAAGAAATGTTCCGTTCCCCAGAAACATCCCCCTGCAAAATATATTGTTTTCATAAAAATAATTTTCCAGCAAAAATCCAACTTCCGTAATTGCCCGCAAAGTTACAACTTTTTTCTGACATACACAAGTAAATCGTCTTATTTTGCAATTTTTTACTACTCAACTACATAAAGCATAAACGCAGACGTTCTACTTCGGATTGAAGTTTAGCGGGATTAGTTTTCTTGAGTTTGGCAAGATTAAGCAGCTTCCATTTGACAGAAGGATAGTTCTTGAAATACTCAAACTCATAGCCTTCCCACTGTGGTTCTCCGGCTTCAAAACTCAAAAGGAATTGCTTGTCTGCATCTGTCATCAACGAACGCACATCCGTAATCAGTTTAGCGCGTGTTTGCTCAAAATCCTCATAACTGAACGGATAATCTGTCATACCATCAAACTGATTCGTCATCGTATCACGTTGGTCTATCAAAGTGGGAGCAAACGATTCATGAATAGGTCTGTCACTACCTAAAAGGCAAAAGATGAGTCCTTCTCGAACTTCGGATAAAGGCACGTCCATATACTTAACATCAAACAAATCTCGTGGGTGTTGGCGCGATAGAGCTGCTGCTATCTTGCCTCCATAGAGAAGTGTCAAAGGAACGATTTGTGCCTTGCATGAAAGTCTGAACTCTGTCTTAGCGTTATTACACAAAGGCAGTGTCAATATATTTCCTCCAACAATACCACGTTTGGTTTGATTTACCTCAACTTTTATTTGAAATCCATGATATTCACAAAGAAGTTTGCACGTTGCCAATTTGGGTACGATATGTAGTCCGGGTATGCCTTTCTTCGCTTCTTCGGCTATGTGAAGAAGGTGGTTATTGATGTCGTTGAGACTCTCCTCGCGACTGGCTAAAGGCATATAAGTCAAATCAATATCCACCGAATAGCGTGGCATGTCTTTGACAAAAAGATTGATTGCGCTACCTCCGTGTACGGCAAACACGCCTTCATTCATCACATAAGGCATGAGACGTATTAGTAACTCCACTTTGTTTTGGTACACATTATTCATATTCTGCTAAATCACTTGGAATAGTCATGTCATATTGTTTGATATATTTGCCTTTGGGCACTATCATCCGTCGCCCGCTTCCGAAATCTATTTTTGTTTTGTCTATATCATCTACCCACGAGAAGCCGGATTTTTCAGCCATGTACATAAACAAGCGTTTCGCTTTGACGGAAGTACATCGTACCAATAACTGTTGCACTAAGTCCGGACGCAAGGTTGATAGCATTTCCATAACATAATACACATCCAGTAGCGAAGAATTGATGCTCGGCATGTTTAGCCATTCAAGCATGGCTCTTTCCGGCGAAGAAACCAACAACAGGCGACTACCCACCATCTGCGTTTCTACGCCAAGCAGGTCTTCACCCAAGAAAGAGGTAGTCTGGTGACGGACTGTCATGTCCCATTGACCTTGGAGTAACCATTCTGGCAGTTTATGGGAGTTGTCCGTAAAAAGAAATGCAATAGGTTTACCCATTGGAACATAATGACTATAACCTCGTAACTCGATAGCGCTTCTTGCACCCACAATACATTGTTTATTCAACTGGGTATTGTAACAAGAAACGGCACTATAGAGCGTCGGATGACTTCCGGCGATCTTATACACGCCGCGTGCTATCCGCTCCAACCAACCAGTTTGGACGTATTCAAACTGCCGTTTACTATCTATTCCCTGCTGGTTCATCCAGCTTCCGAACAATAGACCGTCCAAGCCTGCCTGTTCTGTTATTTGCTTAATTTTTGTAGCCATAGTAGTGAAAATCACCGCAAGTTTTCGAAAATCTGCGCAAATTTACAACTTTTTTTTGAATTGTGCAAATTATTTCGGCAAAAAATAATCAATATACAAACAAATCGTCTTATTTTGCAATTTTTTCGCACTCTTAACAGCACAAAATAGCAAAAACGGCGTTTCGCGCGGGTTTGAACTCCTTAATGCGTGTATGTGCATGTACACGCACGAAGAAATCAATAATTAACCAATTAATCACATTTATTATGGAAGTAAACATCAGTAATTTAAACCGCTTTACGGCATTCTATGGAGAATTCTCCATTTACACGGATCTGCAAGGAAAATCCGGTATCATCAATCGGCAAGGAGAGATTATTCTCCCAGCAGGCGAATTTGAAATCGCAACGCACAAGGAAGAAACCCAATTCGTATTCCAAAACACAGATAATTCGTGCAAAGAACTACTTTTCGATGCACTTACCGGAGAAAAGACATACTACGAGCGACCGGAAATGAGTCCAAAGCCTATGAAGCAAGAATATCTCGTAGCTCCTAATCGCAAGGCTTTTTGCGAAAAAGGCTTGTATGGTATCATGGATGAGAAAGAAAACATCCTTGTTCCGGCGGAATACACTCAGATGTCAAGTATTGGAGAAAACATCGGATTTATCCACGTTAAGACCAAAGAAAACCTTGCCGGGATCATCACAGCAAACGGCAAACCGTTCATCAAATGTAAGTACGCATATATCATCCACCTTCGCACGACAGATACATATAAGGTAAAGACCACAAAAGGCAAATTTGGCTTGCTGGATAGTAATGGAAAAGTGCTTATTCCTGCAAAATACGACTACCTCGATGTGACAAATAATCTCGATGAGATCGCAGTAAAACGAGGAGGAAAATGTTTCTTCATCAACCGAAACAATAAGCCGATTGATTTAATAGAAGCATGGTAGAATATTTTTGATAAACCACATAAATTATGAATAATCAAATAGAGTGTTTAGGCACGCCGACGTCGGACGGATATGTGCTGGCTTTCAATCATTTCTCCGACAGAGTAGTGATCATGCAGGGCGAATGTGTCCTGCATGAGACACGATTAAAGGAAAACTGGATCGAATATCCGAAAGGGACTTTCTTCCGACCGTTACAATGGATTGCTCCTGACAGGTTGCAGTTCTTCGAAGATGGTTATTGGGGAGCGATGAATCCGGAAGGAATTGTAACTATTCCGCCTGTCTTCAAGTTCATTGTTCCGTTCCAAACCACCGGATATTTCATCGTCAAAGACCGGCACGACAAATGTGGCTGTGTGGATAAAGATTTCAAAATGCTTTATCCCTGTCAATACGAGTACAAAGAACTGAGATCCAAACTCATCGAAGAGTTCCAAAACAATGCATAAAATAAGCGAGGGCAAACAACCCTCGCTTAAATTTTTTAAAGTTCTTTAATAAAATTAGAAATAATATCTGCCGTTTGATAATATCTCTTATTGGCTTGTAAAAAGCGAGGATGATTCGTCCTATATGCTTTAGGCATAAGGGGATTATCAAAACGTAACTCGTCCAACAATAAATCTTCACGTATTGGTACTTTATTAAATGTGCTTATTTCTTCTTTAATACGCCAATCATAAGTGCCTGTTAGAAAAATAATCAAATCAGGTTTTAAAATCTTTAATTCTTCCATCCATACTGGAAAATACTGTTTGGATAATTCATATATTTTATTATCACAGCCTGCTTTTTCGTATTTTCCAACTTTTACAACATTCTGAAATATAAATCCAACGTCAAGATTGGATTTAGATAAGCGTCTATTAAAATTCCAATAAGGAGAGTTCGTTATTTTGACATCATATTTACTATTATGCCAAATATTATTATCCATAAATTTATAGTACATCTGTTGTATATCTTGAACAGAAGTTGTATCCGGATTCCTTTTTCCCCATCCTTGAGTCTCTTGACCACATATCATAACACGTTTATTAGCCTCAATATATTGCTGAGGAACTTGAATTAAAAATGGGTAAGCACATCTTCCCATATAGGGTTTATACACATTAGTAATAAAAGATTCCCAATACTTTTCATAAAGGTCTATTAAAGCGTCATTCATAATTTTAATGTGTTTTGATGTAATACTTGTGATAGTTATCCATTAAGTGTTGGATATTTTCTTTGCCAACAGGGTTTGAGGATTGAATATTGTATTCCGGAATGTCCAGATCATGCTCCATACAATAATCAACTACAAATTTAGCGCAATCATAGCCCGTTCGCTCATCGTAACTATCTTCTGCCAAATCATGATCGAAACAGATAGCATCGGGCAAGCCGTGCTGATGGATGTAATCGAAAAAATCATCCACATACTGAATCCACACCACATGAACATCTCTGCCGATGGGTGAAAATACCAGCCAATCAACCCTTGGATCGTTCGGGTCACGGCAATCATCTAACCATAATAATGTCTTTTTCATACCTATAAAAATTTTGTTTTACGTATATAGGTATTTAAACCCTCGCCAAACGCCGTTTTTATTTTTGACCGTTATTTTCACCTGCAAAGTTACAACTTTTTATCGAATTATGCAAATAAATCTCTCTTTTTTCATGACATCCACAAAAAAATCTGCACTTTGCATGCAGATTTAATTATTATAATACCTATTTCACACATTCGGGAATATGCCAAGAATACGGCGGAGATAGTTCGGGTCGTTGAAATCACGGAAACCGGTATCGCTTTGATTGAGCGGCGCAATCGCTTGCATATCTGCCTCGGAAAGCGCAAAATCAAACACATCGAAGTTCTCTGCCATGCGCGTTTTGTGGGTCGATTTAGGAATTGCCACGATACCACGCTGGATCAGCCAACGAAGTGCCACTTGTGCGGGCGACTTGCCGTATTGCGCACCTATCTGCGTCAGAACAGGGTTAGTTAGTAAATCCTGCGCACCCTGCCCTATTGGTCCCCAAGCCATCATCTTTGTATCATAACGCGCCATCTCCGGTAAGATACCGTTCTGTTGCGCTAAAACACAGCATTGCAGCTGATTAACCGCCGGCTTAATATCCACCGACGAAGCAAAATCATAGAACCGGCATGCCTGAAAATTACTTACTCCGATAGCCCGTGTCTTACCTTCTTTATACGCTTTCTCCATCGCACGCCACGAACCGAACACATCTCCGTAAGCCTGGTGGATAAGCAGCAGATCCACATAATCCGTTTTCAGTTTGCGGAGCGATTCTTCAATACTCTTGGCGGCTCGTTCTTCTCCGGCGTTGGTGATCCACACTTTCGTCACTATAAACAATTCATCCCTCGGAATGCCCGACTTAATAATCGCCTCGCCCACTCCTTCTTCGTTACCGTAAGCCTGCGCGGTATCAATCATTCGATAACCGACTTCCAGCGCGTCGCTCACACATCTTTCCGCTTCCTGCGGCGCAACCTTAAAAACTCCGTAACCCAAAACCGGCATCTCCACGCCGTTGTTCAATTTGATGGTTTCCATAATGATAACTGTTTTATGATGTAGATCTTAATAGATTGAATAATACGGAAAAATACCCTGTAAATCAGCCATGTCAGTCAAACGCATCTTACCATCAGCCGCAGGTAATTTCAACTGGTAACAATTTGTTACCATTTCATTTCCCTCCTTTATAAGGCGGCCTTTTAGTACTTTCCAGTACTTGCGAGCTTGCTGATAGTCAATGCTTCCGGTTAACATTTGTACTATATCTATAACCGAGAAATAGTACTTTTCCTGTTCTTCATCCCAAACGATTCGAACTTTCTTTCCTTCGAAAAGTTGTATGGCAAAATTATCTTCCATGGTAAAATCCTTTTTATGGTGCAAAGGTACAAAAAATAATTAATATATGCAAATTTATTTTTGTTTTTTGTGCATTTTCACTTTTGACTTTTGCGGCATTTTACTTCCTGTCACACTATCTTATCTACATTTTATTTGTAAGCTTTGCCTTCTAGTAAAAGTTGGCGCTCTTTTTCAAGGGAGTCCGGGGTGTTACCCATAAAATCCATTAAAGTAAGGGACATTAAGAATTCTGCGGCTGCGTCAGAACATCCGAAATACTCTTTGGCTAATTCTACCCGGTTCTTACGCATGATGATTTCCTTGCTAAAATGATTCCAAACCTCTTTGTCCAGAAGTTTCACTTTGATTTCATGCACTTCCATACGAAGTGCCACCTCTTCGGGTGTCAAACTTTTAGGAATGACGATGTTGTTTTTCCGCTTTGTCATAATATAGTGAATTAAGAGTTGTTTATTCTATCGTGGCAAAAGTCTTTTCTTCCGCATTTGGCACAAAAAGTGCCTTCCCAGATTTGGTCGAAGTGGCTCATGGCGGAGTCAATAAATCCCGGTTCGTCGGTGAGTATGCCTGCCTCGAAATTGCGGTTGGCTGCGGATTTCATGCCCATTCCGGCTCCTGTCATGTTTGCTGAACCAATATAGACAATCTCACTGTCGATGGCGATGATCTTCATGTGCACACGCGGACACAGCCGACGCTCCAGACGTTTCCAGAGCAGAGGGTATTTGTCGAAATCCTCACGAAAAGCCGTTCCTGGTTCTTTGGCATGAAGCAAACGCACCTCTACGCCGCGTTTCAGCAGATCGCGGAGTACTTGCAGAAAAGGCACGGCATCATCCTTACCCTGCATGACATACAGGTCTTTGAGATCCGCAGTTGCTATCCATAACAACCGCCTTGCTTTGCACATCCGCGCAACGACCTCGGAATAATGCTCCGTATCGGCTACATAAGTGGTCATGGCTTACTTTTTTCGTACAAAGTGAGGGTTTGGCGGATGATGGTGTGCAATTCTTCGCGGACGGAGGTTGGAGAGAGGACTTCTAATTTCTCACGATGCCAGAGGAGTTGCTGATAGAAGTTATAGCACGGAACGAGATCCATTTCGAAGTCCGTCCATTCGTCGGTTCGTTCTATCTCGCGTTGCGATTCATGGATAGGCAATGCGCGAACGTAGTCGGCTTGCGTGCCATAAACGCGAATACGAATGGTAACGGGCACTTGTTCGTCGCTATGATTGATGCCAAAACTGCCTTTGAAATAGTCCTGCACGGAGATATTGGAGGACGGTTGCATTTCGTGCTCCGTAAGGGCTATGTTCTCCATGCGTTCGAGTGCAAAAACCGATTGTCCGTGGTGATGGTTGTCCGGCTCTGCCACCAGATACCAACGTCTTTCCCATGTGCGCAAGAAATAAGGGATTACCACCAAGCGTTTCTTGGTCTGCTTGTTGAACGACCAATAGTCGAACTCAATGCCTTTGCCTGCGTCGATGGCTTCCAGTATAGGCTGCACGTTCGCAATGCCGGTTGGAGAATCGGTAAGCATGATCCGGTCACGGTGCTTGATAGCCAACTCGGACATGCCTTCGATATGGAATGCCGAAAGCAGATACTCGTAGAGCGACTGATTTCCTTTGTTATAGACGTTCTTGATCAGGTAGTATTTCTGGGTGGCGGCATTGTACTCGATGTAGCAAGGGAAATTGAGCAGAATATAATCCTTGTACCGCAAGAACGTGCGTGGCTGAATATCGCTCTCGTACTGCGACGAATAGCGATAGTGCTCATTGATCTCTTTGAGCGTCATCGGTCCTCTGCGTTCAAGCAGGTCGATGAGATACAGGCATTTCTGAAGTTTGGACATATTATGAGAATTCGTATTTTACTTTGCTCTTTTCGTCTATGGTAAGGGATAAACCGGAGAAATCTAAATTATCTATATGAGCGAAAAACACATCTTTTTTATAGCCTTTTGCAAAATCAAGGTATATTCTTTGAGGCAGTATATAGTCATCTGTTTGTTTATTATAACCTTGTATGTCTAATGTTTTTGCTCCCAAAAAGAACAGACACCCAGGTTCTTCTATGTCAAATGAGTTATTAGGTATGAGAAAATTCTGTTTCTTACTACGACGAATTATCGTAACATTTACAAATTTATCTTCAGGAAGAGCTCTTTCTTTCTCCTTTTTTTGCAATTTATTATATACTTCACAATATTTGCTAAGAGTTTTGTGATACAATGGATATGAAGCACATTCGCTATATAGTGTTTCAAGAAAATCTTTGTGCATTTCCATTAACTGCAAATGGTTCGACTTAGGCATCATAATTGCGCTTATGTAGTTTTGTGCCTCGCTTATTTCATTTTCCCCAGCATTTCTATATGTTTGTATTTGAACGCATGTATCATATCTATTGCAAAAACAAGTTCTGCATTTATTACGTCTCACATTACACCCTTCACAATCTTCATCACAATCTGGGTCACAATGACTATAGTCCCAGCCATCACAACTTCCACACAAACTATTTGTAGGAATTTCTTGTAAATAAGACCATCTATGCAAAATAAGTCGCTTAAGTTCTTTGATGGTTATACGTTCTTTCGGAGACCAACTCAAAGCATAACGTTTCTTATTTAATAATATCAAAAGGTCACTCCCTGCCGTGGTTATTATTAGATCTTTCTCTTGAAAAACATGCTTATTATCATTCGTGTCGTATAATACTATTTCCTGACTGCCATTTTTGTCAAAAAAACGATTTGTTGTTTCATTTTTCGGAATAGGCTCTCCTAAAACGAACCACGACTGAAATTCTATAGGTATTGGAATTATACAATCTCTATCATATTTTACTCGTGAAATTCGTGCGATGTGCTTAGCCTTAAACCATGCGTACAAATTTTTATCTTCATCCTTTAAAATATACACACTATCTTTTAAGAAGGACTCATAGAAAGTCGCAACATCTTCAGAAACTATGCCGCTTTCACCAGAGAATGTTTGTTGAAATGTTTTCTCAAGTAACTCATTGAGTTTTGCAGCTTCTTCAATAAATCTTTTTTCTGGGTACATATTCTGTTTGTCACCAGAATAATATCCAACTAATTTTAATTTAATGTCAAAATTCATAATAATTATATTTTAAGTACTAGTGTTGCAATATTTAAAGTTATAACAATTTGTCAATAAGATATAGGCTATTTTGAAGCTTGGACATAGTGATCAAGTGATACAAATTAGTAAAATTATACAACTTACCAAAACAACTACTATGAGAGTAAACACGATAGTCGACCAAATCCATCGTTTTTCAATACGGTTAATTATTCTCAAAATCATAGGTTGAGCTTCCGATAATCTAACCTTCGGTCGTTCTCTAACTACCACGGAAAAATAATAATCTAATGTTTCCATTACAAAGCGCACACGCGCAAAATCATTAGGACATTGGTGTAATGCGTAGAAGAAATCTTGATTTATCACATTCTCACTTGCTATTGCCCTCATACAATGTTCAAATTCTTCTTCTGTTTGAATCATATAATCGTGACTTAATTGTAATAATGCTACTTGAATAATCGGCATAAGCTTTTCTGAATCATCTTTTATAACTTGATCCATTATAAATTTTGTTGCCTTTTCCCCTCCAATTGTTCCAACAAGTCCCATAGCTAAGGAACCTACCGGACCGCCTGCAGCTAACCCAACAGCCATTCCACCCATTCCAGCGGCAAAACTGCCTCCTAAAACGACAAGGTTCTTCAGAAATTGAGGACCTGAAATTTTCTTAGATACAACGAATCTCCATGCATCCGGCAAGGTAGTAACCACAAAAAGTATGGTATTCAATATAGAACTAGACTTTAATAACTTTGATGTTGTTTTTTTTGCTGCGTCACTAGTCGCTGCTTTCCCAAATGCTGGACTGACTATGTTTTGAATCATTTTTTTACCAGCTTTTGTTTTATAAATATAATTAGCTAGTTTCTGGTAAGTAGCAATATCTCTCCCAAATTTAGTCCTTAAAATTTGTGACGTGGCCATACTCGCTCCTAACGCTATTGTCCCATTTTTGATACCATTTACAACAGATTGTTCGATGGCATTTTTAACATCCTCTTTGCTCTTGCAGTTAAAAATTAGTGACATACCTAAATAAACCGTGAAAGATATGCCAAAAGAAGATAACGCCGATACTGTTTGCGTCTTGGCGTCAAACAATAAAGAGTCAATATTTCCTGCCTTTGCAATATTTTTTGCTTGTTTGTAGGTCACAGAACCTTTCTTGATAATCTTGCCTGCGTCATTAGGGTCTGTAAATCCTGGAACTTTTCCGTCTGCTATTTTTTGTCCCATTTCTTTAAGAGCATCCGGATGTTGGTCGGCAGGAACTTCTAAAACCTGTCCATTATATTTATAGAGACCATCTTCTCCAAATCCAGCCCTTACACTCTGCTTTGCAGTTTTATAATACTTAGTTTGTATCTGTCTTCCGCCTACAATTCTATCTGGGCCAGACAACGAGTTATCCCGCCCGCTCAATGTGACTTTTTTACCATGCCACATATCAGATAAAGCATTAGCATCTTCCGCCGCATACCCGTGACCACACAAACCATTAGGACCGCACTTATATTTCATCCATTGTGTATTGCATTCCAATTGATATGCTGACAAACCACTATGAATAGGGGTAGTATTGCCACCCGCTAAGTCAATGTATGAACAATGAAAACAGCTTGGGCACACGAGTTCATCCTCATGCAACTCTTTTCTACAATGTAGACAATAATGTTTCATGCAAAGAATTCAAATATGTTTTTTCGTCCTTTATCCGTATTATAACGCAAATACACAATAGCCAACACTGCAGGAACAATTACCCGATATGCAGGACCAGAAACTGCGATAGATTCAATTGCTTTCATAACGGTTTTCTCGTTAACTATTTCGGCAATGTGAAAAATATCCTCTTCCGCCATGTTATCTATGGATGTAATACAAACTTTTTGAATTAAATATCGTTCAACCAAAGCTGTAGAATTCCCCTTATTATAATTCACTTCGGCTCTATCACATACAGCCTCCAATATGTCACGATATTTTATATTATTTTCGGCTAAGCCTATCCGCCTAAAAAAATTCTTAAAAGAGCCGCCTCCATAGTCGTAAAACTCTTTCTTTATAAGAGGAATTAATTTTTTCATATTATGCGGATAATTTTCTATGTATAGATCATTTACACTCATTAATTCCGTTACTCGGTACTCTCCTTTTTCGTCTTTAGTAAGAATATCACATAATAATTTTAATTGCTCATCAGTACACTGATTCAAGAAATCTAAATCTCTATCAATAATTATATAACTATTAAATTGTTCAACAACGACACTTAAATCTGACTCTAAATCACTTTCAAAATCTTCTTTTAAATATCCCCATAACTCGACATCAGAAAATTTAGTTATAAGTGCTTCTCGTAACTCTTTACTAATGTCTTCATATTCTTTCTTTAGAAACATTACATTTTCATGGTCTACCATGTTTTTTTCTGCTCGTCTGATTTGTTCAGACAATTCTTCTAATCTCCCATTCAACTCATTAATACGTTGCATATACAAGATATTTAATTTTTCAAGTTATTTGTTCTGCATGGAACTTTTTATGCAGGCATTCATTGCCTGCAAAGGTACAACTTTTTTCTGAAATATACAAATTTTTTTTAGATTTTATAGTTAAATAGACTATTTTTTTGCAATAAGCCGCCTTTCTGCATATTTTTGCGAATGAGTTTGCGATAATTGGCAGAGGATTTCCAACGGTCAATTTCATAAGCACGCTGGCAGTCCTGCGGATGAGAGTAAAACATTTCGCGGCAAGCCTGTTGCACACGGTCAAAGAAAGAAGCATTCTTCATTTCGTAATATCTTTTGCCTTGTTCGACTAACTGATATGGGTCGCCTTGTATGTCCGACAGTCCGCTTGTAAGTTTAAGAAGGGCGAACTGAAAGACCTGCTCCCCGACAACAGCTGCCGCGCATCGGTCAGCTGAGTATTCACTCATGCGGTTCCAATACTGCAAGGCGCAATAGGCAGGAAAAGCAAGCGATCCGGTAATCACTTGTGCCGCTTTGCCCATATCTTCGATGATATGCAGGACGGTCATGTAGAGCGTGTGGCGGCAAAGGATATGTCCGCACTCATGCGCCATGATACTTTTGAGTTCGGGCAAGGTGAGCCGTTCTACCAACGAACTGCTCAAAGCGACAAAAATACGCGTGTCGCCATACGTATAAGCGTTCATCACAGGGTCATTGTAGATGTACAACTCCGGCTCGTCGATGCCAACACAGTGAACGACTTCCTGAAAAGCGGTATATACTTTAGGCAAGTTATCCGGCGAGACACGAAGCATAGTTCCGAGGTTCTCTCCTCGCATGATACGTTCGTCTCCAACCTGCATGAAATACTTAATCAGCGTGTTGAATCCGCGTGCATGTTTGAGCACCTGCAACGCTTTAGCGTCGGCAGGGTGCATGATTTGACGTGCTTTCATGCGACACTCCTTTCTTGTTCAAAACGGTTAAGACGCATGTATGCCACTTGCAGCACGGCAGGAACACAAACGCGGTAAGCAGGTGACGAAATATCATAGACCGTCCAAGCCCCCAAAGCAATCCATCCGATAGGACCTAAAGCGCCACCAACGGCACGTGTGGCGGTTTCTATTCCGGCAGTTGCTACGCCGCGGATGGTGATAATCTCAACAATATACTGAATTACACGGGCAGCTATGCGTGTGAGAACGGCTCTGCTTGTACGGACAGCCATGAGTAACGCGGCAGTTAATGCTTGGCGTGTTAGGCGCTTATCCGGGATGCCGTTTTCGTTGGCAAGTAGTCTCAGTTCGCGTTCGGACATCTTGTCCAGCGTGTCTTGGCAAAGCGTGGTGAGCAAGTTGTGCTCCATCTTTGCGACACTATCTTTTTCCATGGTTCTTACATCCATCTGCTTGCAGACACGGCGAAGCACGGTTTGGTACGAATCCGGCTCGTTATGCCAGAAGGTAGCGAGGGTGTTGGAACCATATTTCAGCAATTCGTTGCTGATCTGCGGAACGAGAAACAACATATCTTCCGGATAGTTGCGGTTATACTCGTCGGTGGCGGTTAGTTGTTCCGTTATACGGATGTTACCCAAACGGTCATGCGTTAGGATGTCGCAAAGTACTCTTAAATCCTCATTTTCACAGGAAGAGAGAAACCGTAAATCTTTGTCTGTTGTCTTAGCCTTGGCGGCACGATTAACTCCGTTTTTCATAATTTTGCCCTTTCGTTTTTGAAATCTGGTGCAAAATTACTACATGGGACGGACAAAATGTGTCCGAGGTACAAAATAAATCTCTCTTTTTTCCAGTAGAGATACTAAAAATTCAGACATATACAGGAAAAAATGAAGAAATATAGTAGATTTTTGCAAATTTATTTGCATAATTAAAAAAAAAGCAGTACTTTTGCACTCGCAAAAGGTTTACGGAAACAACGTAAGCTACTAAATTAACTAAAATTACAAACAATTATGGACGATTATCACCCTGAAAATGCAACAAGTACGAGCCAAAAAATTTCTTGGGCAGCACTTCTTGAAGGACCTGAGTATCGCCCAGAGAATTGCTGAACAAGCCTACCCCCAACCCCTCCCTGAAGGGAAGGGAGAAAATAATCCTATTCGAGTACTCGAAATAGGTCCGGGTATGGGTGTGTTAACCCAATATCTCCTCAAGAACCCGAATATCCAACTTACTGCGATCGAGATCGACCGCGAGTCCGTTGTATATCTCAAAGAATGCTATCCGGAGTTACACCTGATTGAAGGAGATTTTCTCAAATTAGACCTCAATATCATCTATCCCGAAGGCGAATTTAACGTCATCGGCAATTATCCGTATAATATCAGTAGCCAGATCTTCTTCAAAGTGCTGGACTACAAAGACCGTATTCCGGTCTGCTCGGGAATGATCCAGAAAGAGGTAGCCGAACGAATTGCTTCCAAGCCCGGCAAAAAAGCGTACGGCATTCTAAGTGTCTTATTACAAGCGTATTACGATATAGAATATTTATTCACGGTGGATGAACATGTGTTCAATCCGCCGCCTAAAGTCAAGTCGGCTGTGATCCGCATGACCCGCAATAAACGAAGACAACTCGACTGTGATGAAGAACTCTTCAAAACAGTCGTTAAAACAGCCTTCAACCAGCGGCGAAAACAGATGCGCAATTCACTAAGGAATTTAGTTGAAAGTTTAAAGTTGAAAGTTGAGAGAAGTTCTGAAGAAGAAAGTCGATTAGAATGGTTTCTCACCCGAAGACCCGAACAGCTATCCGTCGATGAGTTCGTAGAATTAACTAAGTTAATTCAATTAAAAATTTAAAATTAAAAATTACGAATTATGTCTGAAATCAAGATATTCTATAAAGATAAGGAGAAAATCAAAGTAGCACGCTCCATCTCTGCTCTCAAAGAACTCGACAAGAAGGATATTATCTGGATAGACTTGCTCGATGTTTCCGATAAGACTGAGGATACGCTTGAGGGATTCCTCAAAATAGACATCCAGGAAGATGAAGAGATGGAAGAGATCGAGTTCTCCAGCCGTTATATCCAAACGGACGATTCAATCGTAGCCAATGCCAACTTCCTCAAATCGAACTTTGAGATGGAGCCGGTGAACTTCATTTTGAAGAACTCTATCCTCGTTTCTATCCGCGATACGGAACTGGACACTTTCAACGAGACGTTCAAGAAACTGTTTGTGAACACCCGTAATTTTCCGACGGGTTTTCATGTGTTGGTAGCCGTTATGGAGACGCGAGTGGAGAAAGATGCCGATATGATCGAGGACACAACGGATATAATTACCGAGCTCTCGCAGAAGATTACCGCCAAATCCGAACATATGGACGAAGGTTTGCTGGTACAAATCAAGGACTTACAAGAAAAAGTTACCGTTCTTCGTCAAAACCTCATGGATAAACAGCGCGTTATTTCCAACTTGCTCAAATGCGATTTCTTCCCCGAAGAACTCTATCCGCGTCTGACGATGATTATCAAAGATATCAACTCTTTGTTCGATTACACCAAGTTCGGTTTTGACCGTTTGGACTACCTGCAAGATACCTTCCTCGGTTTGGTAAACTTGGAACAGAACCGAATCATTAAGATCTTCACGGTCATCAATATCATCTTCCTGCCGCCAACACTCATCGGTAGTCTTTACGGTATGAACTTCGATTTCATGCCCGAACTACACTGGCAATTAGGTTATGTCTGGGCACTCGGACTAATGGTCTTGTCGGTTGTACTTATCTTATTGATTTTCAGGCTAAAAAAATGGTTATAAACAAGTTGTTAACAACTCATGTTTTACTACCTTAATAACTTGTTCCACGTTGCATTTATCAAACCAATTAACATAAAGCAAAATTTAATAAACAATCATAAATCAAACAATATCAAACTATTCGTTTAGTTATTAACATTATTAACACCCTATTATTATCATGGATTTAAAAAATAAAGAATATATTGATAAAATTAAAACCTTAGCGAAGGAGAAGAATGCAGTAATTTTTGCACATTATTATACTCGTCCGGAAATACAAGAATGTGCCGATTTCATCGGAGATTCTCTGGCTCTCGCGCAGCAGGCTACACGCGTACATGCGAATATATTAGTAATGTGTGGTGTGCATTTTATGGGTGAGACGATGAAGATCCTCTGTCCGGACAAGAAAGTTCTCATTCCTGATATGAATGCCGGCTGTTCATTGGCGGATAGCTGCAAAGCGGAAGACTTGAAAAAATTCATAATTAACAATTCACAATTCACAGATAAGAAACCTATCGTGGTAAGTTATGTGAATACGAGCGCGGACGTCAAAGCCCTTACGGATGTAGTTGTTACCTCTTCCAACGCCAAGAAAATCGTAGATCAGCTTCCGAAGGACGCCAAGATAATCTTCGGACCGGATCATAATCTCGGTTCGTACATTAACTCTGTTACCGGCAGGGAAATGATCCTCTGGAATGGAGCGTGCCATGTACACAGCCGTTTCTCGCTCGAAGCCTTGTTACAACTCAAAGCCGAAAATCCCGGAGTAGAAGTGTTGGCTCACCCGGAGTGTAAAGCGCCTATTTTGGCTCAGAGCGACGTAATTGGTTCGACCAAGGCTCTGCTTGAGCACACCATTAAATCGTCCGCCAGACGCTTTATAATCGCCACAGAAAGCGGTATTCTCTTTGAGATGCAGCGTGCATGTCCGGACAAGGAGTTTATCCCGGTTCCACCGGAAGTAACGGAAGGTATAGGATGCTCCTGCAACGAGTGCGAGTACATGCGTATGAACACGCTCGAAAAACTCTATAATTGCCTCCTGAATGAGTCGCCGGAGATGCAAGTAGAAAAAGAGACAGCCGCTAAAGCCATCTCTTCAATCCAACGAATGCTCGAAATGAGTTAATCCGCCATTTTAAGTTCTTTGCGTTTACGGGTATAGTACTCATGACGTTTAGGGTTCTCGGGAAACCATCCTCGTAGAACCCTTTTTTCTTGTTTGAAAACTTCTCCTATGCCCCATAGAGAAGAAAATGCAAATATACCTAAGAAAATAGATAAATAGGTATTTTCTATAAATAGTGATTCCACAGCAGCTACTAAGCCGACAATCAAAAAAGCCGACCATGAACGAACGCCAAAATAGTATTCAGCCTTAATTACCATGGGATGAAAGAAACCGATACACAAAAACGCACCTGCGCCTAATAAAAGTCCTTCGTAATTCATTATAAATCAATTTAATGAGTAAACATAAATCCAAAATAAAGTCTTGGTCCTGTAGGCAAAACTAATTCATTTTTATGAAAAGCCAGCATCCAATCTAAGCGAAAAGTGATATGTACTTTTCTTGTGAGGCAATAATCGCAGCCCACATAAGGCGTAACATAGAAAAATGCCTTTTTATGAAACGTACTGTTGGCATCTTTCGTCCATGAGTTTTGGTCTCCATCTAATATATACAAGCCTTTTAAGGATCCTCCCCCAATAGTTCCGCCTATATACGGCCACACTTTATCCATGCGCCAACAGCAATCCGCCAGAATACCTCCACATCCGGTTCGCACATAACTACCCGGTTTAAGAATATCATGGCAATCTGTCAAACCGCTTGGCATAGTGGACACAAATCCTTCAAAACCGGTACGCAAATATTTCCATAGATGCACTCGCAAAGCACCGCCTATACCAAAAAGTGCTCCTTGCGGGCTGGTAGAACGGCCATCTGCGCTAAAAGGTGCATTCTTATCCTGTCCGAAAAGATAGCCGGTATGCAGCATCATTCCTCCGGAAAAACCTTGATAGACTTCATTTTTGGCTATTCCTTCTGACACTTGTGCGCACGCTACGCACGCAACTAAAATGAATATAATAAGTAGTTTATAACGCATACATTATGAATGTTTAATCGCTTGTTCATTGTACCTTACTTTCAAAATCGGGTGCAAAGGTAGTAAAAATACCAGAAATAATTCTTAAGAAATGTTTAAGAAATTAAAAGTTTGAAGAAATATTTGCATAATTAAAAAAAAAGCAGTAATTTTGCACGCTTTTTTGAAGAAAGCTTGTATAATGATTAAACCATTTAAAACAACAAATCATTTCCAACAGCGAAGCGCAATCCGTTTCCGTCGGTTCTGCCACAAGGCTTATGCGGCTTTCTGTTCTATCCACCGTGAGGTGTCTATAGGACGTATTGCTGCATACATGACTGATTTAGAGATGCTTAAAAGCGGTAAATCAGTAGCTGTGACAGCCTTGCTGCTTTTCTCAGGAATAGCCGCAGCAGAAGCAGACGAGGGAGTACCAAAGGATTCTCTTTCGCTGTCCGCCCAACAACTTAGTCTTCAGGAGGTGTTGGTCGTTTCTCAGAAAGCTGAAGTTCATTCGGAAGCGTACCGGCTTATCACACAGGTCTCGCACGCACAGATTGAAGCCTTGCCTATTCAGTCTGTGGCGGATATACTTCAATATCTGCCCGGTGTGGATGTGCGAACACGTGGAGCGAACGGCGCACAAGCGGATATCAGTATGCGAGGCGGTACGTTTGACCAGGTTCTCGTCATGCTCAACGGTGTTCCGCTTAGCGACTTCCACACAGGGCATTATGCGTTAAATATCCCGATTTCAACGGAACTAATAGAACGCGTCGAAGTGCTTCAAGGTACTTCTGCTAATCTTCATGGCGCCTTCTCCGGGGCTATCAATATTGTAACGAAAAGCGAAGTACAAGGTACAAAGTATATTGCTCTCAAACTATCCGCAGGGATGAACGGACTTGTTAATCCGGAAATTGCAGCAAGTATTCAAAAAAATGAGGCGCTTTTTAATGTGTCGGGAGAATACAGTAGAGCAGAAGGATATTATGCTCCTAATCCTACCGAAAAAGAAGCCAAGGCGTGCAAAAACTCTGATTTTCAGTTAGCTAATATATACTTCCAAACCCGATGGAAAGGGCTGGATGTACAAGCCGGTGCACAATGGAAAGATGCCGGACTCGGAATGGGTTACGGGTTTGGTTCACAAGATCAGTTTGACGCTACACGCACGGCTTTCGGTTCAGCCAAATACGAACACCGGTGGGGTGCATGGCGGTTAGATGCACAAGCCAGTTACCGCGCGAACTACGACCGGTATGAATGGCATAGAGGGCAGCGATTATATGGCAATTTTCACTTTGCACAAACAGCCTCAGCAGCTCTTTCTACCCATTATGCCTCGCAGATTGGTACTACGTCTTTCGGTGTGAGTGTCCGTAATGAGAATATGCACTCCACGAACTTGGGTGACACCATCAATCCCAACGGACAAGTACCGAACGTGGAAGGTTTTCCGCTCTCCGAAGTGCGTGTGTTGGATCTCGTCAAAGGCGGTAATCGTTTTCACACGAATTACTATGCCGAGCAGACATTCTACTATGCAGGTTTAGCCGCATCCATCGGCATAAATGGCACTTATAACACACAATTCGGACACCATTTAGGCGGCGGAGCCAACATCGGTTATGACTTCCGAAAAGGCGGTACGCTCTATGCAAACGCAAACCGCTCGCTCCGAATGCCCACTTTCACGGATCTCTATTATAATGCCGGCAACCAGCTTGGTAACCGCAATCTCAAACCCGAAGAAGCATGGCTTTTATCTGTGGGTTATAAAGGTGAATGGAAGCCTAACCCTGGCCCTTCCCTAAAAGGAAGGGAGAATAAGTATGGCACTTTAAGTTTTGCGGCAGATTGGTATTATCGTTGGGGCAAAAACATCATCGATTGGATTTATGTGCCGGAAGATACGAAGCGGCCTTTCCATGCCGAGAACCAGCAACAAGTGAATGCTACAGGTGTGGAACTGAGTGTTGCTTATCGCCTGAATGAATGGTTGCGTTGTGTTTCTGTTGATTATGCTTATACGTATCTGGATTTGGATCTGAAAGAGGCAGGTTCAAGGTATTTGGATTATCTAAGCCATAAGCTGTCAATCCATTTGGAACATGGCATCTATAAAGGTCTCGGAGCGTCATGGACAGTACGTTTCCAAAAACGCGAAGGACAGTACAATAATGCCGATGGAATCGTGGAAAATTACGTGCCTGTATGGCTCTTAGATGGTTCTATTTTTTGGCAAAACAGATACTTGCGTGTCTCTGCTGATTGTACGAATATAACGAATACCCGTTATTACGATTATGGCGGTATTCTTCAACCCGGCGCGTGGGCTAAAATAAGCATCAAAGCGAAATTGTAAGTACAATCGGAAGATGATCCGAAAAGCCGTCTTTCTGATAAATAAAACCATTATACGTGCGTTTGGGTTTGAGTCCCAGGTGTTTTTCATCCGGTTCTTGAATCCATTCCGCATCGTATATGGTAATCGAACTAACACTATCCAAAGCCGGCGAAGTATAGAACTGATCCAAACATGTCCATCGCCCTTGGTGTTTATGCGTACCTTTAGTACTTGGTACTTTCATTCGGTTATTAATCCCTCTGAGATCATCTTTCGGTTCGCTGTTAAAATCCCCCATTACCACTATTTTCGGGTCTCTAAACGTCCCAAAAACGCTGTCTATTGCACTTTGTAGTGTCTTCTTTGCGGCATTCCTTTTCCATTCGCTCTCTGCCGCTCCGCCTCGCTGGCTCGGAAAATGGCACACAAAGAGATGCAAGGTGTCCTTTTTGTCCACTAATGCTTGTACGTACAAAATATCCCGCGTATAGATATTGGGAATAGGTATAGCCTGCGTAGAAAGCGTATCTACACGCGATTTTTTATAGATGAGCGCCACATCTATTCCTCGCGGGTCAGGACTTTCGTAGTGTACAAAATCATACTCGTTAGGCCGCAAGGTATAACACAGCCGCTTCACACAGAGCGCATTCTCCACCTCCTGCAAACCCACTATATCTACTCCATCCCATTCGCCTATATTCGTCAGAACCTGCGCAATATGCTCCACTTTCCGATAATACCGCGTATAACTCCATCGCCTTTCCCCTTCCGGCGTCCATTCGTAGTCGTCCTTTTCGATGAAAGTAGTGGAGTCTATACAGACAGTATCATGCTTTGGGTGAAAGAGATTTTCGGCGTTGTAACTGACCACACGAAGCGGTTCTGCCGCCACTTCCTGCAAGCTCATAAGACTCAGAACGAGCGCAAGTCCTATGTAAGTCGGTCTTATCACGTGTTCAAATTATCGGTACAACTTCTGCAAGAACCGCACAATATAATCCTGCCAGTTGTCCCAAGTATGTCCGCCGGCACTCTCGTAATAGGTGTATTCGAGGTGATTTGCTTGTAGCCAATGACGGTAATTGGTCACATCCTCGTAGAGAAAATCCTCTTTGCCGATACCGATCCAATACAAGGTGTTCGTAGCCATTTGCAGATGTACTTCTTCTTCCCACGGTGCATACACATCGTTCGGTTCTACCGGAATAGTAGCCGGCGAAAAAAGTCCCACATAATCAAACTGTCCGTGCAGATGATGCGAGACGTGCATGGTATGAAAACCTCCCATGGAGAGACCCGCAATCGCTCTAAGTGCCGGTTTGTTGCTAATCTTGTACTTTGCCTCCGATTCAGCCATGAATGCAGGAAACTCTCTCTCCCACTTACCATTCATCGCGTTTGCTTTTTCCTCTTCCGAAGTGGGACGATGAGGACAATTATCGGGCATGATCACCACCATCTCCTGTATTTTGCCGGCTTGCAGCAACGAATCCATTATTTCCACTAATCTGCCCTGTGTCGTCCAATCGTCCTCGTTGCCGTACATACCGTGTTGCAGATACAGAACAGGATACACATCGGCGGCTTTCTCATAACTTGCCGGCAGATACACGCAGCAAGGCGTACCGTTAATCGTGTCCCGTACTACCGTTCCTGCTCGTAGTGTTTCCTCACTCTTCGGACTACAACCCGTCACCATTCCCGCGCAGACCAAACCTGCCGCCAAGACAAAAAAGATGTTTTTCATATGAATTCGTAATTTTTAATTTTTAATTTAATACGGAACTGTAGTTCCGATAGTTGCATCTAACAGCCGGATACCATGTTTGGAGGCGATTTCATGGGCTATGCTGTCGGGTTCGTACCACGGGTGCATCGCCAAGGCAAACTTATCATGGTGAACCGTAAAATAGCTCTCGGCTTGCAAGTCCAGCATGGCTTGCTCCAAACCTTCCGGCGTGGTGTGGATATATTTCCAGTTTTCGTTATATTGGCCGTTTTCCAAGAATGCCAGATCAACCCTTCCAAACTGCTCGCGGATTGCCTTAAAACGCTTGTCATAACCGCCATCTCCGCCGATATACACTTTCCGTCCTGCATTCTCAATCATGAACGAAGCCCAAAGGGTCTGATTGCGTTTACCCAACAACCGATTACTAAAATGCCGACTTGGCAAGCAAGTAATTTTTAATTCTTCATTTTTAATTCTTAATTCTTCACGCTCATTCCAATCCATCTCAATAATCTGCGTCTCACTATACTTCCAATACCGCAGATAATCAGCTATTCCGAGCGGACAAAAGACCTTTTTGACCTTATGCCGGATATCCCGCAAGGTCGCATAATCCATATGATCCCAATGTTCGTGCGTCACAATCAGTACATCGATCTCCGGCAGGTCTTCCGGGCGGTAGATGTCTGTTCCGGGAAAAGCTTTGAGCATAACTGAAGAAGGAAACTCCGGCTTTAGAACCGGATCCACCAACACTTTCACGCCACCTATCGAAAACAAATAAGACGAATGTCCGAACCACACAATCCAATCTTTATCCGTCTTCAGGCTCTTCAAATCTGTTTTTACCGCCTCAATCGGACTTTGCGGAACACGCACACTATCTTTATCCGCTAAAAAGCGCTTGATCATCTTCCACCGCCGATGTTTGGCGTCCTTGCTATGTACATCGCCCGTGAATTGCAAAGTCGGTTCCTGGTTTTGGAACATACCGTTGTAGTAACTCGGTGAGTTTTGTATTTTCTCTTTGCCCACATGCCTATACACCCCAAAAGCCGGATGTGCCAGCACAGCGCATACCACTCCCGCGACCAAAATAATTATTCCGATTACAATCAGCAAGATCTTCATTTTCATTCCGTTTGTCCTTTGTTCAAAATCAGTTGCAAAGGTACAACTTTTTTCTAATATATGCAAATAATTTTGTACTTTTCCGAAGATTGCAGCATTTATTTACCCTTTGTACTTTCTACTTTATCCTTTGTCCTTTTATTGCCGATTATTAAGATTTTGCCCGTTACGACCCTCTTACGACTCGCTTACGGGAGACATACGGGACGATAGATCACGAGAGACCGACGAGAGACCGACGAGAGACCGACGAGATACCGTGATTAAATATTCGATTTTTAAGATTTTGTCCTTTTGCACCCTCTCCATTATTCTTTGGTTAATCAGCCACTCTCAAGCATCTCTCGAGCCACTCTCATACCCTTCCTGAAAATGTACGATTTTTAAGAATCCCCAACTATCTAACCTCCGCGTAACATACGCGCAACATCCGCGCAACCTCTGCGTAAACCGAAACGGATGTGTGAATTTGTGGAAGTGTGAATTTGCGCAAAATTGCATAAATTGCAGAATTGCACATCTGTGTAACTTTTAACCTTTTTCGGGACTTATATAATCCAAGCATCGATACAAGCGGCAAAATCGGAAGAAGATATTTTTTATTTGTTTGTCCAAAATTACCAAAAATGGATCAAAAATTATTTGGCATCCCGAAATACCCGCGAAAGACTCGCGAAATACCCGCGAAAGTGGCGCTAAAAGGTACGAAAAAACTTCAATTGCATAACAAGCGGGCAACTCATTGAGCACCCGCTTGTTTGATTTGTACATTGTACTTTGTTCCTTTGTACTTTACTTGACCTCTTGACCTTGGAGGGTATAGGTTTTGTTGCCGCGGAGGATGAAGATTTGACCGTTATGGAGGATCTTGGTACATTGTACACTGTTCACTTGTACATCTTCTATGGCTGTTGGTATTTCACCGGTAGTAGTAAATGATCCGGATTTGGTATCTAATGTGTTGTTATTTGCATCTTTTGCCACAATAGAGTAGCCATATTGTGTGTTATTGGTCAAACCGGTTATAGTAAATCTGAATCCTTCAGTTTGTTGCTGTCTTGCCGTTTCGCGTGCAGGAGCAAAAGCAATTCCTATCAACTGACCTTGGGCATTGAAAGTTAATGTGCAAACTGTTTGGTCATCTTTTGTAATAGTTATTTCGTATGATTGAGCACCTTCAACAACAGGCCAAATGATATTTGCGGTATTCTCTGTTGGTGTAATAACAACACTTGTTATCGGATCAGTTACAGTTTCTGCATCAATTGTTTGTATGTAATAAAAATCGCGCCAACCTGTTGCAACTCGATACATATCTACAGAGGCGGATAAGACATGTAATGTACACTCAAACTTATCAATACCATCAAAAGTGTTACTATATGCAGTTGATGGTTTTTCCCGGTAGCAATATATATCTTTTAAGTTAGTGCAATTATAAAAGGCTTGCTCATAAATCGTTTTAACGCTTTCCGCAATACTAATATGCTTTAAAGTAGCATATTCCGAGAAGGCACTATTGCCGATAGCAGTTATTCCTTCTGAAATAATCAGTTTTTCTACCTCAACAGGTGCTTCTAATCCAAATGTATAATTGTTTGTTAGCGCACCTTCTCCGCTAATCGTAAGTGCTTTATTATAACTATCATATTCCCACGTCAAAGCCAAATTTTCCCCGCATGTACCACTTTTATCAAAATCAAATTCAGCAATAAATGTAGTGTCTTGGGTAAGAATTACTGCACGTGGGTTTTCTGTATTCCCGTCATTCCATTTTGTAAAATGATATCCATAGGAAGGAGTTGCCCATATATTATAAACAGCTTCTTCGTTACATGCCGTAGCATCCTTAGAGACTAATGAATCACTCGTATTATTTTGCGGCAACACAGATAAAATATAAGGGAAGGGAGCATATCTCATTTTTGAAGCATATGAAGAAATTCTTTCTTTATACGCATCTAACATGCCACATGGAACATATATGGCAAAATTTGGATGGCATTGAGAAAATGCATTCCATTCTACACTCGACAAATTCTCGCCGATAGTTATTGATTGCAAATTAGAACATCCATAAAAAGAGTATAAACCAATCTCTTTCACAGAATTTGGGAGCGTAACCGCAGTTATTGTAGTTACTTCTTTTAATAAATATGAAGGAATATATGTTACGCCCTCACCAAAAGAAATCGAAATGATCGAATTTCTTGCGGAATAGAAGGGGAAACCATTTGCGTCCTCATTCGGTTTCTGTTGTCTATAATTAGTAGCATTCCAATTAACGGTTTGTATTAAAGAGCATTGGTTAAATACTGATTTGCCTAACGCAATCACTCCTGCACCGATAGTTACCTCTTCTAACGCATAACATTCTTGAAAAGCCCCTTCTCCTAATGAAGTGACATTGTCAGGGATAACAATAGATTTCAAGTGCTCACAATTTCTAAAAGCACGATACCCAATAGTTACTATACTATTAGGAAGGAAGATAGATTTCAAACTATCACAATGATAGAAAGCAAAATCACCAATACTTGTCATACCCTCAGATAACGAAATATGTGCGATTCGCAATTTATAATCATACCATGGAACAGTATTATATGTAGTCCAATTATCCATAGCCCCACTACCTTCAATAGTGAGTGTACTATCTTCTGCAGTAAAGAACCATGTAAGAAACTCTCCGCAAGTACCAATAGTATCAACATCTAATACTCGAACAATATATTGATTTGTTTCTACAGAAGTATTGTTAAACATATTAGATGCCTCGCAACTAAAATTATATTGTCCTATAGCATTGGCAACAAATTCGTAGATTTCGGATGTCGCTCCCTCTATTATGTTACCATCAGCGTACCATTGAAATGCCGTTGCGTGCTCAGCACTACAAGTCAATAGAATTGTATCACCTATATTCGCTAAGGATTTTCCAGATATTGTTGCCTGTTTTACAGAATCAGTGGACAAGACTTGAAACGTAATTTCATCAATTCCTTCGCATAAACCATTTAGTGCCGGCTGACTAATAGTAAATGTATGTTCGCCGGCAGTTGCCGTCCATTGATTATTAATAATCATTTCTCCACTTGTTCCCATTAGGGTAACAGGAGCTCCATTTCCTCCTGTCGCGCCAAATGTGATCACGTCACCCGTATATACATCTGTTGTTTTATTTGCGCTAATTTGCAATGGACTTACCGGCTCTTGGCAACCATATATAATTTTGATATTATCTATAGCAAGACACTTTGCAGTTGATTGAAGTGGACAAGTGGTGACTATTTTAATTTTCCCAGTTAGGAATTGATCTGTTGTAACCGTTTTAGTTCCCCACTTTTTTGTTCCTCCTGTATTAAAACCTTCTTTTGATCCAACCGGTGCAAATAATTCTACCTCTCCTTGATCGGTTATAATATATGCTGATATCAAAGGCTTTGTGTTATCGTCAGCAATTAAATCCAATGATAATTCTGCTATTCCTTCATAAACAGCTGTTGATGTTATCGTAATACCATTGGTATACTGATAATAAAAGCCCAGATAATTACCATCTTTCAGTACAAATTCTTCATGAATACTCTGAGTAATTTCACATCGAGAAACGCCACTAGTTGTTGCTGAGATATTTACATCCCAGTTTGTTTCCAAAGACACATTGTCATCAAATGTGTATAGCTTTGTTTCTTGTGAGGCCCATAGATTTCCTATTGCTAACATGGCCGCAATAATGGTAAAAAATTTTGTTTTCATAATAATGTAGTTTTTAATTAACATATTATTTATTTTCATGGCTTCTTGCTTGTTTTTCGAGCATCTAAGAGTTGCTTTCTCCATTCTTCATTTATGGCAGTATTTCCTTCGATATTAAGTACATAGGTGCCCAAAGCTATACAAATAGACTCAAATACCACTACATATTCCTCCGCTTTTTCACCCTCAAAAGGTAACCACTGAAAATATGTACCGGCGAGTAAAATATCTATTTCCTTCTCTTTGTATTCTTGGTATGCCACCCCAGGGGACATGATTCCATATAACGTGCGACGGAGAGTAGATGTTCGCACCGTTCCTTGTAAATGCTGCTTGAGAATGCGTCGTTCCCCTTTGACACTTTTGCCAAAGTATAACACATAACATTCTTCGCCTCCAATAATTTCTGTTTTAGGCAAATCGAATTTTAAAGCAAATAGTTTTTTTGCGACCTCCGAATTACAAGGCACACACCAGCGATACAGACACGGATTCCGTAAGCCTTTCTTAGCTTCTTCGAAATTGTCCAAAGTTAACTGAACACGCTCAGACATATTCAATTCCGGCATGATAACTTTGGAAAGTTTCATCCTATTTAGGATTTCTTCCATGATTGGTGTGCCATGGTGTAATAATAAATTTTTGTAGTATTCCATTATATATTTAAATTAAAGATATAAAAATGCGCGGGCTTTCAGGCGTTCATTTGATTGTTTGAGGTCCTAGACTTACCTATAAGTATTCAAATAAATGCACAGAAAACTCACGCAATTACGTGAGCGTGCATAAACCGTACTTGAATACTTAATGATGTTTGTGAACTTGTCTAGGGTTTCAAACAATCAAGTTTTGGCTTATTACGCTTTTCTTTGGCACTCACTTGTGCCTGTATATGTGGAGTATAGCGGACTCGAACCGCTCACCTCGACACTGCCAGTGTCGCGCTCTAGCCAGATGAGCTAATACCCCAAAATGTCACCTCTTTTTAACGCTGCCGATCTCAGCGAAATCACGATACAATTATTGTTCCGCACGCAATTTGCGTGCAAAGGTACAACTTTTTTCTGAAATATGCAAATCTACTTAGTATTTTATATTAAAATCGACTATTTTTTTGCAATAAGCAACCCTTTTGCATATTACCAAAAGTAAAATAAACGCCGAATACTTGTCTATAGTCGGAGCAATGTTCCCTACTTCTCTTTCCGTTCGAATTGCCTTGACTTGGCAATTCTCCATGGAAAAATGAATGAAGCAGAGATTATGAGGCGCCAAATATTATTCGGCAAAATGGACGAAGCAAAAGGAATACAATGGACGAAGAAAAAGGAATACAATGGACGAAGCAAAAAGGTTATACAGAATGGACGAAGCAAAAGGGATATACAGGAAATGCGAAGCTTCGTTAATTTTTCCGAATACCATTCGGAGAACCTAATGTAGCGCAGATGTCCTCCGCCATTTGGTTCATGGTTACGCACTCCGCGCGCGTGACGTGGCGCTTTTGTGCATCATATTCCCATGGAGAGAGAATGAGCACGCTCCCTTCCGCGACGGCATCAAACAAGCCGTCACCGGGCTTGTAATAATCACGAAAACCATTATCCGCAATATAGATTATCGGATGTTTCTCCTTTATCAGAACATCCATAACCGCCTTTTCCTGTTGGCTAATGAACGGCGAGACCATGACGATGCCGTTTCTTGCATCAATCACACAGCCGTTCATATAATCGCGTAACCGCTTATTATCACCATGTTCCGCCTCTTCCACCATCGTTCTGCGGACATGAACGGGCGCGTATTGAGATGCTTGTAATAGTTCGGCATTACCGATTCCGTGGTACATGCGTCCGGCGATTTCGATACCATCTTGCACACGGAAGAATCCCGGCATGAGCAGTTTGGTAGCGAGACGCTGGGGATTCATCTGAACATAGCGGATCATTGTTTGTAATTGCCCCTTATGGGATAATGGGCGGATAAAAGGTTTCTCCGTGAAAACCGGTATTCTCCCTTGAAATTCACTCCGAATGGTATTCGGAAAAATGGACGAAGCTTGCAAATCAGCTGTTTTCTTTGCCCCTTGCCAAAAGCCCCGTACTACGGAGCCTATACCTTTCGGCATCGTCCGTTTAACATGCAGAATCACGTGAATATGATCCGGCATAAGGCAAAACTGCACGATTTCCACTTCCGGATGAAAATCAGGAATTTGGAACATGTCCTTTACGATGGATTCTCCTAATTCCGTGCGATCTACTCGCGCTTGCGAGGGGTCATTATCCGGAATAACAAGGTTTCCAAACAATGGTTGGCGGTTAGACACAACCATCGTCACATGGTAAATACCTATACCACGCCATATACGCCCTTCTTGCCAATGCCATTTGTCGTGATCGCTCATGTGCTTTACTCATTTGCGTGCAAAGGTACGAAAAATAATTGATATATGCAAATAAAAATGAACGTTTTCTGGTAGAGATAAAAAAATCTGCACTTTAGAGGCAAGTGCGGTAAATACGCAAATGTACTATTTTTAATATAAATATTACTATATGTCATAAATCTCGACAGATTTTGTGTTTTTATTTACGATTATTAGTAATCATTTGTGTATTTCATTAAAATATAGTAATTTTGCAGTCGAATTAACATTAAAAACAGTATTTGATATGAAAATTTTATTTGTGATTGATACGTTGTACACATCTAACAACGGCACATCTATCTCCGCACAGCGCTATGCTTCAGAACTTCGCAAACTCGGAAACGAGGTGCGTGCATTATGCGGCGATCAGCCCAGAACATCAGAAGAAGCGCAGATAACAAACGGCGATTTCTGCACGGGTATATTCCGTTTCCCTATTTTTCAACCCTTGTGCGAGAAACATGATTTCCGCTTTGCCAATATGGACAAGCCGATTATTCATGCCGCCTGTAAATGGGCGGATGTGGTACATGTTTTTACGCCGTTCTTTATGTCCAATGCCGCCATCAACTATTGTAACGAGATTAGAAAACCGGTAACAGCCGCTTTTCATATACAGCCGGAAAATATCACTTCTTCGTTGGGTTTAGGAAAAGAGCCGGTAGTCAACAAACTGATTTATAAGATTTTCCGCTACACGACTTACAACCGCGTGCGTCATGTGCATGTGCCTTCCCGTTTTATGGAAAAGATGCTTAAACTGAACGGTTATACTGCTCAAATTCATACCATCTCCAATGGTGTACATGAGGATTTTATAGAAGCCGGCAAAGCCCAAGAGCCAAGTTTGCAACTATCCAAATCTGCGGACGGAAAGTTTAAGATTATGATGATAGGTCGTTTGAGTCGCGAGAAACGTCAGGATGTGATCATCAAGGCTCTGCAATACAGCAAGTACGGCGACCGCATACAGCTGGTTTTTGCCGGCAGAGGACCGGAGTACAAGCGGTATTTGAAGTTAAGCAAGGGTTTGGCTAATCCGCCGCTATTCACGTTTTTAAGCCGTTCGCAACTGATTGAAGAGCTGTTAAGTACGGATCTGTATGTGCATGCTTCGGATATGGAAAGCGAGGCGATCAGTTGTATTGAAGCTTTTGCAACGGGTTTGGTGCCTGTGATCGCCAATTCGGATAATAGCGCGACGCCTCAGTTTGCGTTGGACGAGCGCAGTTTGTTCAAAGCCGGCGATCCCAGAGACCTGGCGCGAGCCATCGATTATTGGTTAGACCGACCTAAAGAACGTCTGTTCATGGGAGCCAAATACCGCGAATCGGCGTGTAAATACAGTTTGTCCAACTGCGTGAAGCAGTTCGAACAGATGCTTCGTTTGGAAGCGAGTAACGGCGAAATGCGTTATAGTAAAACAGCGTAATCAGAACAATTTCAATTGTTTGTCTTGGAAGATCTTGTAGCCGACTTCGCAGTTGATGCACTCGTGGTGTTGGCAGTAGTTTTGATAAAGATGCAGCAGGGCTTGTGTATCTGCTGCGTTTTTTACCGTTTGTCCGAGAACGCGCCACTGGCGGATGATGGTGTTATTCTCCGGGGCTATTTTCTCCATTAACGCCATCGCGGCTTCCGCTTTTGCGGCATTGTTTTTATAGAGCGCGTACGCGTATTTGTAGGGTATAACGGTGTTGATGAGCAGGATGTCGATACTTGATTTGCCCAATTGTTTAGCACCGGAGCAGGTGATCTCAAAGAGTTGCTCCAGGTCTTTCAAGTCATCGTAATCAAGGATCTTACTCAGCAGATTTTCAGACTGATAGATGAGTTGTGCGAATTGTATTATGCGCAGTTCAGGGCTGTTCTGCGGACGCATTCGTGCATGTTTCCAGACGGAAGCATCCATAGGCGTCAGGCTGAATTTGGTTCGCAGAAAATCGTACTCTTTGTGCATCTCTTTCTGTTCCGGCGCAATCAATCCCGCTTGTCCCATGAGGAGCGCTGTTAGTTGGAAGAGGTTGTTTTTGTGCTTCTGGAGGTACGAAAGCGGCGTATTGATGGCGAGTTCCTCGAAAGGTACGCTGTTGGTGTGAAAGCCGAAATTGCGCGCTAAGGAGATATAGAGTGCGTGTTCCCAACTGCCTTTGGTGATCTCCAAGAGCCGCATGATCGAGGCATGTTTGCATTCAAGGCGTTTGCGCAAGAGGTTTTTCCGCCATCCTTCGGTCAACAGTTGGGGATCACGTAGCAGCTGTTCCGCACAGCCTATCCGGCTCATAGCACTATCCATCTGTTGCGCCGTTTCGAAAAGCGCACTCAGGTAATCTTTGTCGCTCGGATAATTGAGTTCGCATTGCGGGATCAGTTCGCCGCGGGAGTTATAAACGGGTTTGTCGGCGGTACGAACGACATGCAGGATGATGTTATCATATGCGCTGTCGAGGTGATGGCGATGTTTGGTCCAATCGCTTGAAGAGACATGTATCTCAATATTTCCGATCCATTCTTTGCCGTCAATACGCACTCGCGCATGGCTGTAGTCCGGACCTGCATCGCGGTTATGTTCGCCGACCGAGAGGATCTCGACCGTCTTGCCGTCGGTTGTCTGCTGCGCAAAACCTGCCCAAAGGCAATGTTCCCAGATATAATGTAATACGATTTCCGGCATGATTGAGTTAGCTAAGCATCATTATTGTTTTTTTCAACGCCGCGATCAACGCATCCACGTCCGTTTGGTCGTTATACAAGCCGAAGGACACTCTTACTGTTCCCGGAACGCCGAGTTCGTCAATCAGCGGTTCTGCACAATGGTGTCCCGTTCGAACCGCTACGCCTTGCTGGTCAAGGAGCGTGCCGATGTCGAAAGGATGGAGGAGGGATAGTTGAGAGTTGAGAGTTGAGAGTTGAGAGTAAACGTTGAAACTGATGACACCGGCTTTGGGCTGGTTAGCGGCATAGATATGTACGCCTTCGATTGCCGCCAATTGGGTTTCGCAGTACTGCGTCAGTTCGCGTTCATGGGCTTCGAGTGCTTTCCAACCGATGGATTGAATGTATTCGATGGCTTTATGAAGCGCGTGTGAACCCACAAAATTCGGTGTTCCGGCTTCGAACTTATAGGGCAGCTGGTTGTAAGTAGTGCCTGTCCAACGCACATGATCGATCATCTCTCCTCCTCCTTCAGCCGGCGGCAGTTGTTCGAGCCATGCGCGTTTGCCGTACAGCACGCCGATGCCTGTCGGAGCATACATCTTATGTCCTGAGAAGACCAGAAAATCGCAGCCGAGCGCTTGCACATCTACCGGCATATGCGGTACACTCTGTGCGCCATCAATACAAACAGGGATGTTGCGTTCATGCGCCAGACGGATGATCTCTTCGACGGGATTGATAATTCCGAGCACGTTACTCACATGCGCCACGGAGACGAGTTTCGTTTTTTCGCTTAGAAGGCCCTTAAAAGCCTCTATATCGAGCGTTAAGTCCTCGCGCAGGGGAATATGCCGCAGGGAAGCTTTCTTGCGCTCACAGAGCATTTGCCAGGGAACGATGTTCGAATGATGCTCTACTCCGCTCACGATGATCTCATCGCCCTCATGGATGAAAGCTTCTCCAAAGGAGAAAGCGAGTGTGTTCAGGCTGTCGGTCGTACCTTTGGTGAAGATGATCTCATCGGAACTGTCCGCTCCGATGAAAGCCGCTACCGCTTTGCGCGCTTCCTCATGCTTCATTGTAGCCACTTGGCTCAGATGATGCACGCCGCGATGGATATTACTGTTCCAGTGGCTGTATGCTTCCACGATCGCCTCTATCACAGCCTGCGGCTTCTGGCTCGTAGCGGCATTATCAAGATAGACTAACGGTCGTCCGTGAACGGTCTCTTGTAATATGGGAAAATCTGATCTATTCATAGTTATTTTTCAATTCTTGATTTGTTTTGTTTTCTCTCCCAGTACGCACCATCTGATAACAGGAATTCGGCGTATTAGTTCTACTAACAG
>CADCEV010000017.1 GCA_902800525.1 uncultured Bacteroidales bacterium
GGGCAAGATCAGTAAGAAATTCCGCACGACCTACAACTATCGCAAGGCGAGCGAACGTAAGTACACCTCCGTACGCGGCGAACGCACTACGCCGGTGAGCGCAGACGAGATTGCACAGCGGTTGAAATTCGCCACCGTACGTAGCGCAGCAGCTGCACGTTCCAAGGACTTGGCGCACATGTCGCAAGACCAAGTGGCGTACAAGGCGGAGAAGAAAGCGCAAGGCGCATCGTTCAAATACACCACCTATCTCGGCTGGCTGTTCGGCAAAGGCTATCTGTACTACAACGAGACCACCAAACAAGTTGATTGGCCGGAGGAACTTTAACAATTCACAATTAACAATGCACAATTCACAATTATGACAAAGCAGCAGATTTACAAGATGGTAGTGACCATCACCACGGCGGTTGTGACCTGTGTAGCCATCGCCCTTGGGTTGCAGAGTTGCAAAGACCGTGGAGACGTATGACGCCAGCCGGAAAGGGTTGTAACAAACAAAAAGCGCATTTCGGTGCGCTTTTTTGTGTATGTGTAAAAATTGACGATGTGGAAAAATTGATGCGATCTTGAGATTGGTTTGCATCAAAAATGAACTTTGCGTCAAAAAAAGACCCTAAAAATCGACTTTGCGTAAAAAAATGACCCTAAAAATCGACTTTGCGTAAATTTTTGCATCTGTCTATTGCATATTTCAAAAAAAAGTATTATCTTTGCACCCGAAACGGGTATGCGCTTTTATAGAAAGATAAATTTGAAAACAATGCGGGATTGGCTTTCTGCAAAAATTACAAACATACAAACAAAAATTTACTCATGAAAAAACTATTATTATTTACATCCGCGCTGCTATTAGCGCTATCTCCGAAAATTTGGGCAGAAACGCCTGAGTTGGAAAGTATGTGGACACTGGTGGAGAGGAGGACTATGGCATGCGCCAAAAGCGACCATGAAAGTATCATACCAGACCAAATGGATAGTACCCAATGGGAAGGTACGATATCGGACGTGAGTGGTGAATTCGGTGCCGGTTGCTCCTTTGTAGGCACCAGTCCCGATGAGAGCAAGATGGGTATTTTCTCTATCTATAAGGATGTAGAGACGGTGCCTTCCTATACGCAGATGGAGTTGAAATGGACCTTCCAGGTAGGAAGCAAGAGCTCTCGTCATCACTCTACAACCTGTCTATATAGTGCCAACTCCTATTTCTCGCTCACCCAAAACGGGATGGATTTTTCGAATCACTATGATACGCAAGATGGTTCCTCCTGGCTGATAGGGCGGTTCACCAACAAAGCGGAGAACGGCGAAATGCTCCATACCGATGATCAGAGTTATACGTTAACGTTTAATAACCTCACCGGCAGCGAGGAGCAAGCCCTGTCGTATTTTATGATGATGAGTTACGTATTAGCCAGTGCAGAGGGCAGAAGCGGTTTGGACGAATGGGGCTATTTCAAAACAATCCGTATTGACACTTCGTACTCATACAGCAAACACGTTTCCTTCGATGCCAACGGCGGTGAAGGTTCGATGGATGACATGGAAGTGCTTAATATCTGTAACTTGTTCGCCAATACGTTCACCCGTGCGGGTTATACGTTTGCCGGTTGGGCATTGTCACCCGAAGGCGAAGTGGCCTATTCCGACAATGGAACGGTTATAGCTTCCGCTACCAACAAAGGTCCCATGACCCTTTACGCCGTATGGAGGGAAAAGAGCTATGAATGGAAAGAGGGCCCCTGGACGCAAAAGAAGCAGAAGTCCCACGTCTGCGCTAACGACAACTCCATGACGTCCATTAGATTTGACGATATGAATAACACCCAATGGTCGGGAACGATTACCGGTTGGAAAGACGACGAGGGTATCGGCTTCTCTTTCCGGGGTGAAAGTCCGGATAAATCGCAAATGGGTATTTTCTCTACGTACGAGAATGCCGTGAAGATGCCGTCTTATTCGCGTATGAAACTGACATGGACCTTCCAATTGGGCAGTTATAACTCCAGACACCACTCTGCTACCTGCCTTTACGGCGTCAACGGCTCGTATGAACAAATTATCAATCTGGCAGTGGATTTCTCCAATCACCACGATACCGAAACGGGCGCCGAATACCTGGTAGTCCCCCCGTTTGTTAATAAAAATCAAGAATCAACCGCGGGAACGTACTACACGGATGTATACACACGTGAATTTGTGTTTGACAACATAGAAGGCAGTATGGACCAGACCAAGACATGGTATCTTCTGCTGACCCATGTGTTGGCGAGTGCAGGAGCCAAACAAGGCGTAGTTCAATGGGGCGCTTTCCGGAGTTTGAGTTGCGAAACGGAATGGACTTACCGTAAGATTATCTCCTTCAACGGCAACGGAGGTATCGGTTCGATGTTGCCGGTTACGATAGACAACACCGGCAAGCTGCCGTCGAACACCTTCACTCGCGAGGGCTATACCTTCGCCGGCTGGGCAAAGGCGCATGACGGCAAGGTGGTTTATACCGATCAAGCCGCCATTACCGCTACTGCGGCAGACAAAGGTTCCGTCACACTCTATGCCCAATGGAACAAAGAGGACAGCCCCAATGCCATAGCTGCCGGACCGTGGGAGTTATTGGATACTTGTTCAGCGGCATTAGCCAATCAGGATACGATCCAGATGAGTTTCGATTCCTTGCAAAAAATGTCCTCCCATTGGGGTGCCTACCGGCTTTGGAACGGCGATAACGGTATCGGTTTTACCATAGAAACCGCAGCACCGGCGAATGAGACCAGCGGCTTCCTGTCCCTCTACCAACATAGCGAAGCCGATGTGCCTGCCTATACCAACAGAAGACTGACATGGAGGTACCAATTGGGGTGCGAATCGTCCCGACTGCCTAACTTGACTTCCCTCTATATCATCCCGGATTCATTGGTGGGGATCAAGTCCCTGCCGGTGATGTTCTCGCCGATAGATAACACGCAGGAAGCAGGTCATGGTTTGGTATCCCAAACTTATAACGCCTCGATGGATGGTACTGCGCATTATACGGACACCCTTATCCAAACCATTGATTTCGATAACCGCGAGAGTGAAGAGGCGCAAACGAAGCATATGTATCTGATGATGAAGCATGTGGCAGGTACATCCTCAGCCATGCCTGATGTGAAAGAGTGGGGCGCATTCCTCCCTATAGATGAGGTGTGGGAAGATCTGTATTACAAACACATCACTTTCCATTCCAACGACGGAACGGGTTCCAGAACAATACAAGCAATAGAGAACAGCGGCACCCTTAGCCCGAATACCTATACCTATGACGGCTATAGTTTCCGTGGATGGTCCACGACACCGGCCGGCGAAGTGGAGTATGCGGACGAAGCCCCGATAGTGGCAACCGCGGACAACAAAGGTGCGCTGGATCTGTACGCCCACTGGGAAATCATCCATTATAACATCACCTATGATCTTGATGGCGGAACCGCTTCCAACCCGGAGACCTACACCATCCTCGATGAGACTATTACGCTGCAACAACCCACCAAGAAAGGTTTGCTCTTCTTCGGTTGGACAGGCTCAAACGGCGAGATATTGCAAAAGGAGGTGACCATAGAAAGCGGTTCGACGGGAGACAAACATTTCGTTGCACGTTGGGGAACCGACGTTGTACCCGCCACCATGGAGAAGATTAACCAAATAGGCACCGTGGAATATACGGAAGAATGTTATTCGCGAATCTTCGTTGCGCGCTATTATTACGAATCGCTGAGCACGGCAGACCGGGAATTAGTAACCAATTACAGTACGCTCGAAGCAGCAGAAGCGCGTTATGAAGAACTCCGTACCAATCCGGATGAAGATGATTGCAGTGAGGCTTTATGGCCGAACCCCTAAAAACATACTATTTAAATCTTGTAAATTATGAATGTTATGAAAAAACGTATATTATTTGCCTTGCTGCTCAGTATAGCGGCACAAGGAGTATGGGGCGATCTGCCGAAGTATTATCCTGCGGAAGTGCTGAAGCCGAATGCCGTGGAAGGTCCGTGGACATGGGACGATGTAAGTAACGGCGTGTGGTATGAAGGAAAGGAACAGGATTCATTCAAACAACTGAATCGAAATTTCTGGGAGCCGCGTGATGATTGGAACCACCCCACGCACAACGTCATCTACCAATGGCAAGACGGAGACGGCGTAGGTTTTACCCAATGCAGCAAATCGTCACCAAGTACCCATTTTGCGGTCTATTCCACCTATTGCCATGACAAGAAGATGCCGTCTTATACCCGTTCCCGGATGGTATGGAAATTCCGGTTAAAAGGAAGAACCACGGAATTCCCGCAGTGCATCACGTTATACGCTCATGAAGATAAGGAAGCATTAAAAGCAATGCCTGTCGATTTCACGTACGACTACCGCAACGGCGCCGGAAAGGAGTACGTGATCGCGCAATTCAAGATGCCGAAGGATCAAGAAGAGAAGGAGACGGGTGACTATACCCGGGAATTCGATTTCGACAACCGATACGGCGCTACCGAGCAAACCATACAATGGACTCTCATGCTCACCAACTCCATGTGGGCCAACAGTAAGCAAAGCAGAGAGTCCGCACACCAGTGGGGCTCATTCAAGCATAGGGGGGTATCCTGGATAAACTACTACTATAAGTACGTCACCTACGATAAAAACGCGTCCTATGCCGAAGGCACAATGGATGTTCAGGAGATAGAGAACGCCGATACCCTGTATGCCAATACGTTCACCAATCCGGGCTTTACCCTTGTGGGGTGGGCTACTTCACCCGACGGACCGGTGGCCTATACCGACCAAGACATCATCACCGCTACGAAAAAAGACAAAGGTCCGGTGACGCTCTATGCGGTATGGGAAACGAACGTCGAGGCGGTGACGGATCTTATTAAAAGAATCGGCATTGTGGATAACACACCGGAATGCAAGAAGCGAATAGACATCGCCCGCGAAGCGTATGATAACCTGAGCCCGGCAGACCAAGCGAAAATAAAAAACTACTGTATTCTGCTCATCGCGGAGCATGTTTATCAAGCCCAAGAGTTGATAGCAGCTGCCGACGCTACGGAATATTCCGATGCGCTCCAACCGCTCATCGATGCGGCGCGGGATGCATACGATGCACTCAGTGTGCTGGAAAAAGCATTTGTCAACAACTATAATACATTAGTGGAAACGGAAGACAAGTATGACCCCTCTCATGCTTATGCGCTGATCAACGCGCTGCCGGATTCCATTGTGTATCCCGGTAGCGAGGAAGCCGTTAACGCTGCGCTTACCGCCTTTACCAAACTATCCGAAAACGCGCAAGCTAAATTGTCGGCAGCCGTATTGGAGAAACTGCAATCAGCGGTGGAGGCGTACGAGGCGATGGGAGGCAAAAGCACGATCCGGTTTGTGGACAATGAATCGCAAACAATCCGGACACAGGTGCTCGAACTGAATTATCCTGTTCCGCCCGTGATCGCAGGGTTCACTTTCCTGTACTGGCAGGCTGTAGGCGAATATATCATGGAAGAAGAAAAAGCCATTATCATCCGCGCCGTATATAAATATGACACTCCTACGGACATCGAGGAAACTCCCTTCCCTTCAGGGGAGGGTCGGGGTGAGGCCTCCAAATTCATCAAGGAGGGAAACGTGTATATCCTCAAGGATGAGTTTATCTATACCATTAACGGAGCGAAGGTAAAATAAATTAAAAATTAAAAATTAAGAATTATGAAACGCAATTTATTATATATCGCCCTTCTGTTGGTAGCAGCGCAGGGACCATGTGCGGAAGCCCAAACCTATGAAGGACCATGGCGGCAAATGGAGCGGAGAATGATGGTCTGCGACAATACCAATTCACCTTCGATTTGTGTAGATAATACGAACGGTGACAAATGGCCGGGAACGGTTTCCGGTTGGTGTAACTCAGACGGTACCGGCTTTACATTCCAGGGTAGGAGTCTCTATTCCAGCAAAATGGGTATTTTTTCCACCTACAAGCTGGAGAAATTAATTCCTTCTTACTCGTATATGAAGATGACTTGGACATTCCGATTAGGAAGCCTGACCACCAAGCATCACTCCACCACTTGTCTGTATGGAATGCATGGCAGTTACTACGATATCATTCATCTGGAAGTGGATTTCTCGAATCACTACGACTCCAAAGTCGGAGCCGAATACCTATTGGCGCGCTTATCGCGTACCGACCAAACCGGCAAGATAAAGTACACCGGAGATCAAACCTATACGTTTGACTTTGATAACCGGAATGGTAATAGAGACCGGCTTGAATACTGGTATCTGCTCCTGACCCATGTCATGGCGAGCGATTCAGGAAAGGAAGATCTGGATGAATGGGGCGCTCTCAAGAGTATAGGCGACGAAACGATATGGAGTTACCGCAAGATTATCTCCTTCAATGCCAATGGCGGTTCGGGAGTGATGGATAATGAGAATATCGATGACAGTGGTACTCTAACCCCCAATACGTTCACGCGAGGGAGTTATAACTTCTTAGGCTGGGCACTCTCGCCTTCCGGGGAAGTGGTCTATACCGATCAGGCGGCGATCACGGCCGGCAAAAATGACAAAGGTCCCGTGACGCTCTATGCCAAATGGGCTCCGTCAACAGACGGCGTAATGGCGGATATTGAGGCTATCGGCGCGCCTGTTACCTTGGATAGCCGCGATGCAATTCACTATGCCCGGGAGGGATACGACGACTTGAGCGCGGAACAAAAAACACAAGTAACCAACTATGCCAAACTAACCAATGCCGAAGCTGCTTACAACGCGGTAAGCCTTATTCAGGCGATTGGCAAGGTGGTATATAGCAATGCCTGCAAGACGAAAATCAATGCCGCCCGCAACGCTTATAACGCGCTCAGCGAGATACAGAAAGACCTGATCCCGGAAACGGTTCTCCGTCTCCTTATCGCGGCTGAAGATAACTACAGCGTATTGTGTGCGGAGGCTAAGATAACGGCCATCGGTACGGTGGCATACACCCAAGAAAGCAAAGCGAAGATTGATACTGCACGCACCTATTACGATGCGTTGACCTATCCGCAGAAAGAGATTATCTCTGCTTCGTTCCTTCAAACGCTGCAAAAAGCAGAAGCCGATTATGCAAGTTTCGCACCGAGCAACATCCGCTTTATGAACAAGGACCAATCGGAACAGATAGACGGCAACCGGCAGAAAGCCATCTATTATCCCGCCCTGCCTGACGGAGCATCCAACTGGCAAACCGTGGAGAAAGACGTGTCAGACAAAACCATCGTTATCCAAGCGGTGGAGTGAAAAATGGTTTGAAACGGTTTGAAGTTGTTTGAAATGGTTTGTAAAACTTTTAATTAATACGCAATGAAAAAAACGATCCAATACTTGTTACTTGCGTGGGCAATAGCAAGTATTCCTATGGTAGATCTCTTTGCACGCGCCAAACACGGAGACTGGTATTTCCGTGAAGAGAGGGGCGGCACCCAGTACTCGGCATATTCAGTCGGTAACGGTAAAGTGCATTACAAGATTCTCGTTTTTGCCTCCGGTTCGAAAAGAAACTTCTGGGCTTATTCGGATGAGAACGACGTCACGCAGGGATCTCGCTGTTGGACGCATTTAGAGGGTGCACCCGATACCGACTATCCGAACTTCATGATCTACGAGGCGGACAATAGAGAGCATAACAGGCCAATAGGCGATGATGGCAAAAACCCCAACGACAGAGGCTGGGCTCGTGTGAAAATGCTGTCCGGCGTCATTATCGTGACCAATACCTATGACGGCGAGCCGGAGCGTATTACGGCGGACGGTCAGTGGCATGAGGTTTGGCTCAAACGTGACGGTAACGAGGATTGGCTGACCTATTTGGAGTTCGACTTTATAGAACCCGTGGAATATGCCAATAAGAAGTATTGGGTGGGAAACTCGGTTCATTACCGTCGTGAAGGCGACAAACCCAGTGACCAAGCCCGCGGTTCTCAAACCCGAACGTTAGCGAAGATAACCGGCGGCAATCCCGATCCAGCACCTCAATTGCAGACACCGTTCCTGTACGTCTTAAACGAAAACGGTCCTGCCGGTTACGGCAAGATAGCTATACCTTATGTCTCGGTACAGCAACCGTACCGGTATTGGCTCTACGGAACGGGAGATCCTATCCCCTGCGAAGAAAGAGCGGACATGATTTTGCTAAAAAGCGACGATGTGGTGCGTAGTTTCTATATCACAATGGAGACCCAGCGTTCGCAAGACCCGGATTCCGTTCAAATACAAAACTCCAACACCCTCACTATTCCTGCCTATCACAAGCTCCATGATTTTGCGATAGACGGTGTCAAGACGCAGGATGCAGCGACGGGTAAATGGTTTATCAATTACCGCTACAAGAAACTGACGTGGAAGATCTATTATCCGGACGAGAAGGAGTTGATGATAGGTGACATGTTCGAGATCCAGCGTGCGTATAAATCCGACTACTCCGACGCCGAAACAATCGGACTGATCCCGATGATGTACGATTCGCTGGCGACGGATACGCTCACCGACCGTCAGACCTATACCTATATCGACTCAGCGCGCGGGGCTTGGTGGAACCCGGTAGAGAACAGTTACCGTATCTACTACCGTGTCCGCCGTGCTTCTTCGGGACAATGGGGCTGGGACGGACACGACTTTGCCGCCCAACTGGCGTATTATCCGGCTCAGGAGTATTCCCCCTATATTTTCGACAAAAACCTCACGTATCGTCTGTCAGCCGATTTTGAGACCAGCCATAAGGTGAATATCACGCTGGAGCTCCCGAACAAGAACATGCAGGCATCCCGTACGGAAGAGACACCGGGTTTCAGCTACTATTACTACGACCCCAAACAGCGCTTCATCCTGCGCAAGATCATGACGGAGTTGCAGGACACGGTAGAGGTCACTATCCCGGGCAAGTACATCGAGGAGGCACTCAATAAATCTTACCTCAACACGGACGATATCAAATACTCGCAAGAGCCGATAACCATCCTCTACACCGATGAGGCGAACTCTCCTTGTGTACACTATCAGTACGAGGTCTATATTGATACCGCCGGTGTGACGGTTTTCCGTCCGAACAAGGACTATCCCGCACGCCGGAAAGTGACCCCCGCCGGTGAAGATGACCAAAACGTCTATTTCACGGAGGCGGCGAATATCAATTCGTTCCGCGCGACGAAGTCCGACTACTCCGACGGCGTTCTGCTGACCTGGCAATTGACCGACGGGAATATAGGCTCTTACAAGATCGAGACCCGTCCGGCAGGTAAGGACACCGCCTGGACGGTATTGGTGGATGAGTACGGTGGCAGTTGGTACAAAGACAAAACAGCCAATCCGTTTATCTCTCGCGAATGGGAATACCGTCTGACGATGACTTATGAATGTAACGGCAACATCCTGTCCGTCGCGAAGACCGCCGTCGGTTCGCGTGACCCGTACGGGAAGGTAAGCGGTTATGTACGATATGAGGACGGCTCCGCCTGCCCCGGTTTCGAAGTGAAAGCCAGCCGCACCAGTACCGGCCAAACGGTACAGAGAGTAACGACCGACGAGAATGGGTACTACCTGCTGGACAGCCTGCTCTACGGCGAAGGATACGCCTATGCCATTCAGCCGGAAAGCATGTCGGCGGAGTTCAGGTACAATAACACCTCCGCGACATCCGCTACCATCACGCTTGGTCTGAACGACTGCATCCGGGAGAATATCAATTTCGCCAATATATCCTCAGTCCGCTGTACGGGTCGTGTGCTGTATGAGAACAGTACCGTTCCGGCTCGCGATGTACATTTCCTGCTCAACGGCATTCCCGTAAAGAACGGAACATCGCTGTACAAGACCGATGTGTCGGGTAATTTCGAGTTCCGCATCCCGCTGCATACGCCGTTCACTCTTCAGGCGTACAAAGAGGGTCATACGTTCGCGGGAGACGGCTTTGTGCGTATGATCAATGAGCAGACCGGCGAGCCGGACAGCCTGCTCTCCATGGAAAGCGCGCTGGACGGCGTACGTATCTATGACCAGACCAAAGTGCGCCTCATCGGCCGTCTCGCCGGTGGACGTCTACAAGCAGAGAAACCGCTTGGATTCGGTCTGAGCAAAAATAACCTCGGTGATGATCTCAAGATCGTATTTGAACTGGAGGGAGACAATATCTCGCATCTCGTGCATTACAAAGATGACCTGTCACGCGACAGCGTTACCGTTAACCTCCTTCACGAGGTACGGAACGGAGAACAATCCGACTCGGTCGGCATTACCCATACGGAGTACTACAAGAAACGCATCATCGTCTTTCCGGATGTACATACAGGTGAGTATTACGTAGATCTGTTCCCTGTTAAATATAAGATCACGCAGGCGACCGCGCGCGGGTACGCAACGCTCTATGCGGAAGGTAAAACCGGCGAGACGCTGGATCTGACGGATGCACCGCTCCATCAGCGTACCAATAGCGAAGGCGGCAAAGAGGTGGATTATAACGAGACGTATAATATCACCTATCATAGCCCGATCGCTATCTCCTGCACACAGTTGCAGTTCGGTATGCCGGTGAATTATTACGGAGAGAAGACCATCTTACGCCAAAATATCCAAAATCAGCAGATAGAGGTGCCGGTAGCGGAAAAACAGGCGGATGGCAGTTACCGTTACCTGTTTGGTGCACCGGTATTCAAATCCGAGAAATACCAGTTCATCGTCACCGCTCATGAGGACTACTATTATAACAACGATCTCAGCTCCACAGAGCATGAAGAGGTACGTATCCAAGGCGGTACGCTCAAGGTCTATAACGGATTGTATGACACGCAGAACACCGAGATCCAGACGCACGAGTTGGACACGCTGGGTCAGGCGACGATCACCGTCCCGGTGGACTATGTATCGTTCGTCAAGACGGGCGAGAATGCGCTTCGCGTGCTGGATCTTTCCGTTGAGTACCAGGGAGCCTTCGTTGAGAGCCAGGCACTGCGTGCATTCGTGACCGGCGACAAGCTGAAAGGACAGGAGTTTGCCGCTTCTACCCACGGCGATGTGGTATTGTTGGATATCTTGCGCGATCCTCCCGGATCGGGTAGTTCCGCCTATATCGATGCAGGTACCTCTTATACCTATAACTGCAATACGGATTTCAGCGTGACCTTAGGTGTGGGCATCACGCTCAAATACGGATCGGGTGCGAATATCTACATGGGCGCCTTCGCCGGCGTGGGCGGTGGAGCATGGAGCGGTATGCCGACCGAAGCCACCTCCAGCGCTTCGCTTACCCTGCCGCTCGCCGCTACCTATTTATACAAACACACCGGATCCTATACCTTCACTACCTCCGACCGTATAACTACCGGCGGCGATCCGTTCTCGGTAGGTCCGTCGGCAGATGTCTATATCGGCGCGACCCAGAATGTGCTCTTCGGTATGATGGATGCGGTGCAACCGCTGGATTCGCTGACCTATGTCACGCTCGCGGCACAGGCCGCCAACGGTACAATGCGTACCATCGCAGAAGGACGCGATGCTACGGGGCAGAAATACTACCTCGTTATCGGTACCGAGTTAGGCGCAACATCCTATATCAACTCTACCTTCGTACATACCCAAAGTTATATCGAGAATACGCTTCTGCCGCAGTTGGCTCAGCAACGCGACGCGCTTCTCATGACGGGTGATAGCGCTACAGTCGCCGCTATCGTTCAGAGCACGAAGAGACCGGCTTACTGGAGTAAGGTGGAGCCGAATGACCCGCACTTCGGCATGGACGGCTACTACGTACAGATCGTGCCGGATAACAAACTCTATGACGACGAGGTCGCCTCCTACAACCGACAATATGTCAATTGGTTCAAACTGCTGATGAAGAACGAGCGGGAGAAGATCAGTGCGCTCCGCGGTACGAACAGCGAAAAGGTCGGCACTTGGTCGATAGGAGGCGCTACCTCCGTTACCCATACCGAGAACTACAACTCCACCAGCTCGGTCTATAATTTCTTAACGTACCCGAGTTTGAAGTTCAATACGGGCAGTTTCGGGAAGAAGGAAGCTACCTTGATACAAGGCAGTCAAGCCTCTATGAACGATTTGTTAGGCGCGGCCATCTCGCAAGAAGCCACCAATCCTGACAAGCCCGTAGAGGTATTGGGAAAGACGGCGGCTGCCACCTGGAAATTCGAGTTCCTGCCTATCCGCAACATTGATTGGAACAAGAGCCCCGCTATCCAAAACAAGGGCAAAACGAAAGCCGCCGGTTTTACACTCAAAGTAGATGATTTCTCGGCCGAGCATTTGAACGTGTCCGTCTATCGCGTGGTGGAGGAAAATAGCGGCTATAACGATCAGACGAAAGACAACCGCAGTTTCACCGAAGCCGATGATGACCACCTCTACGGATCGTATGTCTATTACCTCAACGGCGGTGCCACTCGCTGCCCGTGGGAGGCTCCGGACTCGACACGTTTCTATACGCCGAAGGTACCGCTCTCAGCCGGTACACTCAAGCTGGAGAACCCCAAACTGGATATCGACGTTCACGAGCGTAGCAACGTGCCGGTGGATCAGCCGGCAGTCTTCAATATCCGAATGACGAACGAAGGCGAAATGCCATACGGTTCGGGCAACGGAGGTCTGATGTTCACGCTCAAACTGCACGAGGGTTGTAATCCGAAGGGAGCCCGCATCATCATTGACGGTGCTCCGCTGCTGGAAGAAGGACGCCTGTACCGTCTGACCCGCGGAAACGTAGAGATGAAGCGCGTGGAGGTATATGCCGGAGAAGGATACGACTTCGAGAATATCGTGCTGACGTTGATGTCTAATTGCAGCATGAAAGAGTTGGCAAGATGCACCTTCTCAGCGCACTTTATGCCTGTCGCTTGTCCGGTGAACATCTCAGCTCCGCATGACAACTGGATCATGAATACGCTCTCGCCGCAAGACTCGACCGGCTGGTACCTGCCGGTAGTGATCGACGGCTTTGATGTGAACTACAAGAACTTCGACCATATTGAATTCCAATACAAACTGGCGACCCATAGCGACGATGATTGGGTGAGCCTCTGCTCGTACTATGCGGACGACAGCCTGTATAACGCCGCTTCGGGCAACAAGTCGATGATCAGCTCGGGTCGTATCGAAAACATCCGTTTCTACGGAGAACGTGACCCGATGGAGCAGCAGTACGACCTGCGTGCAGTAGCATTCTGCCGTCACGGCTCAGCCTTCATCACCCGCTCCTCCGCCGTAGTACGCGGTGTGAAGGATACACGTGTACCGCGTGTGTTCGGAGAGCCACAGCCGGCTAATTCGATCCTCGGCGTGGGGGATAACATCATGCTGCGCTTCAACGAGCCGATAGCCGGAAACTACCTGGATGAGGATAATAACTTCCAGATCGTAGGCTATACCAACGAGGCTGGTATCAGCACCGGTATATCGCTCCACTTCATTGATACGGAGAAGTCCTACGCCGAATCCAAAGTACTGCGTTCGATATACGATAAATCATTCACGATAGACATGATGGTCCGCCCGGAAGATCCGAACGCAGCGTACACCTTCTTCAATTATGATACGAAAGCAGGTCGTTCTTTCCTTTTCGGCAAGACGGACGACAATCGCCTGTACGCCAAATCAGGCAGAGAAACGATCTATTCAGACACCTTGCCGGAGAAGATGATTCCTTTCACCCGCGTGGCAGTCGTATATGACCGCGAGAGCCGTCTGGTACGTTTCTATGCCGGTACGAAGGAAGTGACGGATACCACCGTAACTCCGTTTAAGGGTTCGTTGGAATTAGCCGGCAGTGCGCCGATATGTATCGGTAAGGGTTTTGCAGGCAACATGATGGAGGTTCGTCTATGGTCCAAGGCGCTCTCTCCCGATGAGATCGCGCAGACCAATATGCGTCGCCTGACCGGCTATGAACGCGAACTGATAGCCTATTACCCGATGAATGAAGGCAAGGGCGAGGTGCTGGCTGACAAAGCTAACGGCGCAACTCTTTATACCTATCAGAGCAACTGGGAATACCAAAAAGGTATCTCGTTGCACGTGAACGATGGTCAGGTGGTGAAGATGGCGGATGCCTTCCTTTCCCGCTCGAATATAGAAGATGAAACGCTGATGTTCTGGTTCAAAAGCCCGAGCAAACGCGGTACTGTCTTCTCCGCCGGCAGAATGAGCAATACCCAAGGCACGGAGATCGCGTTCAACAACGGCGCATTGATGCTTATGAACTACGCGAACTCATGGAAGATCAGCGGCAACTATTCCGACAACGAATGGCACCATTTCGCCATGACCATTAACCGTACATTCAACAATGTAGCCGTTTATCTGGATGACCAGCAGAAACTCTCCTTCGCCGCCACCGAGATGGGCGAAGTGAGCGGAGAGATGTATATCGGCGGAGGTGATTTCGTAGGAAACATAGATGAGTTCATCATCTTCGAACAAGCCCTGCCCCAATCGCTCATGGAGACGTATGGAACACTCTCGCCGCGAGGCGATGAGATGGGTCTGATGGCATACCTGCCGTTCTCGGAGATGAAGGAGAACGCCAACGGTATTTTGGAGCAAGTGTTCTCCGTCAATGACCAGCGCGTATTCAAGACCTCCGAGGGCGATGTGGTGGAGAAAGTACAACCGCTGATTCTCGCTGTATCCGATTCGACGGACGTGATGCAATTAGGAGACCGAACCCTCTCGGCTCCCGTACAGGATATCGGACAGTTGACAAAGATGAACTTCGATTGGTCGTTCAATAACGACGAATTGATGATCCACCTCAATATGCACGACCGCGAGATCAACAAACAGACAATCTATATCACCGTGCGCGATGTAGAAGATATGAACGGAAACCCGATGACCTCGCCGGTGACCTGGCTAACGTTCGTTGACCGTAACTCGCTCAAATGGGCGAAACGTCAAATGAACGTATCCGCAATCTATAAGACGGCCAATGAGCCGATAACACGCACTATGCGCATTATCAACAGCTCCGGTAAACGCCATCAATATTCCATCGAGTCTATACCCGCTTGGCTGAAGATCGATGCTTCCTATGGCACGATCGAACCCGCCGACGAGGTAACACTTACTCTTACTTTTGACAGCGAACTATCACCGGGTGAGCATGTGGATATCATCTATCTGACCGATGAAAACGGCCTCTCCGAGCCGCTCGATGTACATTACTCAGTAACGGCTGAACCGCCTTTCGGCAATGTGGACAAGAGCAAATATCCGCTTAGCATGTCCGTCTGCGGGCAGGTGATCATCAACGGCAGTTACGATACGGACAACAACGATATCGTCTATGCCATGTTCCGCAACGAGTGTATCGGTATGGCCAATGTTGATTTTGACAACACCGCCCATACCAGCAAAGTATTCCTTTCTATCTATGGTAACGAAGCTATGAAAAACAGGGAGGTCTCCTTCCGGATATGGGATGCTTCGGCCGGCAAGCTCATCAACCTCACCCCAAGTGTTTCCATCCTCTTCGGACACGGATACGTTTATGGCTGCGGTGAAGATCAACCGGTAGTCTTCACCTCTTCGGGGGCGGAGACTCAGAACATAGACTTGGCTAACGGATGGAACTGGATCTCGACTCACTTGAACCTGCAGCCCGAAACAGCAGCCCTCAACCGCGTAATGACCGCTTCTGAGCCTTGGACGGAAGGGGATTTGATCAAGAATCCGGAAATCCCCGCATTCAGTACCTATTCGGAGGTGAAAGACCAGTTTGTGGGGGACCTCAAGGCATGGGATTATACCCAGATGTACATGGTCTATTCGGCAAAGGGGAATACCCTCCGTCTGAGCGGTGACAAACCGGCAGAAGAAGACAAGCGCATCATCCTCCACGGAGACGGCAGGTGGACTTCTTTCCCATGCCTCTTCGATCAGGCTACGTCCATCACAGACGCACTCGCCGACTACTACGACCACGCATCCGCCGGAGATATACTGAAAGCATATGACCGCTTTGCTGTCTTCTCGACCGATAAGAAATGGGAAGGCGATCTCAAGACCCTCCGCCCCGGCGAAGGATATCTCTTCCGCCGTAAGGGCGCCGGCGACGTGACGGTCAAGTTCTTTAACAAACCCTCCGCAGCTGCGCCGCAGAAAGCACCCGCTTTCCAAGGTAAAGCAGCCACGAACATGACAATGATCGCCACGGTAGAAGGCGAAGGACTCCGCGCTTATATAGGCAATGAGTTGGTCGGTGTTGCAACGAAGATAGACAGCCTCTATTTCCTGACCATCAGCAGCGATGCTGCAGGCGCCGAACTTCGCTTTGAGACGGAGACGGGTACGCCGCTTACAAGCCAGACGACAATCCCGTTCGTAGTCAACAGCCATCATGGCTCGCTCAAGACCCCTGTCGTGCTGAAACCGTGCTCTTCCGAGCGACCGTACAAGGTTATCGAGAATAACCAGGTCATCATCATCCGCAATGGAGAACGATACGACGTGACGGGAAAGAAAATGAAATAATTCGTGTAATCCGATTAATTCGCAAACAATATGAAAAAGAAATTGATGGTTATCGCCTCTTGCGCCTTGCTGCTTTTCGCGGCAGGGTGCAAAAAGGACGGACAAAATGCTCCTGATTCATTCATCGGCGATGTAGCATCCCCCACATGGACCGTTCCCGAGGCATATGACTACACCTCCTCCATGACCGCGGTCGTCAAGGTGGATCTCAAAGCGCAGTATCCCGGCAAAGCAGCCGATTGGCAACTCAATGACAATGATATCCTTGCCGCCTTTTCCGGGGACAAATGCGTGGGAACAAGCAGCCCGAATGAAGGATTGTTCTTCTTAACAATCGTAGATGCGGAAAAAAACATTACCCTGCGCTACTACTCTGCGCAATACAAAAACCTCTTTGAGGCCCGTGATGTATTCCCCTTCCACAATGATGATCACCTCGGTACTATCGCCGAACCGCTTGTTCCGACCTTTGTGGTGGTTAAGCAATAAAAAGGTAAAAAACGTAAAATCAAAACTTAAAACTTTTATAACATGAAAAAAAAGATCTTATTATTACTGATGCTGATGCTGAACGTGGGGTTCGCATCGAAGATGTATGCCGTGGATGGTGATCAGAGTCATTCCGGCGATTGGTATTATATCGTGAGTGGAGGCTTTTCGTGGGTACGAGTAACAGACTGTGACCCGATTGTAAATGCCAATATTCCGGAGACGCTTGAAGGATATCCCGTCCAACAAATTACGGGATATTATCCTATTTTTAAGAGTGCAGTCAAACCTTTCCAAAATCGTACGACTTTGGTCACCTGTACGATTCCTAAAACCGTCACCCTTATTGAAGACGGAGTGTTCTTTGGCTGTACTTCGTTGCGGGCTATTCTGGTGGATGAAGCGAATCCCAATTATTGCTCCGTCGATAGCGTGCTGTACACCAAGGACTTGACCAAAATCCTGCGAATACCGTATGCCAAGGCGGACGACTACACCCTTCCCAATACGATTACTGAGATAACCACGTCTCTGTTCGAAGGCTGCGCGGCATTGCCGGAGATTAATATTCCGGCTTCCGTGGAAACCATTGATATTCGGGCATTCGCGGATTGCGCCGGTCTGACAGCCATCAATGTAGATGCCAATAACCCCAATTATTGCTCCATAGATGGTGTGTTATATAACAAAGACGTCACCGAACTCATTGTTTGCCCCCGCGGCAAGTCCGGCACCTGCAAGGTTCCGAATACCGTTACCAAAATAGGCGTGTATGCCTTTGCCAATTGCAGCCTTCTGACATCGGTGGAGATGACCGGTACGGTTGAGGAAATCGGTGGTCTCGCCTTTGGCGGCTGCACGAGCTTGCAGACTATGACATGTTATGCCATCACGCCGCCTACCCAGTCGTGGTTTATGCCTACGTTTGGATTAGCATATACGTATCCCAAAGTGGATACCACTCAGTGTACCCTCTATGTGCCGAAAGAGGCGATAGACGCCTACAAGGCGGACGCTCATTGGAACGGTTTCGGACATATTGAGGTCATTCCTCAGCCTTCGGATTTCTTGGGCGACGGCACCGCCATTTCCCCTTATCGTATTTTCACGGCAGACGACTGGAATCTCCTCGCTACACGTGTTGCGCAAGGAATTCGCTACGAAAATACATATTTCAAACAGGAGTTGGATATAGCGGTTACGACGATGGTAGGCGACGAGACGCATCCATTCTGCGGTGACTATAACGGCCACGAACATAAACTGACCTTCACCGCCGACGTATCTGAGAACTACGCGGCGCCGTTCCGTCATGTGAAAGGCGCTACTATTCATTCGCTCGTCGTGGACGGCTCTATAGCCACATCGGCGGCTTATGCCGGCGGACTGGTCAGCATGGCGGACAGCGCTCTCACAGTAACGGACTGCCGCGTAAGCACCGATCTCAGCTTCAGCGGCACGGACATAAAGAGCGGCAGTATCGTCGGTTGCGCCAACGGTACCGTAACGATGGACGGATGTCTCTACGACGGAGACTTAACCGGCAGTAGCACATGGACGAATTTCGGCGGTTTTGTATGGTCGCAAGCTGCAGACTCCGCGGTCACTATCTCCAACAGCCTCTTTGCACCGGCTGCTTTCACCGGTTATGGGGCAAACATTTATCCGTTTGTATGCGGCGTCAATGAGGCAAAAACCGCCTTCACGGATAGTTATTATATCGCGCCGTTAACCTCTACTCAAGGAGCGCGCGCATATACCCTCACCGCTGCGACAAATAAGATTACCATAAGTCGCCATGACGAACCTGTGTTCAGCCATGCACTCACCGGTCTGACCATATACAATGCCGGTGTCTTGCACGGCGGTGTGCTCTACTGCAGTGCGAGTGCGGAGGTACCGCTCAAGCTCAGCGGTTCCTATGCGTACAAGCCTTCGGTAGGAGCGCTCGCTTCGAAAGAAGGTTACTATACCTTGACCACTGTGGCTGAAAACACCGTCATCTATGGTTCGGCTGCCTTCGACACGAAACCGTCGGCGCGCAATCCGGTGTATACCGGTTCTGCACAAGGGCTTATCACAACCGGTACGTGCAAGCAAGGCACTCCGCAATATTCCTTGGATGGAGAGCAGTGGAGCGATGCTGTGCCGCAGGCTACCAATGCAGGCACCTATCGTGTATACTACAAGATTATCGGTGACGCCACCCATGCGGATAGCCAAGTATCCTATCTGAATGCGCCTATCGCCAAAGCGGAGACGGGCTACGCTACGCGTCCTGCCGCGATAGCTAACCTTTATTATACCGGTTCTGCATATGAGCTTATCACCGCCGGCGAAGCGCAACAGGGTACGGTAACTTATTCGCTGGACAAAGAGAACTGGAGTACACATCTGCCCACAGCTACCCACGTAGGTATCTACCGTGTGTACTATAGAATAGAGGAAAGCGACAACTATAAAGGTCTGGGTCCGGATAACGTGATTGTTTCTATCCACGATAGTTATATTCCGGAATCCGCCGACTATTTCTTTGAAAATATCACAGTGTTGGCATCTCAGCAAGGAGCCGATACAGGATTGGACAAAGCAGAAAAAATGTTCGATGGCGATAGAGACACCAAATGGTGCAGTAAGACGGATGGTGTAACACAGTATTCCGACCGCCCGAAAGACATCGTGGTTTGGATGACGGATGCACCCGTTGAGATGCTGACCTATACGCTTACTACAGGCAACGACACGGAGACATTCCCCAACCGCAACTGGGATTCCTGGACCATCTATGGAGGAAATTTCGCCGATTCCACTGCCGCCAAAGCAGCACTCTTGACCGACGACGGATGGACGATTTTGGATCATCGGCTCGGGGATACCGTGCTGCTGGCAAAAAACAGTACAGACTTCAAGTTCGCTTGCCTCAACACGGGCACGTATCAGTATTACCGCCTCGTCATCCATGATCTCAAACACGTACAACCGGACGAAGACCAAAGCACGCAGCAGATGGCGGAACTGACCATGGGCATTCGTCATGAAGATTCGGAGCGCAAAGAATTATTATGGACTCCGATTGCAACCAAGACCGGCACCTGCGCTAAAGACGGTTCAACGACGAAAAAGGCTTTTGCCGGCATGGACAATGACAAATGGCCCGGAACGGTGTCAGCTTGGGATGACTACTTCACAGGATTCAACTATCAAGGCAGCAGCCCGGATAACAGCGTAATGGGTATTTTCTCTACCTATAAGTGTGCGTCCGACGTGCCGGCCTATACAACGATGACCCTGACGTGGACATACAAATTGTATAGCAAGTGTACCGGGCATCACTCCGCTGTGTGTCTATATGGGCTCCAAGGTACGGAGAACGACATCAACACTCTGGAGGTGGATTTCACAAACCACTACGATTCGAAAGCCGGTGCACAATACCTGCTGAATAATTTCACCAACGAAAATCAAAATGGCAAAATTTACGATTCAGCCAAGAAGACCGCTTCCCTCAACTTTAATAACATCGACGGCGCTACAACGCAAACCAAGACATGGTATCTCCTGTTTACTCACGTGATAGCGAGCGGAACCGGCAAGACCGGTTTGAACGAGAGTGGTTCCTTCCAAGGCATCAGCGTAGATACCACCTGGACATACCGCAAAATCGTCACCTTCGATGCTAATGGCGGTACGGGCACGATGGCCAACCAGATCATTGATAACAGCGGCAAACTCTCGCCAAACACATTCGTCAAAGACGGCTATACCTTTACCGGTTGGGCAACGGAGAAAAACGGACCGATGGTCTATAACGACCAAGCCATCATCACAGCCACCGCTGAGGACAAAGGTCCCAAGACGCTTTATGCCGTTTGGACGGAATGGGGAAAGGGAACGAAAGAAGGCCCGTGGACACAATTGGAATGGAAGAGCGGAACCAGCGTCAAGACTAAAAACTTGTCGATTTCTTATAACGAACTGGACAACACCCAATGGCCGGGCACGATAACCAGCTGGTGTGACAATGACGGTATCGGCTTCACCTATAAAGGAACAAGCCCCGATGAAAGCAAGATTGGTATATTCTCTACCTATCAAAAAGAGGTGGTCGCACCTGCCTACTCATGCCTCACGCTGAAATGGACATACCAACTGAGCAGCAAGAGCACCGCTCATCACTCTACCACTTGTCTTTACGCGCTTCAGGATTATAACCAACTCAAGGCGCTGGCGGTCGATTTCACCAACCACTATGACAACGAGGCCGGCAAAGACAACCTGTTGGCTACTCCGTTCCAGAACCGCTATCAGAATGGCAAAATCGTGGCAGATATGCAGAGCCATACGTTCCTCTTTGATAACCGCGATGGCAGTGCGCCGCAAACCAAAGCATGGTATCTGCTGCTCACGCACGTGGTAGCCAGCGCGGACGGAAGAAGCGGTTTGAAAGAGTGGGGTGCTTTCAAGAATAGAGCTGTCGATTCCGTATGGATATACCGCAAAATCGTCACCTTCAATGCCAATGGCGGTACAGGCACGATGGCTGACCAGATTGTTGATAACAGCGGCAAACTGTCGCACAACACGTTCACCAAAGCGAATTTTTACTTCGCCGGTTGGGCTACGGCTGCTGACGGCAAAGTGGTCTATGACGATGGCGAAGTGATAACTGCCACGGCTCAGGACAAAGGTCCCGTCACCCTCTATGCCGTATGGAAAGAGGGTAGCGATGACGATCACGCATTAAAGGGAATATGGACGCATGTGGGTAGGAGTAACTTTGAGTGCGATAGAATGAAGTATCCGTCCCTCTCGTACAATGAGTTGGATGGCTCCAAATGGGGTGGCTTGGATTCATGGGGCGCAAAAGGTGATAGCACCGGTTACGACTTCGAGGGTGGAAGCCCGGATATCAGCAAGAATGCCATCTTCTCGATTTATCGGAAAGATATTGTGGTGCCTTCCTATACCTGTATAAAGATGGCATGGAGATTCCGCCTGGGTAGCAAGAGCAAAAAGCATCACGCCACCGTATGTATGTACGGACTCCCGGATTCGGAAACTGACATCAAGAATCTGAAGGTGGATTTCTCGGATGATTATGTAACGACAGTAGGCTCCGAATATCTCTTGACGGCTCCGTTCTCCCATAGCAATCAAGATGGCAAAACACGTTTTGCCGACCAGGCATATACCTTTGTGTTTGATAACCGCGCAGGCAGCGTGGACCAAACCAAAACATGGTTTACGATGTTTACCTATGTATTGGCGAGCTCAGGCGGAAAAGATAATTTGAATGAGAGAGGGTATTTCCGCAGTCTGCGTGTCAAGTATATATCGATATACTACAAGGCCTTCTCCTTCAATGCCAATGGCGGTTCAGGTATAATGGAACAAGCGTTGGTGGAGAACGGCGGTAACCTGCCGGCTAACATCTTCACGCGCAATGGCTATACCTTCGCCGGTTGGGCTACCTCCGCTGACGGCGCAGTAGAATATGCCGATGAAGCTGCGATTACGGCTACCGCAGAGACCAAAGGCGCATATACGCTCTACGCTGTATGGACGCCGGAGAACTACACTATCTCCTATGATTTGGACGGCGGTGAGGCAACCAATCCGGCTTCTTACACCGAGGCAACCGAGACCTTCACGCTCACTAACCCGACCCAAGACGGATACACCTTCCTCGGTTGGACCGGCTCGAACGGCGATGTGCCGCAAGCAAGCGTTGCTATCGTCAAAGGCTCGACAGGCAATAAGTCCTTCACCGCCCGTTGGATGAGTAATGCAGTGGCTACTACGCAAGACCTGATTACTGCTATCGGCGTGGTAACCACCGAGAGCGGAGAGGCTATTGCAGATGCCCGTGCCGCATACAATGCGCTGAGCACGGAAGACCAAGCCTTCGTCTCCAACTATACGACGCTCACCGCAGCGGAAGCCGCATACGAAGCAGCAAGAGACGCAGCAGGAAACACCACGATTCAATTTATAGGCCAAGACGAATCCTCTGTTGCAGTAGCAAAGATCCAATTGGATTATCCCGAGGCACCGAAGATTTCCGGCTATACTTTCCAATACTGGAGGGTAGCAGAGAAAAATCTCTCCGATGGCACAATCCGCCTCCAAGCGGTTTATACCTCTACTCCTACTGACCTTGAGGAAACTCCCTTCCCTTCAGGGGAGGGTCGGGGTGAGGCCTCCAAATTCATCAAGGAGGGTAACGTCTATATCCTCAAGGATGAGTTTATCTATACCATTAACGGACAACGTGTTAATTTTTAATTTTTAATTTTGAATTTTGAATTATGAAAAAGATTTTATATATCGCCCTTCTGTTGGTAGCAGCGCAGGGAGCATGGGCAATACAGTCCAATTTCTACCCGAAATTACTCAGCCCGACGCCCTCCGAAGGACCGTGGACCTATGACGCATTCAATAGCGATGTCACAGATGATGGTGACAATTACCGGTCTTTTAATGACTTGACCCATAAGGCCTGGGAAGCATGGGACCATGACAATGATAAAAATGGTACCCACCAAAGACAAAATGACTACGGACTTGGTTTTTATTTTCATTGCGACGAAGCCCGGTATACATATTATATAATGTATCATACCTATTATCATAACGAAACCCTGCCTCCATACACCCGTAGGCAGTTAACCTGGGATTATGAGATATACGGAAGTTATGGCTTAAAATGGTGTGATGCTTTGTTCGCTCACGAGGATATGGATGCGCTGAAGAATATGTGGACGTACGTTACGGTTGATAAGGATGGCTTTTCGGGTGATTATAGGGCAGTATATAATATCCATACCAATCCATACTGTATTGTTTACTATAAAGGACAAGGACAGTCATCAACGGTTGATAGGACCGGTACCAAAGTCTTTGATTTCGACAACCGACACGGCAGCGAGACCACCGTCAAATCATGGAATCTCATGATGACTTTTGTTGTATATGATTCAGATGTTGAGGATGAAGCGACGGGAAGATCGTCTTTCAAAAGTCGCAACGAGAAATGGGATACCTTCTATTACAAGTACATCACCTTTGACGCCAACGGCGGTATAGGCACGATGGCTACGCAAGAGATTGAGAACAGCGGCAACCTGAAGGCAAATGCCTTCACCCGCGCGGGTTATGCCTTCGCCGGCTGGGCAACCACACCTAACGGCGCAGTGGTGTACACCGACGGACAAGCGATCACTGCTACCGCCGAGGACAAAGGTCCCGTCACCCTCTATGCCGTATGGAAGCCGACCGTCGCAAACGTGATAGCTGCCATTGACGCTATCGGAGAGGTGGTATATACCGCGGAGTGCAAAGCACGCATCGATGGCGTGCGCGCGTTATATAATGAGTTGAGTGCCGAAGACAAAAGCGCTGTGACGAACTATAGCACCCTGGTCGCTGCCGAAGCAACCTATTTAGCTATCCAAAATGTAGTTACCAAGATTACTGCTATCGGCGAGGTGACCGCAGCGAGCGGAGACGCTATTGCTGCAGCACGTGCCGCATACAATGAGCTGACCGAAGCACAGAAGCCGTTGGTCATCAACTACAGCGCTCTGGTCGATGCCGAAGCACAATACGCCATCTTGCCGGTCGTGGCTGCCATTGGCGCTATCGGCGAGGTGACCGCAGAGAGCGGAACGGCTATCGCAGACGCTCGTGCTGCATACGATGCACTGAGCAATACGCAGAAATCGCTGGTAACCAACTATCCTACGCTCCTTGCCGCCGAAGCTGCGTATGCCGACTTAGGCAAGACCACGGTTCTCTATGTGGACAAAGCGGGCACAGATACCATCAGCACCCGGCGCAAGTCTGTCGCCTATCCTGCCTTACCGGAAGATGCTATCTACTGGCAGACCGTAGAGAAATCCGTTTCCGACAACATCATCGTCATCAAGGCGGTGGAGTGAAAAATGGTTTGAAATGGTTTGAAGTTGTATGACTTTGTTTGACTTTGTTTGACATAGTTTGACATCGTTAACCACTTCAAACGAAGCGAAGCTTCTTCAAACAACTTTCAAACAAACAAAAAGCGCATTTCGGTGCGCTTTTTTTGATACTATCGGTTGATTTTGGGCTATTTTGAACTAAAAGACAAAAAATATTTGCATAATTGCAAAAAAAGTAGTAAATTTGCACGCTAATTGTAAACACTAAAATCAAAAGGTATGAATAATCTATTTTCTTTAGAAGGAAAAAACGCGTGGGTGACGGGCGCATGTTATGGAATAGGCTTTGCTATAGCCAAAGCATTCGCGCAAGCCGGCGCAAGTAATATCATCTTCAACGCACGCAGTCAGGAGGCTATCGACAAAGCGCAAGCAGCCTACCGCGCAGAGGGTATTCTCAATGCGCACGGGTATGTGTGTGATGTCACGGACGAAAAGGCGGTTAAAGCGTTGGTGGAGCAGATCCATGAGGAAGTGGGGGCTATTCATATCTTGGTCAATAACGCAGGAATCATCAAACGTATTCCGATGCATGAGATGAAACGTGAGGAGTTCCAGCAGGTGATCGATATAGACCTCGTAGCGCCGTATATCGTGAGCGCGGCAGTACTGCCGGAGATGATGGAGCGCCGCGAGGGTAAGATCATCAACATCTGCTCGATGATGAGCGAATTAGGTCGCGAGACAGTGAGCGCCTACGCGGCTGCCAAAGGCGGATTGAAGATGCTGACCCGTAACATATGCTCGGAATACGGCGAATATAACATCCAGTGCAACGGTCTGGGTCCGGGGTATATAGCTACTCCTCAGACGGCTCCGCTCCGTGAGCCGCAGGCAGACGGCAGCAAGCACCCGTTCGATGCATTTATCTGCGCCAAGACTCCGGCAGGACGATGGCTGGAGCCGGATGAGTTAGGCGCACCGGCGGTGTTCCTCGCCAGCCACGCCAGCGATGCTGTGAACGGACAGATATTGTATGTAGATGGCGGTATATTGGCGTACATCGGCCGTCAGCCCAAGTAATTTGGATGCTTAGAATTACGAATAAACAATAATAGCATGAAAGAATACCAATTAACGGCAAAAATGCGTTCCTACCAATGGGACGAGTTGTCGGCAGAGCAGCAGGCTCTGATTCAAGTAGCGAAGGATCAAACGACCCGCAGTTATTGTCCGTACAGCCATTTTCACGTAGGGGCGGCGGCCTTATTGGGCAATGGCGAGATCATCCGCGGTTGCAATCAGGAGAATGCGGCTTATCCCAGCGGTTTGTGCGCAGAGCGCAGTGCCTTGTTCGCTGCCGGCGCACAATACCCCGACCAACCGGTCAAACGGTTAGCTATAGCTTGTTTTACCGGCGGACATTTTACCAAAGAGCCCGGTGCGCCTTGCGGCGCCTGCCGGCAAGTGATGACCGAAACCGAACACCGGTACGGAGGAAAAATGGAGGTACTGCTCTATGGCGAAGATGAGACCTACGTCTTTGATTCCGCTGCGGATCTCCTGCCGCTCGTGTTCGTAAAGGAAAACCTGTTGGGAAAATGATAATTGATAATTGAGAGTGATAAAGAAAATAGACATTTATTTGCTGCGGAATTTTCTGGGGCTGTTCTTGGCTACATTCTTTATCGCCATCTTTATCCTGCTGATGCAGTTCATGTGGCTGCATATAAGCGACTTGGTGGGAAAAGGAATAGGGCTGGATGTATTAGCGGAGTTCTTTGTCTATGCCGCTGCCTCCGTAGTCCCTTTGGCACTGCCGTTAGCTATCTTGTTGAGCTCGCTCATTTCGTTCGGGAACTTAGCCGAGAAATTCGAGTTGACCGCCATGAAAGCCGCGGGCATATCCCTGTTCCGCATCCTGCGGCCATTGGCTTTCGCGGTGGCATTGCTGAGTGTAGGTGCGTTCTTTTTCAGCAACAATATCCTGCCCAAATCGCAGATGAAGTTATGGGCGCTCATCTTCTCCTTGCGGCAAAAAAGCCCGGAGTTGCAGATACCGGCCGGCGAGTTTTACGACGAGATAAGCGGCTATCATATTTATGTGCGCAACAAAACACCCCATGGCGAGTTGCTCAACATTATGATATATGATTATACCGACGGCTTTGAGAACGCCAAGGTGATGGTAGCGGACACCGGCAAACTATCCACCAGCGCGGACAAACGCTTTTTGCTGTTGGAACTCATTAACGGCGAGTCATTCGAAAATTTGAACCGCAAGCAGCAACGCGCTACCGGTACTACCCAAAATATCCCTTACCGGCGTGAGACCTTCACCCATAAACGCATCGTCATAGATTTTGCTACGGATTTTAACCGCTACGACGAGTCGATACTGGAGGATCAGCACGTCAGCAAGAACGTCCGGCAGTTAGTGCACTCCATTGACTCGGTACAAATAGTGTCCTTGGAACGCAGCAAAGAGCAAAGCGACCGGCTGCTCAAAGAGCGCTATTTCGGCCGCGAGAACAGACGGACGGAATTAGTGATCCCGGAGCAAGTGACCAGCGAACAGAAAGAGGAATACAACTTGGATTCGCTCTGGGCAAAGATGGATGTACAGCAGCAGCGGCAGGCATACCGCATAGCGCAGGAGAACGCACGCACCTATCGCGACCAGATCGAATATAACGCCATCATGTTAGACGACGCGCAGCGCTACATTCGCAAACATGAGATCGAGTTATACCGTAAGTTCACTCTGGCTTTCGCCTGCCTGATCTTCTTCTTTATCGGTGCTCCGTTAGGGGCGATCATCCGGAAGGGAGGTTTAGGCGCACCGGTAGTGATCTCGGTGATCCTGTTTATCATCTATTATATCATTGACAACACAGGATACAAGATGGCGCGTGAAGCACTCTGGCCTTGTTGGGCAGGTATGTGGCTCAGTTCGTTCGTGTTGCTGCCTACCGGCATTTTCCTGACCTACAAAGCCGCTACCGATTCGCCGCTCTTTAACCCCGAAGCATGGGCGATTACGTGGAAACGAATCGTTTCCAACGTTAAACAGTTAAAATGGTCACTGCGTGACGTTAAATAGTTAAAATGGTTTCACCATGTGAAACGTTATATGAATATGAAAATCAATACAATAGAAGAAGCTTTAGACGATTTCAAGCAAGGTAAGTTCGTCATAGTGGTAGATGATGAGGATCGCGAGAACGAAGGCGATTTCATCATAGCTGCAGAGGCGATCACGCCACAGAAAGTGAATTTTATGCTGCAACACGGTCGCGGCGTGCTTTGTTGTCCGATTACGGAGCAGCGCTGCGCAGAGTTGGATCTGATGCACCAGGTAGCGAATAACACCTCTATGTTAGGCACGCCTTTTACGGTGACGGTTGATAAATTAGAGGGTTGCACCACCGGTGTTTCCGCCGCCGACCGCGCGGCTACTATCCGCGCTTTAGCCGATCCCAAGAGCAAGCCGGAGACCTTCGGCCGTCCGGGGCATATTAACCCTCTGTATGCCCGCACAGGCGGTGTGTTGCAACGCGCCGGGCATACCGAAGCCGGTGTCGATTTAGCGCGGATGGCAGGCTTTTATCCCGCTGCCGCGCTGATCGAGATCATGAATGAGGACGGTACGATGGCGCGTATGCCACAACTGCAAGAGGTGGCGAAGGAGTTTGACTTGAAGATCATCACAATAAAAGACTTGATCTCCTATCGTCTGGCGCATGAGACCGTCAGCGCAAGCGATCACACAAACAATGCCGCTTCGGGCACAACTTGCGAAAACGGACTTATAGAAAAAGGAGAAACGGTCTTTCTGCCGACGCAGCAAGGTGAGTTCATGCTGACGCCTTTCCGCGATATGACTACCGGCTTGGAGCATGTGGTCTTAGCCAAAGGCGAATGGAAGGAAGACGAAGCCATTCTCTGCCGCGTACACTCCAGCTGCATGACAGGAGACATCTTCGGCTCGCTGCGATGCGAATGCGGCGAACAACTGAACCGAGCTATGCAGATGATACAGAATGAGGGACGAGGCATCATCGTCTATATGAACCAAGAGGGTAGAGGTATCGGACTGATGAATAAGATCCGCGCCTATAAACTGCAGGAAGAAGGCGAGGATACCGTAGAGGCAAATGTACATCTCGGCTTCCGTCCCGATGAACGCGACTATGGAGTTGGAGCACAGATCCTGCGAGCGATGGGAGCGCATAAGCTGAGACTGATGACTAATAACCCCGTGAAAAGGGTAGGGTTGGAAAGTTACGGTATTGAAATCGTTGAGAATGTGCCGATCGAGATTCAGCCAAACCGCTGGAATGAACGCTATATGCGCACCAAAAAAGAAAAAATGCACCACGACCTGAAGTTGGTTTGAGCCTTTTGGCACGATATTTGAAGAGATAAAGTATCGAGGTACCGGTATATCGGTTTATCGGGAGATCGGAAACCCTTTAAAACAAAACGATTATGAAAACAAGAATTACTACACTTCTGATGATGCTGCTGATGATGAGCGCAGCGCTATGGGCAGACGAGACAGTAACCGTTTCCGCCAACAGCTCGGATATCTCCGAGGGTCTGGATCTGAAAGTCGTAGCAAAACTGTTTGCTGAGGCAAAGAACTTGGAGGAATTTGAGATAATGCTCAATAATCCGGACAGTTCGTTCTGTAATTTGGATCTGAACGGCGACGGTCAAGTGGATTACTTACGCGTAGTGGAGACCGGTGAGGGCAACAAGCGTCTGATCGTGTTACAAGCTATCCTGGCGAAAGATATTTTCCAGGACGTAGCCTCGATATACGTGGAGAAAGACGAGCAGAACAAAGTCTCCGTTCAGGTAGTAGGCGATGAATACGTCTATGGCACGAACTATATCATAGAGCCTGTGTATGTCTATCGTCCGGTGATCTACGATTGGTTTTGGTGCGACGCATGGTACGCATGGAATAGTCCCTGGTATTGGGGGTATTACCCGGGCTGGTGGTACGCACGTAGTTGCTGGGCATGCGATGTCTATTGGCATCACTGCTACGCCTTCCATCACTGCCACCACTGCTGTTCATTCCGTTGCGGTTATACTGTATGCTCCGGCTACTATGAGTTAAGTCCCCGCGTTACCCGCAGAGAGTACGCCGTAGCGAACCCGGGTCGTTCGTTCGAGCGTCGTAACAGCGGCAAAGTGAATGCCCGCGATATCCGTTCTACGAACACGCTGCGCAGCACACGTCAAGTGGCAACCGCCGGTGGAAGTGGCCGTCAAGGAGGCGTTACCCGCGGCGTAGCGGATACGAGAAGCCGCACCTATGGCAGCGCGAACACCGCGAGCACCCGCAGTACCGCCGCCCGTACGGCAAGCAGCGCCGGCCGTAGCACAGCCGGAGCAGAAGGCGCTACCCGCACCTCAACGCGCTCTACCGCCTCTTCCGGTCGCTCTACTGCCACGGCAACCCGCTCTACGGCTTCGACCGGCAGCACCGGCCGCTCCACAGCATCCGTAGGCACCGCAACGCGCTCTACGGCAACGCGCTCGACGTCTAATACTTCCGTCAGCTCCACTCGCTCGTCCGGCACACGCAGCACCGCCTCTGTGGGCAGAACAACGCGCAGCACGGCTTCGTCAAGTTCATCCACAGGCACACGCAGCAGCTCTACCTATTCCGGCTCAAGCCGTACCTCCTCCTCTTCATACGGAGGCTCTCGCAGTAGCGGAGGGTATTCAGGTGGCTACTCCGGCGGCACTCGCAGTAGCGGAGGCTACTCGGGAGGTGGAGGTTCACGCAGCAGCGGTGGCGGCGGAGGTGGACACGCCACAAGAAGATAACAGAAAAGGTGGTCAAACGACCACCTTTCTTGTTGCATCCTTCTGCTTAATGGGAGGCAAGCATGTTCTTCGGATCTAACAGGTTATCCAACTGCTCCTTGCTGAGCAATCCATGCTCTAACACCAAATCATATACGCTCCTGCCGGTCTCCAACGCCTCTTTGGCAATCTTTGTGGATGCCTTATAACCGATAGTCGGATTTAGCGCCGTGACAATACCGATGGAGTTCTTAACGGTTGCTAAGTTATGCTCGCGGTTAATGGTGATACCGTCAATACATTTCTCACGCAAGATCTTCATTACATTCTTGAGCCACGTGATGGATTCAAAGATACACTCGGTGATGATCGGCTCCATGACGTTGAGCTGCAGCTGACCCGCCTCTGCGGCAAAGCAAACCGCCGTATCATTACCGATCACCTTGAAGCATACCTGATTCGTCACTTCCGGAATAACAGGGTTCACTTTACCCGGCATGATCGAACTGCCCGGTGCCATAGGCGGCAGATTGATCTCGTGCAAGCCGCAACGTGGACCGGAAGCCATCAGACGCAGGTCATTGCAGGTCTTGCTCAGTTTGACCGCCAGACGTTTCAACGCAGCCGAATAGCTGACATATGCACCTGTATCCGGTGTGGCTTCTACCAAGTCGCTGGCTTTGAGGAAAGGCTCGCCGGTCAGTTCGCATAGTTTTTGCGTGCATAACTCCGCATAGCCCGCAACGGCATTCAAACCCGTACCGATAGCCGTTCCTCCCATGTTAATCTCATAGAGCAGCCGTACATTCCGGTCCAAGTTAGCCACCTCTTCCTCCAAGTTATTGGCAAAAGCGTGAAACTCCTGTCCGCTGGTCATAGGCACAGCGTCCTGCAATTGGGTACGCCCCATCTTGATCGAATCGTTGAACTCATCTCCTTTCTTGCGCAGCGAGGCAATCAGTTCTTTCAATTCCGCCTCCAAGCCTCGGTTCATGCGGATGAACGCATAGCGGAAAGCAGAAGGGTAGGCGTCGTTGGTACTCTGCGCGCAGTTCACATGGTCGTTCGGGGAACAGAACTGGTACTCGCCGCGCTGATGTCCCATGATCTCCAACGCGCGGTTGGCAATCACCTCGTTCGCATTCATGTTCACCGTTGTTCCGGCACCGCCTTGTACCATGTCGGTAGGGAACTGATCGTGCATCTTGCCGTCAATAATCTCGCGGCATGCCTGCGCAATTGCAGCATAGATCTCATCGTTGATGACACCTAATTCATGGTTCGCCTCAACGGCTGCCAGCTTGATGTACGCCATCGCAATGATGTACTCCGGAAAATCCGACATCTTCAAATTAGACACTTTGTAGTTGTTGATACCACGTTGTGTCTGCACCCCATAATACGCCTCTGCGGGTACTTTCAATTCGCCTAAGAGGTCTGACTCTAAACGATAGTTTTCCATAGATTTGATTTGTTTATACATTAATCAATAACTCAGTTCATGCTTCCTAATAATGATTTGACGAACTCCACGCGGTTAAAGGCCTGCAGGTCTGTCATCTGCTCGCCTAAACCGATGTACCGCACAGGAATCTTGAATTGATCCGAGATGCCGATCACTACACCTCCTTTGGCTGTACCGTCTAATTTGGTGATAGCCAAAGAGGTCACTTGTGTAGCAGCGGTGAACTGACGCGCCTGCTCAAAGGCGTTCTGTCCCGTTGAGCCGTCTAACACCAGCATGACGTCATGCGGCGCATCCGGCACTACTTTCTGCATCACGTTCTTGATCTTGGTCAATTCGTTCATCAAATTGATTTTGTTATGCAGCCGCCCTGCCGTATCGATCAGCACAACATCCGCATCGTTCGCTTTAGCGGACTGCAAGGTATCGAATGCCACGGAGGCAGGGTCGGATCCTTGCTGCTGCTTGATCACCGGCACGCCTACGCGTTCACCCCAAATGCACAGCTGCTCCACTGCCGCTGCGCGGAAGGTGTCTGCTGCACCGAGATAAACCTTCTTGCCTGCCGCCTTGTATTGGTAGGCTAACTTGCCGATGGTCGTTGTTTTGCCAACTCCGTTGACTCCCACTACCATCACTACATAGGGCTTAGCCGGTAGCGGAGCAGAGAAATCCAACGTATCCTCCATGTTATTCTCTTCCAAGAGCGACGCTATCTCGTCCACTAACAACCTGTTCAGTTCGCTCGTGCCGATATATTTGTCTCTCTTTACGCGCGCCTGCACGCGCTCAATAATACGGAGTGTGGTCTCTACTCCCACATCGCAGGTAATGAGCGCCTCCTCCAAGTTGTCGAGCACGTCATCGTCGATAGTTGACTTACCGGCGATGGCGTGTCCGATCTTAGAGAGGACGGATTCTTTACTCTTTTCCAGACCTTTATCCAAGGTCTCTTTCTTTTCTCTGTTAAATAATCCGAAAAATGCCATATTATCAATACAGTATTACTTTGTGAACTTGTGCTTTGTCCTCACCCTGAGTGGTGCGGATGAAGTATATACCGCGTACAGGAGGTAAGGTTACTTGCGTCTTTCCTTCGCTGATCTTACCGGCGGATACATGCATACCCGTGGTGGAGTAGATATCGAAGTCTCCGTCTTGCTGTGCCTCAATTGTTACCACCGGAGCGTGTCTCGGAGCCTGCGTCGGATAGACGATCACCGGAGTGACATACACGTCCGGAGCCGGTGCTTCGATCGTGATCGGGCATGACGGGATAGAGTAACTCTCACCGCGACGGGTTGCTACCATGTAAACTTGGTCGCCCGGCAGCAGACTGCGGTTATGGAGATAACCCATACCATTAGTCGGCGAGAGTACACCATTGATATACCACTCCGTATTCGAGAACTCATATCCACCGTTATAATCGCTGCTCAGCGGAGCCACTACATCCGTCCAGTTCTGCTCAATGATCCATGACGGATACTTGATCTGGAGCGTAATGCTATCCGAGCGGCTTGTACCGCATACACCGTTGTCCAAGACGAGGCGCATGGAGTAGTTATCCGGACGGACGTAATACGGATGATTCTCATAGCAGATCATGCTAAATGTCGGCAGCGATACGTGAGCCAGCATATTCTCATCGAAGCGCTCGTTGATGACATCCTTAAATCCGGCGCGTTTAGCCGCTACGTCGAAGTAAACGCTATATACGGCAGGTTTCTGACCCGAATAGTTGAACGAGATATCAAAGCCCTCTGCGTCCGCGCAGATATCACCACTCGCGCGTGCCGAGGTGATGACGGTCGGACGAACGGTAACGAGATTCAACGAGTAGATAGCCGAGTAATAGGTCTCTAATCGGCGGATGGTATCTACATAGTTGCCTTCGTAGCGGATCGTATCTCCACGCCAGATATAGTCTTGACCGGCGCAGATGGTATCATCAATGTGGTAGCGCTTGGTCTCTACCACCGTCAGACGGAGCGTGTGCGTACTATCGCAGTCATTGATAGTGGACCAGCTGCGGTCGATATCCATCGTGTATTTGCCATAGCCATCGGAGGTAGTCGTATCGGTGTAGGTCATACCATTCCAATAGTAGCCCTCATAGTCCGTGATCACGGCATGCTCGATGATACGGTAGGTCGGGTAAACGGTCAGGTCAAGATGCATCAAACTATCGCAGCCCTCTTTGGTCTTGAGCGGGATGTCGTAATGACCTCCACGTGTAAACTCTTGACCGGCATAGCGAACCGTATCGCCCTGACAGATCACTCTCGCTTCCGCCGGCAGATCATATGCCGGAGCGTCATACACCTCGACGCGGAGGAGACTGTCTTGTACGCCTGATGTCTTGGATAGACGGAGGAAGGTGTAGAGACCGGCTTTGGTGATCACCTGGTCGTCGATCTTCACTTCGCTTCCCGGACAGATAGGTATAGGCAGCCAATCCGAATAGTGCGTTGTTACCAGAATGATGAAGCGGTTAATACTATCACATCCGTTTGCAGCTATCAGCGTATCGGAGAACAAGTTACTACCTACTTTCAGATTATTGTACAGTTGTCCCTTATGTACATAAGAGCCGCCTTCCACTTGTTTGTCGGTAATAACAACGCGTTCTTCGTTTACAGGAACAGCCTTGACGGTCAGCTGCAGGTTAACGATACTGTCTTTGTCCTCAGACTCCCACTGATAGTTTCCGGAGCGGGTCAGTCTCTTTCCGAAGAAGTCCACGTAACTGCCTTGGCAGATCTCTCTGTTCCAGCTGAACTCACGCGTGCTCTTCGGGATCACATAGACGTGAACGATACTATCGCAACCGTAGGCTGTCTTATGAGTGAACCAGAAATCACCGGTAGTGCGGATGACGGTATCTTCCAACTCGATCACCTCACCCTTGCCTAATTCGTACTTCTCGTAGCCATAAGCAATACTGTGTGCGCCTACGTGCAGATGATATACACTATCGTATCCATATACCGTATAGAGGCTGTCGTGGTAGTTACCGGATGTAGTAATGATTTGATTGTGCCATATCAGCGTATCCGGCATACAGAGGTGAACAGAGTCTTCGAAATGATAGGTCTTGTGAACCGTCAAGTTCAGATGGTGAATGCGGTTACAGCCTGTCACTTTGTCCGTCTCCATATTCTCATAATAGCCTGTCTGCGTCAGTTTACGTCCGTAGAAGTCGTATGGTATCTCTTTATCCGAGATGTTCACTACATCGAAGTATTCGTATGTCGGATGAACAGTGACGTTGATCTTGATGATAGAGTCGCAGCCGGTGGTCATACGAATCGTGTCGTAGAAGGTGCCATTGGTCTTGTAGGTCGTGTTGCGGTAAATAACGCTATCGCCTTCGCAGAATACGAGACTTTGCTCGGAAATAGCCAACGGCAGCACTTTTACCATCAATCCCGTTACCACTTTTCTGCCGTCTGTCTGCGTAATGGTATCGCGGTATAGACCGGATTCGTAGATCTCCATCACTTTCGAGGTATCGCTCTTGAGACGCCATCTGTACGGCAGCTCGCTGAAGCAGAGACTTACGGAGTCGTCATATACGCGGTTAACAGTCAGTCGCAGTTCGGTCAAACTGTCGCAGCCAAAGACGGTGGTGTCGTACTTCTGATAAATACCGGTGGTGGTAAATACCTTGTTGTCGAAGTGTACGGTATCGCCCTGGAAGATCGTGCGGTCGAGGATGGTATGATACCTGCGGTTAACGTTCAAAATCAGGGTCACAATACTGTCGCAACCATTGATGTTCTTGAAGGTCTTGGTGTATTTGCCCGGCTCTGTGTATTCCTGTTTTGCAAAGGTAAATGCGTCTCCTTCGCAGACAGAAGCACGGATCGTATCATACGTAATTGGCAGTACGTTCAACATCAAGCCATAGATAGCCATCTTGCCATCTTGCATCACTGTATCGCGATAGATACCGGCCTTGTAGAGCTCCTTCACTTGGGTCGTGTCACTTCTCAAACGCCACAGATAAGGCAACTCGTCGTAGCAGATATTGATACTCTCGTCATACAGACGTACAACCGACAAATTCAGTTCTACAATCGAGTCGCAGCCCCATTGGGTCGTTGTGTTCACGATCTGATAGATACCGGTTCTCCAGTATTTCTTACCATAGTACTCTACGGTATCGCCTTCGTAGATCGTCTTGTCGATCGAGCGGTAATAGCGCTGGCCTACCGTCAGGATGAGGGTGACAATCGAGTCGCAGCCTGATACATTACCGATAGAGTAGGAGTACCGTCCGGCTGTCGTCAGATTTTGACCGCCAAACCATTTCGTATCTCCCTCGCAAATCGTGTCGCGGATGATGGTCTCGCTTACTTCCTTAACGATGAGTTTCAAACCGTAGAACGTCTGCTTGCCATCTACGTAGACGCTATCGTTGCGGTAGAGACCGGCAGCGTAGATCGGTGTTACCTTAGTCGGATCCCACTTGTTGACCCACATGTACGGCAGGTCGTGCGAGCAGACGGTAACTACGGTATCAATGAGCGGATGAACTACAACTTTCAAATCCACAATACTGTCGCACCCTTGCGGCGTCGTGCCCTTGAAGGTGCAGATGGTATCGTTCTTGAATGCCTTGCCGTTCATTACCACGGAGTCGCCTTCCACAATATGTTTCTCAATAAAGTTGTAGTACGGCTTGTTGACGATGAGGTTCAATGTAACGGTAGAGTCGCAGCCGTTCGTAGCCAGCAAGTGCTGTTGGTAGATACCGCTCTCGGTGAGTTCTTTACCATCGAAGAAGTAGAAATCACCTTCGCAGATAGTCGTTACAATCGTGCTGTCGCTCGGCTGTGTCACAATGAGTCTCATTCCGTAGAACATCTGCTTGCCATCTACGTAAACGCTATCGTTGCGGTAGAGTCCGGCAGCGTAGAGCGGTGTTACCTTAGTCTGATCCCACTTGTTGACCCACATGTACGGCAGGTCGTGCGAGCAGACGGTAACTACGGTATCAATGAGCGGATGAACCACTACTTTCAAGTCCACAATACTGTCGCACCCTTGCGGCGTCGTGCCCTTGAAGGTGCAGATGGTATCGTTCTTGAATGCCTTGCCGTTCATTACCACGGAGTCGCCTTCTACAATATGTTTCTCTACAAAGTTGTAG
>CADCEV010000018.1 GCA_902800525.1 uncultured Bacteroidales bacterium
AAAGAAACAATCATAGCAGCCATACTGCTAATAGCTTTCGGTACAAGCATGCATTTTGTGCATCACGTACCATTCTTCAACCATTTTATGGGCTATATCTTTCCCGTGACGGAGAGTGTGATGGCACACATGAAGATGGTCTTTTATCCGATGCTGTTGTTGAGTTTGTATCTCACAATTAGTCGTCGCGATATTCGTGAAATAGGCGCTCCCGTCCTTGGAGGACTGGCTGTGATGCCGCTTATTGTCCTGGCATTCTTTTCTTATTGGGTGTTTGTGCGGCATGAATTGATGATGCTGGATATCGTCATTTATATCGCCTGTATGATTGGCGCCATCCACCTTGCCAAACGCTGGCGGACATCTCCGTTCGTGCAGAATAACTGGCGGTTATGGATAGTGCTCATATTGTGTAGCATAGTGGTAATTGGTGTGTTGACCTATCATTCGCCGGACTGGATAATCTTTGCAGATTTAGGGTAATAGATGATTGACTGATGAAAATCGAGGAAGCGATAACGTATGCCATCATGTCGGATGGTCATGGAAAGACGACTGACCAGATAGCCGCTGCTATCAACCGCAATGGTTGGCACATCCGCAAGGACGGCAAACCCGTGACGAGCGCACAGGTCTATGCCTGCATTTGCCGTTATCCTTCCATCTTCACTAAAGAGGCAGGGCGCATTTGCGTAATGTTATAGAGTATGGAATTTAGACCAATGCCCAAAATCCGCGAAATAATAGCAGGCAAGAAATGCGTCATTTACGCAGACGAGCAACCGCAAGTGCTGCTCATTCAGCCGGTGGGTGAGCATGAGGATGCTACGCTGGAAGCAGAGATAGAGGCGATCCGAGAAGCGGTTCAAGTGCCGTTTGTCTTTGCGGGCTTTGCGATAAGCGACTGGGAAGAGGAACTTACGCCGTGGCATGACCCGAATATCTCTCCGCGCAAATCGGTTGGAGACCATGCTTTTGAGACGTTGGGCTTTATTACGGAGCAACTGATGCCATACATATTTGAGCGCTACGGCAAGTTACCTATTGTGCTGGGAGGATATTCTTTGGCAGGTATATTTGCGCGCTGGGCGGTTTGTAAAGAGGAGTGCTTTGATGCCGTTGCTGCCGCTTCTCCTTCGCTATGGATAGTGGCTTGGAAAGGTTTTTCTGATGCACATGAGGTGTATGCACGCTATGTCTATCTCAGTCTTGGCGACCGAGAGGAAATCACAAAGAACAAAGCGATCGCACAGGTGGGCAATAACATCCGCTGGGAATATGATCATCTGCAACGCGCAATAGGTTCCGACCATTGCACGCTTGTCTGGGAAAAGGGAGGTCATTTTGTTACTCCGCATCTCCGCCTCGCACGTGCTTTCGCTTGGTGTATCAATTCGCTAACATCGTCGTGAGAGTTCTCGCGACCAAGTGAATTTGGTATTCGCGAGATTTGATCTCTGCACTAAAACAAAAAACGAACCCAAAAGGATTCGTTTTTGCGGTGCGGACGAGACTCGAACTCGCGACCTACGGCGTGACAGGCCGGTATTCTAACCAACTGAACTACCGCACCAGGTAGTGTGCTTTTTCAGTAACCAAGGGGGTTATTTTTCAAAAGCGAGTGCAAAGGTACTGCTTTTTTTTGACATGACCAAATTTTTGGGCAAAAAAATGCAAAAAAAATGCATTTAGTGGCGTTTTTGAGCATTTTTTACTGCTTTATGAGCAGATTTTTGTGTCAAACGGCGTTGTTGAGCGGTCATTTGAGGATTTTTGTAAGGGTTGCGGCGAACATCTTTTCCGGTGATGATTTCATACCAAACACAAGATGCTGTGTAGCGGCCATATACGTAATTGAGATGATAACCATCGCGACAGAGGGAATCACCTAATTTCGTTTGGCGCGCCAGTTGAATGGCAGCGCCACACGGAATTAATTGATAATTGACAATTGACAATTGAGAATTATCATTCTTTATAGACTTTATTTTCTCATTGAGGATTTGTTGGACGTAGCGCGTACAAGATTGAATAGAATCCCACATTTCGGTTTGAGAGGAGTGGTAACGGGGATAGGCGGGATGTTTGGCATCTCGGCTGTATGCCCATGTTTGCATCCAACAAAGTTGGGTTTGAGGCTGATAAGCGAGTACGGTGTCGATAAGGAGCGAGAGCCAGGGTTCATATGAGGCTTTGATACCGGAATCGTGGCTCGCCTGCTGGAGAGAGACGAAATCGTACTTGCCGTCACGGAGCGCCTGGCGAAGAGAAACAGTATCCTTGACCAGACGAAAGCCCTCCCCTGCCCTCTCCTGGAAGGAGGGAGAAGCGTTGGAGCAAACGCGGTGGGAATAGGCGGCGGTGTCTTTGAACAGAAACTCAGCGTGCTGCTGCAAGGAGCAACCGCCATAATAGAGGTTGTGGACTTCTATTTCTATGCCTTTCGCGTCGCAGAGCGGCACGAGTTCCTGCTCCACCGCATCCCAAGAAAAGGAGTTTCCGATGCATAATACTCGGATGAGTAAAATTATGGATAATTTTATCATCGTTATATTGTTTAATTGTTAAACCGTTAAGCTGTTAGTGGGCTTCGAGCCAGTTGTGACCGACACCACATTCGGCGATGAGCGGAACGGAAAGTTGGACGGCATTCTGCATCTCGGAGACGACGATCTCGCGTACACGATCCACTTCTGCAGCAGGCACGTTGAAGTTGAGTTCGTCGTGAACCTGCATGATCATCTGAGCTTGCAGATTCTCTTCTTTGAAGCGGCGATGGATGGAGACCATAGCTATTTTGATGATGTCAGCAGCGGTTCCCTGAATCGGGGCATTGACGGCATTGCGTTCCGCGAAGGAACGGACGGTCGCATTCTGGGAATGAATGTCCGGCAGGTAACGCTTGCGTCCGAAGAGGGTCTCCGCATAGCCATTTTGGCGTGCGAGCTCTTTTTGCGACTCAATATATTCAATTACGCGTGGGAAAGCGGCGAAGTAATCGTCGATGAGTTGTTTGGCTTCCGTGCGCGAGCAATCGAGTTGTTGGGAAAGACCGAAAGCGGAGATGCCATAGATAATACCGAAATTGGCGGTCTTGGCTTGGCGACGCTGGTCTTTGGTAACTTGGTCGAGGGGTATGCCGAATATCTTTGCAGCCGTTGCGGCGTGAATGTCTTGTCCGTTGCGGAAAGCCGCAAGAAGGTGCTCGTCCTGGCTGAAATGCGCCATGAGCCGGAGTTCTATCTGGCTGTAGTCGGCAGAAAGGAAGAGACAACCCTCGTCAGGAATGACCGCCTCGCGGATGAAACGTCCGCGCTCGGAACGAATCGGCAGGTTCTGCAGGTTCGGGTTCGAAGAGGAGAGCCGGCCTGTGGCTGTGACGGTTTGGTTATACGTTGTATGGATTTTTCCGTCCGCGGCAATATAGCCCGGGAGCGCAGAGATATACGTTGTGATCAGTTTGCTCAAGGCTCTATATTCGAGGATCAGACCGACAACAGGGTGCTTCTCCTTAATGGCAAGCAGTACTTCCTCGGAGGTGGAATATTGTCCGGTTTTGGATTTTTTGGCTTTCGGGTCAAGTTGCAGTTTGTCGAAGAGCAGTTCTCCGACTTGCTTGGGGCTGTTGATGTTGAAGGTAGTGCCTGCGAGGTCGTAGATCTTTTGCTCGATTTCGTTCAGTTCGGTGGAGAGGACTGTTTCTGCTTGCCGCAGTTTGTCCACGTCGATACGCACACCTGCAGCTTCCATTTCCCGCAACACATCAACCAAAGGCAGTTCCACTTCGTTGTACAGTTTCCAAAGAGCCTGATCCGCTTTGAGGGTCTCCCAATCGGGCTCTTTGTATGGGTTGAAAGCTACCTCGGGATTGAGGAGGTATTGACACAAGCGATTCTCGATCGTGTCAAAACTATTTACCATTTGGTCATTTACCATTTGACCATTTTGTTCCTCCGGAGCGGCAAAGAGATCCAGCTGATTCGGATCGACGGGTTTTGCGGACTTACTAGAGATCCTAGTCGCACTAGCCGCACTAGTCGTACTAGATGAAGCGTTAGACGCCGGAGAGAGTTTTTTGAGAAGGGTGTTAAACTCGAGCTCGCGATAGAGGGCAATGAGGGCTTCGATATTCGGCTCTTTCTTGGCAAGAAGCGGTTCGTCCAAAGTAATTGGAACGTCGGTTCTGATTGTCGCCAAGAAGCGGGAGAACTTGATTTCCTCCTCTTGTGTCTCCACTTTGGTACGCAAGGCACCTTTGATCTCATCGGTATGTTTGAGCATGTATTCGATCGTGCCGAATTGGCGCAAGAGAGCGATCGCCGTTTTTTCTCCGACGCCTTTGCATCCGGGGATATTATCGCTGGCATCACCCATCAGTCCAAGCAGGTCGATGATCTGAGTCTGATGTTTGATATCGTATTTCTCGCACACCTCCTTGGGACCCATGAGTTCAAATCCGCCTGTGTGCCGCGGGCGATACATGAAGATGCGATTCGTGACAAGTTGTCCGTAGTCCTTGTCCGGAGTAGCCATATAGACTTCAAAGCCGGCTTGTTCGCCTTGTTTGGCAAGCGTACCGATAACATCATCGGCTTCAAAGCCCGGCACTTCGAGGACAGGGATATTCATGGCTTCAAGGATCTGTTTGATAACCGGAACGGCTTTGCGGATGTCCTCCGGTGTTTCCGGCCGCTGAGCTTTATATTGCTCGTACGCCTCATGGCGGAAGGTACCTCCGGCAGGGTCAAACGCCACACCGATATGAGTCGGGTTGATCTTCTTGACGAGGTCTTCCAGCGTTACGGCAAAGCCGAAAATAGCGGATGTGTTCTCTCCTTTACTATTCATCCGAGGCGCTTTGATGAAAGCGTAGTATGCGCGAAAAATCATCGCGTAAGCATCAATAAGAAGTAATGTCTTCGACATTCCGTTAAAATGTTAAATTGTTAAACTGTTAAACCGTTAAACCGTTACCATTTAATAGGCTCGAGGCCGTTTTTGATCAAATAATTATTGGCGGCGGAGAAATGTCCGCAGCCGTCGAATCCGCGATAGACGGAAAGTGGCGAAGGATGCGAAGTCTGCAGGACCAGATGTTTCTTTCGGTCGATGAACTGCCCTTTTCGCTGTGCGTACGAGCCCCATAGCATAAAAACGAGGTGTTCGCGCTCCTTATTGAGTGCTGCGATAGCCGCATCGGTCAGTTCTTCCCAGCCTTTTCCCTGGTGACTTCCGGCTTTGTGGGCTTCGACGGTGAGGGTTGCGTTGAGAAGCAGCACTCCCTGCTCCGCCCAGCGGCGAAGATCACCCGACGCAGGAATAGGCGTACCGAGATCACGGTGGATCTCCTTATATATATTCGCGAGCGAAGGGGGTATTTGCACGCCTTCGGGGACAGAGAACGAGAGTCCCATGGCTTGTCCGGGCTCGTGATAGGGATCCTGACCGATGATGACGACACGCACCTTGTCAAAGGGACACGAGTCAAAGGCGTTAAAAATAAGACCAGCCGGCGGAAAGCACCGACAGGTCTTATATTGGGCACGCACATATTGAGTGAGGAGTTCGAAATAGGGTTTGTCAAACTCCGGCTGCAGTACGCGTTGCCAAGATGGTTCTATTCTGACGTTCATTAGTCCACGATTAACATTGCGTCTCCGTAGTCTCCAAAATGGTATCCTTCTTGTACCGCCACTTCGTACGCGTGCATCGTCTCTTCGTATCCGGCGAAAGCAGCGACCATGAGAAGCTGGCTTGATTGCGGCATATAGAAGTTGGTGAAGAAAGCGTTCGCGGAAGTGAAATTATAAGGCGGGAAGATGAACTTATTGGTCCATCCGTCAAAGGGTTTGAGCAGTCCGTTTGTTCCGACCACGGTTTCCATGGCGCGCATGATCTCCGTTCCCACGGCGCATACCCGTTTGCCGTCCATATGGGCTTTGTTCACCGCATTGGACATCGCCTCGGGCAGGATGATCTGCTCGGACTCCATCTTGTTCTTGGTCAAGTCCTCGACGTCGATCTCTTTGAAGATACCAAGCGAGACGTGGCTGGTCATGCACGTTGTTTCAATACCGCGGATCTCCATTCGTTTGAGCAGTTGTTTGGAGAAATGCAGACAGGAAGCCGGGGCAGCAACTGCTCCCACTTTGTCAGCGAAGATCGATTGGTAACGCTCTGTATCCATCTCCTTGACAGGCTGGTCATGGAAGATTTCCTGGTACTCAGCAAGTGTTTTCTCGCTCATCGGGCGTTTGATGTAGTACGGCAGCGGCGCTTCCCCCAAGGCATAGAGACGCGGCACGAACTCCTCGTTGTCATAGTCGGTCAGGAAACGGAAAGTACGTCCGCGACTGGTGGTATTATCAATCACTTCCGCCACGATAGCCGGATCGTCCTCGAAGGTCAGTTTATTTCCGATACGGATCTTACGTGCGGGCTCGACCAACACATCCCAATAACGGCTGCGATGGTTCAGTTCGCGGAGAAGGAAGACCTCGATGAGGGCATTCGTTTTCTCCTTGTGTCCCCACAAACGCGCCGGAAAGACCTTGGTGTCATTGAAGACGAAGAGGTCTCCCTCGTCGAAATAGTTGACAAGTTCCGGCAGAGTTACATGCTCAACCTCTCCCGTAGTGCGATGAAGCACCATCAAACGCGCCTCGTCACGATAGGAGGCCGGGTATTGAGCTATCAGTTCCTCAGGCAGTTTGAATCTGAACTGGCTGAGACGCATATCATTTGATTTATACATATTCTATATTTTGCAGTTGTTCTAAAAATCCGTCAATGGTCATACAATCTTCGACCTTAATGTCTCCGACCCGTGTTCTTCGCAGAGCGATGAGATGTGCGCCGGAGTTGAGTTTTTCGCCGATATCCCGTGCGAGCGCGCGGATGTACGTTCCTTTTGAACATACGACGCGGATGGTGAGTTGCATCGTTGCCTCGTCGAAAGCAAGCACCTCTATCTCATCTATTTTGAGCAGTTTGGGTTTTAGTTCGACCGATTCGCCTTTGCGTGCAAGCTGGTATGCTCTTTTGCCGTTGATCTGTACGGCGGAGAACATCGGCGGCACTTGCCATTGTTCGCCCAGAAAGAGCGGAATAGTCTGGTCGATCAGTTCACGGGTAATATGCTCCGTGGGGTAAGTCTGATCGATCTCTTTCTCCAGGTCATAGGAGGGTGTTGTGGCGCCTAATTGCAGGGTAGCAATATACTCCTTGACGTCGTATTGGAGTTGCTCGATGAGTTTGGTTTTCTTCCCCGTACAGATGATCACCACGCCTGTCGCCAGGGGATCGAGCGTGCCGGAATGTCCGACTTTCAGTTTCTTGGTTCCCAACTTACGGCAGAGGTTGTAGCGCACTTTAGCCACCATGTCGAAAGAGGTCCAACAGAGCGGTTTATCAAAAGCGAGTATCTCTCCTTGTTCAAAATCCCACATATCAGCAGAGAGTTGCGATGATAGTAACCGATCCGACAATAGCGCAGTAGAGCGCGAACCACACCAGGCGTTGACGGCGCACGATCTCGATCATGAAACGGCATGCGAAACAGCCGGTGAGGAACGCTGCGATGAAACCGACGACAGCCGGCGCGAGTCCGAGATCGCTGGTCAGTTCGCCTTGCAGCAGTTTGAGCAAATCAAGGAACGCTTCTCCCATGATAGGAATAAGTACCATGAGGAAGGAGAATTGGGCCACGCTCTCTTTCTTGACGCCGCAGAGGAGTCCCGTAGCGATGGTCGTACCGGAACGGCTGAGTCCCGGCAGCACGGCACAAGCTTGCGCCAGGCCGATGATGAAAGCGTCCTTATACGTGACCTCATGTCCGGCGGACTGACGCTTCTTTTGCAACCACTCGCTCAGCGCCAAGAGGCAGGCTGTGACCAAGAGACATATACCGACTAACAAGAGTCCGTTGCCGAAGAACGCCTCTACCTGATCTTTGAAGAACATGCCGACCACAAAAACCGGGATCATGGAGACAAAGATCTTCGCCACATAGTCTTTCTCTTCGTTCCAACGGAGCGTAGTGAACGTACCGCGGAAGAGTTTTGCCACTTCATTCCAGAGAATGACGAGTGTGGAGCACACCGTTGCCGCATGAACGATAATAGCAAACGTCAAATTCTCCTCGCCGGAAGTGCCCAGAAAAGCTTGTCCGATCTCCAAATGACCGGACGAAGAAACAGGCAGGAACTCCGTCAGTCCCTGCACTATACCCAATATCAAAGCTTCTAACCAAGTCATTTCTTCTTACCGCGGAATAAAATTGCAAAAATCATACAAACAAATCCGAAGAGCGAGATCATCGGACCGACGGTAATACGGCGGAAAGAGAAGATGTCCGGGTTATACACCTCGCCGGACGGTTCGCCTGCCATAAGAGCAAATCCCAGCACGATGATGATCACCGAGACAGCCATCAGGATGAGGTTGAGTTTTGGTAAAGTTTTCATAACAATTCAGTTTTCAGTAATTAAATTTCGTACAAGGAGTTATTATCCATGCGGATGTAACGCCCGGTAGCGATAAGGGATGCAAAGAGGGTGATCACGAGCCCTGAGCTAAGCACGATCACAGAAACAAAAGCAATGTTCTGCCACGTCAGCGGGAACAAGAGTAACCCTAATTTGAACTCAACATAATAAACCACACCGCTGAGTACCGCCAAAGCAAAGATACCTGCCAGCAGACCCATCATCATATTCCGCAACACGAAAGGCCGACGGGTCACCCACGAGGTAGCCCCAACGAGGGTCATGGTGTTGATGATGAAGCGTTTGGAATAGATCTGGAGACGGATAGTATTCACAATGAGCACCATGGATACCAAGAGCAGCACTAACGCCACAACCAACAAGATGAGCGAGAACTCATGCACATTGCTGCTCATCAGATCCGCCAAGTCACGCGGGTAGATAACATCGGTTACATAAGGCAGCGACTTGAGGTCGGATGCAATGATATCCAAACTATCCGGGTGACTATAGGCATCCGTCGGATGAATCTCATAACTGGCGGAAAGGGGGTTATAGCCCAAGAACGCTGTGGGATCTTCGCCGAGGGAGGATATATGCTCCTGCAGAGCTTGCTCCTTCGACACATATGTATAGCTGCTATACCGGTTGCCGAGTTGCAAGATCGTCTCCAGACGGGCACACTGGGTGCTATCCGCATCGGGCGAAAGGACAGCCGTAATGGTCATGTTCTCGCGCATGCGCGTAACAAGCGCTCCTGCCGATAGCAGGAGCACACATTCCAAGCCTATAAGGCACAACACCAGCGATACGCTGACGGCGGAAGTCAAATAGGAATTCCGAAAGCGATGCTTAGCCATTAATATTCCCAGAGATCTTGCTCAAAGTTCAGTAATTCCGTAGCAATACGCTCTTGCTCTTTCTTGATTTGAGTCGGTGTGCCCGAATAATCAGGAATCCAGCGGTTGTACATATTACCTTCTCCTACGATATAGGAGGTAAAGAGACGTTTCTGGAAGAACTCATCGAAGGTCACACGTTTGGTCTCGTTGCGGTTCGGAATGACATACTGCATAGCCATATACGGACGCAGATGATCAAACGGAATCCAGAACATAATGGATTCACGCAAAGAAGACATCACCTTGGTACTGTCCTGCGTAGAGATTAAAACCGGATGCAACGGGGCAATCGCCATGATTTTGGTATGAAGACGAGAGGTGTGTTTATCAAAGAAAACAATCTCTTGAATCAAATACTTCAATTGGTTACGAACGACCGACTCGAAGGAGAAAGGTTGCAACGACATCACATCCGCCACACTGTCATAGTTCACCAACATGGCACGCGAAGTAGCAATGTTATAGAACTCATCATCATCAGAGTGGTCTTCCGTCTGATCCACAACCATCATAGCATCACGCGGAATCTGCACTTTGGTAAACGGAGCAGTTGTCTTGAAATCCGGCTTGATGGTTTCGGGGTTCTTCGGATAAATCTCCAAACCATCCACTACTGCATCAACAATCACCTTGAACAGATTACGATAGTCCGGATCATCCACCTTGGTCGGGAAATAGAGCTGATAGTTCTGTTTGTAACGCATATCAATGATGCGGTACACGTATCTCGACCAGATGATATCGTCCAAACGGTGATCCACCATGACAATCGTGTCATGTGCCTGTGAGAACTCTTCAGTCTGAATGCGCGCGGTACCCACTTCGTCAAAGAAGGAGATAACCTGATGCTGGGCCTGAGCCGCTACTACGCCAAGCATCAAACATACAACAATACTAAATTTCTTTATCATAATGATGTATTATTAGTTCACTGTTAATACAAGCGGGGAAAGGGTTAATTCCTGACCTGTGGGGCTAACGGCCTTAATATTCTGCAGGATGACCATACCACCTTTTTTCAGTTTGCCGATTTGTGTCAATTGCTCTTGGGTGAACTTATTGCCCTTCGAGTCCGAGGAACGGCCACCGATGAAAGCGATAAAGGAAGTTACTTTGAACGGCACGTCCAATAGTCCGTCAGGACCGTACGAAGCGATGATCGTACCCGAAGCATTTGCCAATGCACTTGCCGCGATGTTACCCGTCGGGTATTCACGGTCACGCACGCTGAAATAAGCACTTGGAGGCGGCAGCATCTTCACGCGATAATCACGGCTACCCATCGGCTGCATCTTACCATCGAGTTCTGCAGACACGTTAATCGTTACCGTTTTTGCCGTTTCACCCGGTTCGATAATCCACAATCCGCCTTGCTGCTTAACCTGTGCACCGGTTACACTGACTTTCACCTTGTCGTTCGACACACCCGGTACCGAGATCGAGAACTTGTTCGGATACTTGCGGTACATAATGTTGAGGTCATTATTGGAGATAGTCACAGCCGGTTCACCCACACTATACTCACTGGAGAAAGGCAAGTTCTGCATCTCTCCGGTAGAAGGATCCTGATAAGCAATCCAACCCGAGTATTTCTTAAGTCCCACAGAAGAAGCCGGTACCTCATAAACACCATGTTCGCCCAGACGCTGACCTTCCACGTAGTACTCCGGCGTTTGGGTAGAGTCCACTGCTGCAAGGATAATCTGTGCGCTATATTTACCGCCACGGATAACATAACTGGACTTCGGAATCACATACGCGCTCAGTTTATTCACGCGCAGGTCACCCGCGTCCGTACGATCCATAAGGTATTGTACGACCTGACCTTCTGTTACACGGACATCGTTCTGCAGTTTGGTCAAAATAGTGATGGATGCACCCACAGGCATCATCTCAAACACAGCTATTTCCCAATCGCAGGAGTCCTTAGCGTGCGCATTGTAGCCGCGGGCGGTTGCCAAGTTCTGCTCGATAGAGTTACGCAAGGCTGCATCGCTCTCCACTAAATCGGCTGCGAAATCACGATAATAAGCAATCAAGTCTTTCAAAATCAAGCCATTACCTTCTGTAATAGCGTATTGTCCGGTCACATCCAAGTTATCATTCGCACCGATATGCTCCTCCGGTTTTTCTCCGGCTGCAATACGTGCATCGACATCCTTCTTACCATCGGCTAAGATGATGATTTGATCTTTGAAATCTTGAATATAGTTATACAAGGAGTCAGCACGATGTTGCACTTCCAGTGCTTTCTCGTACCACTCATGGGTCTTTTCGGGGTTATCGGCATTGGCTTGTTGGAATTCGCGATACAGTTTCTCGTTTCGAAGATGCGAAGCCGAGATAGAAGACCGCAAACTATTACCAACCAGCGCAAAACCGCCCAGGATGTCCGCACTTACGTTCAACGCCAACATGGCGGTGAGCACCAAGTACATCATTCCTATCATTTTCTGTCTCGGGGTTTCCGGACAGTTCTTTGCTCCACTCATACGGAATTAGTTATTTATTTCGTATTACGATTAGTTGATTTTAGTTTTATGCCAAAGCATTCAGCATGCTGCCATAGATACCATTGAGGTCAGCCACTTGTTTTTGCAGCTGTTTGGTGCTTGCTGCGAAAGCCACTTGTGCCTCTGCTGCCTCTTTCGTAGCTGCGGTAGCACTCTTTTGAGCCTCTACTTGTGCATTCAGCGTTTGGAGTTGCAGCTCATATACGCTATTGAGTGCAGCTACGTTCTTACCAACCTGCTCTACACCCACTTTGAATGCTTTGGTCTCTTCTGCCACGTTCTTCATATCGGCGTTCACTTGGTTGTATGCACCGGAGAGTCCGTTAGCAGCTTGTGCCAAACCGTCGGTGGCGAGACCTGCGTTCGCCAGTTTAGCAGCATATTCAGTAGTAGCCGCCTCAGCTGCAGCTAATTTCTCATTCAATTTAACACCGGTTTGAGCCACTTTGCCTAATTCGCTGAACTGTGAAGCAGTCTTAGCCAAATCAGCGATACCGTCTTTAAGTGCCTGGAAATCTTCATCTTTCAGAGCCGGAGCTTTTGCAGAAGGAGTGCTTGCACTTGCAGCCGAAGCAGCAGCAACAGCAGGAGCACCGCCGGTAGCGGCAGCCAGATTAGGACGAGCGATAGTTTGTACGTGACTTGCTTCTTCTGCAGAAACGGTATGCAAATCTACCAATTGAGGGAACACTTCCTCCCAGTGGAACTCCGGGTGTGGTCTATCCAAACAACCGATTGCAAAGAGGAGTGCCTCTGTTAACATACCGGCGAACAACATTTGAGATGCACCGGGCAAGTGGAGAATCTTAAACAAAGCACCAACAATAACGACGGATGCACCGAGAGAGTAAACCATACCCACAACTTTTTTGCCTTGGTATGACTCATACCAACTCATGAATCTTGCACCAAATCCTTTTTTAGCAGCATTTTCTGTAGCCATAATAGTATTTAAATTTTATGTTTTCTATTTATATATTGTTAATAATTATTCACCTATATAAGCGCGTACGCAACGGAAACCGATATACGGACGACTCTCATATTGATATTCGTACGTGCGCACGCCGCATTGCATGAAGTAACTGATATCTTTCCAGCTACCACCTTTGACAACCTTGCGTTTCAAAATATCCGGATCGGCTTTGCGAGCCATGTAGCTATAGTCCGGATTAAGGTCATGGATATGCGTATTGGCTGCACTCTGATAAGCGGAGTTGGTCCACTCTGCTACGTTTCCTGCCATGTCATACAGACCGAAATCGTTCGGACGGAACTGCGCTACACGCATAGTGGTAGTACCGGTATCATCGTTGTAAGAACCGCGGAACGGTTTGAAGTTCGCGAAGAAACAGCCTTTGTAATCGCGGGCGTAGTTGCTACCCCATGGATACATAGCCATCTTGCGTCCGCCACGGGCGGCATACTCCCATTGAGCCTCCGTCGGCAGACGATACTCGTTAGCCTCCATGGACGAATACTGGTTGAAGTACTTGGTACGCCAGTTGCAGAATGCATGCGCCTGCTCCCACGTAACACCCACAACAGGATATTCGGAATAGCCCGGGTGACTGAAATACATGTGCAACAACGGGTCATTGTACGAGAATTGGAAGTCACGTGCCCAAACAAGCGTATCCGGATAGATACAGATAATCTTCTCGGTTATCAGATCCTTCGGCTCGCGCAACGGACGATAAATCGTTGAGTCCTTGATCTCGCCGGCCTCGGTTACCCAGAAGGTATCTACACGAGCCGTCGCTCCGGGAGGATAAGAACTGGTAGCCACGTCGAATTTGTTACGTTGCGGCAGGGCTTGGTCCATGTTCATCCAGTTATAACGGTAGTGAAGGAAATTCGTACGGAAAGTACCGTCCGAGTAGTACATGGACGACAAAGCATCCACGACATCCTCCTCCTTGCTACCCCAAGGCACTTTGCGGCGCCAGTTCAGAAGGAAATGTTCCTCGTCGAAATCCTCGTCTTTGGATTGAATAGCATAGTCCATCAATCCCGCCGCTACGAGGTTGGTCAATGCGATAGAGTCGCGAACGTAATCCACGAATTGGTGGTACTCGTTGTTCGTGATCTCTGTCTCGTCCATCCAGAATGCATCGACAGTCACCATAATAATGTTGTCCGGCTGTTCGAATACAGCAGACTGAGTGTTAGCACCCATCATGAAGGCACCTTTCTTGATAAACAGCATTCCATAAGGGTTAGCCTCTTTGAAATCCGTGGATTTTCTTGAGCCGACAAGCTCACCTGCCGGCGGGTTGCAGCTAACCATTACTACTGCCGCCAATACTACAATTGGCAAAAGTTTTGTTACTTTCATACTTACAAGTATCGTATTGATTTATATTTATTCGTTCTTTTGGGCTTCAGGATATCAAATCCGTATGCCAGGTATAATTCGTGACTTCCGAAACTCTCCTTCATCAGGGAGTTGGTAGCGATCTCGCAGGTGTAGCCTAATTGCAGACCGGAGATAATATCCACGCCTAACAATATATTGACGCTTCCTGCAATCCGGTAGCCTAATCCCCAGCGGTAACGGTCTTTGTAGTCACACATCAGGGTCAGGTTTACGTCCCAACTTCTGAAATCGGTCATCACCATCGCGCTCGGGCTTAACATCCATTCTTTGGCGTCTTTCAGCCGGAAATGGTATCCGCCGACGAGATACATAGTGCCTCCGATCCGCATCTCCTTCTTCGTGCCGTCCGTGCCTTCGCTCCAATCCATTTTAGGTTGCAGCAGGTGACTGTAACTCGCGCCGACCCACCACACGGGTGTGCTGTAGTAGAGACCGAGCCCCATATCGAATTTCATATCCGTCTTACTGCCTGTCGGCACAGCGTCATCACTCGCCTCGTGATAATCGTCGCCCATTTTGCTCAGATTGATCGAGTCGCCGTGAAATCCCACATTCGCAAATCCCAAATCTATGCCCGCGCACAAGTATCCGTTGCCTAATTTGTGCCTGTACGCGTACTGCGCGTATAACGATTGATTCGTGAACAAACCGAATCGGTCATTCAGGAATCGCACACCGGCTCCGTGGCTTGTTTTGCCTATTACAAACGGCGAACTAAAGCTGAACCATGTACTCATCGGGGCATTTTTTATTCCGATATATTGCATTCGGTGCATACCCGCTACTTTCATCAGGTCGCCTTCTCCCACCGCTGCGGGATTATACGCCGTTGGCAAATACATATATTGACCCATTTGCGGATCGAACTGTGCATACGCATGCGCCAGACACAACAAGCCCGCAAAAAGTACAATATAACGTTTCAACTTAATACTCTTCTTCATTAAAGAAGAAATCTTCGTCTTGAGTTGGATAATCGGGCCAAAGATCCAAAATACTTTCGTACTGGTCTTCATCGTCTCCTTCCAACTCATTTAAATTCTCTATAACCTCAGACGGCGCACCTATTCGGTTCGCATAGTCCAATAACTCATCCTTCGTTGCCGGCCATGGAGCATCCTCCAATTTTGATGCTAATTCAAGTGTCCAATACATAGTTTATCCAATAGCAAAACAGACCCTTTCGGGCATAATTTTTCAAAATATCGTGCAAAAGTACAAAAAAAAATCAATTCATGCAAGTTTTTTGTGTATTTTCTTACATTTTTCTCCATTTTTCCTCAATTTCTCCACGTTCTAAGGCAAAATATCGCCCTAAAACGAATAAAAAGTCGCTTAAACGGTTCACAAAGCGGAGTAACTCGGAGGGGCTGTTTGCATCGATCATCCGGCGCTCTGCTCGACGGCAAACTGTGCGGCTGATTTGACACCTGCAAACAACCTCTGAACCCGCTGGAAGGAGGAACGATTTGGGTTGCGGAAGGACTTTTTGCATCGCATCAATCCATTGTTCGAGGGTCTGTACATCCGCCTCCGTGATCCATTCGCCATCTGCCTCGCTCAGTGCCGCCCCGAGGTTGAAAAGTTTGTTTTGAATCCACTCTAACTGCTCGTTTTGCGACTTGAAACATTCATCACACAGTTGCGCACGGATAGCACCGATCCAACTATTAAGCTCATCCACGGTCCCGTATGCCTCTATGCGCACGTCCGTTTTGGAAACACGCTGCCCGCTGGCTAACGATGTTTCGCCTTTGTCTCCTGTTTTGGTATAAATAGCCATAATTATCAATTATCAATTAAATCCGTATCTTATAGTGTCTTTTCAGGTAATGAGGATCCACGAAAAGCAAGCCCAAATCGTATAAATCCATGCTCGTCGTAACGCGCGGATCTTGTTGGATTTCCTGCCATGCGCGCTCCATCTCCTCCGAATAATGGATATCATCTATGGCGATAATTCCCTTCTCGTTCATACGCGGCAGGAGATAATCCACATACCGTTTGGTAGCCTCATACGTGTGGTTCGCATCCACGTATGCCAGATCCAGACCCTCGCGCGCGTATATATATAAGGTGTCGTCAATGTTTCCTTGCGCCCACTGGATATTCTCTAATTTGAGTGCTTTCCAGTTGCTCTGTGCTTTTTGCAGAACAGCTTCGCTGCCCTCTAACGTCATGACACGGTTTTTACTGCTCGGCATTGCCAAATAAGCCGTCGTGATACCCAACGATGTTCCTAACTCGATTATTTCCAAGGGGCGTTTTTCGTTTTGACCGAGGAAATGCACGATGCGGAACAGCACTTGCGCCACTTGGGGTCGTTCCAAATGGGTTTTCGCGATGTCGCATACACGGCGGTGGACCAGTTTGCCTTCCGGTGAACCTGCTGAACCGAAATCCACCACCTCCAATTCCTCCTCCGAGCACAACATAAGCGCTCTTCGACGCTCTATCTCACGAAACGAATAGAACGTATTCTCATCGCGCAAAATGAAACGCACAAGATAAAAAAGATACGGGGAATGAATACCCTCGCCGGTCGTGTTCCAAGACGTAAAACGGTGCCTCAGAAAAGCCAAAATTCTATGGATTTTAGTATTTTTTGCCATTTAGTGTGCAAATTTACGAAAAAATTTGCATATATGCAAAAAAAAGTGTACTTTTGTAGCATGATTTTGAATTATATTTGGATTTTTCTCATTTTATTGGCGGTTTTAATGGGTTTAGTGCAAGCCGTCGCGTATGGAAACGTGGATATTTTCTCCACGATTCTCAATTCTACTTTCGATAGTGCCAAAACGGGATTTGAACTCTCGTTAGGTCTCACCGGCGTGCTCTCATTGTGGACGGGAATTATGCGAATCGGCGAACAAGCCGGAGCGGTTCACACATTGGGAAAAGCCATCAATCCCTTCTTCAGCCGCATCTTCCCCGAAGTACCGAAAGGGCATCCTGTCTTCGGCTCGATGCTGATGAATATCGCCGCGAACATGTTAGGTCTCGACAATGCCGCTACACCGATGGGGCTCAAAGCAATGGGCGAATTGCAGGAACTGAACACCGACAAAACAAAAGCCTCGAACGCGATGATCATGTTCGTGGTGTTAGGTGCTTCGGGTCTGACGCTGATACCCACCACCATCATGGCGTACCGAGCTCAATTGGGCGCTGAAAACCCCGCTGATGTGTTCCTGCCGATACTCATCGCCACATATGCTGCTACCCTCGTGGGACTGATCAGCGTCTGTATCGCGCAAAAAATCAAAATGAAAGACCCGGTGGTATTGGGTACGATCATCGGTTTGACGGCTTTAGTGGGACTGATGGTTTGGGGCGCTACTTTGCTTTCTGCAAAAGCTCTCTCTACCCTCTCCGCAGCAGGAGCGGCGATCATTCTCCTGGGCGTCATCTGCTGGTTTATCCTGCAAGCCATGAGCAAGCATATTAACGTCTATGACGCCTTTATCGACGGCGCCAAAGGCGGCTTCCAAACGGCGATAGGTATCATTCCTTACCTCATCGCTATCCTCGTGGCTGTGGGCATGTTCCGCGCTTCGGGAGCTATGAACCTGCTTGAGAGCGGTATCGCTTGGTGTTTCGAAGCATGCGGCATCAACCCCGATTTGGCAGGAGCCGTGCCGACCGCTTTGATGAAACCGCTTAGTGGCGGCGGTGCACGAGGACTCATGCTCGAAGCCATGACCACACACGGAGCGGACAGCCTCGTCGGAAGACTATGCTGTATCCTCCAGGGCACTACGGACACCACCTTTTATGTCTTGGCGGTCTATTTCGGCTCGGTCAACATCAAGGACACACGGCATGCCGTGGCGTGCTGTTTGTTGGCGGATTTGGCGGGAGTCGTTACCGCTTTTGCCATCGCTCCGCTGTTCTTTGGATAGAAAAAGTGCCAACATGCGGGTATTATATACGTAGTATATAATACTAAAGGTGTAAAGAGCAAAAATTAGTGCGTGATAAGTGCGTCGTAAGTGCGCGGTAAGTACGATATTTTCGATATCGGATGCTGGTTTTTTAGGGATAAAATATAACTACATATGATTCGGTTTACTACGGATAGCATAGAGATGCCTGTGCTGGATGAGCGCAAGGTCTGTCGGTGGATCAAGTCGGTAGCCGCCGACTATGGCTTCGCTGTGGGGAATATCAACTATATCTTCTGCTCCGACGAGCGCGAATTGGAGGTCAACCGCCAGTTCCTCGGGCATGACTATTACACGGATGTCATCACGTTCGACTACTCCACTCCGTCCACTTTGAACGGAGACATCTTCATTTCCCTTGACACGGTACGTTCGAATGCGGAGATGGTGGAGACCTCCTTTGACCACGAACTCCTTCGGATCATCATCCACGGCGTCCTTCATCTCACCGGCCAAGGAGACAAGACCCCGGAAACAAAAGTCCAAATGACCGCCAAAGAAGAATCCGCCCTCACTAAATGGCAGCAAATACAATAAGCAATCAAATACCAAAACAATACAAAATGAAACGATTCCATTTGTTATGCGCACTTTGTGCGATTACATGGCAACTTTCCGCAGTCAATTACTGCGCAACTTCATCATGGGGCAACGCGGGCACAAATGTGACCGGAGGCGGCAATGCTACACCTATCGAAGTAACCAGCGAAAGCGAACTGATCTCCGCTCTGGGAAAAAGCAACCGCGTGATTCTCATCACCCGGAACATCACCGTTACAAACCACATCAGTACGGACAAATCGAACTTGACCATCATGGCTTTGCCAGGCAAGAAACTGATCTCTGCCCAGCAGAACAAGGAAAACTCGGGTATTCTGTATCTGAAGGGCAGTAACCTCCTGCTGCGCAATTTGACCTTTGAGGGGCCGGGCGCGTACGACTGTGACGGCTGGGACAACCTCTGTCTCGACAAAGCCACGAATGTATGGGTCGATCACTGCGATTTTCAGGACGGCTGCGATGGTAACTTCGATATCAAAGGTACGTCAGACAACATCACCGTGAGCTGGTGTCGTTTCCGCTACCTGAAGGCGCCCAAAGCCGGCGGATCAGGGGGCACGGACGACCACCGCTTCTCCAATCTCATCGGATCGGGCAGCAGCGACAAACCCGCTGATGGCACGTATAACATCACTTATGCTTTCTGCTGGTGGGACGAAGGATGCAAGCAACGTATGACCCGTTGCCGCAACTGCGAACTCCATTTCCTGAACTGCTACTGGAACAGCTCCGTAGCGGACTATTATGTCGGACCCGAGAATGCAAAATGCTATTTCGAGGGATGTACTTTTGCCGGAAAGGCGAATAGTCCTTCGAAAATATGGAGTGATTCATATGGAGGCAACACCAACTTCTGCACATTCGTCAACTGTTCTGGAAACTTGCCGTCGAATACGAGCACCAAAGTAGCTGCTCCGACTTACGCATACGACCAATTAACGGCGGCTACCGCCAAAAGCCACATCACCAACTCTTCCTGCGGAGCAGGTGCTACACTGACCGTGACGAACACCGCAGAGGTATCATCCTCCTGCGACTCTGAAGGAGGCGAAGGAGGAGAAGGCGGAGAAGGCGGAGAAACGCCTTCGGGCAATTGCTGCATCAACCTCGGCTTATGCGAAGAGCCGAGCACGGGAAATAAGGGCGTTCCGGCGGAGTTCAAGAATGTGATCATAACGGCTTCTCTCAACACGGAGAAAGGTGGCGGTTGGAAACAAGGATACCTGAATATGGGTTCGAACAACGACTACATCACCTTTGATTTCTCGAACTATAACGTCACGATCCAGTCCGTTACGTTCGATGTAACGATCCCGAATTGGGAAGACACAAAGAACACCGTGGCGTACCATTGGAATAGCGAAGCAAACACCAAGTATAACATTGCAAGCAGCAGCAAAGAGAACGTGGCATTGACCGCTCCGGCAAATGCCAAATCCTTTACTATCCAGCGCTCAGCCGGCACCGGAACACAGATCTCGCAAGTCTGCTTTGTGATCAAATCCAGCGATGTAACAGGTATCGACATGGTTCCTTCCGCTACGAAAGCGAGTAAAATAATACGCGAAGGACAGTTGTATATCCTTCGCGATAACATGATGTACGACCTGACCGGCAGACGCGTCCGTTAATTGAGACGCTGACCGGTAACGGTATATTCCGCTCCGCCACGGATGATGATGAGTTGTCCTTGGCGGAGTATTTTTTGTGCCTGCGGCTCGGAAACCGTGACCGTTTCAACCGCCTCTCCGGGTCCAATCGGTTCTTCTTTGCCTAAACGCAGACCCACCAAAACAGCATCGTGGTCGGAATAACGGTTTGACGAATAGACGGACGTATTGGTATGCCAAACAGCAGCGCCGGTGATCTGCTCCGCCATCGTGGAATTGGCGAAAGCATGATCGATCAGCTCGTAGTTATTCCGGTAGATGTACGAATACGCATCCTCGTCAAAGCGGAGCAACTGTTCCTCATAGCCTTTATTGAGAATAATAGAGATGCACTCTTCATCCATTTCGGCGTTGAAATCTCCCACAGCTAATATATCCGGATCTTTCACACGATACGAACCCAAAGCGGTCATGAGCCAATTCGCGTTTTCCACACGTTTGGCAACTGACGCGTCATCGGACTTGGCCTTAAAATGGTTCATCGAAAGAGTGAACCTTTCTCCCGTAGCTTTCTCTGTCCATGCCTGAATGCGCATCACATTTTTGTAATAGGTGATAGAAGTGGCGGAATAATTGGAGCCATAAGGCTCTACGGTTGCAATGCGATAGATAAAACCCGCTTTGATGGCGTTGTCATACGAATCAGTCTGCACGTAGATCTCGTCCGCCACAGCCGCATAAGCCGTGCTTTCTACACGGTCGTTCAGCTCGTCTACCAGGTATTGCAGCGACACCGGCTTCGCTTCCACCTCGCAGAATGCGAAGATGTCCGCGTTCGAAGCTAACATCATATCTACAATACGCTGTGTCTTCGTCGCCAAACCCGCTTCGTCATGATAGGAAGGCCGATCCGACTCGTCGTAGTTGATATAGTAGTTCTGGAGATTATGCGCTAACACAATGATACGCGGATTTCCCAAATCCGGCGCGGGCTTGATGGCGAAAACGGCACTCCCGAATGAGAGCACTGTTTCCAACAGCACGATGACAGCAAATAACTTTTTCATTCTTCCTCAATTTTAGTGCATCAGGGGCGGTATCATCCGCCCCTGAGCGATTACTTTGCACATTGTACTTAGTTACTTTGTACCTCGTACTTTGTACTTAGTCCTTTTGTCCCTTCCCTTAGTCTTGGAACTTAGCGCACAAGAACTCGCGGTTCAAGCGTGCGATATTAGCAAGGCTAACGGATTTCGGGCACTCAGCAGCGCAAGCGCCGGTGTTCGTACAGTTACCGAAACCGAGCTCATCCATCTTAGCCACCATCGCTTTAGCGCGAGCAGCTGCTTCTACCTTACCTTGCGGCAGGAGAGCGAGCTGGCTTACCTTGGCAGACACGAAGAGCATTGCCGAACCGTTCTTACAAGCCGCAGCACACGCACCGCAACCGATACAGCTCGCTGCATCCATTGCCTCGTCGGCTACCGGCTTCGGAATTGGAATAGCGTTCGCGTCAGGTACACCACCGGTGTTAACCGATACGAAGCCGCCGGCTTGCATGATCTTGTCATATGCGCCACGATCCACCATCAGGTCTTTTATTACCGGGAACGCACGGCTACGCCACGGCTCTACGGTAATCGTCTCGCCGTCTTTGAACTTACGCATATGCAGCTGGCAAGTGGTGATCGCGCTGTCTGGTCCATGCGGGTGACCGTTCACGTACATCGAGCACATTCCGCAGATACCCTCACGGCAGTCGTGATCATAGGTAACGGGGTCTTTGTGCTCTGCAACAAGTTGCTCGTTGAGAATATCTATCATCTCCAAGAACGAAGCGCCTTGGAAAACATGCTTCAGGTCGTATGTCTCGAAATGACCTTGTGCCTTAGGTCCTGCCTGTCTCCAAACACGAACCTTAATATCAATGTATTGATCCATAATTATCAATTGTCAATTATCAATTATCAATTCTTATAGTTACGTGTTTTACGTTCGGTGAACTCGTAATCCAGCGGCTCTTTGATGAGTTCGGGTTCGCTGTCTTCGCCGGTATATTTCCAGCAGCCGACATACGAGAACTTGTCGTCCTGACGGAGTGCCTCGCCTTCCGGTGTCTGGTATTCCTCGCGGAAGTGACCACCGCAGCTCTCCTCACGATGGAGCGCATCTACAGCCATCAGACGACCGATCTCGATGAAGTCTGCCAGACGGAGCGCTTTCTCCAGTTCGTTGTTCAGGCTGTTAGCCTCACCCGGAATATAAACATTGGTCCAGAACTCTTTCTTGATGGCGTCGATCTTCTTGATACCCTCTTTGAGGCCTTCTGCGGTACGACCCATACCCACGAAATCCCACATGATGAGACCGAGCTCTTTGTGGATCGAATCTACGGAACGCTTGCCTTGGATCGCCATGAGTTTGTTGATTTTCTCTTGTACGGCTTTCTCTGCCTCAGCGAACTCCGGCAGGTCAGTACTCATGCGCGGTACGCCGATCTGGTCTGCGAGGTAGTTCTGGATCGTATAAGGCAATACAAAGTAACCATCTGCAAGACCCTGCATCAATGCCGAAGCACCGAGACGGTTAGCTCCGTGGTCGGAGAAGTTTGCCTCACCGATACAGAACAGACCCTTGACGGATGTCTGCAATTCATAATCTACCCAGATACCGCCCATCGTATAGTGGATAGCCGGGAAGATCATCATCGGGTTCTCGTACGGGTTCTCGTCCACGATCTTCTCGTACATCTGGAAGAGGTTGCCGTATTTCTGTGCCACTACGTCCTTGCCCAGACGCTGGATAGCATCGCTGAAATCGAGGAACACAGCGAGACCGGTGTTGTTCACGCCATAGCCTTTGTCGCAACGCTCTTTAGCAGCACGGGAAGCCACGTCACGCGGAACAAGGTTACCGAATGCCGGATAGCGGCGCTCCAGATAGTAATCACGATCCTCCTCCGGAATGTCACGGCCTTTGATCTTACCTGCTTGCAGCAGTTTGGCATCTTCGAGTTTCTTCGGTACCCAGATACGTCCGTCGTTACGGAGCGACTCGGACATCAGCGTCAACTTACTCTGGAAATCGCCGTGCTTCGGAATACAGGTCGGGTGGATCTGTGCGTAGCACGGGTTAGCGAAGTATGCGCCGTGACGGTACATCTGCATAGCAGCCGAGCCGTTGGAAGCCATCGCGTTGGTGGAGAGGAAGAACGTGTTTCCGTATCCGCCGGAGCCAACAACCACTGCGTGCGCGAAGAAGCGCTCGATGCGACCGGTAACGAGGTTGCGAGCGATGATACCGCGAGCACGTTTCTCACCATTCTCGTCAGCAATCATCACAATATCCAGCATCTCATAACGGGTGTACATCTTCACTTTGCCCTTACCGATCTGGCGGCTCAAAGCACTATACGCGCCGAGCAGCAGCTGCTGACCGGTCTGACCTTTTGCGTAGAACGTACGGCTGACCTGTGCGCCACCGAAAGAACGGTTGTCCAGCAGACCTCCGTATTCGCGTGCGAAAGGTACGCCTTGTGCCACACACTGGTCAATAATACTATTGGAAACCTCAGCCAGACGATATACGTTTGCTTCGCGGGCACGGTAGTCACCACCTTTGATCGTATCGTAATAGAGACGATACACGGAGTCGCCGTCGTTCTGGTAATTCTTGGCAGCGTTGATACCGCCCTGTGCAGCAATCGAGTGCGCACGGCGCGGGCTGTCCTGAATACAGAAGTTGAGCACGTTGAAGCCCATCTCAGCCAACGAAGCGGCTGCCGATGCACCTGCCAGACCCGTTCCCACAACGATCACGTCCAGACGACGTTTGTTAGCGGGGTTAACAAGTTTCTGGTGGTTCTTGTAGTTCGTCCACTTGAGCTCCAGCGGTCCCTCGGGGATCTTAGCGTCCTTCGGGGTGATCACTTTCGCCTCTTTCTTGGCTGCCGGTTTAGCCTCTGCTTTCGGAGCTTCTGCTTTCGGGGCTTCTTTGGCGTCCTCTAAAGCCTCAGCGGCTTTGTCCAGCACTTTGCCGGCAACGTCCAGCGCTGCCTCAGCTGCCTTTACTGCTACTTTCTTCGCAGCATCTAATATCTCTTCTTTATTTGCCATAATTCATTGAATTTGTTGATAGTTGATAGTTTATAGTTTAAAGAAGATGGAGAGTAGTTTAGTTTATAGTTTCAAGTTTTTTCCACTAGACGACTTCTATCAACTTTCAACTTTCCACTTTCAACTTCTTTTAACTATCAACTCTAAACTCTAAACTTTTACAACATAGCTATTCCCATACCAAGGTAATACAGAACTACAGCCGTGAACGGCAGTACAACGAGAGTAGCCATAACGGTACTGATCACCTCAACGCGTTTTTGCCATTTGAGGTTATTGAAGCCCATAGAGGTCATAGCCGAACCCACACCGTGATTAAGGTGCAACCAGAGCACAACGAGCCAAAGGAGGTAGAGCACGCAATACACTTGACCCCAAACAGGCTCGGTGAACAACGCCTTAACATAAGCGGCACCGTTCTGCGGGTCGAACGCGCCGGTCTCGATGCCGGTCAGCTCCGCAAACTGCATCTTGTACCAGAAATTGTAGAGGTGCAAGCACAGGAAACCAAGGATGGTGAAGCCCAATACGAGCATGTTCTCACTCTCCCAGGTAACGCCTTTTTTCTTGTCCGTCACTGCGTAACGGTCATTTCCGCGCGCTGCACGGTTCTGAACGGTCAGATACAGACCATAGCAGAAATGAACCAACACTAAGAACGCAATACCCAAAGAACCGATTACTGCGTACCAGTTAGCGCCGAGGAAACGGCAGATGGCATTGTAAGCCTCCTCGCTGAATACCAGCGCAAGGTTCATACAACCGTGAAACAGCAGGAAGAATACCAATGCCGCTCCACTCAGGGCCATAACGAATTTACGGCCGATAGATGAATCTTTTAACCACATAAAGTTTGATTGATTTTTAATAAATATTTAACGTTAAATAATGATTGTTTTCCACGATTTCTAATTCGGGTGCAAATTTACTACATTTTTTGCACATATGCAAATATTCGGGCATTTTTTTTGAAAAATATTTGCATATGTGAAAAATTTATAGTACTTTTGTGCCCGAAAACCTTAAAACAATACCCAATATGGAACTTCCTTTTGCTGAATCGTGGAAAATCAAGATGGTAGAACCTATCCGCAAATCCACGCGTGAAGAACGTGAGAATTGGCTTCGCGAGGCGAAGAACAATGTCTTTATGCTCCGTTCGGAGCAAGTGTACATCGATCTGCTAACCGACTCAGGAACAGGCTCCATGTCCGACCGCCAATGGGCGGCACTGATGACGGGCGACGAGAGCTATTCGGGCGCACGCTCTTTCTTTGAGTTCAAAGAGGTCGTTACGGCTCTCACCGGTTTCAACTATGTCATTCCGACCCATCAGGGTCGCGCGGCGGAGAACGTCCTGTTCTCTTATCTCGTCAAAGAAGGACAGGTGATCCCGGGCAACGCACATTTCGACACCACCAAGGGACATATTGAGGCACGCAAAGCGTTCGCGGTCGATGTGACCTGCGACGAAGCGAAGGACACGCAGTTGGAAGCACCGTTCAAGGGCAATGTGTCGCTCGAGAAATTGGAGAAAGTGCTGCGTGAAAACAAAGGGAATGTGCCGTTTATGGTACTGACGGTAACGAATAACACCGTGGGCGGACAGCCGGTTTCCATGGCGAATATCAAGGCAACCTACGAGCTTTGCCACCAATACGGTGTGGCGGTGAACATGGACTCCGCGCGCTTTGCGGAGAACGCCTATTTCATCAAGACCCGCGAGCCGGGCTATGCCGACAAGAGCATCAAGGAGATAGCGAAAGAGATGTTCTCTTATGTGGATTCGATGACGATGTCCGCCAAGAAAGACGGTCTGGTCAACATGGGCGGATTCATCGCCACCAACAAAGCCGAATGGTACGAAGGCTGCAAGCAGTTCTGCATCCCCTTCGAGGGTTTCATCACATATGGCGGTATGAACGGTCGCGACATGGCGGCGTTAGCGGTTGGACTGATGGAGAACACCGAGTTTGACATGCTGGATACACGGATCCGCCAGGTGCAATACCTTGCCGCCAAACTGGATGAGTACGGTATTCCTTATCAACGTCCGGCGGGCGGTCACGCTATCTTCGTCGATGCCGACAGAGTGCTTGACCGCGTTCCCAAAGAGGAGTTCCCCGCGCAGACCCTGACCTGCGAGTTGTACCTCGAAGCCGGTATCCGGGCGTGCGAGATAGGCTATATCCTCGCCGACCGCGACCCTGTCACCCGCGAGAACCGTTTCGGAGGACTCGATTTTGTCCGTCTCTGCATCCCTCGCCGCGTCTATACCAATAACCATATGGACGTCATTGCGGCGGCTCTGAAGAACGTCTATGACCGTCGTGAAACGATCTCACGGGGTCTCAAAATAACCAAAGAAGCCCCGCTCATGCGGCATTTCACCGTCGAACTCGAACGCCTCGGCTAAGAATTGTGAATTGAAAAAGGGTGTGTCACGAACGGACACACCCTTTTTCTGCGAAGTATTTCCAAAGGGGAGCGGCATGAAGGGCTTGGATGATCTCTCCGTCACGCAACATCTCCAAGACCTGTTCCGGCTCCATGATATCGACATGGATATCCTCGGTTGCCTCCTGATGCTGTTCCCGCACTTTCTCCACACCGGTAGCCAAGAACGTGTAAGAGAGGTTATTGTGGTTTGTGGGGTTCGGAGAAAGGGTCATAAAAAGTCTCCATTCGCCGCCCTCGTAACCTGTTTCTTCACTCAGTTCCCTTTTGGCGGCCTCCAATGGTGTCTCACCGGGGTCAATGACACCCGCCACGATCTCATAATGGGTTTCGCCCAAGGCATGGCGGTATTGGTCCTCCATCACCATCTTTCCGTCTTTGGTGATAGCGATGACGTTCACCCAATTGGGAAACTCCATCACAAACCACGTCGGGATCTGCTTGCCGGAAGGCAGTTCCACACACTCCTGCCGGACGGACAGCCATGGTCCGAGATGCAGGATATTTTCACTTTTCACTACGCGCCACGCGCGATTCTTTAATTTAGGATACATATCGAGTGCAAAGGTACAACAAAAATTGCACATATGCAAGTGATTTTGCAAAAAAATCACATTTCTTTCGACTTTGAAACAATTTTTGCATTCAACTATTGTGTATTTGAAAAAAATTACTACTTTTGCAGCGTTTTTTGAAAAAAAACCTTCCGGTTTCAATCCCTATCCGGTGTGCCAATTCGTTGGCACACTTTTTGTTTGTTTGAAGTTGTTAACAATGTCAAACCATCTCAAACCATTTTCAAACCACTTCAAACAATTTCAAACGAAGCAAAGCTTCTTCAAACCACTTCAAATAAAGAAAAAGCGCACAAAAATGCGCTTTTTCTTGCATATATGCAAAATTTTTTGTACCTTTGCACCCGAAAACACTAACACATCTATACCATGAAACATCTATTGTTAGGCGATGAGGCGATTGCACAAGGAGCCATTGATGCCGGTCTGAGCGGTGTCTATGCCTATCCCGGCACGCCGAGTACAGAAATCACAGAGTACATTCAGGGAGCTGTCAGCCGACAAGCACTGCCGATCCATTGCCGCTGGGCAACAAATGAGAAAACCGCTATGGAGGCGGCTTTGGGTATGTCGTACATGGGCAAACGTGCGCTCGTATGCATGAAGCATGTGGGCATGAACGTGTGCGCAGATGCTTTTATGAACGCGGCTATCACGGGCGTCAACGGCGGTCTGATCATCGTGGCGGCGGATGATCCGTCGATGCACTCTTCCCAGAACGAACAGGACAGCCGTTTCTACGCCAAGTTCGCGATGATCCCGTGTCTGGAACCGGGTAACCAGCAGGAGGCGTACGACATGATGGCGTACGGTTTTGCGATGAGCGAGCGTCTGAAGACGCCTATTCTGTTGCGCGTGACAACTCGTATGGCGCACAGCCGTGCCGTGGTGGAGACAGCCGACGCGCCGAAAGAGCAGAACGCCATGTCCATGCCGGAGAATGTGAACCATTTCATCTTACTGCCCGCTTTTGCCAAACGCAACTACGCCGAACTCGTAGCCGCTCAGCCGCGTTTTACGGAAGAGAGCGAGCGGGCGGGCTTCAACCGTTATGTGCGCGGCGATAAGCCGGAAAAAGCGATTGTCACCACCGGTATTGCGTACAACTACCTCATGGAGAACTACAATCCGGCGATGGGTTGTTCTATCCTGCGCGTGACACAATACCCCCTACCGAAAGCGATGATCGACCGGATGGTTCAAGACGGAGCGAAAGAGATACTCGTGGCGGAGGAAGGTCAGCCGATAGTGGAAGAGCTGCTTCGCGGCATGGTGCCGTCGGAGGTGGTGATCAAAGGCCGTCTGACGGGCGACCTGCCGCGTATGGGCGAGTTGACGCCCGACAGTTTGCGTCCGGCTTTGGGACTTGCCGCGCTGCCCACACGCGAGAAAGAGGCGATTGTGGTCGGACGTCCGCCCGCACTGTGCCAGGGTTGCGGTCACCGCGACATGTATGCCGCGCTCAACGAAGTGGCGCGCGAATACCCTGCCCCGCGGATCTTCGGAGACATCGGTTGTTATACCTTAGGAGCGCTCTCGCCGTTCCACGCTATCCATGCGTGTGTGGAAATGGGCGCTTCGGTGACGATGGCAAAAGGCGCCGCAGATGCGGGGCAGCATCCGGCGATCGCAGTGATCGGTGACAGCACGTTCACGCATTCAGGCATGACCGGTCTGTTGGACTGCGTGAACGCGAACGCGAACGTGGTGGTGCTGATCTCCGATAACCTGACTACCGGCATGACCGGCGGACAGGACAGTGCCGGCACAGGACGATTGGAGCAGATATGCTGCGGTTTGGGCGTTGCTCCCGAACATGTGCGTGTGGTCGTGCCCCTGCCCAAGAACATGGAGGAGATCAAAGCCGTCCTGCGCGAGGAGATCAACTACCCCGGCACCTCCGTCGTCATCGCCCGCCGCGAGTGCATACAGACGCTTAAGCGGCATTTGAAAGCCGCTAAGCGTAGTTGAGAGTTAAAAGAAGTTGAGAGTTGAGAGAAGTTGAAATAAGTTGAAAGTTGAGAGTTGAGAGTTTATAGAAGACTTCTAGTGGAAAGTCGTCTAGTGGAAAAAACTTAAAACTTTAAACTAAACTACTCTCCAACTTCTATCAACTATAAACTATCAACTATCAACTAAAAAATATAAAACTATCAACTATAAACTAAAAAATATCAGTTATGAAAAAGGATATTATTCTGGCAGGTGTGGGGGGACAAGGCATCCTCTCCATCGCCACCGTTATAGGAGAAGCCGCCTTGCAGGAAGGCCTGTATCTCAAACAGGCGGAAGTACACGGAATGTCGCAACGCGGCGGAGACGTACAATCGAACCTGCGATTGTCGTCGGAGCCGATTATGAGTGACCTGATCCCCAAAGGCGGAGCAGACCTCATCATCTCGCTGGAGCCGATGGAGGCACTGCGTTACATCGAGTACCTGAGCCCGGAGGGATGGATCGTAAGCTCGTGCGTACCGTTCCTGAACATCCCCGATTACCCGGATTTGGAAGCCGTGTTAGCCCGCATCCGCGCCCATAAGAACCATGTGCTGCTGGATGTAGATGCGCTTGCCAAAGAAGCCGGCGCGCCGTCACAGGCTGCGAACATGGTGCTCCTCGGCGCGGCTATTCCGATGCTCGGCATTGAGTATGACAAAATGACCGCCGGCGTGGCGCGTATCTTCGCCCGAAAAGGAGAAGCCGTCGTAAAAACCAACTTAGCCGCCGTCGAAGCAGGCTTCCGGCATTCGAAAAGAAGTCATCTAGTTGAAAGTTGAGAGTTGAAAGAAGTTGAAAGTTGAGAGTTGAAAGAAGTCGTCTAGTTGAAAGTTGAAAGAAGAGAGAAAAAAACTTTAAACTTTAAACTAAACTACTCTCCAACTTCTATAAACTATCAACTATAAACTATAAACTTTAATAAAATGACAATTCCATTAGACAAACATATCGTTGACAGTATATGTCGGCAATTCGGACTGCGGACGTTCAATGAGTTAGGCACCGCCAGTATCCGTCAGTTAGCCGGAGTGGTGCGTAATATCGAGCAGGCTACCGGCGTGGAGTACGTCAACATGGCGTTAGGCGAGCCGGGGTTGCCGGCGGACAAGATAGGTATCGAAGCCGAACATCAGGCAATGCTCAACGGCTGTGCCTCCCACTACCCGAATATCATCGGTATTCCCGGGGTCAAGAAATGGGGCTCGGAGTTCGTCCGGGCGTTCATCAACCTCCCACGTCCGCCCGAGTGCATCCTGCCCACCGTGGGAGCCATGCAAGCCACTTTTGCGCTGAACCTGATGCTCACGAACTTACAGCCGGGCAAAGATACGATCTTGTTCCTCGACCCCTGTTTCCCCGTGCAGAAGATGCAAAGCCGCGTGATAGGTAGCAGAATTGACGCGTTCGACATCGCGGATTTCCGCGGAGAGAAACTGCGCGGCGAGCTGGAGCGGCACTTGAAGTCCGGACGCATTGCCGGCATCCTGTTCAGCAACCCCAATAACCCTACATGGGCATGCCTCACGGATGACGAGTTACGCACCATCGGCGAGCTGGCGACGCAGTATGACGCAATCGTCATGGAGGATCTCGCGTACCTGAACATGGATTTCCGCGACCCGGACAGAGGACACCCCTATGCCGAGACGTATCAGCCCTCAGTGGGTCATTACACCCATAACTGCGTCCAGATCATCTCCTGCTCGAAAATCTTCAGTTACGCCGGTCAGCGCGCTGCTTTCGTGGCAATCGACCCCGTCTTGGGCAAACGGATCTACCCCGCCCTGGCGGAACGGTTGCAGAACCGGGGCGAACTACTGCAGAGTTTCTCGTATCATTTCCTGTACGTGCTCTCCAGCGGTGTCTGTCACTCCGTGCAACACGGTATGGCGGCGATGCTGCAAGCGGCGTGCGAAGGAAGAATCCGCTTCGTGGACAACACGCGCGAATACGCACGACGCGCACACAGAATAAAGGAGATCCTGCTAAAGAATGGTTTCCATATCGTCTATGACAAAGACGCCGACGGACAGGAAGTAGGCGACGGCTTCTTCTTCACCTTCGGCTACAAAGATTGGTCCGGCAAGAAATTAGTGAACAAACTGATCTACTACGGTGTGTCCGCCATCGCCCTGGAGAGCACCGGCGCACAGCGGGAAGGTATGCGCGGATGCGCTTCCACCATCCGCGAAGACCAGTACGAAGTGTTAGACGAGAGATTGCGTAAGTTCAACGAAGATTTTAGTTTATATGACCCCCATGACCCCACAGAACTGCCCGAAATACGTTAGTCCGGCGGAGGCAGTGCGCCTCGTCAAGTCCGGCGATACCATTGTGGTACAAGGCAGTACCAGTATTCCTACCGTGCTGCTGGACGCCCTGACCGCCCGCGCATCCGAGTTGAGGGACGTGAAACTCATCTCCGGCTTCGGCATTCACCCGGAGGATGCGCCGTACGCCAAACGCGAACTGATGGACTCCTTCCGAGCCCTGTCGATCTTTGTGCCCAACACCCTGCGACGGGCTATGCGTGAAGGTGTGGCGGACACGATACCTGCTTTCTTAGGCGAAGTGCCGTTCCTCTTCCGCAGCAGGCAGATACCGGTCGACGTGACGTTTCTCAATGTCAGCGAGCCCGACGAGGAAGGCTACTGCTCTTTCGGCATCTCCGCCGACATCGCTTTCTCCGGCGCCGAGTGTTCGAAAGTAGTTATCGCGCAGGTGAACAAATACATGCCGCGCACCTTCGGCGACCCGGTTATCCATATCAGCAAGATCAGCGCCATGTGCCGCGGCGACGTGCCTCTGGTCGAAGTGCCGACACCCGTGCCCAACGAGATAGAGACAAAGATCGGCAATTATGTAGCGTCGGAAATCCCGGACGGAGCGACGCTGCAGATCGGTGTGGGAGGCATACCTAACGCGGTTATCAACGCACTGCGCGGACATCAGCATTTAGGACTTCATACCGAAGCCATCACCGACGGCGTTCTGCCGCTCATAGAAAGCGGCGTCATCGACAACAGCCTCAAGAAAGTACTGCCCGGCAAGTCCGTGGGAAGTCTGATCCTTGGCTCGCGGCATTTGTATGACTACGTGGACGGAAACCGTGATTTTGTGATCCGCGATGTAGCCTGGACGAACGACCCGCAGATCATTCGTCAGAACCCGCGGGTGATGGCGATCAACTCCGCCGTGGAGGTCGATCTGACCGGACAGATTTGCGCCGACTCGATCGGCGAGACCATCATCTCAGGCGTCGGCGGACAGCACGATTTCATGTACGGCGGTGCGCTCTCCGAAGGAGGTAAATGCTTCATCGCCCTGCCGAGTATGACCAGCAAAGGACAATCAAAAATCGTAGCACGTCTGGCTCCAGGAGCAGGCGTCGTGACTACCCGTTTCCAAGCGCAGTATATCGCTACGGAGCACGGCATCGTCTATCTGCGCAACTTGCCTTTAGCCGACCGTGCCAAAGCACTGATCAGCATTGCCGACCCCTCGGTACGCGAAGAACTCGAACGCGCCGCCGTGGAGCGGTTCGGAATCGGTTTCCTGCGCCTCAAATAAGACAAACGGAAAAACTGAATTGTTTATTTTCGGGTGATGTTCATAATTGCGATGTCGTCCGATTGTTCTGCATCGGCGCTGAACCGGCATACTGCCTCATAAACTGTCCGGTCGTCTATCGGCTGCTGAACGGCATTGAGGAGTTCCGACAGACGGTCAAAGCCCAACAACTCTTTTTGGGTATTCTCCGCCTCGGTGACACCGTCGGTAAAGACAATCATCTGCTCGCCATGTTCGAGCGTCATGGATTGTTCCGTGAATTGGTATGTGCTGTCCAAACCTAAGATCACATTCGCCGCTTCCAGCTCGTACCACCGGCACTGTCCGTCCTTGACAAGGAGCGGCGGCAGGTGACCGGCGTTGCAGTACGTCAGCTGACCCGTGGGTAGATGAAGCCGCCCCACAAAAGCGGTGACGAACATCATCAGGCTGTTGTTCGCCGAGAGCGTGGAGTTGATCTCCTCCATGATAACAGCGGGGGAGAGATGGTGCTTGACGGTGGCGCGGAAGAGCGTTATGGTCGCGCTCATGAACATCGCCGCCGGCATGCCTTTGCCGCTGACGTCACCGATGATAAACGTCACATAATCACCGTCCCGGTAGAAATCGTACAGATCGCCTCCGACGCTCTGCATCGGCACTAACGTCGCATGAAGAGACAACTGCTCGTCGTCAATGAAATCATTCACCAAAATCCCCCGTTGGATATTCCGGGCGATCTCCATCTCGTTCTGGATCAGCTTGTGCTCGTTCTCCACTTGGAAGTATGCTTTCTGGTTCGCCTCTATGCGGCGGATAAGGAAAAAGAGCACTGCGATACCGATGATCAGAACACAAAGAGTGATGATGCTCCTGTTCCGGATGCTCTGCCAGATGATCCGGTTCGGCACGGCGATCATCAGTTGCATGTTGATTGGATACATTGTCTGCGAATAAACCCGCCAATGCACTTTGTCCTCCTTATACCGCATCTCATTCTCCGTCGTACTGTTGTCCGACGAAGCAATAAGACTGCCGTTCGTGCCGTGAATGAGACAAACCGCTTCGGCGTGAGGCTTGATATCCTGGAGAATATCTTTGATCCATTCGATCGTAAAATCGTCCCCCACAACGCCGATGAGTCGTCCCTGTTCGTCTTCTATTTTGATGGAATGAGAAGCAATCAACGTCTGCGTGCTGGCGCCTATATACGGCTCCGACCAATACCCGTTGCTATCGCACCGGAGCGCACCCGTGTACCAATCGCGCGCATAGTAATCCAAGCCCTCAGCGCCCTTTGCGGTCGTAATCGTCTGACCTTTAAAATGGTACGTACGCGGGAAATAGTTATACTCCTTGCCCTGATAAACACCCGGCTCGAACTTGACGAACATATTATCAATCTGCGGATAGCGCTCTAACGCACCTCGGGTCGCCGCCAATAGTTCACGCTCATCGCCGGGATGAGCAAGCACATATTTGCGGAGCTCGTCCGCCGCGTCATGGAAACCTAACAACACGTAGAAGAAGTCCTTCTGCGCCAACTGCATCTTGTACTCCACCACCTCACCAACGTGCTCTTTCTCAAGCGAAAAGGAGATGGCAAACTGAACGACCATTGCCGCAGCAATGAACAAAATAGCCACTATGGGTAATGTCCGAAATTTCATATCTGATGTACACTCAACGACCTTTTTTCATTCCGCCTGCAAAATTACAACAAAAATTGCACATACGCAAATTTTTTAGTTCATTTTCGATAAATAAAATGTATTTTATGAGTAAAATGGACATTTATGCTTGCACAACTCAAAAAAATGTTGTACCTTTGCACTCGCAATGCTTTGATTGTTGCATATGCTATAACGAATAGTCTATGTCCAAACTGATGGCACATATCGGGCGTTTTCTTTTCGAGACCCACGACGCCCTGCGGATGAGAAAACAAAAATACGACACTTCGGATTTGTCCATTCTCACCGACATCCCCTATATCGCCGACGGCACGCCGGAGCACTTGTTGGATATATATCGTCCAAAGGACGCACCGGCTGACCTGCCCGTAATTGTGAATATCCACGGCGGCGGGCTTTTCGCGTCCTACAAAACGGTGAACACGTGGTTTAACCACGAATGGACGCGGAGAGGGTATGCCGTGGTGAGCATCAGTTACCGCCGCATACCCGACACCACCTTGATTCACCAGATCGAAGATGTCATGGCGGCATTGCGTTTCATCCGTGAGCAAAAAGACCGGTTCGGACTGAACCTCGACCGATGCTACCTGACGGGAGACTCCGCCGGAGCACTATTATCCCTTTTCGCACTCTCCATAGAAGCCAGCGAACCGCTGCAAAAAGCTTTCGGCATAGCGCCCTGCGGTATCGCGTTCCGCGCCGCGGCATGTATCTCGATCATGCTTGACACCAAACGCAAAGACCTGTTGTATTTTCTCGGCGATGTGGTATGCGATGCAGAGGACGCCGGCAAACCATACCTACCATATATCCTCAACCCCTCGGCATTGGTATGCGCCACACAACTGCCGCCTCTCTTCCTCGTCACGAGTGACGAAGACCTGATACAGAAAGATACTCTCAAGTTGGATCGTCTTTTAACCGAATCGGGTGTGGAGCACAGCCTGCTGAATTTCCCGAAAGGCAAACCGCACAAACTGGTGCATGTCTTCTCCGTCCAATATCCTCTTTGGCCCGCGAGCCGCCATGTCTTCACCGAAGCAGACCATTTTTTCCACACCCACTAAACCTCTCCTCCCGAATACCCAAAGCGCAGATGCGATAACAAAGTTATTTTATCGCGGTGGTGATATCTTCTGCTTCGGCAAGGGAAAGTTTCTGACGGACTTGGGTCTTGCGCTGGTAGATGGTTTGGAGACTTTGACGAGTGAGCATGTTGATCTCCTTGGTGGAGAAATCCGCTTTGAGTAAACAACAGAGTTGCAGTTCCTTTTCGTTCAACACATTTCCATATTTCTGCACAAGACGTGTATAGAAGCCATCATAAACCAAATCGATGGTTTGGTAAATGCTTGACCAATCTATAAGGGCATTGGCTGTTGTCTCGTTCAATGCCATGAGGCGTGCAAGCAGTTGTTGGTTGGCTTCGGTGGGTGTTCCGGCAATCGTTTTGATGACACCCAATTGCTGCAACATCAGTTTGCGCACACTTCCATCCGCAGGCTGGCTTGCTCCGGTTCTAAACCGGTCGTCCGATTTATCCGCAGAAGCCAACATGTTACGCAGGGTCTCAATTTCTTCCTCTTTCTCCAAAAGCAGCCGTTGACGGCGGCGATACAGATAGACGAACAGTAGGATTCCGCCCAAAGTTACAAAGAACAGCATAATTATCACAATCATCTGCCGTTGGCGGCTGATGGTCAGGTACAGATTACGTTCACGCAAGTCACGGATAGAACGCTCTTTGGCTTCCGCTACGCGGTAACGCACAACTGCACTAGGTCCATGATATGATATGTTCCGTTCTTGGCGTACTCCAACACTTGTTTGTGCGCCCTCAACGATGCCTCTGTAGCAGGGTCGAACTCCGAAGACTCCTTGTAACCGGCAAATAACTCATCCGCCTCGCGCATATACCGCTCGGCACGCTGTTTGTCGCCTTTGTTCAACCACAGACGCGAGAGCGAATAAAGACTCTCCACCTGCAGCCAGTTGCCCGCCTCGCGGTATTGTGCTGTCAGTTCTTCGAGCATTTGGATAGCACGGTCGGTCTGTCCGATCTCGCCTAACAAGTCTGCGTAATTACGACGAACCACATTGACAATAAACGCTGAGTCCGCAGCTTGTGCAATCGCTTTCTCAAAGCACTTCTCCATCTTGTCATATTCGCCGAGCGAGAAATAGACATCCAAGTGAATCGCCTTGCCGTCATCGAGACCGATGAGCGTCTCCGTATATTCGCGCACACGCTCGTAGTCATAATCGCGCATGGCTATCTCCGCCGACACACGCAATATAATCACTTGCCATAGATGTTCTCCCGTCAGTTCTGCGACCTCGTCGGCATAGTTTTTTTGCCGTTGCAGCACTTCCTGTGTCCGCGCTTTGTCACCGTTCCACCAGTAATACATAGCCTCGTCCAAACCGGACAATATCATATGGCGTGCATCTCCGTGCTCTTCTTCCCATTGCTTGCGATAATACTCCGCTGCCCAACATATCATGGAGTCTTCGGATAGCGATTGCATGGAATTGGCATGTAGATCGCAAATAACGAACCAATACTTAGCCAAATGCTCATCGTCCAACCGTTCAAGACGCTCGACTTGTCGTATCAGCAACTCTGCGGTATCCCTGCTGCTATCCGCACACTGCAGCTCACCATGAAGCAAAGAGACATCGCCCCTATTGTCCATATCAAAAACTTGCTTTTCATCTTCTCTCTCGAAATTTTCTGCAAAGATACTACTTTTTCACGAATTATGCAAAGCAAAACACCTATATATAAACTTTTCTTTCGCAAGTATGCTGTATTTCAATGGTTTATAAGCCGCATATATAAAGTTTCCGATTATTAAGATTTCAAGAACCTTTCAACTACGTGCCAAGTTCGCGCAAATCAGCAGACCTTACGCTGACCTTAGGCACCCTTTAGGCTATCCTTGCGAAATGTACTATTATTAAGATTTACGGCAACATGACCGAAAGACGAGAGACAAACGGGACACAACCGAGACACAAGCGCCTCAAAACACACTTCTTTTCGCCCTCAAAAATGTACGATCATTAAGATTCAGACGTTATACTAACATCTACCTAATAGACGCGCGAGAGTGGCGCGAGATATGCTGTTTGGAAGGTTTTTATAAGGTAGTTGAAAGGTATACGATTGTTAAGAATAAGGTATTGAGTCCCATTCAATATAATAGCGGTCAATCAGCCACTCTTACGCCATTGTTGGTCATTCAACTCCATAATGTCAAACGAGGAAGTTGTAGCAGTGTAATATCGGAATCTGACGGCTATGAGCATAATGGTAAAAGTTTTATTATTTCTTGTAGATATCTTCAATTATCATAAAACCGACACGAAGACCAAAATGATTAGGATCTGAGTAGTTGTTGTAGTCTTCGGTCATTTCATTCTTCCCTGTATAATTATGGACGTGTGTTGCGCCAAATATCTCTTGCAGTAACGCCAAATCTTTTGGATTGACTTCTGGATTCGTGTAGCAATATCCCGGTGAAAGAATAATATGGTAATCGGATTTATTGGCATCCAGTATATCCCGCATGTGACGTAGTTGTTTTTCGCGTTGAGGAGTAATAACGACGTCCGACACTTTTACTTTGTATCCAGAATGCTCAATAGTAGAAAAGAATGTAGTACGTGTCATCTCTGTACATTTCTTTAAACTATCCTGTGCTGGTAATTCTGTATAATTCAAAGCACACGTATTATCCCAATCGTTTGATATTGTATCAGAGCAGCACATTTCACGTACGTTGTGAATAGTGTTCTTAATACTCTTTCGCCACAATGATGGTTTCTGAATGAAATTAAAGAATTGAATCGCGTTGTATGTGAATTTGGAGTGTCCTGTAAACATATAATGTTTCATACCCAAAGCCTCCGTGGGCAATTGAGTGCCACTAAAAGTTCCTGGGATATCAAACATTATCAATGCATTGTCTATAGGTATATTATTCTCATTGAGATAATTCATCTTTAGTTCAATTCCCGTTAGACTTTCTCCCCATGCTTGAAACAAGAAAGGTTGAGCACCTTCTGGCAAATAGGTTTTCCATTGATATGTATTCATCCCTCCTCCACGAGAACTGCTGAATATGAACGAATTGTAGTGATATATTGGTTCGTTACGCAGAAATAATTCTGTTGATAGATACTCACGATTTGTAATATCTACATCATTGATATCAAAAGCATGGAGGCAGCGAAACGGGTCTGTCCATAAATATATGGCTATTAATGTTACAAGCGGAATAGCAATACCTATACTGATGGTGATTATAAATCGTTTCATGTCAATTAGAATTGGAAATAAATAAAGGATTGACTATTACCTGCAAATTCAAGCATGCAGAGTATCAAAATATATATAGCAATATATCGTACCCATTGTGGTAGTTGTGACAAACAAAACGCGTGTTCATGCTCTCTATCAAACCATTCAACAATGAGCATAATTACCGTAAAGAACAGAGTACGTTTAAGTCCTCCAATCATCATAGGCATAGTAAACAAAGATGTTGTACCTAAACCGCTAATATATTCCCACGCTTGACCAATAGAGGGAGCACGGAAGATGATCCAGCCTAATACCGCCAAACCAAATGTAACAAGTATTTGCAAGGTTTCTTTCAAAGTAGGTAGTAAGCGACCTTCGGCAACTTGGTTGGTGTATTTGCGGTTTTGACCGAGCAGGATGAGAGGTAAAAAGAGGAGGGCATGGTATGCGCCCCAGGCAATAAACGTCCAATTGGCTCCATGCCAAAAGCCGGAGAGCAAGAAGATGACGAACGTATTGCGGACGATCTTCCATTTGCTAACACGACTACCTCCGAGAGGGATATAGACGTAATCACGAAACCAAGTGGTAAGAGATATGTGCCAACGACGCCAGAACTCGGCTATGTCGCGCGAGAAATACGGGTTGTTGAAGTTGCGCATCAGTTTGATGCCGAAGAGTTTGGCTGTACCGATGGCGATATCCGAATAACCGGAGAAATCTCCGTAAATCTGGAACGTGAAGAGAATCGCAGCAAGGAGTAAAGTAGAGCCGGTTTGGGTGTCATATGTTGACCAAACTTGATCGACATATGCAGCACAGTTATCGGCGACGACGATTTTCTTGAACAAGCCCCATAAGATTTGGCGCATTCCGTCCACGCCTTGGTCGTGACAGAACTTGCGGTTAGAAAGGAATTGCGGCAAGAGGTTAGTAGCGCGTTCGATAGGACCTGCAACTAGTTGTGGGAAGAATGCGATAAACGCAAAGAAAGCGATGATGTCTTTGGTCGGTTCGATCTTCTTGCGATAGACATCAATTGAGTAACTGAGAGCTTGGAAGGTATAGAACGAGATACCAACCGGTAGGATGATGCGCAATAACAGGCTATCCGTGGAGATGCCAAAGAGTTGCCCGAACTCCGAAACGAAGAAATCGTAGTACTTGAAGATGGCAAGGATGGCGAGGTTGATGACGATATTTGCCGCTGTCCATGCTTTCGCTTTGTTCTGCGAGGTGGCTCTGCCGATGAGTAAGCCGCTGCCCCATGAACAGAACGAGGTAAACGCTATCAGCAGGAGAAATCTCCAGTCCCACCAGCCGTAGAAGACGTAACTGGCGATGACGACAAACGCGTTTTGCAGCCGCAGTTTGAGCGTGTTTTTTATGTGCGCGTACCCGATTGCCCAATAAATAAGGAACACAATGGGCAAGAAGAACGCAAATTCAATTGAGTTAAATAACATTGATTGATAGTAATAGTTAATTGTTGTGCTTACTATCAATCCGCAACGCAATAAAAAGTGTGAACTTCTTATCGCGTCAACAAGGCAGCGTAGGAAAGGAAGCCTTAATCTCACCTAAGTAGTTCACACTGAACGTGCAAACACTACTATAACCGGTAAGAAAAACATCCTTTCACGAATGTCTTTGCAGTATTATTTCTTGCGTTCTATTTCCGTTAAAGTTTCCTACGCTTTCGGTTGACGCGAAATAATAGTAATGCTATGTTAATATGTTATTGCGCAACGCTTTGCGCTTGTCCTTACATATTTAACGTCGTGCAAGCGACGGTTATTTACCTTGCCATCAGTTGCCGTTGTACGCTGCCGATAATGAAGCGTTCATCATCTCATAGAGATAAGCCGGGCTTTGGACATAAAGTTCGTTTTCTTCGTCCTGCAAAGCTGGCATGAGCGATGAGTTATAGACCTTCTCCATAGCTTGTTCTAAACCACAGCCGGTATCTTCCATGACATAGCGTACCAACTCGCTCAAAGCGTAGTCGGTCAAGTAAGTCGCTATTTGATGATGATTTGCCTGTGTCATAGTATTTGTACTTTTGATTTTTTGAGATAACGCAAGGCTTTTTCAGAACCGAAATAATACTGCTGATCAAGAAACTTGTCTTGAAGACCTTTTGCGGCTTCTTCTGCCGTATAGATATTTTGGCGATAACTGGTAATCTGTACCACTACGCCGTCATCAGCTATAGGTCCGATAATAATATCATAGTCATGTATCGGCAATTGGTTCTCGCGGTCACGGTTGGCATCTACGAACAGGAACCATTCCACGGTTGCTTTCTCAGGAAAGACTTTGACTTTTAAGTCGGAATGCAATGCGGCTTCATCGAACTCATAGATGATTAATATCGCCTTGCCTCCAAAAAGACGCGCTTTCTTGGTCGCCATACGAATAGCCGTCTCTCGCGAATCCGTGAGATAGAAACCTTTGCCAAAGTCCTTGTGATTGAGGCTGCGAGATAGATCAATCTTCTCTATATCCGTATTGGTGCCGTGGAATAGTATCATGCTAGTGTTCCTCCATTTTGGCGACATATAACGAGCATATCATCAATAGTATCGTCCATTGACTGTAAGTGCTCAACATCATAAAACTCCATTAAAAATGCAAGCGCTTTGTATTGCTGCAAATAGCGGAAAGCGGCTTGTCGTGTCATGGCAAACTTCATCGCAAATGCTTGTATCGCACTCGTCAAAAACGGAATTTCATACTTGCTCATATCGTATCCTTTGCAACTTTTGGCTGCAAAGTTACTACTTTTTTTCGAGATATGCAAATAATTTCTGTGATTTTAATGTTTTTTGTGCTTTTTTACACGAAAAGCAAGTTACAAAACGTTTTACATGTCTTGTATATCATTTACCGTACTAAATCATATGTTTCCACACACACAACATATTCGCTTTCAATCCATATAAACTACACAAACCCACATATAAACTTTTCTTTCTACATCTATCTATATTTCAGCAACTTACGCATTGTAAATATAAATCGCAAAATTTGGATATAAATGGGTTTTTGTAGTAACTTTGCACCAGATTTTGAAAGATTTAACAACTCAAAAATTAGCATTATGAAACCAAAATTTATCATTATCGGACTGGTACTCGCAGCAGTACTTTCGATGAGTGGGTGTATGCCCGGAAGTGAGAAGTGGAACATCCACATTGCGGCACATTGCTACATCAAAGGCGGTGGACTGCAAGAGGGTGAGAAACTGATTTTTGTCAATGGTATTCAGCGCAAATGCTTGCGTGAATGGCAGGGACAAACGTGCAAGTATGTGGCGGTTAAGTACACTTTCCGCTGCGACAGCATCGTTGATTGCAGTTACGACGGCAAAGCGGAATGGGTCAATGACAATGATCTGATGATGCTGCGGGATATCTTTCCGCATGGTGTCTTCGGTGGCGAACGATAGTGTAACACCTTATAATATATAATAATATGAAAAATGAAATTAATCGTGCCCTTGTGGCTAAGAAAGCAAGAATTTTCGTATTGGCAGCGGCGATGATTTGCGCCGTGTCAATGGCAGCTAACAACAAGGTTAGCGGAGTAATCAAGGACGCAGCGGACAAGACTGCGCTCATCGGTGTCAATGTCAGTTTGAAACAGGGCGACCAACAAGTTTCCGGCACAATCACAGACGCGCACGGTAAGTTCAGTTTGGAAGCCGAAACGGGTGAGTTCGTGTTGGAGTGTTCGTACATCGGCTACGAGCCCATCGGCATGAGTTTGGCAGTAAACGGTAACATCCACCTCGGCACGATTGAGATGAACGAGGCTTCGACGGAACTGAGCGAAGTGGTGGTGGAAGGTGACGCGGTGATTCAGAAAGTGGATCGCCAGATTCTTCTACCGAACAAAGAGCAGTTGGGCGCTTCTTCGGACGGTATGTCGCTGCTGCAGAACTTGCAGATTCCGCGTATCGTGGTGAACCCTGCGGACAACACGGTCAAGACCCTCGCCAACCAAGACGTGCAGTTGCGTATCAACGGCATCGAAGCAAGCAATTCTGAGGTCATGGCAATCAACCCGAAAGATGTCATCCGTATCGAGTACCACGACCAGCCGGGTGTGCGCTATAACGGCGCGGCGGCGGTCATCAACTACATCGTCAAGCACCGCGACACGGGCGGCAATCTGATGCTCAACGCTTCCAACGGCGTGACCATGCCCGGTTGGGGCGAGTACCATCTGGCGGGCAAGGTGAACTTCGGCAAATCGTCGTTCAGCCTTATGACGCACTACTCGCCGCGTGACGTTTATTGGACGCGCACGAACGCCGAGACGTACAATTTCAGTACGGGCACGATTGAGAATCGCGAAGTGGGCGAGCCGACACGTTTCAAGATGAATCCGATGAACATCGGTTTGACTTACAACTGGACGAACGGCGAGAAAAACATGCTCAATATCACCTTGCGCGATTTCATGAAGTTTACGCCGCATTCCAAGACCAACCGTGATTCGCGTCTCTACCAAGCCACGGACAGTTTTGCCATCCACGACCACGAAAGCAGCAAGTCCATTTCACCCTCGTTGGACATCTATTACGAGCATAATCTGCCGAACGACAACCACCTGTATTTCGACCTTGTGGGTACGTATATTAACAGTAGCAACGACCGCCGTTTTGAGCAGTTGCCGCTTGGCGAGACGGTTGCCGACACAACCGATGTGACCTCTCGTGTGCGCGGTAATAAGTACTCGCTCATCGGTGAAGCCATCTACGAGAAAGACTGGGAGAACATCGGCTTGACGGTCGGTGTGCGGCACAATCAGCAATGGGTTGAAAACAGATACGCTTCGGCAATAAATGAACAAATGGTAAATGACCAAATGGTAAATGTATCTATGACCACCTCCGAGACCTACGCTTTTGCGGAAGTGCAGCAACGCGTCAAGCAGTTCTCCTACGCTGTGGGAATCGGTGCTATGCACACGTATATCGAGCAAGGCGGACAGAAACAGTCGAACTGGATTGCCCGGCCGCAACTGACGCTGAGTTATGACTTCGGCAAGGGCGTGTTCTGGAAATACAAAGGTTATGTCTCCGGCTACCAACCCTCGCTGTCTGCTATGTCGGACGTGTCGCAACAGATTGACAAGTACCAGATTCGGCAAGGTAATCCGAACCTCAAGCCCGTTATGTTCGTTGCCAATGAGATGCAGCTTTCGTGGCAGTCCAAATACGTCAATCTGAACCTCTGGGCGAACTACTCGTACGACCACAAACCGATTATGGACGAGACGTACGAGCAACTGATTGACGGTCAAGCGTACGCGATACGCACCTACGCTAACCACCGAGGTTTCCATCGTCTGCAAGTGGCTCCGAGTGTGCAAGTGCGCTTGCTGCAAAACAAACTGATTTTCACGGTTGCGCCGTTCGCCAATTATTACGTCTCGCTTGGCAATTCCTATACGCACAAGCATTTCAACCCGGGTGTCCGCGCCAGTTTCATGGGCATGTACAACGGTTGGCAGTTCTTCGGCGAGGTGACCACGCGCTACAATAACCTCTGGGGTGAGACGCTGGAGTACGGCGAGTTCTACCATCATATCGGTCTTGGTTACAATGCCGACAAATGGGGCTTCCGTGCCATGTTGATGAATCCCTTCTCTGTCAAGGGCTACAGCATCGAGACCAAAGACCTCTCCGCTCTTGCATCGAACACCCAACATGCAGAGATGCGCGACTTCCGCCAGATGCTCATTCTCAACTTCCATTGCAACCTCGATTTCGGTACCCAACGTCGCGATTCCGGCAAGCGAATCAACAACGAAGATAAAGAAAATGGTATCTTGAGTGGTACGAAATAATTCCGACCTCCACTAACCACCCTCCCGACCGACTCACCACCGAGAGAAGACCGACTCACCACCGAGACAAAAAACAGACGATTTTTCTCCACAAAACGCAAGAATTTACCCTTAAAAATCGCCATTCGAGAAGCCTTGGTGAACACGCTCGTACACACGAACTATCGTGTCATGGGCAGCACGTTGATTAAGATCGAGCCTGAGCGTATCATTATGCGAAATCCCGGTCGCATGCTCATAACTATTGAAGAGTACTACGCCGGAAGTCATAGCGTTTGCCGTAATCCCGTATTGCAAAATATGTTCCGCTTCCTTGGCTTCGGAGAAGAAGCCGGTAGCGGAGCCGATATCATTGCGCAAGGATGGGCAGATAACCACTGGGCACGCCCCGTTATTACTGAATACCTCACGCGCTCCGACTATACTGAACTGGTCCTGAACCTGAAAGAGAAGAAGGAAGCTCTCACTGTAAATACGACGGAGACCACTACGGAGAGTTCACCCAAAAGGACACCAAAAAGGACACCAAAAAGGACACCAAAAAGAACACCAAAAACCAGGGATGTGATAGTGGAACTTATGCGCAAAAATCCCGTAATCACTATTGCGGAAATTGCAGATATAGTTCGCATTAACGAGAGGAATGTCAAAAAACACACAAGGAATCTTCAGAACGAAGGTATTATCCGTCGTGTTGATGGTAACAACGGTGGTCACTGGGAAATCCTAAAATAGTCCCATGTCCCAAGCCATGTCCCAAGCCATGTCCCCAGTAATGTCCCCAGTAATGTCCCCAGTAATGTCCCAGGTAAAAAGGCCAACGACTTGTTGGCTTTTTTCTTTTCTTCTTTTGTGCTGACTATAGTCAGCGTCCATTTTCAATTATTTTTGCAAAATTTTAGGAATTATTTGCATATATGCAAAAAAAGTTGTAACTTTGCACGCAATTTGTGTGCAAGAGGCATCAGGGGTATTAGCTCATCTGGCTAGAGCGCAACACTGGCAGTGTTGAGGTGGGGAGTTCGAGTCTCCCATGCTCCACATAGGAGACTGCGGTTCTTAGCCCCACGAGGGGGCACGATTATTGCGGCAAGCGCAATTTTCGAGTCCGCTATACTCCACGATGCAAGCAAGGCGGATTTCCTGATCCCGGACTATCAGCGTCCCTATGCGTGGGAAGCAAACAAAGAGTGTCTGACTTTGTGGGAAGATTTGTTTGAGTTCGCTATTCCGAATGGCAATGCGGAGTTGTTCAACAAAGACACCGAGGAATACTATTTGGGTCCGATTGTGACGTTTAAGAACGACGAGAACAAATTAGAAGTGATTGATGGTCAGCAACGTTTGACTACCATTATGCTTCTACTGCGTGCATTCTACTCTCGTTTTGGCAAGATGAAAGATGAGTTGGCTCGTCAGTTGGAAAAGAACATCGGTCGCTGCATTTGGAAGACAGATGAATATGACCGCCCGGACTTCAATCGTCTGCGTATTGACTCACAAGTAGCAACGGATAATGACAAAGAAGAATTCCTGTATATCCTTCGTGAGGGTGTTGTGGGCGAGAAGATGAAAAGCCGTTACGCGGAAAACTTCCGTTATTTCCAGCAGAAGATAGAAGAGTTCGTACAAGACTACCCTGCTTATTTCTATGCGCTGCCAAGCCGTATTCTCAACAACTGCATTTTGCTGCCTATCGAAGCCGACAAACAAGACACCGCCCTGCGTATCTTCTCCACTCTCAACAACCGTGGCAAGGCGCTTTCTGATGCCGACATCTTCAAGTCCGAGTTCTATAAGTACTACTCGAAGCAAGGACAGAAGGATCAGTTCATCGAGAGATGGCGCAAATTGGAAGAGATATGTGATAAGATTTTCAACCCGCAGAGTGGTACTCCGATGGATGAATTGTTTACCCGCTATATGTACTATGAACGTGCCTTGCAAGGTAATAAACTGACGACCACAAAGGCTTTGCGTTCATTCTATAGTGAGAACAACTACAAGTTATTGAAGAATGATGCGACACTTGGCAACATGGAGCTTTTGGCTGACTTCTGGAAATCCGTTCAAGAGCAAGATCCAGACCGCTTTACGGATAGAGTGCTTCGCCGTTTGTTTGTGCTGAACTATGCGCCCAACAGTATGTGGACGTTCTTTGTGTCGGTCTATTTCTTGCAGAACAAGGATGCCAATAATATGTTGGACGATGAGAAGTTCTATAATTTCCTTTGCCGCATTACTGCATTCATCTGGGCGTATGCTATTACGAACCCAGGTGTGAATGCTTTACGTACACCGGTATATGCAGAGATGGTGAACGTAGTGAATGGAATTGAAGTTGAGTTTGCCGATTTCCAATTCCCGGGAGAGCAAACCTTCAATCAGATTAACAACTACAATTTCTTCAACGGTCGTCCTATCACTAAGTCCATGTTGGTATGGTGGGCAATGGAGAACCCCAAACAAGTATTGCCGGACTTAGACACCACCTTTGAAATAGAGCACATTTTCCCTCGTCGCAGACAAGAGGCTGAGAAGTCGTTGAGTTCGAATGGTAAACTGGAGTCACTGGGTAATAAGACTATTTTAGAGAAACGTATCAATATCCGTGCAGCGGATTACCGATTGAGCGACAAGAAGCAGTACTATAATGGTTACACGAATAGCCGTAACGAGATAAAACAGGCTACATGCAATAGAGAGTTGCTAGACTTGGTAGCCACTAAGACGGATTACACAGAAGCCGATATTGATACGCGTTATAAGGAGATGATAGATGCCTTTATGAAAAATCTGAAGGCGAATAACCTTATCAAGTTTGATGTTCGGTCTATTATGGACAAATAAGAATATAACAACCCAACAATGAATAAACAACAATTAGCAGCACGCATTTGGGCGTCGGCCAATAAAATGCGGTCGAAGATTGAGGCCAGCGAGTACAAGGATTACATCCTCGGCTTCATCTTCTACAAATATCTATCCGACAAAGAGGAAGCGTTTATGCTCCGCGACGGCGGGATGACGCAAGACGAACTGGTCCAACTCCAGGAGCAAGACGACGAGATCGTACGTTTCTGCCAGACGAACATCGGCTATTTCATTGCGTACGACAACCTATTCTCCACGTGGCTCAAGATGGGCAACGATTTCAGCGTCCAGAACGTCACCATCGCCCTCTCCGCGTTTGAGCGACTCATCAACGAGGACTACAAGAAGCTCTTCGAGAAGATCTTCTCTGCCCTCAGTTCGGGTATTGACAAACTCGGTTCGACAGCCGCTCAGCAATCGAAAGCCATCCTCGATCTGCTCTCGCTCATTAAAGACATCCCCACCGATGATCGTCAGGGTTACGACGTGCTCGGTTTCATCTATGAGTACCTTATCGGTCAGTTTGCTGCTAATGCCGGTAAGAAAGCAGGTGAGTTCTACACCCCGCACGAAGTGTCCGTTCTGATGTCCGAGATCGTAGCCGGTTATCTGCACGACCGCAAGACTATCTCTATTTACGACCCGACCAGCGGATCCGGCTCGTTGCTGCTCAATATTGGTCGCGCCATCAGCAAGCATACTAACAACAAAGATAGCGTCCATTATTTCGCCCAAGAACTCAAATCGGCGACGTTCAACCTCACCCGAATGAACCTCGTTATGCGAGGCATCAAACCGAGTAATATCGAGGTGCGCAACGCCGATACGCTGGAGCAAGACTGGCCGAAAGACGAACGCACCAATGCTCCTACGCTCTATCTCGATGCCGTGGTCAGCAATCCGCCGTACTCTCAGCCGTGGAGTCCTGCCGGTAAGGAACTTGACCCGCGTTACCGTTACGGCGTAGCGCCCAAAGGCAAAGCCGACTACGCTTTCCTGCTCCATGACCTCTATCACCTCAAGCCGGATGGCATCATGACCATCGTCCTGCCGCACGGTGTCCTCTTCAGAGGTGACCCTGCCAAAGAGGAAGCAGAAGGTGTGATCCGTAAGAACCTCATTGAGAATAACCATATCGACGCAATCATCGGTCTGCCCGCAGACATCTTCTTCGGCACAGGTATCGCCACAATCATTATGGTGCTCCGCCAAAAACGTGATCGCGACGATGTCCTCTTTATCGATGCTAGCAAAGGCTTCATCAAATCGGGTAAGAAGAACAAACTGCGTGCCTCCGATATTCGCCGTATTGTCGATACGTACGAAACGCGCCAAAACACCGACAAGTACGCACGCCGCGTCAGCCGCGAAGAGATACGTGCAAACGGCTATAATCTCAATATCCCGCGTTATGTCGATTCGTCCGATGCCGCAGAGACATGGGACCTCTATGCGACTATGTACGGTGCTATCCCGAATCGTGAGATAGACGCGTTGCCCTATTGGTCTTTCCTGCCTACGCTTCGTCAGTCGCTCTTCCAACCGATCAGCAGCACACATAGCACGCCGCGTAAGGACGACGCAATCCGCTATCTCATCAACGCCGACCGCAGTTACTGCAACCTGCGTGATGACTATACCCGCACCATGGACGGTATCGACGCGTTCTTGCATCAGCAACTCCTCTCGTCTATCAACACCGTTCCGGTTAACCGCGAGGAAGATATCATCTCCGATGAACTGTTCGCCCGTCTCGGCAAACATCCTATCTTCAACCCCTACGATGTCTATCAACTGCTTGACGACTCGTGGCAGGTCATCGCAACCGACCTTGAAATCCTCCAGACCGAAGGGTGGGACAAGGTGCGTGAGGTAGAACCGAACATGGTGCTCAAGAAGAAGAAAGACAAAGATTCCGGTGTAGAGACTGAGATCGAAGTGCAAGAAGGCTGGAGAGGACGTATTATGCCGTTTGAACTGGTGCAAGAACTCTTCCTCCGCGATATGCTCGACCATCGTGCTAACCTACAAGCAGAAGCCGAAGGCTGTGCTAATGAGATCGACGATAAGATACGTGAACTCGCTGACGAAAACCGCGAGAAATATATCGATGCTGAGTCCGAGAAACTCGACACCAAGCAACTCGCTGCCGATGTCAAAGCCATGCAGAAAGACCCGGATCTCAAAGACCCGGAACTGATGGAACTGCAACGTCTTCTCAATAAGCAGAAAGAGATCAACAAAGAACTCAAAGCCCTCGAAGCGGCACTCATTGACAAGACCTGCTACACCATTGAGCATCTTACCGACGACGATACCTATACGCTCTTGCGTGAGAAATGGATTATGCCGCTCTGCGCGAAAATCCACTCGCTGCCTACCGAACTGCTCAATACCATCGAGACCGATGTCAACCGACTCATCAAGCGCTATGCTGATACGCTTCTGAACGTAGGCAATGAGATCGACAAAGCCGAATCCGAACTGGCGAACCTCTTAGACGAACTAACCGGTGACGAGGCAGATATGCAAGCTATACGAGAACTCCAAAAACTCCTCCAATAATGGCTAAACAACCGAAAATACGATTTAAAGGCTTTACCGAGGAGTGGAAAGAGAAAGGATTCTCTGAACTGGTGACAATTCGTCGCGGTTTAACGTATTCTCCTGAGAGTATCGTTTCTGAAGACGGAATAGTTGTTTTGAGATCATCTAATATCTCCGACGGACAATTCCGCACATACAAAGACGATGTCCGCGTACGAAATGAGGTCGTGCATATCCCGTTAGTAGAAGATGGAGACATCTTAATTACCGCCGCGAATGGTTCTAAAGACCTTGTCGGTAAACATGCCGTTATTCACAATCTTCAAGAGCCCTCTGTACCCGGCGGTTTTATGTTATTGGCCTCAGGCAAGGAGACTACCTTTGTAAATGCTCTTATGGGATCATCTTGGTATTCTCATTTTATTGGGTTAAGTACTTGTGGTGGAGGTGGAAGTATTGGGAATCTTAATAAATCTGATTTAGAAAGTCAGATAGTGTATATCCCAAATGATAAAGCAGAGCGTGATATTATAGCAAAATATTTTGATTCTTTAGATTCTACTATTACAAGCCGTGAAACTGAGTTGGAGAAGCTGAAGAATATCAAGCGTTCGCTACTCGAAAAACTCTTCCCGCAAGACGGTCAAGCAATTCCCGCTATCCGATTCAAGGGTTTTGAGGGTAAATGGGAGAATAGGCGATTAAAAGACATAGCCACTCGTGTTACAAGAAAAAATATTGGTTTAGAATCAACACTACCACTTTGCATTTCAGCGCAATTAGGGTTGGTATCTCAAACCGAGTATTACAACAACGTTGTAGTAGGTGCTAATTTGGCAAATTATTTCTTAATAAAGAAAGGAGAATTTGCTTATAACAAGAGTGCTGCGGGTGAATATCCAATGGGAGCTGTTAAATGCTTGAAATCTCTAGATAAAGGTATTTTGTCCACTCTCTATATTGTCTTTGCGTTAAAAGATGACATAGATGCTGACTATGTGCAAGCGCATTATGAGACTAAACCATGGCAAGACGATGTTAAGAAACGCGTCGCTGTGGGTGCAAGGAATCATGGCTTGTTGAATATATCTCCTGAAGATTTCTTTGATAGTTTGGTCGTTATTCCCCATAATAATGATGAACAAAAGAAGGTAGGTCAGATATTAGCTAAATTATCCCAAACTATCTCTCTCCGCGAGCGACAATTAACCCTTCTGAAACACTCCAAACAAGCCCTCTTGGAGCAAATGTTTGTAAATGAGTAAATGTCCTCCGAACATGACATATGGCAACCGCAGGAGCCGGGCAAAGCATGGAAGGGAGCCGGGCTATACCATATCACGCTGACGATACCGTCGCGTGAGCCTTTGTTGGGCTCGCTTGTTATCCCCGAAAACGATCCCGCCCAAGCAAGGGTGGATTATAGCGATTTGGGGCGGGCGGTTCTGGATTATCAGATTGCCAATGCTTCCTATTATCCCGAGATACAGATTCTCCATTATTGCCTTATGCCCGATCACCTCCATGCCGTCTGGTATGTCCGCAAGGCTATGCCCCGCGGTATTGAATCCGCGGTGCGCGGTTTCTGGCAGGGTGTCAAGAAGGCAGGCCGGGCGTATTCCTATCTTTCTTCTATTAAACCCGATTCAGATTCGGGGGAAGGAAAGAAATTATACGCCATAGCCGAGCATCTGCGAGGGCAGATACCCGATGCGGCATACGCTGCTCTCCCGCCTGTCTTTACCGAGATGCCCTTCATCCGCCCGATGGGGCAACGGCGGCAGCTGCCAACGACCATCCGCTATATAGATATGAATCCGCAGCGGTTGGCTACCAAGCGTTTGAAACCGGGCTTCTTCCGCGTGCAGGAGGGTATTGAGATAGCTGGAAGAAGGTATAGCGGCGTGGGGAATGTGGCACTGCTACAGGCGGCCAAATATGCGCCTGTGCATGTCCGCTGGACGATGATAGACGAAGCGATGCATGGCGATGACAAACGCTTACGCGATTATATGAACGGCTGTGTGTTGGCTGCCCGTCAAGGTACGGTAATGGTCTCACCGTTCATCTCCGATAAGGAGAAAGAGGTGATGGTGGTTCTTCTGGCGGAAGAACATCCCATCATCTATATCGCGGATAACGGTTTCCGCGATTATTACAAGCCAAGCGACGGCTTGTTCGACTCCGTCGCCGCCGGGCGTGTGCTGATACTCTCGCCGTGGGAGTATGATCCCTCCAAACGTCTTGTGACGCACGCGGAGTGCGTGGCGATGAACCGGATGGCGGAGGAGATATGCACCCTTTCTTCACTTAACCCCGAATCCGATTCGGGGGAACTAAAGAAAACACAAAACGGAACCATCAATTCGGGAGAAGGTGGCGATGCCTCTCATCTTTCTTCTTTTACGCCCGAATCCGATTCGGGCATAACACCGATAAAATAAAACACCCATATGTACGATAGCGAACTGACTTTTGAACGTGACCTGATAGACTTCCTAACCACTAAAGGATGGAGCAGCGGTGTCCTCAAGAACTGCACCGAGCAAGACCTGCTCGATAACTGGGCACACATCCTCTATCAGAACAATTCCGGTATCGACCAACTCAACGGTGTGCCGCTGACCGCTTCGGAGATGCAGCAGATAGTTCACCAAGTGAACACACAGCACACGCCTCTTGCGCTCAATGGCTTCATCAACGGTAAGACCGTCAATATCCGTCGCGACAACGAGGCAGACAAACTGCACTATGGGCAGACCGTCTCCCTCTCGATCTATGACCGCAGTCAGATAGCTTCCGGCAGTAGCGTTTATCAGATTGCCGAGCAACCGAAGTTCCCTACCGCTCATCCTCTTGCCTCTGACAGACGAGGTGACTTGATGCTGCTTATCAACGGCATGCCTGTAATCCATATCGAACTCAAACGTTCACACGTAGCCGTTTCGCAAGCCGTTAACCAAATACGCAAATACTACCACGAAGGAATCTTCTCGCAAGGTATTTTCTCGCTCGTACAAGTGTTTGTGGCTATGAACCCCGATGAGACGATCTATTTTGCGAACCCGGGCAGTTACGAAGCCTTTTCTCCGCAATACCAGTTCCATTGGGCAGACTTTAACAACGAGCCTATCAACGACTGGAAATCGATAGCCACTCATCTGCTCTCTATTCCCATGGCGCACCAGATGATCGGCTTCTACACCGTGGCAGACAAACTCGCGGGTAACCTCAAGGTTATGCGCAGTTATCAGTACTATGCCGCGTCAGCGATTGCCGACCGTGTAGCCACCTGCCGTTGGGATGAACATGACTTGTTTGGCGGTTACATCTGGCATACTACCGGCTCAGGTAAGACGATGACTTCCTTCAAATCGGCTCAACTGATAGCCGATTCCGGCAAGGCAGACAAGGTCGTCTTCCTCATGGACCGAATCGAACTCGGTACGCAGACTGCACTCGAATATCGCGGATTCAAGAACGAGATAGAGGAAGTACAAGAGACCGACAACACCGATGATCTGATTTCCAAACTGGATAGTACTGACACACGCGATACCCTCATCGTCACCTCTATTCAGAAGATGAGCCGTATTGTGCCCGAATCAGGCAATCGTCACCAACTCAACCGAATCAACCAAAAGCGACTCGTCATCATCATCGATGAGTGCCACCGAGACGTGTTCGGAGATATGCTGGCAACGATTCGCGCCACCTTCACACGCGCGATCTTCTTCGGCTTCACCGGCACACCTATCCAAGAGGAGAACCGCAAGTTGCTCCAGACGACAACAAACGTCTTTGGCAATGAGCTGCACCGTTACAGCATCGCCGATGGTATCCGCGACGAAAACGTGCTGAAGTTCGACCCTGTAATGAAGATTGTCTTCCCCGATCAGAAACTCAAACAGGAAGTGGCACTCTTCAAGGCAAAAGCCAAGACCATGGAAGAAGCTCTTGCAGATGAGAAGAAGAAAGAGGTCTATTTCCATTATATGAACGACGTGCCCATGGCAGGTAAGACCACCGAAGATGAAGGTATCGAGGACTATATCCCGAAAGCACAATTCGAATCGGGTGAATACCAGCGTGCGGTCGTTAACGACATCAAGGCTTCTTTCCCGGCTTTGAGTCTCGCTAACAAATACCACGCGATCTTCGCTACCTCGTCCATCCAAGAGGCGTTCGAGTACTACGTCTATATGCGTGCGTTTGCGCCGGAACTCAAAGTGACCTGTCTCGTGGATCCTTCCATTGACAATGAAGGCAAAGGCGAGATCAAGGAAGACCTGCTTATCAAGATTGTCGGTGACTACAACGACCAATACGGCACGAACTTCACGCTGCCCAAATATGCCCTCTTCAAGAAAGATGTGGCGCTCCGTTTGGCACACAAGGATATCTACAAAGGTATCGAGTCCAACCCTGCACAGTGTTTGGACGTGCTCATCGTCGTCAATCAGATGCTGACCGGCTTCGACTCCCATTGGGTCAACACCCTCTATCTCGACAAAGTGCTGTACAACGAGAACCTTATCCAAGCTTTCTCGCGTACCAACCGTCTCAACGGACCCGACAAACCGCACGGCACGATTTGTTACTACCGCTATCCGCACACCATGAAGCGAAACATAGAAAACGCGATCCGCCTCTATTCGGGACAACAACCGCTCGGTATCAAAGCCGACAAACTGGATGTGCATATCCGCGCGATTGAAGCCGCTTATGCACAGATACAATATCTCTTTCAGATAGCAGGAGTTGAGGACTTCTCCAAACTGCCGGAAGATAAAGACCTACGCGCGCAGTTCGCCAAGCATTTCCGTGAACTCAACCGCCACCTCAACGCGGCGCGTGTGCAGGGCTTCCAATGGAACAAACTGCAAGAACCAACCCTGCCAACCGACGATACCGAAGAAGCGGAAGAGGTGACGCTGGCGATGAGTGCTCTCACTATCGATGAGACCACCTATGGTGCACTCCTGCAACGTTACAAAGAGATCGAGCGCGGACCCAAAAGCACACCCACCGATGAGGTCACCTTTGACATCGACCCCTATATTATCTCCATCAACACCGGTGCGATTGATACCGATTACATGAACGCACGTTTCCGCAAGTACCTGCGCACACTCAACTCCTCCGAGCAAGAGCAAGCGCAGGCTCTCGAAGAGCTGCACCGCTCTTTTGCCACCCTCACCCAAGAGGAACAGGACGTGGCAGGGCGTTTCCTGCGTGACGTGCAACGTGGCACCGTGCAAGTCGATGAAGCCAAACCGCTCCGCGATTATATCACCGAATACATGGCGCGGGAGAAGAACGACCGTATCCATCGTTTCGCACAGGCTTTCGGTCTCAACGAGAACCTGCTCCGCGAGATAATGAATAACTACATGCAGGGGGATATTATCCCGCAAGGACCACTCGATCAACTCAAAGAGTCCGTCGATAAATCCCTTGCCAAGGCATGGTTCGAGCAGCACGAAGGTGTGGCGATTCCTGCTTTCCGTATTAACATCCGTATTGACGCCCTCCTCCGCCAATTCATCGAAGACGGCGGTTTTGAGATATAATAATTTTGGAATTGTAGCCGGAAACGTTAAAAATACATAAAAAATAAGGCAAGGAAGCGTTAAACATCTGCCCGATTGAAGTTAAATCAACACCGCGTTACTCCTTATCCTCGCTCAATAAATGCATGGACAAGTTCAGTCAATACGTTACTAACCCCATCGTCCTCCACACCAAAGATTTGGAGATCAAAGAGGGTATCACGTACCTGCCTTTGTATATGACACCATTATTGTAATTTATAATAGCCAGCAGCGAATGTCCGTAGTACAATATAAGAAATACTTTTGGTTGGTGGATACGATCCGCAGTGCGGGGAAGATCACCAAAGAGCAGATTGATCGCAAGTGGTCCAGTTCACGGTACAATGACAGTCACGAGACATCTATCCCGGACACGTCGTTCTATCGTATCCGGCGCGACATTGAGGAGCTTTTCGACATCGAGATCTTATGCGACAGGACTTCCGGTCAGTATTACATCGACGATTCCGACCTCAACTCACGCACCAAGCAATGGTTGCTCTCGCAGTTTGCCATGAGCCAGTCGCTTGATGCCAGTCGTGAACTGCGGGATAACATCATCTACGAGTCCATTCCGGAAGGTACCCAATACCTCACGACCATCGTTACTGCCATCAGTGAAAGTCGGATACTCCTTTGTACGCACCAGCGCTTTGACACGGACACGCCGCATGTGTTCTACCTCTCGCCGTTGTGCCTGAAGGTATTCAAACAGCGGTGGTACGTGCTGGGTACATGCACCGAACTCGACGGCACGATTGACCCAAAGAGTCCGAAGATGTATTCTCTTGACCGCATCGTTAGTCTGGAACTGCTGGAGAAGACCTTCAAACGTCCGAAGAACTTCAACGCACGCGAGTATTTCGCTCCGTTCTATGGTGTGTTCTGCGGTAATGATCTGAAAGCGGAACTGGTGCGCGTGCGTGTGGAGTCTGAGAAAGATGCTATGTACCTGCGTTCACTTCCGTTGCATGCGTCGCAGAACGAACCCGAACCCTGTGTGTTCGAGTGGCACGTGGCACCAACCTTCGATTTCATTCAGCAGTTGAGGACATACGGTTCCAAACTCGAAGTGCTCGAACCTCAATCGTTGCGGGAAAAATTTGCGGAAGAAGCGAAAAAGCTCGCAGAGATGTATGTTTAATGTTTGATGTTTAGTGTTTAGAGATAAAAAAGTGCATTTCGGTGCACTTTTTTTGTTCACTCCCGTGTTTTGGGAGTTAAAAGCAGTATCTTTGCGGTCGCTTTGACCGACCGCAAAAGATACATAAGATGCCACCGCCCGATTCACATAGGATTTTCGACCCATGGGAAGCCCTCCGTTGCGACCGCGACAGATGGGCACAACTCGCTATGGATCAAGCGGAATACATCCGGCAGTTAGAGCAACAAGTAATAAACTTAAAAACACAATTAGAAATGAAAGACAAGAATCAACAACCATCTGCACCGGTCATTAACGTTGCCGGTGATTATATCGCGAACCAGCACAATGAGTACCACACGGATATACATGACAACACCAATTATCCTATATACCTTACTCCGAATGCGGGGAAAGAACGGATGAACGAATCAACGAATGAAAGAGGGAACGATGCACGCACTAAGCGGCTCTTTCTCACGCCCGACGGCATAGAAGATATGCAGCGGACGGAAGAGGAAAAGAACCGCTTTCGGAACTATCTGACGGATCATCATTTGGGACAGCGGCAGTTAGATTGCAGTGCGGATAATCCTATCCACAAAGCGATTGTGTGCTTCTGCGTGAAGTGGAAACGGCTCAAGTATATCGACAAACCCAGCCCTGCTGCGGTGCTTCGTTTCCTGACGGAGACATGCGGCATTTCGTGCGCTTCCGATCCATCGGCATTATGCACGCTCCTTGGACGGATGTTCAAAAATGAGTACGACAAAGAGGTGTTTTTCGATGTGGAAGATTATTTTTAGAGCAAACATCAGCATTTTTGCATAACATAGCCTAAAGCCTTGAAAAGAAAGCAATCCGAGAGGGTTGTTTTTTTTTGTGGAAATGTGGGTCACATTATCCACATCGACCCACACCGTCATAGAACGAGTACTTTTGCACCGCCTTTCGGAAAACGGCAACTCCTCACAGTGAGGAACCCGCATCCCTCCGACTGGCGGTTATATGGTATCTAAATATCGTTCAACTATCCATCCCAAGCGCGATGTGCTCCCGGATGGAACGGAAATCCGCCTCGTTCTACCTCTTGAACGTACAGGCAACCGACATCTTTATGTCACCGCAAGCGGACGAGCTTTCTCCCATGTCCGCGTCAAAGACAAGAAAACCGGTGTGACGCACTGGATCTATCGCGAGCAAGTGTTATTCACATTAACGCCCAGTAAGCTTTCCGTGAATGGGAACAGGAAGCAAAGGTATTACATCATGCCTCATCATGGCGACATCTACCTTCACATTGCAGTCTGTCTCGCTTGGAACGGTCCGCGTCCTGACGGCTATGAATGTGACCACATCAACGGAATCGTTTCCGACAATCGTGCCTCAAATCTGCAATGGGTCACGCCGGAAGAAAATCAAAAGCGAGCAGTGATACTGCGGGCAAGGCGAATGGTGGCGCGGCAGGACAATGATCCGAGCAAAGACCCGAAGAACATGAAAACGGAGGAACTACTGGAGTTATTCAGTATGTACAATGTCGCGGGGGACGTGTACGAAGGAGAATAGCGGAGCTTACGCTCCTTGTCGGAGACGTAATCCTCCCGCTCGCGAAACTCACGGGCACAGGACAACGAAAGACGGTAACTCCGGCAACGGAGGTGCCGGACACAGGACAACGTAACCGGCATCAAATGCCGGGCTAACAGACGATCCGGCGACAATAAACAAAGTCATTAACAACGCGGGATAGCATCCCGCACAATAAACATAGACAGATTATGAAGGCAATAGAAATGAATCAAGCCCTCATGGAGGCAATCAAGACAACAGAAGTATTAGGTGCCAGCGCATTGGAAGAGAGCCGCGCACTCAAGCAGTTGGTGGCGTCGGCAAACGCACGTATCGAGGAGCTAGACGGTAAGGCGGTGGAGGACGCGAAAGTGTGCGCCATCGAGCAGAACGGCGAGGACAAAGGCAAGTTCCTCTTTGATGGTCACCACTACGAGCTGCGCAAGGCAGAGACGTACGATTTTATCGGGAAGCCGCAGAAGTACACGATGGCAGAGGGTGTGGTTTTTAGGCAGAAGACAGCAGAACAGCAAGTACTGAAAGCTAAATCGGCGGCGATCACCAAGGTGCAGAAGGCGATAAAGGATGCTTTCCCGATGACGCACCCGAATATCGAGCCGGATAGCGTGGAATACACGGTGGTGTGTGTGGATTAAGACGGACGATGGCATCGTCCGGATATATTGACAGATGCCGAATGCAGGGAGGGGAGGACGGCGCCGCCCGATCCGCCAATCTTGGCGGATACAAAAGCGGGCGGCGAACGGAGGGGATGAAGGCAAAAGAAAGGGAATAAAAGAAAAGAAGCAAAAGAAAATTAACAAAGAAAAAATGATGATGATGTTATACTATGCAGATAGATTCATCATCAAGAATGTTGAATGTTTAATGTTTAAAGTTTAATGAACGATGAAAAGAAATCTTTTGATTATATGTGGGAGCTGCTTAACCCACCGCGGGAGTTCCACAACATGCGCAGCAAGTGCGAGACAACCCTTTGGAACGCGCTCAGTATCGACATGCAGCATCGTGTCTATCGTCTCATCCGAGATAAGAAACGGCGCGGTGAGGCTATCCACCCGAATCCGTGGTACGCTATCGTCAACGCACGGGATGCAGAGCCGACAAACTATAACGGTGACGCTCGCATTGACGACCTCGCCAAGACAACGAAAATGGTCGTTGCGTGGTACAAAGAACGTGCTGGGATTTATACCCTCGAAGAAGCCCTTGCGCTTAAACTCAGCATCATCCGGGAGTTTAGACCATTACAAGATTAAAGGGAGAAAGAATGAAACTAAACGCGAAGCTGACGCTCCGCGCAGCAGACGAAGAAAAGAGACAAAATGAGTTACTGTCGGGAGGCTCTTAGGAAGTTGTCGGAACATGATCCCGTGATGGTCGCGGCGGAAACGGCTCCGAAACAAGGGACAAATAGAACCGGCATACGATGCCGGGCTAATAGACGGAGACAAGATCGTGACGGTCGCGGCGGAATACCGCCGCAAACAGAACAAAGAAAACGCCGGATAACATCCGGCACAATAAAAGAATCTCGCGGGATAGCATCCCGCATAATAAACGATGTGAAACAATGGAAAAGAACAACTATCCTTTATATGATGTGCCGTGGTTGGTACGAGACCCAAATGCGTATCGGATGTCGGAGAAACGGCATCAGATTGAGGTGAGGAATCAAGCGGTGGTGGATGATTACTTTGTGGCAAGGGCAAACGGGGATACGGCGCATGAGGCACGAGAAGTGGTTGCTACGAAGCATGGGATAAAGTCCCGGCAAGTGTATCACAGCCTCGTTTGGTACTTTCAAGAAGCAAAAAGAAGACACATTGTGGTTCCGGATTTGTAAAAAAATCATTTTTGGGGAACACATTGTTTAATCCAACACTATCTTTGCAGCGAAATTTGATTATGAGAGATGGCGAAAGTAGAATTAGAGCACCCGATAGCTTATCTGACGGGGATGCTGATACGAAGTGATCCGTATTATTTCAGGCGGTATCCTAAGTCCGGCGGCGGATACATGCAGATAGCGCAGGCTCGCCCCGACAGGAGCAGGCATGTGGCGAGTGAGGCGGAGGCGCTGAACCGGCAGGAGTTCGCGGAGAAATACGGACGACAGAAACATCAAGAGTATCTCGACAAGATATACCATAACCAACTCGAAATAGAATTCGAGGAACATTAATCACCCGATCGCATCGCGTGGGAGATAGAGATCCGCCAAACTTGGCGGATAGATAGAGACCATGTGGGCGGTCAGAAAAACAAATCTTAACTATGAGTAAAGTACAATTGACCGGAGCATTTGCGCGTTTCCGCGGCAAGCTCAATCGCTCGGAATCACTTGTTTTCAAGGGTTGTCCGTGCGGCAAAGAACAAATGGCGATGGACCTGTTGAACCCGAGTAAGGCAACCGGAGCGAAAAACGTGGAATGTCAGAACGCACTGAAAACGGCTGCTCAGGCGGCAAAGACCGCGTTGGCAGACCCGGAGCAGCGTGCGACGTACGAGGCGGATTTTGCGCGCCAAGACAAGATCCGCAGCCTGTTTGCGTACGTGGTGAAACAGCTGTATGTGAAGCCGACGTTCGCGTGATGAGAGACTCGGCGCTTACGCACCGAGCACCTAACAAAGAAGAAACAACCATTAAACCAAACCTTAACATTATGGGAAAAGTAGTTTTTGAAGACCCGGTACA
>CADCEV010000019.1 GCA_902800525.1 uncultured Bacteroidales bacterium
AGCAGGGCCAGAAGGCAGGAACACCGCACCGGCGTTCTCCATTGCGGTCCAGTCGTCGCCGGAATAGACATTCGTTGTAAAGTTGTCCGGATCAGGGGTAAAGGCCAGGCCGCTCCAATCGTTCGGAAGGAAGATATAGCCGCTCTTGTCGTTTACGGTAGCCCTACCCTTGGTATTATTTTCAATCAGATAATTCCATTCATCTTTCGTAAGTGTACGCCAACCGGCACCCATGTTGGGTCCCCAATCGACAAAATCTCCGATATAATCGACGGCATTATAGCTATTATTGATACCATAGTAGGTAGCGGCCGTACTCCAACCGAACAGATCCACCGTACCATTCTCAGAAACGGTTCCGTTGCCGTCGATCTTGTTATTCGCTACGGCAATACTAAGGTAATCCCATTGGTTAGCAGCAAAGCCCCATGTCCAGTGGGCACCGAGGTCGGTAGTCGTAGCCTGCAGGTTACCTTTTGCGAAGGAGATTTGGTCACCGCCGGCATTAATAGTGAACTTACCGTTCAATGCATTGGCAGGCATTCCGCCGCCCGGGTTCAGAGCTGCAAGAGCAGCCTCAGCAGCGGTCAGCACATCATAGTTGCTTACCAGCAGTTTCTGGTCAGCGGTGAGTGCGTCGTACGCAGCGCGCGCGCTTTCAATAGAATCGCGCGTAGCGAGTTTCAGCGTAACCGGCTGCGGGATGTTGGCAATCTTAGCCTTCACCGCGTCTGCCTCGGCTTGGATCAATGCCGTGTAATCAGTGATAGCCTGATTCAGTTTCTGTACCGTAGCATCATCGAGGGCACCCTTGGTAGCGTCGCTCAGCGCATTGTAAGCGTCGCGTGCTGCCTGAACAGCGTTCACGCATGCGGCATCGAGCGTTACAGGAACAGGGATTGCATCAATCAGGTCTTTTACAGCCTGTGCGGAATCCAGCGGAGTAGCACCTCCTGTATGTGCCGTTACCAGACGGACAGATTGACCGGCGACGCGGTCGCCATAGTCCGGACTGAGTTCCGGAACGAACCTGACTCGGTACGCCCACTTCTCACCATACGTCGTAGACGTCCAGTAAAAAGCGTACTTACCGACAGAGTTCACACTCGTGACGAGGCGACTACCCGCCGCGGGCAAAAAGGCTACGCCATTAGCTTCGTATGCCGCCCAATCCTCGGCACTGATGGTATTGTCGCTCCAATCACTGTGGTCCGCGTTGATAGCAGTTCCTTTATAGGAATCTGGTAATATAATAATACCATGAATGCCGGCAACCGTTGCATGTCCATACTTGCTGGCGGCATCGGTACGAGTTTCAAACAGATATCCCCATTCATCTCGCGTCAACGTACGCCAACCTTCAGCTATTGTTTCTCCCCAATCGATAAAATCGCCGGGATGCTTACCGCTAACATTCGTGTTGTTTATGCCGTAATAGGTTGCGGAAGTACTCCAACCGAAGAGATCAACCGTTCCGTTAGCAGATACCGTTCCGCTTCCGGTGATGGCGGTATTGGCTACTGCATTGCCGATGACATCATATTGGTGAGCAGCAAATGCCCAAGTCCAGTCGCTTCCGCCATACGTAGCCTGTAAGTTACCCTTCGAGAAGGCAATCTTGTCGCCGTCCGCATTGATCGAGAACGCGCCAGTCAGGGCTCCTTCCGGCAGCGGTGCTCCGCCGCCCGGGTTCAGGCCTGCGAGGGCAGCCTCAGCAGCTACGAGGTCATCGTAGTTGGTTACCAGCGCCTGTTGAGCTGCGTTCAGAGCGTCGTACGCAGCGCGCGCGCTTTCTATGGAATCGCGCGTAGCGAGTTTCAGCTCTACCGGCGTCGGGATGTTGTTGATCTTAGCGATTACCGGATCAGCCACGGCTTGATCAGCAGCTTGTTTAGCATCTGCATAAGCCTGCTCAGCTGCGGTCAAAGTGCTATAATTGGTTACCAGCGCTTTATCCGCATCGCTCAGGGTTTCGTACGCCTCGCGTGCTGCATCGATCTTCGCTTTGCTCTCTGGCGTACTATCTACTGTGCCGATAGCGTTAATCAATGCAATCACGTCTGCCGGCGTCTTAGGAGCAACCGTTACCAAACGTACAGATTTCGATTTCCAACGATTGTATTCGGTAACACCATTACTTGACGCATCGAACCATAAGTAGTACGCTTTCCCTCCATCTTCATCATGCGGAGTAGAAGCCCAGTACCAGCCGTAGAGATTTACTTGATATATATCCGATCCCTCACGAACTCCGGCAGCAGGTAAGAAGACCGCACCGGCATTCTCCATAGCGATCCAATCGGCTCCGTCGTATGTGTTTGTGGTATAATTACCGGCATTGGGTGTAAAGCTCAAACCGCTCGGGAGTTCCCACTCGTCCGGTAAGAAGATATAGCCGTTCACGCCATTCACCATCGCGTGACTGCGTTTTTTGTACGCTTCCGTTCGGGTATAAACAATATAATACCATTCTTCTTTACTCAGCGTACGCCATTCTGTGCCCATAAGTGCGCCCCAGTCAACGAAGTCTCCGGCATAATCGTCGTTCTTCCAGCTATTATTGATACCATAGTAGGTAGCAGCGGTACTCCAACCAAAGAGATCTACCGTACCATTTGCAGAAACTTTTTTGTTTCCATTGATGGCATTGTTAGCAACAGCATCGCCGATAAGACTCCATTGGTTAGGAGCAAAATCCCACGTCCAGTTAGCACCGAGGTCGGTAGTTGTTGCCTGCAAGTTACCTTTCGCGAATTGTACCTTGTCTCCGTTTGCATTGATTGAGAATGCACCGGGCAGTTTTGGAATGATAGTGACTGCCAGTCCTATGTTGTGGGACGGCATCGTGAACTGCCAACTCCTATTCGGCTGCTTAGCCGGATCCGTACCCGGGTTTGTGCCGGGCGCCGGAGCAACAGGCGCTGCAACACCATACGCATAGGTTATACCGCTGATAGTGATTCCCTCCGGATTGATGGCTAAAGCTTGAGCTTTGGTGTCGTGCGTAGCTAATTCTGCTCCCGTGTAACTCGTCGCGCCGACGGTCACTATCGATGAGCTAAGATAACTGTTACTACCGGGAAGACTAATATTAGGGGTATTAGCGATGATATAACGAGAGGGATCATGCCCATTCGTTGCCTCTGTGATATTTCCACCATTGTGGTTATAAGTAACCTTGGTATCATCAGTTGGATTATACCAACCAATAATTCCGCCTGCCGAACCTCTTGTAGCATCATCAGTACCGGAGGAAGAAATACTGCCATAGTTCTGGCAATAACTAACATATCCGGCGCCACATGAACCTGTGATTCCGCCCACATATCCTTTTCCGCTTACATTGCCGTAGTTGATACAATGATCTACGCGGTTATTATCTCCTCCGGCGCTTCGCATCCAACCTACGATACCGCCGATACGAACTGATCCGTCATACGAAGAAGAAACCGTAGCATAGTTAGCGCAATACTGTACGGTACCGCCGTTTAACTGTCCCACGATAGCACCGACATTGCGGAAAGTACTGGAAACAGTACCGCCGGCAACGACTACGTTCTTAACTACTGCCGAAGCATCGTTCACGCAACCAAACAAGCCTAACGGATTTTCACCGCTGGTGATGGAGAGGTTGATATTAGTGAACACAAAGCCGTTTCCGTCGTAAATACCCTTGAACGGCTTGCTCTCGGAATTACCCATAACGGTAGTGATGCCGTCCAAGTTTGCCATCTGGCGGCAATTAGGCGCAGCCTGCGTTCCATCGTTCACTTTTGCTGCCACCGCATTCCAGTTAGCCACGGTGTAGATCAGATACGGATCCTCCGCTGTACCGGCTCCTAACAGACCGGCCTCTTCAGCCGAAGTAATACTTTCCGCATCCTTGGATGCAGGCGGAGTCAACACAACGGTTTGTCCGTCAGCAATATGATACCTGCCATTGATCGGCAAAACGGCATCACCGTTAGCGGTTACTGCCCAACCATCGGGTACATTGCATACTGCGTATTTAACGGTCGGCAGTACTACAGGATCCGGAATGAGTGCTGTCCAAGCAGCCTCAGCATCGGTGAGTTTCTGTATATCCGCATCATCGATAAGGCTGGCAGCCTCGCCCAGAGCCGTAACGGCTGCACGGGCAGCCTCGATCGCGTTGCCGCAAATTCCCACGAACGTTACCGGATTCGGGATCGCATTGATGAGGTCTCTTGCTGCTATGGCGTCTGCGATTACTGAAGCAGGCGCTACGGTGCAGGTAATTGTGATCGCATTACCGGCAACCATACAATCAATAAGAACTGATTCGGAGTTGCCTGTCCAAGCAGCAGATGTTCCCAGGTTAGTACCTGTAGGCCAACCGGCACTTGTAGATGCGCCTTCGCTAATATTCATAATATTGACATCTGTTTCGATGGTAATATTGGTAAATTTCCCAAGCGATGTTGAGAATTCGAAGGAACCATCCATTGCCAGCATGTCGTCAGCGGTCATACTTCCGTTTGACAGAGCCAAATTCACTCCCTCCTTCGTAACTCCGGTAGATGTGAATTCACTTTTGTAGATAACCACTACTGTCGGTGCACCACCCGGGATAGCCGCGAAGGCAGCCTCAGCAGCCTCAAGAATAGCGATGTTGGTTACCAGCGCTTTCTGCTCAGCCGTCAGCGCGTCGAATGCCGTGCGCGCGTCCTGTACCTTAGTATATACAGAGAGTTTAAGGTCACTTTCCTGTACCGGATTCGGAAGCGCAGCGATCAAGTCTTTCACTGCATCAGCCGCTGCTTGGTCTGCCGCAGTCTTAGCATCTGCATAAGCCGTTTCCGCATCGGTCAATGTGCTGTAGTTCGTTACCAGCGCTTTGTCTGCGGCGCTCAATCCGTCGTATGCCGCACGGGCAGCATCGATCTTCGCCTTGCTCTCTGCGGTATATTCTACCTCGCCGATAGCACTAATCAGAGCTATCACATCAGCCGGAGTCAGATTAGCAGACAGATATCCGCCTGCGCCGACATAAGCTTTGTCGACGCCTGTTGCTTCACTATCATAATTAGGAAGATTAGTACAACCATAGAACATAGCGTATCCGTCTGTAACAGCAGAAGTATTCCAATCGTCGCCTACGTAGATGGTAGTCAAATTAGAGCATCCGTTGAACATCCCCTTCATATCCGTCACTTTCGCCGTATTGAACGAACTTAGATCAAGAGAAGTCAGAGCCTGACAGTCATAGAACATATAACGCATACTCTCAACGTTCGCCGTTGCCAAGTTTTCAATACCATTGATGGTAGTCAAAGCCTTGAAAACATAGAAGAGATTATAGAATGACGTCAGCGTATGATTCTGACACGACTCATCAATAGTAAGGGTCGTGATAAACTTACGATCACTATATTGAATAGCGTTTCCGTCATACACAGGATTGCTTCCTGCCAAACCCCATTTCAAGGTACCTGCTGTGCCATCCACCTCCATGTAGAGTTGGTTGGTCGGAATAGCCGAGATGATTGCTTCCTTCGTAGCCCAGTTGTCAGCCGCCTTGTAGGTAGCTACTGATGCCGCCGGTACATAGATATGTTCGAGTTTGTCACAATCGAAGAACGCATTATTCCCCAAAGTAGGAGGAGTTGTCGCCTCACAGGTAATAGTAGCCAAATTTTCGCAATTACGGAAAAACCAAGCTCCAATACTTTCAACGCTAGCAGGAATAGTGACGTCAGTCAACATGCTACAATTCTTGAACGCAGACTCTCCAATGGTCTGAACGCTGCTGCCAATCGTCAGAGAACTCATCTGGTCGCAAGTATTGAAGGCAGAATTTCCAATGCTGGTTACGCTGTTCGGAATGATCACGGAAGTCAAGCTTTCGCAACTGCCAAACGCAGACTCTCCAATGGTCTGAACTTTGTTACCAATCGTTAAAGAGGTCATAGCCCCACATTCATCGAAAGCATTTGCTTCTATGTTTGTAACATCGTTACCAATAACAACAGAAAGCAAGGCAGTGCATTCGTCGAACGCAGACTCTCCAATGGTCGTCACTCCGTCGCTGATGATCAGATGCTTTATCTCTGTGTTTTGATAATAAGCCTCTGTTCCCGGATTGGAGTTCACCGTCAGGGTCTTGGTGGCATCATCCCATGTGTCACCAGCAAGAACCCAAGACGGAGCAGACGAACCGCCGCTGATAGCCAGCTGGAGCGTACTCCCTTTCTGGATGTTGTAGTCCGCGAGCGCGTGATCATCCTCCATTAAGGTTGAATTGAAATAGAGCGTCTGGTTCGCAACAGGGATACTCGTCTTATCTTCAATCTTGTCCTTAACGTTTGCGATATCATCGCTTGGCTCAACCTCAATTGCGAGCAGATCTTGTTCGGGCACGTCGATATAAATCTGCATCGCCCAACTCATCCCTACGCTTGCTACTATAGCAAGAAGTAGTATATAAAATCTCTTTATCATAGTATATATCATTTAGCAGTTTGAAGAATATACTCGTTCTCAGCGCCTTCCTTGCGGATAAGTGTGAACTTGCCTACTTGTTTCTTGGGCGCGCCCGAAGGTTCGTTCTCCGTGTAGATCGCCTGGAGTTTGATACCCTCGCTCAGCGGGCCTTCTTTTACCTCCCATCGTACGAAGGTAAAGCCCTCTACCTCCGGAGCCTCCGGACGGTTGAAAGCAGCCGTCTCTTGAGCAGCCTTATTGCCAAGGCTGTCCAGATAAGAGACATTCGTACTTGGGTTGATTGTCCAATTAGCGACATAGTTCTTATCCCCCGTAGATCCTTTCGCAATCTCCACAACGAGTTGCGGTACATCGCCGTTCGAGCCGGTCCAACCGATGAAGGTATAACCCAGACGAGTCGGAGCGGTCAGTTGGAAGTTTTCCGATATCTGGCTATAAGTAGCCGGGTTGGTTCCTTTACCCTCATTATAATCGTAGGTGATGTTATAAAGCGGTACCCAATTGGCGGTATAAGATTTATTACCCGTCGAACCCTTGGCAATCGTGACAGTCGTCTGCGGAGTTGTTCCGTTCGAGCCTGTCCAGCCGAGGAAAACATAGCCCGTACGGGTCGGGTTATTCAGGGTGATGGCATTGGTTGTTACATCGTAGCTTGTCGGGTTGCCGGTTACCGTACCGTCCTTGAGGTCGTAGCTGATGGTATAGTTTTCCAGTGTCCAGTTAGCCGTATAGGTCTTATTTCCCGTCGAACCCTTCGCAATCTGCACGGTCGTTTGCGGCGTGTTGCCGTTCGAGCCCGTCCAACCCTTGAAGGTATAACCTGTACGTGTCGGGGTTTTGAGGGTGAAGGTAGCCGTCTCGATGTTATAACTCGTCGGGTTACCGCTTACGCTACCGTCATTCAACGTATAGCTGATGGTATAGTTTTCCGGTGTCCAGTTAGCCGTATAGGTCTTATTTCCCGTCGAACCCTTGGCTATCGATACAGAGGTCTGCGGCGTGCTGCCGTTAGAGCCCGTCCAACCCTTGAAGGTATAACCTGTACGTGTCGGGTTTTTGAGGGTGAAGGTAGCCGTCTCTACGTTATAACTCGTCGGGTTGCCGCTTACGCTACCGCTGTTTAGCGTATAGCCGATGGTGTAGTTCACTATCGTCCACTGTGCGTAGAGCGTTGGACTCCAAAGATCAGTGGTATAAGTAGCACCCTTGGCATAACTTTGTCCTGAACCATCCTGTTTGGTATTCCAGTTGTTGAACGTATAACCCGTACGTGTCGGCGTAGTGCTACTCAGCGTCAGGTTAATACCCTGTACCTTTTTCTGATCTGCCGGCGCACCACTACCGCCATTGGCATTGTACTTAACAGTGTACGGATCAGCAACCGATACCTTTTTTACGACGGAAACTCCGTCACTCGAGTACGTTAATCCGACACTATTACCACTTCCTGCTACATTGAGGGCGTAGATGCGCACATAGTACGTGCCCGCCCCAACACCTATATTGTACAGATCGATGGTACGGTCGAAACCGTGTACCGTACCATACAACTCGCCGACGGAGGAACCCCAGTCGCCCTTTAGATCCGGACGATCGAGATTAGCGTACGTACCGTTGATACCTTTTACGGCCTTCGCAAGATCCGTTTCAGTCTCACTTGAAAAAAGATACACGTGAACCTCGACGGTCGCACTGCCATTGTCGGGATCAATCGCCCACCCGTTGACAGTAATCGAACCGTGCTTGCCTGTGACGGCGTCAATCGAGCCAATCGGATTCGCAGCCCACATCGCTGTCGCGCTAAAGACTGTTAGCGCAAACCAGCTTAAGAATTTTAGTTTGTTCATAACTTTAATTTTAATTAGTTAATTATTTTTTGTTAACGTTGTTTTCGTAGTTAACGTTGTTTTCGTAGTTTTCGTAGTTAACGTTGTTGTATAGTAATACTATAAATTCAATAAAATCCGGTGCAAAGTTACATAAAAATTATGATATACGCAATAGGCAAATGCAAAAATTTACGCAGAGTCGATTTTTAGGGTCATTTATTTACGCAAAGTCGATTTTTGTGACGAAATCGGTGTTTTTAGTGACGAAATTGGTATGTTAAGTAACGGCAATTTTTCCACATTGTGTCAAATTTTACACATACACAAAAAGCGCCTGGAAGGACGCTTTTTGCTTGGTCTATGGGCATAATGGGGATTATTCTCATAGGTTGTTATTTTTTTAGCCGGATGTTGTCCGGCAAGATGAACTGGACAAAGACCCTACAGTGAGGTCGCGGGGATATCGCGGGGATATCGCGGGTTCAACAGGTAAAGGGAGGCTGTCGGGAGGGTTGCCGGATGGATGTCAGGTGGATGTCGGGTGGCATCCGACCTAATGGACGACGCTTTGGGGATGTCCGGATACGATCCGGACGCAATGGACAAAGTCATTCAGGCGGACGGGTTGACAGGCGGACACCTAATGGACGACGCTTTTGGGATGTCCGGATACGATCCGGACGCAAAGGACAAAGTCATTCAGGCGGAGGGGTTGACAGTATGACAGATGACAGATAAATTCCTATAATATACACACCCACGCGCGTGTGTGATATATATAAAAAGAACTGTCATCTGTCATACTGTCATGGACGAGCATTAATGTTTCTATTGGCGTTTACCTCCTCCATATCTCTTACACGAACCAACCATCCTCTCGCTTTGGAAGCCGGCCTGTTGGCCATAATGTTAATTGACGATTGATTTCGTTTCCGGGTGCAAAGGTACTGCTTAGACATAAAAAAAGCACCTCGGAACGAGATGCTCAAATATCATCAAAATGCGCCAAATCGAAGAAATTTTCACCGATTTGGCTGAATTAGACCATCAAAACGCGCCAAATCGAAGAAAATTTCATCGATTTGGCTGAATTTATTTGCATATATCAACTTTTTTTTGTACCTTTGCACCGCAATCCCGGTAATTCCTCTCCCAGATATGATGCTGGTGATGAATCCGGGTTTTTTATTTGGTATGGATAATAACAATTGGCATTGGCAGGAGAAAGGAACAGCGTGGTATGGTATAGGGATCTACCATGTCACGCTGGTTGTGCCTAGTCGAGAGCCATTGTTGGGTAAACTGATCATTCCGGAGAATGATCCTAAGCAGGCAATAGTAGAGCGAACGAATTTGGGTAATGCGCTGGTGGAAAAATTACTGAGTCATCCATCGCATTATCCGGAGATACGTATCCTGCAATTCTGCCTCATGCCTGACCATCTGCATGCAATCTTGCATGTTACACAGCCGATGGACACCAGTATACGTTCCGTTGTGCGCAGCCTTTGGCAAGGAGCAAAGAAACTTGGCAAAGCATATTCTTTGTCCCTTGTTCCCGAATCTGATTCGGGGACAAACAACAAAGAGGAGCAATATCCATTCCCAATATTTACAGAACGACCTTTCATCCGTGTACTTACACACCAAGGGCAGTTACAAACGATGTATGATTATATCCGCATGAACCCGCAACGCCTCGCTACCAAGCGTATATACCCGAACTTATTCCGGGTACAGGATAATATAGAAATTTCTAAACGAACATACAAAGGTGTCGGTAATGCAGAGTTGTTACAACGGACGCAGTATATGCCCGTTCATGTACGCAGAACGATGGTAGAAGAAGCGGAGCATGGCGATGATAAACGGCTACGCGATTATATGAACGGCTGTGTTCTCGCTGCACGACGCGGAACCGTTCTTGTCTCACCATTTATCAGCCAACAAGAACAGGCGGTGATGGCAGTGCTGCTGAAGGAGGGACATCCGTTCATCTATATTGCCGATAACGGCTTCCGGGATTATTATAAACCGCAAGACAGCCTGTTTGATGCCGTTGCAGCCGGACATGTGCTGTTACTTAGCCCATGGGAATACGACCCGCAAAAAAAGCATGTCAGCCGTGCTGATTGCGTGGCGATGAATCAGATGGCAGAAGAAATCTGCACTTTGTCCCTTGCTCCCGAATCAGATTCGGGTACAAACAACAAAGAATAACTATTTATTGTTCACGAATTTAACAAATTAAACTAATTATACAAAATCCATGAGGTGAGGTTATTATTCGTTAAAAGAGGAGCATTGCAAGGAGGTATGCCACGAGGGTGGAGACGGCAATACAGATGAGTCCCGGCATCATAAAGGAGTGATTGAGGAGGTACTTGCCGATATGCGTTGTACCGGTCCGGTCGAAGTTCACCGTAGCCACATCGGAAGGATAAGTGGGGATGAAGAAATAGCCATAGATAGTAGGCAGCACACCGAGAAGAACGGGTCCGGGTATTCCGAGTTGGTACGCAAGAGGGAGCATCGCCACCACGACGGCGCCCTGCGAGTTAATGAGGATCGAGACGACAAAGAAGACGATAGCGATCATCCATGGATACTGGCCCACTATACCTCCGAGTGAGGCTTCGAGCTGGGTCATATAATGCCCGAGGAAAGTGTCCGCCATCCACGCGATACCATAAATAGCCACGACAGCCGTCATACCGGCTTGCCAGACCGGTCCTTGCACCGCCTCTTTGGGTTTGGCGCCACTGATGATGATCATCAGCGCGGCGGCGGTTAACATGACGATCTGGATGACGAGGTTCATCTTCAGTTTATTGCCGTCCCACGAAGGCAGGAGATCGGGGAAAACGGCAAAGACGACGATGAGCAACAACGCAGCGGCGAAGACATAGACCGCCGATTTGGATTTGCGGGAGATCTGTTTATCGAGGGTAGTAGCCGAGTGACCATAGATATAGGCGTATTGTTCGGGGTCTTTGAGTTTCGCCTGAAATTCGGGGTCTTTGTCCAAGTCCTTTCCGCGTTTGAAGGACGCCAGAGCAGCCGCCATCAGTCCAATGAGACAAGCAGGGAGGCTGACCATGAGGACCTGCGGGATAGTGACGTCAAATCCGTTCATGCCGGAAATGCTGACAAAGGCGACGACGGCAGCGGAGATAGGTGAACACATGATTCCCAGCTGGCTTGCGACACTGGCGACGGCACAGGGGCGCTCCGGACGAATGCCTTTCTTAATAGAGATATCGCAGATAATAGGCATGAGGGTATAAACGACATGTCCCGTTCCGACCAGGACGGTGAGAAAGAACGTAGCCAAAGGCGCGAGGAAAGTGATCCCCTCCGGATGGCGGCGAAGGAGTTTCTCCGTCAGTTGGATGAGCCAATCCATACCGCCGGAAGCCTGCATCATACCGGCGCAAGTGATGGCGGCGATGATGATATAGATTACATCCGTCGGAGGGGTGCCGGGTTTCATACCGAAGCAGAAGACCAAAATCGCGAGACCGATTCCGGAGATGGCGCCTAACGCCAGACTGCCATAACGCGAGCCTAACCATAGTGCGCCAAACACTACAAAAAGTTGAAGGATGAGAAGAAAAATTTCCATGGTAAATCCGTTTTAAATCAAACAACGTGCAAAGGTATAAAAAATTTTGCAAATACGCAATAGTAAAATGCAAAAATTTACGCAAAGTCGAATTTTCAGGTCATTTTTTGACGCAAAGTTGATTTTTGAGCCTGAAAACCTCAAATTATTCAAGGAACGCACGTGAGCGCACACACGTAAAAAAAGGACAAAAAAAAGAGGAGCGCTTTTCCCAAAGGGCTCCTCCCCAAAAACTACTTATTGTTTAACTCCATTTGCCTTTAACGCCCATGAGAACCATGAACGATTAAAAACGATGCAAAGGTACTGCTTTTTTTTGACATACGCAAGAGTTTGATGCAAAAATTGTTTCAAAGTCGAATATTTTATGAACTTTTTGCAGAAAAGTCGAATTTTAGTTCTATTTTTTTGCATTAAAGTCGAACTATTAAAGATCTTTCTTGGACCAATCCTTTGGGTTGAGTCCGGTCTCTCTTGTAAAAATCCGGCTGAAAACAGTGCTCGAAGAAAAACCGGCAAGTTTGCTAACTTCGTGCGATTTCAATTCGGGGTAAGCGGTCATGATCTGCTTCGCCTCTTCCACGCGGTAATGGTTCACGAGTTGGTAGAAAGAGCAGTTGTATTCATTTTTGATAAACTTACTGAGTGAAGTACGGTTCTTAGGAATGATGGTCCGAATATCCTGGAGCTGGAAATCGGGATTGAGAAAGGGTTTGTCCGTCATCATCCATTGCTCGAAGATGGCTCTTTCCTTCCCGACAAAGTTTGATTGTTCGGTATTTGTCCCGTTCGGGGCTGTCATTTCATCCGAGAGTGTAGTCTGTGCGTCCTCTGAGAGAAGCGCCCACGGGTCCTTGTGGTAGAGGATTTGCTCGGTGCTATAAGCCAGTATCAGGAAAAGCAACCATTGTTGGGTGAACATCCTGTTCGGCACAAACCAAAAGCAAATAAAATAAAAGGACATTCCGGCAAGGAAAAGCATGATCAGATAGCGTACGATCCACTGGGTATCAAAATGATCCATGGAAGAGAAGTTCTCTTCACACCATTGACGATAGCCCGAAATATGCGAGCAGAGGAGGACAAAGATGACAACCGGGAAAAGCATGATAACCGGTAGGAGGTTTAGCGGCAGGAAATAATCCACTATACCGAGCAAAATAACCGGTATGACAAAACTTAAAGCTCTCCACCTATTGAGCCATTGAGGCCGCAAGACGAGCGAAGGATAGATGAATAGCATCCACGCCAAGAGGTTTCCGACCGTCAAAGAGGCGTTATAAAGCGGATCACCGGCGTCCCCTCCGACCGCCTTGATACCAAAGCAGTATCGTATTAGCAGAAGCGCTACCTCGATCAAGCCCCAGAGGATGAGCGTTATGCCCCATGCGCGCCGCAGGCGGTTTCCTTCATGATGGCGGAAAATAACCCACGCCCCGTAGAAACATACGACCCCGATCGTCACATATTGCGCGGGGTTGATACAATACTCGAATATATCCTCGGGTATAAACGCCGCCGCCCAATAACTGAAGACGGTCAATGCCGCGAGCACAATGCCGAAGAAGACCTCCGACCGATACTCCAACCAAAATTCACGAAACGTCATCAAATCTCTTTACCCTTTTTTTCTTCAGTTTCAAATGGGAAAAGTCCGAACAACTCGGCGTCAATACGGTCGGTTACCCAACGGAAATCCTCGGGGTTATCGCCGAACTTGATCCGGTCTCCTTCCACGATGAGCAGTTTACCTTTATAATCTTTAATCCAGTTCTCGTATTTCTCGTTCAAGCCTTGGAGGTAATCGATTTTGATCTGCTGCTCGTACCCGCGGGCGCGTTTTTGTATCTGCGCCACGAGTGTGGGCACAGACGCACGGACATAGATGAGCAGATCCGGCATCTTAATGAGCGTGGTCATCAGTTCGAAGAGGTCCCGGTAGTTCTCAAAATCGCGGTCGGACATAAATCCCATATCATGCAGGTTCGGCGCAAAAATACGCGCGTCTTCGTAGATAGTGCGGTCCTGAATGATATACTTGCCCGATTGGCTGATCTCCACTACGTCCTTGAAGCGTTTGTTCAAGAAATAGACCTGCAAGTTAAAGGACCATCTCTCCATGTCGGTATAGAAATCCGACAAATAGGGATTGTAATCCACAGATTCAAACCGGGGTTCCCAGCCATAATGTTTGGCTAACATGTTAGTCAGTGTGGTCTTGCCACAACCGATGTTTCCTGCTATAGCAATATGCATTCGCGTTCGGCAATCGGTGTGCATTGGTTTATACCGCTCCGCTAAATAAACGGGCAACCGATGCCTCCGCTCTCCCCGAAAAAACATTCATTTTCTTTGCAAATGCACGTTTTTTTGGGGACCCCCTATGCCGCCGAGAGGGGTTAATGAGTTATTTATTCCAGTTTGTTTCGCTGAACAGGCCGAAAAGTTCAGCATCCACTTTGTCGATAACCTTGCGGAAATCCGCGGGGTTGTTTTCAAAATCCATTTGGTCGGACTCGATGACGAGCACCCTGCCCTCGTATTTATGGAAGATGAAATCTTCATACTTGTCGTTCAGTCCTTTGAGGTAGTCGATCTCCATCTGCTGCTCGTAGTCGCGTCCTCTTTTCTGGATCTGGGCGACGAGTGCCGGCACGGATTTACGGAGATAAATCATCATATCCGGCATTTTCATCTGCGATTTCATGAGGTCAAAGAGCTCCATGAAGGTCTCAAAATCGCGTTGTGAGAGGTCTCCGCGCTCGTAGTTATTGCGAACGAAGACATAGACGCCCTCAAAGATGGAGCGGTCCTGCACGATGGTATGCGTAGCGCGCTGCACAGCCAGCATGTCCTTGAAGCGCTCTTTGAGGAAATACGTCTCCAGACAGAACGCCCAGCGGTTGATGTCGTGGTAATAATCCTCCAAATAGGGATTAAAACTGACCGACTCGAACCGCGGTTCCCAGCCATAATAGCGCGCTAACATCTTGGTCAGCGTGGTCTTTCCGGCTCCGATATTTCCAGCTATGGCGATATACATTACTTCACGCGCGTACCTTGTATATTATACACCGCTCCGTTGCGGAGGATATAGATCTGACCGTCGATGAGGAGCTTTTGGCTCTCGGTAGCCGGTTGCGCGAAGATCTCTTCCAAGCCTTGCGGATCGCGTTTCTGAATATCCTCGAATGTCGGAGCTTGCACCGGAGTACCGGTGAATACCATCAGTTCGCCGGGTTTGAGGGTATAAGTAGCTGCAGCAGGTTTGGCGCCGTCGAGATAATCATACCACGTGCCGGCAGGCATTTGCAGCGTCTGGTCGTCCGTAGCCGAGAAATTAGCCGCAGCAAAGACGTTTGTTCCCCATTGGATGGTACGTAGCGCTACCCGTGAACCGATATTAACCGTCGGGTTCCCGGAGAAAGCCTCCGGCATCAGCTGTGTACGCAGCGTGATCACTTGTGCGCACTTGGTGAAAGCTGCCACGCGATCCTCGTTGGTGAAATAGCCTTTGTTAGCCGGATTCGGTTTGGTGCCGGTACGTCCGTTATAGTCGATAGATACATCGTATCCCAGTTCCTCGAACTGCCAGAGCATATGCGGGCCTTTGAGCAGCACATTGAATGCCACACACGCGGGCACACGCGCTACACGGGCGGACTCATTGGTTTTGAGATCGCCGGCACCGTACTCTTTCATCTTATACTGCATGCGTTCCTCGTCATGGCTCTCCGCATAGGACACATAGCCGGTTTTGTTCGCTCCGTTGAGCGCGTCCGTATTACCGCCGTCGTCCGGTTTGAGCCAACCCATAGCTACCTGGTAATAAGCCGAGCAAAGTCCGGCTCCTGTCCAACAGAGCATACCTTCATTGATCAGATCACTCTGTCCGTTCCCCCAGTGCTCCAGGATCATATAGGCGCCCGGAGAAGTAGCCTGAACGGTACGGTTATACTCCTTGAGGTTAGCCACCGCGTTATTGGTATTACCGCATAAACCATGGCTGAGGTCGAGACGGTATCCGTCGATCTTATACTCCTCGAGCCAGTATTGGAAGACGCGTTTGAACATCTCTTTAGCCGGTTCAAAATCATGGTTCCATTCCTCTCCGTAGCCGTTATCGCCCTCAGGCGGATTGATGTTAATCCACGGGTTATAGCGCAACTCGGTCTCTGTTTTGACCGAACTGGTCCAAGGATAGAGTTTGACCATCGGGTTCGTACCGTTCGTGTGATTGAACACAAAATCAAGAATCACAGCAATGCCGCGTTTGTGACACTCGTCCACAAAAGCTTTCAAATCCTCCGGCTTGCCATAGGTCTTATCCAGCGCGAAATAGAGCGAGGGGTTATAGCCCCAACTCTGGTTTCCGTCAAACTCCGACACCGGCATCAGTTCGATGGCGTTGATACCTAAGTTCTGCAAATAATCCAGACGTTTCATCATCCCTTTGAACGTACGGGCCGGGGTATAATCGAAGACCCATGCCTCGTAGATAATCAGGCTGTTGCGATCCGGGCGCTTGAAGTTCAGGGTAGCGTCCGACCACATGTAAGGGGTCTTACCGGGACGAATGACGGAGACGAACGTGCCGTCAGCGCCCTTGGTGGGGTAACTGATGAGGGTCGGATCCACCGTTTTGGGCTCGTACTGGTCATCGGGGTGCAGCACTTTCTCGGAATAGAGGTCGCATATCTGCTTCTTCACGCCATCCGCGCGCTCTACCGCGTACTGGAAACGGTATTCCTTGTTCGGGGTCAGACCGGTTAAGGTGATCCAGAAATAGTTACCATCCTTAAAGAGCTGATAATCGCCGGTCAGTTTCCAATCGGTCATATCTCCCAGGAGGAAGACGCGTTTAGCGGATTCGGTTTTGGACGCCGCGTACGTACAGAGCGTGACGGATGTACCGTCTGCACCGTAGTAAATACCATTGGAGACCCCCGCCGGACGGGCTTTCGAAACAGGAGCTACGCCTTCCACGCTCTCCCAGATATCGCCTTCGGTCTTTTCGCCCAGATAGAGCAAAATGTCGCCGGCAGAAGCTTTCCCTTCTTTCGTGCCGCCTTTTCCGTCATGGAAGACGAACGCCAGCGCCTTGATATCGGTGGTCTCGGGCACGCCATAGAACGTATAGATATTCGGGATCGTGAGTTGCCAGAGGTTATCGCCGACCGAAGTCAGTTCCGGCTGCGTTGCGCCGCGCCAGGTGCCGATAACATTCTTCCAATCGCCCGTGTTTTGGGAGGCGGAAGTGATCAGACCCGTATGGGCAAAGCACTTCGTTGCACCCACCATACCACCATTGCCTTTGGTAGCATCAAACGTGATAACCACCTCGCCGGTATAGCCCACGGGAATGGGGTTCGGCGTCGGGAGTACTTGCGCGTACGCGTATAGCGCGCAAATAAATAAGGAGACTAAAACAGATAATCTTTTCATAATACTTTCTTTCCTGTAATATCATATGTACTGCCATCCACGCGGATGAACAGTTTGCCGTTCTCGATGAACTTCTCCGCTTTCTGTTGCGGCATGGGCAGCTCTTCTACGGCCGTGGGCAGCGGAGTGGTCCTATTCACCCAGATCTGGTAGCTGGCATCCTTACCCATACCGCAGTCGTTGGTCTCGTAATAGCTTGCCATCAGCTTGTAACCGTATCCCGAGAAATCCTGATGCGCTTTGTCGCCCAGACAGAGGATCAGATAACCGTCCTTGCCTACTACCGTAGCCTGATAACCCGTGGCGTTGGCGGATTCGTCTCTCACCTCGCTCTCCGAATGAACGCCGGCTAACTTACGCGCCTCGATCATCGGTTTGATAAACTCTTTGTATTTATACCAGTGCGGGTAGAAGATACAGGGTACACCCGGCATAGAGAGCAGGAACGCGTTCGATTGCAGGAGTCGGCATTTCATGCCTTCCGTCATCGAGTTACCTCTGCCGCCGAACTCATTCTCGTTGTCCGGACGGAGGAACCAGTCGTGGCTCTCCATGAACGTCACAGCGTGACGGCCGTCACCGCGGCTCATCATACAATCCCCGCGTTTGCTGCTGTAATCCCAGCCCGCAATCGAGTTGAACACATGCCATTTGAGGTCAAAATCCAAGCCCATGAGGTTGTAGTTCGCCCCGGCGATACGGTTCTGGATCTCGTCTGTGCCGCTATAGCACTCCATGAAGGCAATATACGGACCGGAAGCCTTGTTGTAGTTGTCGTGATGCCAGTTATTGAAACCGTCACCCTTGTCATAACGCCATCCGTCGTAACCGATCACGTTCTTCATCCATTTGAGATACGCCTTGAACATCTCCTGCACTTTGGGCAGGTCGTGCGACCAGTCGCGCGCACCGTCCCAGTTCTCGCCGTCGTCATAACTACCCGTAGCCTTGCCGAAGCATTCTGCCGCATCGGGGTTGAGGTTCACCTCGTCGTTCTTGCATATATACGATGCGTCCGGATGGAACTTACCGTACTCGCCGAAGTCAAACTCCGGGAAATCACACCAGCTCGACCAGCCTGTGCAATGGTTGATCACAATGTCCGCAATCACCTTGGCACCCGCTTTATGGAAAGCCTTGATCAGTGCATCCAGTTCCGCACTGCTTCCCCAGTTGGAACTCTGGTTGCTGTAGTTCTTCGGGTGATAACCCATTCCGTCACCTTCTGCAGAAGGCGGCAACCAGATCAGGTCGAAATAGCGGCCGATTTCTTCAGCCTGCGGCGTCAGCGTCTTCCATTTGGTGTCGCCATACTCGCTCACGCCCGGAGCCGTGCTGTTGTACGACTCGTTATAGAACGCCTGCATCATCACGTCCGTGCATTGTTCGCGCACGGCGGTGGTGTAAGTGCCTTGTTTGGAGACGTAGATCTCGTCGTTCTCGTAGATGAACTTGATATAGAAATCGTATTTGCCGTCTTCCTCAACGAGGTAATGTTTATCGGCTCCTTCGCCCTGAATCGGGAAAGTGAAACTGGTGGCAGCGAACTGCTCCATCACCCAAGCTGCTTTCGCACAGTTGTCATAGATCTGAATCTTCTGTCCTTTCTTCAACTCCACATTGCGCAGCATGTATTCCAACCATTCGGATTGGAGCACATTCTTCTTGCCGGGCACGAACTTGCCATCTACCAGCAGGCCGTAGCTCTCGCATTTCTTCTCCACCGGCAACCAAGTACCGTCATCCCACCCCTTGATGGTCCAAACCATGCTGGAATAATTGATCTTATCCTTGGTCTCGCCCCAAACCAGCACGTCTTCGCCTTTCTGCTCCCAGGTCGGAGCGGTTGTTTTAGGGCTGAAACGGATGAAAGCAATCGAGTCCGCTTGCGGGTTGATGGTCACTTGCAGGGTGTCGTTGCCCTCGCTTACCGGCGCAAAGAAATCCGTCCATTGCGCCTCGATCTTGTCGCCCCAAAGCCATGCGGCGAACTTGGCATCCGCCACGAGCCATTCCTCGCTAGGCACTAACTTCATCACACTCTTATCCACCGGCTTTACATAGAAATTGCCGATCAACTTAAAGAGCGACTTGGTATAAATGACTTTCACCGGACCAGCCTCAGCCAGGGTAAAGCAGATATTCTTGTCGCTTCCCTCTACCAAACCGTCCGCCACTTCCGTCAGCGCGTCATAACCTTTCGCGGTTGCCCATTTGCCGTTCACCGTCACTTTCATCACGTAGTCTCCGGCAGGAAGATTCAGCACGAACGTATCTTTATTCGAAACGATCGCATCGGAAGTCCACGCTTTTCCGGCATCCAGACCTGCCGCCGTCACCAAAGCGTCATTTCCCGTGATATAGAATTTCGCTTCGGGATCGGTATTGCCGTAAGGCTCGCCTGCTCCACAATTAGAACCCTCGCCGATATACAACCGGTCTTCTCCATACTTGAGCTGGATGTAGAAATCGTAGCAGCCTGTTACGGTAGCGTTATAGTGGTCGCCGTCAAGGGTGAAACCTTTCACCGAATAAGAATTCAGCGTCACCGCCCAAGCCGCACCGTTATCCTTGTCGAACAGTTGCAATTTGTCGCCCGCTGCTACCGGAACATGCGCCAGATATTGGGTAAAACCCTCATTCTCGCCGGCTGCTTCACCTGCGTAATAGGTATTTCCGTTCACTAAAATACCGTAACTCGCAGCACTCAGGCTCAGGCTTACGAATACAGCCGAGAGGATAGATAGTATCTTTTTCATAGTTGAATGGATTATCAATTATTACTTGTCAATTATAGTTCGCGGCCTGTTGCATCAAACATTTTGTCGCCGCGAACGATACGCAGTTGACCGTCCACCATCACTTTGTGCGCTTTCTCGCTTACTTCCGTATTATTGATTGCTTGAAGTGGCTGCGGGTCTGCCAATTTCTTACCGGGCATCGGCTCCGTGGACACCTCTAATGTACCATCACCGTTGTCATAAAGGTAAAGGGTATAGGTGCCAGCACCGATATGGAATTTCTCTCCGCCTGTCTTCAACACGGTAGCATGCGTCACGCCATCTGTATAACTAGCCGTCATGTACTGTTCACCCGGGTAACCGTCCACCTGGTAGAGAATGAAGATATAAGCGTTCTCTGACACTTCCAATTCCGCCATACCGTGATCAAAAAGGGTTGATTCTGAAGGTTCTACGTCCTGATTATCAATATATCCCTTATAGTAATAACGGGGATTACCTGTTACGCCACCTTGGCTTCCTCCTTGACCACCGGGGTTATCACCACCGCCTTGACCACCAGGATTCTCTCCGCCGCCTTGGCCGCCGCAATCTTTGCCTAATTCCACATAGATCAAGTCGCCTTTTTCCATGCTCAGTTTGATGTAGAAATCATACGAACCGGCTACTTTACAAGTAATCATACCGGCTTCTTTGCCTCCTTCAAAATTAGCATAATCGCCATACGGGTCCAGATTGATCATCCATGTGTCACCACAACTCTGATTAATCAGTTTCACCACATCACCGGCCTGGAGTGCGACACAACTTGCTTTATACTGAACACGTCCTTCGGGATCTGCATCTCCGAATTTAGGAGCATCCACTACTTTGTTTCCGTTGATTTGCAAGCCGTAAGGGCCATCTTGGCATTCTGCCATCGCCGTCATCCACCCCATGGATAACATCATCATAAATGTAAAAATCTTTTTCATAATATTAAATATTGGTTTGTTTTATTTTACGATTCTACCCATTGCGTCATACACATGCTCGCCCATGCGGATGAACAGATGTCCGTTCTCGAAGAACTTGGTACCTTGTACTTTTTCCGTTTGTACATTCTCCACGCTTTGCGGTTTGCGCTCTTCATCCTTGTCCCCGCGCGCGCTATTTACCTTATAATATACGCCGTAGTTTGTGCCCTTGACCGCCAGGGTATAGCCGCTCGGAGTGTCATTATAGCCCGAGTTTGGACCTACTAAAAGACGAATTTCACCATTTGTGCCAGTGATAGTAGCTTTGTAATAGCCGTTTCCGCAATCGTCATTCACGCTGCTCTCGCTATGCACTCCGGTTTTATAACGGGCATTGATCATCTTTTTCAGCGGCTCTTTGAATGTCACCCAATGCGGGAAGAACACCAAAGGCACACCCGGCATAGACAACAGATAAGCATAACATTGCATGATCTTATCCTTGCATACCGTCATCGAGTTGCCGGCGCCGCAGAACTCATTGTCATCGCGCTGATAAGAATCGTGACTATCCAGGAAAGTAACGGCATAACGTGCCTTGCCAGCACCCAACAAACCGGCACCTCGCAAACCGCAGTAATTATCCGCTGCCACACCGTTATTGAAAGCCTTATATTTGGTAGCGAAATCAAACGTGAGCGTATTCCAGCCGGCATCTTTGAGATGGTTTTGCAATACATTCACATCACCATCCCACATTTCCATCACAGAGAAATAAGCCTGTGCGGCAGAGTTATAGTCATTGATGTGGCTGTTATGGAAACCCTTGCAATAATCATAGCGGAAACCGTCTATCTTCACATCGTTGCGCAGCCATTTGAGGTACGCCTTGAACATTGCCTGTACATCCGGATTCTTATGATCCCAGTCGCGACCGGAGTCATAGTTTGCCTCGCTACCATAACCATCATCATCCGCTCCTGTTGCCTTTCCTTTGCAACTGCCGGCCTTTTCGTCGAAATTCATTTCATCCGTCCTGCATATCCACGAAGCATCCGGCTGGAACTTACCATACGCGCCAAAATCCAGCGGCGCGAACTTACACCAACCTTCTATAGAAGCACCATGATTAATCACAATATCGGCTACCACCTTAGCACCGTTATTATGCAACGTACCGATGAGTTCCCTAAGGCGTTTTTCGGTTCCCCAATCGCTCTCCAAATTGCTGTATTGCGTGGGGACATAACCTGTTCCGCCTGTAGCTTTGGACATTGGCGGTAGCCACACCAAATCAAACCATTGGCCAATCTCAGTAGCATTCGTGCCATTATTACCATTGATAAAATCGACCCATTTAGTACGACCATGTCCTTTGTCGGTATAGCTATCCCAATAGAAAGCTTGCAGCATCACATCCGGGCATTGCGCCGGAGCGGAACCGGCATAACCCGGCTCGATCGGATCGCCGCCGCTTATATCCTGACCCTCGCCGCAATCAGAGCCCTTGCCGATATACAGCTCATCCGCCTCAAACTTAAGCTTGATATAAAAATCATAGCATCCCTTTACGGTTACATCGTAATGATCGCCGTTGCGCGTGAATCCCGCCTCGGAAGACGTATTGAGCGTCACCGCCCAAGCCGCCTTGTTATCTGCGTCATACAACTGAACCTTGTCCCCTTGCGCCACTTTCACATGCGCCAGATACTGCTCAAAACCCTCTCCAAACGGATCCGGACCTTGATACGAACCGGCAAAATAGATCTTGCCGTTCACCAAAATTCCATAATTGGCTGCTTGTGCCATCATCGCGCACACCGCCAACACGCATACCAAAAATCCTTTTTTCATCATATTAGAATTTAATTATCAATTGTCAATTATCAATTAACTTTCATTCCCTGCACATTGTACTTCGTTCCATTGTACTTCAAATAGAGCACGCCGTTCTCAATCACCTTTGTACCTTGTGTTTTGTCCCCTTGTACATTACTGATTCCTTGCGCTCCTTCTTTGTAGAAAATAGTGTAATCAGCCACCGATCCGCCTTCAAGTGCTACCGTATAACCTTCCGGCGCTTCTTTCGAGCGGTTCGCGCCCAAACGGAAAATAACTATACCTCTGTGGCCGGTGATTTTTGCCTCATAGACATTGTTATTAGAGCCCTCTTCCACAGACGACTCCGAGTGAATACCGGCTTTTTTACGAACAGCTATCAATGCGCTAATCTCCTCCTGATAACTCTTCCAATGAGGATAGAACACACACGGAATACCCGGCAGCATCAAAATGTACGCATTCGCTTGAAGAATCTTATTCTTGTTCTCCACATTATTCATGTCTGCCTTATAGCCCAAGAACTGCTGACCTTGCGCATCGGAGCGCTCGAACGTGTCATGATTGTCAATAAACGTCACGGCGTATTTGCCATAGCCCTTGCCGCGAAGCGAATTAGACGGATTGACCAGCAGACGGTAGTTTTTCACACGAAGCGCATTGTTAAACACGTATTTCAGCGGAAAATCAAAGATCATCGTGTTAAAGTCCGTCGCGTTCAGGTGCCCCACTTGCTTATCAATGCCCTCCCAATACTCGGACACGGAGAAATAGGGTTGAGCAGACTCATTGTACATCTGCAAATAACGGCCTGCGAAACCCAACGTCATGTCGTACCGGAAACCATCGTATTTCATCACATTCAACATCCATTTAAGATACGCTTTTGACCAATTCTGCACATACTCGTTCTTATGGTCCAAGTCGCGCGCACCCTCAAAATTGGTACCCGAATCGGTAGCACCGCGCTCGGAAGAAGGTGCCTGATAACAACTGGATCTTGAATCCGTAAAACCCTCATCGTTGGAGCACATGTGCTTCTGCGTCAACTGGAACTTGCCGTATTGACCGAAGTTATCCTCAAAGAAAGTACACCAACTTGTACTATTCCCGTGATGGTTGATTACAATATCCGCAATCACTTTGGTACCATTCGCATGCAAAGTAGCGATAAGTTTCTCTAATGTAGAAGCCTGACCCCAATCACTGGTCTGATCCGTAAAATTCTTAGGGATGTACCCCACTCCGCCTTTTCCGTTTCCGCCATCACCAAACGCACTCGGCGGAAACCATACTAAATCAAAATCATTACAGATGGCTACGGAATCTTTACGCAAATCGACCCATTTCGTACGACCATATTTAGAGTCCGTCGAACTCTGATTCTTGTAACTGTCCCAATAAAAAGCCTGAAGCATCACATCTTCGCTTTCAGCAGGAACACCCACATTTTTAGCGTTCAAAGCACTCGTATTTACGAGTAAAATGGAAATTAAAACTGAAGAAATAATTCGTTTCATGGTTTAACTTTGTTAAAATTGCCTGCAAAGTTACAACATTTTTTGCACATATGCAAGCGCACACGCGTTTTTTTCAAAAAAAAGTATTATTTGTCCCTTTTTTCGACTTTTTTTACAATTATTCTTGCACTTTCCACTTTTTTTACAATTATTCTTGCACTTTCCACTTTTTTTACAATTATTCTTGCACATTCACTTTTTTCACAAATCCCTCTCCAGCTCCACTTTTTCACAAATCCCTCTCCGGCTCCACTTTTTTCACGACCACCCGTCTGTTTTCCACCACAAAAGTAACCGTATATCCGCTGTAATCCATTTTGTACTCCCGTTTCGGGTCATCCTGATACGCCGGACGGGGATCTTGTGACAGTATATATTCTATCTCCTTCTTTTTATCTGCCGGAAGCGGGTGATTAGTGGGTGACAAGTGGGTGATTACTGGGTGATTAGGGGGACATTCAGCGTTCACTAAGCCATCACAAACGCACGCAACGCCCTCTGCCAAACGCCAATCCACCTCCAAATGGTAATCTTTCGTCTCTTCGGCGAACCCGTTTTTCGCCTCCGGGTGGCTGTCGCTGAAACTCAGATAAGGTTTTATATCATATATCGGTGTTCCGTCCAACACATCCGCTCCGCTCACGATCAACTCTCCATGCTCTATCCCCACCAGTCTCACGCTACTCAGTCCTATCGGGTTCGGGCGAAAAGGACTCCGTGTCGCAAACACACCCATTCGTTTGTTTCCGCCCAATCGCGGTGGCCGCACGGTCGGAGACCAGGTGTCCACTTCGCTAAAACCCCATATCAACCACAGATGGCTATACCCTTCTATTCCCCGGAGGGCTTCCGCCACGTTATATTCCGGCTCAAACACGATGCGCGTGAGGATCGGACTTTCCTCTCTACTCTGACGCGGAATTCCGAACTTATCCGTGTGTCCGTTCCGCGCATAGGCAATCACTTTTAACTCCATAATTCTTGCAAATTTGCTGCAAAATTACTACTTTTTTGCCAAAAAAACAAGAAAAACACCATAAAATGCAAAAAAAATGCGAAAAAATTTGCTCATGTCAAAAAAAAGTAGTACCTTTGCACCCGCTTTCGTTCGAAGAGCATATTTTTATGCCCTTTCCGGCGGAAGCCAATAAGCGACAAAGCGTGTTTGAAGCCCTTTTGGGCAGAAGCCGCTTCTCCCGTTTAACGGGAGACCGCTCCGGGTGCCATAGCTCAGTTGGTAGAGCAAAGGACTGAAAATCCTTGTGTCACTGGTTCGATTCCCGTTGGCACCACAAAACAAGAGACTCATTCGGGTCTCTTTTTTGTTCTATTTAGTCCTTACACCGTTTACAACATCCCATTTTTGACAAAAATACACCTGACAAGCGATTTTTTGGTCAATTTATTTGCTCATATCAAAAAAAAGCAGTAATTTTGCACTTCGTTAAACACAATACTATCATTTTAACACAAACTAATTTTTATTATCTATGCAAAAATTAACTTCTTTACTTTGCGCTCTTTTAATTGTTTTGAGCGCGAGTGCGACCCCGCAGTTCAGCGGTAAGCGTCCATCGGAAGTGCTGAAACAAATGGATCAGAACCAGCGTATTCAGTTCCTCCGCGCTAAAAAAGCCCAATCGGCTTCTCATTTCATTCGTGCAACCAAAGCGGCAACGCCTCAGCCAATGCGTCTGCAAAACAAATTGGTGGACGAGCCGGCTGTTCCCGACACGGTGATCATCTTCAATTGCAACGCTACCTTCTATCCGGAAGACGGAGCTGTCTTTTACGGACTTTACACCGAAGATTGGTCCAAATCATTCTATTTCTCCATTTTGGTAGAAGAAGGCAAGCACGATATTGAAAACGGGCGCACCTATACGCTCGCGGACATGGAGGAAAGCGAATCCAACAGTTGGGAAGATGAGGAGTGGGAAAGCCATCCCTATGCTTCCGCAACCTTCACCAAAACGCTTGGAGCCGGTTATGACGTACATATCCTGGCTACTGTTACCGATTCGCTCGGCAATTCCTTTGTTGTCATCTATGACGAGAAGCCGATTACTATCTCCGGTGACACAGTTGATGTCGCATTCACGGACAGCATCCCGAATATTGAGTATATCTCCGACGGCACATGGCTCTTCCGTGCAGGTGGCGAATCGTTCGGTTACAGCGTGCAACTCAGCTATTACAGTACGAACCAGCTCTCTTGCGCCGGCGCATACAAAGGCGAAGATATAGACCAGAACACTTCCGTCATTGCAGAATTCTACAAGGATGAGGCAGAAGAAACCCAAGTGAATTTCGCTACTGTCAAAGATGGTGATTTCGTAGTGCTGGATACCGATACCGCCTTCCATTTGAATGGTACTTTGCTCGGTGTGCTTAATGACACCGCCAAAGTGTATCGTCTGAATATCACCAGCAGCAAACCGCAAGCAAAGCAACAGGTAACTATCACCGCAGACAACCTCAGCGTGGACGACTACTGGTTCGACTACACCGAAGAGGTGAAGTTCCTTGCTTACGACGAGACCAACGAAGTGGAAGTGGTACTCTATCCCGAAGGTTTGGCAGAGCAGATGGCAGGTACTTATACCATCGGTTTGGGCGGTACACGCGTTACCGTTCGTACGGCGGATCCGATGGATGACGTGGAGACCAACGCTTTCAGCGGCAGTCTGGAACTGCAATACGAGAAGGGAAACATCCTGATCACCGGTTCTGTCCTCTGTTTCGACAACACGCTCTATACCCTCAATCTCAGCTACACCAAGCCTGCGAAATCCCGTGAGCAAGTGCTGACCTTCGAAAACGTGGATCTGGCGGTATTCGACGACAACAGCTGGCAGGTTATCGGCTACAACGCTGAGCATACACAATATATTTCCCTCGCTGCCGTTCCTGCTGATTTCGGAGAGACAAGCGGCACTTATACCGAGAAAGAACTGGTGGCTGATTACTGCTATGTAGTTACGGACATTACCGCTGGGAACCTGTACAAATACTTTACTGTTTTGGAGGCGAACCTCACCATGAACTATAACGCGGCAGACAGTACTGCACTTGTTACCGGTACGCTCCTCTGCCTCAACAGCGAGGACAAAACCGATGTGCCGGAGTTCACGATCGCCATCAATGCCACAATACCGAACCCCTATGAGTTTGACGAGGCGAAAGCGGACTTCAACCAGCAGTTTGCTACGTTCTCCGTTGATCCGGAGTACGCAGATGCCGGATGGCTATATGTGGACGCTATGGATGGCAACAAAATGCTCGGCCTGCAGTTCTATGTTGCGGAAGGAGATACACTTCTGGGAGAAGGTACTTATCCTATCAATGATTCGCACGAACCGGGAACAGTTGCTGCTTCTCCGGGTATGACGCCAAACGGTCAACTCCGCTATTCATATGCCGCCATCGTGGATGTAGCCCAGCGCCTGATCAATAACGCTTGGTTCCTCGTTTCCGGTAATGTGACAATCACCAAGGAGGGCGTAATCACCGTGGATGCACTCAACTCCAAAGGCAAAAAAGTGTACTGTGTACTGGGTGCTACACAAGCCATCTCCAATGTCAACACCAACGCTGCTGCTACCAAACGCATTGTAAACGGCAAACTCGTCATCGAGAAAAACGGCGTTCGTTATGACGCTTTGGGTACGCAACTTTGATAACCCTTCTGTTCATTGAAAAAGAGTGTGCCGGCAATCCGGCACACTCTTTTTTTTTGCGTCAAAGGTATATTTTTCGCCCAAAGTGGTGTAATAACACAGCAATCTGAATGCAAAACTTGCATATGTGGATTTTTTTTCGTACCTTTGCACATCATTTGAATTCAAACGAACAGACCATGAAACGATTGTATGTTTTTCTGATGGCTATTTTTGCCTTCCTGGGAGCGGCTTGTGCAGCTGTTCCGAGTTACACCAACCCTATTCTGCCGTACGACTACTCCGACCCGGATGTCTGCCGCGTCGGGGACACGTATCTGATGACCTCGTCGTCCTTCAACAACGTGCCGGGATTGCAGATCCTTGCTTCTAAAGACCTGGTACATTGGGAGATTGTTGATGCGGCGATCCGCTATCAACTGCCGGGCTATAAAGAGGGAGACAAAGTAGCCGGAAACTTCGTCTGGGCACCTGCTATCCGCGAGCACGACGGACGGATCTGGATCTATTACGGCGATCCCGACCGAGGCATCTACTGCATCCGCAGTAAACCTTTCAAAAATCAATCATCAACTCTCAACTTTCCCATGGAATGGGAATCCCCTGTCCTCGTCATTCCGGCAAAAGGCTACATCGATCCCTGTCCGTTATGGGATGAGGACGGACGCGTTTGGCTGAGTCACGGCGTGGCAGGAAGCCGTTTCGGTCTGAAATCCGTGCTGATGATGGCGGAACTGACAGCGGATGGTTTGTCTCTCAAGACCCCAAGCCGGATCATCTTCGACGGACACGAGGAACATCCCACGAGCGAAGGAACGAAGCTCTACAAACGCAATGGTTATTATTATATCATGCACCCCGCGGGCGGTGTTTCAACCGGTTGGCAAGTCGTGCAGCGAAGCAAGAATATCTACGGTCCGTACGAACTGAAAGTGACGCTCGCGCAAGGCGCTACCGCCATCAACGCACCTCACCAAGGCGGCTGGATCGAAACGCCCGAAGGAGAGGGATTCTTCATCCATTTCCAGGATGTGGGTGTAGCCGGACGCATCGTACACATGCAACCGCTCAAATGGGAGAACGATTGGCCTGTCATGGGCAATAACGGCGAACCCGTCATGGAAATTAAAAATGAAAAATTAAAAATTAAAAATTCTCAGCCCTCGTGGGCGAATTTTGTGCGCAGAGATGAGTTTGACAGCACGGAGTTGGCGCTCGATTGGCAATGGTCAGGCGGAAGGGTGTTGCCGCAATGGTATTTCTGCGACGCCGCCAACAGCCGCTTGCGGCTCTATAGCGCGCCACGAGAAGAGGACGACTGGATGCCGAACCTGCTCTTGCAGAAAATCCCGGCGGTCGCTTTTACCGCTACCACCCGCGTACGCTTCACGCCCAACGCCCATAAGAAGATGCAAGGCGCGGAGCAAGCCGGCATGATCGTCACGGGCCGTAAAGCGTCTTTCCCCTTACAAGTGCCCGTAACGAACGAATGGGTTTATCTGCGTGTGAAGATGTCGGATACCCAGCGCGGTCAGTTCTACACGAGTACCGACGGCAAGCATTGGACGAAAGCCGGCGAGGAGTTCCAAGCCGTGGAAGGTCATTGGATCGGCGCGCAGGTGGGTCTCTTCTGTTCCCGTGACACCCGCAAACACAACGACGCCGGCTGGCTCGATGTCGATTGGTTCGAAATAACGGTTGACAAATGACGATGAAATAATTTGAATGATTCGTTGGACTATCTCTTCCGGATGATCAACAAGGAGCTGACCATGGTTCATGCCTTCGAAAATCTCGACATGTGCCTGAGGATAAAGCGAAAGCAGATGTTTCGCTTGCGGCTTGGCGACAAACGCTTCTTTCGTGCCATACCAGAAATGGATGTCATTGCCGGAGATGGATTCCAACTTGTTGGTATAAACGGACTTGTAGCCATCTAAGACGGCCTGTCTGCCACCCCACGGCCATGTTTTCTTGCATTCATCCAGCAGCACATCGAAATAGTGGTTGCGGAAGACGGCTTTCCAAAATCCCGTCCAATGGTAGCATGTCCAGACGTTGATTGCCTGGTAGTGCCGCAGAGGATTGACAAGCCAATTGGGCAAAGGCAGCAAAGGAGCCGCGTCAAGGATGGCATGGTCAATGGTCAGTACATTTCGCTCCAAGATACGCGAAAGGATTTTACCGCCAAGCGACAGGCCATAGGCACAATCCAAATGTCCGTCGCAATGCGCTTGCACATAGGCAATGATTTGCGAAGCTTGGTCGTCCACAGAGGTGAAGCGTGTGTGCTTGCCAAGCGTAAAACCGTCCACCTCCACGGCTATGATACGAAACCGCTCTTCCACCAAACGAATGAGAGGAAGGAATATCTCGTACAGTAATGTCGGGGCTTGTTTCTTGCCAAAAATCTGAAAGTTCATTTTTTACATGTCCATGGTAAGAACCGCCCTGTGCGACGGCAATAAGACTCATATTCTTCGCCAAAATCCCGACGGAGACGTTTCTCTTCTGTCAGCACTTGCACGAACATGATAGCGAAGAAAATAACCCACACCAACAGAGCCTGCCACGTCCATAGCCAAACGATAAACGATGCGAGATAGACAAGCGTCCCAGTCAGCATCGGATTGCGGTTGATGCGGTAAGGACATTCCGTCATCAGATGTTGCGTGCGAGGAGCCACCTCATGTCCGAAAGCGTCCATCGGATTACCTTTGCCGCGACGCTTCATATAGACAATAGTCCACACGCTGAGTGTTAAGCCGCCCACCATCAACAGTCCTGTCAGGGATGCACGCAATGCGCCGATATGTTCCAATGCCGGCATTCCTGATGCCAGCCACATAATCGTCGGCAAAAGCACTACGAACATCACTCCTCCAAGCATATAGCCGGCTATGTTTTGAATGGTCTTTTTCATATCAAATCACTTACTTCTAACTTGTTAATGCGCTCTCAAAATCTATAGCTACGAAGTTATCCATTGATCTTCAAAAATCGATACTTTTTACTTTTTACCTTTCTTGATTATTTTTCCCATTCAATTCCTCTCAAGCATGCCGGTAGTTTGGTTCCGTGTGCTTTGTGGTGAGCTACGCACTCGCAACATTTTCCGTGTCGCGGACATCCCTCTTTTGTACAGGGGCAATCTATGTGATTATGTGGACAGGGCATGGTAGTTATTCATTTCTTGCACGATCTCTTCGTGCAAAGGTACTACTTTTTTTTGACATATGCAAATAATTTTTGCATATTGCGCGAAAATGGATGATAATTGCCGCAAGAATGCAGCAAAAATGCACGATGAGGCAGCATAGAATGCCGAATCAACGGACGAAACCGGATAACATTCGGGGCAATTAACGATGATAAGGGCTATTTGTTCGAGTAAAAAACAGCGTTATATTTTCCCAAATCGTAGTAAAAAAGAATAGATTTGGGAAAGTATAGTACGCATTAAAGGGCTTTCCATTTACTTTTCGGAATAATGTAGAGCCACAATGTTGTGCAATTTTGCAATTATGTAATGCCCCCATAAAAAAACAGGACCGAAGTCCCGTTTTTCTATTGGGGTCCCCAAACGCCCGCAGTCGCGCGAGTGTTAGTACAAGCGAAGCCCACGAATTGTGAGCTCCGCTTTAAGGAATGGGAGAGATTATTGTACAGTCGGTGCGAAGGTGTGCTTCCAGACTTCCGTTTGTCCCTCTTTGAGGAATTGGTATTTAACAACCTGAACCTTCGCCTCTACGGTCAAGACATCTGAGGCATGTGCATTAGCAATCGAGTCGCAAACGGTAGCCACATAGGTATCAAACGGCGGATAATCTTCTTCCAATTTGTCGAATACATTGCGGAAACGAGCTTCAAAAACAGACTCCGAATGGACGTAAGAGCCTCCGGAAGATTTATGAACGCCTAACAAGCGGAGAAGGGTGTGATAACTGTTATTATAGACAGTCTCATCAAGACTTTCCTTTTGGGCTTCGAGGGCAGCATACGCTTCATCTTCGTTACTGAGGATGGAATAGTATGTGTAGGTCTTGGTGAGGGCTTGGCCCATGATATAAGAACCGATGATTTCCGACTTTTTCTCAACGCCGGGTTCAGCAGAATCCGTTATGCGATAGAGGTCATACTTGAGGTAAATACTCTTCGCATCGGCATGTTGTTTCTTAACTTCCTCACAAGCAGCTTTCATCTGTTCGTCTTGCGGAGCCTTATGCGCCACAATCATACTACCGTCATTGCCGATAGCCTTGTTGAAAGCCGTTTGGATTTCGGCAGCTTCGTACGGATCATAGCACAGATATTGAATATCCTGCCCTACTTCGTACAAATAAGATGTGGGATAATTAACAGATGATCCCGATTCACAAGCTGTAAACAGCATTGCGCTGGCGCAGCAAATAGCAAAAAAACTAAATAATTTCTTCATAATTTTAAATAAAATTTTGTTAAACAACATCGATAAAACTTCAAATCGTTACTCGGCAGGATATTTCCATTCGCCTATAGTAGCCGCAGGTTCCGGTTTGCTGCGCTTGCAACCGTACGTAAAATAAAAATCGGTGCTTAGCTTTTCGGCAATTTCTTCACGAGACAAGTTCTTAACCAGGTTTTCAAACTTAGCCTTTGCCTGCTGGTCACATTTCTCCAAGCTGGCATCCGTGATAGTCCAAGTATCTGCCATAGGACATTCTTTGCCAGTCAGATAATTCTCAAGATCAGCATAATCCATGATTACACCGGAACCACCGCCGTAATCGAAGAGACCGACTGCGTACGTAGCCGTTGTCTGTTTTTCACACGAACTGAACGTAAATGCGCATACCAGCGCGCAGCATACAACTGCAAATAATTTGATTGTTTTCATACGATTTTTTGTTTTTTGTTAATAAATTGTACTATTTCACAAATTTGGTGCAAAATTACAAAAAACCAGTGAAACTGACGTCTCACTGGTGGAAAAATATGTCTCAAATCAGGAATATTGCTATTTTTGTCCGGCAATTTGGCGATACTCGCTACACGACATGCCGTAGGTATTTCGGAAAAGGCGGGCAAGGGTGGCGCGGCTGGGGATACCGGATAGCTCGCCGATAAGGGCAATAGGATCGCCCGTGGTTTTGAGCAGATGCGCCACATGCTCCAGACGATAACGGGTGATGAAGTCCATGACGGTCTCGCCATGCGAACACTCACGGATCGCCTGTTCCACATACTTGGCATTGGTGTTCAGAAGCCGGGCTAGCGAATCACGGTTTAGGTGCTCGTCCGTGTAAGGCTGCTGTTCAGTCATCAGTGTGCACAGACGGCGGTATAGTTGCTGTTCGGGCGTGAGGCTTTCTTCCGGTTGCGCCTGCCAATAGCGCTGTTGCTCCTGCTTCGCTTGTTCGCGCTGCTCGATCTGTTCGTAGAGACGGCGGTTCTTCTCAGTCAATAAGCGGTTGTCGCGACGCACGCGCCAGATGATGTAGCATAACAACAGCAACAGCAACAAAGCAGCGATGAGAATAATGCGCTGCGTACTGATGGATTGGCGCTTTTGGGCTATTTCCTCTTCCTGTCGCAGGATTTGCTGCATCTGCTCCACATTGGTCAGTTGCTCCTGCCGTTGCAGCGAGTCGGTCAATTGCAGCATATCATCACCGACCCTCATCGCCTCAGCCATGCGCCCTGCCCGTTGCAGCGCATCATACTTGTGTTTGAGCAAGGTCTTGACATAGATGTCGGTCACCAACTCGCCGTTAGCACGCATCATCGTGTCCACTTCATCGAATAGCCGTACTGCCTCGTCGTACCGACCTATCATGGTCAGACAGACCCCCGCCGCCGTCATGTCGCTTGCGTCCAAACCTTGTGACTGCTGATGTACACGCAAAAGGGCTTGTGCTTGGTTATACTGTCCGTTGGCCGCATAGACCATGGCTTTGCTGATAGTCGCGTTATTGCGGCGTTTGATCAATATCCAATCCTCCTCATCGCAAGCTCGTGCCAGACGGTTGACGGTCGTGTCCAACTTGGGCAGAAGAGGGATGGCCTTCTCGGGCATATGGTTGTCAATATACAGGTCGTTGAGGGACAACAAGGCGTAGATAAGCGGATCGATATCGCTATAATCGGTGGCACTCTCAGTGCTCTGCATAAGCATATCGACGCATTGCAAGAACAGCCGTTCCGCTTCGTCAATGTGGTTCAATTCGCTTTCACACTCCGCTATCGTCGTCAACGCCCTGCATCGCATGATCACGTCTTCGGGGGAATCACCTTCGCCTATAAAAGTAAGGATTTCCTTGGCCAGCGAAAGCGATTTTCCATATTCACCGTTGGTGAAAGTGACATCCGACAGTATCCATCGGGCCACGCAATAGAGCGTGCTGTCAGCGGGTGTTTTGATAGTTTGTTTACCTTCTGCGGCGATCGCTTTCTCGGCATAATAGGCAGCCAGTTGCAGCTTGTCCGCATTCTCATGCAGCATCGCCTTAACAGTATTGGCACGTACAGCCGTGAACAAGCCCGCCTGCTGTGCACTGTCCACCCGCTGCATAGCATGCTCGATATCCGAAAATCCTTCTTCGACAATCTCCTCGCTCAACGCTACCGCCTCGTCGCTGTGCTCATGTTCTGCGCAGCCCGCGAACAGGCCAAGAAGCGCCAAGTTCAACAAGAAAAGACTAATTTCTAAAAGTGTTTTTTTCATCTTGGTTTTGTATGATTCCGTGAACAAAACGAGTGCAAAGGTAGTATAAATTATTGATATATGCAAATTTATTTCTTTTTTCTCGGTCTTCTCTCGGTTGTGTCCCGCTCATCGGTCGGTGGATGGATATGCGGTGATGTAACGGCGGTTGGAGTCGTTTCTGTGGACGGTGGTCGGACGCAAAAGTCCGGCAAGCACTAATTTATTGACATACTGCTCTCGTGTCTTGGTCTGATATTTTACCCCAACCTTTTCCAAGATCTCTTGCGCTGTACGAGGTGTTTCGTCGCAGAACTCTAACACTTTTCGCTGCTTTGCAGTTAAACGCACTTGGTTACTTTTTTGCTCCGCTTGGTTACTTTTTTCGTCTAGCTCCGTTACTTTTTGAGGCCGCTCAGTTACTTTTTCGGCTGGGTCTGACACTTTTTCCTGACGATAAATTATCGTCCGGAAGTCGTCCGCTTGGATAAATTCGGGTGTGCGGAGACCTCGGAAGCTGGCATGTCTTCGAAGATAAAGGGTACAAAGAAACGCCCAAGCAAGCCGTCTGTGCGGATATAATCGCATAGTTGCCGCCGTTCTTGGGCAAACTCACGTTGGACGCTACTTATGAATACTCTAGTATCAGCCATAATGTCAAATGCGGGTGCAAAGATACTAAAAAATTTTGAGATATACAAGAAAAATCCGAGATTTTTAGTTGAATGTTGAAAGTTTAATGTTTAAAGACACAAGAATGCGACAAAATGCACGATGAGGCGGCATAGAATGCCGAATCAATGAACGAAATTGACCGGCATACGATGCCGGGCTAATGGACAAAGAGGCGGAGCTTACGCTCCTTGTCAGGGACGTAATCCTCACTCGCAGAAACTCACGGGAGCAGGACACCAAAGGACGGTAAATCCGGCAACGGAGGTGCCGGACACAGGACACCGTAAACCGGAATAAAATTCCGGGCTAACAAACGAAGGAAACAACGGCATATAATGCCGGAAAATAAACATACATTATTAACCAGATCCGCCAAGATTGGCGGATGGAATAGAAAAAGAAGCGATCCAAACGGGTCGCTTCCTTTTAGATATCATCGTTTGCTCTTTTCCCGCCACATCGTGGTGATTTGTTCGAGCGTTTTGCCTTTCGTTTCGGGCACGAGTTTCCACACGAACAGCGCCGCTATGAGACAGATCACGCCATACAGGATATAGACCATGGCATGGCTGTAGTTATACAACGGTACAAACGAAGAAGAGACGACGAAATTGCTGATCCATTGGAACGCCACGGCGATGGCGGTTGCCTGCGAACGGATAGTGTTCGGGAAGAGTTCCGCCATATAGACCCAGCATATAGGTCCCCAACTGAACATGAACGAAGCGCTATAGATGAGAATGCTCATCACCGCCACCCACGCTGGGAGTGTGGTCATATTCGTCAGCGCGACACCGAAAGCACCGACCGCCATAAGGAGCGAGCCGACAACAAGGAGCGGTTTGCGGCCGAGTTTCTCCACGGTGAAAATCGCCAGGAGCGTGAAACCGATATTCACGACCCCCATGATGACGGTGAAGATCATCGGGTTAGCGACACCCATCGATTCGAAGATACGGGGTGCGAAATAGAGCACGGCGTTGATCCCCACAATCTGCTGGAAGACAGAGAGCATGATTCCCACAAAGATAACCATCCATCCGAAGGCAAAGAGGGGTTCGCGGTTCTCGACCGCGGTCTCATGTATCTCACGGACAATCTGCCGGGCATGCTCCTCGGGATGCAGTTTGGAGAGGACGGCAATCGCTTTATGGTCGTGTCCTTTGAGTGCGAGGTAACGGGGACTCTCGGGTACAAGGAGTATGAGCAGTGCGAACGCCGCAGCGGGCACGCACTCGGAGCGGAACATCACACGCCAGCCAATCTGTTGCGTCCATTCCACCACCGCCGGATCATCGATATGCGCACGGACGATGAGGTAATTGACGAAATAGACCACAAGTTGACCGAAGATGATGGCGAACTGGTTCCAAGAGACGAGTGCTCCGCGTTTTTCCGCCGGCGAGATCTCCGCAATATACATCGGGCAGATAGCCGAAGCCAAGCCGACACCAATACCGCCTAAGATGCGGTAGAGGTTGAAGACGATGAGCAGGGTTTTGGTGGGTTCTCCGTAAGGCAGAATACCCGTTTCCGGGGCATAGGAACCCCATGCGGAGAGGTAGAACAGCACGCCGGCAACGAAGAGCGTACGCTTGCGCCCGAAACGCTGGGAGAGGATACCGGAAAGGAACGCTCCGATGATGCAGCCGATGAGCGCACTACTGGACGTGAAACCATGCCAGAAGTCGGAATAAACAAAGTCCTTTGCGTTACCGAAAAACTGCTCCAGTCCTTTCTCTGCGCCGGAGATGACTGCTGTGTCGTACCCGAACAGCAGTCCTCCGATTACCGCCACGAGGACGATAAAAAACAGATTTAATTTGTATTTAGTCATTTTCAAATCTCAAATGTCAAATCTTCAAATTTACTTGGCATAGAGGGCGACGATGGTTTCGTAGAGCTCTTGTTTGCCGCTGGTCTGTTTGGGTTCTCCGACCTTCTTGCCGTACTCATAGACCTGCTCGAAGGTCAGTTTTCCCTCCTCAAAGTCCTTTCCGATGCCGCCGTCAAAGGAAGCGTAACGCTCTTTGAGCATAGCCGGGATCGGGCTCTTCTCGAGGATCTCGATGGCATTGAGCAGAGCGCGTGCGCAAGCGTCCATGCCGCTGATATGGGCGATGAAGATGTCCTCCAAGTCGGTGGAGTTACGGCGTGTCTTGGCGTCGAAGTTCGTACCGCCTGTTCCGAAACCGCCGTTGCGGACGATCTGCATGAAAGCCTGTGTGAGTTCGAAGTTATCAATAGGGAACTGGTCGGTGTCCCATCCGTTCTGGGCGTCACCGCGGTTGGCGTCGATCGAACCGAGCATACCGGCATCAACGGCGCAAGCCAGTTCGTGTTCGAACGTGTGGCCTGCGAGGGTGGCGTGATTCACCTCTATATTGACCTTGAAATCCTTGTCGAGTCCATGCGCTTTGAGGAAACCGATGACGGTCTCGGTATCGACATCGTACTGATGTTTGGACGGCTCGCATGGCTTCGGCTCAATAAGGAACGTTCCTTTGAATCCTTTGGCGCGCGCATAATCACGAGCCATGCGGAGCATAGTAGCCATGTGCTCTTTCTCGCGGCGTTGGTCGGTATTGAGGAGCGACATATAGCCCTCGCGACCACCCCAGAAGACATAGTTCTCTGCGCCCAGTTTGATACCGGCGTCCATCGCGTTCTTGATCTGGACGATAGCACGCGCTACTACATCGAAATCGGGGTTCGTGCTGGCGCCGTTCATATAACGGGGATTACTGAACACGTTAGCCGTGGACCACAGTAGTTTGATGCCGGTCTCGTCCATTTTCTGCTTGAGGTAATCGGTGATGGCAGCGAGGTTGGCTTCGTACTCTTCTACCGAATCGCCCTCGGCGATGAGATCCACGTCATGGAAGCAGAAATAAGGGATGCCGAGTTTCTGCATGATCTCGAATCCCGCATCGGCTTTGTGCTTGGCGATCTCCAAAGCGTTAGCGCCTTCATTCCACGGGAACTTCTTCGTTCCGCCTCCGAACTGGTCGCCGCCTTCCGCACAGAGGGTGTGCCACCAAGCCATAGCGAAACGCATCCACTCTTTCATTGTTTTACCGGCTACGACGCGCTCAGCGTCATAGTAGTGAAATGCCATCGGGTTCTTGGACTCCGGGCCTTCAAATTGGATCTTACCGATCTCAGGGAAATACTCTTTCATGTCGTGTGAGCTAAGGCTTAGAACGATTCGTGCCTGCGCACTCATATGATCTTTCGCCTTGCTCCCACTCTTCGAGCCGCAAACAGCCGCAAGCGGCTTCGGTTTACGTCTCGAGGAAGGAAGCCCTCCTAGCTCATAGAGGTGTTAAATGATTTATTATTAGTTATTTAGTTTTGCTTTCCAGCGGTTGTAGGCTTCGCGGTACTCGTCCTGATGGTTAGGACGGATGGTCGCAAGGGTTTGGAGGGAACGGAATGCCTCTTCGGGTGTTTTGTAGATACCGGCTCCTATTCCTGCGCCTTTGGCTGCTCCGGCCGCTCCGTCCGTGTCGTGAAGCAGGATCGTTGCTCCTGAGACACCGGCTAAGGTCTCGCGAAAGATCGGCGAAAGGAACATATTCGCGTTGCCGGCATGGATGGTGGAGATGTTAAGCCCCATCTGCTGCATGATTTCGATGCCGTACATGAATGAGAAGACAATACCCTCTTGCGCCGCCCGGAGCAGATGTGCACGGGTGTGCTGGGTGAAACTGAGTCCGTGGACAGAGCATCCGCGCTCCTCGTTGCAGAGCATTCGTTCTGCGCCGTTACCAAAGGGAAGAATACTCAGTCCGGCGCAACCGACGGGCGCTTTGGATGCCTCTTCGTTCATCTGCGGATAACTGAGATCCGGCGCGACCTGATGGCGCATCCATGAGTTGAGAATACCTGTTCCGTTGATGCAGAGCAGAACGCCCAAACGGGGATCTGCCGGGGTGTAATTGACATGTGCAAAGGGGTTTACACGCGAGAGGGGGTCGTATGCCACTTGGTCGATGACGCCATAGACGACTCCCGAAGTGCCGGCTGTAGAAGCGATCTCCCCGGCATGCAGGACGCCCAATGAGAGGGCGTTGTTCGGCTGATCGCCGGCGCGATACGAGACAGGGATGCCGGCAGGGATGCCTAAGAGTTCCGCAGCCTCTTTGGTGACGGATCCCTGGATGCCGAAAGTCGGTTTGGTATCGCATAGGATCGCGGGGTCGATGCCATAGTGCTCCAATAAGGCGTACGCGGGCGTTCCTTCTTTGAAATCCCAGAGGATGCCCTCGCTCAGACCGCTCATGGTGGTCACCGCATCGCCCGTGAGGCGCATAGCGATGTAATCGCCCGGCAGCATGATCTTGTCAATACGGGCATAGAGTTCCGGTTCGTTCGCTTTGACCCACGCCAACTTGGCGGCAGTGAAGTTACCCGGCGAGTTAAGATAGTGCTCCCGGCAATAGGCTTCACCCAGAGCGCGATAAGCCTCTTCGCCATAGGGAACCGCACGGCTGTCACACCAGATAATAGCGGGACGGAGCACGTTCTGATCCTTGTCCACACAGACCAAACCGTGCATCTGATAACTGATGCCGATGGCGGCGATGTCATTGGAAATTTGACATTTGAGATTTGACATTTGAGATTTGGAGACCGCCTCTTTGAAAGCCGCTTGCGCGTACTCCCACCATTTGGCGGGATCCTGCTCCGCCCACCCTGCCTGATGCGAGATAATAGGCGCCTCCTGTTTGGGATAAAAAGCCGATGCGATACATTGCCCGCTCTCCGCCTCTACCAGCGAAGCTTTGACGGACGAACTGCCGATATCAAACCCTAATAGAATCATGGTACTAACAATTTTTTGATGCAAAGGTACTACTTTTTTTTCACATACACAAGTGTGTATAGCAATATTTCTTATAATTACACCTTTTTGGTGAAAAATTGCACATATTTCGGACGCAAAGGTTCAAAAAAAGAGACTCGCGCGAGTCTCTTTGGGGAGAGGGAATAGGTTATTGGATACGTTGCCCTAAGGCATTATAGGTCTTGCCGTCACGGATGATAAAGAGCTGTCCGTTGCGGAACACTTTGGAGCCTTGCACGGCGGGCTTTTGTAGTTCATCCATGCCTTGCGCCCCACCGAGAACGCGGTCTAAGATTGCAGTGATCTGCGCGGTCTTGGATGGGTCGGTATTGGCAGTAAACGAAACTAAATGATTCTGCGCCGGCAGGATAAACTTCTGTACGTTCGTGCCGTTGATGAACTGATCTTTCACCGCTGCACCTGTCCAGGTATCATCTTCGCCATAAATAAGGATAATAGGCTTGGTAGCATTCTTCGTGGCTTCCATCGTCCGGTCATATAGATTGCGGCTGAAAGTAACGTCCTTGAAAGGAAAGCCAAAATCTCGGCAATTGCCGGCGTAAATCTGCCAGAAATTGTTAGCCGCTGCAGCCTCCTGCTGATTAGGACAAATATCGTCAAAGCGAAAATCATAGTATCCTAATTCGTGTTTGGATTGATACTCGTACGCCATCGCACTGCCGATATGCAGCGTATCTGTTCCCCACCATGCTTTTTCGCTGATGCCGTAAGGAACTATCCGGCGGCGTTCAATACGGCGAGCCGGACCTTTAGCCGGATCAGGGTATTTACGCAGCGTATCGATCCATGCACTGAAAGTCTTCAGCGAGAAGGTGTCTTTCGAGAACCAGAAAGACATCACAGTATCGTTCGGCTCACTCCATCCGTAAGAACGCATCACACTGTCGTTGAGCGCCATCTCCTTGCGAATCTTAGCGGTGTCCGAATAAGCATGCGCATTAAATCCGAAACCCGCTACCCCCGACATATAAAGAGCAGCCAAGGTGTCCGCGGCCGCCTGAGAGGTATTGCCGCCGCTATTCATCTTATGATAAATAGGCCAAATAGTGTTCGTGCTCGGTTTATTGAAAAGACCCGATAGGCCCTTCTTGCGGATTGACATGAAATAATCGAGGTACTCTTTGTTCCAACCCTTGAAATACCAATATTGGCACATCGTCGTGTCTTTCTCACTATCAAAGAACGGCGCCGAGTACGGCAAATAAACGTCCATATCTTCGGGATAGAAAGCGTGTTGAAGCAGGGTCGTTATGCCACCTTTGCTTACACCCGACATCACCCATTTGCCTTTCAGCACTTTCTTCAATCCGTCGAACAGATTATGAAAATCCGCAGCCGCTTCTTCCGCCGTCAGCGGATCCAAATCCTCCCAGCATTTGTCTGGAGCCGAGTATTGGAAATAACGGTGCTCGATCAGAATATAGTTCGCGTTATACCGTTTTGTTATCTCGACCGTAGATCCTTTGTCTTTGGCAAACATCGAATCCGGATTCATCAAATACGGATAATCAATCGAGTAACCCGAGCAATAAACATGATTGACCGCTTTTGTCACATCATTGCGCGTATCAACGGTGATCAAGGCACGCATATGAAAGCGCGCACTCTGCGGATCGTCATGATAGAGCGGCTGGTTGTAATACACGACATACGTGCGGCTGTACGGCGCAGCAGGATGCGGATTATACCAGCTGGCGGAATCAATCAGACCTTGATTTTCGTTGATCAGAGCAGTAAGCCACTGCGGCACCTGCCCGTTTTGCGCCATGGCGCACAGACTGCTGATTGCTGCCAGCAGAAAAACATAGAACTTTTTCATCATACTAAGTTTTTAAAGTTTGACATACAAGAATTTTGTCAAAAAAAGCGAATTTATTTACATATTTTCATGGAACCGGCATCTTTGCGCCCTAATCAGAGAATCCACATTGCGCTCATTATAGTGCGCCAAAGCGTGTCATACCACCGGCGGCGGAAGAGCTGTTGGTAGTCCACAAAGAGTACAATCCAGGTAATAAAAGCAGGGAAAATATACGGACTGAAATCCAAAACCGGCACAAACCAGCCCACAACCAAGACCCATATCGTGCTCAGCAGTTGCAGCTGACAAATAATATAAATATGCGCCGTCAGTATCTCCGCGAAATTGTATTTGTACTTGCCTTCGATAGGATAAGGGCAATTGTCACGTTCAGAACGGCGGAAAAGCAACCAGCAAAAGACAATCAGCAAGATCGAACGCGTCAGCAAGCCGAACTCCATATGCTCTTCATTCCAGATCACATAGGCATCTATCCCGTGAATGCCTTTGCGGAACACCTCTATAACTTCCATCGCATCGGGTGTCAGGTCGTTGGACGATTGTACCATCTCCATGAACATCTGCTCGCGCGGCTGGTAATGTTTCACCTCCGCAGGCACGATAAACAGCACGATACCAAACAAAATCAATATCCCCAGCAGCAACTGGAAAGGTTGCAGATACTCTTTGCGTTTGCCGTTCAGGTAATCAGCCATCATTTCTCCGGGGCGACAAATCAGATCTTTCACAGTCCGCCAATACTTCGATTCGCCCACTTCTGCCATCAAAAGCCGTGCTACGTACGGCATCGTAAGCCGAGGTTGCAGATTCTTATCCTTGTTCTTTTTTTTCATGCTTCTTATTTGACCTTCTCTTAAATCGGGTGCAAAATTACAAAATTTTTCGCACATATGCAAGAAAAAAAGACTTTTTCTATCTTTCTCAAAGAATTAGAAAGGATATGCCCCTATTAAAAGCAAACCCTCCAAATGGAGGGTCTGCAATAATTTTTTAAGGAGCTACGCGGTTGATGTCGCGGGGGAACATCGAGCATTCCTTGACGTTGGCGATGCCTAAGAAGCAAGCCGTGATACGCTCCAGACCGATAGCGAAGCCACCATGAGGAGGCATGCCGTTCTTGAAGGTATCGAGGTAGAAATGGAACGCATCGGGGTTCATACCACGACGGATCATCTTCTCGCGGTAGTCGGCTTCCTTATGGATACGCTGACCGCCGGAGGTGATCTCCAGACCGCGCATGAGGAGGTCGAAGCTGAGTGTCAGAGACGGATCCTCTGGATCGTCCATTGCATAGAAAGCACGGTGCTCCGACGGGAAATGGGTCACAAACACGAAGTCCGAACCGTATTTCTCGAAGGCGTACTTGCAGATAGCGCGTTCCTCTTCCGGCGCAAGGTCATCCTCGCCGCGGTGATCTGCTTCACAGAGACCGTTCTCGAAGAGAATCTCGTGTACCTCGCTCAATTTCCAGGCCGGCACTTGCTCCGGGAGAACAGGATTAACGGCATTGAGCAGTTGGAGCTCATGCGCGCAGTCTTTCTCCACCGTAGCGATGATATGACGCAGCAGGGCTGCTTCGAGGGTCATGACATCCTCCTGACCTTTGATGAAGCCCATCTCCACATCGAGGGAGATATACTCATTGAGGTGGCGGGAGGTAGCGTGTTTCTCTGCGCGGTAAGCGGGCGCAATCTCGAAGACGCGCTCATAGACGCCGACGCCGATCTGTTTGTAGAACTGCGGACTCTGCGCGAGATAGACCTGCTTGCCGAAATAATCCATCTTGAAGACGTTCGCACCGCCTTCTGCTCCTTCGGACACGATCTTCGGGGTGAAGATCTGTGTGAAGCCGTTAGCAGACAGGAACTCCCCGAAAGCACGAGCGATAGTGCTTTGCACTTTGAGGATCGCCATGTCGCGCGGGTTACGGAGCGTCACCTGACGGTTATCGAACTTATAGCGCAGCAGGGTCTCCTCGTCACCGAACTTGAGGGCGTTCATATCCACCACTTCGGCAGTTGTCGGACGCGAGAGTACGCGTACCTCGGCTACTGCGATCTCAATGGTGTTGTAGAACGCAGCGGGGTCTTTGATCTTCGCCTCGTTGATAGTACCGGTAAGGGTAATGGCCATCTCGCGGCAGAGGTCATTCATCGCGATTTCGTTGCCCTGTTCATCGAAGAACTTCGAGGTCTCGTTGCTCACTACCGCTTGCAACAAGCCACGGGACTTGCGGAGCACGATAAAACCACCCCATTTCGTCACGCGGACATTGTGGATCATGCCGGAAACGGAAACAGATTCGCCAACCTTGCAGTTGGCGAGATCTGTCACGTTTTCATTATGTTTGGTTGCATCCAAAAACATAATTCAAATTGTCATTTGAGATTTGACATTGGAGATTTACTCAGCAGCAGCTTCTGCAGCAACCTCTTCTACAGCCTCTTTAACGGCTTTCTTGCCAGCACGGCGGGTAGCTTTCTTGGTTGCCTTCTTGCTCTCCTTGAGCATGTTCTCGTTGTAATCTACGAGCTCGATGATACACATCTCAGCTGCATCGCCCAAACGGAAACCGGTGCGGAGAATACGTGTGTAACCACCCGGACGGTTTGCGATCTTCTCGCCAACATTCTGGAAGAGTTCGGTTACGACCTCTTTCTGTTTGAGCAGGGAGAAAGCCAAACGACGGTTGTTCATGTTATCCTCTTTTGCACGAGTGAGGATCGGCTCAACGTAGATACGGAGCGCTTTAGCCTTAGCGAGGGTCGTGCTGATACGCTTGTGCATGATCAGCGAGCAAGCCATGTTGGACAGCATCGCAGCGCGATGGTTGGCCTTGCGGCTAAGGTGATTGAATTTTTTATTATGTCTCATAATTTTTTAATGCGATTAAAAATGTTATTTCCGTTGTTTCCGTAGATTTCGTAATTTACGTAAACTACGCAGACTACGATAACTACGAAAACTACTTTTCTTTTAATCAAGCGCTCTGTAGCGCGAGATGTCCATACCGAAGGCGAGGCCGTTACGCTCAAGCAGTTCGTCGAGCTCGGTGAGAGATTTCTTACCGAAGTTGCGGAACTTGAGCAGGTCTGCGCGGTGGTACTTAACGAGTTCGCCAAGTGTCTCTACCTCAGCAGCCTTCAAGCAGTTAAGCGCACGCACGGAGAGATCCATGTCTTGCAGTTTCTGGTTGAGCAGCTGACGCATGCGAAGCATCTCTTCGTCGAGTGCGTTGTTGTTCTTCTTGGTCTCCTCCTCAAGAACGATACGTTCGTCAGAGAAGAGCATGAAGTGGTAGATGAGGATCTTAGCGGCTTCGGTGAGTGCCTGTTGCGGGGCAATGGAACCGTCCGTGGTAATCTCAATAGTGAGTTTCTCGTAGTCGGTACGTTGCTCGACACGATACTGGTCAACAGAAATCATGACGTTGCGGATCGGCGTGTAGATAGAATCGATAGCGAGGGTTCCGATAGGATCGTCCTTCTTGCGATTCTCATCTCCGGGCACGTATCCGCGACCCTTATTGATGGTGATCTCAATCTCGAAATCAGCCGAGTCATCGAGTTCTGCCAATTGAAGATCGGGGTTGAGCACCTCGAAGTTCTGCAGCACTGTGTTGAACTCACCTGCCAGGAACGCTTTCTCTTTGCGTACGTGGAGTTTAGCCGTTTCGGTTTCCTCCTCGATACCCTCCTTATGGAGGAAGCGGATCTGCTTGAGGTTGAGGATCAAGTTGGTAACGTCAGTGATTACACCGGGGATCGTAGCAAATTCATGATCAATACCGCTGATCTTGACAGTGCAGATTGCGTATCCCTCGAGGCTGCCGAGCAGCACACGACGGATAGCATTGCCTATCGTAATTCCGTACCCCGGCTCGAGTGGGCGAAACTCAAAGATACCTTTGTTCGCACTCGAATCCAACATTATCACCTTGTCAGGTTTGATGAAATTTAATATTGCCATGAATTTAACGATCAATTGCTCCTTAATGTTCTCCGGAATCTCTGCGCGAGCAGGAACATTGAGCAACTTACCGGCTTTCTCGCCCTCATTCCATTCGAGCCAACCGTACTTAGCGTGGTTGAAGCCCTGGAGGGACTCGTTGATCACCTCGAGCGATTTAGCTTTCTCGCGAACAGCTACTACCTGACCGGGTTTAACCTCATAGGAAGGAATGTTCACTACCTTGCCGTCCACAGTGATGTGACGGTGGCTAACGAGCTGACGGGCAGCTGCGCGGGTCGGCGCCATACCGAGACGATAAACGATGTTATCGAGGCGGCACTCGAGAAGCTGAATCAGGATCTCACCGGTAATACCTTTGGTACGAGCTGCTTTAGCGAAGAGGAGGCGGAACTGTTTTTCCAATACACCATAAGTGTATTTAGCCTTCTGCTTCTCAGCCAACTGAGTACCATACTCAGAGTTTTTCTTACGACGGTTAACGCCGTGCTGTCCGGGTGCATACGGACGTTTTGCAAGCACCTTATCCTCGCCGAAGATAGCCTCGCCGAAACGACGTGCAATGCGAGATTTTGGGCCAATATATCTTGCCATAATTGTTAAATTTTACGTTAAAGGATTAAACATTATACACGACGACGTTTCGGAGGACGGCAACCGTTGTGCGGCATTGGAGTAACATCAACGATTTCTGTTACGTCGATACCTGCTGCTACGCAGGCACGAATAGCCGACTCACGTCCTTGTCCGGGACCCTTAACGTATGCTTTTACCTTGCGCAGACCGAGGTCGAATGCGACCTTGCAGCAGTCAGCTGCTGCCATTTGAGCTGCGTACGGAGTATTTTTCTTGCTGCCACGGAAGCCCTGTTTACCAGCGGAAGACCAGCTGATAACCTGGCCGTCACCATTAGCAACCGTAACGATTACATTATTGAAAGAAGACATCACGTGAAGCTGGCCAACGCCCTCGATCTTCACTACGCGCTTCTTTGCTGCAATAGCTTTCTTTGCCATAATACTTGATGAATTAAAATTAGGTTGTTAAAATTACTTAGTTGCCTTTTTCTTGTTTGCAACAGTTTTCTTACGTCCTTTGCGCGTGCGGGCGTTGTTCTTGGTGCTCTGTCCACGAACCGGAAGACCGATACGGTGGCGCACACCACGGTAACAACCGATATCCATCAAGCGTTTGATGTTCAATTGTGTTTCCGAACGAAGATCACCTTCTACTTTGAATTTTGCTCCGATGATCTCACGGACTTTAGCTGCTTGGTCATCCGTCCAATTCTCTACCTTGATGCTTGGGTCAATGCCTGCCTCTGCGAGAATTTTCTTTGCGCTTGAACGACCTATTCCGTAGATATAAGTCAAGCTGACTTCGCCACATTTGTTCTGCGGTATATCTACACCGACAATTCTTATAGCCATAATTAAATACTAAGGATAATTTTGTTAAAAAATAATTGATTTTTAAGAAGTGGTTGATTCTAATTAAAGATTACGCTTATCCTTGACGCATCTTCATTTTAGGATCCTTCTTGTTGATTACATACAAATGCCCTTTGCGACGAACGATCTTGCAATCGGCATTGCGTTTTTTAATCGAAGCACGTACTTTCATTTCTGAATAGTGTTTACTTTGTTAATTAATTCCTTGTGAGCCTCAGGTCCTTGGTACCTTGTACTTTGTCCCTTTGTACTTCACATTACTTGTAGCGGAACGAGATACGTCCTTTGGTCAGGTCATACGGGCTCATTTCCACTTTGACACGGTCACCGGCGAGAATCTTGATGTAGTGCATACGCATCTTACCGGAGATGTGAGCGATGATGAGCGGTCCGTTCTCGAGTTGCACGCGGAACATAGCGTTGGACAATGCCTCTACTACCGTTCCGTCCACTTCGATGCTGTCTTGTTTTGCCATAATTCAGTTTACTAATAGGTTAGTGATTAGATGAATCTGTCTCCCAGGACTTCCTGGATAAAATCAAAGGTGGATAAGATCTCTGCCTTGCCGTTCCGAACGCAGATACTGTGTTCGTAGTGGGCAGCGGGTTTGCGATCGATCGTACGTGCCGTCCATCCGTCATCCTCGATGAGGACATTGCGTCTTCCGAGAGTGATCATCGGCTCGATTGCCATGGTCATACCGGATTTGAGGACGATACCGTTTCCACGGCGACCGTAGTTACATACCTCCGGATCCTCGTGCATCTCGCGTCCGATACCGTGTCCCACGAACTCGCGTACTACGCCGTAGCCGGCTTTTTCGCAGTGGTTCTGAATCGCGAAAGACACATCTCCTAAGCGTTTGCCCGTCACCGCCTGTTCGATGCCCAGATAGAGCGCCTCTTTGGTGGTCTTGAGCAGTTTCATCACTTCGGGGCTTACTTCTCCCACCGGGAAAGTATAAGCGGAATCCGAATGCCAGCCGTTGAGTTCGATCGAGGAATCAATGGAGATGATATCGCCTTCTTTCAAAACCACCTTGTCGGAAGGAATACCGTGTACCACCACTTCGTTCACCGAAGTACAGAGGGTAGCGGGGTAATCCTCGTAACCAAGGCAGGCAGGACGTCCGCCATGATCCATAATGAACTCGTACGCTATCTTATCCAGTTGGGCGGTAGTAACACCCGGCTTGATAGCCTTTGCCACTTCGGCATAAGTCTTACCAAGCAGGATGTTGCTTGCCCGCATGAGTTCTACCTCTTCGTCAGTCTTCAGGAAAATCATCTATCTAACGAATTAGTAGGCCATAGCACCGGAGCGACCCTTGATGCGCATGCCGGACTCGAAGAATCCGTCGTAGTGACGCATGAGCAGGTGGCTCTCAATCTGCTGCAAAGTATCCAATATAACGCCTACCATGATGAGCAGGGACGTACCGCCGAAGAACTGTGCAAAGCCCATCGAAACACCGAACAGACGCGCAAACGCCGGAAGGATAGCGATGATAGCCAGCAGGATCGAACCCGGCAGGGTGATGCGGCTCATGATAGTGTCAATATACTCAGCCGTCTTCTTACCCGGTTTCACACCCGGAATGAATCCGTTGTTCAGCTTCAGGTTCTCTGCCATCTGAACAGGATTGATGATGATTGCGGTGTAGAAATAGGTGAAGGCGATGATCAGCAGTGCGAATACGAAGTTGTACCAGAAGCCGTTGTTATCCATGAACGCCTGAACGAAGGCATTGCTCTCCGATGCACGGAAGCCTACGATAGCGATAGGGATGAACATGATAGCTTGCGCAAAGATAATCGGCATTACGTTAGCAGCATTGACCTTGAGAGGAATGTACTGACGTACGCCGCCATATTGCTTGTTACCCTGAATACGTTTTGCATATTGCACCGGAATACGACGTGTACCCTGAACCAGCATGATCGCAAAAGCGAAGACGAGGAGCAGGATCACGATCTCTGCGATGAACACGATCAAACCGCCACCTGCGTCATTCAGACGACTGGAGAACTCTTGTACGAGAGCACCCGGGAGACGCGCAATAATACCGATCAAGATGATGAAGGAAATACCGTTTCCAACACCGCGGTCGGTAATACGCTCACCAAGCCACATCACGAACATGGAGCCTGCGCAGAGCAGGATGGTCGAAGAGATTGTGAACCAGTTGAATCCGATTGCCAAAGGCTGACCTGCTTGAGCCATCTGTACAGACAGGTTAACGAGGTAGCTCGGTCCCTGGAAGAGCAGAATAGCTACGGTCAGATAACGAGTGATCTGGTTCATCTTCTGACGGCCGGACTCGCCTTCTTTCTGCATCTTCTGGAAATACGGCACTGCGATAGACAGCAACTGGATTACGATGGATGCAGAGATATAAGGCATGATACCCAGGGCGAAGATAGACGCATTGGAGAAAGCTCCTCCGGAGAACATATCCAACAACGCCATCAGACCACCTGCTGTCTGGCTATGCAGAGCAGACAAGGCTGTAGGGTCAATACCCGGCAGAACGACGAACGATCCGAAACGGTAGATGAGCACGAACAGAGCCGTGGTCAGCAGACGGTTGCGGAGATCCTCGATCTTCCAGATATTTTTAAATGTTTCAATCAGTTTCATAACTTTGTCGATTTTTCGTGATCACGTGATCTCGTGACGACGTGATCACGAAGTTTTATTAATCGATTGTTAATTAAATTTTTTCGATGGTGCCGCCGGCAGCTACGATAGCCTCTTCTGCTTTCTTGGAGAAAGCGTTAGCCTGAACGGTCAGTTTAGCTTTCAGTTCACCGTTACCCAGGATCTTAACGAGTTGGGTTTTGGAGATGAAACCAGCCTCGTGGAGCTCGATCAAGCCGATCTTCTCCAGGTTCTTTGCCTCAGCGAGTTGCTGAAGAGTAGCGAGGTTGATTGCTTTGTACTCCACACGGTTGATGTTCTTGAAGCCGAACTTAGGCAGACGACGCTGCATAGGCATCTGACCACCCTCGAAACCGATTTTCTTGCTGTAACCGGAGCGCGACTTAGCACCCTTGTGACCACGGGTAGAAGTTCCACCCAGGCCCGAACCTGCACCACGGCCGACACGCTTTGCGGTCTTAACCGATCCTGCTGCAGGGGTAAGATTATTCAATTCCATGATGTAATTACAAATTTTAGGGATTAGTCAATAACTTTAACAAGGTGCTTTACCTTCTCTACCATACCCAGGATAGCCGGGGTAGCTTCGTGCTCAACGACTGCGTTCATTTTGCGCAGACCGAGAGCAACCATGGTCTCCTTCTGCACCTTCGGACATTTGATAGTACTGCGTACTTGTTGAATTTTAATCTTTGCCATAGTTGTAGAAGAATTTATTAACCATTAAACACTGTAGAAAGGCTTACGCCACGGTTAGCGGCTACGGTGCGAGCGTCACGCAGTTCTGCGAGCGCTTGGATAGTAGCTTTAACGAGGTTGTGGGGGTTGGACGAACCCTTGGACTTAGCCAACACGTCGTGTACACCTGCGGACTCCAGTACGGCACGCATAGCACCACCGGCTTTTACTCCGGTACCGTGCGTAGCAGGCTGGATGTAAACGCGGCTACCACCGAACTTAGCATACTGCTCGTGAGGGATAGTGCCCTTCAGAACAGGTACTTGGATGAGGTTCTTCTTAGCAGCCTCGGTAGCTTTCTGCATAGCAGCAGCAACCTCACCTGCTTTACCCAAACCGTAACCTACAATTCCGTCTTCATTTCCAACAACTACGATAGCTGCGAAAGTGAAGGTACGTCCACCTTTGGTAACTTTCGTTACGCGGTTGACTGCGACCAGACGCTCCTTGAGCTCGAGGTCTTGTGTTGTTTTAACTCTTTGCATAATATCGTCAGTTATTAGAATTTGAGACCAGCCTCGCGAGCTGCGTCAGCGAGGGCTTTAACACGACCGTGATACAGGTATCCGTTACGGTCAAATACTACTTCGTTGACTCCGGCCTTCTGAGCAGCTGCTGCTACGAGTTTACCTACTTCAACAGCCTTCTCGGTCTTAGTCATTTTGTCCTTGATTGCGAGCGAAGATGCGCTTGCCAGGGTCTTGCCTGCGAGGTCATCGATCACCTGAGCGTAAATCTGGCTGTTAGAACGGAACACGGTCAGACGCGGACGCTCTGCAGTTCCCGACACCTTGGTGCGGATAGATGCCTTAATCTTAAGGCGACGTGCAATTTTCTTAATCATAATCTTGTTTCCTTTCTAATTATTTACCAGCCGACTTACCAGCTTTACGACGAACGATTTCACCTTGGAACTTAACACCCTTGCCTTTGTACGGCTCCGGTTTGCGGAACGAGCGGATCTTAGCGCAAATCTGGCCAAGAAGCTGTTTGTCTGCGCTCTCAAGCATTACCAACGGGTTCTGGTTACGCTCCGATTTGGTCTCTACCTTCACCTCTTTCGGCAAGCCGAGATAGATCGGGTGAGTATAACCGAGCGAGAAGTTCAGCACGTTCGGCTGAGCCAACTCAACACGATAACCTACACCGACGAGCTCAAGAGTCTTCTTGTAACCCTCGCTGCAACCTACAACCATGTTGTGGATCAAAGCGCGGTACAGACCGTGTTTAGCGCGGCACTCTTTCTCATCGTTCGGACGGGTAACGTGGCATACACCACCTTCTACGTTTACGGAAATCAGGGGATCAACTGCCTGGCAGAGCTCACCTTTCGGACCTTTTACGGTCACTACATTCTCCGGGCTAACGGTTACCGTTACGCCGGCAGGAATTGCGATAGGAAGTTTTCCAATTCTTGACATAGCTGTTCCTCCTTATTAATAAACATAGCACAATACTTCACCACCGAGTTGCTGGCCAAGAGCCTCTTTGTTGGTCATCACACCTTTCGAGGTCGAAAGGATAGCGATACCGAGACCGTTCAATACGCGCGGCATATCACGGTAACCAACGTACTTACGCAAACCCGGAGTGGATACACGTTTCAAACACTTGATCGCGTTAACTTTGTTAACCGGATCATACTTGAGGGCAATCTTGATAGTGCCCTGAGGACCATCCTCAACGAACTTGTAGGAAAGGATGTAACCTTTCTCAAACAAGATGCGAGTGATCTCTTTCTTCAGATTCGAAGCCGGAACTTCAACCACACGGTGGCCGGCTTTGATAGCATTCCTCAATCGAGTGAGGTAATCTGCAATAGGATCTGTCATTTGTTTTTTGTTGTTAAATTAATCCCGCCTGTCGGGACAATATTTAATAATGTTAACTTATCGTCTGGGTTTACAGTGGGCTTTCTACCACACTAGCCGCAGCATTGACCGTCGGTAGGTCGTCGGTAGGCCGTCGGTATCTGCCCTACTGTATCCCTGTCGATTCTTGTTTTACCAGCTCGCTTTCTTTACTCCGGGGATGAGGCCTTTGGAAGCCATCTCGCGGAATTGAATACGGCTGAGACCGAATGCGCGCATGTATCCTTTCGGACGACCGGTCACTTTGCAACGGTTGTGCAGACGAACGGGCGATGCGTTTTTCGGGAGGGCCTGGAGCCCTACATAGTCACCATCCTTGAGGAGTTGTGCACGTTTAGCTGCGTATTTAGCAACCAATTTAGCGCGTTTTACCTCGCGGGCTTTCATTGATTCTTTTGCCATAGTCTGAATTACTTTTTAAACGGTAAACCAAACTCACGCAGGAGTGCGAAGCCCT
>CADCEV010000020.1 GCA_902800525.1 uncultured Bacteroidales bacterium
GCCTATGGTCATTGCGGCTTCGGTCTGCGAGAGGGTGATGCCCGTGACGTTGACGGTGGTGGGATTCTCATAGCCATACACCTCAATCTTTTTTATACCTTTAGACGTGTATTCCAGAATGGGTGTACCATTTACTTTCGGTGTCTTATCCTCTTCTGTGGTTTCTACTACAAAGGGAGCTTCGCTGTCTGTTGCTGTACGATCTTTATCGTCATAGAATACGCATTTGGTGATGGTGTATCCTTCGGCAGCATTGACGGTTGCCGACCAACCGTATCCCCACCAGCCCCAGGCAGGAGAAGACTGGTACGCTACTTGTCCATAGAACGTAAGGGTAGCCACGCCTTCAGTGCTATAGCTTACATTCGCGGATGTCACTGGATTAGAATTAGATCCTGCTCCCGTAATTGTGGTCAGCAGTGTTTCCGTCTGTGCCACTGCGCCCGTCGCTGCCATCAGCAGCAGGGCGAGAATGGAAAATAGTTTAATTTTCTTCATTGTTTTGTTGTTTTGAAATTGTTAGTAATGTTAATTATTTGTTGTTTGCTTTTGGTGCCGATCTTAATAATCGGATATTTTTGAGGCTCTTTCTTGTGCCTCTTGTCTCTCGGTCATCTCCCGCTCGTCTCTCGGTGGTGAGCCTTTGCTGTCCGCCGGCTTGCAATCTTAACGAGAGTATATTTTAAGTACCCAGAGACCAAGTACCAAGGACTTTTCATCGAACGTATCAACAAACACATACAGACATAAGAAAAGCGTGCGCTTTCGCTGCTTCCATTTGATTTGTTGAAGGTCCTAGACTTACCTTTTGATGTTCAAATTTATGCACAGAAAACTCACGCTGAAAACGTGAGCGTACATAAAACCATGCTTGAACATCAATTGATTTTGTTTAAAACTTGTCTAGGGTTCCCAACAAATCAAGACTTGGCTTTTTACGCTATTATTTATACGCAACGCTTTGCGCTATATTTTGTGGAGTATAGCGGACTCGAACCGCTCACCTCGACACTGCCAGTGTCGCGCTCTAGCCAGATGAGCTAATACCCCGATATTAAATCTTTGCAATTTGCGTGCAAAGGTACAATTTTTTTCTGATATATGCAAATAAATCTTGATTTTTTACGGACAGGGACAAAAAAATCTGCACTTGGGATGCAAAAGGAGAGCCAATAGAAAGTACAAAGGACAAAGTACCAAGTACAATTTATGGGCATAGTATCTTGACAATCTCATTGGCTGCCATCATGCGGTAGCGGTCAGAAGAGACAGGTATAGGTTGATAATTCCAATGTCTGGCTTCCGCTTTTTCGCGAAGTGTCTGCTCGGTGCGTGTCTGTATATCGGGCAAAGTCAGGGTATCGGCAGTGGGTTCTAACAACAAGAGTCGTCCGGCAGCACATGCCTCGAAATAGAGCCCTCCGGGTTTGTAGTACTTCTCATGCGGATCGCCCGCCATTGGGAAACCGTCCTTAAGAAGGATAATAAGCGGAAAGCCGGCTTCCCGAACAACTTTGGCTATCTGTCTTTCCCCCGGACTGATAGCGGCAGTAACTGTAATAGAACCATTCTCTGCTTGACGGAGCACTTCCGATAGTTGCGCGGCTATCTGTTGCTCGCTTAGCGAGCGGGAACAGATGACAGACTGCTTGTCCGGATAATCCAAGAGAAAGAGATTACCCATCGAGGAGAAGCACAAATCTCTCACACGCGTTTCTCTGCGCAAGATGAACAGGTCGGGATTCTGCTGCTTAAGCATAGCGCGACGCGGGTTGTCGTGGATATATTGAATCATCGCGTCTAACTGCCCTCTGTGCGCGAGTGTGCGGAAAAACGGCGGCTCGAAGAGAGGCGGCTGCGTACCTTCCTCCTCTTTTTGTGTCTCGTCTTCCGGCATCTGTTTATATTCTCCCGCAGATGGCATCTGCGGGGCTATACTGACAGATGCGGGTAAGAAATGTCGCCATCCTTGACGCATGCCTCGCGCTATCTCCTTGATGGTGACACCACAATCATCGGTAATATATAGCAGCACGTGGATATGGTCGGGCATCAATTGTTTGGCAAGAAGGCGGACGTATGGTCTGAGTTGCTGAATATGTTCCAAATCATGCGATATAGCTCTTCCTAAATCAGTTGGCAAGCATCGAGGTTCTTCGTGATCAATAGTTAAGTTTCCCAACAACGGTTGCCTGCCGCTAATCACGAAAGTGACATGGTATATCCCTATACCCTTGAAAATATCTTTATGTCGCTTCCAAACGAATCGTCCCATTGTGAATAGGTCTTTTTACGTGTTGATGATTTGTCATCTTTGCTTACTCCTGCATCTGTGTATATTCCCTTGCGGATACCATCTGCGCTAAGTTTGCGTGCAAAGGTACAATTTTTTTCTGATATATGCAAATAAATCTTGCTTTTTTACGGACAGGGACAAAAAATAAGGAGTATATACGAAAAAAGAGCCGGCAAGCGGCTCTTGAAATCGGAGTGACGATAGAATTACATATCGTCGTGAGCGTGCAACGACTGCACATACTTCGCATGTGCCATCTTGATTCGCTTCAGCTCACTCGGTTTGTCGAATTGCTGACGACGACGGAGCTCTTTTACGACACCCGTCTTATCGAATTTGCGTTTGAATTTCGGGCCGGGATCGAACCGGCACGGTTTCCCATTGGTGTTTGAGACCAACGCGTCTACCTATTCCGCCACCTGGGCTCGCGTTCGGCAAGAAGGTTGCAATGGTTTATACCGCTCCGCTAAATAAACGGGCAACTTCTGCCTCCGCTCTCCCCAAAAATTAAAATTTTCGGGGTCCCCATTAAGGGATTTTTCACTCGTTCAAGCGAAAAAGCGTGCAAAAGTACTGCTTTTTTTTGAATTGACCAAATTTTTTTGCATTTTTTTTGCATAAATGCGTATTTTTTTGTAATTTTGCAGCGAAATTCGCATTTTATGGAAGATTTTTTTAGTAGAAGTGAGTTTTTATTGGGTTCAGAGGTAATGGAAAAACTACGTACCCGCCGCGTCCTTCTCTTCGGAGTTGGCGGTGTGGGATCGTGGTGTGCGGAGGCACTCATCCGAACGGGTTTGATCCATATGACGATAGTAGATGGCGACACGGTGCAACCTTCAAACATCAACCGGCAGTTACCTGCTACCCGCGAGACATTAAATCAGCCTAAAGTGGAGGCGCTCAAAGCGCGACTGCAGACCATCAACCCCGAGGCGGAAATAGAAGCCGTTCATGCCATGTACAAGCCCACCCTGCCCTTGAAAGGAGAGGTAGAAACGAGCGAATCTTCCGATTTTCGGTTTGAGGAGTATGATTTTGTAATCGATGCGATAGATGATGTGCCGGCGAAGGCAGACCTTATAATAAACGCGACGCGCGCGCGAGGGGTTAAGGTGTTCAGTTCCATGGGAGCTGCATTGCGTTTCGACCCCACAGCGGTTACAACCGGCGAACTGATGTCCATTAAGGGTGACGCGCTCGCCAAAGCCGTACGCGCGCGGATGAAAAAAATAGGGCTCCATCCCTATCGGAAAGTGAAATGCGTCTATTCCACCGAACAGGCGACACCCCCCATCCCCCTCTCAAAGGGGGAGAAGATTAAAGGCTCGCTTATGCAAGTGACGGCAGTATTCGGTTGCACGCTTGCCTCCTTGGTCATTCGGGAGTTGTGAGGACCCCTCCAACTCCCCTAAATGGGAGAGACAGATAATTAATAATTGAAAAAGATATGAAAAAGTTTACTCTTTTGTGTATGGCAATTATGGCCATGACATGTGTTTTGGCAGAGAATGTCAAGTTAAACGGTCTCTATTACTCCTTGGGTTCGACGACAGCGCAAGTGATTAGCGACCAGAGTTCGGACAAGTCCGTCTATAAGGAATACACTTCCGTGACGATTCCTGCGAGCGTGACGTTCAATAACTACACGTACCCCGTGACCAGTATTGGCGCGAGTGCTTTTGAGAGCTGCTCAAATCTGCAGAGTGTGAGCCTGCCTTCTTCGATCACCTCGATCAACACCGATGCTTTCTACGGGTGTGTTAAATTAGGAAGCGTGAACCTGCCGGAAGGTTTGACGACCATCGGTTCGCGTGCGTTCTATAACTGCAACCTGACGGAAATCACGATTCCGAGCACGGTGACGTCGATCGGAAACAACGCTTTCAAGAGCAATCCGACGAAGACCATCGTTTGGAAACCGGCGACCTGCTCTATCGGTTCGGATGATAGCGCCCCGTTCTATAGCACGGATTCAAAAGTGACCTCGTTCACTTTTGCAGAGGGTGTTGAGACCGTTCCTGCATATATCTGCAAGAACATGAATCTGTTGGACACCATCGTGTTGCCGTCTTCTGTCAAGTCGCTGGGGCAATGTGCATTTATGTATTGCTCGAATCTCAAGTCTATCAACCTGCCTGTGACGCAGAAGACGCTTCCTGTCAGTTTCTTCGAAGGCTGTACATCGCTGGAGTCGATTGAACTGCCGGCTACCTTGACCACCATCAGCACGGACGCTTTCTATGGTTGTACTAAATTAGCGAACGTGAACCTCCACGAAGGCATAACGACCATCGGTCTGCGTGCGTTCTACAACTGCAAACTGACGAAGGTTACTATCCCCTCTACGGTGACATCCATTGGAGGCGGAGCGTTCAAGGGCAATCCGACGACCAGTATTGTTTGGAAGCCTTGCAGAGGGTGTTGAGACCGTTCCGGCTTACATCTGCAAGAACATGAACTTACTGGACACTATTGTGCTTCCGTCATCGGTTCGTTCGCTGGGGGAATGTGCATTTATGTATTGCTCGAAACTCAAGTCTATCAACCTGCCTGTGACGCAGAAGACGCTTCCTGTCAGCTTCTTCGAAGGCTGTACTTCGTTGGAGTCGATTGAGTTACCGGCTACCTTGACTACCATCAGCACGGACGCTTTCTACGGTTGTACTAAATTAGCGAACGTGAACCTCCACGAAGGCATAACGACAATCGGTCTGCGTGCGTTCTGCAACTGCAAACTGACGAAGGTTACTATCCCCTCTACGGTGACATCCATTGGAGGCGGAGCGTTCAAGGGCAATCCGACGACCAGTATTGTTTGGAAGCCCTAAAGTGACCTCGTTCACCTTCGGTGAGGGCGTAGAAGTAATACCGGCATACCTCTGCAAATGGATGAACCAATTAGAGACCATCGTCCTTCCCGAAACGGTTACTTCTATCGGGCAAGCCGCGTTCATGTACTGCAAAAAGCTCAAATTCTTTACTTTCCCGAAAGGGATCAAGACGGTAGCCACAAGTGTGTTGGAGGGCTGTTCAGCATTGGAGGAAGTGTTCATTCCTTCGACCGTGACCACTATCAATCAGGATGCATTCTATGGCTGCTCGTCGTTGAACACGATTCAAAACCTCGCCTTCACGCCGCAGACCATCACCGAGCGCGCAGTCAATAATGTCAACAAGAAGACCTGCATCCTCTATGTGCCGATAGACTATATTGACCTCTATCGCGCAAAGGCTGTCTGGTGTGATTTCATCAACATCATCGGCGTAGCAACCGACCTGCAATTTGATGAAGAGTTGGTTCAAGTCAATTATCTGACCGCTGACAGTTCGCTCTATTACATGGAGGCGCAGAAATGGGAAGTACCTCATGCGCCGCGGATTGAAGGTTTCACGTTCCTCAGATGGGATATACTGCCCGGCACGCTGAAAGAGGGTATCAAACTGCAAGCCGTCTATGAGGCGACCACACCGACATCCGCTCCGGCTGACATCGTGGTGAACCCCTCCAACCCTGCGCAGAAACTGATTCGTAACGGAAACGTATATATCCTCCGCGATGACCGGATGTACAACATGAACGGCGCTACCATTCGATAACCATGCGTATGAAAGAAATTCAAAACAGTACTAAAGTAACGATCTACAACGTTATTGCCATCGTTGCCTCCATAGTATTGCTTTTCGTGCCGGTATTCTCGTTTATCGGGGATCAGGGTATCATCTACTTACGCGAATTTGTAATGGATACCAGGACGTTCTCCATCGTCCAGACAGAGTTAGCGACGGGCAAAGTGAGTGTTTTGATTTCCATGTCCGTGCGCGGTATGTACTACTGCGCATGGGCAATGACGGTTGTTTCAATCATTTGTCTGCTGTGTTACATGAGGCGCTGGAAACGCAAACTCAGCCGGGTCGTCATTATTTTGGCGGGGCTGTACTATTTGCTGATGATTTACTATGCCGTCAAAATGACAGGCACTTATTACGCCACACTCTACCCTAATTGGGCGGCGGTGCTTCCGGCTGTTATCATCCTGTCCATGCGCGTCATACGCCAGGAAACCAAACGTTCCATTATTGACAGCATCGGCATAGAGGAAGAAGAACGTTCTTACCACAGGGTGCATCATCATCACCACCATCATTCAGAACCGAAAGAATAAAGAACGCGCGTATATGTGTACGCGCGTTCTTTATTTCTATCCACCAAACTTGGCGGATTTTTGGGGCTATTAGAGACCGAGGCTCTTCTTGATAGCCGGCACACGTGCTTCCGCCTCAGCGGTGCAACGCTCGTAGTCTGCGCCGGTGAACGGTTTGCCGAGTTCGGTCTTAACCGGGATCTCGAAGTAGAACTTGATCTTCGGCTCTGTTCCGGAAGGACGAACAGAAACCTTGAGACCACCTTCTGTGAAGTACTGGAGTACGTTCGAGGTAGCGTTCAGCGGCATTTCGATGTCACTCTCTACCCATTGACCATTCTCGAGCTTGCATTGTTTGAGGGTCTTGTAATCCTTGATGAGGCATACTTTCTCGCCGGCAATCTCCTTCGGAGCGTTAGCGCGGTAGTCCTTCATCATCTGCTGGATCTCCTCTGCGCCGGATTTGCCCGGACGAACAACGTTGATCGTGGTCTCGCGCTGGAAGCCGTAGTCTGCGTAGATCTTGAGCAGGTAGTCATACAGCGTCATGCCGTTGTCCTTAGCGTACGCAGCGATCTCGCAGATGAGGCAGATAGCCGAAGGCGAACATTTATCGCGCACTGCGTCGTACGGCAGGAAACCGAAGCTCTCCTCACCGCCACCGATGTATTTGCGTTTGCCTTCCCACATACGGATACGGTTCGCAATCCACTTGAAGCCGGTGTACTCATCGGTCAGCGTAACACCCTGTGCATCAGCGATCTTACGGATGAGTTCGGAGGTCACGATGGTCTTCACAATGAACATGTCGTCACGGAATTTGCCCAGACGCTTCATGTTATTGATGATGTAGTAGTGGTACATGATGTTGGTCTGGTTACCGTTGATGATCACCCATTCGCCCTTGTCGTTGCGGCAAACGATGGCGATACGGTCAGCATCCGGGTCACTTGCGATCACGAGGTCAGCGCCGAGCTTGGTACCGAGTTTCATACCGAGGGTCATAGCCTCAGCGTTCTCCGGGTTCGGGGAAACAACGGTCGGGAAATTACCGTCGATCACCATCTGCTCGGGCACTACATGGATGTTCTGGAATCCCCATGAACGCAGACACATCGGTACGATCTGACGGCCGGCTCCGTGCATCGGGGTATAAACGATGTTGAGGTCTTTCTGACGGTTGATGGACTCCTGGTCGATGAGTACGTCATGAACAGCCATCATGTAATCGTAGTCCATTTCGCCGCCGATGATCTCGATGAGGTCTTTGTTTGCCTCCCATTTGACATCCTCCATGCGCACTTTGTTCACCTCGTCGATGATACCTTGGTCATGCGGCTGGAGCACCTGCGAACCATCCTCCCAGTATGCCTTGTAACCGTTGTACTCTTTCGGGTTGTGCGAAGCCGTTACGTTCACACCGCCCTGACATTTGAGATGACGGATAGCGAAGGAAACCTCCGGCGTCGGACGAAGCGACTCGAAGAGATACACCTTAATGCCGTTAGCCGAGAACACGTTTGCTACGGTCTCTGCGAACAGACGTCCGTTGTTACGGCAGTCGTGGCCGACTACAACAGCCACCTGACCGTTCTGTACGTTCTCAAAACCACCCTCTTTCTGCACTTTGAGCAGGTAGTTGGCATAACCCTGAGTAGCCTGAGCAACAATGTATTTGTTCATTCGGTTCGTACCCACGCCCATGATACCGCGCAGACCGCCGGTACCAAACTCGAGAGTGCGATAGAAAGCGTCGATGAGTTCGGTCTTGTCCTCTGCGTCCATCAGGGCTTTCACTTGTGCGCGGGTTTCCGCGTCAAACGGTTCTTTGGTCCAAACCTCAGCAACCTCCATTACTTTTTTCAATTCTTCGTTCATGGCATTTAATGAATTAAAAATTATAAATTATAAATTAAAAATTATTCTTTCACTTTGTAGATAGCGTCGAGATTGCGAACGAAACCGTCGAAGTCGAGGCCATAGCCGATGACGAACTCATCGGTGATCTCATGCCCGATATAGTCCGGTTTGGCGTCGTCGTACTCTAACTTATTGGGTTTGAAGAGCATCGTAGCCACCTTCACGGACGCCGCTCCCTGAGCGCGCATATGTGCTTTGAGCTGGTGAATGGTCAGACCGGAATCCACCACATCCTCTACAATAACCACATCGCGGTTCTCCACCACTTGCTGTAAAGGTACGATGAACTCCAACTGCCCCGTGGTAGCCATACCGAAATAGGAGCTGACACGAATGAACGTGACCTCACAGCGCACTCCTTTGAGCGCACGGATCAAGTCCGCCGCAAAGACAAAAGCGCCGTTGAGCACTACCACAAAAAGCGGCTCTTTATCTGCGTAGTCCGCGCTGACACGATCCGCCACTTGCGCCACATCCTGCGCTATTTGTTGAGGGGTCAACCACTCCTCAAAATGATAACCCTGTTCGTCAATTGTCCTCATAATGTTGAAATAAGAAATCATTGTACGGGTAACGCTTTACGTGAATTGCCTTTATACGATCGTACATCAGCGCGCGCAATGCGTCTATATTCTCTTTGTTTTTTGCCGAGATGAAGATGCAGTCCTCGCCCAGCCGCGCCATCCACGTCTTTTGCAGATCTTCCAAGGAGTAGTTCTCCCGCTGCATCGGCGTAAGGTCATCTTCTTCTTTCGGAGTGTAAGTAAAATTATCTATTTTGTTAAAAATAACAATACGGGGGATGATTTTCTCATTTTCGGATTTCTTCGTTTCCCCATTTATCACATCATTCAAGGTTTGTTCCACCACTTCGTACTGCTCCTCGAAATTGGGGTGACTGATATCCACCACATGGATCAACAAATCCGCTTCGCGCACTTCATCGAGGGTCGATTTGAACGACTCCACGAGGTGATGCGGCAGTTTGCGGATGAAACCGACGGTATCGGAAAGCAGGAACGGCAGGTTCTCAATCGTCACTTTGCGCACCGTCGTGTCCAGCGTTGCGAAGAGTTTGTTCTCCGCAAACACATCGCTCTTGCTCAGCAGGTTCATCAGCGTGCTCTTGCCCACGTTCGTATAACCGACAAGCGCCACACGAACCATCTTCCCGCGGTGTTGACGTTGCGTTGCCATCTGTTTGTCGATGGTCTTTAACTGCTCGCGCAGCAACGCGATACGCTGACCGATGACACGCTTGTCCGCCTCAATCTGCGTCTCACCCATACCGCGGTTCGTGCCACCACCGCCTCGTTGGCGATCCAAGTGACTCCACATCCTCGTCAGACGCGGCAACATATATTGCAGATGCGCCATCTCCACCTGCGTCTTCGCGTAACTCGTCTGCGCGCGTTGCAGGAAAATCTCCAAAATGAGGATTGTGCGATCAATGACGCGGATGTTTGCCGGATGTTTCTCCCGATGGTTGATTGCCTTCTCCAAATTTCGTATCTGGCGCGGCGAGAGTTCGTCATCAAAGATGACTACGTCGATGAGTTCATTTTCACATTTTCCCGATTTCTCATCTTCCTCACGAGATACTATATACTGCCGTATTTCCTCCAGTTTGCCTTCTCCGACGTACGTTGCCGTATTCGGTTGATCGAGCCGTTGCGTGAACCGCTTCACCGGCACAATGCCGTGTGTGTCGGCTAAAAATGCCAACTCATCGAGGTATTCTTTGGTCCGGTCTTCGGGCTGTGAGGGAGTAATCAACCCCACCAAAACGGCATGTTCTATGTATGGTTTTATTTCTATCATAATTATTCGGGTACAAAGTTACAACAAATTTTGCACATACGCAAACATTCGGGCATTTTTTTTGAAAAAAAAGCTATTTATCGCGATTTTGCGCGTGCTGAGTGGTTAAGAACCCGCATACAATGCGGGGGAATGAACATACGAAACGCCGGATGCTATCCGGTAAAATGGACGAAGCGGAGATGTCCGAATACAATTCGGGACTAACTAACGAAGAAAACGGCGAATTAAATTCGCCGGAAAGAGAAGCAAAAAGGTTGAATACCTTTTGCGGTGCAAAGTCACACAAAAAAATGACATACGCAAGTGTATGCCATTTTTTCTTGTTTTTTTCGCAAAATTACTTACGAATACCAAGCTCTTTGATGATAGCACGGTAACGCTCGATGTCTTTCGCCTTCAGGTAATCCAACATACGACGACGTTTTCCTACCAGTGCGGTCAGTGCACGCTCTGTACCGAAGTCCTTGCGGTTTTCCTTGAGGTGCTCGGTGAGGTGGTTGATACGGAAGGTGAACAAAGCGATTTGGCTCTCAGCAGAACCGGTGTTTTTTGCGTCGTTGCCGTATTTTGCGAACAACTCAGCTTTCTTCTCAGAAGTTAAATACATGATTTAATTTACGATTTGACGATTTTCGAGGTACGATTGATGTACGAAGTCGATAGATCGTCGGTTTAACAATGTCGGCTAAAGGAGCATCTCAGGGATCGCAACTTCGCCGAATTAGCATGCTTTTTCACAAAAAAGCGTGCAAAGTTACAACAAAAATCGCAAATATACAAATAATTTTGCATTTTTTTGCGATTTTTCTTGCATATTTGCAAAAAAAGCAGTAATTTTGCATGCTTTTTTGAAAAGCCGGGGTGTTTTTACCCCTTCCGGCGGAGCAGTCATGGACTTTTCCCGCTTTAACGGGGACACCTCCGGGGGCTATTTGGTTTTGACAGCAGGTAGAATGGTTGTGTAAGCACGCCGAGCATTGAGGATAGGCTCGTAAATATCATCTTCGAACTATAACTGGCAACACTTCTTATGCTCTCGCTGCCTAATCGAAGCACAGTAGATTAGCTTATTTCGGGCGCAAGGCGCCTGAACGAGACGTCGCTCCAAGCCGAGTCTGTGGGCTGAAGGGTATAGCGGCGCAGGAATACACAGAATAGGAGACGCATGCTGCGATACGTGTCTGAAGTTTTAGCAGATAAGCCGGCGGTTGGTGGCTTGGGTCTTGCCTCCGGACGAAAATGAAGGCCAAGATAAGCGTGTAGAAAGCATAAGTATTCCTTGTTTGGACGCGGGTTCGACTCCCGCTAGCTCCACAAAAGAATTGATAATTGACAATTGATAATTGACAATTGATCAGACTACAAAAAACGTAAAAAACATTTTGGGGCACTAGCTCATCTGGTAGAGCGTAACGTTCGCAATGTTAAGGTAAGGGGTTCGAGTCCCCTGTGCTCCACAAAAAGCTGCTTCGGCAGCTTTTTTGGTGCACGAAAGGGGACTCAAACACCGGAACAAATTAGCGGGATTCGGCGGCGATGGTGGTGGAGTCGCCGTGACCGGGATAGACGAGTGTGGAAGGAGGGAGGGTGAAAAGACGGTTGAGAGAGTCGATGAGTTGGTGGATATTGCCACCGGGCAAGTCCGTTCGTCCATAGCCCATACGGAAAAGCGTATCGCCGGAGATGAGGATATTCGGTTTGAAAAGCAGGCACACGCTGCCTTGGGTATGTCCGGGCGTATGGATGATTTGGAAATTGAGAAGAGACCCTTCCTGCTCCCCTGAAGGGGAGAGCGCGTGTAACGGCTCTATCGGGAACGGTTGCGCGACAGCCCGAATACCGAAGAGTTCATACTGCGCCTGCATTCCTTTTGCCATCGGTATATCCGCCGGGTGCATGAGTACCGGCAAATGCCACTGTTCACATGCCCAGGGTGCGCCCCAGAGATGATCCAAGTGCCCGTGAGTTGCCACGATCGCTTTGACGGTCAGGTTCTCCGTTTGGATATAGCGGTAGAGCATCGCCTGCTCATACTGGCCGGAACACGCCGGGTCAATAAGGATCGTGTTCCCTTGCTCGTCGCTGACGAGGTATGTGTTCGTTCCGAAAGAACCGAAGACAAAAGACTTTACTTGTAACATTCTTTACAGATATCAGGTTGTTCAATCCATGCCGCTCTGCGGAAAGCCTGCGCTTTGGGTGAGGCAAAGAGCTCCGCGAGCGTGTGTTCCATTATATTCCCGTACGCGTACGCGTGTTCCTTATCATAACAACAAGGAAGCACATCGCCGGTGGTGGTGACGACTACTCCACTCCACACCCGGAAACAGCGTTTGGGCAGTTTGCGGCGGTGGTAGAATCCGTCCTTACCGAGGATATAACGGCTATAACGCGGGTCAGAAGGCATCAGCGGATGCCCTGAGGCATAGTTGTATAACTGCGCCGTTTTGAAGACCAGACGATCTGCTCCGAGGGATTTGTAATAGCGGCGGAATGTATTCCACTCGTGTTCGTTTGTCCTGAGACGAAGCACTTGCAGTTCAATGATGAGGGAGCCTACCCCCTGCCCCTCCCTAAAGGGAAGGGAGTTTTTGGCATCCTTTAGCCAACGGAGGGCGTCTTTGCATCGCTGAAGGTTTCCTCCTATCCGATATGCGTTATAGGACTCGTCGGTCCATCCGTCCATGGAGATGATGATACGGTTCAGACCGGCTTTGACCAGCGCCTCGGCATATTCAGGTGTGAGCGCCTGTGCGTTGGTAGAGACGATGGTGTAGAGCCCTTGTTCATGCGCCTGCGCGATCATCATTGGCAAACGCTTGTTAAGGAGCGGTTCGCCCTGGAAATAGAACTGGATAGTATGCGCGTACGGCGCTGCTTCATGCAAGACGCGTTGCCATATTTCTTCGGACATCAGAGGTTGCGTGGATCGTGGAGAGCGTTGCTTATTCGCCTGCCCCACCGGACATTCCGGGCAACTGAGCTGGCAGGTAGCCGCGGGTTCGACCGAGAGAAAGAGAGGTCTATGTGCGATACGCACTGAGCCGAAACGACTCAGTGCATAACTCGCATAACAACGCAAAGCGTTAATGCAGCGCGATTTTAGAAACGCGACGTTCATGCCGTCCGCCTTCGAAATCGGTTTGGAAGAAGGTGCGCACTATATCCAGCGCCATGACGGAAGAAATGAAGTTCGCCGGCAGGCCGAGCACGTTAGCGTTATTATGCTGACGCGCCAGTTCCGCCAACTTGGTGTCCCAACAAAGGGCTGCACGGACTCCCTGGTGTTTGTTAGCCGTCATGCAAATGCCGTTACCGGTAGAGCAAATCACCACACCAAACTCAAACTCACCTTTCTCCACCGCTTCCGCGAGGGGATGCGCATAATCGGGGTAATCGCAACTCTCCGTGGAGTAACAGCCGAAATCCTTCACCTTAGCACCGTTATCCTCCAGGAACAACTGCACTTTCTGTTTGAGCGCAAAGCCGGCATGATCACTGGCGAGCGCGATACTCATTTCCGAGAAACTTTTCATATCTATGATCGTTTAATTAAAGATTGCCGCCATGTTTCCGAACATCAACTTACAAGCAATAGCCAGCACGATGATGCCGAAGAACTTACGGATGATATACAAGGACGTTTGTCCCAAGTACTTTGTGAGCCAATTGGTACCGATAAGCACCAGATACAGCACGACAATACACAAGATGAGCGAGACACAGAGACTCGCGATGGAATACTCCGCGGTAATCGCCAAGAGGGCAGTGAATGCACCCGGTCCTGCATACATCGGGAACGCCAAAGGAACGATAGATCCCGAGCCGTCCAAGTTCGCATTCTGGAAGATCGTGACATCCAAAATCATTTCCAACGCCATAAGGAAGATGACAAAACCACCGGCGATAGCGAAATACTCGATTTGTACACCGAAGAGCTTGAGAATCCACTCCCCGAGAAAGAGGAATGCCATTAAGATAATCAAACTTGCCAAACAAACACGCATCGGCTTAATCTTCACACCTTTTTGCTCCAGCGAGATAGTGATCGGAATATTACCGAACGGGTCAATGATAGCGATCAAAAAAATGAAGGAGGAAACCACCTGCCAAAAATCGATCGATCCGAAGAAATTTTGTATAGATTCCATAGTATTTTAAAATTCTGAGTGCAAAATTAGTGAAAAATTTCTATTTATGCAAATAATTTTTAATAAAATTTTGCATATGTGCAAGAAAAGTTGTAACTTTGCACGATTTTTCATACGAAGTAACAAAAATTATACATTTTATAGGTTATGATAAACAGTCAAGACATTAAGAACGGCGTATGCATCCGCATGGACGGCCGTCTGTATTTTGTGATCGAGTTCCTGCATGTAAAGCCGGGAAAAGGAAACACGATTATGCGTGTTAAGTTTAAAGATGTAGTAGATGGCCGCGTATTGGAGCGCCGCTTCAACATCGGTGAGAAACTGGAAGATGTACGCGTAGAGCGTCGCCCGTACCAATATCTGTACAAAGAGGGCGAGGATTACATCTTCATGAACAACGAGACGTTTGAGCAAGTGCCCATCGCTCACGACCTGATTACGGGTGTTGACTTCCTGAAAGAGGGAATGACGGTAGAGGTTGTATCAGACGCATCCTCCGACACCGTTCTGTTCGCTGAGTTGCCGACGAAAGTAGAGTTGGCTATTACGTACACCGAGCCGGGTCTGAAAGGCGATACGGCAACCAACACGCTCAAACCGGCTACTTTGGAGACCGGCGCAGAGATCCGTGTACCTTTGTTCATCAACGAGGGCGAGATCGTACGCGTAGATACCCGCGACGGCAGCTACTGCGAGCGCGTTCGTTAATCCACGCAGCGAAGAGACAGCCGCATCGGTTGTTTCGCAACAATGCAAAAAAGAAGGGACTTCGATCGGAAGTCCCTTACTTTTTTGCTATCTCTTCGTTTAGAAGGTGTCCTCACCATTGAGAGCAGCCTCAGCTGCCTCGCGTGCAGCTTGGATAGCGGCATACTCCTCCTTGTTATGAACCGCGATCCGGCTGAACTCACGCAGACCGGTACCGGCCGGGATGAGGTTACCGCAGATCACGTTCTCCTTCATACCCTCGAGGAAGTCCACTTTACCGCGGATAGCCGCCTCGTTGAGCACTTTGGTCGTTTCCTGGAAGGAAGCAGCCGACATGAAGGATTTGGTACCGAGCGCCGCACGGGTAATACCTTGCAGGATCTGTTTAGCGGTAGCAGACTCGGCTTCACGCGCCTGAACAAGTTTCTTATCACGGCGGCGGAGCGACGAGTTCTCATCGTGGAGACGACGTGCGGTAACGATCTGTCCCTCGTGGAGCGACTCAGAGTCACCGGCGTTGGTAACCACCTTGCGACCCCAGATACGGTCGTTCTCCTCCAAGAAGTCGAGTTTATCCACTACATCGCCTTCCAAGAAACGTGTATCGCCCGGCTCGAGGATCTCTACCTTACGCATCATCTGACGAACGATGATCTCGAAGTGCTTATCGTTAATTTCCACACCCTGCATACGATATACAGCCTGTGCTTCGTTCACGATATAGTTCTGCACCGCGGTCGGACCCTGGATAGCCAGAATATCTTCCGGCGTGATAGCACCGTCCGAGAGGGCTACACCGGCGCGAACGAAGTCGCCTTCCTGTACCAGAATCTGTTTGGTCAACGGAATGAGATAAGCTTTCTGCTCACCGAGTTTGGAGGTGATGAAGAGCTCGCGGTTACCACGTTTGATTTTACCGAAGGAGATCTCACCGTCGATCTCAGCCACGACAGCCGGGTTAGACGGGTTACGAGCCTCGAAGAGCTCGGTGATACGCGGCAGACCGGAGGTAATATCACCACCACTGTTGGTAGCACGTGCCATGGAGAAGAGGGTATTTCCGACTTTCACCTCAGCGCCGTCCGTGAACATCAGGCTCGCCTTAACAGGGAGGTTGTACGAACGGAGGATATTACCGTCTTTGTCCACGATGTGTGCCTGCGGCATCTTGGTCTTATCCTTGGTCTCGGTGATCGAAACCTCGCGACGACCGGTTTGCTCATCGACTTCCGTCTTGCAGGTTACACCCTCAATAACGTCTTCGTACTTGATGAAACCGTCTTGCTCGATGATCAACGGTGTCTTATACGGATCCCACTCGCAGATGAGTGTATCTTTCGGATACTTCTCACCGGAGGTGACGAACAGTTTAGATGCGTACGGGATATCGAAAGTAGCCAGAATAACGCCGGTCTTCTCATCCTTGAGGGTCATGGTGTTCTTACGGCTGACGATGATATTCTCTCCGGCAGCGGTAGTGATTGTACGCAGATCCTCGATCTCCACAATACCGTCACGGTTGATGGTATATTTGTTCTGAGCGGCAGCACCACCGGCCAAACCACCGGCGTGGAAGGTACGCAGAGTCAGCTGTGTACCCGGCTCACCGATCGCCTGTGCAGCGATGACGCCGACAGCCTCACCTTTCTGAACCATCTTACGTGAAGCCAAGTTACGACCGTAGCACTTCGCGCAGACACCATGTTTGGATTCGCAAGTGAGAACCGAGCGGATTTCCACTTCTTCAATACCAGCCGCCTCGATAGCCTCGCATTGTGCCTCGCGGATCTCTTCACCGGAAGCCACGATGAGGTTACCTTCATTATCCAAGATATCATGTACAGACACACGTCCGAGAATACGGAGGGTCAAGGAAGCGATGACGTGACCGTTAGCATCCTTGATAGCGCGTGCAGTCAAACCACGGAGCGTACCGCAGTCCTCTTCGTTGATGATGACATCGTGCGATACATCGACCAGACGACGAGTCAGATAACCGGCATCGGCCGTCTTCAAAGCGGTATCGGCAAGACCCTTACGGGCACCGTGGGTAGAAATGAAGTACTCCAACACGGACATACCCTCTTTGAAGTTAGCGAGGACAGGGTTCTCGATTTCAGGACGTGTATCGGTTGCACCGGCTTTCAACGGTTTAGCCATAATACCACGAATACCAGCCAACTGCTTGATCTGGTCGGCGTTACCACGGGCACCGGAATCCATCATCATGTAAACAGAGTTGAATCCTTCGTCCGCCTCCGCCATGTGCTTCATCAGGATAGCCTTGAGGTCTTCATCGGTCTTTTTCCAGACATCGACGGTCTGACGATAACGCTGATCATCAGAGAACTCACCGATGCTATAAAGCATGTTGATGTTATCTACGTCTTGGTTACCCTTCTCAATCATCGCGGTTTTCTCTTCCGGAATCAAGATATCGTTGAGGTTGAAGCTCAGACCACCGCGGAATGCGCGATAGTAACCGAGGTCCTTGATATCATCCAGGAACTGAGCTGCACGAGCCACACCGCAGGTCTTGATGACCTTGGAGATGATTCCTTTGACCGCACCTTTCTTCATCAGCACGTTCTGGAAACCGATCTCTTCCGGCACGTATTGGTTGACAATCACACGACCCGGAGTGGTTTCATAGATCTGACCTTTGATACGCACTTTGACCTTAGCGTGGATATCCACACGGCCTTCGTTGAGGGCGATGATAGCCTCTTCTTCGGAATAGAAGGCAAGACCTTCGCCTTTCACGCCTGCGCGTTCCTTAGTAATATAGTACAGACCAAGAATCATATCCTGCGAAGGAACAGTGATCGGGTTACCGTTAGCCGGGTCAAGGATGTTATGCGAGCCAAGCATGAGGAGCTGTGCCTCGAGGATTGCCTCGTTGGACAGCGGCAAGTGAACCGCCATCTGGTCACCATCGAAGTCGGCGTTGAATCCGGCACAGGACAGCGGGTGCAACTGGATAGCTTTACCCTCGATCATCTTCGGTTGGAAAGCCAGGATACCATGACGGTGCAGTGTCGGTGCACGGTTGAGCAGAACAGGGTGTCCTTCCATCACGTGCTCCAGAATCTCATAGATCACCGGCTCACGGCGGTCGATAATCTTCTTAGCCGACTTAACGGTCTTGACGATACCACGCTCGATGAGTTTACGGATGATAAACGGTTTGTAGAGTTCGGCAGCCATCTCTTTGGGCAGACCGCACTCGTGCATCTTGAGCTCCGGACCTACGACGATTACGGAACGTGCAGAGTAGTCCACACGTTTACCGAGCAGGTTCTGACGGAAACGTCCTTGCTTACCTTTGAGTGAATCAGAGAGGGATTTGAGCGGACGGTTTGCCTCCGATTTCATAGCCGTAGTCTTACGGCTGTTATCGAAGAGGGAGTCCACAGCCTCCTGCAACATACGTTTCTCGTTACGGAGAATGACATCCGGCGCTTTGATTTCCACCAGACGTTTGAGACGGTTGTTACGGATGATCACACGACGATAGAGGTCGTTGAGGTCAGAGGTAGCAAAACGTCCACCATCCAGCGGAACGAGCGGACGGAGCTCCGGAGGAGTAACAGGGATAGCCTGCAGGATCATCCACTCAGGACGGCTCTTGCCGTTCGATGCACGGAAGGCCTCTACTACTTGCAGACGTTTCAGTGCATCCTGACGACGCTGTACCGAGGATGATTTATCCGCCGTAGCACGCAGGTCGTAAGAGAGTTGATCCAAGTCAAGATTGCAAAGCAGGTCATAGATAGCCTCTGCGCCCATCTTTACAATCACCTTGTTCGGATCGGTGTCCTCCAGAAGGTCATTGCCTTCCGGAATGATATTCATTACTTGTGCGTACTGATCCTCGTCGAGCAACATCTTATCCTCGATAGGGATACGTATCTTATCGGTCTCGTGCTTCTCGCCGATCTCCTGACCTTCGAGGGCACCGGCACGTACAACGAGGTATTTCTCGTAGTAAACGACGGAATCCAGTTTCTTGGTCGGGATACCTAAGAGCGCAGCCATCTTGGACGGCAGCGAACGGAGATACCAGATATGCGCTACGGGCACAACAAGTTTGATGTGACCCATACGCTCACGACGTACTTTCTTCTCGGTTACCTCAACGCCGCAACGCTCGCAGACGATACCTTTATAACGGATACGTTTGTATTTACCGCAGTGGCACTCGAAATCCTTGGTAGGACCGAAGATGCGCTCGCAGAACAAACCATCGCGCTCCGGTTTGTAAGTACGATAGTTAATCGTTTCCGGTTTGAGCACCTCACCCGAAGAGATCTGCATGATCTCGTCCGGGGAAGCCAAGCCAATAGTAATCTTGGTAAAACCGGTTTTCTTATTTTCTTGTTTAAAAGCCATAATTGTCCTCCAATCTTATTCCATGTTGATACTAAGTGCGAGACCTTGCAACTCGTGCAGGAGCACGTTGAGTGATTCGGGCAGACCCGGAGTCGGGAACGGATCACCTTTGACAATAGCCTCATAGGTACGTGCACGACCGGTTACGTCATCGGACTTGATAGTCAGGATCTCTTGCAGCACATGGGCAGCACCGTGTGCCTCCAGTGCCCAAACCTCCATCTCTCCGAAACGCTGACCACCGAACTGTGCCTTACCACCAAGCGGTTGCTGGGTAATCAAGCTGTACGGACCGATCGAACGTGCGTGCATCTTATCGTCCACCATGTGACCGAGTTTCATGAAGTATGTTACACCCACAGTAGCCATCTGGTCGAACGGTTCACCGGTCTCTCCGTCGTACAACTGGGTCTTACCGGCGCGCGGCAGACCGGCTTTGTCGGTCCACTCGTCCAGTTGCTCCATGGTACAACCGTCGAAGATCGGGGTAGAGAACTTAACGCCTAATTCAGCGCCAGCCCAGCCGAGAACGGCCTCGAAGATCTGACCGATGTTCATACGCGAAGGCACACCCATCGGGTTCAGTACGATATCCACCGGCGTACCATCTGCCAGGAACGGCATATCTTCTACGCGCACGATCTTGGATACAATACCTTTATTACCGTGACGACCTGCCATCTTATCACCTACGCGGATCTTACGACGTTTGGCGATATAGACTTTCGCCATCTGGATAATACCGTTCGGCAGTTCATCTCCGATTGTGAGGTTGAATTTCTCACGCTTGAGCGCTGCGTCCATCTCCTTATATTTAGCGATATAGTTGATCACGCACTGCGCTACGAGTTCGTTCTTGTGCTCATCAGCGGTCCAACCCTCCAGGAGTACGGAGAAGTAATCGATCTCGCCCAGACGCTCTTTGGTGAAGTGCTGGCCTTTGCTGATCAGCTCTGTACCGAGGATATCCTTCACGCTGACAGCCTGACGGCCATTGAGCAGGGTGTAGAGTTTGTTGATCAACAGATCGCGGAGATCCTCAGCTTTCTCACGGAACTTGAGATCCATCTTCTGCAGGGTCTCTTTATCCTCCATCTTCTGCTTGCGGTCCTTGTTGGCACGGCAGTACATCTTCTTATCGATGATCACACCATCAAGCGACGGAGAAGCCTTCAGAGAAGCATCCTTCACATCACCGGCCTTGTCACCGAAGATAGCCTTCAGCAGTTTCTCTTCCGGCGACGGATCGGTCTCACCCTTAGGAGTGATCTTACCGATCAGGATATCACCCGGCTGGATGTAAGCACCGATACGAATGATTCCGTTCTCGTCGAGGTCTTTGGTTGCATCCTCGGAGATATTCGGGATATCGGCGGTGAACTCCTCCATACCACGCTTGGTATCACGCACCTCGAGCAACTGCTCTACTACGTGTACGGAGGTGTACATATCTTCGCGTACGATGCGCTCGCTCAATACGATAGCATCCTCATAGTTATAACCTTTCCAAGGAATATAAGCCACTTTCAGGTTCTTTCCGAGCGCCAACTCACCGCCTTGGGTTGCGTAACCCTCAGTCAGAATCTGACCCTTCTCCACTTTATCTCCCTTGCGAACAAGCGGATGGAGGTCAATGGTTGTATTCTGGTTCGTTTTCTCGAACTTAGGCATCTTGTATTCCTTCTCGGGCGAGTCGAAGCTGACAGCCTCTTCCTCCTCGGTGCGGTCATACTTGATACGGATAACGTCTGCATCCACATAGGTCACGGTACCCTTGCCTTCTGCAACGATCTGCGTACGGCTATCGGTTACCAATTGCTCCTCGATACCGGTTCCTACGATCGGAGCCTCGGAGGTGATCAGAGGTACTGCCTGGCGCATCATGTTCGATCCCATCAACGCACGGTGGGCATCATCGTGCTCCAGGAACGGAATGAGGGCAGCTGCCACGGAAGCGATCTGACACGGAGCTACGTCCATCAGGTTCACCTCACTCGGAGCCACTACCGGGAAATCCGCACCCAGACGGGTCTTAACCTTCGTGCGGATGAAGCTACCATCCTCGCGGAGCGGTGCGTTACCCTGTGCTACTACCTTGCTCTCCTCATCCTCGGCGGACATATATACCACGTGGTCGTTATCCAGATCCACGATGCTGTTCTCTACCTTGCGGTACGGTGTCTCGATGAAACCGAGGTTGTTGATCTTCGCATAGATACACATGGAAGAGATCAAACCGATGTTCGGTCCTTCCGGCGTCTCAATAGGACAGAGACGGCCATAGTGGGTATAGTGTACGTCTCGCACCTCGAATCCGGCACGGTCACGGGAAAGACCGCCGGGACCAAGGGCCGACATACGACGCTTGTGGGTGATCTCTGCCAACGGGTTCTGCTGGTCCATGAACTGGCTCAGCGCGTTGGTTCCGAAATAGCTGTTGATGATCGAAGAGATCGACTTGGCGTTGATCAGGTCGGTCGGCGTGAAGACCTCGTTGTCGCGCACGTTCATACGCTCACGAACGGTACGAGCCATACGGGCCAAACCGATACCGAACTGGTTGAAGAGCTGCTCGCCGACAGTACGGACACGACGGTTGGAAAGGTGGTCGATATCATCTACCTCGGCATTGCTGTTGATAAGCGATACGAGGTACTTGATAATCTCAATCATATCCTCTTTGGTCAACACACGGGTATCATCCGGAATAGACATATTGAGCTTGCGGTTGATACGGTAACGGCCTACTTCACCCAGATCATAACGCTTCTGGCTGAAGAAGAGGTTCTGGATCATCTCGCGTGCCGTAGCATCATCCGCCGGCTCTGCGTTACGCAACTGACGATAGATATAGAGGACAGCCTCTTTCTCCGTCTTAGCCGGGTCTTTTTGCAGGGTGTTGAAGATGATCGCGAAATCGTTCTCGCGCTCCTCCTGTTTGTGCAACAGGATGGTCTTGGAACCGGACTCGAGGATTGTTTCGATCGTGTCAGCGGTCAGTTCCTCCTCACGCTCTACCACAATGGTATTACGCTCGATGGATGAAACTTCACCGGTATCTTCATCAACGAAATCCTCCACCCACGCTCTCATCACATCACCGGCCAACTTGCGACCCATACATGCTTCCAGCGTCTCTTTGGTCACTTTTACCTCTTCCGCCAAATCGAAGCAGTTCAGAATATCCTTATCGGACTCAAAACCGATAGCACGGAGAAGAGTGGTTACCGGCAATTTCTTCTTACGGTCAATGTAAGCGTACATTACCTTGTTGATATCGGTAGCGAACTCAATCCACGAACCGCGGAACGGGATGATACGCGCCGAATAGAGTTTCGTACCGTTAGAGTGCATCGAAGTACCGAAGAACACACCCGGAGAACGGTGCAACTGACTAACTACCACACGCTCGGCACCGTTGATAACAAACGTGCCTTTCGGGGTCATGTACGGGATTGTACCCAGATATACATCGGAAACGACGGTGTCGAAATCCTCATGATCCGGGTCCTCGCAAGAAAGACGTAACTTCGCCTTCAAGGGTACGGAATAGGTCAGACCGCGCTTGATACACTCCTCGATGGAGTAGCGGGGACGATCCACACTGTAATCCAGGAAAGCCAAGGTAAAACTGTTGCGGGTATCCTGAATCGGGAAGTTCTCCGAGAATACCTTAAAGAGTCCCTCTTTACGACGTTGCTCGGGAGTAGAATCCATCTGAACAAAATCCGCGAAGGACTTCAACTGAATCTCCAGAAAGTCAGGAAACGGCATATGCTTCTGCATACGACTGAAATTGACTCTCTGCTGTTTTTTACTTGTAGCCATTATTTTAGATGGTTAATAATTGTTTAACAGAACTAAACTGTTGGTAATGAATAATTTAAATCTAAATCGGCGGTGATGATTTTTATAGTATTTTAATATTCACCTTATAATAATTACCAAATATTGCAGTTTTTTAACTATTCTGTCCTATTGAGCAGAAAAGGTTTAGACCCACATTTGCGTGTGGATCTAAACCTATTCCACTCAATCAGAGTGGTTGGTTAGGGGGTATTACTTCAGTTCTACCTCAGCGCCTACCTCTTCGAGAGCTTTCTTCAAAGCCTCTGCAGTAGCTTTGTCAACGCCTTCCTTAACGTTCGAAGGAGCTGCATCTACGATGTCCTTAGCCTCTTTCAGACCAAGACCGGTTTGCTCTTTAACGGCTTTAACAACCTGGAGCTTGTTAGCACCTGCGCTCTTCAGAACTACGTCGAAAGAGGTCTTCTCCTCTACAGCCTCTGCAGCTGCAGCAGCAGGAGCAGCAGCAACAGCTACAGCAGCAGCTGCCGGCTCAATTCCGTACTCCTCTTTGAGGATAGTAGCGAGTTCATTTACTTCCTTAACGGTAAGGTTAACTAATGTTTCAGCAATAACTTTAAGATCTGCCATTGTCTTATAAATTTTAATCGCCGAGCGTTTGCAGTACACCATGAATGGTGTTTTGTCCACTTTGAAGAGCAGAAACGACGTTCTTCGCAGGCGATTGGAGCAGAGCAACCAATTCGGCGATGAGTTCGTTCTTGGACTTGATAGTGGCGAGGAACTCGAGATTCTGCTTGCCTACGTAAACAGTCTCTTCTACGTAAGCAGCTTTGAGTTGCGGCTTAGCCTCTCCGGTCTTGTCACCCTTGGTAAACTCTTTGATGAGCTTAGCAGGAGCGTTACCGGTGTTGCTGAGCATGAGAGCGGTGTTACCCTTGAGAGCGCTGAAGATCTCTGCCTCGATGCCCTTTTTCTCAAGAGCTTTCTGGAGCAATGTGTTCTTAGCTACCAAGAGTTTGATGTCTTGTTTGAAGCACGCGCGACGCAGTGCGCTGGTGCCCTCTGCATTCAGACCCTCGATGTTTACGAGGTAGAAGTGCGAGTACTCAGCCAATTGTGCGCCAAGGGCTTCAATGACGAGATTTTTATCTTCCTTTTTCATACTTGTCTGTAAATTTTTAGAGATTAAAGCGATTTGGTATCGATCTTAATACCCTGACTCATAGTGCTGGAAAGATAAACGCTCTTGATGTACTCACCTTTGGATACAGCCGGTTTCAGGTGTTTGATAGTCTCGATGAATGCGAGTGCATTCTCTGCGATCTTGTCAGCGCTGAAACTTACTTTACCGATAGAGGTGTGTACAATACCGAACTTGTCAACTTTGAAGTCGATCTTACCACCTTTTACCTCTTTAACAGCTTTCGCTACATCCATGGTAACGGTACCGCTCTTGGGGTTCGGCATCAATCCGCGAGGACCGAGCACGCGACCCAGGGCACCAATCTTACCCATGATCTGAGGTTGGGTGATGATGACGTCAATGTCCGTCCATCCACCTTTGATCTTTTCAATATACTCATCCAGACCTACATAGTCAGCACCTGCCTCTTTAGCAGCTGCCTCCTGATCGGGATTACAGAGTGCGAGAACGCGAACAACTTTACCTGTTCCGTTAGGGAGTGCAACGACGCCACGAACCATTTGGTTAGCTTTACGCGGGTCAACGCCCAGACGTACGTCGATATCAACACTTGCAGCAAGCTTCTGTTTTTTTGTCAGTTTTGCCATAATTGTTGATGTGATTGAAGTTTATTACTTTACTACGATACCCATAGAGCGTGCAGTACCTTTGACCATTTTGAGCGCTGACTCAACGGTGAAGCAGTTGAGGTCCACCATCTTGTCCTGAGCGATTGCCTGAGCCTGCTCCTCGGTGATGGTTGCCACCTTGTTACGGTTCGGCTGGTCGCTTCCGCTCTTCACCTTAGCTGCTTCCAGAAGCTGGATAGCTACAGGAGGAGTCTTAACGACGAAATCAAAAGACTTGTCCGCATAAACGGTAATTACTACAGGCAGCACTTTTCCTGCCTTGTCTTGCGTTCTGGCATTGAACTGTTTGCAGAACTCCATGATATTCACACCCTTAGAACCCAGAGCTGGGCCTACCGGAGGTGCGGGGTTGGCTGCGCCACCCTTGATTTGGAGCTTGATAAAACCAGCAATTTCTTTAGCCATAGTTTTACTTTGTTAATAGTTTTTGACTTGCAAACGGGCTTTTCGCCCTCAGTCGGTTAATAAATTTGAAACTACCGAGTAGTGACTAACGACCTGTAACGGGGTCTCCTACTCTTTTTCTACTTGGTTGTAGTTCAACTCCAAGGGAGTTTGACGGTCGAAAATCGTTACAACCACTTTAAGTTTGTGTTTATCCTCAAAGATCTCCTGTACGGTACCCTTGAAGCCGTTGAACGGACCATCCGTTACCTTCACGCTTTCGCCCACAAGGAATTCGATTTCGCTTGCAGCGCGAACCTCGGACTCGGAAGCCAGACCAACCAACTTGTTGACCTCAGCCTGTGAAACCGGACGCGGTTTAACGGTAGTCTTTCCGCCGCTCAAGAATCCCAGCACATTCGGGATATTGCGCAAGAGCGGGAAGCTCTCGTCACAAAGATAGCACTCTACCAGCAAATAACCGGGAAGAAGATTGCGCTCCTTCTCCGTACGTTTGCCGTTTTTGAGAGTTACCACCTTCTCACGCGGGATAAGCACCTGCGATACATACTCACGGAAAAGCGAACTCGATACAAGCGCATTATTGATATACTCTTCTACCTTGTTCTCCTTGCCGCTGATTGCACGCAGCACATACCATTGTTTCTTGTTTTCTGCCATAACCTAATTTACGATTTGACGATTTACGATTTACAAATTTTCAATTAGAATAGTCCGTAAACAAAAGTCATGATAGACTCAAAGCACCAGTCCATAAGCCATACGATCAGCGCCAGTATTATGGAAGCGATCAATACTATCACTGAACTCTGCGCCAACTCCTTGCGGGTGGGCCAGCTCGTCTTGTGAACCAGTTCGTTGTACGATTCTTTACAATATTCTACAAAAGCCATATTAGTAGATTTTTTTAATATTCCTTATTTGCGCAACGCAATTCGGCTCCAGCTTGGGCTAAAGTCGAATTGGAAGCTATGTCTTGTAACAGCACGGAAGGCAGGAATCGAACCCACATTGACGGTTTTGGAGACCGCTCTCCTACCATTGGAGGACTTCCGTTCGTCGGAAGCGGCAATCAATGACGTCGTTACTACGTAACTCGTATAATTGTTGCGCTTCCTCCTCTCAAATCAACGAGCAGTGCGCTCGTTGATTTGGTTGAGGAATTTTGCCTGAGGCTCGACACCCCGAGCAATTTTTCGACTGAGTATTAGTCGATGAGTTTGGTGATCTGACCCGAACCTACGGTACGACCACCCTCACGGATTGCGAAACGCAGACCCTCAGAGCAAGCTACCGGATAGATCAACTTAACTTGGATCTCGAGGTTATCACCCGGCATTACCATCTCAGTTCCTTCCGGCAGAGTGATCTCACCGGTAACGTCCATTGTACGGATGTAGAACTGCGGACGATAGTGGTTGTGGAACGGAGTGTGACGACCACCCTCTTCTTTCTTCAGGATATAAACCGAAGCCTTGAACTCGCTGTACGGTTTTACCATACCCGGGTGAGTCAATACCATACCACGTTTAACCTCATCTTTGTCGATACCACGGAGGAGCAGACCTACGTTATCACCAGCCTCACCTTGATCCAGCAATTTGCGGAACATCTCAACGCCGGTTACAACGCTCTTCTTGCCCTCAGCACCCAGACCGATCAGCTGAACCTCGTCACCTACTTTGATGACACCGGTCTCAATACGACCTGTTGCAACAGTACCACGACCGGTGATCGAGAATACGTCCTCAACCGGCATCAGGAACGGTTTGTCAACGGCACGTACAGGCAGTTGGATCCAGTTGTCGCAAGCGTCCATCAACTCCATTATCTTCTCTTCCCACTCAGGAACACCATTCAGTGCACCCAGTGCAGAACCGCGGATAACCGGAGTGTTGTCGCCATCGAACTCGTAGAACGAAAGAAGCTCACGCATCTCCATCTCAACGAGGTCAAGCATCTCAGGATCGTCCACCATATCGCACTTGTTCATAAATACAACGAGGCGCGGTACGTTTACTTGGCGAGCCAAAAGGATGTGCTCGCGAGTCTGAGGCATAGGACCATCAGTTGCAGCAACTACGATGATAGCGCCATCCATCTGAGCAGCACCAGTTACCATGTTCTTTACATAGTCAGCGTGGCCCGGGCAGTCTACGTGAGCGTAGTGGCGGTTAGCGGTTTGATACTCTACGTGAGCGGTGTTGATAGTAATACCACGTTCTTTCTCTTCAGGAGCGTTATCGATAGAGTCGAAGGAACGCTGCTCTGAAAGACCTTTCTTAGCCAATACAGTAGTAATAGCTGCGGTCAGAGTCGTTTTTCCGTGGTCAACGTGACCGATAGTACCGATGTTTACGTGCGGTTTCGAACGGTCAAATTTTTCTTTTGCCATAGTAATTCCGATGTTTACGTGCGGTTTCGAACGGTCAAATTTTTCTTTTGCCATAGTAATTCTTTAATTTTTATTAACGTTAATAAACAAAAATGTTTAATTGTTTCTGTTTGATTTTCGATATTCGATATTTCGATATTTCGAGAAATCGATTTTTAAGTTAAAAAAGGTCGGTCAAGTTTGACCGTTGACCAACCTTATGTTAATTTGCGCGAGCGCGATCTGAAAAAAATCAGCGTACGCGTCAGCACGCGATCTGAGCTGCTTCCGAGAGTTGAACTCGGGACCTCATCCTTACCAAGGATGCGCTCTACCACTGAGCTAAAGCAGCAAAGAGCGAAAGACGGGACTCAAACCCGCGACCCCCAGCTTGGAAGGCTAGTGCTCTATCGACTGAGCTACTTTCGCGTCGCGAGCAGCACTGCCGCGTTGTTGTGTGGGTGCGGATGGATTCGAACCACCGAAGTCGAAGACAGCAGATTTACAGTCTGCCCCATTTGGCCACTCTGGAACACACCCATTTTTCAAAGAACATTTGTCATTTGACATTTTTGAGCCTCTAGTCGGACTCGAACCAACGACCGCTGGATTACAAATCTAGTGCTCTACCAACTGAGCTATAGAGGCAAAAGCATTTACGATTTGACGATTTGTAATTCGTTCGATCGAAAGCGAGTGCAAAGGTACTGCTTTTTTTTGACATGACCAAATTTTTTTGCAAAAAAATGCATTTTTTAGTCATTTTTTTTGTTTTTTGCCCTTGGATGGGCCTCCATATACGCTTTTTTCACCTGTTCGAAGGTCGTATGGGTGTAAACTTGGGTGGTACTGAGGGAGGCATGACCCAGTAGCGTTTGGATAGTTCGGATGTCTGCTCCGTTGTCCAACATCGTGGTGGCAAACGTATGACGAAGGACATGGGGAGAATGTTTTTTGAGGGTCGATACTTCTCCCATACGCGTGCGCACGATATTATATAAGGTGTTTTTCGTCATCGGGACTATTTCGCCGGAACGGTTTTTCTTCACAAAGAAAGTTTGCTCGCTTTTTGTACCTGGTGTATGCCCTTGCACGTCCTCTCTTGCTATCCGGTACTCTTTTATCTGCGTAATCAGTTTGTCACCGATAGGCACTACGCGCTCTTTGCGGCGTTTACCGAAAATCCGAACCTGCCCTTGGTCCAGATCCAAATCCGCATCCGTCAGACCCAACAACTCCGCCTGACGCATTCCCGTTTGGTACAGCATCTCGATAATCAGCGCATCGCGGAGATTCTCAAAATAATCCTTCTCATCCGACTGTTGAATACTGACCGCCGAACGCGCCTCTTCCTCCTCCATCTCCGATTCGCGGAAGAAGACCGGCAACGGTTTGTCGGCTTTAGGCGGGGTCACGCGCGCGGTGATATCTTTCGACACTTTTCCCAAACGCAGAAGGTACTTATAGAAACTGCGGAGCGCCGATAATTTCCGTTTGACCGAACGAGGAGACTGTTTCTCTTTCTCCAACATCTCCAGCATCCATGTCTTCACGTCATCCTCACCGACATCCTTCGGGTCAAACTCTTCCGGCTCCCATCCCAAGAACCGGCAGAAGTCCCGCAAATCATCGCGGTAAGCCTCTACAGTACGCTGAGAATACTTCCTATCTATAGCTATATAATCCAAAAAATGCTGAATCATGCTGCAAAATTACTACATTATTTTGACATACGCAAGAAAAAGTTCACAAATTCACCAAATTAAACAAAGATTTATTGTTTTACCCGTAAATTGAACGAATTATTCATGGCGGGCACAAAACGAAAAAGCGCCGGACTTCAGAGTCTGACGCTTTTCTTGTATAAGTATAAAGGCTCGTTTATTTCACACGCGCACCTTGTATCTTCTAATTCGGTTACCACAAGATCATCAAAGTCACTTGCCTGATAATTATCGGCACGAAAAAAAACGGTGAAAAAAATCGTTCGAGCGAAGCGAGATAAGAATTTAACAAATTAAACTAATTTTTTCTTTAAGTCTAAAATTATCAAAAATTAAGGAAAATTTATTTTTGAACACCCTGAACACCTGAACACCCTACTATATAAACTCACACACACGCGTGTGTGTCCTTTAGAAAAAGGGTGTTCACCCGTTCACCTGTTCACGGTAGACCGGGCGGACAGGGTGACAGGGTGACACCCTTTCCGTAAAATACATACACCCACGCGCGTGTGTGAGTTTATAAAAAAGGGTGTCACCCTGTCACCCCGTCACCCTGAATGCCGATTGGCAATCGGCAGAACTGCCAAGAAGGGATAGCCGGATAAGATCCGGCACTAATGGACGAAGAGGAAAGGGAGAAAGAGACGAAAGAGACGTGACGTAGATGTCCGTAATGGTCGCGAGATGGTCGCGGGATTGACACGTAAATGGAGGGTAATTCTTAGCCCTCAAGGACACGATTATTTGGCAAAGCCAAATTTTGAGAATTGAGAGTTGAAAACCGGCATGTGAAGCCGGGCAATACGAAAAAGAAAATACCGGCATTAAATGCCGGGTCAATGGACAAAGTTAAAATATAGGAAGTTTGAAAGTTGTTTGAAGGTGGTTTGAAAGTTGTTTGAAGGTGGTTTGAAGGTTTATAATTAAACATTTTTTCTCAAAAAAATTTGCGTATGTGCGAAATTTTTTGTAATTTTGCACCCGAATTGGTATATAAAACAAATACTTACTTTATATCATCATGAAAAAACTATTCATTATTCTGACAGCATTGCTATGTGTTACAGGCACGGCGTCCGCCGCATGGATGCCGAGTGAACATTACAAAAGTAAATCCCTAAAATAGCTATACAATGAAACGATTATCTACTCTTCTCCTTGCACTGATATGTGCAGCGGGAACCATGTATGCCGGCAACGGCTGGACACCCAACGACAAGTATTGTAAGTGGGGCGACAACTTCCGGTTTGACCATGCCTTTGAGTTTTACAGCGCCGGCGCGTATGATAACACGTACGGAGATGGTATGGTTGGCTTTCAGCGAGCACAAGGTATCATTGCTTTCAGTTTCCGTGCGTGGAACGAGTTCAATCTGCCTACCGGTGACAACTACCTTGCCGGAGCGGTGACGGTCTATCTGACCGCCAACGGACAGAATGATATGCCCTTGGTAACCATTCACATGAAGGACGTAGACAATTACAAGAGATGGAAAAAGACCTTCGAGAAAGAGTGCCATTTCGACCGTGTGGAGGAGAAAAACGGCTGTACCGCCTATTTCTTGCAGAAACGGCAAGTGAATGATGGCGACGACCAGTACGCCTATTTCAATATCGTGTATAGCCAGACGGTGTTTAACTATATCCACAACAACAAGGACAAAGGCCTCGGTCTGCGTTTGAATGTGTGGTGGGATGGTAATAACTATGACAACTCCCGTCTCTTTGAACAGGGCGAGTTGAACGATATCTTACCGGCGGTGCTCGATCCGACTCTTGATAATTTCCGTTGGACGAGGAGCAATGACGGCAAGACCGCAATCTCATTTACTGTAGGTGATGTATATAATAGCCAGTATTATGAGCGCGCTACGGGGCGTGGTGTCAATGATAGTATATCTTCGTTTGTGCCACGAAACGGTATTCTCAACCGTGAGCGCACCGATGTAGCCGATCTCACGCACGCCCAACTCAATCTCATGGGTCGGGAAAACCCTCCCTATGTACTCAAAGTATCACGCCGCGCTTATGCCGATCTCAATTCCTCGTACTATGATGGTACACACGGAGGTCCCCGTTCGCCCTTTGTAGGACCGCAATCGGACTGGAAAACGATACGTATTCCGGCGCTTTATCTGCCCCAGGAGATCGATTTGTCTCATGAGGGTGGCGACACCATTTATACGACCTTCAAAATCCCCAAGAAGGCGTACGGAGAAGAAGAGGATCAATCCGCCATCATCATTGAGTATTCGACCGATCCGAGCTTCGGCTCGTTTGAAACGGTGCGCGAGGATTTTAACACTACCAACCGCAATCAGGAAACTGCCTATAAGGTCGGGCTCCCCATACCGCAGAAAATGTTTAATCAAGGACGCAAGACGTTCTACGTGCGTTTTAGCCGTGAGTTCGTGAATCACGCCACCACCTGCATAACGCAAGAGATTAGTATCAATACCGACCTCAGAAAGATAGGCGCAGTAGAGGTGCAGGATATCGGGGGAAAGATCCGTGTCCGCTGGTCGCATGCAGGCGATTTCAAAGGAATATGGACCTCGGACATGTTCTACCGCGTGCAGTATAATGTAAACGGCACGCCCTATCAAAAGGAATACTCGGACCGCAACCTCACCTCGGTCGAACTGACCGAAGGCATACCTACCTGCCAACGTATTGAATACACCGTACAGGTGTGCACGGCAATGCGTACAATCAGTACGATGACCAGTGCGCCTATCAGTATGGCTCCCACCCGTGAGGCGGTTATCACTTCGCTCACGGCTACCAAAGGCGACTCCAACAACCGCGTGCGGCTGCAATGGACGGTACCTAAGGACAAAAACGATTTCTCCTTTTTTACTATTAAGCGCGGCGTGCGCGGGGATAGCGTGGGTACCACACTCGTGCCGCAGATGCCGATGAACAAGTCGCTCACAACGTTTAGTTACGAAGATAACTCGATGGAACTCGGTACGTATTACAACTATACCGTAACGGGCTATCGCGAGTGCGACGGCGATGTGTCGCCTATGTCTTCGCTCACTGAGACAGGCTTCGCACTGCCGTACGGCGTTATAACCGGACAAATCACCTACGACGGTCGCCAAGGCGTACCGGGCGTGCTCGTCACTGCCACCACCGAAGACGAAGTCCCCGTGCCGCAGAAGGTATTTGCCGATATAGTACAACAAGGACTAAGAGCACTCAATATCCGTTCACTAAAACCCACAGATAGAAACCATGTTGGTAGTTCTAAATATTACGGTACCCAAGGAACTGCCATGTTCTGGATCCGCGTCTCTGAATATATTAGAGATAGTTACCATACGAATGTATTCAATCTACCGAGATTTGCTATACGGTTAACCAATGATGGGCGAATATGGACTGAAGGACATAGTAGTGATCCTAAATGTTTCTACTCATCCAAACTCGCTTTGAATGAATGGTACCATATAGCGGTCAGCTATACGAAAGATACTGCATACATATATCTGAACGGAAAATATGAGGGGAAGCATCCCTATACCCCTGATTACTATCCGGCTATCTTTGGTATAGGTGATTATAAATCAAAAGGATACGAGATGGCAGATATTCGCGTATACAACTATCGCATGGACTCCACGGAGATACGCAACTCCGCTCTCACTATTCCGCTCAAAGGCGATGAGCCTGGTCTCGAACTCTACTATTCCGCGATGGAGAAAGGCAATGAAGTACACGACCTTTCCGGTCACGGCAGACACCTCAAAATAAGCGGCTTGAGTTTCAATGAACTCACAACAAAAGAGATGCCTCCACAAGTGCAATTCCGGATGGTGGACGACTCAACGCGCGCTAACTACACGGCGTACACCAAAGCCGACGGTACATACGTCATCACCGGCATTCCTTACCGCGAGGCGGGTACGTACTACAAGGTCATTCCTACGCTCGGCACGCATGAGTTCGCGCCGGCTAACCGTCCGCTCTATTTCAACAACAACACCAACACCCACAACAACGTCAACTTCACTGACCGCACATACCGTGTCGGGTGCAATCTACTACGAGGGCACCGACTACCCTGTAGAGGGTGCATTGCTCAGTGTCGATGACGCTCCGTGTCTCGTAGGCGGTGTGCCTGTAGTGACCAATGCAAACGGTCAGTTCTCCATCCTCGTGCCGATGGGCAACCACTATATCACTGCGACGAAGAAGGGGCATACTTTCCTGTATAACGGCCGTTACCCCGAGGATCCCGGCAACGCGGGCGTTACATATGAGTTTCTGCACGACATAAACGACCTCCGTTTCTACGACAACACCAAACTGCTGCTCGTAGGTCGTGTAGCAGGCGGTGACGAAGAGATGCACAAACCGCACGGTATGCGCCTTGGTAAAGCCACTATCGGCCGTGCGGTGATTACCTTGGAGGCATCGAGCATCTATTCGCTCAATACCGACTCCGTGGAGCGCGTATGGGCACAACCCACGGATAGTATCGCTGCCGCAGGCAAGGCCGTTACATCCGCTTTCGGTACCGACCTCAGCCACAATGTGGTTATCTACACCGACTCCGTAACAGGCGAATATACCGCCCTGCTGCCTCCGCTGACCTATAAGGTGAAGAGTATTGTTATTCCGTCGAACGACGAGTACCGCTTCAACCCGCTGTCGTACAACCCGATTGAGTTAGGCGCATGCGCAGGACAGTCAATGATGCAGGACTCCCTGCGGCTCGATAGTACCACCTTCCGTCGTGTCAGATACCATAT
>CADCEV010000021.1 GCA_902800525.1 uncultured Bacteroidales bacterium
TTCGCGGAGCAGAAGAACCTCGCCAATGGTTGCAAAACCATGCGCAAGTACCTCTGGAAGATCTGTGGTGCTGAATATGATCAGCAGCACGGGTAAAAACAAAAAGCGCATTTCGGTGCGCTTTTTCTTGATATATGCAATAGTAAGAGCGCTTTTTTTTGATTTTTAATCGGTAATTTGGCGCAAATCCGCTCGGTAATTTGGCGAAATTTTGTTCCGCAGTTTGGCGATGATTTGTTCCGCAGTTTGGCATAATTCCGTTTGGAAAGATGGCGTCTTTTTGTTTGGGAATTTGGCAAACTCCGAACTTTTTTGCACAAAACACCCTAAATTGACTGCAAACTTACAACAAAAATCTCAATAATCCGAAAGAAAAATGCAAAAAAACTTGCATATTTCAAAAAAAAGCAGTAATTTTGTCGCAAAAATGTAGTAATAGCAAGCTTTTAATGCTTGTTTATACGACTAAAATGAGAAATATGAGCATAGAAGAATGGATTAAGGAGCGTGAACAAAGAGGCCACATGACGTTCTATGTTTCTGAGATTCAAGAAACATTCAATGAACGTTCAATAAAGGGGCTAAATACAGAGTTACAACGATTATCTAATCGGGGTAGAATCATCTCTGTATATAGAGGTTTTTATGTCATCGTTCCTGTACAATATCAATTGAAGCGCATTGTTCCGCCCAGTTTCTACATTGAAGAACTGATGCAAAATATCGGGAAGCCTTATTATGTATGCCTTCTATCAGCTGCAGCACTACATGGAGCAGCACACCAACGTTCAATGCAATACCAAATAATGACAGTTGCTCCACGGCTCAAAGCATCATCATTAAATCCCTTGTTAGATTGGAACTATCGAACATCTATCCCTGAGGAATTGCTTATGAAGAAGAATGCAGAAATGGATATTCTGCGCTACTCCAATCCCGAGCTAACAGCTGTTGATCTTGTGCAATTTGCCGACCATATTGGTGGTTATCAGCGTGCAGCAACCGTGTTGGCTGAATTAGTGGAAACATTAGATATTGCGAAAATGGAACTTGTATTTCCATATACTACAGCTGCAACTATTCAGCGTCTTGGTTATATCTTAGAGTTTGTACTGGAAGAGCAGGAGCATGCAGATGTGCTATATGATTTGTTAAAAAGGCATTTCCCTAAGCGTCACTCTTTCAATATGAGCAATGCTCATCCTGCTAAGGATAACTGCCCTAAAAACAGATGGTATATAAATATGAACATAAATATTGAAATAGACGAATTATGATAGACCGTTCATCCATAATGGCATGGAATGCCGTAGCTCCTTGGTCGGACATGGCGATGGTGGAGCAGGATTTAATTATCTGCCGTGCGCTGGTGGATATATTCAGCGATGATTTTTTGCGCAATGAGTTGGCATTCCGAGGAGGAACAGCCTTGCATAAACTGTACTTGCAACCGCAGCCGCGGTATAGTGAGGATATTGACCTTGTGCAGATTCATCCGGGGCCAATCAAACCTATTCTGTATCGGTTAGGAGAAGTGCTCAACTGGATGCCGGATCGCGTCACGAAACCAAGACGATACAACAACACCATGCTTTTTCGTATGGAATCGGAGTTTCCGCCTGTTCAGCCGATTCGCTTGAAAGTGGAGATCAACTGTTACGAGCATTTCAATGTGTTGGGACTGCAACATGTGCCCTTCGCTGTGGAAAATAAATGGTTCAGCGGGCAATGTGAACTCACTACGTATACATACGAAGAGTTGTTGGGAACCAAACTGCGTGCATTGTACCAACGCAAGAAAGGACGCGACTTATTCGACCTACAAGTGGCATTAACTAATCGCCCGGCGGATGTGGACAAAGTGATGGAATGCTACAACCGTTATATGGAGTTTGTGGTAGAAAAGGCTCCAACCTATAAGCAATTCATGCAGAATATGGAACTCAAGATGCAAGATCCGGAGTTCTTGGATGATACAGATATTTTATTGCGTTCTGATGCACCGCAATTCCACCCTGAGCAAGCATTCGAGATGGTCAAATCCACCTTCATCGACCGCATGTCCGGTCGCAGAGATTAATCGAAACATAAGAAATGTCAAAACTCAATACCGCATTACTTTTTCGCTGCTATATTTGGCTAACGGAAACCATTTATTCAGCAGGTTACATCACTCGCCAAGAGATTGATGATAAATGGGCGCGAAATACGACACTCAATCATCATAACGAAAGTCATATTCCCGAGCGTACTTTTCATAATTGGAAGAACGCTATTCAGGATTTGTTTCAAATTATTATTGCTTGTGACCGCTCGCGAGGTCGCGCGTACTATATTGAGAATAAAGACGATTTGAAGCACGATGATGTTCGCGCGTGGATGCTGAATACGTTTGCAGTCAACACGCTTATTAGCGATAGCCAGGATCTCAAACGACAGATATTGTTTGAGAAGATTCCATCCGGGCAGCGTTTCCTTGCACCAATCATTGAGGCGATGAGGGATAAAGTGGTACTCAAGATGACCTATCAGAGTTTCAGCAAGTCGCATCCCTCTACATTTACAGTCAAACCATATTGCGTTAAGGTGTACCGCCAACGATGGTATATGTTGGGAAAATCCGAAGTTTCTGAACTCCGGATGTACTCTTTGGATCGTATCGCGGAACTACAGCCAACCGAAAAACACTATAGGTTGCCGGCAAACTTCGACGCGGAGACCTATTTTGCTCATTTGGTCGGAGTGAGTGATGTCAATCGCAAACCAACTGTTGTTACTATCCGTGTGAACAGCGAACAGGCACCCTATATCCGATCTCTCCCTATTCATGACTCACAACAAGAAACGGAGAGAAATGAGGAGTATTCTGTTTTCAAGTATTGTGTGGTGCTCAATTATGAGTTTATGCAGGAATTGCGTGCCCACGGGTCCGCTTTGCAAGTGTTAGAGCCCAAGAAACTGGCAGACCAAATGAAAAATGACAGCGTGAAAGTAACCAAACTATATGAATGATGAAGAAAGCGAATGATGATTTGTTGTTCTTAGACAAGGACAATCAATTAAAAGAGGTCAAAGAACTAAAATGGTTACCATGGATCGGGAAAGAGTATTTTAAGACCAAGCCCCGCTTGCTGATTGTTGGTGAGTCGCACTACTTAACAGGTAAAGAAAAGAACCTATTGGAAACGGAACAGCCGGACTTTACACGAAATGTAGTACAAACTTTCTGCATTAACAACAAGAAACCACAGCCAACTTTTGATAATCTTGCGCGATGCATGTTCGGCAATCAAAAGATGACAGTTGATGAGCGCGCGGAGAAGTGGAAACATCTTGCGTTTTATAACTTCGTTCAGCGTCCAATGGAAAACAACAAAAAACGTCCGACCAAAAGCAACTTGCAGAAAGGTTGGAATGTTTTCTCAGAACTGATCAGAATACTGAAACCAACCCATTGTATCTTCATTGGCTTTGCGGCTGCAGATTGCAACAATCCGTATAAATTGCAACCCGGTGAGAAAGTCGGCAGATATGCTGCACGGCTCTTTGAGGTTGAATTAGAAGAGAATAATACATGCCGATGTGTAGCCATCAAACACACTTCGCAGTATTTTTCTTGGGGAAAGTGGCGTAAATTACTAAAAACACAATATTTTCTTTTCTGACTGCAATAATTTGGCAGTTTGGAATAGTAATTTTGCAGCGTGATTGAAAAGTCACGCTGTAATTGTATTATTAACCCACAAAACTGATGCATTATGGGAAATCTTGAAAAAATTGCAAATAAACTTTGTGACCTGTTTGGGGTCACCGCAGCAAATGACCAATCCGGAGAATATTCGTCATCGGATACAGAAGACACGGAAGTATAATTTATTAAAACTTAACATTATGGAAACTCCTTATGAAAATGCAGACATTAGATATGTCGAGCAAGAAATCTTGAAACTTAGGGCGAGCAAAGTGCCCAATGACAAAGAACATGTAAAGACTCTGCTTCGCCTGCGAAAGTCTATGCTTGACAATTGGGCACGTGCACATGAAAAAGAACTCCTTCCTGTAATCAAGCAATTTAACTTGGCTGTAGAGCGTGCGCTCAAAGATTTGTATGACGTAGCTCATCGTTACTATGAGTATATGGCAACCTTTGACAGCGCTATTCAGTTAGTTGCACGTTTACAATTTACTAACATTTATCCTCATCGTCATCCTTACCAATCGACAGACCGATTCCAAATCTGGAAGACGTTACTTGAGTATGGCTGGAATCCTCTGTTTCAAGTAGGATTAACAGAAGTTCCTTTATCTTTCCCGTATGATGTCAAGAAGTCCTTTCCGCTATTTGCCGGCAAGTATGACGAGACTCAACTCGCATATTGGAGAGGCGGAGGATTTTTTGAGGATACACAGGACGATGAAATGGAAAAATATCGCTTTAATAGTGTGTTCTATCATTTGGCGGAGCACACCTGTTTTGCTTTGAACGATTTTATCTATGTGCGAGACTTTGAGCCATCTATTGATATTCATTGGAGTGATCAGAAGTCATATTCTCGGCTGGAGAATTAAAATGCTGCTTTATATAATCGCCGACTTTTTAGCCGGTGGTTATCTTTTACATGTATGGACGTGAAATCGATTCAAACAAACCATATCTTATATTAGAAGCAAAACATAATTTGGAATATAGTAGTAAATTTTTTGCAAAACACCCCAAAAAAATCCCAAAAGAAAAGTATAAGTCAAAAATTATCCAAAATTATCCAAAAACATTAACCATTAAACCAAAATCTTATCTATTATGGCAAAAGTAGCATGGAGTGCCGGCATTGATCACGTATCCGGCGCATTAGCAAAACCGGGTTCAAACCCGCAACACAGCTGCGAGCGTATGTTGCTCTTGCTCGCGACCCACCGTACAGCACCGACCTGTAGCAACGACTGCAACCGTCTGTACATGCAGAAAAAGGCAAAACGTACCACGCCGGTCACCGCAGACGAGCTCAAAGCGAAAGCGCGCTTTACCGCCGTTGAGGCGATGGTTCGTGCGCGTAAGAACGACCTGAGCCACATGTCCGAGGACCAAGTCAACTTCGCGGAGCAGAAGAACCTCGCCAATGGTTGCAAAACCATGAAAAAGTACCTCTGGAAGATCTGTGGTGCTGAATATGATCAGCAGCACGGGTAACAAACAAAAAGCGCATTTCAGTGCGCTTTTTTTGTGTCCTTTGTGAAAATTAGTTTAATTTGCTAAATTCGTGAACAAAAAAAACATTCATTTGCGGAAAAAATGGCATATAAATTTGCGTATGTCATTTTTTTGTTGTAACTTTGCAGCCGAAAGTTGCAAAGACGATGGAGATCCAGCATTTACATAGTATTCAAAATATATCCAAACAATACATGACCGGCGACTTGCCTGTGTTGGTGTTGATTTTCCTTTGTCGCAACTGACAGAAACGGATAGTATTCTTGGGGCGGATATATTTGCTCATATCGTCAAATCTGTATCATCGAGGCAGTTAGAAAAGGCGGTAGAAGAATTATTCTCTCCGGAATGGTTGAGAACCACATGGGAGAATTTTGTGGAATGTTTAAAATCGAACAGCAATTATGGAAAATAATCTTCAATACAGCATTATTTACGCGGACATTCGCCCGGAGATCAAAGAGCGGCTAAGTCTGGGCGTTTTGACAATAGAGCAAAACAAGGTGAAAGTGTACTATTCCCAAAAGAAACTGGGGATTGTCAAGTTGCTTTATACGCCTAAGGAGTATAAGGCTATATCATCTATTGTCCGCAAAGAACTGCGCGAGTTGGCATCGGTTGAAACGCTTAAATATCTTACGCGCTACTCCAATAATCTTATCTCCTTCTCGCCGATACAGAGCATAGACAAATCGCAAGCCAATATCAACGGCGAGTGGTTATACAGAAATTACGTCTATAGCGCAGCAACGGCGTAAACTCCTTAATGCCGAGACAAACCAAACGAAGGAAGCTTCTTCAAACAACTTCAAACAAACAAAAAGCGCATTTCGGTGCGCTTTTTTGTTCCCCAAATCGCTTTTTTTTCAAAAAAATGCCCGAATGTTTGCATATGTGCAAAATTTTTAGTAACTTTGCACAGATTTTGGGAATGAGAACAGAAATATCTAATTTTACCCCCCCCCATTCCGAAAAATATCGTAAATAGGAAACGGGAGATAGCAACGTCTATGGCGGTGCGTAGTTTGGTGTAACTACGCATCGTCTTTTTTATACTTCCAAAACCCCATAAATCAAAACAACCATTTAATTATACCCAAACAATGAACAAATCAACTCTTATTGACGCTGCAGCCGCAAAAGCGCAGGTCAGCAAAGCAGAGGCTGCAAAAGTTATTGACGCAGCTCTGGAAGCAGCCGTAGAGGCAGTAAAGAATGGTGAGAGCGTACAGCTCGTTGGTTATCTGACCCTCACTCCGGTACAGAAAATGGCACGCCAGGGCCGCAATCCGCGTACCGGCGAGGTGGTGAACATCCCGGCTAAGAAAGCCGTTAAGGCGAAAGCAGGTGCCAAGTTCGCCCTCTAACAACCCGGCCTTGCGGGATTGGTTTTCCGCAGGGTAACCAATTTAAATATATACCTTATGATACGATTAAACTGTTTCTTTCAGGCCGGAGATGGCGAACATGACTATAGGGATGCGCTGCGAGCTGCCGTTTCATTGGCGGAGAAATCCCGCAAACATCCGGGATGTATCGCCTATGATGTGTTTGTGAGCACGTCCCGTTCCGATGTGTTCATGGTATGTGACACGTGGAGAGACAAAGAGTCGCTCGAACAGCATGCCTCCACCCCGGATTACGAACGATATTACAAAATAATGAGCGAATGTGGACAATTTAAGATTGAGCAGTTTGAATTCTAAACGAACCTATATTATTCTTGCGCTCTTACTCGGTTGCGTTCCTTCGATCGTCACTGCTGCTAACTCTGATAAGGCAGCAGCCTTCTTTTATCGTATAGGGAAATGGGTGGATAATTTCCAGCTGCGGGGCTTGGATACCACCTATATCGCTTTGCCGGAACACAGTTGGCGAGTGGCACTGACTACCGGCGGAACCGGCATCCATGCTACCTATACCACATGGGCAGATGCGGCCACACCCATTGCGCTCAACTCGCATACCACACCCAGTCTCGAACTGGGTTTCAATGCAGGATATCGCGGCTACGGAGGAGGTTATTCATGGGATGTGCTCAATGCCTATACCACCAACTGGAATCTGACATTGGGCAGCAAATTCATCGGCATCGAACTCTTGCGCAATGTGAGTACCAACCTGAACGGGCGGTTTGCTGTGGATGGCACGGTTGACCCATCTTTGCCTTCGCTCAACAAAGGGGAGTTCCGTATCTCAAACATGTCGCTCTCTGTGTGGTATGCCCTTAATGCCGCGCATTATTCGCACAAAGCTGCTGTCAAACAGAGTTATATGCAAAAACGCACTGCCGGCTCGTTGCTACTCTCGCTGTCGTATCTGTCATCCGAGATGAACATTCTGGATACCGCCAAATACATCCATGATGAGGATATGAGCACGCTCTTTGACGGTGTTGCCGGCATGATCACGCGACAAGTGGCGGTGGGTATCGGCTACGGTATCAATTACACCCCCAATCACGGCAAAGTGCTGCTGCATGCTTCGGCTAACATGCAGGTGGTGTGTTACTCGATTAACCATGTGGCGTACTCACCTGCCGCCAACTCCACTATCTATGGCGAACCTCAATATATGCTTCGTTCCGCTTCGCCGGTGCATGTGGCGGGCACGATGAGGGCTGCCGTCAGTTGGGAAATCAACCGATGGGTACATCTCTCCGCTTGGGCACAAGCCAACAATATGAGCTTTGCTTCCAAGTCCGGAGATATGTCCACACTCAGCATCAACAACTGGCATTGGCAGGCGCACCTGAATATCGGTGTGCGTTTTGGTGCCGGCAGCAAACGCGTGCGCGAAGTGCTCGGCGAACCCGAACAAGCACTCATCACTGCCAAACCGGCTAAGAAAAACAAAATGCCACAGTGGGTAACGGATTATTTTTTCTCTCCCATGCAACAGTAATCAGCAATCAGCAATTAGCAATCAGCAAAAATGAATACTATATGAAACGAACGTACAAATGGATTCTGCCGACCTTGATGTTGGCAACACTCAGCTTTAGCGCCTGCAAACAGGAACCGGTTGTACCGGCGGGCCCGAGCACAGTCGATGAAGGTCTTTGGACCTTGGACGCGTGGATGGACACCACTGTCCGTCCGGGCGATGATTTTGACATGTATTGCAACGGCACATGGTGGCAGACTGCCGACCCGGGCGAGTTCGGGCTGAACAGTTTTTTTGAAAAGGACCTCCTTAGTATCAGTCAGGAATACCTGAAAGACGTGATGAACAGTTCGTTCGGGTTGAAACTCATGCCCTTGGCGACAACCGCTTTTGATACTTCCGAACGCAGTGCAGCGCGTATGGCGAAAGCCGTGGATATGGTCAACGGAGCAACAACCGTCGAAGAACTCTGGCACGTGATGGGCAAACTGATGAAGGAGGGGTACAAAACACCCTTCCATCTCCACACCTTCGCCTCACACGGGAACTTATGCCCGACTTTCAATGCTTCGAATGGATCGGACTTTGTAGGCTCGGACTTGGATATAAAGAAGATAATCAGGCGTGAGCAGATGCGTTCGCAGCGCGGCGCGTTCCGCATGATGACGGGTGAGCCGCGCGAGACGCCTAAACCTATTGCCGAAACCAACTGGCCCATGTTCAGCGCCATGTGCAGCGAATTGGGTCTGGACCCCGCTCTCACCTATACTATCAATGACATCGGAGATCAGTCAGATTGGGACCATATGGATGATCCGCAGATCTTCAACAAGCTGCAGGCGATGGATCTTGACCAGCTCCGGACAGAAGTATTGCGATGGCTGGAACTCGATCGTGCCTGCTACGATGCAACGGTGTACGAGTCTGTAGATAAGGCGAGCCAGACGCTGATGATTACGCTCTTGGTGCCCATCACGCCTTTATACTCCAACTATCTGAACTACACCAATTCGTATTATGTGGCGAAACAGCGCGGCTGGACGTCGGCGCAAGGGAATGAGATCAAGCAGTTCTGCAACGAACTGCGCGACGCCTTCCGCGAACGCATTCAAGCCAACACATGGGTCAGCGAAGCGGGTAAAAGCATGATTATCAACAAACTCGACAACTTGCAGATGAATATCTTTGCGCCCGACCGATGGATGGAGAACGGCGTGGCGGATATAGATACCTGCACAACGTTTTATAGCGCCGTGCTGAATATTCGCGCGAACCATTACGATTTTGTCCGCTCGCTGCAAGGGATGCCGCGTTCCGAGGCAGCGTTCCTTGCCTTGATTGACTCCTATATGTCGCTCACATCGGTCAACGCCTGCTATGCGGCTAATTTCAACGGCATCTTTATCATGCCGGTGATGTGCAGCAGCGAGATGTATGACCCGGCAGTGAACATGGCGCTCAACTATGCTCATTTCGCTGTCTGCTGCCATGAGATAGGACACGGCTTTGACTCGTCCGGCTCGCAGTACGGACCCGATGGTACGGTGGGTAATTTCTGGGCAAGCGATGTCGACAAACAGGAGTTTGAGCGCCGCGTGCAGATGGTAGTAGAGCATTACAGCAAGATGCAGATGCGGAACGGACAGTTTATCGACGGCGAGAAAACCAAAGTGGAGAATACGGCGGACATCGTCGGACTCAATATCGCCTATCAGGCATATTGCAAGTACCTGACCAAGAACGGCTATACCGGCGACCAGCTCAAGCTCCAGAAACAGCGTTTCTTCAGAGGCTATGCGCATCTCTTCCATAGCAAATACGCGCTCGAGACCTTGACGGAGATGATGGGTAAGGATACCCACTCGCCGTACCCCGCACGTATCAACGGTCCCGTGGCGCAGATAGACGATTGGTACGAACTGTTTGACGTCAAGGAGGGCGACAAAATGTATATTGCACCCGAAAACAGAATAAAGATTTGGTAAAGAAAATATAGATAAAATTATTAATGACCCAATCATCAATGACAAAAAAAATCTTCTCCTCTCTGGCGCTTGTTATAGCGCTGGTAGCTTGTAACAACAACGCTCCTCAGAAGAGCGCGTTCGATCAACAGTTGGACCGCGCTATGGAGTTAGCACAACGGTACGGACCGACCACCCAGAGTCTGGCGGAAGAGACCGCCAATGAGTTTGACGGTACGGTAACGCCTCTGAACTACAAGACGCGCGAGTCTGCCGAGCGCAAGTGCAAGACCGAGCAGTGCATGCCTATGGACCTCAAGGACCTGGCGCGTACGACGGTTGTGGCCGAGTGGGATAGCGCGCGTTCGGGTATGGTGGTGGACTTCCTGGTCAGCATCGCCAAGGAAGACGCAATCTTCGGACGTCACAAGTATCAGACCTCCGACTACGGCTATTGGGGCAACATCGTCAATCTCCGTTTTGTCGATAACGCCGACACATTCTATACCGAGATCCAGGTGAAGACCTACGGCATGGTGTATGCGGCCGACAAGGAGTCGGTGGTGCGTGAGACGATAGGTGACGAGTACTACCAATATATCCATGACTATACGGGTGTTGAACCGGGTATGTCGCATACGTACTACGAGATCATCCGTGCGGATACGTCGAGCGAGGCGACGATAGCCAAGTACAAGCAGCTGTCGAGAGAGTACTACAGCCACTTTACGAATATTCCCGACCCTAATCCGATTGATTAGTAGGTGTTGAGCTGTTAAACTGTTAAATTCTTAGCCCTAAAGGGCACGATTATTTGTTAAAACGATAATATGAAAGCGAGAATCTTATTTTTGCAGGTTTTGTTCCTGCTACTATTATCTCCCCGGGCGGCGTACGGCTACGGCAACGACTTCCTGGAGAAAGAGTACAACTACACTGCTACCATAACCGGTACGGACAAGATTCACTTCAAGTTGCCGGTCTATTCCCGTGGTTCGAACGACTACTTTGTGGCCAATAACAACCAATACAGGTCAGCGGTTTATTATATAGTGAATGGAACTGCGTATGCTATGTTCGCCTATGGTAGTGAGCATAACTCCGATGGTCCGAGTGCCAATGACAAAACCGGTTACGGACGCGCATGGGTGACGGGTTTTTCCGATCGCGGCATTATAGAGATCACCAACTGCAGCGACGGACAGCGCAAAACGGTGCCCGCTGATGGCGCCGAGAGGCCCTACAATGTGACAAAAAAACAGGAATCGAGTAACGATGATGACTATGTTACATGGTTGGAGGTGGACTGGTACATGCCGGAATCGTTGGACAAAACGACCTTCGATGTCGTTACGTACGTATATCTCATTCGGCGTCATGATACTTCGAAACAGTACGAAAAGAAATTTACCTTGCTTACAGGGGTACAGGGGAACGACAATATGATCCAGCCGCAACTCTTCGATCCGTATTTCTACGCCTTGAACGAGAATGGCTCTGTCGGATACGGAAGCGCGGCCATACCCTACTCCGTTTTCTACGACCCATACCAATACACTATCTCCTTACAACCGAATGAGCCTATCAGAACTGAAGAACGATCGGGTAATATCATCGTGCCTACCTCCGATACGGTGCAGACCGATGTCTATGCTAATTTTACAATCTATCGCACCAAGTCTCCTGATCAATTCTCCACACAGACGACGAATAAGGTGAGGATTGATCCTTACCACCGCCTCTATGACTTCGCCGCGACGGAAGAGACAGACACCTTAGGTACGTTCACGGGCAATAACGTGCTGACCTGGCATATCAAGAACCCGGGCTTGAAGGATCTGTTGAGCGGAGACTATTTTGAGCTGCAACGAGCCACCAAACCGGATTTCTCCGATGCCCGACAATTATCCGTTATTTCGATGGTTAGAAACGATACGGCGCATACCTACCGCTATGTGGATAACAGCCGCGATACATGGACCGGAAACGCCGGAATAAAAGATAAAACATCTCCCTACAGTGTCAGTTCCGATATCACGATTCTTGATGAAGAAGGTGATCCATATGCAAGCCTTGCGTTAGAACTGTCAACCAAGAAGAGAAATATGCCCTCCGTGCCGGTGTACTACCGTGTGCGGCGTGCCTCTTCCTCCATATGGGGATGGGAACATGAATTTGCCAAGCAAGTCAAAATGGAGAAACATAACTTCCTTGCGCCGCTCGACAGCGTACAGGAGGATTATACGCTTGATCCCGAGTACGAGAAGAACCGCAAAGTGCATTTCAATATCCATATTGATAACAGGGAAATAAAAGAGTTGGCGTTCCAAAAAGAAGACTGTAATCTGACATACAAAGTGAATAGGTTCCTCTCCAACGACAGTACGCTCCTTACTTTGAAGTTTGAGTACCCCGAGTTGAAAGAAAAGCTGGTAGTGCAGGTAAATTATCCTGACTTTAGAACTTTCGGTGATAAAACGGAAGGGACGTGGAAACTCCCGGTTGGCACAGAAGTTACCGTGTATCTTAAAGAGGATCCGCGGGTGAAACTATTAGAGGATGTCAGATTAGTCGGTCCGAGCACTGTTACCTGTACCATTATAAATGGTGCTCCTTTGGGTTTGCCTAAGACCAAGTGCTATTTCTCCGGTCCAAGTATGGATGAAGTATTTGAGTCATACAGAGAGGCTGTCATGGATAGCATGTTCACTATCCTGCAATCTACCTATCCGGGCGAGAACTATGGCCGGAGCATGTGGGATCGTACTGCGCGGTTGGTGCTGCGCCGTACCATTGAGGAAACAGGCCAAACCAGCGAGATCATTATTCCGCAGGACAGTATAGTCCGTCAGCCGGACGGCTCATGGATAGCCCACTATGTCGATGTGGCGAACACCGCTTGTGCGCATATCAGCTATTCGGCGCGCATTGATCAGTCGGGCAGTGACCTGTGTGTTTTCGATTCTGTTCAGTTGCAACCGGTAGCTATTCACGGTCCGAGTCTCTATTTCGACGAGGCGGCAACCATTACCTCCTTCACTGCCAGTCAGGGTGCTGCCGTGGGCGCGCAGAAACGAGGAGTGAACCTCAACTGGATTCCTTCCTCTACGGCGGTGGACGAGTATGTGCTCACACGTGTTGCTCAAAACAGCGATCTGGCGGCTGATACACTCTTCCGCGGTCTGGAAAACTCGTTCTTCGATGAAACGGCTGTACCGGACGTGCGGTACGAATATGTCATTACTGCGCTCTTTAACTGCAACGGCAAAGCGTCCGCCAACAGCGCTACGGCAGAAGGATGGCGCTCACCCTACGGCGAAATCAGCGGTACGATCCTTATGCCCGACAATAGCGGTCTGGCTGGCGTCAAAGTGGATCTGGAGAATGAGGAAGGTACTACCCTCCGGTCCGTCATCACCGGCGCGGACGGTTCGTTCCTGTTCGATAGTCTGACCTACGACATCGCCGGCGCAACGCAGTACGTCATCATACCTACGCACACGTACGCGCAATTCAGTTATAATAATACGAGCGCCCAAAGCGCCGCCGTCACCCTTTCGGCAGACCATGCGGTGTCATCGGGAATCAATTTCGCCAACACTTCTACCGTCCGCCTGACGGGTCGTGCGTTGTACAAACTGTCCACGATTCCGGTAGCGGGGGCGATGTTCACCCTCAACGGCGACACGGTGCTTCGCAACGGAGTACCCTTGATGACCGGCACGGACGGTAACTTCGAACTGACCGTGTGCAACTCCCAGCCCTATATCCTCCGCATCTTCAAGCCCGGACATGTGTTTGAGGGAGACGGTATCCTGCATGTGGAGGAAGGGAAAGACACGTTCGCTATCACCAAGCCGCTGGACGGCGTCCGCTTCTACGACCAGACCAAGGTGCGCCTCGTCGGCCGTGTAGCCGGCGGTATCGACCAACGCGACCTGCCCGAAGCCTTCGGACAGGGAACAAATAACCTCGGTGACAATGTACAACTCGTCCTCCAGCTCGAGGGCGACAACATCGCGCACTTCGTCCATGACCCCGATGACCTCACACGCGACTCCTTCATGATGACCGTGCCGCAGTATGTCTATTCAACCGATAAGATGAGTGCGCAAAAAGAGAAACAGGTAGGTACGACACAGGTATTGTTCGAGAAAAAACGCATCATCATCCACCCCGACCCGGAAACGGGTGAGTACGTAGTGGATCTCTTCCCTGTCAAATACAAGGTAATACAAGCATCGGCTCAAGGCTACGCAACGCTGTTCGCTGCCGGCGCCGGCAACGAGACCTTCGATCTGACTACAGCGCCGCTGACGAGCACCGATTCGATCATTGGAACGGACAGCGTGCATTACAATGCCGTCTATGACCGCATCTATCGTTCGCCGGTGAAAATAAAACTTAAACAACTGTTATATGGCATCGAGCAGGACGGCTATGGTGAAATATCGATGACAACCTCCAACCTCAATCCCAAAATCAAAGAGAAGGTCAGCCTCTATACCAAACTACCCGACGGCACAATCAGTTATACAATGGGTCACCCCATTTTCTACTACAACCGCAAGTACCAGTTTGAGGCGCAGGCGTACGAGGACTACTACTACAATAACGACCCCACACAACGCTTGGACCGCGTGCCGCAACGCGGAGGCTTCGTCACGGTGAGAAACGGCATGCACAACTCCACCAACCACAGCACGTATGAGCTGAACCAACAGGGCAAGAACCGCAATGTATGGCTGACGGTGGATCATATCCAGACGCAGACCTACGGCGAAAATGCGCTCAGCACTGTTTCCGTTGCCTTGGAGCAGGAAGGCGTTACCATAGAGACCGATGCCTTCCGTGCCTTTGTCGTAGGAGATTTTTTCCAAGGTAACGAACTGACCGCCACCGATGCGGACATTACCCTCCTGGACATCGTCCGTGACCCGGGCGGAAACGGCTCGTCTGCATGGCTCGAAAGCGGTACCACCTATAATTACGGATACACGGAGAGCTACAATTGGGAAGGTGGTCTCACGATCACGCCCCAATACGGACTAAATATATCCAATGATATTGGTATGGTCGCGGCTCCTACGGGGCAGGGTTCGTATATCGGTGGCACTTTCACCTCCAGCAAACAGATCTCATTCGATGTACCTATCGTGCATGAGTGGGCATGGGGCTATAAATACAACTATACCTTCACTACAACCGAGAGAATCACTACCTCTTCGAGCAAGAACAAAACGGGTATCCGTTCGAATGCCGATGTGTTCCTTGGCGTCACCACCAGTCAGTTGACCGGTAAAGCCAAATCTATTGCCATCATCAGCGACACTCTTTTCCAAGCGCGGCAACCGGCTATCAAAGCGGGTACGATGCATGTGCTGGCAAGCGGCAAAGCGGACAATGGTAAGCCCTACTACCTCGTCACAGGTGAGAAAGTGGTGATGGGTAGTGAGATATCGAATACCTTCGTCTATTCGCAGTACTACATCATGGAGACGGTTATCCCGCAGTTAGCGCTTCAGCGTCAGAACTTGCTGATGACCTTCCCCGATTCTACCGCAGCACAGGCGGCTGCAGATGCTACGGATGATGTGGTGTACTGGTATATCGATTCGCTGACGAGCGTCAATATCCATGAGCCGCTGGCGAAAGACTCGTATCGTATCTTTACGCCCACCAACAGCAACAAGGCATACCCCGACAGGATTGCCGCGATAGACAACATTATTCAGAAATGGTGTACTATCCTTATCCAGAACGAGGCGGAGAAAGTGATAGCTCGTCAGTCGGGTCAGCATGTCGGTACTTACAGCGTATCATTCGGCAACACGTTCTCCCACTCCGACAGTTATTCGGCTAACTACAATTACAATGAATTACCTCAGGGAATGGGACTCGTAGGGGCGGAGGCAGGCACAGCTGCTGCTGATGCTGCCGCCAGTGTCTTGTCTGACGCGATTAGCAACTTCAGCAAATTCTGGGGCAAAAAAGCAGGTGCGGAACGTTTCGGTACAACCATTTCGGGGGCTATTGATAAATTGTTCGAGGATTCGGATAACCCAAATGGAAGCGGCAAAAAAAGCGGTACAGAGTTAGGCACGACTACCAATAATTCAAAATGGTCATGTGATTTCACACCTGTACTGAGCTTTGACTCCAATGATCGCCTCTCGGCTGACAAGACGGATAAGAAATCGTGCGGTTTTACCCTTGTTCCGGATGCGCAGGGAGACATCACGGTTTCCGTCTATCGCGCCAAAGTAGATTCGATTTGGAAAAATCAAACTGCCGATATACGTGACAACGTCGAACAAACGGATGAAACGGAGCTGTATGGTTCGTACGTCTTCTTCACACAAGCAGGAGCTACCTATTGTATCCATGAGGAGGAGGAGAAAACAAAGTTCTATAACCCCGGTACGGTCATCAATAACGGTACGATGGCGATAGCCGTGCCGGAGATCAGCATCGACCGCTACGAGGTAAGCAATGTGCCTTCCGACCAGCGCGCCGTGTTCCACATCGAGCTCAAGAACCAAGGTCAGGTGCAGTACGGCTTCCCCTCCACCGGTACGGGCTTCTCGCTCTCCCTCACCGGAGACAGCAACCCGCACGGCGCCAAGGTTTATATCAACGGCGCGCCGCTGGTACAAGGTCTGAGTTACTTCCTCCTGCCCGGACAGGTGGCAACACAGGTCATGGAGGTAGAGCGCGGCGAGGTGGATGACTATGAAAACCTGACGCTGTATTTCAGTGTGGGCGATTGCGTGAAGACCTACGCGTTCCTGAATTTCAGCGTACACTTCCAGCCGGAGTCCAGTCCGGTAGAGATAGCTTCGCCGAGACAGAACTGGGTGATGAACACCCTCTCGCAACGCGACTCGGCGGGTTACTACATCCCGATTGATATCACGGGATTCAATATCCACCATAAGAACTTCGACCACATCGAGTTCCAGTACAAGCTGACCAAAGAGAGCGATGAGATGTGGGTGAACCAGTGTTCGTTCTACGCGAACGACAGTCTCTACAACCTGGCTACGGGTAACAAAGCCATGATCGAGAACGGCCGTATCGCTCCGTTCCGTTTCTACGGAGAGCGCGATCCGATGGAGCAGGAGTATGACCTGCGCGCCGTATCGTTCTGCCGCTACGGTTCGGGCTTCGTGAGCAAGGCATCGCCGGTGATCAGCGGTGTGAAAGACACCCGTCCGCCTGTCCTCTTCGGTGAGCCGCAACCCGCCAACTCCATCCTCAGTATAGGCGACGACCTCAAGCTCCGTTTCTCGGAGCCGATAGCCGGCAACTACCTCGATGAGGACAATAACTTCCAGCTCCGCGGTGTGACCAACGAGACAGGCATCACCGCCGGTACGTCTGTCCATTTCGACGGCACGGCTGAGTCCTTTGCGATAACCAAGACGACCCGCTCACTGCGCGGCAAGTCGTTCTCCTTAGATATGCTCGTGCGTCCTTCCGATCCCAATAAGGAGGAGTACTTCTTCACCTATTCTTCGGAAGAAGGTGTGTCGTTCTCCTTCGGTAAATCGGATGGCAACCGCCTCTTTGTGGAAGCGGGCGATGTGCGCGTTTTCTCCAAACCCTTGGAGTCTCCGATGCTCGCCTTTACCCGCGTCATCCTTACCTATGACAAAGCGAAGAAGAGTTTCCGTTTCTTTACCGGCACGAACGAGGTGACCGATTCGTCCAATACGGAGCAGATCGACGAGGCGGTCTTTGACGACGCCGCGCCGCTGCTCTTCGGAAAAGGCTTCGACGGAGACATGCTCGAAGCGCGTCTCTGGACCAAAGCGCTGGCCAAGGACGAGATAGCTGCCACGAACGGACACTACCTCACGGGCTACGAGCGCGAATTGTTGGCGTACTACCGCATGAACGAAGGCAAGGGCGAGGTGATGACCGACAAAGCGAACGGCGCTACGCTCTACCTCTATAACGCTGCTTGGAAACTGCAGAAGGGTATCTCCCTCGCGCTCGATAACCAGGCGGTCGAACTGGCAGGCGATGTGCTCGGTCGCACGCAGAGCTACGACGAGACGATGATGTTCTGGTTCAAGACCGCCTCCCCCAATGCGACGCTTTTCCGCGCCGGATGGGTGAAGAAAGACAGCCGCGCCACCGGTACGCTCCTCGCTATCGAAGACGGCACCCTGGTGCTCCATAACGGCAGCCAGTCGTACATCGTCAGCAGCCCGATCGTGCAGAACGAGTGGCATCACTTCGTTCTCGCCGTCAGCCGCACGTATAACACCGTGGCAGTCTATCTGGACGGCGAAATGACCAACTCGCTCTCCGCTGCCGGGTTCGGCGCTGTCAACGGCGCGATGTACCTCGGCGGTGAAGGGTTCAAGGGGAACTTCGACGAACTGGCGGTATTCGAACAGATGCTGCCGGCTACGCTCATCCGGGAATACTACTCCGCCGCACCGGTAGGGGACGAGATGGGTCTGATGGCTTACCTGCCCTTCCAGGAGCAGCGGCTCAACCCCAACGGCGTGCTCGAACTCGTCTATTCGCCCAACGACCAACGCGTCTTCCGGGACCCGAACGGCAATGAGGTTCAGAAAGTCGTGCCTCTGGTGCTCACCAATGCCGAGCAGTGCGCAGACAAGACCAATCACGCCCCGGTAAGCACCAACATGGCACTCTCCAAACTCGATTTCGGCTGGACCTTCAACCAGGAAGAGTTGCTCCTCAACCTCAAAATGCAAGACAATGAGATCAACAAACAGACGGTCTATATCACCGTCCGTGACGTGGAAGACCTGCATGGCAACCCCATGCCTTCACCGGTTACATGGGCGGCGTTTGTGGACCTCAACCCGCTCCATTGGGAGAATAACAAGATGAATGATTTAAGGTTCTACGATACATACGCGGAATCCTACTACTGTTACTACAACGTCATCACCAACGCTACCGGACAACGGCACCAGTACACCATCGAGTCGCTGCCCGACTGGCTGACCGTTGATATGCCGTCGGGAACGCTCCAGCCTATGGAAAGCAAGGAGATCAGGTTGTGCCCGGATATCAATCTGCCTGCCGGCGTATATACGGACATTGTCTATCTCACCGACGAAAACGGTTTGAGCGACCCGCTGTATGTGGAGTTTACACTCAAGGCGGAATGCCCGTATTCACAACCGAAGGACAGCAAGTTCTCCATGAACATGTCCATCTGCGGACAAGTTGTTCTGCGCTCCAACGGCAAGAATACCCGCTACGACACCGATCCCGAGGACAAAGTGATAGCGCTGTATAACAACGAGTGCGTGGGCATGGCGAACATCGAACTGAACGACGAACGCAACACCAGCCGCGTACACCTCACCGTTTATGGAGACGAGTCGATGTCCCGCAAACAGCTCACCTTCCTCCTCTGGCAGGCTTCGACCGGCAAGACCCTTGCCCTTACGCCCGACCGGAACATACTCTTCGGCCACGGATTCGTCTTTGGATGCATGGACAACCAACCCGTCACCTTCACGACCGGTGGCAGCGAGATGCAGAATATCAAACTCTCCGCCGGTTGGTCGTGGATCTCGTCTAACCTGAAGATCACCTCCCCGCTTGCTGCTGTCAGCTCGCAACAGCCCTGGAGAGAAGGGGACCTCATCAAGAACCCTGCGGATCGACGATTCTGTATCTATTCCGAAGAGAGGAACGCTTTCGTAGGTCCGCTCAACACCTGGGATTACAAGCAGATCTACATGGCGCAGATGAGTAGGGAGAACACCCTGCGTCTGAGCGGAGAGAAACTATCCGATGAGGAACGCACACTCACCCTCCGCGGAGACGGTCAGTGGAACGCCATGCCTTGTCTCTTCGACCAGGCTACATCGCTCACCGAAGCCATGGCAGACTACTACGACCATGCTACCCCGGGCGACATCATCAAGAGCCGCGGACATTTCGCGTACTTCTCTACCGACAAGCATTGGGAAGGTGACCTCACCACTCTTAAACCGGGTGAAGGATACCTCATGCGCCGTATGGGCTCCGGTGCGGTGAACGTGACCTTCTACAACCGTCCGGCTGCGCCTATGCGCAAAGCACCGATGACCGATGACCAAGCACCATTCATCAATGCCGCCACCAACATGACGATGATTGCGAAGGTACAAAGTGACGAGGAGGAAGTACAAAGTACAAAGGAGATCAAGGTCTATGTGGGTGATGAACTCGCCGGTGTAGCCGAGCCGCTCCCGATGACCAATGACGAAGTCCTCTATTTTCTCACCATCCTTTCCGACGCGGCAGGCCAGCCTCTCCGCTTCGAAATGGAAGACGGTTTGACGCTTGTACCGGAAAGCGGTGTTATCAACTACTCGGAGAACGATCATGCAGGTTCGATCAAGGCTCCTGTCCTCCTTGTGCCCGTTGACAACCGCCCCTACAAAATAATTGAAAACAACCACGTAATAATTATTCGAAACAATGAAAAATATGATGTTACAGGTAAAAAAACACGCTAATATAGCTTTCTTCCTTGGCGTGTTGGTAGCCCTTTGTGTTGCTTGCAAAAACGGTCAGAATGACCCGAACGCACCGTCGGAATACGGACAAATTGCGGGCAATCTGCCCAAACCCGAGTGGACAGCCGTAGCGGATTATGACATGACCTCCTCCATGGTGGCGATCGTCAAGGTGGAGAAACTGAATGGCCAGGCGGTGTATGACAAAATTGCCGATGATAAAGAGGCGCTTCTTGCTGCGTTTGCAGGCGAGGAGTGCCTCGGCGTGGCACAACCGGATTCGGTCACGGGGTACTTCTTCCTCTATATCTGCGCGCCTACCCAAGCGGAAACAATCCAGCTGCACTATTACAGCGCGGTGTACAAAAATATCTTCATCGACCAGGATGGTTTCTCTTTTGTCAATGATGCGCTGAAAGGATCGGTCAAAGACCCCTACATCCCCTCCCTCTGGGCGGTTAAGCCATAACCGCTTCAAACGAAGCGAAGCTTCTTCAAACCACTTCAAACCACCTCAAACACAAAAAAAGCGTCCTTGCGGGACGCTTTTTCGTTTACCTGTTGAACAGAATTACTTGAGTTCAGCGAGGTATTTGATGGTACGAACCATCTGGCTGGTGTAGCTGTTCTCGTTGTCGTACCAGCTAACAACCTGTACCTGATAGGTCTCCTCGTCGATCTTAGCTACCATGGTCTGGGTTGCATCGAAGAGCGAACCGAACTTCATACCGATAACATCGCTCGAAACGATCTCATCCTCGGTGTAACCGAAGGACTCGGTAGCAGCAGCCTTCATAGCAGCGTTGATACCCTCTTTGGTGATGTCTTTACCCTTAACAACTGCTACCAGGATCGTAGTAGAACCGGTCGGAGTCGGAACGCGCTGTGCGCTACCGATCAGCTTGCCGTTCAGCTCAGGGATAACGAGACCGATAGCCTTAGCAGCACCGGTGGAGTTC
>CADCEV010000022.1 GCA_902800525.1 uncultured Bacteroidales bacterium
ACATCGGTCAGTTGGAGTTGGAAGGTGAGACCTTCATGGGTGAACTGACCGCCGTTCGGAGCGAGAGACAGGGCTTCCTCTTCGGCTGCCGGTGAGATAGCGTTAATACGTGCCTTGATGGCTTTTTCTTGCGCACGGAGTTCGTGCAATTCAATGAGATTTTTCATAATGAATAAAAATTTTGTTAGAAAAAATATTAAAAATACCTTTTCCTCCCCTTGTGGGGGAGGTCAGGTAGGGGTTATGGTGTCACCAGCATCTGTATCAGGTCCTCGCGGGTGAGTTTGCTGCGTTGATATTGGGTGTGAGTAGCGAGGAAAGCCGCCATGCGCTCACAGTAGCGGTCGCGCATCCACAGGGGGAAATAGGAGGGGATGATGCCCTTGTTGCTGAGACCGCTTGCCGGCTGTTTTCGGAAAGGGAAAGGAGACGGATATTAGAGGGGTGATTATTGGTGGTGATGCCGTCCATGTGGTCGGTGGTCTTGCCCTCGGGGATGAGTTCACCGTGCTCGGCGATGTAGGAAGCATGCGCAGCCAAAAGACCTTTGTGATGACCAAAAGCATCTCTGAAATACCGGTAGCGTTGTTTACGTCTGCCGTTGTAGCCTTTGGAGTTAGGTGTGGTGTCTGTGCAGGGGTTCTGTACGTTGCCTACTCTGCCAGAGGGATAGACGGCGATACCTTTGTTAGCGGCGAGGTCGCAGTAGAACGCGACGGCGTTTGCGCGATGGGTAGCGACATAGCGGAAGAGTATATCGCGGTGTGTGAACGAGTGACCGGCTCGCGGATTCGGGTCACGGTATAAATCGGCTCTTGCCATAGAAATTAAAAATTAATAATTAAAAATTGGGGTTCGGAACTGGTGTTCCGCGAAGCCGACGAAGAGAAGTACCAATGCACTCATCTCCGAAAAGCGGTGCAAAGGTACATATAAAAAAAAAGAGCCCCATGAAAGGGACTCCTTTAGGCAATGAAAGGCAATAAAACGCTCTATTTGAGCAATATTGCTTCAAAATAAGGGCAATGAAAAGCAATAAAAAGCAATGCTTATTTACTTCTGTAGTTATTGAAATTTCTTTGTTTGAAGGGTAGTCCGAAGTGCTCATTGAGCAGTTCGTAGAGTGTGACAGACGAGAGGTTTTGGGTGTCGAGGTATCCGAGTGCTTCGTTGGTGCGTATAGCCTTGATGAGTTTGGGCGCTGAGACGCACGCAGAGAGGAGTTCGAGTTCTACCTGTTGAGCTTTACCTTGCTCGTAAGCGGCTTTGGTGATGCGGCAGAAGAGGTGTTGCGAGTCAACGTCGGGAGCACTCCCCAAAGAGGAAGTGGGCGAAGGCTTTTCCGCCGTGTCGGAGACAGGCGAGATAGCGAACAGACACTGGTTCAAGCGGCTCATAAAACGCTCGAAGACTACTTGCGCAATGCGCTCGGAGAGTGTTTCGATGTTCACACTCTCCGTAAAGGATTTTTTTTGTCATAGAGACTTAAATATAATTTAATGGATAATAAAAAACCTCCGCCTCAGACGCTGGGCGGAGGTTTTGAGAATTATAGAGATAAAATAGCTCTTAGATTCGTGTCGGTGAATGTTCGCCAAATCATCAGTTTGATCGGCTTGTAGTCTTCGAAGAGTTGTTTGACAAATTTAATCTCGAAGACTAAACGGAAATCGTTTTCGTCTGCCGTTTCCACAAATTCATGTTTGGTGCCTACACGTGCGACCTCAATCAGATAGAGGTCACGAATACCCTTTCCTTTGGTATAGGGCATGAGGTAAAAGAGTTTGTTCAGCTTGACTGTAGAGGGAAATTTCTTGCCTGTAAAATACGCCTTGGCACGATGATTTGTAAAGGGCTCGAGGTACGGATCGGGTACAAGCGAAACGAGCACATTTTTCGAATCATCGAGGTCGGAATTATCAATTTTCTTCCCCTGTAAAGGAGGATTATTGATGATATTCGCTCCTACCGGATATTGCTCGTGCAAATCAAACAGATCGAGTTCGAAGAGTTGCGGCGGCAGCATTTCTTGTCCTGCCCGGATAGCCTCTTCGTATTGGCTTTGCTCGGGATGCTGGGCTTCAATCTCATTGAAGAGTCTAATCAGCGAGCGCCCAATAGCAAAAGCGAGATTTACCGGGACGGCATTGCCTATTTGTTTGTATTGGTCATTTAAATTGCCTTCGAACTCCCAATAATCGGGAAAAGTCTGAATACGAGCATATTCACGGACGGTCAAAGGACGTGTCTCGGTAGGGTGACAACGCTCCGTTTGCTTTTGCGCAGGTGCGCATGTCAAGGTAAGCGAGGGTTCATCCATAGCGAGACGGCGTGCCATACCGGTCTTTCCTCCGCCGAGGTAGAAACTGCCGCCCATGTACTCTTTTTGTTTGTCAATAGGCAGGTCACGCCAATCCCCCCCTTCCGGGACGAGGGACATGATATGTGCTTTCTTGGCGGGATAGAGTTGTCCCTCGGACTGAGGTACATTTTGGTCGAACAGTTCGCCGGAGAAGAAAGCATCGCGGAGCGTCATTACGCGGCGGTACGGATCTGGCCATTTGAAACGGAAGCCCTGCTCGTAGATGTCATTGCGGATAGCCACAAGGATGAGACGTTCGCGTTTTTGCGGCACTTGGTACATGATGGCTTTCAGCACCCGTGGTTCTACCAATGTATATCCCAATTCGGCAATAGCATTGCGTATGATATCCAGTGTTTTACCGTCCTCATGGGAGAGCAGACCTTTCACGTTTTCTCCCATGAACACTTTGGGCTGTATCTCACGCACGGCACGCGCTAATTCAAAGAACAAAGTACCTCGTGTATCGTTCAGACCCCCTTTTTTACCCGCATAAGAGAATGCCTGACAGGGGAAACCGCCAGAAAGGAAATCGACCTTACCTCGCAGCGGTGTAAAATCCACCTGATGGATATCGCCCTCAAGGACATTCCATTTCGGTTGATTGCGTCTGAGGGTACGGCAAGCCATTGCGTCCATTTCGTTCAAAAGGACGTGCCTAAATCCGGCTAAATGCATCCCTAACGCCAGACCACCTGCACCGGCGAACAGCTCCACGGAAGTATAGTCCCGCAACGGGGCTACATGGAACTCTTCCTCCCAACGGGTGTTCAGCATCATGCGTACGGGTTCTACATCGGTCAATTCCTCCATGTAGAAACCCTCTTTTCCTTTCTCATTCTTATGATATGGATACACACCGCTCTCCCCCCACTTCTGTGCAGTAGCGAGGGATGTACCCGTCAGGTCAGCTAAGTTCGTTGCAGATAAAAAAGTGTGCATCATTAAAAATTATCAAATCCTTCGTATGTTTTGAAAGCCAGCAGATAGAGACTCTTCATCATATCCGGCGAGATCGCTGCCAACTCCGTAAACACGGTATTCTGGTTCGTTGAACTACCTAATTCCGCAATAACATCATCCAAAATGGCAGGAAGCGCTTTGCATAGTTTGGCAAAAGCCAACGGATCACCGAACACTATCTCATAAAACTTATCCATTGACACGCGGCGGATATGTTCATTCTCAAACCGCTCTTTGTCCACCGTCGCGATCCACGTCTTGTTTTGTGACCGTGTGGCGATGGCTTCGACCAACATACAAGTGGCTTTGCTGTCACGGATGATTTTGTTCTGCATCTTCATGTAGGTCTTCTGCGCCGCTGCGGAGTTCATGGTATTGTGTTTGTTTTTCATCTCCACGAAGATATGTTTTTCTTCGTTGACGACATCAAACCCTTCGGCAGGCACAGACCATCCGTTGCCCGCATAGCGGAACAGATTCTGATGAAAATAGCCTATATGATTATTGTTGGACTTATCCATTTGGCGCATACATTCCGAAGCAACTACTTCCTCCATCGTCCGGCCATACACTTTTGCGTCGAACGTTAATTTAATAGGGTCAACAATATTCTTGTTGAAATCCTTTAAGTCAATACGTGCGCTGTAGCGTTGTACTGTCTCTTTTACGTGTTTGAAGATGTCTTCGTCTGAGATGAAGCCTAAATTATACGTTTTCATATCCATTTTATTTGATATTTGGTCATTTTCGCATTTTCGGGCACAAAGGTACTGCTTTTTTTTGAGATACGCAAATATTTTTTCTTTTTGTTCACGAATTTAACAAATTAAACTAATACACAAATATTTTTTCAGTTTTTGTTAAGAATCACCCGAAAATCTATGCAAAAAAAATCTGCACTTGTTTGTGCAGATTTTAGTATTTACAGGTTTTTGCGTGCTATGGATCACATAGTAACGCCTAAACCCAAAGATGAGAGACTACTTGATCTCTCGCGCCTTAATGCCGTCTCGCTCGAGGAGGGCGTTGATGGTGGGTTCGCCGCCACGGAAACGTACATACAGATCCATCGCTTTCTCGGTACCACCCTTCTCCAAGATGTTCTCGCGGAAACGTTTCGCTGCTTTCTTATCAAAGATAGAGCCGTTCTTGGCTTGTGCCTCTTTGAAAACAGAGAACGCATCAGCGTCGAGGAGTTCGGACCATTTGTAGCTGTAATAGCCGGCAGCGTAACCGCCGGAGAAGATATGCGTGAACGCGGTACACATCTGCGTGCCCGGAACGGTCGGCAGAACCTGTACTTGCTTCATGGCATCGTCGCTGAAACGGCATACGGACTCAATCGTTCCCAATTCGTCATTCTCCACAAACGGTTGCTCCAAAGTATGCCAAGCCATGTCGAGATAGCCGAAACTGAGCTGGCGTACACAAGCATAGGCAGCCAAGTAGGTCTGCGATGCGTGCATCTTGTCTAACAGTTCTTGCGGCAAAGACTCGCCGGTTTTGTAGTGTTTGGCAAAGGTATCGAGGAACTCTTTCTCGTCAATGAAGTTCTCGTTGAACTGGCTCGGCAGTTCCACGAAGTCGCGCGGTACATTCGTTCCGCTCTGTGCTGCATACTGGCAGCGGGTCAACATACCATGCAGACCATGACCGAACTCATGGAGGAACGTGCGCACCTCGTCATACGTAAAGAGTGCCGGTTTGTCTGCGGTCGGACGGGTGAAGTTCATTACATTCACGATATGCGGACGATGATCTTTCTTACCCACCATATACTGCGGTTGGAAATCATTCATCCAAGCACCACCACGCTTGCCATCCCGCGGATGGAAGTCCGCGTAATAGACAGCAAGGAACTTGCCTTTCTCGTCAAATACCTCATATGCCGTTACTTCGGGGTTATAGACCTGAATCTTCTTGTTCTCTTTGAATTTCAAGCCATAGAGACGTTCTGCCAAACCGAAGACACCTTTCTTCACGTTCTCCAGTTCAAAGTACGGACGCAGGTCATCATCGGAGATGGCATACTTCTCTTGTTTGAGTTTCTTGGAGTAATAGCTGAAATCCCAAGGTTGGAGATGTGCAGCATAGAAACCATGCGCATGTGCGTAATCCTCCACTTCTTTCACCTCTGCTTCGGTAGCCGGCATGTACGCGTCACGCAGTTGATCCAGCAGGTTGTACACGCGCTCCGGCGTCTCTGCCATCGTCTTATAGAGCGATTTCTCAGCATATGTCTTCTTGCCAAACAACTTCGCCAGAGCCAGACGGGTGTTCACGATCTCCACGATGATCGCCGTGTTGTCAAACTCACCGCCGATACATTTGCCGGCGTTCGCCATGTATAACTCACGGCGGATGTCACGGTTATCCAAGTCCTTCATCAAAGGAATAGTGGTGGTCGGTTTGAGGTTGAGCAACCATCCTTCGAGGCCTTTCTTCTCTGCGTTGGCACGCAACATCGCTTTTGTGTCGTCGTTGAGTCCTGCCAAGAGCGCCTCATCGGTGATGAGCATCGTCCACGCGTTGGTGGCTTTGAGCACGTTCTGACCGTATTGGAGGGTCAGTTTGCTCAGTTTGGCACTCAGCTCGCGGTAGATCTGCTTGTCCTCGGGGCTCAGGTTCGCGCCGTTGTTGGCGAAGGACTCATAGACATCTTCCAGCAGTTTGCGCTGTGCTTTGTTCAGTTTCAGTTTGTCGCGTTGCTCATACACGGCTTTGATGCGTTGGAAGAGCCCCTCGTTCAAACGAATAGTGGATGAATACTCGGACATCTTCGGGCTCAGTTCCATTTCGATCTGTTGCAGGGTGTCGTTGGTCTCTGCGCTGGTCAAATTATAGAAACAGCCGGCTACAACGGTCAGCAATTCACCCGAAGCCTCATATGCTTCGATGGTGTTTGCAAAAGTCGGCGCAGCAGGATTATTGACAATATCGTCAATATCCTTCAAGCCCTGTTTGAAAGCCTCTTCAAATGCCGGCATGTAATGCTCTGCATGAATCTCATTGAACGGATACGTGCCGTGCGGCGTCTTCCAGTTCTTGTACTCAAAGAACGGATTCGTGGCAGCGGTGGCTGCCAAAACGGTAGTGGCTAATGCCATAGTTAGTAATTTTCTCATTTGTTTATTTATTTTTTACCTCGCAATAAGTTAATGTCTCCGGATAATTCGTAGATTCCGATTACGGACTCGTCTGCGTTGCTTTTCTTCTTGTTGTATATAGGTTTCATCATATATTTGGCATCCTTTGCAGCGTCCGTTCCGAGTGCCCGAATGACGTAGAAATACGCTCCTTCCGCCGCCTCGCGGTTGCCGATCATACCATCCCACCCTTTCGCGGGATCGGTCCATTCATAGACCAATTTGCCCCAGCGGTTATAGACCCAGCAATGGAACTCTCTGAGGGAACGATATGCAACCCTGAACTCATCGTTCTTACCGTCTCCGTTGGGGGTGAAGACGTTCGGCACAGCCAGATACGATTCGCTGATATTGACCGTCACTTCCGAGGAGTCAGTCATGCACAAGGGATTGTTCACTTTGCAAACCACGCGGTACGAGCCCGGCTCGCTGAAGACATAACGCACATCCTTGTCCGCACGCGTAGCAATCACTTGCGTAGCCTTGTAGATCGTCCAGTTATAGAACTGAACAGCCGGCGTCGGGTTGCTGTAAAAAGCCACCTCCAAGGGTCCGCTGTATTCCGATCCGGCTATCAGCTTCTGGCTTGTCGGCCGGTTGCGTTCGTTGCTTTTCTCACCCTCTACGCCACGCGCCGTAGCCAAAGAGGTCAACTCCATGTTCACCGCAATCACATCCTCTGCGATCAGTTCCGTTCTGTAGCAAGCGCTGTCCAACCCCAACGCGATACGGATATCGGCGTCATAACAGATTTTCACTTCCGTCGGACCATAGAGCGCCGGCAAGATATAGTTGCCTTCGTGCAGGGTGTTCTTCACCTGCGCCGCAGAATCCGTCCATGCCTCTCCGTTCCAGGAAAGTGCATTATAATTTATGGAACACGCGCGCGCGTAAGTGCCTTTGCTACCATCCTTGCGCATATATTCCAACGGAGCCACATCTCCTTTCACCCGCAGCGTCGTAGCCTGACATTCCGGCTCAAGCGTCAAATCCAAATCCGCCGCCGGGTCGGAATAAAGGAACACATACACCGGCGACGACTCATACGTACCATCCTGGATGTAAAAGCCGCCATCGTCCGGATAAATCTCATCCGCATTGGACATATACAGCGTACCATCCGTGTTGTACCAATTGACATACCCGCGTGTTGAGCGTAGATGGACCTCTTCTTTGAAGATAAACAAGGTGTCTTTGCCGTTCACCACCTGCGTAGCTGTGCCTACGCACTCGATATCCGAGGCGTAGCACACAGCCGTAAGCAGGAGAAATATTGATGTTACTAATTTCTTCATTTATTGACTTGGAAACGTGTATTGCCGTTTTGAATGAAATCCACAATCTGTTTCGCCGCCGCAATACCGGCATTGATATTCGCCTCTGCGGTCTGCGCACCCATCTTCTTAGGTGTTGCGAAGTAGCGTCCTTCGAAGAGCGTACGGAACTTCGCATCAGCCACCGGCATAATATCGGTCATATATTTGAGGTCGGTACGCTCCTGCATGAGTGCGATCAGACCTTCCTCATCGATGACCTCTTTGCGTGCCGTGTTGACGAGAATACCGCCTTTGGGCATGAGGTTAACAAGGTCGTGGTTGATCGAGTTCTTGGTCTCAGCCGTTGCCGGAATATGCAGGCTCACGATGTCGCAGGACTTGTACAGTTCCTCGGCGGAATGAACCGGCTTCACGTTAGCCGCCACCATCGCCTCATCGGGGCAATACGCGTCATACGCATAGACATCCATGCCGAAGCCCTGCGCGATACGCGCTACGTTACGACCGACATTACCGAAGGCATGAATACCCAATTTCTTGCCTTTGAGCTCAGTTCCGGAAGTGCCGTTATAGAGGTTACGCACGGCATAGACCATGAGGCCAAGTGCCAACTCTGCTACCGCATTGCTGTTCTGACCCGGTGTGTTCATCGCTACCACCTTGTGCGCCGTAGCGGCCTCCAGGTCGATGTTGTCATACCCCGCCCCGGCGCGAACCACGATCTTCAGTTGCTTGGCGGCATCCAAGACCGCAGCGTCCACCACATCCGAACGGATGATGAGTGCATCGGCATCTGCCACAGCGTCCAGCAAAGCTTGTTTGTCTGTATATTTCTCGAGCAGCGCCAGTTCATATCCTGCGCTCTCCACCACTTCGCGAATACCGTCCACGGCCACTTTCGCAAAAGGTTTCTCTGTTGCTACTAATACTTTCATGATTATAAATCGTTGTTTTCGTATTTTTCGTTATTTTCGTTGTTTCCGTAAATTACGCAAACTACGTAAGCTACGTAAACTACGTTTATACATGCATCGCTTCGTATTCCTTTATACAATCTACCAAAGCCTGCACGCCTTCGATGTCCATGGCGTTGTAGCAGGAAGCACGGAAACCGCCCACGAGACGGTGCCCTTTGATACCCACCATGCCTTTAGCCGTAGCGAACTTGAAGAAATCGTCCTGCAATTCCTCATATCCCGGTTTGAAGACGAAACAGATATTCATGCGGCTGCGATCCTCTTTCTTGCTAATCGTCGACATGAACAGTTTCGACTCATCGAGACATTTGTACAGCAGATCCGCTTTCGCTTTGTTGCGCGCCTCAATCCATTGCACACCGCCGTTCGCTTTGAGCCAACGAAGGGTCAACAACGCCGTATAAACCGGCAGTACAGGAGGTGTGTTGAACATCGAACCGCCGTCGATATGCGTCTGATAGTTCAGCATCGTCGGGATGTAACGGCTTACTTTGCCCAGACAACTCTCTTTGATGATCACAAAAGTCACACCGGCAGGAGCCAAGTTCTTCTGCGCGCCACCGTAGATGATGTCGTATTGGCTGACATCAATTGGACGGCTGAGGATATCGGAAGACATGTCGGCGATCAAAGGCACATTACCTTTCTTCTTGTAGATCTCCGCCAGTTTCTCGTCGTTGATCTCAGTTCCGAAGATGGTGTTGTTGGTGGTGATATGGAAATAATCAGCGTCCTGCGGGATCTCGTAATCCGTCGGGATGTCCGTCGTGCTGGCAGCTACTTCCACAGCCTCGCCGAAACCATTCGCCTCTTTGAGCGCTTTCTTCGACCAAACACCGGTGTTCAGGTATGCGGCTTTCTTCTCCAGCATGTTGAACGGGACCATGCAGAATTGCAGGCTTGCACCGCCGCCGAGGAAGAGCACGCGATACCCCTCCGGCACATTCAGCAACTCTTTCATCAGCGCTTCCGCCTCGTCCATAACAGGCTGGAAATATTTCGCACGGTGAGAAATCTCCAAGATAGAAAGTCCTTCACCCTGAAAATCCATAACGGCTTCTGCCGTCTGTTTGATCACTTCTTGCGGCAGGATCGACGGTCCTGCATTAAAATTGTACTTTTTCATGATTATAAATCGTTGTTTTCGTATTTTTTCGTTATTTTCGTTGTTTCCGTAAATTACGCAAACTACGTAAGCTACGTAAACTACGTAAGCTACGTAAGCTACGTAAACTACGTTTACTTCAATGTATAATATTTATGATTCCAAGCGGTCGGGTGTACGAACGGAAGTTCGATGATGCCCTCTTTATGCTGCTTGCCCTGCGCGAGGTGTAATGCCATCGCAACTGCTGCCATCTCGTCAGCAGAAGCCCCCTTCCCTTCAGGGGCCGGTTGAGGAGCGGCTATATATTTCCGCAATTCCTCCGGCACTTCTTTTCCGGCTTTCTGCATCCGTTCAGCAAGGTCTTTATTGAACTGCTCTTTGGCGATGCCGGACTTGAACTCGCGGTATTGTTTGTCGTGCATAGCGAACTCAAAGAGTTCTTCATCATCCTGACCGCGATCCCATCCAAGCTCTTCCATCTCTTTGATGTACTGCGGCAGGACGTTCGGATAGAGTTTCTGCGGATCGTCGGTATAGAACTCGAAGCCCTTCTCTTTGGCGAGTTCGATGATCTCCGGAGCCAATTCACCCGGCAGTTTACCGGACTTGCCGAGGATCATACCCCACATAGCCGGATCCATGCGTGTGAAGTCTTTCTCGCCCATCGAGCGGCTGAAGAGGTTCATCAGCGCAGCGTTCTTCACGTACTGGCTGAACGGCGTTACGAGACACGGCGTACCGAGCATCGGCCAGATACGTTGTACCTCGTCGAAGAGCTGTACGAGTAATTCGTCCTCGCTCAGTTCGGGTTCGCCTTTCTTCTTGAGGTTGGCGTTGATAGCCGCGTGCATGCCTTTGAGATCCGCCATGAGCGAACCCATCATTCCGCCCGGCAGACCGCAACCCACAAGCAACGAAGTCATCAGCGCGTTCTTCGGATCAATCCAATAACCGAGGAAATCATCGATGAAGGACTGCGTGAGCGAACGTGCCTCCATATAGGCTTTCATATTGATGTCTTTTACGAGAAATCCGGCATCCTTCAGCATCGCCTGAATAGTGATCACATCCGGGTGTACTTTACCCCACGAAAGCGGCTCCATCGCTACGTCCAGCACATCGCCACCGGCTTTTGCCACCTCGAGCATCGAAGCCACGCTAAAGCCCGGTCCCGTATGACCGTGGTATTGGATGATGATATCGGGATGTTTCTCTTTGATAGCTGCTACGATCGTTCCAAGCATAGCCGGACGACCGATACCCGCCATGTCCTTCAAGCAGATCTCCTGCGCACCGCCTTCGATCAGTTGTTCTGCCAAGTTGATGTAATACTCCGCGGTGTGTACTTTCGAATAGGTGATACACATTGTTGCCTGTGCGGTCATGCCTGCCTCTTTCGCCCATTTGATGGACGGAATGATGTTGCGCGGATCGTTCAGACCGCAGAAGATACGGGTGATGTCAGTTCCTTGCGCATGCTTCACTTTGTACATCAACTGGCGCACATCCGCAGGCACCGGATTCATACGAAGCGCGTTCAGACCGCGGTCCAACATATGGGTCTTGATACCCGCCTCGTTGAACGGTTTGCAGAACGTTCTAACCGCCAAGTTCGGGTTTTCGCCGTACAACAGGTTTACTTGCTCACTCGCGCCGCCGTTGGTCTCTACACGGTCAAAACAGCCCATGTCGATGATCACCGGCGCAATCTTCGCCAACTGGTCTTTACGGGGCACGTACTTGCCACTACTCTGCCACATGTCACGATAGACAAGGGAGAATTGAATTTCTTTTTTCATGTTATTATGTATGTCTAATTATTGTTCGTTGATAAAAAACGCTGCAAAGATACAAAAATTTTCTGACATACGCAAGCGCGCGCGTTCTTTTTTAATAAAAAAAGTGTTTTTGCCGCAAAGTGCGCAAAGTTCCATTTGCACGAAATGCTCAAAAACACCTATTTCGCTGCCTTCGGAAGCCCAAAACACCCATTTTCATCCTCTTCCAGACACTACTCTGCTCTTTTTTCTCACATTCTTGAGCAAAATATCCCTCCCAACTATGCTAAAACGGCTAAAAATACAAAATTTAAGAAGATTTTAGCCAAAAAATTTGCAAGAGTGAGAAAAAAGCAGTAACTTTGTGGCTGTTTTGGGAAAAGACCTCTCGAAATATCGACATTTCGAAATACCAACCTTCGAAATATCGAAATACCGAAATATCGAAATATCGAAAAAATAACATCAATAACTTTAATTATCATGGCAGACAACAAAGTAAACATGTTAGCGGATTTTGCTCCGGTGTCGAAACAGGCATGGAAGGACAAAATCATTGCCGACCTCAAAGGTGCCGATTTCGATAAGAAATTGGTATGGCGCACGCCGGAAGGATTCAACGTGCAGCCGTTCTACCGCCGCGAGGACCTCAAAGGCCTGAAGACCACCGTCTCTGCGCCCGGTCAGTTCCCTTACGTCCGCGGTACGCGTACAAACAACGAATGGGCTATCCGCCAGAACATCTGCGCTTGCAAGAACGCTCGCAAGGCAAATGCCAAAGCGCTGGAGGTGCTCAACAAAGGTATCACGTCCCTCGGTTTCTGTCTTGACAAAGACAAACTGACGTACAACTTCATCAAAACGCTCCTCAACGGCGTCTATGCACCGGCAGTAGCCATCAACTTCTCCATCTGCGCCTGCGCAGCGCCGAAGCTGGCGAACATCCTCGTGCGTTACTACGGCCGTATGGGTTACGACACGAAGGGTCTCATCGGTTCAATCAATGTGGACCCGATCCGTAACATGCTGCTGAAGGGCAAGGCGTTGACGCGTGAGCAGGTATCTCAGAAGATCGCGGAGACCGTCAAAGCAGCCAAGTCGCTGCCGGGCTACCGCGTAGTAGGCGTCAACAGCGTCATTCTCAATAACTCCGGCGCTTATGCGGCGCAGGAGCTCGCGTACGCTCTCGCATGGGGTGCCGAGTACATGACGATGATGACCGAGGCAGGCATCCCGAACTACCGTGCGGCGAACGCGATCCGTTTCAACATGGGTATCGGCGGTAACTATTTCATGGAGATTGCCAAGTTCCGCGCAGGCCGTCTGCTGTGGGCAAAGATCGTTGAGGCATACAAAAACCCGATTTTCACCACCGCTCTCCGCAACGCCGCTAAGATGAACGTCAGCGCAGAGACCAGCCGTTTCAACATGACCGTTTTCGATGCGTACGTGAACCTGCTTCGTTCGCAGACGGAGACGATGTCGGCAGCTCTGGCAGGTGTGGATGAGATCACTGTGACGCCGTTTGACGTGACATACGAAGAGCCGACGGATTTCAGCGAGCGTATCGCGCGTAACCAGCAGTTGCTGCTCAAGGAAGAGGCACATTTCGATAAGGTGGTTGACCCCGCAGCGGGTTCGTACTACCTCGAGAACCTGACGGCATCCATCGCTGCCGAGGCATGGAAGCAGTTCCTCGACATCCAGGAGCGCGGCGGTATGTACCAACTCGTTGCCGAAGGAAAAGTACAAGAGCACATGGCAGCTAACCTCAAAGCGCGTCTCGCTGACGTCGCTAAACGCAAAGAGGTGCTCCTTGGCTCCAACCAGTTCCCGAACTTCACCGAAAAAGCAGGTAAAAAGATTAAGATTTCCGAAAAAGCATGCTGCTGCAAGGGTGCTTGCGAGCCGCAGATTGCTACGCTGCCTATCGCAAGAGCAGCCGAAGAATTCGAGGCTCTGCGTCTCGAAACAGAAGCCGCTAAGAAACAGCCCATCGCCTTCATGCTCACCATCGGTAACCTCGCTATGCGTATTGCGCGTGCGCAGTTCAGTTGTAACTTCCTCGCGTGCGCAGGATACAAGGTCATCGACAACAACGGTTTTGCTACCATCGCCGAAGGTATCAAGGCAGCCCGCAAGGCGAAAGCGGACATCATCGTCCTCTGTTCGTCTGATGACGAGTACGCCGACCTCGCGCCGAAGGCATGGAAGAAGCTGCAGGGCAAGAAGGAGCTCTTCATCGTTGCCGGTGCGCCGGCTTGCATGGAGGACCTCCAGAAGCTCGGTATCACCAACTTCATCCACGTCCGTTGCAACGTATTGGAGACACTCAAATCGTTTAACCAACAACTTCTTAAAAAATAATCGCTATGAAGCCGAATTTTAAAGATATCAACATTAAGCAAGTTTCGGCCAGCAAGGTTGTTGGCCCGAACAACGCCGACTGGCAGACGCCCGAACTCATCGACGTCAAGCCGATCTACACCAAAGAGGACCTGCAGGGCATGGAGCACCTCGACTACGTGTCCGGTATCCCGCCGTTCCTCCGCGGCCCGTACAGCGCCATGTATCCGCTGCGTCCTTGGACCATCCGTCAGTACGCCGGATTCTCCACCGCAGAGGAGTCCAACGCTTTCTACCGCCGCAACCTCGCGTCCGGTCAGAAAGGTCTGTCCGTCGCTTTTGACCTCCCGACGCACCGCGGCTACAACGCCGATAACATGCGCGTCGTGGGTGACGTCGGCAAAGCAGGTGTGTCCATCTGCTCGCTGGAGGACATGAAAGTGCTCTTCGCCGGCATCCCCTTGAACAAGATGTCCGTCTCCATGACCATGAACGGCGCCGTGCTGCCGATCCTCGCGTTCTATATCAACGCCGGACTTGAGCAGGGTGCCAAACTCGAGGAGATGGCAGGTACCATCCAGAATGATATCCTCAAGGAGTTCATGGTGCGTAACACCTATATCTACCCGCCTAAGTTCTCCATGAAGATCATCGCCGACATCTTCGAGTACACCAGCCAGAACATGCCTAAGTTCAACTCCATCTCCATCTCCGGTTACCACATGCAGGAAGCCGGTGCGACGGCAGATATCGAGTTGGCTTACACGCTCGCCGACGGTATGGAGTACCTCCGCGCAGGTGTCAACGCCGGCATGGATGTCGATACGTTTGCACCGCGTCTGTCCTTCTTCTGGGCGATCGGTATGAACCATTTCATGGAGATTGCCAAGATGCGTGCAGGACGTATGTTGTGGGCGAAGATCGTCAAGTCTTTCGGCGCGAAGAACCCGAAATCCATGGCACTCCGTACGCACAGCCAGACCTCCGGTTGGTCGCTCACCGAGCAGGACCCGTTCAACAACGTCGGACGTACCTGTATCGAGGCGATGGGAGCAGCACTCGGCCACACCCAGTCGCTCCATACCAACGCACTCGACGAGGCTATCGCACTGCCGACGGACTTCTCCGCTCGTATCGCTCGTAACACCCAGATCTATATCCAGGAAGAGACCAAGGTCTGCAAGGAGATCGACCCGTGGGGCGGTTCCTACTACGTAGAGACCCTCACGCAGGAACTCATGGAGAAAGCCTGGGCACATATCCAGGAGATCGAGAAACTCGGCGGTATGGCAGCAGCTATCGAGACCGGTATTCCTAAGATGCGTATCGAGGAAGCCGCTGCGCGTACACAGGCGCGTATCGACTCCGGCAAACAGAAGATCATCGGTATCAACGAGTATCGTCTCGAGCACGAAGACCCGATCGATATCCTCGAGATCGATAACACCGCCGTTCGTGAGCAGCAGGTAGCCCGCCTCAACGAACTCCGTGCTAACCGCGACGAGAAAGCCGTGCAGGCTGCCCTTGCTGAGATCACCGAGTCCGTACAGAAATGGGCTGACGGCGGTAAGGGTGAGAACCTCCTCGCACTTGCCGTTAAGGCCGCCGGTCTCCGCGCTTCCCTCGGCGAGATCTCCGATGCCTGCGAGAAAGTCGTAGGACGTTATAAAGCAACCATCAGAACTATTTCAGGCGTGTACGCTTCAGGTACTAAGAACGACGATAACTTCCAGGAAGCTTGTCGTCTCACGGCAGAGTTTGCCAAG
>CADCEV010000023.1 GCA_902800525.1 uncultured Bacteroidales bacterium
TTTGAAGCCAAGGTAGATGAGCATGGTGATTGACACGAATTAAGGGGGTGTGAGGTTACTTTTTCTTCAAAAAAGAAGGAATTACTGCACAAATTGCGTCTAAAAGCGCGAAAAGTTGCTGTTTTTCTTGCATATGTGGAATTTTTTTCGTAATTTTGCACGCTTTTTCGTGAGCACGATATTCGACCATAGGGAGAATATCTCTCTGGAAAGGACATTGACATGTTAGAAAAAGACGTTTGCTATCCGTCACGACTAAAGGGACACGTTGACGAACGGAATACGCGAGCGCAAGCGCTTACACCTCCGGTGTGGGCTGTTTGCTGTATTCCGTTGGCTGTGTCCCAAACTATGCCTTGTCGTGGCAGCACTCAGTCCGCACCTTTTTCTGGAATTATGACAACACTATTATATGTTAACATCAAACGACATACAAGGTTTATTGGCTAAGGGCGAACACCTCTCCCTTGAGTGCAAACTATGCGCCAACAAGTTACCGAACAGTTTATGGGATACCTATTCCGCCTTTGCTAATAGCTATGGCGGTTATATCTTGACGTGCTTTCCGATGATAACGTGCAGGTAATTGACATGGGCGGCAAGAAAGTCATCGTTATTCAAGTGCCTCGTGCGGACTACCATCTGCGTCCTGTTTACATCAACGATAATCCTGCCAAAGGCACCTTCCGCCGCAAGCATGAGGGTGACTATCATTGCTCCAAGGAAGAAATCTCATCCATGTATAGAGATGCCAGCGATGATGGAAACGATGGTGTTTTGTTGCGTCATTACACGATGGATGATATTGATGCAGAATCGCTGCGGGCATATCGTCAAGTGTTTGAGATTCGCAATCCGGGACATATCCTCAACGAAAAAGATGACAAAGAATTTCTGCTCCGTTTAGGTGGTTATGCGATTGACCGCGAGGCAGGAGAAGAAGGTCTGACGGCTGCCGGTCTGCTGATGTTCGGTCAAGGTCTGCCTATCCGCGAGCGGTTTGACAATATCCGTCTGGACTACGTGGACAAGACTAATCTGGTGGGTGACATGCGTTATTCGGATCGCCTGACCTATGATTTTTCATGGGAGAATAACATTTATCAGTTCATCAAACGCATCCTGCCACGCCTTACGAGTGATCTGCCACGGCCGTTCGTGCTCGAAGGCATGCAGCGGAACGACGATACACCTTTGCATAAACTGATCCGCGAGGCGCTTACCAACATGATTATCCATGCGGATTTCATGACTACCGGTGTCTTGCGTGCCGAGAAACGAGACGATGGTTTCTACTTCTCCAATCCGGGAACTGTCAAACTGCCTATTGAGAACGTTTATCATGGAGGAGTGTCCCGTGCTCGTAACCCGCGTATGCAGAACATGCTGCGTATGATTGGTTTCGGAGAGAACCTTGGAACCGGTTTCCCGACGATGGTGGCTGCATGGGAGAAGAAGTTCCATACGCTGCCTAAGTTGGAGGACAATCTGCAAATCAATTTCACTGAACTTACCTTTAGCGGGATGAATTTTAATAGTCAAGTCGAACCGAAAAGTGAGGTAGAAAGTAAGGTAAAAAGTAAGGTAAAAAGTAAGGTAAAAACGGAGGTAAAGATACTAGAAATCGTCCGTAAAGATCCCAAAGTGACATATATTGAATTAGCAAATATGCTCGGACTTAGCGAGAGTGGCATCTATAAAAGTATGAGCAAACTTAGAACCGATGGTAAAATCAAACGCGTGGAAGGGAAAAACGGCGGCCATTGGGAGATTATTGAATAGTCCTTTGCGACTCAGCCGGCGGCGGGCAAAATTGCGAATCAAGAAAAATGGCAGCCATCGGCTGCCGAAATTCAGTCGCCATGGCGACACAATTGCAACTTGCACCTTCTCGCCTTGATTTCTCACAAGATGTGTTCGAAATCCTAAATCAGACGGGACGAGGAGAAATTGAAAGAGTTACTTTCCGGTGACAGATGATAAAGTACATAGGAGCGAGAATGTTCACATAGAAAGTTCATATAGGCAATAGCCCTTCGGGGCAGACGGGGTATTAGCTCATCTGGCTAGAGCGCGACACTGGCAGTGTCGAGGTGAGCGGTTCGAGTCCGCTATACTCCACAAGATAATGACCAAATATTATTAACCACAAACGACCAAAATTATGGCAAGCATTCAAGACATTCACGCGTTGGAAGAACGAATCTACGACGCAGTACAAGAGTACCTGGACAATCCTGATGGGTACGAGAACGCGACACTTCATGTCTATTTAGACAAGGATGATATGGTGTACCGCGCAGAAATGGAAGACAATCTCCAAGGAACCGAGGATGACGGTATCTATCCGGTAGCCGACCTCATCCGCGATGGAGAGCCTGACAATGACAAGGCGAGTGACATCGCCAATAGTTGGATCTTCCTTGATTAACAAAACCGCTCAACCACGAACGACCAATTATGAGAGCAAACAGAAATTTGGCAACTCAAATCCCTGCAGGTGGTGGCTTTGGTCGGCCTGTGGCATCTGCCGGGTGTTGCCTTTTAGAAAGAAAACTTAATAGCTGACAATGCAAATAGCAGACATTCAAAACAATAGTACCGTACTTGTAGGCACATACAGAACGGAGAAAGCCCAACAAGATTGGATTTTGGGCATAAAACCTGTGCGCCAAGAGATTCTATATAATGTGCGGTTCAATCAAGATATCTTTGCTGCGCGCAATGGTGGCATAACATCATTGTCGAAGCCTGATTTCGTGCTTCTCTATGACTACCATGATTTGAAGAAAACCGGGCATTTGTTTGAGTGTCTTTCTCAGTCTGTAGTAAGCGAGGATGAAATGCGATTTATGCAATACCCCGAACCTAATGGCTCTTATGTCGTTTACCGTTTGGGCGAAGAAGTGGATTCGGATTTTATAGACATTGAGACCGTTATCAATGAGCAAATTGCACGCGAGCCAAATCATATAGAAGGTGCTCCGTTCCTCATTTCAATAGAGGACGTTCGTCGCTTGATTAAGCCGGAAGCAATCGTCAAGTTATCTGCTACTTGCGAGAAAAGAGATGTTATCCGCTTCATAGATTTGTTTGCCGGTATTGGTGGCATTCGTTGCGGATTAGAGCAAGCTATTCGTGAACGTGGCTTTGAGCCTGTATGCGTTTTTACATCAGAGATTAAGCCTTACGCAGTACGAGTTTTACATGACAATCACCCGGCAGAAACTATCACGGGAGATATTACCAAAGTAGAGACAAAGGACATACCTGATTTTGACATCCTTTGTGCCGGTTTTCCATGTCAGGCATTTAGTTCAGCCGGTAAACGCAAAGGTTTTGCTGACACACGCGGTACCATGTTCTTCGAGGTAGAACGTATCTTAAGAGACAAACAACCGCTTGGCTTCATTTTGGAGAATGTAGAGGGATTAGTAAATCACGATGGTGGTCGTACATTGCAAGTCATAGTTGAACATCTTAGTGAACTCAATTATCGTTTCACGTATCGTGTACTCAATTCACGTTTCTTCGGAGTACCACAAGAGCGCAAACGTATCTATATTGTCGGCACAAGAAATGACGCGCCAGATTTGGATAATTTCCCGGTAGTTCAATCTACTCTCGCGGATGTTTTGGAAGAAGGATTGCCAACAGAACATTCTCAGTTCATCGATAATCTTTTAGCGCATTATAATGTTGAGGAATTGTACGGCAAATCTATCAAGGATAAACGTGGTGGTGATACCAACATCCATAGTTGGGATCTCGGTCTCAAAGGAGAAATATCACAAGCAGAAAAAGAACTATTAGAGTGCCTTATGCGCGAAAGACGGAAAAAGCAATGGGCAGAGGAGATTGGTATTGATTGGATGGATGGTATGCCATTGACAACCGCTCAAATCAGCACATTTTACCATAATCCGGACTTACAACAAATGCTTGATCATCTGAGCGCACTTGGTTACGTCAAATACGAGCACCCGAAGAAACTTATCAGATCAGTTGATGCAAGAGGAAATCAATCTACCTACCGCGAACCAGATCCTACAAAGCCGATGGGCTATAATATAGTAGCAGGAAAATTGAGTTTCCCCATTAGCAAGGTGTTGTCGCCGGAAGAAGTAGCTCCGACATTAGTAGCAATGGATATGCAAAAATTATATGTGGGAGACAATGGCGGTTTGCGTAAGCTATCCTTGCGTGAAGGCTTACGTTTATGCGGCTATCCGGATAATATTGTATTCAACGTCTCTGAGAGCGAGGGATTCGACTTGCTCGGTAATACTGTTGTAGTCCCGGTCATTAAAGCCGTAGCCGGGAGATTATTAGAAACTCTTAATTACTAAACATATGAAACTAACAGCTCAACAAGTCTATGACAGACTGATTAACGATGATCAGATTTTGTCATCGAAAGGTCGTATCACTTTCCATCTTGCAAACATTGATATCATCGTACGCCAACGTGATGTAGTAGGCAACATCATGCAGGAATGGGTTGAAGGATGGCTGAAAAAGAATGGTGTCGAGTACGCACCGAACGATAATACGCAAATGCCGCCTGATTTCTATCTTGACCCGGACGACAAGCAACATAACTTGATGGAAATTAAAGCCTTCAATTACAAAGCTTCTCCGGGTTTTGATATTGCAGACTTTCGTATGTATGAGCAAGAGATTGCCTCTAAACCTTGGATGTTAGATGTTACGTATCTGATCTTCGGCTACGAGATGAGTGACAATGGAGATGTCACCATCAAACATGTATGGACAAAGAAAGTGTGGGAGATTTCTCGCGCCATGAAATCAGGCAAGAAAGGTCATGAGGTGATTTGGCCGTTGAACTTGCAAATCAAGCAAGGCGCAGTACACAAGATCCGCCCGGCTAAATGGTACGGAAAAGCGCCGAAATTCCCTATCTTCCAATCAGAAGCACATTTCTTGGCAGCTGTTGAGGAAACCGTTTACCAAAACCGAGAGACACACGCAGATGCTCCGAGTTGGCGACAAAGAATGACCGCTAACTATGAGAAATTCTATGGCAAGAAACTGACATTCCCACGTTGGTCGGAGATTGTGGATCAATACGCACCTGAAAAGTAATATCTTATCTCAGTGCATAATTTGCACACCTAATACCTCATGCATATCTACGTAGCATCCTCTTGGAGGAATACATATTATCCCGAAGTGGTACAGGCTTTACGAGACGCAGGGCATGAGGTATACGACTTCCGCAATCCACCGACCGGTGATCCCGGATTCCATTGGACGGATGTCGATCCGAATTGTATGGACTGGACTCCTGCGGAGTACCAAGCCAACCTCACTCATCCGTTAGCTGAGCGGCAGTTCACGAACGACATCGAGGCGATGACTGCTTGCGATGCATGTGTCTTGGTTCTTCCTTGTGGCAGATCCGCACACACAGAAGCCGGATGGTTTGCCGGGCAAGGGAAAAAGGTGTATGCCTATATACCCGATAAAGACAGTTTTGAACCCGAACTGATGTACAAACTTTTCACCAAAGTCTGCATCAGTCTTGATGAATTGATTGAGAGTTTATGAAACTGAAGAAAAGAAAGATTAAATTTGCAGCCATCTTTTTCCTATGCTGGTTTGGCTTTCTTGTCTTGGTAGTTGACGGGATCATAGGTTTTCAAACTTTAGTTGACTATTTCGGTTCGTACGCTTTAGTAGAGGTTTTGTTATTGCTTTTGGTTGCGTTACCGACATTGGCTGTTTACAAATTTGTTAAAGAATAATTTCCGAAGATATGACCAGCGGTAAATTACTCAAGAAATACTTTTGGTTCTTGCGAGCCTTTCAGTCCGGCCCAATCACCAGAGAGGAGATTAGCAGACGGTGGCTTAGTTCGCCATTGAACGACGAGAAGAAGCGTCTCGCTCGCAGTTCCTTCTATCACATGAAGAATGAGTTAGAGGAACTGTTTGACGTGAGCATTGCCTGCGACAAGAAGGAAGGTTGGTATATCGAGCAATCCTTCCGGGAGGACGAGGAGTTTCGTAAATGGTTGCTCAATAGCCTTGCAGTCGAGAGTTCGCTGGAGGACTATGCCAACATGCACGGACGGATCATGTACGAGTCCATCCCCGGCGGCATACAGCATTTGCAGACCGTCGTGGACGCTATGCAGCACTGCTACCGTATTATCATTCGCTACGGCAGCTTCGTCCATGAACCGCGTGAGTTTATCTTCGCTCCGTACGCCGTCCGTATCTACAAGCAACGCTGGTATGCAATTGGTGAAAGCTCGGATCACCCGGGCGAGATTCGCACGTACGCTTTTGACCGCTTCATGCAAGTCTCAACTACCAATTCCACCTACGAGATACCGGAAGGCTTCGACGTGAAGAAGTACTTTGCCGATTGTATCGGCATGACCAAAGGCGAAGCCGGAGAGGTGCAAGATATAGTCGTGCGCGTCGCACGCAAAGGCGTTTCGTACTTGCGCACGCTTCCGCTCCACAAGTCGCAGCAGGAAATCAATACTACACCTGAGTACTCCGATTTCCAGTTCCATCTTGCACCGAACTTTGAGTTTATGCAGGAGATTTTAGGACGTGGCGACGAAGCCGAAGTGCTTTCTCCTCAACCTCTCCGCGACAAGTTCGCGGACATCATCGCCAATTTACACGCTAAATATACCAAATAATATGATACGCTTAAATTGCTTTTTTCAGGCCACCGATGGTGACCAGTACAAGGACGCTCTGCGTGCTGCAGTAGCTCTGACCGAGAAATCCCGTAATCATGCCGGGTGCATCGCTTATGATGTGTTCCAGAGCGCGACCCGCTCGGACGTTTTCATGTTCTGCGAGACATGGAAAGATGATGCTTCGCTCAAGGCTCATGCTGAGACACCGGAGTTCAAGAAATACGTAGCCGAAATAGAGGCTTGCGGACAAATGAAGTTGGAACGATTTGAATTTTGACGACTATGATAGTTACCACTACACCCACCATTGAGGGTCACACCATTAAGGAGTACAAAGGACTTGTTTCCGGAGAGGTTATCTTTGGAATGAATTTCCTGAAGGACTTTGGCGCGTCGCTTCGTGATTTCTTCGGAGGTCGTACCGAAAGTTACGAGAGCGCTATGCTTGAAGGTCGCGAGACAGCGCAGAAAGAAATGCGTGAGCGCGCCGAGAAACTGGGCGCCAATGCTATAGTGGGCGTTAGCTTTGGCTATGAGACGATGGGACAAGCCAACAGCATGATCATGATTTCCATCTCCGGCACAGCCGTAGTGATTGACTGATGAACGAAAGCCGCACATACATATCAATGTCCGACGCGGCAGCCATAGCGCATGTCACGAAAGAGACTATTCGTAACCTCTGTAAGAGGGGCGCTATCGGCTACGAAACACACGGCAACTTCTTCTATCCCTGCAAAGAGGATGTAGAGCGTTACGCTGCGTCTATTGCTACGATTCATGCATCGGAGCAGAAAATGGAGCGCTACAAACTCGAACTGCAAGAGCAGATGGAGCAACTTCGCCTTGCAAAGACTGACGCGCAAACTCAGTTGGACGCGCTCAAACTATACCCGCACCGTATCAAGCACATTCAGGAACTGCTGTGCGCTCTCATCCCGCACTTGGATACCACTCTAAGCCCTCGTCAAGTAGAGGTCATCATGGAGATGTTACAGGGAGGCAAGTGGCCGGATGTTTCTGCAAAACTGGGCTTGACCAGGGACAGAGCCGTTCAGATATTTGAGAAAGCTCTGGAGAAGTTAGAAGCAATGCCGGATGAGTTAGAGCGGAAGAATATGATTATCGAGGAGTTGAAGGAAGAAATCCACAATTTGAAGGAAATTAAGGAAGAGAAGCAGCGTTTGGAGAATCTTACTCCGGAAGAGAAGGAGTTACTCCTTACCCCGATTAGTTCTGACGAGCTATCGGTACGCTGCCAAAACGGACTGAAGGCTGCTGAGATCAACAACCTGTATGATTTGCTTCGTCGCAGCCATGCTGACTTGCTCAAACTTCGCAACTTCGGCAAGAAGTCCCTCGCGGAACTGGAGGCATGGCTTACATCCAAAGGCCTCGCATTGAAACAAGACTGATGAAGCTTGAGGAAGCCATAACGTACGCCATCATGTCGGATGGTCATGGAAAGACGACTGACCAGATAGCCGCCGCTATCAACCGCAATGGTTGGCACATCCGCAAGGACGGCAAGCCCGTCACGAGTGCACAGGTCTATGCCTGCATTTGCCGTTATCCTTCCATCTTTACTAAAGAAGCAGGCAGGATCTGCGTAATGTTATAGAATATGGCATTTAGACCAATTTTCTAATGACCCGACGCACGATGTTCGTGCCAACCAAACTCATATAAATTCCAATTTGTCGAACAGATGACATTGTTTAGACCCAATTAGATGATATAATGAAAAAGACAAATAATATGTGGCTACTTTTTGCAATCCTGTCGGCACTATTTGCCGCAGCAACCGCCATCCTTGCCAAGATAGGCATTGAGGGCGTGGACTCCAATCTTGCCACGGCCATCAGAACAGTTGTGGTGCTGCTGATGGCTTGGGGAATGGTTTTCATAACACATAGTCAAGGCGGCATAGAATCCATCACGTCACGCAGTTGGCTGTTTCTGGTTTTGTCCGGACTGGCGACGGGGGCTTCTTGGCTTTGCTATTTCTATGCGATAAAGGTCGGAGAGGTATCGAAGGTTGTTCCCATTGACAAATGCAGCCTTGTCCTGACTATACTATTTGCTGTTATTTTCCTTGGAGAAGCGTTCACTTGGAAAACTCTTATTGGTTCATTGCTGCTATTGGCAGGTACTTTAATAATGGTAATATGAACATAGAAGACTATCGTGAGTATTGCCTTTCTTTGGGCGAAGACATGGAAGAGAAACTGCCTTTCACAGCATTCCGATATGCCAGTGGTGTATTGGTGTTCTATGTGCATGGTCACATGTTTTCGTTCTTTGACTGCGACAATTTCAGCGTCATCACGCTTAAATGTCAGCCGGAACCGGATAGATGAACTGAAAGCCGAGTACGACTGCATCGGCAAGCCCATGATGGTCAACAACCGGATTAAACGTTAAAACTTGACTAATGGCAAAACTAATTGATATAACCGACTCCGAGCAAGCCGAACTTGCTCTTGAATTTGCGGAGTCCATCCATGCCGGATTTCCTTCGCCCGCTGCCGATCATGCAGGCGAGCGCATCAATCTTGCGCGGGAATTGACACCCCATCCGGAAACTACTTTCTACGCCCACGTGGAAGGCGACTCCATGCGTGATGCAGGCATCCTCGATGGGGATTTGGTAGTCGTCGATCGTAGTCTCGACCCCAAGAACGGGGATTTTATCGTCGCTTATATCGACGGCGAGTACACCCTCAAAGAGTTTAAAATGGATGAGTCCGGCGAGTGCGCTTGGCTCATACCGCACAATCCCGATTTCCAGCCCATACGCGTCGATAGAGAGAGCAATTTCCTTGTCTGGGGTGTAGTTACTTACGCCATCCACAAAACGCGTCTCTGATGTTCGCTTTAGCCGATTGCAATAATTTCTTCGTCTCGTGCGAACGCGTTTTCCGTCCTGATTTGGAGGGAAAGCCTGTCGTCGTTCTTTCCGGAAACGACGGCTGCGTTGTCTCACGTTCCAACGAAGCCAAAGCACTCGGCATCCCTATGGGCGCGCCGCTCTATCAAATCAAGGCACTGGTGGAGAAAGAGGGAGTTGTATGCTTCTCATCCAATTTCTCCCTGTATGGCGATTTATCAGACCGGGTAATGTCTATCCTCCGAGCACACACCACGCGCTTTGAGCAATACTCCATTGATGAGAGCTTCATCAATATCGATCATGTGCCGATGGAGGAGCAGAAAGCCTATTGCGAGCAGTTGGTTCGGGACATCCGCAAGGGCGTCGGCATACCCATCTCAATCGGCATCGCCTCTTCTAAAACTCTGGCGAAAGTGGCATCAAAGTATGCCAAGAAATATCCAGGTTATCACGGGGTGTGCGAGATACGCACGGAAGAGCAGCGCATCAAGGCACTCTCACAGTTCGAGATTGGTGATGTCTGGGGCATTGGCAGACGAGCAAAAGCGAAACTGACGGCAGCGGGTGTTACCACCGCCTTGCAGTTTACCGAGAAGCCCGCTACCTTTGCTCGTGGCCTGCTCAATAAACCCGGACTGCTCACGTGGCAGGAGCTTCGTGGTCAAGACGTAATAGATATTACGGAGTTGCCCATGAAGCAGTCGATAACGACATCGCGCACGTTCGCTACAGCCATCACCGAACAATCTCTATTGGAAGAACAGATAGCAAATTTCTGCGCGCATTGTGCCCGCCAACTGCGCACCCAAAAGTCCGTTGCGCAGCAGCTGTATGTCTATGCCCACACTTCACCCTTCAGAACGGATGTAGAGCAACACTACCTCTCCGAACTGGTAACGCTCCCCGTCGCTACGGCAAACAATCAGGAATTGATCGCCTACGCTTTGGGAGCGTTCCGGCGTTCGTTTCGTCCGGGCATTCTTTACAAGAAAGCCGGTGTCGTGTTGCTCAAGATAATTCCCGAAGCGGCTGTAGTACCTGACATGTTCGATGTTAAAGACCGGGACAAGGACAAACGCCTTCAGCGCGTCCTTGATCAGATAGAGGACCGCCAAGGCAAGCGCGCTATCATCTACGGCTCTCAAATGACATCCGAGAAGCCTGTTTATAAGACCGAGCACAAGAGTCCGCTATATACGACTGATTTGAGGGATATAATCACCCTCAAAGCAACATGAATCTATCGGCGTAGATTCCGGGGGAGCGTAGAGATATCTGTTTTTTGTTTGACACCTCAAAATAGTTCACTATCTACGCTCCCTTTTTTCGTGTCTTTTGATAATTGAAGCCAAAGCCATATCTTTGCACAAAAATACAAAGGTATGGCTTTATCTATTACTACAGAGCTGCAGTCCACGTACTACACGTGCGACATCCCCAATATCGGTATCGAAACCGACCGAGCTTCGCTTGTCTTCACTCTCAAGGTGAAGGGAAAGCAAATCTTCAAAAGCACCTACTATGCCTCCAACGGCAAAGTTACGGTGCGCGATATCCTTTCTATCATTGAAGCGTACTTCATTCAGCAAGGCTATTCGTACCAGACCGTGAACATCACGGCTGATGATGGGGATGAGCCCGTCACGGCTACTTTCCACGCCGTCTATTGCCATTTCCATTGCATCTCAAAGCCTGCTGAAGAGTTTGTGGAGGAGAACTTCTTTACCACCGCCACAAGCCGTGTCGTATCGCTTAACTGCCCGCAGCCTCTTGCCGGGTATTACAGCAGGGGTCGCCATTCCGTCAGAGTGTCCGCCATGTATCAACTGCCGGACGGTACTACGAAGTCAACCGGCTACACCGAGAGCATCAACGTACCTCTCGTCGGTATGAAGACAATCACCGTCAATCCGGCTACAATCGAGGAAGAACTGTCGGACGCTTTACACATGGATGTAAAGCTACTTCAGTTCTCCTATGAGATTGAATCCCGCCGCTGCCATTTCTTCATACAGCGCACACCTTCTACGAGGAGTTTCTATTTCTGGAATGCGTTTAACTGCAAGGAAGCAGTTACGTTCTTCTCCGAAACCGTAACCGAGTTGGAAACCGACTTCTCCGAAGCGGTCATCGAGCACCAACTCGCTTACTACGACGTAGAACACACGCATACCTACCAAACACAAACAGGAGATCTGCTCCTCATGCAGGCACGCTGGCTGGAGCAGTTCTTCACCTCGCCGAAGATACAACTCGCGCAAAAGATCAATGGCACGAATCCGCTCGTGCTCATAGCTGACTATGAGCACCAAATAACCGATGCGCCGGGAAGTAACAATCAGGTCAATTTCAAGTGGAAATTTGCCGACAAGCGCTTAACGCTGAACGATTTTAGCCTTGATGATGGCATCTTTACCGAACCATATTCGGAGGAGTACGTATGATCGAAGTTGCACCTACACAAGAGCAAGCCCAATCCGAACGCGAGCAATACGTTCGCGCCTGGAACGATACGATGATAAAAATCTGGCAGGAACGTATCACTTTACTGGACGTCATTGATACGGGCAGATTGCTCCAATCGCCTTGCACAATACCTATACAGGCTGACGGGCGATTTGTCGAGCTTACCATCTCTGAACAGTTCCTCGAATACGGCCTTTGGCAGGACTTCGGAACTGGGCGCGAAACGCCTCGCGGAAACAAGGGAGATATAGGTCGAACCAAAGTGCGCCAGCGCCGACCTTGGTTCTCAAAAAAATACTACTCCTCCGTCCTCAACCTCCGCGATTTCTTCGGAGAGAACCTTGGTCGAGAGTTCCAAGGTATCATGGCGGACATGTTTGAAAGAATCAATAAATTGTAATACTATGAATAAGACGCAAATCCAATCCCTCATCGAGAACTTGCGAATGCAGACCGCCGCAAACTCGATCACGCCAAACATGTTGGCGAACATTCTTACGGAGTTGAATAATAATTCGGCTTCGACCACCCCGCAAGGCGATACCACTATCGAAGCCTCCGACGCGCCATTACTCTATTGCGAAGTGCGCAATGGCTTGCTGTACCTTCGAAATTACGAGTACTACACGGCGCTTGGGTTAGAGCCTATTCTGTTCCGCTACATCAAGAAGAAAAACCGCTGGAACATCCAAGGCTCTAACTTGAAATATGGCCCGAAAAAGAAAGGCTGGTTCGCGAACGGCAAGCAGCACACCCTTCAGATAGGCACAGGAGGTCTCGTCAAACGGAATTACAAGGTGATCAACACCTACAATTTATCCGGCGATGACTATCGCTTTACTGCCGATACCTTTGTCCGCACCAATGCCGATGTAGAAACGAATCGCGGCATTACTTGGGGGTGCTGCTCGATTAGCCGGAGCAATCGCAACGGCTACCGAATGGTGCGCCTGCCGTTCGCAATCGGCTTTGCCCAAAAGGTAACGGACGAGCAAGCCGCCGTTACTGTCGGCAGCCTCATATCGAACCTGGCACCGTTCTTTATTCGAGGACAGAGGAAAAGAGATGATATCTATACTTGGGCATTCAGCCGATAAAAAAAGGGGGAGGAGCACGGGGGGCTGCATTGCTGCAGGCACGCGCTTCCTCCTTACACTCCCGCCGGTGAGCACAGGGGCCTCGCAGAGCGGGGCACGCTCAAGACTGGATGCAGATCCCAGAGAGCAGGGGCCGAGGTCCTTTGTCGCACGAGGCAACGGGGCTCTCCGTAATCCGCTGCAAAAGTACATAAAATAGTCGAAATCTCAAAAGACACGCCTAAACCAACCCTTAAAACTTTATAATATCATGTCAAAAATCAAAGCCTTAACACCCCAAGCGTGGGTCGCAATCGCCCTCGCTATCGTGGCAGCAGCCACCTTCATTGCCGGTATTATCATCCCGCCTCCGGGCGAGGTGCATCCTTCCATTATCCAAGGTATCGGCTTGATGATCGTCCTCGTAGCCATCTTCTTTGGATGGGATGCCGTTATACGAGGGTTCGAAACCAAGTTTGAGCACGGCAAAACCAAAGTCACCATCTCCGGTAAGCGCCATGCGCATACCGTAAACGCGGACACCGCAGAAGGGAGGGAAGATGAGAACAATCAATGAAATCATCGTCCACTGCACAGCAACACGCGCTTCGCAGAAGGTCACGGTTGCTGATGTCACGCGCTGGCACAAGCAACGCGGCTTCGCTACGATTGGGTATCATTACCTCGTTGATCAGGCAGGGAATGTGTTCCCCGGCAGACCGGAGGCCACACCCGGTGCACACTGCCTTGGGCACAACGCGAAATCAATCGGTATCGCGTACTGCGGCGGGCTCGACGCAAGCGGCAAGCCAGCCGACACGCGAACCGAACCCCAACGAGCCGCCTTGCTTGGTTTACTAACCGAGCTCAAACAAAAGTATCCATCCGCATCTATCCACGGACACCGAGATTTTGCCCAGAAAGCATGCCCGTGTTTTGATGCCACTAACGAGTACGCTGCCCTATGAAAACTATCTGCAAAAACCTCCGCGCATTGATACTCATGGCTTGCGTCCTGCTTTGTGCTTGCCACACAACCAGACACACAGTGTCTGTCGTTGATGCAGAGCAAGACACCCAGTCCACGCACCATGAACAGACTACCACCCAAAGGCTGGATAGTCTTATCTCAACGCTCTCCGCTTCTGCGGATAGTATAACCATAGAGCTGTATGGTGATGCGCCTGCGCTGGTCGCTGACTCGCTCAATTCCGTCGCACCTTCGGATCAAGCTTCGCCGGTGACGGCAAAGCCACAACCCAAGAAGCGCATTACCATACACGCGCCTCGTATCAACAAAGAGGAAAGGCATGGCTCGGATGTGCGTCAGCAGACCAACTTGGCCGATAGCACACGGAGCAATTCCCAGTCACACACATCCACTGATGACTCTAAAGAGGTCATCGGTGGCGCTGAACCACCAAACCTAACGGCGGTGTTCATTGTGCTGGGATTGGGTATTACGCTCCTCATCATAGGTGCTATATTCGGCTACTTATGGCTGCATAAGAAGCATATCATCTGAGCTATACCTTTCCTTAAAAAACACGTACGCATGTGCATAGGCGAGCGCTTATGCACGTGCGTATTGCTTTCTACTGCACACTCGGGACATTTTCGGGACAGAAAAAAGAAAAATCAGCACGTAAAGTGCTGATTTTCAAGCGGGTGGAATAAGGGGCTCGAACCCTTGACACTCGGAACCACAATCCGATGCTCTACCAACTGAGCTAAGACCACCGTACAGCTTTTTTTCAAAAGCGGGTGCAAAGGTACAACTTTTTTTTGACATGACCAAATTTTTTTTACTTTTTTCACGAAAAATCGACTTTTTTGCGTGAAAATCGTTACCGCACAATCAAAATTGTG
>CADCEV010000024.1 GCA_902800525.1 uncultured Bacteroidales bacterium
GGAGCAATGGCAAGGCAGTGAACGCATCCAACTCAACTATATGGTCATGCTTGCACCGGTAGTAAAAAACTACAAGCAAGCAGGTGACACATTGCACGCCAACCGACTGGCACGCTATCTAAGTGCAGCCGTTACGAGAACGTCGCTTCCGCGAGAAGAAAAACAAAAGTATTTCAACCTACTGAGCGACAAGTAGTAATCGTTCGAGTGAAACGAGATAAGAAATGATAGCACTATTTGTAAACTATAAATCTCTTTCCGACGGGCAACTCATGGAGCGTGTTCGTCGGAAAGACGATGAACACGCATTTGCGGAAATCTATCGCCGTTATGCCCGATTGCTGCAAGGTTTCTTCTTCCGCAGGTTAGGTGGCGACGTGGAGCAATCCTCGGATCACATGCAAGACACGTTCTTGAAAGTGTGGTCTTCACGGTGGAATTATTCAGACGGACAACCATTCCGTACATGGATATTCTCCATTGCCTACAACCTCTGCAAGAACACGTATCGGCAAAATAAGCATGAGCAAGAATATCTTGATTCGCTTCCGATAGACGAGCCGATTGCAGAAGACAGCACTCCGCTGAAATTAGATGCAGCGACATTTGATAGTGCTTTACAACAAGAACTCGCCCGTCTCAATGAAGCGCAACAAATGTTGTTTGAACTTCGGTTCACGCAGGAGTTAACCGTGCCGGAAATAGCCGCGATTATTGACATTCCGGAAGGCACTGTCAAATCGCGCCTCAATACATTAACCAATTATCTACGACTAAAATTGAAAGATTATGAGTAATACATTTGAATCCCAACTATCTGCTTCCGCGCGTCGTATACGCAAGCAATCGGAAAGCAATCTCTCTGTCCCAGAAACGATTGTTATTCCGCAAAAACGCACCCGTTATTGGGGCTGGATAGCGACACCAGCTGCCGCTGCCGTTGGTCTGCTGATAGGACTTTTCATTCATCGCCCGGCAGAGCGTCAAGACAATTTTACTGTGCCCGTTGTGGTTGCTTCTGACAATTCTGGTCATAGCATTGTGGAAGACGGTACGGATTATAGTTTGTTAGTATCGCTATAAAAAGGCTCAAATTGTGATAAAAGTGTAAAAAAACTTGTATAATTCAAAAAAATGTAGTAACTTTGCACTCAGTTTCAGCAGTAACTATTAGGATATTATTATGCTGTTATTAGGTTATTATTAGGATATTAATAGGTTATTGCCGAGATGCAAGTATAACAAAAGCACAAAATAAAACAATGAAAACTGTATTCGAGGACCCCGTCCGTGAACTCCACGGCGCATTTACCAAAGGCGGTACAATCAATCGCCGCAAAACCTATCGTGATTCCAAAGGCCGCATCAAAGGCATGTCCGCCCCCGAGTCGTACAAGATTGTGAACCCTCGCGACTGGAAGAAGAACCCGGCAAAGGGCAAAGAACTGGAGCATCAACTCCATTTCAAGCAAGCCTGCGCCGACACCTACCATATCATGCATCCTTCCACGCCCGAAGAACTCGCCACCCTGCAAATGTGGCAATCCCGCTTTGATGCCCAACTGGACAAGCCCGAACCCGATGCACCCATTGATCCCAAAACCGGCAAACGCAAGCAGTACTTCCGCCTTGATGCCTTCATTCGCACATGCCTCCTCCGTGAAATGGAATAGGTGTCCTGTGTCCGCGAGTTCTGCGAGCGGATTTCCGTTCCGCATGGTTTAGCATCGACCATACATGGGCGATTAAGATTCGCTCTCTCAATTCCCTGATAACTCGATTTGTCGGTTCTGCTCTCGGCGGTATTCCGCCGAGCAATATTCACTCCAGCCTGCTTCCCTTCCAAGCAGGCAGGCTTTTTCTTCTTGGCAGTTGCGCCGTCTGCCAGACGGCATCTTCTTGCTTTGTCTATTGCGTCCGAATCTGATTCGGACATCGGCTCTGCCGACCTCTGCCCGCGGTGTCCTGTGCTCGGCACTTCCATTGCCGAGGTCTTCATTATTAGCGTTAGCGGTCTGTATCGCTTTGTATATCCATCCCTCTTAGGTAACAACGCTGAAAAGCGTTTGTAACGGAGAAGACCTCTTCTCCTATGACGCCAGCCGGAAAGGGCTGTATTAACCACGAAACAAAAAGAGCCGCCCAAAAAGGCGGCTCTCTTTGCTCCCTTCCCTTTAAGGGTGAAGAGCTCTGCTCGATCGGGCGTCCGGTGGACGGCCGTAGAACATTGTAGGGGTGGGCTTTTACTCCTGCATCAAAAGTTGCATTACCACTTTTGCGGAGTAGGCAACAGGGGTGCCGGGACCGAAGATGGCGGCGACACCGGCTTTGTAGAGGAAAAACGAAGTTAATCGTGCCCTTGCGGCTAAGACGTCGTAGTCCTGCGCGGGGATGACACCACCGGCGGTAACCATGATATCCGGACGGCCGAGTTTTTTGAGCTCCTCGATGACCTGCGGGACGGAACGTCCTTCCGGTGAAGCGGAAGGAGCGGCCTCCGCCTAGGATGGAATACATGGACATCGTTCTCCACCGCCTGCTTGGCTGCCTCTGCCGGAGTCTGGAACAAGGGGCCCATATCGATCGTCAAACGCTGCGTAGCAGGGTCTCTTCGTCAGAAGCGGCGATCAACGATTAAGTTACTCCGTAACAAATGTAGTTGTCGCGCTTCTTCCTCTCAAATCAACAACTTTGCAAGTTTTTGATTTTTTCATACCGCAAAAAAAAGTGCCCCGAAGAGCACTTTTTCGCTAAACGCTAAACCCTAAACCCTAAACCCTAAACTCTAAACCGTTCATTACCAGAACTTAATCTTATCGCCGTTCGGCTTGAAGCAATAGCAGTATATCATTCGCATCTTATCCGATGCCGCCGGCATACGAGCGGGAGCTTTGTCAATGTATCGGCCGGCATCCGGATTGTAGTATTTCTCCGAATTGTTCTCCAGGTTGACTAAAATATAAGCACTACCTTTCGTTGTTTTGCTCAGATACGAACCGTTCAATGTGATCGGCCAGTTCACTTCTTCTTGCTGTCCGATCACCTCAAAGATATCATGGTAATTACTGCCCTTATGCAACTCGCGATACACGCGATGGAGCGTATTGGCGCTGGAGCATTTCTTTTTCGGTATATCGTTATAGTAGTAGGAATCCTGCTCGATCTTCACCATCAGTCCGCACTCCTGCGGCGTCCATGGAGCAATCACAACAAACCAACCGCTGCCGAAGCCTTCGTCTTTCTCTTTCTTCACAACAGCGCCGAGATAGTACTGCTCATTCAGAATCTCTTCTGCGGCTCCGGCGTTCTCCGGCCATGCCGATTCCGGAATGAAGGTGCATTTAACGCCGTTGCTCAGGTTCGGCGCTATACGAGCGGGAGCTTTGTCAATTCTCGGACGTCCTTTGAAGCGCATCACTGCAATGCTGTCCTCCGTAGAACCTTCTTCTAATATCAGTTCACCCTCATCATTACCCAGCGAGTCGGTCATGGCCCATATCAATGACGTGCCTTCCTGTTTCAATGTAACGTCCATCGGAAGCAGGGAACGGAAAACCCTTATAGCCTCATCATAGTTCTCAACGGGCACAGAGATATCCAGCGGATCCGCCTCATTGAGGTTGTCGCCGATCATGTAACCCGTGATCTCACCATTGTCGTCAAAACGCATCAGGCTCTCAATCAGGTAACTGTAATCATCCACCTTCGCATTCTGCTCCGGATTGTTCTGATTACATGCTGTCAGCATCATTGTCATGCCAAACAGCCATAATAGATACTTTTTCATTGCATTAAAATTTTAATTTAATATTGTGGGTTAAAATATTCAGCCATCGTGTTGCTGTATACGCTGCCGTAGGAGGCATAGTTGTACATCATCGCATGACTTGCCGTCGTGTGGCGCGCAAGAGCCGTGTAGAGATCATAGAGCGTGATATGCGTGTTCTGCTCCACTTCTTCGCGGAAGACGCGAGTGAACGCGTTCGATAGGTATATACTGCCCTCTATCACATCCGCATGCGATTTCTCACCCGGAGCACATGCCGTCAGCATCAGCAAACCCGGTATTTCCGGCATGTCCTCGCCTACAGAACCGCTATAGCAGGTCTCCATCACGAAGAGCAACTTGCGGAAGTTCGGCTGAGCAGAGCTTAACATGGCATGGATCTCATCGGCCATGACATATCCCGTATTGCCCCAGTTGATCTTCTTGTTATAGGTCCCGTGACCGCTCCAGAAAAGAAGTACGTTCGTGTTCTTACTGCCATGTACCACCTCCGGCGTCCTCTCCGTCACCGTCCCCGAGAGGATATGACCCAGATCTTCCGGCGTCAACTCGCTGATGCGGTAGTCGTTGATGATGTTCTCATGCAGGTTCTCGCCGTCCGGCGTGACATGTACCACTCCCGGATGGGGGTTCTGAGGATTATCCGCGAGGTCATCCTCGGTGATAAGCACGATATGCTCGTCATCATAACCGGCATTGCGGAGCATGCGGTACATCTCCAATGCGTCCGCCTGATGGCGGTAGTTGGTCCATCCCGTACTGGTAGCCATAACAACGGCATAGCGGTCTTGCAGCGGTTCATAGGGGATTTTCTTCACCTCGTCCCCAAACGAGAATATGAAGTCGGAACTCCACCCCCACATCTGGTCCATGCCGGCTTGTCTGGCATGGTCACTGCGGGTCATGTATTCCACGAGATGGTATTGTCCGTCGTAGTACCGCCAGTGACCGTACCAGCTGCCGAGTTGGCTGATATGCGTCTCTCGGTCGAAGACCCAGCATCCGGACGCACCGGCCAGTACCGGGATATGTCCGTCGCGGATCGAGCGAAAACCGTACCGCAGGCCGTCCTCCGTCCAGGAGAACTCGTCGCCGCTGCCGTCGCACGCGTCCATAACCGCTACTATCGCCTCGCGCAGGGTAGGCAGTTTGGCAGTCTCTTGATGGGCAAGGGCGAGACTGATCAGCGTGAAGCAGTCGTATAACTGCGCATATCCGCTCTGTATCTCTTTGCCTGTTTGCGCCTTGCGCGCGGCAGAAAATCCACTCTCCGGATCGCCGCATAGGGCGATACCTTCGAACTCATGCGTCAGGCTGTTCTCCAGCTGGACATTACATGCCAGGTCGGGACAGAAGATATCGGGATACACCACGCTATCGCTCATATTCAGTCCGGGCCTAATGCCTTCTTCTGTCAGCACTTCGTCCATCATCCGCATGTCCTCGACGGTCGAAGGAATATAAAAGATGATAGAAAGGAACTTTTCCCATGCATCTTTGTTACCTATTTGTCGCAGGCTTTCCCGCAGGCTCTCTTTATCCGAGAAGGTGAACTCTTCCACTCCTTCGAATCGCAGTTCGGTAGCGAAATAAGGCAAATAGGCGGTGAACGAGGATACGTAGTCATCCGCGTCACCACCGCGCGAGAGGAGGAGAATACGGTTTACGACGAACTGCTTGCGCAGGATATTGAGCACCGCTTGTGTCTGCGCCAGGTCACTCTCACTCATGCAGAAGATATTCGGTGCACTTTTATTGCTGCCGGCATAGATACGCTGCACATCCGCCGAAGTGACACTGGGCATGAGCACCGGAATGCGGCTGTCAAGACTTGCTGTCGCCACCATCCTTGCGTGCCGGCTATATTTGGGTCCGACGATGGCTACATATTCCGAACTCTTGACAACACGATAGACTTCATCGCTCAGGTTCGGCGCCTCTTCGTCAATCCATTCAACCTCTATTGCTACGCGTCGGGGCAGTCCGCTCTGCGCTTTGTTGACAGAAGCTAAGGCACCGGAGACGATGGAGCGCTCACTCTCCCACAGCGGTTGCGGCATGACCAACGCCACTTTGTAGGTGGTCGTCACCCCTTCATTCATCGGATTCTCCCGCCGGCAACCGGTCAAGCCTATCACTATCAGCATCCACAAAAGAACGAACATCCGACTTCTAATACGCATGGCTCACCTCCTTTTCCAATGCTGCGGATTGATACTGCGCCTCCAACGCGCGCCATTTATCTTTGCTTATTGGCCAGTCCGAGAGGAAACCCATCGACAAGTAAAAACGCTCGTTGTAAGCGATTCGCACATGCCCTGTGGCCAGACCAAAGGTCTCATGCTCCGGCCATGTCTCATCCTGCGCCCAACGGTTGATATAATCCCTCACAATCGATCCTATGTCATAGACGAGCGAGAAGGGTATATTGTCCGAATAGGCGGAGCAATCCTCACCGACACCCATTGCCACACGGTAGTAGTTATGCGAGCAACTAAATACCCCCAGTCGCGCCATGCCGCAAACCGGCACTGTAATACTCTCAGTATTGACGAGACTTATTATGGTGTCCGAGGTGTAGGGGAGGCTAAACGCCTCATCAATCATGCTCAGCCCCTCATATCCGTTCGCCAGCACTACGACCTGATATTCTACGCCGTTGTTCTCGCGGTAGCCGTTTTCGATACCGGATGAGATAGCGTCGATGATGCGGTCGCCGTTTAGGCCTTTGATAAGCAGCATCTTCAACTCGTGTATCATCGCTCCGGCTAACCAACCGCCGCCGTATCGTTTGAGCAAGGCCGTAGAGACTCCTTTGCGGTGAGGCGAGTAACAATCTAAGAGAAGGATACGTCCGGCCGTGGAGTCGGTCTCCGCCGCTATCTGCTCAAACTCCGGCCCGCAGAGGATGAGTGCTTTGGTCGGGTCGGCTTTCTTTTTCCATGCCTCTATCTGCAGTCGTGCTTCACCGATACTGTCCGGCTTGAGCAAATGAAGAGAGATGTCCGGATGAGCTTTGACGCCCTCCATCACACCCTGTAATATCAACTCGTTATATCCGTCTCCCGTCATGCTGGATGTGGTCGCAAAAACAACCGTCAAGTCCTTCCCGACTTGATCAACCGGCTGTCTGTTCTCGCAGGCCATAAAGACCAGAGCAATCAGACAAAACGCTGCATATTTTCTAACTCTTTGCACTGTTTTGCGTGCAAAAGTACAAAAAAAAAATGACATACGCAAGTCCGCATGTCATTTTTCTTGAAAAATTCACTAAATTTTAACTGCAAACGCTTCATTTTACTCTTGCATCAAGAGTTGCATAACCACTTTCGCGCTATAGGCAACCGGAGTGCCGGGGCCGAAGATGGCGGCGACACCGGCTTTGTAGAGGAAAAACGAAGTTAATCGTGCCCTTGTGGCTAAGACGTCGTAGTCCTGCGCGGGGATGACACCACCGGCGGTGACCATGATATCCGGACGGCCGAGTTTCTTGAGCTCCTCGATGACCTGCGGGATGAGGGTCTTGTGACCTGCCGCGAGAGAGGAGACACCCAGTACATGGACATCGTTCTCCTCGTCGGAAGCGGCGATCCATGATTAAGTTGCTATGCAACAAATGTAATGGTCGCGCTTCCTCCTCTCAAATCAAGAAATCAAGTTCTTAGCCCTATGAGGGCACGATTATTTCTTGATTTGGCAAAAGAGGAGCAGACGAGACGCCTGATTTGTGAGGGAGGGAAAGTCGGTACAAAAGGGTCCCATATCGATCGTCAAACGCTGCGTTTAAGCGAGGGCAGAGGATATGCACTTGTATATATCCTATGCCGAGCGTAGCAGGGTCTCTAAGCCGTCATGCCGACAACTTGTTTGGCGGCTTTAATAAAAGGGCTTAGAGGTATATGGGAAAGGTACAGACTTCGAGCAGAGGTAGCACAAAACAGGCGGGACGATGGACATGGACGGGGTGTATGCGTGGGGACAGGGCACCAAAGAGACTCAGACCGCGCAAGGGCATAGAAGGAACACAAAAGAAACTCGGGCGTCCGTACGGATAGCAGGGTCACGGTGGAGGCAGCCCCGCGCGCAAGGACTACAGACTTCGGCAAAGGCGGTGTCGCCGCTCAGATTCGGGCACAGGGCACACAAGGTTGGCTACGGAAAAGTGGGTAATGAAAAGGATGCAAAAGAATAATCATCGTCAAAAGGCCCGCATGGCTCTTTCTGCAAAGGGATGGCTATGAAATAGGCATACACGGTTTGTGAATCCATTGTCAGGAAAAGGAACACTCCCATGCCTTCCTTCAATCAAACACAGACCGTGAGCGAAGCGAACACCGCATTAAAGGGGGAAAAGCAACAACACAAGTCCGTGAGTGTAACGAACTCCTTATTGGGGAAAAGCAAAAAGAATCAAGACAGAAAGTTGTGTGAATCTGTGAAAGTGTGAATCTGAAAAAGAATACAAGCAAAAGATTAAGACAGGACAAAATAAATACAAGCTAAAGAAGTGCACTACTCTGTTTCGCCGGTAAGTTGGGCGTATAGTTCAAGACCTTTCGCAGTGAGGCGATAGGCTTGTTCGGGTTTGTTCGGTACTGATGCGTAAGCAAAGTCAATCAGACCTCGCTCCCAACACGGTTTCCAGTAGTTATATACAAAGATACAGCGGCTCTTCTGTCTCAATCCTACGTCTGCAACCAGTTGGCGTCGTGGTAGGACTTTCTTGCCAAGTGCCAGAACCAGTTTATATACGCGTGCCTCTTCTTTGTCTTTAGGTACAAGACGAGGTTTCTGTTGAGAGGTTGTTTTGTCTACTTCAAGTTTCGGTTCTTTGATTGCCTCGATATAGAAAGAGAATGGACGGAAGCCATCGTTACAACTGATCATTGCACTCATTGGGTTCTTCATCCAGCCGTCGAAGAAGTTACCCTTACCTTGTGCGAGGGATTGAACAAAGGGTTTCATGGAATCCCATGCCGAAGGACACAAGCCTTCCGGACACTTGCCATTGACGGATATCCATTGTTGTCCTTGTTGGATGTCGCAAGCATGCTCAATGGGCTTTTCGTACTGGTCAATCAAGTCTTGATAGACCGTTTGGCGGATAGCTGTGATGCGAACTTTGTTCATGGTGTTCTGCAATTTCTTATCCTTATGGAACGATTATTTTTCAAATTCTGCTGCAAAGGTACGAAAAATAATTGACTTGTGCAAGAGATTTGATAAAAAAAGATACAAGCTAAATGATTTTTTGTTATGAAAATAAATACAAGCTGATGAAAGAGTGTGTGGGTTTGGGTGCGTGTGGTGAGAATGTGTGTTGAGGAAAGGAGAAACACAGGTTTTAACCTGTACCTACCTACTAAATCGTTTGATTATTGCGTAGTATGCGGCATGGGGAGCCGCGTAGATGACTAAGAAAAAAATACAAGCTAAAGATAATTACAGGCAAAAAGAATACAAGCTAAAGAAGAGAGGATGAGGAAAAAGATACAAGTCACTAACCGGGAGTAATAAAATAAATACAAGCCAATGAAGGATAGCTTGTATTTATTTTGTGGTATGAGTGTATGAGTTATATAAAAAAGATACAAGCCAAGTGTTAGCTTGTACTTATTTCTATAGTGAGGTTTGTGTGTTTGTAAAAATGATATAAGTTACAAAGATGTGTGAAAGTGTGAAAGTGTGAAAGGAAAAAAAACGCGGCACTTGTGGTGTCGCGTTGGGAGAATAGAATATTTAGTTATTTAATACCGCATGTCATTAGGCCAAAAATATTCGACCCGATAGTTCTTGTGGATGAACTTAGAGGATAACGAATTTGGGGAATATATCAACGTCGTCCATAAAGGAAGCATATCCACATATGTGTTCTGGTGAGCTACGTAATACAAATAACCAGTAGAGTCCGGCAATTGCCATGCTCTTACTACGACAGAAGAACTATCTGTGGTGTGCAACCTATCTTCGTCTCTATCCTCATCGTATTCGACTAATTCATCCTTTGGAAATTCCAAATATGGATATTGGCTATTCTTCACACGCGCTTTGTAATAGCTACCTTTACCAAATTTCTTTTGAAGGTAATCGCCTCCGCGATATTGCGGTACAAGAATTAGATCACTATCTCTTTCACAAAGATAGAACCCTTGTGGAGCATCTAACACACGGTGGGTGTTATATTCATAGAAATGACCTAATACAAATGTATCTTCAACAATATTAGCTACATCAGTTGTTTGTAGTAAAGACAATAACATATTCTCACGGTCAATAAATTCTACTTCGCAATAACTTATAGCACAACATCCATCCCATGTGAATTTTACCCATCCATTGTCAAACGTCCAATCTACATGTCCATGCCTATGTATTTTACGCAATGAAGGGTTAATAGAGTCACTACACACAAGAGAAAGAGTGTCTAACAGTTTGTATATTGCATCTACACCTTTTTGATCGTATCCATCAATTGCGATTGTTGGGCTTGTCAATGTGACCTTTGCAACCAAATCTGAGATAGTGTCTATCTGACAAGCAAAAGGAAGGCCACACACATTAATTACTTTTTGAGGCTTCATCGAGGATTTCCACCATTTACGTTGCGTTTCTATGGTGTCATGAAAGATGGTTGATAATTCCGAACTGAAATCATCTGCCATTAATCCCATAGACACTCCGAACACATTTAGATGTGTCTCTGGTAAAGCAATTGATGCAGCAGGAACTCCAGACACACCTTGTCCGGATCATAGGTCACATGCACGGTCTCGGCATAACCGGTCGTGTCCGTATAGACCTGTTCGTAGGTCGGATTGTCCGTCTGTCCGTTCGCAAAACCCACTTCCGTCTCAACGACTCCGGCTATCTGTTTGAAGAAATGCTCCGTTCCCCAGAAACATCCTCCGGCTAAATATATATGTTACCCGTTGGCG
>CADCEV010000025.1 GCA_902800525.1 uncultured Bacteroidales bacterium
TATCCGCGAGGCAGAGGCTTATCCCGGACCGTCGCTCATCATCGCTTACGCTCCGTGTATCAACCACGGTCTGAAAGCAGGTATGGGTAAATCGCAAGCCGAAGAAGCCAAAGCTGTTGAGTGCGGTTACTGGCACCTCTGGCGTTACAACCCGCAGCTCGAGGCAGAAGGCAAGAACCCGTTCTCGCTCGACTCCAAAGAGCCGCAGTGGGATAAGTTCCAAGACTACCTCAAGGGTGAGGTTCGTTTCGCTTCTGTAGCAAAGCAGTTCCCGAAAGAGGCCGACGAACTCTTCGCCGCCGCTCAAGAGAACGCTCAGTGGCGTTACAAATCCTACCTCCGCATGCTCGGCACGCAATGGTAATAAGGTACGCACGCATGTGCGCATATATGGAGCAAGGCAGACCCAACGGTCTGCTTTGCTTTTTTATGGATCATGGTTGGTGTCGTTTCATGCATCCTTTGGTCAGTTCCGTTCTTTTTTCTTCTTTATTTTATTTATCTCTCGTCACTTCGTTCCGAAAAAGGGGAAAGAAAATCATCTTATATTTTTATAATTACTTTCGGTCGGACGTTATCATTTTCGTAGTATGCCGTCTTCCTATTTTTCTTCGTTGCCTGTAGTGTGGAACTCCGGTCATATGGCGGTTTAGCCCGTCGCGGTACTCTCTCCACATTCGTGCCAATTCAATTCGCTGCGCCCGTCTCTATTTTTCCATTAAAAAAATACGCGCCCGCCCGTGTGCGCGATTCTCTCTTTGTCAATTAGCACGGCATCGTATGCCGTATTTTCCCACATAGTTGCGTGAAAGTGTGAAAGTGTGAAAATGCGGAGCATAATCGTGCCCCTGCGGCTAAGAAAGTAAAGAAGGCGCCCTTGCGGACGCCCTCTATCAACTCTTCCGGTGTTTCTCTACATGGTAGAAACCCAGCGTGAGGATCTTAAGGATGACTTCGTACAGAACTTTCACCCAGTCTTTTTCTTCGCTTTCAGTTTTCATATTCGATTGTGATTTTAATTGGTTCATTACTCGCTTGCAACGCAAGCCATTTCGCGGTAAGTTCTTGCTCCATTGTGGCACTTACCAAGATACACCCCTTGCTGTGTTCGGGTCTCGTACCTCGATGAAATCGGATGCCGCTACGTCCGGGAACTTGCATCACCAAAGGCAGCATTCGCTTGAATCGTGGCGACCACGTCACTCTGATCGCATATATCCCAACAGGTATGATATAATCTGCATTCTCAAGCGTCGCAATTTCCTGCCCTTCAAAACGCAAGCACCCGCGTACCGCCTTGCCGTCTCGGTTAATTCGCGTCAGGTGGATGGTTACCATGCTTACTCTTCCATTTGTAAGTGTAATCGATTCCGAATAACGCACCGGCGAAGGTCGCGACCTCGCCGAACCCTACCAGTATAGACTCATGTACCTCGCCCTGCGGGGCAATGAATACCCCGCAGAACAGAAGTACTAATCCTCCGACTGAAAGCACCGCAGCGGTAATAAGCTGAATGTCTGCTTTCATAACTCACCTCCTTATCCGATGGTCTTCAGTCGCTCCGGCATGGTCACCGTACCCGTGCTCTCGTTGTAGCACTTCCATGCCTTGCCGAACAACCAACCTTTGTAGGTCGTGTACTTGAAGTTCGGACGGGTCTTCTTCTCCTCGATGAAGTCCATCTGGTCGTACGTCAGGTGCATCAAGTCCATCGAGCGTTCAAGAGCCGCTTGACGAACAACTTTGAACTTAGCGCGTACCTTCAGTTCCTCGGTACTTGCCGGAGTGGTTCGATCGCCGTGTACGCTGGTGTACTTACGGTCACTCCACTTGCGGTAGTTGTAGCACGTGCGGTACTTGCGAGAGATCTTGCCCGAAATGTGATGAACGGGGTCTTCAAAAACTACTTTTCCCATAGTTAGGTTAGGTTTAATGGTTTAACAATTAGGTTGATTTTGGAGCCGAGAAGCGGCATTAAGCCAACTTCTCGTACTCTTTTGCGATCACGTAGCCACGCAAGCTCTTGTACTTGGTCTGCGCTTTGAACGCAGTCTCGTACGCTGCTTTCTGCGTAGCGTCTGCCAATGCGGTGTTCGCGTTGGTCAGCGCGGATTTGAACTTCGCTTGACGTGCCAGTTCCTCTGCGCTGTACGCTTTGGTGCGCGGATTGCAAATCTGGCTGGTGTACTGCGTTTGCCCGCGTTGAGCAAAGATGATTTTCGAGTGCTTACAAATCTTGCCTCGGAAAGACTGGAAGGGTGCTTCCAAATTGATTTTACTCATAGTTAGTTTGGGTTTAGTTGGTTAATAAAAAAGTTTACTTTTTTCCCGTGCAAAAACACGAGCGGCTTACGAGAGAGATACGAGACGATAACGAGCCGTCAATCTGACCTCTTTCCCGAACGACGATGCAAAGGTACGTCAAACATTCCACCTTCTCCAAATTTTTTTGCAATTTTTTTTCATTTTTTTGTATTTTTCTCCAGCGTGATGTGTGGAAGTTTCACACTTTCACACTTTCACGCATCCGTGTACCTCGAAAAATTCCCCCATAATTATAATAATATTTATATTATATTAATTATGCTCCAAAATCCAACTTACATTTATATGTGAAAGTGTGAAAATGTGAAAGCGGCATTTCCCGCCTTCACCTAATCGTTCGAACGCAGTGAGATAAGAAAGTGTGAAAATACATTTGCACGATTCTTGCCAAAATATTTGTATATATCAGAAATTTTTTGTACCTTTGCGCGAATTTTCGCGCAGCACAACAGAAAGGCAATATATTTAACTATATGGCACAGTTCGCAATATATAAAATTAAGTTTGAGAAATCGAACGAGCTAAACACCTATAATCAAGACATCAATCCTGATGAGTCGTTGGCTCACGCACGTGAATTGTTCGCTTCTATGTTCCATGAAACGAGCACGCTTGGATTATTCGACTTGCAAGGAGGAGAGCACTTTAACAATTACATCTGGCGTCAAGATGATAAGGAGGTATATCTTATTCGGTTACATAAGAGCCAAATCAAAAGTTTGGTGAAGTTAGAAGAAAATCCCGAGGGGGGAGCACCGGATTGCATTGAAAAGCAAGAGGAATCCAATCCCTATTGCTATGTTATTTTCGATAACCGCGACAATAGAGGACAGATTGCCGTGGAGAAATCTTCGGTATGGGGAAATAACCCCGATAATCCAGGCGTTATTTTGCAGGACTATCTCTCGGCGCTTATGACGCAACATTTCCGGCTCAAAGTTTCTTTCTTGCCCAAAATGCAACCAACGCGCATTTGGGACTATTATCGCCAACTGATTTCTAAAGGAGACGTGTTGCAAAGTGTCACGTTTGAAATCGATAATCCCGACAAGATTAAGGAGTTTGACCAATCGCAAGAAATTGAAATTAGTGATGCGATTAACCGCATGACGGAAACAGTCAAGGCGACAGGCGCACTCCGGGGTGTGTTCAAACTATTTGCCGATAATGCTTCTCCATTCGAGTTCGACCAAAAAGTGGAGGACTTCAAGAACATGGTTCGCATCTGCGGCACGCAAGCTTACCATCTTGTGCTCAACTTCAAGAACCACAAAGCCTATCGGTGTGACGAGAAAGTACATGCGCTCATTAAACTCAATCGAGATCCAATAGAGGAATACCAGAAAGGCGCGAAAGTAATTGATGACACGACTGAGGAGAAGCAAGAATATGCACTCGTTCAGTGGTTGGATTATGTTTATGCAGAAACGAAAAATTTTGAAGATGCAGCGGAAATTCACAGAAAAAGAAAGGGACGCCATAAGAAATAAATATGGCACAGAACCTCTATTTCAGGTAGCTGAAGTCATTTGTCAGTTCTTCGACAATCGGCTTCCGGCGTTTGTGCTATGGCCTGAAGATATATTTAACGAAGCGGCTTCCGTTATTGATAATATCAAAGAGAATGGAGATGAGTACATCCCCAAAATTCAACACCTCTGGAAAACAATCTATCCGCGATTCCGAGACTACGACAAAACCATCCCAGATGAGCAAATCACGCTCGCTACCAGCATCGTTTTGGACATCGCTGCCATTACTCTCCATCTCAGTTCTGACGAAGTGCATCAGTATATGGGACAACTGCTAATGGGAGTGATTAGTAGTTATAACAAGGAACAATGGGAGTCCGTTCTCACCGACCTTGGAAAAGCATCGAACCATCTTTCCAAACCGCTCCGCGCATGGATTAACGATTATATGAAATTGGAGAATGAGCAGTATCTCTCCGATGAAATAGACGATATGTTTGCTCCCGCTCCAAAACAGAAAAAGGTCAAAGAACCGGAACCATTCGAGCCGAATCATTTAACCTTTATCAAAAAGCGCGCTACGAACTATAACCTTGCACTCCTCTATCAAGGATTGCTCAACGCCAAATGGATTGACGATGGAAATCCGGATCATTTCGGAGCACTATTCAGTGGTTCGCAAAGCACTGATACTATTACATGGACTGGTAAAGGAATTGATAATCTGTATGCCTTATTTTACATGATGGTTCGTGAACAATTCATCGAAGCACCACAAGGTCATGGCGTAGAACGAATTGTACGCTCGCATTTCGTGAACAAAAAAGGAGACTACGTCGCTGGTGATAGCGGCAAACCAAGTGAAAAAGCTCTCTCACTCATAAATACTTGGAAAAAAGACTTGGAAGCTAAGCCCAAAAGAGATGATGACGATTAACCATTTCGGGTAAACTTTCGGGTAAGCAAAACTTTTTTTCAAAAAAAATATATTCTTCGGAATCCCTTATTTTACAAGGGGTTCCGATTTTCTTTTTGTGCCAATAAGATTCTTTTACGTTCGGGTTCCCGAAATTTCACCCGAAATTTCACCCGAAAAAAACGGCCTTTTTCAGCGTAGGGTGTAGGATGCGACACCGATAATCAATGTCGATTACGGTTTTCCCGCACCACAATTACTACAATGAAAAAAAACATTAATTTGTGCGTGGACTTAGTCACGCTGATGAAGCAAGGAGACTTGCAAGTGTTGGACAGCCGTAAAGGAACACTCTTCCGCAACGAGGAAGACAAGTTCACTTTCACCGAACGAGGAGCACGGGAACAGACCGTTCATCCCGAACTCCACTGGCAGACGCTCGATAAGAGCCGTTACGGCAAAGTGTCGGCAAATGCCAATCACATCAAACTGGAGTTGTACATCCCGCATGGCGACTATGCCGATGGACGCGATCTCGCCGACATCCTGGCATCGCAGGTTGACCAGATGGGAGAAAACCTCTGCGAGATGGACATGGCGAAAGTGGTGGAAGCCATCCGTAACCTCAAAAAGTAGTACGTATGTCAGTTCAACTAATCGCATTACGTAAGGGCGGCGCGAAGTGTAGTAGCGCCTGCCCGTACTACGAGGAGAAAGGTCAGGTGCGCGGAGTGAACGATGTGCCACTCAAAACGCATTGCCGAGCCACCATGCAGGATGTCATCGTCGATTGCGACGTGTGGAATCCGCACAACATCGAGAAACTCCAAGTCACGGAAGAACAATGGAAAGCAATGCAAGCAGCTGTCCATAAACGCGCCAAGAAGGAACGCAAACCGTGGCCGGAAGATCACGAGGTAATCCATCCCGTAGGTTACAACTGGAAACACCAGAAAGGAAAGTGGAACTCAGTAAAGTCCAATCTAAAATCGTAAATCGTAAATCGTTAAATCGTAAATTAAAGTTATGATAACCTATCAATTATCTGTAACGCAAGGCTTTCCATTGCCTTGTACCGAAGACATCTGGAACGAAATCATTGATCGTCCCGCAGTAAAGAACATCTGCGACCAAATCGCAGCACTCGATCCGGAAGCACCCGACTTCAACGACCGCAAGCAAGCGCTCAAACGCCGTCTGCCAATCATCATCCCTCATGCGCGTGCGTTCGTTAACAATAAACGCGTGAGTGCAGATGCTATCCCATCCGGTCTTGCCATGTTGGATGTAGACCATGTGGACAATCCCCGCGATTGGTGGAATAACATCATTTCATCATTTAGCGCTAAAAGCGCGTCACCATTAAGCGACGAACTCGTCGCGTCATCATTACGCCGGCACGGCATTGTGCTGGTCGCCATCACCGCTTCCGGTCACGGAATCCGTATCATCGGTGAACGTCTCGAACGCGAGTCCATCGAAGCCGCACAACTCCGTATGGCAACCGCTCTCAACATCACCGAGTACGATGCGGTTACCAAAGATCTCGCACGCGCTTCCTATGTTGTTCCGCGTGATTATATCCTTTGGATATATGCAGCCGGACTTTTCTCCGAAGAAGACCGTCCTGATCTCCGAGAATTACCTGCTCTCCCGCCTCACGTTGATCCTTCGTCTGTTAGCCCCGAATCTAATTCGGGAACCTCTCTTCCCTTTAGGGAGGAGTCGGAGGTAGGCTCGTTATCTTATCGCGGCATTCCCTATGCCGACATCGTGCAACAACTCATGCTCTCCATCGGAGCAGCAGACGGAGCCGAGCAAGGCGAACGCAACACCGTTTATTTCACACTCGCCAACTACATGCGCTACATCTGTGATTTCAACGTCGATCTGTTGCTGCAAGTGCTCCCGACTTTCGGTCTCTCTGAACCGGAAAGACGTCAAGTCATCGCTTCCGCTATCGGTCGTCCGCGCAAAGGCTATCTGCCTACTGTGCTCCAGTCCGCAATAGCTATCTGCGAAAGAGAGTGTTCTGCTCTTGGCGGTATTCCGCCAATGGCAAAATCAACCGATTTGGCATTACCCGAACTGCCGCGTTTGCTCAAACTCGTCTGCCGCCGTTTGCCCGAAGATTACCGACCGGCAATGGTCATCGCAAGTCTTCCGATTTTAGGAACACTCGCCACGCGCATCCGTTTCGAGTACCTAGACCGTCAGGAACAATCGCTCTCGTTCTTCTCTTGTATTACCGCACCTGCTGCATCCGGTAAGAGTTTCATCCGCAAACCGCTAGATTTGCTACTCACTCCGATCAACGAGCAAGACGCGATTGAGCGTGAGAAAGAACAGGCGTACAAGGACAAACTCCGTGCCTCGAAGAACAGCAAGAACCAACCGGAAGATCCGCACGCTTGTCCGCGTAACAATGGCGTAGCCATTTCGATTGCCAAGTTGCTCCAGTTGCTCACCTATGCCGAAGGCAAACACCTCATTGGTATCGGTGAGGAAATGGACACGCTGGTCAAGTCCGAACGAGCCGGAGTTTGGTCGCAGAAAAGTGATATTTACCGTCTGGCTTTTGACAACGCGGAATACGGTCAAGCCTACATGTCCGATGCTTCGTTCAATGCGCATATCAAGGTCTATTATAACCTGCTCCTGACTGGCACGCCCAACTCCATGAAGCGGTTCTTCAAAGACCTCGAAAACGGTCTCGCAACACGTGTTTGTTTCGCGCAACTGCCGGACACCAGTTTCACGGAAATACCTGTCTTTGCACCGTACACCGAAGCGGAACGAGCAGAGATCATCCGTTGGGCGAGACAGCTCGACGCAGAGCAAGGAACCATCGTCTGCCCGCAACTCAGTCAAACCATCGCAAACTGGCTTGAAGCCAAGCGTCAGCAAGCCATTGACGCAGACTCTCACGCCATGGATACGCTCCGTCGTCGTGCCGGTGTTATCGGCTTCCGCGCAGGTATGCTCTGCTATCTCCTTGAAAACCGCAAGTTCACCAAGACTGTAGGTCAGTTCGCGGAATGGGTTGCCGAATATGTGTTCCGCAATCAGATGGAACTTTGGGGCGATCAACTCGAACAAGAACTGACAGGTGCTTTGGATATCTTCTCCGGTGAACGTGGTTCGGCTACTTCGTTACTTGAACTGCTCCCGGCAGAGTTTTCCAACGCCGACCTCATCAAGCTTCGTGCCCGCAAAGGTCAGTCCGTCAAAGGTTCTGCAATCAGCATGGTTCTCAACCGCTGGCGTGGTAACGGCAAGATAGAAAAACTCTCCGACACTAAGTGGAAGAAGTTGTAGTCTCTAATCCCATCAAGGTAGTTTCACACTTTCACACTTTCACACAAAAGTGTGGGTTGAACTACCTTGATTCGGGGTCCCCGACGTAAACCGAAGCCATAGGCTGTTTGCGGTGGGGAAAGCGGAGGCACGTGTTGTCCCGTTGATTTAGCGGAGCGGTATCAACATTACGATCTCGTTGCCGAACGCGCTCACACTTTCACACAAAATTCTATCTTCATCTTCCGTTTTTTCCTCATTTTGCCTGCAAAATGCAGAAATCTATCACTTTCCCGCCCCAAAATTTGCCCAATCCATATTTTTTTCGTACCTTTGCACCCGATTTGGGTGCATAACACGCAGCGCGCGTAATAGTAAGGTGCTCAACTCACGGAATCCAATCTACGCCGAACTCCTATTAGGAGAGGGTTAGAGGGATTCAAAATGTATTGAAATAGCGTTTATTGACGCTTTGTGTTTGACGGTTCGAAAGCTTCGCAAACTTTACCGTATCAAGTCAAAACCAAAGTAACCAATAGATGCCTATGGGTATGACTATTATACCCGTCTTGCTATATCTATGCAAGCGGTTTGTCATATCGGCGTAGGTTTCCTGTTGTTTATTTGACTTGATAGGTTAGCGAAGGCCTCGAACTGTGAGTAAGCAACACGAGGTCTGCGCTTTTTGTTTGTATGTGCATATAGCATAGCAATAACATTATTAACTAAACATTAAGTGTCATGAAAAAACTAATCATCCTGGCATTGGCTGCGACGATGTTCGCGTCATGCGGAAAGAAGGCAGAAGAAGATGGTTTCGCTTGGAACAAAGCGACCGTC
>CADCEV010000026.1 GCA_902800525.1 uncultured Bacteroidales bacterium
GTCGCTTTGTTCCAAGCGAAACCATCTTCTTCTGCCTTCTTTCCGCATGACGCGAACATCGTCGCAGCCAATGCCAGGATGATTAGTTTTTTCATAACACTTAATGTTTAGTTAATAATGTTATTGCTATGCTATATGCACATACAAACAAAAAGCGCAGACCTCGTTGTTGCTTATCGCAAATCGAGGCCTTCGCTAACCTATCAGACTATAAACAACAATGAAACCTACGCCGATATGACAACACGCCTGCCAAGATAGCAGGACGAGTATTTATCGTCATACCCGTAGGCGTTCAATTGCGTACTTTGTGAAGGTCTGAATTGATAAAAGTTTGCGAAGCTTTTGATTTGCCAACAACAAAGCGTCAATAAACGCCTTTTCAATATGTAATGAATCCCTCTAACCCTCTCCACGAAAGAGATCGGCGTAGATAGAATTCCAAGAAATGAGCACCTTATCGTACACGCGCGCTGCGTTATGCACCCATTTCGGGTGCAAAGGTAATAAAAAAAATTGGATTGTGCAAATTTATTTAAAAAAATCGTTCTAAAAAGTGAATTTTGTTACAATTTTGTGTGAAAGTGTGAAAGTGTGAAAGAGACGAGCATTGCTGCTCGCCTCTTCTGGAATCTCGTGTTTGACATCACGAGCACTGAACAAAAATTAGAGTTTCTTCCACTTAGTGTCGGAGAGCTTTTCAATCTTGCCGTTACCGCGCCAGCGGTTGAGAACCATGCTGATAGCAGAACCTTTGACGGACTGACCTTTGCGGGCACGAAGCTTGATAAGGTCGGCGTTGGAAAACTCTGCCGGGAGCAGTTCAAGTAACGAAGTAGCCGAACCACGTTCACCGGAGAAGATATCCAAAGCGCCTGTCAGTTCTTGTTCGAGTTGATCGCCCCAGAGTTCCATCTGATTGCGGAACACATATTCAGCAACCCATTCCGCGAACTGACCTACAGTCTTGGTGAACTTGCGGTTTTCAAGGAGATAGCATAGCATACCTGCGCGGAAACCGATGACACCTGCACGACGACGGAGCGTGTCCATGGCGTGCGAGTCGGCTTCCATCGCCTGTTGGCGCTTCTGTTCGAGCCAGTTGGCTATGGTACCGTTCAGTTGCGGACAAACGAGTGTGCCTTGTTCGGCATCGAGACGACGTGCCCAACGGATGATCTCCTCTTTCTCCGCTTCGGTATATGGTGCGAAAACGGGAATTTCGGTGAACGAAGTGTCGGGTAATTGCGCAAAGCAGACACGTGTTGCGAGACCGTTTTCGAGGTCTTTGAAGAACCGCTTCATGGAGTTGGGAGTTCCAGTCAGAAGCAGGTTATAATAGACCTTGATATGCGCATTGAACGAAGCATCAGACATGTACGCTTGACCGTATTCCGCGTTGTCGAAAGCGAGACGGTAGATGTCACTTTTCTGCGACCAAACTCCAGCTCGTTCACTCTTTACTAATGTGTCCATTTCCTCGCCAATACCGATGAGGTGTTTGCCTTCGGCGTATGTCAAGAGTTGGAGCAGTTTCGCAATAGAAATGGCTACGCCATTGTTACGCGGACAAGCGTGCGGATCTTCCGGTTGGTTCTTGCTGTTCTTCGACGCACGGAGTTTATCCTTGTAGGCTTGCTCTTTCTCGCGTTCAATCGCGTCTTGCTCGTTGATCGGAGTGAGGAGCAGATCGAGCGGTTTGCGGATGAAGGACTTACCTGATGCAGCCGGAGCCGTGATACAACTGAAGAATGAGAGCGATTGTTCCTGACGGTCGAGGTACTCGAAACGGATGCGCGTGGCGAGTGTGCCGAGGACAGGAAGCGAAGCAATGATCATCGCAGCACGGTAGTCTTCCGGCAAACGGCGGCAGACCAGTTTGAGCAGACGCGGCAGTTCGGGCAGAGGCAATGCTGTGGATTTTTCCAGCGGCGATTGCTCGTCCAGATGTGCCTCTTTCTCGCAGATAGCGATAGCCGATTGGAGCACCATAGGTTTCTGCGACTTACGCGGGCGACCGATAGCGGAACTGATGGCTTGGCGTCGTTCGGCTTCGGAGAGACCAAAGTCAGGAAGGATGCGGAGCAGCAGCTCGCGCCTTCAGCGGCTCCAATCTCGATCATCAGTTGCTTGACGATGGCATCGTAAGGCATGCCGCGATAGGTCAACACTTCTATGTCCGAATCCGATTCGGACGCAACGGACGAAACTTCTTGATGAGGCGGGAGAGCTTTCTCCGGATACAATCCGGAATCAATGGACAAAACTTCTCGCTCGGCAAATAGACCTGCCTCGTATATCCAAAGGATATAGGAACGAGGGACAACGTAACTGGCGCGTGCCAAATCCTTTGTCACCGCGTCGTATTCCTTGATGCCAAGGGCAGTAGCGATGCGAAGCTGTGCAGCTTCGATGGTTTCCATTTGTCGAATACCATTCGACCCAACAGACGACGTTTCCAAGCGTTCACCAATCAGACGCAAGCCTTGACCGGATGCGGTGATGGCTACGAGGTAGATGCGGTTGTCGGAAAGCAGTTGCTTGTCGATGGATTCGAACCAGTCACGCGGATTGGAAACATGGTCCACATCGAGCATGGCGAGACCGGACGGGATAGCATCTGCGCTGACGCGCTTTCCGTTACGAAATGACGCTGCGTGCGGAATAATGATAGGCAGACGGCGTTTGAGCGCTTGTTTGCGGTCGTTGTAGTCTGGTGTCGTCGTGTCTAAGGCGGCGATCTGGTCGCAGATGGACTTGACTTCGGGACTGTCGATGAGTTGGTCCCAGATTTCGGGTGTACAAGGCATCGGTGTGCCTTTGGTTACAGATTCTTGATAGGATATCATAACTTTAGTTTTTAACGTTCTTTGACTTTTGGGCATTCCAGCGGCCTTGTGTCCAAGTTGAGCCGACGGGACGACCGTTTTCGTTTTCCTCCGGATAGAGTTTCCGTTGGCGTATCGCACGTTTATGCACGGCTTTCTGCATAGCTTTCCATTGCTCCTCGGTCACTTCGAGTTTTTCGAGGCACATAGGATTGTAGATGTCGCAGTCGATCATCCACGGATTCATCGTCATACGACAATGTGTTTGCAGTGGACCATTGATGCCACGGACAACTCCTGTTTCGGTGTAGAATGGGCAGGCGCTACTACATTTCACGCCGCCCTTTCTGATTGCGATTAGCAACATTTCTCCACCTCCTCCTTGAGGTCCATGTCGCAGAGCGATTCGCCCATCTGCTCAATCTCACGTGCCAGCATGTCGGCGAGTTGCTGTTCGGAAACGTACTCACCATGCTTAATGTAGAACTCTACTTTAATATGGTTCACGTTCGTGTGCATGTTCGACGAAGCGAACGTGGTCGTCATCTACGTAGGTGAACTTACCATCATAGGTTTTGCCCTGTTGAACTACTTGATTGTTGGTCGTTACATTTGCGTCAACGCAAGGTAATGTAGTTTTAATAGTTTCCATACCTGTTGGGGTTATGGCCAATCGTAATCCCTTTCTCGGTGGTCGGCTCTGAGGATACCGCGAGTCGAGCCTTCCATCGATTATTATACTCGCTTTGGATTTGCCGATTGTTTAACTTTAGATCACACTCACCTCTATGTGAGTTTTCGCTTATAAATAGACGAAAATTGTGCCATTGTGGTTCGTGTGAGTTGCGGTCACACGAGATGGTGTTTCGCGTGATTTCTGCCCACATGAAAGCCCTTCGTGTGTCACACCAAATGCGTTTTGTCGGCATAAGGAAGAATGGCATCGAGGAACTGATAGAGCACTCTCCAACGTCTGACGATGTTCGGTTCCCATTTGACTTCCGTCCACGGATAGCGTGCGTCATGTATCGCGCGTTGCGCCATACTTAAATGGTACGCGGAATACTGCGTGAGCACACATGGGACTTGATGGGATTCGAGCCATCGAACAAACTCAGCCAAAGGCGGACGTTTCTGATTCGATTTGAATAGTCCATGGTCTTGCATGCACTGCATCACAACGAGCCAGTCATAATGTTCACAGATGAGTCTGTACCATTTATAAGTCCAGCGTTGGATACAGGTCAGCATTTCCACGGTACGTTCGTCCGTAGTAGTCGTGGCTGACATCGGCTCAATAAAGCCTAATCGGATGAGCACTTCGTTAAGTGTCTCAGTTTTACCGCTGCGAGCGGTTGCGTTTTGATTTCCCATAATGTTGCAATGGTTTTAGGTGTTGAACATTATGGACCGGTCCGGTCGCTCCGAGTGTATAACGATCGATCATTCTCGGTACACGACCTTTTATAATGCTTGGTGCAAAAAAAGCACCCGATCAAAATCGAGTGCAAATGTACTGCTTTTCGTTAAATTGAGCAAATTATCTGACTTCCAAATTCTTCCAGGGAAGTGGTTGGAAGTATTTGGAAGTTTCTGGAAGTCTAATTGACCTTAAAATTCAGTATTACAGCTTTAACATCCAGTGATAAATCATTTTCTGAGACAGGTTTTTTCAACCATGTAGAAATGGATCTCCAAGAGCATTTTTGGATATTGGGAAATTCCTTTTTGAATTCCTTTTCGGAAGGAGTGCGAGAAAGCACGTGATATTTATATGTAGCGGCAGCCAAAACGATACCAATGTCTTTCCCCATGCGTCCATCAATGCGGCGATGTAATTCTTGGAGCACCAGATCCGGTTTTTCTGCAATAATCAATTTATAAAAAATACTAGGGTTTTCTAAATTTATTATCGTATCGGTAGTATTTGAATTGTTCGTATCGGGAGCAGATTGTTTTTCCTCTCTTGCTTTTGTGACATCATTTATACATTGTTCTATCTTAGATGTAGGAACGCCATGCTCATTTAGATATGATTTGATGACCTTTGCGCTTTCTCTAAAATATGGGGTATATGCAGGGTTGTAATCATCCATACTCCAATAAACGGCAAGAACAAACAGCGTTTGCAACACTGGTTGAGTCCGTCCTAAAAGCATGCGATTTGCTGCCATAGTTATTCTGATTTTGATAAAGTTAATCAATGCGTTTATGTCGCATATTTTGGCAGCAGCTTTATCTAAATTGTCCGAAGATTTTTGAAATTGGATATCCGTATGTGCCCTGATGGCCATAGTAGCATTAAACACATCTGATGCTTCAAATAAGCCACTTCCATTCGGTTGTGTTACGGGTAGAAATGGTTTGATCAACGTGTCATACATCGGAATATTTCCAGTCTTATATCCACAATAACATGCCAAGATAGATCGTTTCTTGTAGGTGTCAGTTTTCTGTGAAGGGTATTTTCTAATGCCCATCATCTCCATATTGGGATAAAATTCACCATTAAAAAGTTTGGTCGTTCCTTGTTGAGATTTGTGTTTTTTGTATAATCGGTTAAACAGACGCGCACATTCTTTTTCAAAATGCTCATAAACGGCATTGCTAATAGGCATGACATCATCGTCGTCCAAGATGTCTTGTGAATGGTCGCTGAAATAAACCAACAGTCGAGCAGATTCATAATCATTATCAATCCACTTTACGATGTTGGTTAGAACATCAGCTGTGACATTGAGTGCTTTCCATTCGACATCTTGATAGTGCACACATTCAGGATGCAGGTATTGTTTGCACAGCCATTCCAGTTCAGAACATGAACCATACTTAGAGAAATCTTCAAATCTCCTTTTCTCAACCAATTCTTGTTTTAGTCTGGCGTGCGAATAGATATATTTGTTTTCCTCGCTCATGGTTGGATTATATTTCGATATGATCTATGCTTACATTTAATTTGCCGTTTGGTAATGTGTGGTTCTTTAAATAGTCGGTTACAGATCTCCATACACCTTTTAGTTGGAATTCAGAGGCGTATTGTCTTTCTGTAGGCATAGAAATGATATAATGGTATTTGTACATAGCAGCAGCTAAGATAAGCGCTACCTGTTGACCGCCTTTACCGTCTAATAACTCGCGAAGACGAGCCATAACACGTTCCTTGTCGTTAGCGGGACATTGGAGAAGACTTTCGAAAGATTGATTGTCGGATGCGGGTTGTGATTGGGGAGCTTCTACTTTCTGCACTTTGTTCTTCCATGAATACAAGTACGGATCCAAATCCTCGAATAGCGCTTTGCGATAACGCTCTTTCTCGTAGTTGTCTAAAGTATCGAAGTCGTTGAATTTTACGGCTAAAAACCAATCCCATTCTTTACGGAAACGTTCTACAATCTCAACTGCTTTTGCATGACCACGGAAGGTAATGATATACTCTAAAGAAGAACGGATGTCATGATAACCGCCAAACAAGAATCTATCCCATAAAAGCATAGTGTCCGGGATGTCATCGTATCTATAATCATCGTACACATCATCTTTGGTGGGCATTGTATCAGCGAACCATAGTAGTCCTCTTTCGCGCATGTCGTTGTAAAAGCCATATCGGCCATCATTAAAACCGATTTGCTCGGGTGGAACTATTTCGGCAGCTACATCTCCTACGAAAACAAATTCATCACTTACATCGAAGGGCGGCAACCACACTAATGGATATGAAAGGGCATGATCTATCTTCCGTACCACCTTGTAGTCGTAGCAGTCCGTCATGCGTTTCCAATCGACTTTGTCTTTCTTGGCAAACAATTGCTCTGCAAACAGATGATTACTCAGTAAGTCGTCGGAATCAAGAAAACTATGATTGGCATAGTATAGACCAGTTTGTTCGTCCAATTTCAAGTCTACTGCGCTTTGTCTGGCAGTTTTCTCCCATCTTTTTATGAATAAATCTCGCATCTCGTCAATAGTCACGAGACGGTTTTTATATTCCGACACTACATGCTCCGGAAAATTCCTTTCCAAATCTGAAAAATAATCGCTTCTTAATGACTCTCTCATATGTGTTATTTATTATCTTGCGCCAAAAATTGGCGCAAAGGTACAAAAAAAATCTGAGATACGCAAATTTTTAGGCAAGAATCATTCACAGATTCACAGATTCACGCATCGGTGAAAGTTGGAAAAATCTCCATAATAAAATAATAATATTATATATTATATATTTATTATGAGCAAAATACGAAGATACAAATTTGTGTGAATTTGTGAATTTGTGAATTTTGCTCGGAGATTTCACAAGAAAATGCATTTTTTTGAAATTTTTTTGCGAAAAAATTTGCAAAAGGCAATTTCTTCATAGTACCTTTGCATCGTCAATCGCGAAAGACAAGATCAAAGCAGCGCGAGAGTAGCGCGAGACCAGCGCGGACGCACGTTGCAAAATCGGATTTAATCCGATGCAATTAACAAACAGTATTAACCTAAACCCCTCGTATGACGCGAGTATAAAGAATGTCAATCCACAATGGCAAAGTACAAACCTATTGACATGGTAAAGTTTTACCAAGGCAAAATTTGCGAGCACTCTGACACGTATTTCCAGAAACGCGGTCGCACGTTGTGTACCGGTCGAATCTGTGAGCCTCGTGACTTGGAGAAGAAACCGTATTCCGCTGAGGAGTTGGCTGCTCAGGCTAAGTTCGCACAAGCACGTGCGGCTGTGAAGGCGCTGACCAGTGAACAGAAAGCGGCTTACGCGACCGCCTTCGAGAACCAGAGCAAGTATGGCACGTTGCAGGGCTATATCTTCGCACAGGAGTATGCAAAGCTTGGCGCATAATGCGCCGCTTTGCGACCCGACCTAAACCTTAAACAAATTAAAGTATGAACCTAAACCCCTCGTGCGTCGCGAGTATAAATAAGGACGAGTTAGAAATGGCAAAAGTAGTATGGATGTCCGGAATTGAGTATGTTTCCGGCGCATTGTGCAAGTGCGGCAAGAAAGGTCAGCACACGCACGACAAGATGTTGCTTGCGACTCACCGTCGCGCAGCCACCACCAACCCTGATTGTAACCGATTGTATGTGCGTTCGCAAGTTACGCGCAAGACCGCTCCGAGTGCCGATGAGTTGTATGCTCGCGTTCGTTTCACCGCTGTTGCAGCGATGGTTCGCACCCGTAGTCGCGACCTGTCGAAGATCACCCAAGACCAGATGGCGTTCATCGCGCAGAAGGATCTTGCGGGCGGCAAGAAAACGATGAAAGCGTGGTACTGGATGACTTGCGGTAACGAGTATGACGCTCAGCATCCGCGCGGATAAGCGACAAGTTAACGCTCGCGTGGGCTTTGGCTCACGCGGGCAATGTTAAACCTTAAAAGAAAAGTATTATGAAACCGAGCATTCAGCTGATAACGGCAGCGGTAATGTCCATCGGTGGGCTGGTGTTGCTGTTCTGCGGGATTTTCATAGAGCCACAAGGTCAGATTCATGAGAGTTTACTCATTGGATTTGGCGAGGTTGCAACCTTTGCAGGAGCGCTATTCGGTATAGACTACACCTACAAATACCGCAGCAAAAATGACAAGCATCCACCTAATCAGGGCGAGTAAAGACGGCAAAGCCGTTCGAGGACGCTTGCGTTTTGAAGGGCAAGAAATAGCGACGCTTGAGAACGCAGATTATATCATACCTGTTGGGATATATGAGGTTAGAGTGACCTATTCACCGCGATTTAAGCGCATGCTGCCCTTGGTAGAGCAAGTTCCCGGACGGAGCGGCATCCGATTTCATCGAGGCACAAAGCCGGAGCACAGCAAGGGATGTATATTGGTAAGTGCCGCCATGGAGCAAGAGCTCACAGCAAAATGGCTTGCGTTGCAAGCGAGTAATGAACCAATTAAAATCATAATTAAAAATGAAGACTGAAAACGAAGAAAAAGACTGGGTGAAAGTTCTGTACGAAGTCATCCTAAAGATCCTCACGCTGGGTTTCTACCATGTGGAGAAGCACAGAAAGAGTTGACAGAGGGCGTCCGCAAGGGCGCCTTCTTTGTGTAGCAAAATTCTTAGCCGCAAGGGCACACGATTAATGCAGAGCATTGTTCACAGATTCACAGATTCACACAAAATTGTGAGAAAATACGGCATACGATGCCGTGCTAATTGACAAAGAGAGAATTACCACCGGAGGTAACAGCAAATCGCTACATCCGCATTGAGCGCGTACGGGCGGGCGTGTATTTTAAGGATAAAAATAGAGACGGACGCAGCGAATTGAATTGGCACGAACGTGGAGAGAGTACCGCGACGGGCTAAACCGCCATATGACCGGAGTTCCACACTACAGGCAACGAAGAAAAAATAAGAAAACGGCATACTACAAAAAATGGTAACGTCCGACCGATGGTGATTTTAAATAAGCGAAGCGCTTGCTTTTCCCCCCTTTAATTTTCACGAAGTGAAGAAAAAAAGAAGGAAGGCATGGGATGCTCATTTTCAAGACAAAGGATACACAAACGAAAGGCAGACATCCAAGAAGATGCCTGCCTTTGCTGAAAGAGCCAAGGGCCTTGCGATGATTATTCCTGCATCAAAAGTTGCATTACCACTTTGGCGGAGTAGGCAACCGGGGTGCCAGGGCCGAAGATGGCGGCAACACCGGCTTTGTAGAGGAAGTCATAGTCCTGCGCGGGGATGACACCACCGGCGGTGACCATGATATCCGGACGGCCGAGTTTCTTGAGCTCCTCGATGACCTGCGGGATGAGGGTCTTATGACCTGCCGCGAGAGAGGAGACACCCAGTACATGGACATCGTTCTCCACCGCCTGTTTAGCTGCCTCAGCCGGAGTCTGGAACAAGGGTCCCATATCGACATCAAAGCCGCAATCGGCATAACCGGTGGCTACCACTTTGGCGCCACGATCATGGCCGTCCTGTCCCATCTTGGCAATCATGATACGGGGTTGACGACCTTCTTTCTTGGCAAACTCTGCCGTGAGACGACAAGCTTCCTGGAAGTTATCGTCGTTCTTAGTACCTGAAGCG
>CADCEV010000027.1:0-1348 GCA_902800525.1 uncultured Bacteroidales bacterium
TGACGCAGCTCATCGGTGCCAATACTACCGTTATTGTAGCCGGGCGACGTACCGGCAAAACGGACTCTATCGCCTCTCCCTTTGTGCTACGCAACATGCAACGCATGCCAGGAAGCACGGGCGGTATCGTCGTACCCACGTTCAAGCATGGTCTGACGAACACCATTCCGGGCCTTCTCGCCGCGTGGCGTCGATGGGGCTTGCTGCCCAACATCCACTATGTGGTGGGCAAGAAGCCGCCTAAGTCCTTCGGCACGGCTATCATTGAGCCTACCGATTTCGAGCACGTTATATCATTTTATAACGGCTCTCGTGCTATCATTATTTCGCAGGACCGCCCTGGCTCTTCCAACTCGCTTACGCTCTCTTGGCTTCTGATCGACGAGGCCAAGTTCATTGACTATGAAAAGTTGAAAGAGGAAACACTTCCTGCCAATGGCGGTATCAAGTCCTACTTTGGCAAGCACTCCTTCAATCACTCCATAATGATACTCTCGGATATGCCGCAGTCCAAGAAAGGGTCTTGGTTCTTGCACTACAAGCAGAAGATGGACGTTGAACTTATCCGGACGATTGAAGCCACCGTTTATGAGATTTGGCGATTGAAGCAAAAGGTCAAGGAGGCTATTGCTGCAGGCAAGACGCCGCCGGAATATCTGATCTTACTCCGCTTACCTTTCAAACCTCAATACTTTGCAAGCAAATTGGCATTGCAAAGGATGGCTTCTACTCGTCGATGAGAGAGTCTCATAAGTACGACGCATCCAATTTTGAGTACTTAGACACCCTTTGGCAGTCCAATGTAGTTGGACAAATAGGCGACATTCCTACGTCCGTTTTTACCTCGCAGGCAGACCGTGACGTGAACCCCGACGCACCCATTTGTATCGGTATGGATTACAACGCAAACATCAACTGGATCGTTGCCGGGCAACCTTCAGGAAACCGATTAAATGTGCTCAAATCCTTCTACGTCAAGTTCGAAAGGAAGCTTCCCGCGCTGGTCGATGACTTCTGCAATTACTATTCAGAGCATCGTAATAAAACGGTCGTTTTCTATTACGATACAACCGCGCTCGGAAGCAACTATGCCGTGAATACACAGGATTTCCGATGGGTAGTCATCCACGAGTTTGAGCGTCACGGCTGGCAAGTCCAGGATGTCTATTTGGGCAACCCCATGCGCCACGATGAGAAGTACCTGCTCATCAACCAGGCTTTCCAAGGCAAGCAGCGACTGATGCCGTTTTTCAACCGTCAGAATAACGATGATCTTATCCTCGCCATTCAGTCTGCCGGAGTACTCAACGGACGCAACGGCTTCCACAAAAACAAGTCCGGCGAGAAG
>CADCEV010000027.1:1377-12415 GCA_902800525.1 uncultured Bacteroidales bacterium
GTCTGCCGGAGTACTCAACGGACGCAACGGCTTCCACAAAAACAAGTCCGGCGAGAAGCTGGCCGAGTCCGAGGAAGACCTCCTCGAACACCGTACCGACGGCACGGATGCCTTTGATACGCTGTACATTGGGTGCGAAAAGTTCCCTCAAGAGGTCATTTCGAGCGTAAATTACTCCGGATTTGGATGATTTTCGTCCTGAAAACGCCCGATTTCCATTAAAAATGCAGTTTTTTTGCACTTTTTCAAAACCAGTCCAAAGTAATTGGACACTTGTTTTGTAACTTTGCAGCGGATTTGGCAGATGGTGCTTGTTTTTGTTCGCATAGTGCGCGCAGGCCAAGCACCGCTAAACCAAATCTGAGTGCGTAAAAGCATGAAGTTACAAAAAAAATCGGGCAGGCTCGAAGAAGAGTAAGGCCTACCTCAGTCCGAAAACCCTTGCCCGGCACAAGCGCCGGTTAGCGAAGCGGATTCGGAAGTTGGAGGCATCCGATCGCCTCAAGTGTCAAACCATTGAGCAGCTGAAGCGGCGGCTTCAATACCTTGAAGCCAAGGTAGATGAACATGGTGATTGACACGAATTAAGGAGGTGTGAGGTTACTTTTTCTTTAAAAAAGTAGGAATTACCGCACAAATTGCGTCTGAAAGCGCGAAAAGTTGCTGTTTTTCTTGCATATGTGGAATTTTTTTTGTAATTTTGCACGCTTTTTCGGAGGTACCAGATTGGCGCGCGAGCCAATTAGAGACGTACACTGAAGAACATTGACATAGAAAATTAGTTGCAGTTTGCTAACCGGTCACGACGGAACGGGAACCCTGAAGACCAAGGTACGCGATGCAGACTACTCGCACCTCCGGTGTGGGCTGTTTGTCGTACCTTGATAGGCGGTTCCCAAAACATGGCCTCGTCGTGAACGATATGAAAATTATCTCAACAATGAATAACGAGAATCAAAACGTAGAGTACAAAGAGTCCTGGCGTGATGAGTATGTCAAATGGCTATGCGGCTTTGCCAATGCACAAGGCGGCAAACTCTATATCGGTGTGAACGACAAAGGCGAGGTATGCGATATAGAAAACGCTCACAAACTGTCTGAAGATATACCGAACAAAGTAGTTTCTTTCTTGGGTATCGTGGCGGACGTGAATGTCCTAAGCAAAGAAGGCAAGGACTATATTGAGATAGCCGTTTCTCCCAGCAACGTACCCATTAGCTACAAAGGCAAATACTACGTACGTTCCGGTAGTACCTTGCAGGAGTTGAATGGAGTCGCGTTGCAAAATTTTATCCTTAAGAAAATGGGGCGCTCGTGGGACGAGGTGATTAATGATCGTGCTTCGCTCAAGGATATTGACCGCGAGGCTATTGATTATTTTATCGATAAAGGAATTGAAGCCGAGCGTGTTCCGGATGATCTCCGCAAAGCATCGACAGAAGAAGTACTAACGAGCCTTGGTTTGGTGGACGAGAGTGGTGGGTTGACTAATGCAGCCGTCCTGCTATTTGGAAAAAAACCTCAACAATATTATCCGAGTGCTGTGTTCAAAATAGGTCGTTTCGGTATCGACGAAGCCGACCTGATGTTCCAAGATGTCATCGAAGGGAATCTCATCCAAATGGCCGACCGCATAATGGATGCGCTTAAAGCCAAGTACCTGATTTCGCCGGTTCGTTTTGAAGGACTACAGCGATACGAAAAACTTGAAATGCCCAAGGAGGCATTACGAGAGATTCTTTATAATGCTATCGCGCATAAGGATTATACAGGTCCGGACATCCAGATGCATATCTATGATGACAGTATTGAAATTTGGAACGATGGAGAGTTGCCGGACGGATACAACCAAGAAACTCTGTTCGCGCGGCATGCATCCAGACCACGCAACCCAAAGATTGCGAATGTCTTCTTCAAAGCCGGTTTCATTGATACGTGGGGTCGAGGTTACCAAAAGATACGCAGCGGCTTTGAGGAGGCAGGTATTCCGATGCCCAAAGTGGTGAATTTCTGTGGTGGAGTTCAAGTGACAATCGAGCGAACCAACTTTATCAAGATGACCCGTGTCAGTAGTTCTGTGGGTAGTGATGTCAGAAGTTCTGTCAGAAGTTTGTCAGAAGTGCAACTAACTAAAAGACAACAGGATATACTTGGACTAATCAAGAAAAATACATTTATTACTGGAGACCAAATGTCAGAAGTTTTGTCAGTAGTTCCTCGCACAATATGGCGCGATCTTGCTGACTTGCAAAAGAAGGGTGTTTTAATTCGCGAGGGCAACACCAGTGCCGGGCATTGGGTAATAATTGAATAGTCCCCAAATAGGTTCACATAGAAAGTTCACATAAGGGCGAAGAAGGTTCACATAAGAACTCGGAAAGTTCACGTAAGGAACAGCCGAAAGGTTCATATAGGCAATAGCCCTTCGGGGCAGACGGGGTATTAGCTCATCTGGCTAGAGCGCAACACTGGCAGTGTTGAGGTGAGCGGTTCGAGTCCGCTATACTCCACGAATGATATTAAATTGATACTATGGCTACATCAACGCAACAAAAACAAGAGTTATTCAAGTCTATTTGGGCGATCGCGAATGAGTTACGCGGATCGGTAGATGGATGGGACTTCAAGCAATACGTGCTTGGAATGCTGTTCTATCGGTATATATCCGAGAACATCACCAACTATATCAATGCGCTCCAGCACAAGAATGGTGATCAAAGTTTCGACTATGCGGCATTTGATGATGCGCAAGCAGAGACTGCCCGCGCAATGATTGTAGAGGAGAAAGGTTTCTTTATCCTTCCGTCGCAACTCTTCTGCAACGTACGCAAACGTGCGGCGAAAGACGAGAACCTGAATATGACGCTTGCGGATGCGTTCAAGTCCATCGAGGCTTCGGCTATCGGAACAGACAGCGAGGATGATATGAAAGGTTTGTTTGATGACCTTGATGTTAACTCTTCCAAACTCGGTTCGTCGGTTGCCAAACGGAATGAGCGGTTGGTGAAGATCTTGGATGCCGTGGGAGACATGAACCTTGGTGGTCCGCAGGACAATAAGATTGATGCGTTCGGCGATGCGTATGAGTTTCTGATGAAGATGTACGCCGGCAATGCAGGCAAGAGCGGAGGTGAGTATTTCACGCCGCAGGAAGTGAGCGAACTGTTAGCCCGTATCGCTACGTATGGCAAGCAGAAAGTGCGTAAGGTGTATGACCCGGCTTGCGGAAGTGGTTCGCTGCTGATGCAGGTAGCCAAGGTCATCGGCAAAGAGAACGTGCAGCAAGGTTTCTATGGTCAGGAGATTAACCAGACGACCTATAACCTCTGCCGAATAAACATGTTCCTGCACGACATCAACTTCAACCATTTCGATATAGCTCTGGGCGATACTTTGTTAGACCCGAAGCATTGGGATGATGAGCCGTTTGATGCTATCGTCTCCAATCCTCCGTATTCCATCCGTTGGAAAGGCGATGAAGACCCTGTGCTGATTAACGACGAGCGTTTTGCACCCGCAGGTGTATTAGCGCCTAAGACAAAAGCCGACTTGGCTTTCACCATGCACATGCTCAGTTGGCTTTCTGCTGACGGAGCAGCGGCTATCGTTGAGTTCCCCGGTGTGCTTTATCGTGGCGGAGCGGAACAGAAGATACGTCAGTATTTGGTAGATAACGATTACGTGGATGCGGTCATCCAACTGCCGCAGAACTTGTTCTTCGGTGTGTCTATCGCCACCTGTATCATCGTGATTCGCAAGAACAAACGCGATAACAAAGTGCTCTTTATTGACGCCTCGAATGAGTTTGTACACGAGGGCAATAAGAACAAACTCTCGGAGGAGAATATCCAACATATCCTCGATCTTTATACCAACCGTGAGGACGTAGCGCATCAAGCCGCCCTTGTGCCTCAACGCACGATTGCGGATAACGGTTTCAACCTCTCTGTTAATAGTTACGTAGAGCAAGAGGACACGCGCGAGCATATAGACATTGACAAACTCAATGCCGAACTGAAGCAGATTGTAGCGCGTGAGAACGAACTGCGCGCGCAGATTGACGAACTGATTGCTAACCTCTAAATGCTACCGCTATGACACACATAGAACAAATGATACAGGACATGTGTCCGAATGGCGTGGAGTGGAAAACTCTGGGAGAGGTGGCTATGCGCAATAAGGGAATGAATATTACCGCAGCTCAAATGAAAAAAATAGAGAATATCAACGGAAATATAAGGATATTTGCTGCTGGTAGTACTAAAGTTGATGCGCTTGAGTCAAATATACCTGCCTCGTCTATAATTCGTGTACCAAGCATCATAGTGAAGTCCCGTGGTAATATTGGATTCGAATATTACGACCAACCATTTACTCACAAAAATGAAATGTGGTCATACTCTAATTTCAAGGGGGTAGATATAAAATTCGTATACTACTATTTACAGAATTTAGTTCAATTATTTCAGCAGAAAGCAAGAGCAAACTCTGTTAAACTACCACAATTATGTGTAGCAGACACGGATTCATTCGAAATTCCCCTTCCTCCGATAGAAATTCAAAAAAAAATCGTCGAGTGCCTCGATAAATTCTCGGCACTCGCAGCGGAGCTGCAAGCGGAGCTGCAAATGCGTCGTAAGCAGTATGAGTACTATCGTACCCAACTACTTACGCCACACTCGGATTGCAATTCTGCTGACAAAATACCGATGATTGCAATTGGGAGTGGAAAACTCTGGGAGATATTGCAGAATTAGTCACAAAGCAAACAGGTTTTGACTACTCAAACTCCATAAAACCAGCATTATTAGACAAGCCAGTTGAAGGTTCAATTCCATTCTTACAAACACGCAACTTTAGTGGCAGAGATTTTGACTATAATACAGAATACTATGTACCTGCTAATATTGTGGATCAATTCCCCAAAATAGTTCTAGACAAAGAATGTTTATTGTTATCCATCGTTGGAGCAAGTATCGGAAATGTGGGTTTATTTCCAGGGAAAACGAAGTGTTTTTTAGGAGGAGCTATTTGTGTTCTTAAATTTAAGGAAGGTGTTAATATCCCTTATATTTACGAGTATCTTTCTTCTTGCTATGGGCAGAGATTGATACGCAGTAAAATCAAAGGTGCCGGACAAGCTACTATCACAATAGAAGACATTCGGAATTTTTCTATTCCGTTCCCTTCTGTAGAAAAGCAAGAACGTATTGCGACATTATTAGGTAGATTCGGCTCTTTAACATCCGATCTTTCCGATGGTATTCCTGCGGAGCAAGCCGCACAACAGAAACGATATGAGTATTACCGAGATCTATTGCTAACCTTTGACCGCAAAGCCGTATGAAACTGATTGCTGAAAATACTGAATCGACGGTTGTTCTGCGCTACGAGCATAAACAATCGCAACGCATCGCTTACCAAAGCGAAGCGCAGTTGGAGGACGCGCTGATTGAACAGCTACAGGCGCAAGGATATGAGTATCTCGATATTCATACCGAGGAAGAACTGATTGCCAATCTCCGCAAGCAGCTGGAGAAACTCAATCACATCGAGTTTACCGACAATGAGTGGAAAGGTTTCTTCCGTACGAAACTCGCGAACACAGGCGCATCTATTGCCGACAAAGCCGAACTGCTGCAAGACGACCGTACTGCCCAACTGCAATACATCAAAGAGGATAACTCCGGTTTTCAGAACGTCAAACTGATAGACAAAGCGCATATCTTCGAGAACAGCCTGCAAGTCATTCATCAGTACACGCCGACAGAAGGCAAACACCGCACAAGGTATGACGTGACGATTCTCGTTAATGGTCTGCCGATGGTACATATCGAACTCAAGCGTAGAGGTGTGGCGGTTCGGGAAGCTTTCAATCAGATCAAGCGATATAGCAATGATTCGTTCTGGGCAGATAGCGGACTGTTTGAGTACATCCAGTTGTTCGTTATCTCCAATGGATCGGACACCAAGTATTACTCCAACACGACGCGTAACAAAGCGCAGATAGAGAACCGCAAACGGACGAACAAGACCGGCGAGGAGCAGATCAAGAAATCCACCAAACGATGCGATTCGTTTGAGTTCACTTCCTATTGGGCGGATGGAGAGAATCATGTCATTCGGGACTTGGATGATTTTACGGCTACTTTCTTTGCCAAACATACGATTCTCAATATCCTCACGCGGTATTGTGTCTTCACGGCAGACCGCGAACTGATGGTGATGCGACCGTATCAGATAGCAGCAACCGAAGCCATCATTCAGAAGATACGCATCGCTTCCAACCAACGTGTGTTGGGTACGATCGATGCAGGCGGATATATATGGCACACGACAGGTAGCGGAAAGACGCTCACATCCTTCAAGACCGCGCAACTATGCACGCAGTTGGATTATGTGGACAAAGTGCTGTTTGTGGTGGACAGAAAGGATCTGGATTATCAGACCGTTCGCGAATATGAGAAGTTCAAGAAAGGTTGCGTCTCGTCCAATAAATCCACAGCGGTTCTGACCAAGCAGATGGGCAACGACAACGACCGTATCATCATCACCACCATTCAGAAACTCAACTCCTTCTGCAAGAAAGAGAAAGAGCATTCGGTCTATGGCAGGCATGTGGTGATTATCTTTGACGAGTGCCACCGTTCGCAGTTCGGCGAGATGCACAACCAGATTGTCAAACGCTTCAAACGCTATCATATATTCGGTTTTACCGGCACGCCTATCTTCCCGGACAATGCGTCGAACAAACTCTTTACAACAGAGAAGATCTTCGGTCAACGGCTGCATACTTATACCGTTATTTCGGCGATAGCGGATAATAACGTGCTGCCGTTCCGCGTAGAGTATATCAAGACCGTGGATAGCAAGTCCGGCATTGAGGACCAGAAAGTCTCTGCGATAGATATAGAGAAAGCGCTGCTTGACCCGAAACGTATCACGAATATCACGGAGTATATCTTGACCCACTACGACCAAAAGACTTTCCGCAACCATGTCTATACGCTCAAAGACAAACGTGTGAGCGGTTTTAACTCGATCCTTGCTACGGCTTCTATCGAGGCGGCAAGGCTCTACTATGCGGAGTTCAAACGTCAGCAAGCTGCGTTGCCCGAGGAAGAGCGGCTGAAGATAGCGTTGATCTACAGTTACGGCGTGAATGATGATGATCCGGAGGCGAATGGTCTGCTATTAGAGGAAGACAGCGAGGGTACGTCGCAACTCGACCAGACCGACCGCGATTTTCTGGATAATGCGATAGCGGACTACAATGCGATGTTCGCCTGCAATTTCGATACGGGAGACCAGTTTGCCAATTACTACAAAGATGTGTCCGAGCGCATGAAGAAGCGTGAGTTGGATATGCTCATTGTGGTGAATATGTTCCTTACCGGCTTTGATGCGACCACGCTCAATACTCTTTGGGTGGATAAGAACCTCCGTCAGCACGGACTGATGCAAGCATACAGCCGAACCAACCGCATCCTCAACACCATCAAGCAGTTTGGTATGATCGTTTGTTTCCGCAATCTGGAGAAAGAGACCAATGACACCATCGCGCTCTTTGGCGATAAGGATTCGAAAGGTTTGGTACTCCTCAAGACATACGATGAATACGTCCATGGTTACACCGATTCGATAGGCAAGTATCACATGGGCTTTGAAGAGTTGGTAGAGGCGATGAAAGAGCGGTTCCCGCTGGATAATCCGCAAGCGCTGCACATGATGGGCGAGGAAGCAGAGAAAGATTTCATTCGTGTCTTCGGTACGTATGTGCGGCTGAATAATGTGCTCTCTACATTCGACCGTTTCGAGGAGGAGAAAGAGACCTTCATCACTCCGGCGGAAGAGCAAGACTACCGCTCGCTTTACCTCAATCTGCACGACAAATATCGCAACGTGCATGACGGGGACAAAGTGGATATCAATGATGATCTGGTCTTCGAGATTGAACTCATCAAACAGGTGGATATCAATATCGATTTCATCATTCAACTCATTGAGCAACACCGCGCAAAGAAAGAGAAAGACAAAACCGAACTGATGATCCAGATTCAAAAGGCGGTTGGCTCCAGTCCGTTGCTGCGTAATAAGTCGGAACTGATTGAGGAGTTTGTCCGTCGCTATGCGATGGATCGCGAGGTCAGCCAGCAATGGGCTGCTTATGTCTCCAACCAAGCACACAAGCAACTCGACGAACTGATTGCGGACGAGAACCTGAATCCCGAACAGACGGAAGATTTCATGCGTCATGCGTTCCATATCGGCGAAGTAGAGCGCAACGGCGACCGCATCACCAAATGCCTTCCGCCGCTTCCGCTCTTTACCTCCGATAACAAGCGTGCTATCACCAAACGCCGCGTCCTTGACCGCCTCTGCGATTGGTTCGACCGCTTCTTCGATATCTTTAAGTTTGAATAAAATTAAAATCACAATATGGAAGAGAATAAACAGGGGTACGTTGATACTCCGGAACGGATTGACGCGTTTCAAGATGCTATCTGGGATAGCGGCTTGAGTATGCGGGCAAAGATTGCTTTGCATGGTATATGTGAATCTCCGGCACAACTGAAGGAGGTTATTGACAACGATTTCACAGGTCGCCGTTTCTATGGCATCGGAGTGAAGACGAAAGCAGAGATTCGTGCTTTCTTCGATAAGTTCGAGAAAGAGCATCCATCTGAAGCCTATAAGGAACTTTCTCCTCGCGAGAAGAAGTCATACAATCTGCATCGGAATATAGATGAATTGACGGATGAGGAGGTAAACTTCATCCTCAATTATCACGATGAGAAGGGACATTATCCCATGTTCTATATCTTGACGAAAGTCTTTGAGCATACCGAAAGATATTCTTTCATGGTTGCTCGCGACTACATGGGAATATGTGGAGTGCGCAGGACGCATGAGCAAATCAAAGAGTTGTACGACATCAGCAATGATGCCACTCGTAGAGGCATTGACCGGTCAATGCGGTACGTTCAGGAGGTAGCCGCACAAATCGCTCGTATCATTGGCGACGATTGGGAAGCGTATGCTGATATGTTCACCACTCCTATCATCAATCCGGATGACATTGTTGCGCCTTTCGAAGAATTGAAGAAGGCTGAAAAGTTGACGATGGATTTTGATTGCTTCTTGCATATATGCGGTGTTACCATCGGCAAGTTATGGATGCATAAAGAGAGAGGTGCAATATGGTTGGTTAACAAGGACGATACCCATCTGTTCTGTTACGACTGGATGCTTCGCGATCTTCGTGCAGCGAGACGTATAAAGAAGAATGAGTTCTTCGACCTATCCGAGTACTGCCGTAATCCGGAGAATTGGCGTGGTGGTAAGGTAAAACGCAATGCTGTTCCTACAGTTATTGAGTTGTGCAAGCGCATTGTCGCTCATGTGTTAGGTCTGAATGCAGAAGGCAATAAAATCATTCTTGCAAACAAGAAATAACATTACATTGCCATGACCAGCGGTAAGTTACTCAAGAAATACTTTTGGTTCTTGCGAGCCTTTCAGTCCGGACCAATCTCCAGACAGGAGATTAGTAGGAGGTGGTTGAGTTCGCCCATGAACGACGACAAGAAGGCTCTTGCTCGCAGTACTTTCTACCACATGAAGAATGAGTTGGAGGATTTGTTCGACGTGAGCATAGCCACCAACGAGAAAGGAGAGTTCTATATCGAGCAGTCCTTCAAAGAGAATGAAGAGTTTCGCAAGTGGCTTCTTAATAGCCTTGCAGTTGAGAGTTCGTTGGAGGACTACGCAAACATGCACGGACGGATCATGTATGAAACTATCCCCGGAGGAGTGCAGTACCTGCAAACTGTCGTGGACGCCATGCAACTCTGCTACCGTCTTATCATCCGCTATGGCAGTTTCTCCCATGAACCGCGTGAGTTTATCTTTGCTCCGTACGCCATCCGCATCTACAAACAGCGTTGGTATGCAATTGGTGAAAGCTCGGATCATCCGGGCGAGATTCGCACGTACGCTTTTGACCGCTTCATGCAAGTCTCAACCACCAATTCCACCTACGAGATACCGGAAGGCTTCGATGTGAAGAAGTATTTTGCCGATTGTATCGGCATGACCAAAGGCGAAGCCGGAGAGGTGCAAGATATAGTCGTACGCGTCGCACGCAAGGGCGTTTCGTACTTGCGCACGCTTCCGCTCCACAAGTCGCAGAAGGAAATCAATACCACAGCAGAGTATTCCGATTTCCAGTTCCATCTTGCACCGAACTTTGAGTTTATGCAGGAGATTTTAGGACGTGGCGACGAAGCCGAAGTGCTTTCTCCTGAGTCCATCCGCACCAAGTTCGCGGACATCATCGCCAATTTACACGCTAAATATACCAAATAATATGATACGCTTAAATTGCTTTTTTCAGGCCACCGATAGTGACCAGTACAAGGACGCTCTGCGTGCTGCAGTAGCTTTGACCGAGAAATCCCGCAATCATGCCGGGTGCATCGCTTATGATGTGTTCCAGAGCGCGACCCGCTCTGATGTTTTCATGTTCTGCGAAACATGGAAAGACGATGCTTCGCTCAAGGCACATGCTGAAACGCCGGAGTTCAAGAAATACGTAGCCGAGATAGAAGCTTGCGGACAAATGAAGTTGGAACGATTTGAATTTTAACTGCTATGATAGTTACTACTACACCGACCATTGAAGGTCACACCATTAAGGAGTACAAAGGACTTGTTTCCGGAGAGGTTATCTTCGGCATGAATTTCCTGAAGGACTTTGGCGCGTCGCTTCGTGATTTCTTCGGAGGACGTACCGACAGTTATGAAAAGGCTATGCTCGAAGGACGCGAGACAGAAGAGACTGCCACATATATCGTACCATCGTTAACAGATATAATGGAGATACTATAATTTATGAAAAAACTAATCATCTTTGCATTGGCTGCGACGATGTTCGCGGCATGCGGAAAGAAGGCAGAAGAAGATGGTTTCGCTTGGAACAAAGCGACCGTCTATTTTGTGCTGGTGGACCGTTTTTGCAACGGCGATAGTACCAATG
>CADCEV010000028.1 GCA_902800525.1 uncultured Bacteroidales bacterium
GTTAATAATATAGTTACCTGCGGGGAACGCGGTCATGGGCAGCACGGTCGTTTGTCCGCCGACAGCCTGACGGCTGATGAGCAGCTTGCCGTCCGCCGCATAGATCGCTACGTTCGCCTTGTCAGGCAGGCCATCTATAGCGACCATGTCTTTTCCTTGGCGTACCATGATTGTACCCGGCGCTACGACCGGCGCATCAATACCTTCCGGAAGACCCTCGTACGTATATTTGCGCACGTTCTCAATGAGATACATGACCGGCGCATCGTCTGAAGTCTGAATGATCAGCTTGCCCGGCTCGAACTTCGTCACCGGCTCCTGATCCAATAGGAACGTTACCACCTGTCCGTCCATCATGTGGACATTCAGTTTCTGCACAGGTGCTTGTTCTTCCTGTGCCCATACTGCACTTACCAACAGCAAGGCAGCGAAGAGGGGAAAGATCTTTTTCATAAAATTAAAAAAATAATTTTCTGGAGCTTCGGCTGTGTCGAGTAACGTAAGCAAGCTTACACTCGACTTGCACGAACCTGCATGTTGCTCAAATTTAAATTTGAGCACAAAAGTACTGCTTTTCGTTGAAAAAGCATTCGCAAATCGTACAAATCGACTCTCAAATCGTACAAAAATACATTTTGGGCCTATTTTGACCTATTTTGTTGGCGAAATTGGAGCGGAGTGAGGCCGGTATGCTCTTTGAAGATACGATAGAAGGTCTGATCTGATGTAAAGCCGCTGAGGGCGATAGCCGAAGAAACGGCATCATGATCTGTACCGTATTGCGGATCCGCAAGGATGGCCTTGGCGTTCTCAACCCGGTATTGTGCTACGAGTTGCGAGAAACTGAAATTCGTGCGCCTATTGATACAAGCGGAGACGTACGTGCGGTTGGATTCCACAGCCGCAGCGAGGTTCTGGATAGTAAGATCCGGGTTCGTATAGAGTTTATCTTCGCGCAGAGCGGTGATGATCTTATTGAACAGTTCATCCGTCTCCTCCATCGTCGCTCGACGCACTTTCTCTTCTTCCTCTGCCTCCACTTGCGCGATGGTCTCTTCCGGCATGAAAGTATGCGCCGCAACGTAACCTAAGCCGTACAAGAGCACCGACATCAACACCGCAGGAATGGAGACGAGTACCGATCCGTCAAACGAATCTCGCCCGAGGAGATTGAGCATCATCGACACAGCAGCCGTGAAGCCGATGAAAAGAAGGAGCGTGTGCGTCGGCTGCAAGAGGTAACTGCGGTCGTCGGTATAGTTGTTATCCAACCGCCGCTGAGTATTCCGGATCAGACGGTACCCGCGAACCAGCACCCAAACGATCTGCGCGGCAAAGAAAAGACGGGCGATCAGATGAATACTATCTTCAATCCCCCATTGAAAACGCGCGTTCAACGGAAAAACAATCGCCGCAACCACCGCAGGAAGGAGCAAAAGCGGCACTTCATATGAGATCTTCGTGCGCGTGAGGGCGCGCAGGTACGCATAATATAAAGGATATACGCACAGGTTGACGACGGAGTAACTCCATTCGCCAAAGAAACTCGGATGATCGGAGAAATACAACCAATGGTCGGTATAAAGAACCGTCGCTGCAAGGTAAAATAGCAGAATCGTCCCCGTTACACGCGGTTCTTTACTGCCGCGAAGGAAACGCGTAGCGAAGAAAATGCTCCAAAAGAAGCATAACATCATCGGCAGTGAAATAATCCATTGGTATAACATTTATGATTTTAATTATAGTTTGGCACGGTATTTGTTAGTAAATAAGTGAAAGAGTAAAGTTTTTTTATAAAGAGATTGTTTGTTATATTAGTAAAAGCGAGTTCGTCGGGAGGACGAGCTCGTTTTTTGTGTTCACTTACTCCTTTACCTTGCGGTATTTGCCTTCAATCAGTAACATACCCGGTAGAATCTCTCCGCCTCCGGTCTTGACGAAAGTGGTATAGGGGAGTGAAGATCCCGGGTCTTGCTCCAAAACGGCATTGTAGCGGTTGTCCCAGATACAATTTTTCTTCGCTTTGACAGAAGCCACATATTTATAAGTGGTTTTTCCAGTCTCCGGGTCTATCTCGCGGCGCACGACTTGGAATTTCGAGCCATCGCTGATACCCTCTTTCTTGCCGATTTTAGCAGCATAGCCGGTTATTTTGCCTTTTTCGTCGGTCAGCACGCGGAATACAGGAGTCTTCACTTTGAAGTCTTCGTATTGTTTAGCGAGCGCGACGATATTCTTATCCATCGAACGGGCACAGATGGTACGTACCAACTCTGTACGCTCGTATTTACCTTTCAGCACGGCTTTCTTGTCGAACTCGTATTCGTGCGCCACGTATTGGAGACGATAAGTTGTCTTGTCATCCAGGAATGCCTGCATCTTAGCCGAATCGGGCTTGCCGGTATAGTGCTGAGTATAGAAAATAGCGGCAATGGAATCATTCCACACCAATTGGTAGAGGTACGAGTGTGTCTTGACATTGAAGCCGGTGAAACTGTCTGCTATCTTGGCACTCGTTTGGGCCAAATCTCTTCCGGCAGAGCCTCCTGTGAAGGCGTCAAACACGCCTCCGACGATTCCGATGGTCAGTTTGGCTACTGCGGCATCCTCTTCCGCGGTGGTGTAAGTCACGTCGTTGACCAGCACGAATGTTTGACCCAATAACTCCTCTCCGGCATCGCTCAAGGTGGCTAAACCGCGTGTTGTCTGCATCGCCAGCGCTACATCCACATCGGACGCGTTGTATTGTCCGCGGGTTTGGATAAGTTCTGTGTTGAACGTCGCGTCATTGACCGTGTGACCGCTCAGACCGAACCATTTGGCTACCATCTTCTTCGCCATGCCGCGGCTGTTCAGCAAATCTTCGGTGTACTGAGCGTTGGCGCGGATCTCTTTCTGATTGAGCTGATGACCGAACACGGCTTTGTAGTAGCCTGTATCGCGTTTCTGTACGCCCCACACTTTCTTATTGTCGATAACCCGCATTCCTTCTATGGTGTGATCGTCGTATTTGTCTGGTATCGGAAGCGAGTCAAAGGCTTTGTAGATCTCTTCGCCGAACTCGTCTTCAGGGTGATAGACAAGCATTGTGGCAAGAGAGTTTCGACGGTAAGAAAGTTGTTCCTGCGCGTTCAGTGCAAGAACCGAAAAGTGAAAAATGAAAGCCGACAGGACGAAGAGCCCTATCCAACTTTCACTTTTCAAGCTTGATTGTTGATTTTTCATCTTATAAAAGGGTTCTGATGAATCCAATGTTTACTTCTTTATTGGGCTGATGGTTACCATAAGCTACGCCGACTTGACGCATAGCATCTATGCGCTGTTTCTCCAAATCAACGCCATCCTGGTAGATTTTCATCTCGAATTTCCAATCGTCCAGCACTTTGCTCTTGATCTCTTTGTAGAGTTCCATCGCTTCGGAGTAGCAACTTGCGTCCGGCAGAATGTTTGCCAGATACTCGCCGGCAGCTACTGCTCCGCTGGCATTCTGCTCAGCGGCCCATGCTTGACGGGCTGCGGCTAAGTTGATGTTACATTGGTTATCGATGTACATCTGATAAATCGATATTCCCATAGCCAAAGCGGCATCGTAGTATTTGCATTGTTGCGGGATGAGCGATACCCAATAAATCGCCTCTTCGTATTGTTTCATCTTTGCCAAATACTCCGCTTTCTTGATCATCGCTTCGCCTTCGTGGTCATAGTAAGCAATGATTTTCGCCTTGCCGTCCGCTATGAATTGCGCAATTTGGGGCGATTGAAGAGGCATGTGAGACAGCGCGTTCAGATAACATTTCGTTTCGGTCTCGCCTAAACCACGTAACGTAACCGAAGTGGTGGAGAATACCATTTTGGTATATACATCCGCGATATAGAGGTTCATTTCCATCTTCTCGGAGATCTTGGATGGAGGTCCGGGGATGATGTCTTTGTCCAGCGGAGTGGTGAATGCGGTCAAAATGAACTGACCTGTGTAATCCAGGCCGGCAATACCGTTTTTGGTCAGCAACTGGTTCAACTTGTTCTCCAAATAGGCTTTTGCGCCATCAGGGAACGGTTCTTGGTCCGGCATCGCGTAAGCGGTAATTGGCAGATACTCTGTTTCTGCGGCATACATCGTTGCGCTCATCAGCGCTACCACGAATATAGAAAAGATCTTTTTCATTGTTGTAGTTTGTTTAGATAACTCGATATTCCGAATTATCAATTGTCAATATAAATTACTTCTCCCCGAGAATAATAACGGCTCTTCCAAGACCTTTTACAAGGACTTTTGCAGGGATGTTATACGGCTCTTTTTTGAGCACTTTAGCTAATTGTTTGGCAAAACCGTTTGCATCGATGGCTCTTCCGCGCTCGTCATATACAGGAATGCGTACTTGCGTGAAGTTCGCTACGTTCTCCGAGGCGTAAGGCATGGCGAAACGGCCTTGTACGGTATTCACTTGGAGCCAGTTGTTGATGATGTCGATGAGCTCTTCGCCCTCAAACTCGGTCTCCAAATCGACGCCGGCGGCATTGTTGGCAAACACTTTGATATCCAAGGAGATCTCACGTCCGATGGTCTGCATCTCGGTGAAATGATCCTGGAGACGGTTGTTGAAGTTGTCCATGTTCGCTACAATCGCTTCTTCCAAAAGCACATCAATGTCTGCTGTGAAAGAAGGTGCGCCTGTTCCGGACGAAGCACCGATGGACTTGCCGGTATAAGCATCGCGGCCTTCCAGAATATAACTGATTGAGTGTTTCGGACCGAGGTCTTTCACTTCCCAGCTGAGCTCAAGGATGATGTCGCATTTCGCGGTACGAGCCACTTCGTCCAAAGGCGATTCGGCTAACTCGTTACCGGATTTGGAGGTGGTCAAATTGTCCTCCATGCGGCGTTGCTCCAAGTTCTTGATCGTCTGTTCCAAACTCTGGAGAGGGAACTGACGCTCTGCCATGAGGTCGTTCAGTTTGGCAATCGCCAACTTGAGCCCCATGTTCTCTTGCAGGGCTTGTTTGTAGTTCGGCACTTTGGTCGTTGTTCCGAGGTTCTCGATCTCGGTATAATAGCCGTTGGTAATACACCATATATCCGACGGAATGACCATCAGCTCCGGTTTCTTGATCTGTGCGCTCGCTACCATCGCTACCAGCGCAAGGGCTATAGTAAAAATTGATTTTTTCATAACTATAAACTTTTAACTTGAAAACTTCTATAAACTCTCAACTCTCAACTCTCAACTCTCAACTATTAATAACGTCCTTCCGCCGGAATGATGCCGTCAGCTTGCAGTTTCTTCTTCAAAGCAGCGCGTTCTACGGTCACGTTCATCGTCGAAACGGTCTGAGAGATCGTACGCTGATAATCATTCGTGATAATACGCTGAGCAGCGCGTTCTACGGTCACGTTCATCGTCGAAACGGTCTGAGAGATCGTACGCTGATAATCATTCGTGATAATACGCTGACCTTTGATGCTCACATAGTTTTCCCATTCCCCCTTATCCTGGAAGAATGCGTTGAAGTAGTCTTCGTATTTCTCCTGTGCATTCATATCGAAGCAAAGCGGCTTGAGATCCGACACTCCGTTGCTACCACCTTTGACTCCGTTGAAAATCACCTCTTTCACCGCTTTGCGTTGGGCGTCGGCAAAAGACATGGGAGCGTTACGCGAACGAACTTGTACGCGGATCACATAACTGCCGTCATAATTGGCACTTAACACAAGGCTCGGCTGATCGTAATAAGCCTGAGAACGTTTCACTCCGCATCCCGCAAGGATTACTGCCGCAAGAACGAAGAGATATATTGAAATCTTTTTCATAAGTTATATTATTTTTCGATATATCGGTATCTCGATATTTCGATATATCGGTTGT
>CADCEV010000029.1 GCA_902800525.1 uncultured Bacteroidales bacterium
GGACTTTGACCGATGATGCCGAAACGTTGCTTGATGGCTAATAATTCCTGTGGCGTCATACCCAATAAAACAAAATATCATGCAAAAGTACGATTTTTTTTTGATATATGCAAATTTTCGCATAAAAAAATTGATTTAATTTGCGTATATCATTTTTTTTTCGTACCTTTGCGCGCTATTTTGATATTATTATGCGAAAAACATTAAGACTTATTACAATTTTAGCGGTTACAGCATTAGCATTCTCGAGTTGTGTAACCCAGAAAAATTTGACGTACCTGCGTGAGGTAAATGCACAATCGGCAGACTCCATTAACAAATATTTTGTGCCGAGCGCAGAAGTAACTATCAAACCCGGCGATGCCATTACTATTTTCGTGTCCGCATTGGACCAAGAGGCAGTAGCGCCCTATAACCTCCCGACCATCGCCTTTAACGACCCCACGACGGAGCAGGTCAAAACGACGCCGATGCTGCTGACTTACCGTGTGGACGAAAACGGTGATATCGAGATGCCCGTACTGGGCAAACTGCACGTAGAGGGCCTGGTTCGTGCGGAAACAGAGCAACTGATCAAGACCGCATTGGAGAAGCATGTGGTCAAACCGATGGTTCAGGTGAACCTGATCAACGCACGTGTATCCGTCTTGGGTGAAGTGGCGCGTCCGGGAACAGTGAACATCAGCCACGGACGTTTAACTATTTTGGAAGCCTTGGCCGCTGTGGGTGACATGACGCCTTACGGCCGCCGTGACAATGTGCTCATTTCCAGAGAAGTACAAGGTAAATTGGAGTTCGCACGTATCAATATGACGAGTCCCGATTTACTGACCTCTCCCTATTATTATTTGCAACAAAACGATGTCATTTATGTTGCGCCGAACGGTGTACGCGCTATCAACAGTACGAATGTCAGCTTGTGGCTGAGCATGGTTTCCACCGTAGCCAGTGCGGCAACAGTTATTGTAACGGTACTCCGTTATAATAATGATCGTAATTCAGGAAAATAAGATTTATTTTGAAATCACAGAATCATGGAACAGAATAATAACGTAAACGAAATTGACGTACGAAAAATTGTACGAATAATACTGGAGCACTGGTGGTGGTTCGCTATAGGAGTGATGGCCTTTATGCTTTTGGGAGGCTTGTATTTCCTGCGCAAATCGCCGACATGGACCACAGACGCTGCAATCATGTTGCGCCAGAATGAAGGTGGCGGTTTTGACCAAATAGAGGCACTTTCCATGTTGGGTCTCAGCGGCAACACGGCGGCAGAGGACGAAGTTGTTGTGCTGAAATCCCGCGGATTGATCTATCAGGCAGTGGATGCGCTGAATCTTTGGGAAAGCACGTATGTCAAAGATGGTTTGAGATGGAAAGGCGAATTCCATAACAATGCCGTAACGGTAGATTACATCGAATTAAACAAAAGATCGAAAATCACGCCGTTCACGATAACCATCAAGCCGACCCAAAAAGGCTATAAGATCAAGACCAAAAACGGCTTTTTCCATCGTTCCACCACGAAGGTTGCCGATTTGAGCGAGCCGATAGAAACCGGCATCGGAACAATCAAGATCCATGCGAACCGCGAGTTAAGCACCGATACCACGTACCGCGTACTGCATATGCGCCGCGATCTGGTGGTTGCCGGTTACCGCAAAGCCATCAATGTGGCGCAACACAAGAAAGAATCGAACGTCATCAAGTTATCTACCGTTTCATCGATGCCGGAACGTGACAAAGCATTGCTGTATCAGCTGATAGAGCAATACAACATGAATGCCGTAGTAGATAAAAACACGATTGCGACCAACACCGCTTCCTTTATCGAGGAGCGTCTTGCCATCATCACCGCCGAACTGAGCGAAGCGGAAGATGTAGTAGCCGAATACATGGAGAGGAATAAGATTGCAAATCTTGACGAGCAAGCCAAACTGTTCCTTCAAGCCAGCAGTACGGAACAAAAAGCCATCGCGGAAATCGAGACGCAGTTGAGTCTGGTGGATTACATTCAAGATTTCCTGCGCGACGACACCAAACGCAACAATCTCATTCCGTCCAATATCGGCATTGAGGATCCGTCTCTGGCATCCAGTTTGTCCGAATACAATGCTTTGCAGTTGCAGAGAATGCGTATCATGCGTACCGCGACAGAGGACAACCCGGTAATCGAGCAACTCAATTTGCAGTTAACCTCCATGCGTCAGAACATCATCGCCACCATCGGTTCGGTGCGCGAGAGTTTGAAGATTCGTCAGCGCAACCTTCAGATGCAGGACACGAAGTTCAACCGCCAGATCCAGGATGCACCGGAACAACAGCGCGAGTATGTACGCGTTGTGCGCGATCAACAGATAAAAGAGCGTCTCTACCTCTATCTCTACCAGAAACGCGAGGAGAACGCCCTGATGTTAGCCGCCACCTCTCTGCCGGCAAAGATTGTTGACATGCCGCAAATGGACGTACTGAGCGGCAAACCGAAACTGCTGAAACTGCTGTTCATCTGTTTTGTTTTGGGTCTCATGTTCCCCGCCGGTTTACTGTACGTCTATATCCTATTCAACAATAAAATTGACGATGTGAAGGATTACGAGAAACGCATTCATGCGCCGCTGCTCGGTCAATTGGTACAAAACTCACGCAACACACATATTGCTATCCACGAGGGCGAATCCACCGTTTCGGCAGAGTTGTTCCGTCTGATCCGAACCAACCTGCGATTCATTCTTCCTTCGGACAAGAAATCACCGGTTATTTTAGTAACCTCCTGCATCAACGGTGACGGCAAATCCTATGTGGCCAGCAACCTGGCGCTTTCCCTCGCAATCTTAGGCAAGAAAGTGGCGTTGGTAGGTCTGGATATCCGCAAACCGATGTTGTCGGTGTACTTTGACCTGAAAACCAAAGGTCATCTGACAGATTACCTGGCAGAGCCGACCGTAGAAATGGATGATATTATCGTACCGAGCGGAGAACACAAGAATCTGGATATTCTGCCTTGCGGCACTATTCCTCCGAACCCGTCCGAGTTGCTCCAGACAGAGCGTGTGAACGAGCTCTTTGCGGAACTGCGCAAACGCTATGATTACATCATCGTGGACTCGGCTCCGGTAGCGTTGGTCAGCGATACGTACTTGCTGGACCGAGTAGCAGATGCCACTATCTTTGTAAGCCGCTACAAATACACGCCGTATGAGATGTTGGAATATCTCAATGACGTGATAGACCAAAAACGGATGCACAACGTAGCTTGTGTTTTGAACGCTGTTCCGAACGTACGGGCAGGTTATGGTTATGGCTATGGCTATGGTTACGGCTACGGTTCAACAAAAGAAAAATAATTTAGATTGATACGAAAATGATTGTCTGCGTTGCGGAAAAACCTTCTGTAGGAGCCTACATAGCCAATGTGTTAGGTGCTTCGCAGCGTAAGGATGGTTATTTCGAGGGGAACGGGTATCAGGTGACCTGGACATTCGGTCACCTGTGCGCGTTATTGGATCCGCAGGAGTACACGGAGCAATGGAAGGCTTGGAGCCTCAGTTCGCTGCCGATGATACCCCAGCGGTTCTCTATCAAAGTACACGGAGACAGCGGTGTACACAAGCAGTTCAATGTCATCAAATCGCTGATCAACCAAGCCGATGAAGTGATCAACTGCGGTGATGCCGGCCAAGAGGGAGAGCTCATCCAGCGATGGGTTTATCAGCAGGCAGGATGCAAATGTCCGGTCAAACGGCTTTGGGTCAATTCGCTGACAGAAGAAGCTATCCGTGAGGGATTCCGGACGCTCAAAGACCAATCGGAATACCAACATCTCTACGAGGCCGGCATGATGCGCGCCATAGGGGATTGGCTCTTGGGCATGAACGCCACGCGCGCATATACTATAAGGTACGCGCGCGGGAGCGGTAAGAACCGGCAAGTGCTCTCCGTGGGGCGTGTTCAGACCCCGACGCTCGCGTTAGTGGTCAAACGACAAGCGGAGATAGAGCATTTTGTGCCGCGCACGTATTGGGAGTTGAAAACCAAATACCGCGATACACTCTTTAACGCACAGATCCCGGTGGAAGAAGGCGAATATGCCATTACCTCCGAGGAGCAGGGACAAGCCCTTGTGGATAGCATCAAGGATCTGCCGCTGACCATCACTTCCGTAGAGAAGAAGAAAGGCTTGGAATATGCGCCGAAGTTGTACGATCTGACCTCGCTGCAGGTGGATTGCAACAGGAAATACTCCTTTTCTGCCGACCAGACGCTGCAACTCATTCAATCGCTCTATGAAAAACGAGTGACTACTTATCCGCGTGTGGACACCACGTACCTCAGCGATGATATTTACCCAAAAGTACCGGGCACGTTAGCCGGTATCAAAGACTACTTCCCGCAGGTAGCACCGTTATTGGGGGCCAAACTGCCCAAATCAAAGAAAGTCTTTGACAACAAAAAAGTAACCGACCACCATGCCATCATCCCCACAGGCCAGCGTCCTGAAGCACTCACGGCGGATGAGAAAAAAGTGTATGACTTGGTAGCGCTGCATTTCATTGCGGTCTTCTATCCCGAATGCGAAGTAAGCAACACGACCGTGCTGGCGAAAGCAGGAGAGATCGATTTCAAAGTCACCGGACGCGAAGTGCTCAAACCCGGTTGGCGAGCAGTCTTTGATAAAGGACAAGGGGACAACACACAAAACACAAAGGAAAACGCAGACGAAACGGAGAACGCAGAGAATGCAGAGGAGGCAAACAGTCTGCCGGCATTCACCAAAGGCGAGTCCGGTCCTCACGAACCGGTTCTGAAAGAAAAAACCACCACACCGCCCAAGTATTACACAGAGGCTACCTTGCTGCGCGCCATGGAAACAGCCGGCAAGACGGTGGAGAACGAGGAGTTACGCGAGGCGATGAAGGAGAACGGAATCGGACGTCCTTCTACCCGCGCTGCCATTATTGAAAAATTGTACCAGCGCAAATACATCCAGAAACAAGGCAAATCCCTTCGTGCCACAGAAGTGGGTATCGATTTGATTCATACCATCATCTCCCCTTTGCTCAAATCCGCCGAACTGACAGGATTATGGGAAAAGAAGTTACGCGAATACGCCGCTCAGGATTTCCTCACGGAACTCAAAGAAATGACCTCGGGAGTGGTCAAAGATGTCAAGACCAACAAAGCCGGTATGCTCTGCCCTGTTTGCCGCCAAGGATACATCATCCGGGGCAATACACGCTATGGATGTTCCAGATGGAAAGAAGGATGTTTATACGCAGAGCCGTTTAATCCGTGAATATAATAAAAAATGTGTATTATACAATTTGCGTCAATTTTTCCACATTGAACTGATCAATTTTTAGTAATTTTGCAACCAAATTATTAACTTTAATTTTAATACAACTCAAAATCCATTTTATGAAACTGAATTTCTCAGTACTCCGTACCATGGCGATGTCGGCTTTGCTCTTGATAGGCATAGCTGCAGAAGCTCGTGTGATTAGCGGAACAGTGAAAGACCCGACGGGAGAAACAATTATCTCCGCTTCGGTTGTCGTAAAAGGTACCACAATCGGTACAGTTACAGATTTCGATGGTAATTACACCCTCGATGTACCTGATGATGCAAAAGTGCTGGTGTTCTCATACATCGGTATGCAGACCCAGGAGCTCAACATCACCGG
>CADCEV010000030.1 GCA_902800525.1 uncultured Bacteroidales bacterium
TGGCATTCACATCGTGTAACGGCAACAACCCCAACAACCCGCTCGTAGGCACATGGGAATTCCATCGTGACGATGTTCCGCATTTCACGCAAGTTAACTTCACTGCTGACGGCAAGGTGGACTATCGTGAGTACATGGAGCAGAACATCTACAACACCATGGAGGGCACCTATACCATCAAGGGTGATACCTATTCCGCACATTTCACCAGACACGGCTGGAATTACGGCCAAGGTGTGGAGTGGATTCCCGGTTGGGATGAGGAAGGTTATGATGACTACGCTAAGTTCTCCATCTCCGGCGACAAGCTGACTATCATCCATCTCTATGGCACAGAAAGTTCCTACCAAGTAACATACACCAAGAAATAAAGTCTTTGAAAAAGGACTCCATTAAAAACACAAACAATCTCTTTTTCCGCTGCATCTCCCAGAGGTGCAGCTTTTTTTGTCCAAAATATTTGCACATGTCATTTTTTTTTCGTACCTTTGCACCCGCAAAGGTTTTGAACAAAAATTATTACACAAATATGGAAAAGAATTTCGTAGAAGAACTACGTTGGAGAGGCATGCTCCAAGATATCATGCCGGGAACAGAAGAACAGTTGATGAAAGAAGTGACAACCGCTTATGTTGGTATCGACCCGACAGCGGACAGTTTGCATATCGGTCACCTCTGCGGAATTATGATGCTGCGTCATCTGCAGGCGTGCGGTCATAAACCGATCGCTCTGCTTGGCGGTGCAACAGGTATGATCGGCGATCCGTCCGGCAAATCGGCAGAGCGTAATTTGTTGACCGAAGAGACCTTGCGTCACAATGTACAATGTATCCGTGAGCAGTTGGAGCATTTCCTGGATTTCAATTCGAACGAGCCGAACGCTGCCGAGCTTGTCAACAACTACGATTGGATGAAAGATTACACGTTCTTGGATTTCGCACGGAACATCGGCAAACTGATCACCGTCAATTATATGATGGCGAAAGATTCCGTAAAGAAACGTTTCAACGGTGAGTTTTCGCAAGGCATGTCGTTCACGGAATTTACATACCAGTTGCTACAAGGCTACGATTTTGTATATCTGAACGAGCACAAGAACTGCAAGTTACAGATGGGCGGTTCGGATCAATGGGGCAACATTACAACAGGAACAGAGCTTATCAAGAAGATTACGGGCAATGAGGCATTCGCATTGACCTGTCCTCTGATTACGAAAGCGGACGGAGGCAAGTTCGGCAAAACGGAATCGGGCAATGTATGGCTGAGCCGCAAATATACGAGTCCGTACAAGTTCTTCCAGTTCTGGATGAATGTATCCGACGATGACGCCAAACGTTATATCAAGATCTTCACTTCGCTTACTCGTGAAGAGATCGAGGCGTTGATAGCCGAGCACGACCAAGCGCCGCATCTGCGCACGCTGCAAAAACGTCTTGCGAAAGAGGTAACGTGTATGGTTCACTCCGAGGCAGACTACAATGCAGCGGTGGAGGCAAGTAATATATTATTCGGAAACGCGACCGCGGACGCGTTGCGCGCGTTAGACGAAGAGACCTTCTTGCAGGTGTTCGAAGGCGTGGAGCGTTTTGAGATCTCAATGGACGAACTCAAAGCCGGCATCGGCCCGTTGGACTTGCTGGCTGAGAAGACGGCTATCTTCCCCTCGAAAGGCGAGGCTCGCAAGATGATTCAGGCCAACGGATTCAGCCTCAACAAAGAGAAACTGACCGATCCTCAAACTCCGCTGACAGACGCGAACCTGTTGAACGGCAAATATCTGCTTTTCCAGAAAGGCAAGAAGAATTATTATCTTGTAATCGCCAAATAAGAGAGTAGATGGTCACACAAAAAACGCTTTCGGAACGTACCGAAAGCGTTTTTTTAATAACAGATTCCGATTATTCAGCCGGAACCTCTGCAGCAGGAGCCTCAACAGCTTCTACTTCGATAGCAGATTGCTCCTCGCCGGAAGTCTCTTGACCAGCGTTGAAACCAACTGCTGCGATGCTGAACGCCACGATGAGAGCAATCAGCGTCCAAGTAGCTTTCTCCAAGAAGTCTGCTGTTTTAGGAGCACCCATCACTTGGTTACCACTTGCAAAACCAGCTGCAAGTCCACCGCCCTTGCTATTCTGAACCAAAACCAACAGGGTAAGAAGAATAGCGGCAATGACAATTAAGATTGTAATAAAAATGTACATAGCTATATAAAATTTAAATTATTTTTCTATACTCGTGAGAGCATAATTAGCAAAATCGGGTGCAAAGGTACAACAAAAAAAGCAAATATGCAAATTTTTTGTGATTTTTTACCATTTTGCTACGGTATCGTTGTAAATATTCTCCGAAATTTCGGTAATAATGAGCGCGCAGAGCTCATCTTGGACGTCAGACAGGAGCCTTGAGGCATCAAACGTCTGGAATGCCGAATAGGTTTTGTCGAACGATTCTTCGGGGTAAATATTGTTCGTAAAATGTACGTTGACGCGGATGGTGAGTTTGCTCTCGGTAGCGTAACTATCCGCTCCGATGGCACCTTGTGAGATATCATAGCCCACAATTTCCCCCTCCAGTTCCAAATCGCCGCCTCTTCGGAGTATCTGCAACCTCGTCTGTCGTTGGTACAAGGTACGAATTGCTTCCGTGAGGTTCGTACTTAAGGTCGGGTTCACCATCGCCGCGTTGTTCGGGAAATCGGCGATGGAGATAGAGTGCGTCGTTTGGTAGTTGATGTTCGCTCCGTTGAACTTGTAACTGATCGAACAACCGCTCCATAAAAACGACATGGCACAAATTAGAACCACGCCATGAGTCCGAAAAACATGTACTATTTTTTGCGTCCAATTCAGCATGTTACAAACCGTACTCCTTGATTTTACGATAGAGTGTTCTTTCCGAAAGCCCCACAATATCCGCTGCGACTTTTCTGTTACCTCCGGAACGCTCCAAGGCCTTGATAATCCTCTCTTTCTCGCCATCCTCTATCCGCAGGCTACCACTGGTCTCAATATCCTCAGCATCAATCGGTTTACGCACGGAGGAAGGTTCCGCCGGTGCGATAGTGATAGTTGCGGGGACCGAATCGTTGAGGTTTTGCTGAATCGTCGTATCCAACTTGCGCCCCGAAAGGAGTTCTTTCAGTTCCTCCAGATCCTTCTTGTTCTGCATGACCATGTTATAGAGGATGCCAATTTCGTGTGAGTAGTCCTTACCCGTGGCTTCCTGTTGCGGCGCACGCAGTACGATTCCCTGCTGATTCTCTTCCGCGGGCAGGTATTTGCGCAGCGTCTCGGCATTGATCTGGTGGTCCATTTCAATGACCGCAATTTGCTCCGCCAAGTTTTTGAGCTGGCGGATATTTCCTCTCCAATAGGAGTTTTGCAAGAGCCGCGTGGCCTCTTCGTTGAGTGAAAGCGGCGGCATTTGGTAGCGGTTGCAGAAATCGACGGCAAACTTACGGAAGAGCAAAGGAATATCCTCTTTGCGTTCGCGCAAGGCAGGCACACGTATTTCTACGGTATTGAGTCGGTAATAGAGATCCTCACGGAAGCGGCCGTCATCAATCGCCTGACGCATATTGAGGTTCGTAGCCGCGACCACGCGCACGTTGGTTTTCCGAACCTGACTCGAGCCCATACGCAGATACTCACCCGTTTCCAGAACACGGAGCAGACGAACCTGCGTTTGTAATGGAAGTTCTCCCACTTCGTCCAAGAAGAGTGTACCGCCGTCCGCTATTTCGAAATAACCCTTGTGCTCGTTCTTTGCGTCCGTAAAAGCGCCTTTTTCATGTCCGAAGAGTTCACTATCGATCGTTCCCTCGGGAATAGCACCGCAGTTGACGGCGAAATACGACCCGTGTTTGCGCGCCGAAAACGCATGAATAATTTTAGGGAAATGTTCCTTTCCCACACCGGATTCACCGGTAATGAGGACACTTAGGTCCGTCCGCGCTACCTGCACGGCAACCTCTATATCGCGGTTCAGCAAGGGACTTTGACCGATGATGCCGAAACGTTGCTTGATGGCTAATAATTCCTGTGGCGTCATACCCAATAAAACAAAATATCATGCAAAAGTACGATTTTTT
>CADCEV010000031.1 GCA_902800525.1 uncultured Bacteroidales bacterium
GGACTTTTGCAATGCTGAACAGTTGTTAGTAGGCATATCTGTAAGATTTAATGTTAAACGTGTTAGGGATTGGAACGGGACGCAGTGTCCGCAGGACGGATACCCCTGCAAAGCCCGCCGCACTTTGCCCCGGAGTGTATCAAAAAGCGATACACTGCGGGACTATGTGCGAACACCCAAGCGAGATTAGTCTGCCAACTCAATGACCTTCATCCGGCGCTTGTCGATAGACTCGAACTGAACGCCAAAGAACATCGTTGCGATGTAGGACAGGATGAACGGCTCATACTCCTTGACGAGGACATCCTCGGCGTCCGACATCTGGTCGTAACCAACGAGCATGTTGGCTTTCGGGCAGATGTGGATGAACTTCGAATCAGCCTTGTTGTAGAGCGGGATGATGTGCAGACGGTTGTTGGAACCTTCTACTGCGAGCTGGTCGAACTTGTCGTTGTAAATGAGACCTGCGTGCGAAGCTTGGTAGGAATCATTGTACTTGTCGGCGAAGTCCTGCGAGCAGAACATGTAGAGATCCTGGGCGCGCAAGCGCGGGTCAAGCGAATACAGAATCTCCTTGGCGATGTCGCAAGCGTTGTCGCTTGTGATAGCCTCGGTAAGCTTCATGTAGTTGCCCTCTGCGGCTGCAATCTTACCGGCGGTAATCTCCTTCTGCGTAATGGTGTCGAAACCATCGAACAGATCGAGAGAGGTGTCACCGTTGGGGTTACGAACACCTTTCCAAATAGCATCGTTCAGGTGCTCGGAAAGGGAGATAGCAATCGTGCGGAGCACGTGCAGCGCCGTAGGCGCTTTCATTTGACCGTCGCCTTTGGTGGCTGCCATCTGACCGAGCACGGTAGAGATAGCAGAGTTCGGCTCGAACTTGGCTACAACGGAACCCAAGAAGGTTTCGAGGGTACGGAACTTCAGGTTGAGGTTGTAATCGGTAGAGCGCGAAGGCTTGTACGGACCAAACTGCGCATTGCCGGAAACAGCGGCAACGGACTCCTTGTAACGAATGCCCGGACGGGCAGTCATGTACTTGAGTGTGTCCTTAATACCGATGATAGGCAACATCAACAGTTCCGGACGGTACTTGTGAGCGGCCTCCTGATAGGCGGCCAAATCAAATTGAAGTTTTCCTGGCATAGTTAAAAAGGTTTAGGATTAATGACTGAGGTTTACGCCAAATCGTACAGTTTCTGTGCAGCGTTTACACGAGCGACGAAATCATCCATCGGAGTAGCCTCCTGTGCCTTGCCATCATTGATGGGGTGCGTAGTGGAATCGCCCGGCTGCTTGTTCAACTCCTCGATTTTGGCTTTGAGCGTTTGGATTTCTTGATCCTTGGCTTGGATGGCCTGCTCGTGGCTTGCGGTGAGTTGGGTTTTCTCATCGGCAGCTGCTTTGAGCGCTGCTTCTATCTGACCCAACTGCTCCTCGTTCGCCTCGAACTTCCCATCCTTGAGTTCGATGGCTGCCTCCGCCATGAGCAGAACGGCAGCGAGAAGGGGGAATTTCTTCATGGTTATTACGGGTTTAGGTTGATTGGCTTCAGGTTCTTGGCGCTTCCCGGACTTGAAGAATTCCGTGATAGCGGCAATGAGTTTCTGGAACTGCGAACTTGCCTGAACGGGCACGTTCGGGATAGGCATACCGACAGCGGCCATAGCGGACGCTACAGCATCGGTAAGGACGGGTGCTTCATCCTCGTCATCATCGGTGATTTCATCGACGAAGCCCCAAGATTTGGCTTCCTCGGCGTTGAGCCAGCCTCCGACCTTCATCAGTTCGAGCAGTTCCTCTGCCTTCTTGCCACAGCGTTTGGCATAGAGGGTAGAAACATTGGCGTCGATCTTCTCCAAGTCGGATTTCATTTGGGAGAGATCTTTGATTTGCTCCTCCAGTTGGTCGGCGTTGAGCGATGCCCATTGGAAGAACTCCGCAGAACACTTGTGGACGAGATACATGGCAGAACTGTCCATGGTAATCTCTTTGGCTCCCATAGAGGCAATCGTAGCAGCTGACGCATTCATCCCGACGAAGTGAACATGCACATCGCCGTGATTACGGAAAGCGGAAGCAATGGTGAGAGCGGTGGCAACAGATCCACCTAACGAATCAATGAGAACGTCCACACGTTTGCCCTTGTTGGCATCCAAGACGTTCTGCACATGGCGGCTGTCGAAGTCATAACCTCCGACAAAGCCGCGCAAGTGGAGATGGTAGTTTTTCATAGCACGGTTTAGGTTTGTGCTGCAAAATGGCTCTTGGGCCTTTATGCGTTACAGTATAGACGGTGGTGGAAGATTCTCCGTCCGGCATACCCATGCCCTGATTAGACTCAATGAAGGGCCAGGGTTGCTCTCTCTGCCCGATGAGATAACTCCGGTTATTGACATCGGTGACGATGAACGCCAAGGGAATATGCTCCGGAATGGGTAGCAGGGATTCAAACGTGAGTTCGACGGACTCGTTAGAGGCTCCGTGCTCATTATTGCGCGTACAGGCGCAAGAAGCTTCCCCGGTGAAGGGAATTTCCGTTTGTGACTGCGTGACCCATACAGGAGCACCCGAAAGAGCGTGCGCCTGAAGATCAGAAGCCAGCTCTTTAGCGTTGATATATGACAGGCGTTTTATGCCCGGAAGCGAAAAGTAATTTGCCATGGAATGAAATGGAATGAGGTGGAACAAAATGGAATACAGCGGAAACAATACCAAAAAAGTCCCCAGTATTTATAGCGAATTTTTAACTTTTTTTGGTTTTGGCTGTTTTTCTATAGGCATCACGCCTGCGTTGATAGATTTTGAGCAAGGTGCGGAAGTTCGTGTCATCGTCCTCGATACAATGATCTTCCATCCACGCCATAACGAGAAGATCGATCCTCGTTTTGGGAGTGATACGCCTTGCCTCATGGATATCATCAAACAGTTCCACCTGAAAACGATTCCGGATGGTATCGGCCAGATGCTCCAGTCCGATACGGGGCACATAGTTGTAGTATTCCACCGGCTTGTAGGGGAAGGATGGAATAACGATCGCGATTGTAGCGTCCTGTGGTATAGGCGCAGGCGCCAAATCGGGTTGCTTCTGAAGGTGTGCCTGGATTACTCCGGACTCCTGTGAACCGCGCACGGGTACGACGGGCGTCGGGAAACGGTAGATTTCACGCGGACAAGTAGCTTTGTCCCGGTTGTGAACTTGGTTGCATTCATGTGCATACCATTGCGCCAGATACGGCGGCAAACATAGATAGATAAGATAATCGTTCATAACATAGTTAGGGTTTAGGTCTAAAACGAGCGCAAAGTTATTAAAAATCTATCACATACGCAAATTTGCTTCCCGTTCCGTCTAAAAAAAGTGATTCCGTCTAAAAAAAGTGCATTTTTAGCCCGAAAACAGGCAAAAAAACAGCCGCCGACTCTCCCGAGCAGGCGGTCTGTCCCAACAATGAATGGCAAAACAATTATCTGGTCATCTGACGAAGACGGTGCAAAAGTACTACATTCTCCGGAGTCGAGAAAAGACCTGCAGCAGGATCCGCAGGTCTTAGTCCATGAAAAAAGCGGGTTGCCCCGCTTCTCTCAATTCCGGAAGATGTGCCCATCGACCTCGGTGTAATCGCCACATCGCGGTCACGGACTTTCTCCCGTTCCGTCGGGAGAACGCTCCGGGGCTGTAGTCACCCACCGGAGGTAGTTGCAGCCACAGGCAGGTAGAGTCCAGGGCGAACAAACGTGACAGAAAGTGGTAGACCGTACGTATACAAAAAGAAAAACCGCTGGCCAGTGACGGTCAGCGGTGAAATAAAACAAGAGTGAATAATGGGGTTATAGAGAATACACTTTCTTGCCTTCGAAGTAAGTGGCTTCTGGTTTCGCCTCGTGAATCTCTGTTTTTGGACAAGTGAGCACGTCCTTGTTAACGAGAAGGAAATCGGCATACTTGCCTACGCTGATGCTACCTCTTTCCTTCTCAAGGAACATCTGCTTAGCACAATTGATAGTGAGGGCGGTGAGCGCTTGCTCACGTGTCAAGAGTTCCTCTGGCCACCAAGGCTTAGCGTTTTCCGGATAGTACACACCAGTAACGGCGATTTCCATAATGCCAAATGGGTCGTCAGGACTACGGAAAGTAGCAGGGAAATCCGTGTGTGCAGACACGTTGATGCCGTGATCGAAATAGGATTTTAGGGGGAAACTCTTGTCTTTGAGTCCTTCGGGCATTGTCTCGCGCAACTCAGCTTGCATATCTTCGGAATAATGATGCCACAACATTCCCGAAGTGACATAGATATTATGCTCTGCCATGCGCGCATAGTCCGACGGGATCACACTATGTACATGTACTAAGGTATTGCGCATCTCGTCCTTTCCTCCGTTAATGAGAGCATTGACGATACGATTGACCGCTTTGTTGCCCATGGCATGTACGTGCATGGTCAGACCTTTGGAGTTCGCCTTACGGGTTATTTCCGTCAGTTCCTCCTCCGACCAGTTAGGAATGCCCTGATGACCATCGGTGTAAACAGGTTCAATAAAGCCAGTGCCGCTTTCAACTGTGCCGTCCACGAAGAGTTTGAACCAGTTTGTCTTGACATGTTCTGTCGCGTATTTCTGCACCTCTACGGCTTTCTCCAAAGCCTTGTCCTTATCCATCCAACTCTCCATTTCGTAAGCCGTGCCTAAGATAAAATGCATATCGCCAGACTTGTCCATCTCTTGGGCAGCCTTATACAGATTCTCGTTGAAGAAATAGGTAGTGAAGCCGTCCATATACATTGTATAGCCCTCGGAGAGAAGTTGCTCCTGAATGAGTTTCATGTTCCCTTTTGCGATGTCGACAGAAAAGACACTTTCAGTGTCCATGAATGAGCGTACATAAGTACTTGCCTGCTCCAACAGATAGCCGTTGGGCACGCCATTGGCATCCATATCCAACTTGCCGCCTCGAATCTCTGTCTTTAATACAGTCCCATCTTCTGCCAAAATGCCAGCGTTTACCAACATAATAGTGTTCACCAACGCCTTATGCCCCTCCTCATCAACGAAGTACATAGGAATATCAGCGCAGATGGCATCGAGCTGCTGTCGAGTTGGCATATTCTTTTGGAACTCAATCACATTCCATCCTTGACCAATAATCGCGTTTGCTCCTTCTGCCCGTGCTTTCTTAACTGCGCCAGGCACAATTTCCGTCAAGAACTTCTCCACGCTGTCGTCCGTGGAGATGAGCGTGCCGACGGATTTGAGGGCGTAGCCCATGGCATAATGTGCGTGCCCATTTCCGCAAGCAGGCATCACAAGCCCTTTGCCGCTGTAGTCCACGATCTCCGTCTTGCCCTCTTCAATGAAAGCTTCGGCGCCAGACTTGTCACCCACATAGACGAATTTGCCGTCTTTCACAGCCAAAGCTTCCACAATCTGATTATCTTCGGCTGTATAAATCTTGCCATAAACCACAAGGTCGGCACTCTTATTGCTTTTGCAGCCGGTAAGCGTACTCGCACCTAAAATGGCGCAAAGAACAATGATGCTCGAAAGAATTTTTTTTACACTCATAAGAATTGTTTGTTTCATGATTATCTAATATTTTTATAAAATTGCTTGCAAAGATACTACATTTTTTTGAATTGACCAAATTTTTGAAGAAGATAATTAAAAAATCCTTATTTTGTCACACATTTTGAATAAAATTGTGACGAAAAGAGAGTCAAAGAGCAGCTTGCGCTGCCCTTGCTCAATTCCGGAAGATGTGACCATCGACTTCCGTATAATCGCCTGCCGTATCAAGGTTGCGCCATACTGCGGTGTAATCAATGCAGCATTGCAGCCACTGCGGGAGGTTCTTAAAGTAGCCGCACTCCTCGCAAAGATACTCGGCGAAATCTTCGGGGCTATTGTATTTGCCCTCGTAGCGCTCCTCGAAATCTTCGAGTGTGCCCTCATCCCAATAACTGAGGTATGCCTCGTATGCCTCGCGGCGTTCCTCGCTCAGCTCGGCATAAGCTTTGATTTTATCGAACGTGCTTTCGCCCTGGAACATGAGTTCCGGCTCGGCTTCGTTAGCGTGCAAGCGGTTGCAAAACTCCATAAAATCGTGGTAGTTCTCAAAGGTGGACAAATCAATCCACATGCCGTACAAACTGCCGTTGTTGTACTTGGCATAGGTGCCACAATAGACTGCCGGATTGCTGTTTTCATAGTGCGCTGCGTGCTCACGAATTTCGTTCTTTGTTAGTGGTTCTCTGTAGTTCATAATGCAAAAAATTTAGATTGTTAGTAAATGCTATTTAGTGCCACACTTGGCTCGTGTACTCAAAATCTTCGTATTCCTCATAAATATCTCCGAAATCGGCTTCATTTGCGGTAATGCTGGAGCGGTGAGCAACCTTTACAAAACTTTGATTGTTGTTTGAGCGGCTTTCGAAATCGATACCAAATGAAATAGTTAGCT
>CADCEV010000032.1 GCA_902800525.1 uncultured Bacteroidales bacterium
TTGCAGTTTCTTCTTCAAAGCAGCGCGTTCTACGGTCACGTTCATCGTCGAAACGGTCTGAGAGATCGTACGCTGATAATCATTCGTGATAATACGCTGGCCTTTGATGCTCACATAGTTTTCCCATTCCCCCTTATCCTGGAAGAATGCGTTGAAGTAGTCTTCATATTTCTCCTGTGCATTCATATCGAAGCAAATCGGCTTGAGGTCGGACATTCCGTTGCTGCCACCTTTGACTCCGTTGAAAATCACCTCTTTCACCGCTTTGCGTTGTGCATCGGCAAAAGACATGGGAGCGTTACGCGAACGAACTTGTACGCGGATTACATAACTGCCGTCATAATTGGCACTTAACACAAGGCTCGGCTGATCATAATAAGCCTGAGAACGTTTCACTCCGCATCCCGCAAGAATTACTGCCGCAAGAACGAAGAGATATATTGAAATCTTTTTCATAAGTTATATTATTTTTCGATATATCGGTATCTCGATATTTCGATATATCGGTTGTTTCTTTGCCTACTTTGACGGTTTCGGTCGTACCTTCCATGATAGATGCATATTTCTGGAACTCGCCGCCATCTGCAAAGAAGCTCTTGAAGTAGTCTTCATACTGCGCTTCAACGCCCGGAGTGTTCGCTAAAGGACGCTGGGACACACAGCCTTGACCACCACCGTAGCCTTTGAAAATAACGCCGTGCACGGCATTCTTGCGGCATTGATTCTCAGCTACTGCCGCTTTTTTGCTATACGACCACACTTTCACAAGGTAAGTACCCTGAATAGCGTTTCCTGCACACTCAATTTCGTAGCGGAACTGGTTTGTGTCTTTGTTGGCTTTCTTCTGGCTGATGCTGGCAAAAGCCGGTAAACAGCAAGCTGCAACGAGCAGCGATAAAAGGATTTTTTTCATACTAATAATAATTTTTTTATTCTATTATCATACAAGCGCCAATTTGGCTGTAATTGTCAATGGAACGGAACTGACCATAGGGACAGTTGCCGTGATAGGCTCTGATGCCGAGCGCGACGCGCGAGAAATAACCGTCGTAATTAGGGGTATTATAACGCGCGCCCACGAATATATTATAGGTGAAGACGCGTTTTTCGGCTTTGCGAGGGATCGGATTGTCTGTTTTTAAGGCATTCAGATCATATCCGTAACATTCCCGGTTACGAATCTCCGCCGAGGCTATGCCTTGAAAACCATGGCGGCTGGTCGGCGATTGATATTGGTATTGCAGGAATAACTCCCATGGATTGCGTTGCCAGTACGGCACTTTTTCCGTTCCCCGCGGATCAACAATAGAAGCGTCGCCATCTTCTTTGTCGATATTATACCATCCTCCTGCCCAGAGAAGCATAAGTCCCAGACGGAGACAGTGGTTTTCCGAGTAGCGGTCTTCGGCTTCGTTGAGCGTGAAAACAAATTCGGTATAGTTATAGGATACATTCACACGTTTGAGCGCTCTTCCGCTTTCTACCTGACGGATCTGGAGCTCGTCTCCGATGTGAGTGGATTCGTGTTTGAAGGGACTCCATTGAACGGAGTAGTTCTTGGCAAAACCTTTATTGACACGATGTATAAACGTAAAGGTATGCCACCCGATGCGGTAGTCGGTATCTACGATAGGGGATGTGCGGAACTCGAAGAAATCCATCCACAAATTGGCTCCTGCGTGCATCGTGACCGCAAAGCCATAAGTGGAATCGACCAAATTACCTGCCCATATAGGAATATTGAAAGCAAAGTTACCCATCATCTGGAGGCGATAGGTGCCCGGATTATTACCCCAGTTATAGGCGGGATTGTTGGTGGCGAAAGGAAAATCTATTCGCGGGAAAGTGGGATGCACATCTGCGTAGAGGCTATGCCCGAAAGGAGCATAGCGGAAGAGTCCACGCGTGAAATGCGTGGACTCTGCGCTAAGCGTCATCGCTATAAGCACAAAAAGCCCTATGAGCGAAAGACGTCGCATTCTTTAGAATTTGTAGCGGACACCAAGGCTGACGCCTCCGTACAAACCGCCCAAGTTGAACCAATTGTTGTAGTAATTGCTGACACCTATGTTCGGACGCCAATCAACCGACAGTTGGAGAGGAAACCAGAAGTCGTACTCTATTCCAATATGACCAACTACACCGGCAAACCATTTCGGATCGCTGAACTGGTACATACCGGCACCACCACCGACACCCATATACCAGTGCCATTCGCCCTTTTCGTTCCAAGGAACAGGAGCATTGAACGGATCAATCCAGTCGTAAGTTACACTACCACCGATACCAAATCCGTTGATAACAGGTATGCTAGCTGCTACGTCCAACATATTGGACTCGCCGAAACTGTGCTGGTAGCTAAAACCGATACCCGAACCCAAATTTCCTCCGATTGCACGAGGCTGTGCATAAGCCATTACGCTTGCTACTACAAGCATGGCAAGGAATAAATACTTTTTCATTACCTTAATTATTTTAAAAAGTTTATTAGTTAATTATGTTGATTAAAATTTATAGCGTACACCTAAAGATATTCCTGTAACGTTCCAGTAACATCCGGCATCTACACCATTGGAGAAATTATCGGCA
>CADCEV010000033.1 GCA_902800525.1 uncultured Bacteroidales bacterium
TGTACCGGGTCTTCAAAAACTACTTTTCCCATAATGTTAAGGTTTGGTTTAATGGTTGTTTCTTCTTTGTTAGGTGCTCGGTGCGTAAGCGCCGAGTCTTTCTTACGCAATCTTCGCGTATTCCATCGCGAACATATACCCTTGCAGCGTGGAATACTTTTTCTGGTTCGCAAACGCCTCCGCATAAGCCGCTTTCTGCTCTTCGGTCAGAGCCTTGACAGCTGCACGGGCTTGTGCAAACTTCGCCTGTCGTGCCAATTCCGCCTCCGAGAACGCTTTGGTGCGCGGATTGCAGATTTTACCGGTGTACAGGGTCTTACCCTTTTTCGCGAAATACACATCGCTGTGCTCACAGATCTTACCGCTGTAAGACTTCACCATCTCAATCGGTTCATACTTTGCCATAATTTTGATTTAGGTTTTTGGGGTTAATAAATGTATGTTAATTACGCCGCATTGAATGCGGTTTTCTATCATTTCAAGTTCATTTCAACTTCGTTTCAAGTAGCAGAGGTTGCGCAGACCTTGCGCAGAGGTTAGGCATCAAAAACACCGCCTCTCAACTGAAAGACGGTGCAAAGATAATACGATATTCATTTTAGTGTTCCTCAAAAGGTGCGAATTTTATCAAAAAATCGTATTTTTTTCGTTTTTTTGCTTCATTAAAGAACCAAACTATGATCGTTTGTACCCGTTTCGGAATGATGCCATGCTTCGTAGCCACCACTTCTCGCGCCTCATGCGCCGAAGCCCCGTTTGCCCTCGCCACAAAATAATCATCCACCACAGCCTGATTCCTTACTTCAATATCATGCCGTTTTGCCGACATCCGAAAATTATTCGGGTCTCGTACCAAATAAGGTACGTCATATAAAGGATAATCCATACTTTTAGTTTTTAACGTAAATTACTTGCTGTCCTGTCGGATTTGTCATTTTCCATCCATCCCGCTCCAGCGTCGTGCCGTATTTGGCGTAGTAGTCAGCATAGGACATCTGCATCTGTTGCGGCTTGAAGTCCAAGATGAAAAAATACGGATTGCGCCCTTTGTATGCGCCATGTGTCTCCAGCCATGCGATGATCGCCTGTTGCTTAGCGGCGGTACTTTGTTCCCAAAGCCGTTGCGCTGCTCCAAGGCGATTGGTGAACTCTTTGTCCGGCTGAAATAGCGTCAAAAATTGATTAAAGTCCATAATAAATAATTTTTGTTTAGTCTGTCTCGCCTGTCCAGTCCTGTCCAGTCCTTTGGGGGATTATAGGGGGACTAAACAGACTAGACAGACTTGACATTTTTAATTTTCTTTTGCTTCTTTTCTTTTTTAATCCACACACACCACCGTGTACTCCACGCTATCCGCCGCGATATTCGGATGCAACGTCGGGAAATTCTCCCGTAACGTCTTGAGCACCTTGGTAATCACCGCCGATTTAGCTTTGAGCACTTGTTGCTCGGCTGTCTTCTGCCTAAAAGCCACGCCCTCTGCCATCGTGTACTTCTGCGGCTTCCCGATAAAATCATACGTCTCTGCCTTGCGCAGCTCGTAGTGGTGTCCATCAAAGAGGAACTTGCCTTTCTCCTCGCCGTTCTGCTCGATGGCGCACGCTTTCGCGTCCTCTACCGCTGGACCGTCCAGTTCCTCGATTCTCGCATTTGCCGATGCCACCAACTGCCGCAATGCGCGTGTCTCTTCCAATGCGCTGGCACCTAATACTTCTGTTGTTTGGATTGCCTCCATGAGGGCTTGATTCATTTCTATTGCTTTCATATTCTTTCTTTGTTTTTTGTCGCGGCATCAAATGCCGCTTTCGGTGTTCTGTTCCCCGCGGTATTCCACGGGTTATCTGCCTTCGTCTGTTAGCCCGGCATTTGATGCCGGTTACGTTGTCCTGTGTCCGGCACCTCCGTTGCCGGAGTTACCGTCTTTCGTTGTCCTGTGCCCGTGAGTTCTTTCGCGAGCGGGAGGATTACGTCTCCGACAAGGAGCGTAAGCTCCGCTATTCTCCCTCATAGCAATCCCCTGCCACGTTATAGGCATTGAACAACGCCAATAGTTCCTCCGGCTTCATGTTCTCCGGCAGCAAGTCCGGTCGTTTGTCTTGCCGCGCAATCAAGCGCCTTGCCCGCAGTATCACCGCGCGTTTCTCATTTTCTTTACGGGTCACCCATTGCAGGTTGCACGCACGGTTGTCGGTAGCTACACCATTGATGTGATCTACCACATGCGTCTCCGACGGACACGGCTCCAACCACGTCAACGCCATCAGCATATGACATGTGCGACCTGCTTGACGAATACAAAGGTAGTTTTTGCGACCACCGCTGCAATACTTGGTGTTTGCTGCATAATGGTTGGGCTTAATTTCACGAAGGTAGTATCCGCGTGACTTGCTAAGGCGGTAAGAAAAGAACCGCGCGTCACGTGAACAATAGAACGGTTTGCCTTTGGTCTTTGATAACGGACAAAGTCTAACCTCAGTGCCATCCTCATACACGAGCGATGACGGATAAAGATTTGTTTGCATCTTTGTTACGTTTTAATAATTACACATGTTAACTATCAAATCCGTAACATTCCTTTCTTGGTTAGCGAGACTGAGAATGTTGTGCCGGACGCCCCGTTAACCAATTATCCCGGCGAGGATTT